>CAVXAT010000001.1:0-359914 GCA_963759805.1 uncultured bacterium
TAGTGTCATAAAAAATTATTGGCAGGCAATCTGCTGTTAAAACTCCGATGCCAATATTTTTTTGATTTGTGATTAAAAAGTCGCCAACAAGACTGAATAATGTTTTCTGAACTGCTTTTTCAAAAGTCTTTTGCTCGCATCCTTCGACAGGCTCCCAGCCTTCGCTTGGGATAGCTTCCGCCGTCGCATCTGAAATGCTATGGCGGACACGGTCGGCGGGCACGGCAGGACGATCCTTCGACAGGCTCAGGATGAGCGGATTAAGTAGGCGCGCTCGTGGTGAGCTTGTCGAACCATCACCCTTGGGTGACGCGCCAGGCTCCGGGAGAAGCCCAATATAAGTTCCGGCAGTACCGTGGACCTGTTCTGAGAAAATTATTTTTTTGAGCTCATGCTTTTGAGCCAGTTTATTACAAAACCCCTCGAACTCTTTTGATTTATGACTGACGGTGCAATTACTTTTGTCCCCGAAAAATATTGTGAAATTAAACATCTTTAATTTTCCCCAAAATTTTTTCTAAGTCTTGTATTGAGTATGCGCCTTCTCGTACGACGCGAACTTGATCTGTTTGCGAAGCATCTAGATGCGAAGCATCCAAAATTGTTGATGGTTTACCATCCATAGCTATGAGCCCATAGGGCGAAAGCGAAGGATGGCTTTCGGTGCTCTTCTGTTCTTTGTCATCTACCAGATATGCCACTTGTGATGCGACTTGTTGATCAACAGAATCAATTGTAATTGGGGCAACTTCAAAACTTGTGTTGGCACTTGTTGAGTACAGTCCATTGAAATGTTTTAATACTGCCAGCAACGGAGTGTAATTTGGGCAACGGATTGCCATCGTTCCTTGCTCTGATTTTAAAAAATTAGGGAGTTCTTTTTTTGCTTTAAAAATAATAGTCAGTGGCCCGGGCCAAAGTTTAGTAACCAATTTTTGGATTTGCGGGTTAGGCTGTTGGGTTTGTTGCTGGATAAGTTTGGTGTTAAATTGTTGCGTGTCAACGAAGTAATCCAATTTACTTACATCAGAGATCAGGATGATATATGGCTTGTTTTGCCGGCCGCCCTTGATCTTGTTTAGTGACTCAAAGCTTTGTTCAGTTGTGTTGGCAAGAAATCCCGGAATTGTGTCTGTGGTTGTTATCAAGACTTTGTTGTCTTGCAGGGCTTTTATTATTTTATTTTCTGTGTCCGGATCTTGCCAGTAAATAACCGGTTTAATCATTTTTTTCTTTCGGGGGTAATACCATTCAAAGTAAGTCTTATGCCCGCATGGTTCGAGCTGTTCTGGTCAAGTAAAAATGTACAAAAAAAATTAGGCGCGGTTTTTACATTCATTTCATAATCGCAATATTTAAAATTGTAACCAATTGCCTCTATCGCCGGCAGGGCGACTTCACCCTACTCTCTTAATTAAACTGGCACAGCACTAACGCTCATTTCATAACGTGCCTCATAATCAACGGGGCTCATGTAATTCAAAGTTGAATGCAGCCGTTGAGTATTGTAAAACATTTCAATAAAGTCGATTACATCGGACTTAGCCTCAGCTCGAGTTGCATAATTTTTGCCATCGGTTCGCTCTGATTTTAAGGTTCCAAAAAATCTCTCCATCACAGCATTGTCCCAGCAATTACCTTTTCTGCTCATACTAACAACAGCTTCAGCTCGTTGTAATATTTGTTGATACTGTTGCGAAGCATACTGAATCCCACGATCAGAATGGTGTAGAATTCCGTTATCTGGCTGGCGACGTATCGTTGCCATGACAAAAGCATTTTCCACAAGGTCTGCACGCATGTTATCTGACATTGCCCACCCAACAACACGACGCGAAAAAAGGTCAAGGACAGCGGCAATATACAACCATCCTTCAGCTGTCCATAAATAAGTAATGTCAGCAACCCATTTGAGGTTAGGGTGTTCAATGTAAAAATTACGATTGAGTAAATTATCTGCAACCATCAATGCATGATCACTTTGGGTTGTCACAGTATACCGACGACGTTGTTTGCATGAAATTCCGTTTTGACGCATTAACCGTCGTGCCTTGTATCTTCCAATTTTGTGACCCTGTGCTGATAAAGCCTTTGCCATACGTCTGCTTCCGTAACTTCCTCTACTGTTTTTATGTAGCACTTTTAATTCAAACGTCAGTTTTATCTCTCGATCAGTAGTGGATTTATTTTTATTCTGCAAATATTGATAATATCCACTTCGTGCCACTTCCATTACCTTACACAGTACCATTATCGGATAGACCTTCTCTTGCTCATGAATAAATTTGTATCTTAAAACTTTTCGTTGGCAAAGAAGGTCGCCGCTTTTTTTAATATTTCACGCTCCATCTTTAGGCGCTCATTTTCCTTACGTAGGAGCCTAATCTCTTCCTGCTCGGGCGTTATCGTCGTTATCGTTTTACTAGCTGTTCCATTACCCGCACCTGTTGATTCAGTTATCCATCGATTAACATTTTTACTATTTATCCCAAGCACGGTGGCAGCCTTGTTTTGACTATATCCTTGCTCTGTGACAAGTTTTACAGCCTCCCTTTTAAATTCCAATGTGTATTTTCTTTTCATAGGACACTTTCGTTAATGGTTGTTTATCTATCTTACCCCGCCTAACTTTAGTGTCCACTTCTATTAAACCACATCAAGCCGCCTTCGCCAAGGCTTCGACGCCCACGTACGTTTTTTTTGGCCGCTCGCCCTGAGTGCGCACGCAGTGCGCGTATCGAAGGGTGCGGCCTGCAAAAAACACTCACCACAGCCTGCCCGCCATAGTGATTGTGTTAAAAGTCAAAACTTTTTTTAAAAATTTTCGAAAATTAAACTTTACATAACTCGCCTCTTTTTAACAGCGAATTGGCAAGAATAATTAGTTTGCGCATAACGGCAACTATGGCCACTTTGAACGGTTTTTGATTTTTTATCAAGCGATCATAAAAGGCTTTAAGAATTAGGTTATGTTTAATGGTTGTTAATGCGCACATGTAAATCTGATTTCTCGGGGTCATCCGTCCTCCCGAATTCTTCTCTTACCCTTGAATTTACCGCTTTCATTGTCATATGGACACACACCAACAAGAGCCGATATTTTATTGTTACTTATTGTTCCAAGCTCTGGAACATGTGATAAAAGAAGAGCTGCAGAGGCAATTCCAATTCCAGGTATAGATTCTAAAATCTCAGCTTTTTGACCAAGTTCGCTATCGTTTTTGAGTAAGCCAGATATTTGCGTATCTACCGTCTTGATTTCTGCGGTAAAAATTTTAATCAAACGTTTAATGCTCGGTAAACTCATTGCATGTGAAGGTTGCTTTAATCTTGTTTTTTCCGCAGCCAAAAACTTGGTAAGATCGTTTTTACGATTAACGAGAGCTTGCAATTTGGCTTGATTCTCAGTTTTTTCAACCGTCGAATAGCCACGCGTATTTTTAGAACAAAATTCAGCAATTTTTCGTGCATCAATTTTATCGTTTTTGCTTTTGCATCCAGTTGAAACAATAAAACCCCTTATTCGCCTCGGATCAATAATCCAAAGGTTGTAGCCATTCTTTTTTAGCAGCGTTGCAAGCAGCTTTTCATATCCTCCTGTTGCTTCACATGCTATTTGTGCAATATCTTGCTGGGCTATTTTTTTAATGAAACCCTGTATCGCAGCTTCTGTGTTGTCTATTTTTAAGAGTGTTTTTTCAGGATAAATGCAAATATCTAAGCTGTTTTTAGAAATATCGACGCCTACATATATATTTGATACCATAACGATTACCTCTGGCTTGTAAACATGCGAGATCGTACCCAATACGTCTCAAGTGATTGTTCGAGGTTGTTTAATGTAAGTTGATAGTCTCAAACTATGGCACGATCCCTTATGATCAGCTCGAGCACGAGATCTATCAACTTCCTTGAACAATCGATATTAAAAAAAATAACTCTGGAATAAAGTTAATAAAATTCTTATTTATTTAATAGATTTCTAACATACAAGCCATGAGCGAAGCGAAGGCGACGGCTGGGAGCGGGCAAGTTTGGGTACTTTAATTACGCAGAATGGTATAAAACATATACAACTCAATTTACCAGAAAAATTAGAAATAAAAAACGGAGCCGTTTGTTTCGGCCCCGTTTCTATTGATATCTATTGCTATTTTTGAATACTTGGTTGTTTAATCAGCAGTTGCTGCAACTGCTGCAGATGTTGTGGCGTCCGAAGTTGTTGCACTGATTGTAGAGCCTGTGCTACCTTTAACAAGCGATTTCACTTTACCTATAACAGTGCCAACGGCTTTGTCCACGCCCGTGACTTGAGTGCTGCCCAAAAGGTTTTCCACCGAAAGTCCCAACTCCTTGCTGAATGGGGCATAAACTTTGGAGATAAGGTTCTTAATATTAGATGGGTCTGCAGCGTTAAGATCTTTTATATTGGCAACCAAAAACTCAGCAGGGGTGAGTGATGTTCCGTCGTCCCAGGTTAATGGATAGAATGGTGCAAACGTCTTACGGAATTTAAGAAGAGCGTCGGCTGCAGCGCCGCTAGCTGTTTTTACGCCACTAATGGCCTTTTCGTATGCATCTTTAGCACTTCCCATATCTTTTGATACCACAACCTCTTTTGCAGCCTTTGCTGCATCTATTATTTTTTTAATCCCTAGTATTGCATCTTTTAAGCTACCTGATGCAGCCTCAATTGCTGAGGATGGTTTTTCAATTAAAGCATTAAGATCTATCTTAGGGCTAACTGTATATGAAGTTCCATCCAAACGGCGCAATGTTACTTGCCCATCAGCATTTTGCAGCTCTTGCGCAGCGCGTACTGTATCTTGTAAACCTCTGTAAAAAATGGCTTGCAACATATTTTTGGTAGCTCTGGTTCCGGGTGTGAGCGGTGATTCAACATACTTACCATCGTTTTTGAATTTTTTGTAATAGATCTGATAAAAGTTATTGTAAAATATTTTAATTGCGTCAAGAAGTGGCCCTTCCATCATCTCTGATTGCTGCATGTCCATAAAGGCTGTTTTTTGTTGATCAAGTGCCGTATCGCTATCATCTGTCAAAGCTTTATACACCTTAACGTTTTTATCATTTAAAACTTCGACAATTGTCTGATACTGTTGAAGGTACGAATTCAATGCATCCGGTGTTACATCTTCATTTTTTGAAAGAACAAAACGAGAGTACAGTTTTGTTGCCTCATCAAGCATATACTCAATTCTTGCAAAATCATCATTTGGATACTCTTTGGATGCAGTGTTGTACAACTGTATGAGTTTGACTGTAAATATCAACGAGGCCGTTGGGTTTAACACCAAAGTGAGTGCATCTTTCGCAGGCCCCTCATCCATTTTTCCTAAAATGTCGGCAGGGGTTAATGCAAAACCGCGCAGATCTTCAGGCGAGAGAGTGATTATAACCGGTATAAGTGGTAGGCCTAAATCGTTCTGCTCCATGTCCCATCTGATGCTTACTGCGACTTCATTCCCGTCGATTTCTACCGTTCCTGCTTCGAATTGAACGGACTTGGCTGTGTAATCAGCATTTTCTTCCAACATCTTTTTTAGATCTTGATCAAAATTTGTGAATAGAGCTACAACATCTCCCAATGTTTTGGCATAATCCGGATCATCCGGATCAGCTTTTGGAGCTGGCGTATTACCTGATGAGTTATCGCCGTCCGGATTATCTCCACCGATTCCCCAATCCTTTTTGAAATCATTTACAAATTCTGCTGCGGCTTTGCTTACTTGTGATACACTCAATCCGATAAGGCTTGCGAGGACGAGCCCTCCTCCTGAAAATACTCCAGGGAGACCGACATCCAATCTTTTCTTTTCAAACTCCATTCTTTTTTGGTTTTTCCTGCTTTTCCATTATCTGCTTCCGTACCTTCGGCTACGGGCTTTTCTTCTTCGCCAGGTTTTGCTGTCTTTGCGGCTAGTTTTTCTGAAGTTTTTTCTTTGGTTGGGGTGGCCGCTTTTTCTTCGGTTAGAGATTCTCCAGCTTGTAATTTCTTGAGCTTAGCGTTCCCTTCTTCTATTGCTGCATTTTTCTCCTCTATTGTTTTTTGTTGTTTGCCCACTTCTTCTTGATGCTCGGCTATGCTTTTTTTTGCATCCTCTGCCGCGGTTTTAAGCTCTATAGCCTTCGTTAGAGCCTCTTTTTCTGGGGTGCCTTCTCTGTACCCTTTGGATAACTCTTTTAGTTTATCGACTGATTCTGCCTTATCTATTTGTGTGTGGAGTTCCTCCTTTATAGTACCTTTTGTCTTTACTTCTTCTAGATGTTTTTTTAGGCCTTCCTCAGCAGCTGTTTGCTTCGTTGCAGCCTCCCCAAGTTTTTTAGCTGCTTCTGTTTGTTTTGCTGTTGCTTCTTGCTTAACTGCTTCATGCATTGCAATTTCTTCATGTATTGCAGGTTCATGTATTGCAGGTTCTCGTACAATATGCTCTTTTATTACAGGTTCTCGTACAATATGCTCTTTCATGCCCCAGAGCTTTCCCATTCCGCCGGCTAATAACATTGCTAGCAGTATGGGCATTGCGATTTTGTGCAAATAAGTTTTTTCCATTGATTTCGTTCCTTTCCTTACTAGTTATCGAGTTACCAAACTACTTAGTAACGTTTGTATCAGGCTTGGGGGGTGCCGGTCAATAGAGTAAATAAAATTTTTGGGAAACGGGTGAAATTCCCCGATCCTTGTTTGCTATTTTAGTTAAATCGGTCTTATGAAAATTGCTTTTTTCTGCATTGACAAAATCGCAAAGGTAAGTGATCATTATTCTTCCATTTTTATTATGTGTTATTTATGTTAAAGCATCAAGAAAGGATGTTATGGCAAGGTACGGGTTGCGCACGGTGATTGCGCTTGTTGCAGTGGGGAGTTGCTTGAGTTTATTTGCGGATAAAGTTGTAGATCCGTCTTTGAAAGATTCGCCTTTGAAGGCTGACTTACAGAAACAGACTGAGTTAGCAAGTGCTATGGCAGGTACGAAGCCTAAGATCTCTATAAAAAAGGGGGATTATGAGCTAACTCTTGATGGTTCGATCAAAATAGAAAATTACTTTGATGCCAATTCATACATGCTTAATAATAAAATTCCGGATCAGAACGAATATTTTAAAGAGACGATAGATCTGAATTTTGATTTTGCATATGGTGAAGAAAAGTTTGGGTATGACGCAGTAGAAGCGTATCTTGGGCTTAGACACAAAGGTATTTGGGGCAGGGGCTTGTCATTTGCCGACAGAGATTCAGGATCATCCTCACCTGCAAGAATTAAGCTGGATGAAACCCTGTTCGGTGGGCACAGTCACTACACGTCAAGAGCTGTTTTATGGTTTAGAGAAGCATGGATTAAATTTGCATTAAATCCTGTGTTTGGGGCAAAAGGACATAATTATCTACAGAATTTGGAACTTGGTTGGTTTCCATTTCAGTTGGGACGAGGAATTGCGCTTGGCAGTGGATTTGGATATAACGAATTCTTTTTAGGAATTTATTCATATCCAGCTGAAGATAAAGCAGCCCCTGGTATTGATCTTTTTGGTGAGGTGGTCAAGGATACCCTGTGGTACGATTTGTACTATGCAAGATTTGAAGAGAGAGGCAAGACTCTTTCTGATACAACTAATCCTATTAAGTATAATTACATGGGTAGAAAAGATTCTCCATGGAGAGGTATTGCAAAAAATAATGATCTTATTGCTGCAAGATTAAAGTGGGTGGCTTTGAGCAATGACAAGTTTGGCAAGTTAGAAATTGAACCGTACGTTTCATGTGATTTTGCATCAGACCAGTGGGTTGAAGTTTATCCTGACACAAATACGACATTGGGTGCTTATGGATTGGGTTTTGAACATACATATCAAGATCTTGAGTGGGGCAGCGAGGTAGCATTTAACTTTGGCTCAGAAAGGTTGCAATCTATTGACAGAAACGTGTCTAAGATTACACGGGATTCTGGTGGCTATTTGTACGAATACTACACAAATATAATTGATGTGAATGCGGGAGCTGCAGGAGAACCTGCTAGGGTAAATGATATTAGTAAAAAAGCATACTCTGTCGATTTTGGACCGGGAACCGGAAATAAAAATGGTGGTTATATTCCAGGTTATGAGCCAAAACCGACGCCGGGGTCTGTGTACAGAAATACAGGGGGAAAAGAACATCCACTTGAGAAAGATCGCTTTCGATATGCTTACAGAAATGAGTTCCGTGGCTTTATGGCTGTGTTGGATGGGGCATACAATTTTAGAAAATTGAATCTCAAGGTGGCTCTTTCTATGGGCTATGCTTCCGGTGATGTTGATCCACACAGAGAACAGCAGAACAAGAAATATCACGGGTTTGTTGGCTTGCATGAAGGTTATTATGGAAAACGTGTTCCAAGCATATTTATTTTAGATCAACGGTTTCTGCTACGTCCTCTTGCGCTATCTTATCCACAAACGTTAATTGATGCCGAGACGGATTTATCTTTTACAAATATCCAGATGTATGGAGCTGGTTTAACATGGGAACCATCATATGGTGAAAATAAAAAGGTTTCTATCAATCCTAATGTTATTGGATTTTTGACGACAAAAAGTTCCCATAAGATTGATTATAAAAACAACGAGGCTTTTGTGTCTCCTAACAGGGCTCGAGATTACATGGGTACGGAATTGAATCTTGTTATTAAGAGTGAGATTTTAAAAGATCTGACGTTGTTTGGGAAGTTTGCGGCGTTTTTCCCAGGCGGATATTTTGAAGATATAAAAGGTATTCCACTCGATGAGGATTATTTTAGAAGTCTTGCACTCCCTGTTGAACATTATAATCCAAGAGAGTATCGATTGGGTTCAGACACTGCTTATCACATGAATATTGGATTCGAATTTAAGTTCTAAGAAATTTAATACAAGAAACAATAGCGGGTGTAGCTGCAAACGGCTACATCCGCTATTGTTTCTTGTTATGTGCTAGGAGATGTCTAATAAACTTCCAAAATCAATGATTGCGGCAAAAAAATCAGATATTTCAACGTCGTCATCCACCCCATTAACATGTATCAGCACCGGCCGTATCGAGTAAGCTCGGGGAATTTTTAATCGATTGATCTTTTGATTTACCTCATTGATAACTTTGGAATCGATGGGATTTTTCGAAAACTTAATTTCACAAAGATACAGAGTATTAAATTTGGTTTGTATCATGTAGTCGATTTGACAGCCCTCCAGTCTTTTGGTTGCTCTCTGAAAATATGGATTCTGGGATACAATATCTTCGGCGCGCAGCCCAAGCTTGTTATGAATCTCTTTGCGATTGTTGAGGACTAGATTTTCGAATTGCAGTCCAATAATCGTTTGCAACTCAGGCAGACTGCTGATTGATTTTATCGCAAAGCTATCTCTTGCAATCTTTGTTTTGTATTTATCAATGTATTTTAAATAAAAACGTAGATAGTTATCGCTGAGACGATATTTGCTCAACTTTGAGTCATGCCCGCTTTCAATGTGCCATGTATAATCTCGTTTAATAAATCCGGCTAACTCTAACTCTCCAATATATTCACTAAATCTTCCGGTTTGTTCAATGTCTAAATCTTTACAAATCTCCAGGGACTCTTTTGATCCTGAAACCAGGGTTTGAACAATATCTCGGTACAGAACGCTATCGCGCAAAAACAGATCTGAGAAAATGTTATTAAATTCGTTTACCAGAAAGCCGCCCTTTTTAAAGCATAAATTTTTGATGTTTTCTTCAGCACTCAGTTTGAAATCAATCTCTTCAAGGTACTTTGGGATGCCGCCTGTAACTGAAAGAATTTTTAGTTTTTCGTAGGCGGAGACGCGTTTTGAGCCTGTTCCCCAAAAAAGTGTGCATTCATGCAATGAAATTTCTTCAAGCGTTAATGTGTATGAGATGCGTCCCAAAAATCCGGTACTGCTTAATATGTTTTTTTCGATCCATGAAGATGCTGAGCCGCATATTATGAATATTAGCTGATCATTTTTTTTAAGATGTTGATCCCAAAAGTTTTTAATTTTCCCAAGAAATGTTGGGTCCTGCGATCCCATCCAGGAGATTTCATCAAATAACAGTAAAATCCTTCCTGCCTGTACTCGTTCACCAACGGCCCATAATGCATCGCTCCAGTCATCATAACGTGCCCTTGGTGTTTTAAACTGTTGTGCAATCTGGAGGGAAAAGGTTTCTAGTTGATGCTGCGGCGTTACATTTTTTTCAGGCGGTAGGCCTATAAAACTATAAAATTTATCAAAATTATTCCCGAACTCCTCAATTAATCGGCTTTTTCCAATACGCCTTCTGCCTCGTACTACAATAAACGAAGCCGATGTTTTTTTTGTAAACCGTTCAAGCTCTGCAAGTTCTTCTTTGCGTCCGATAAACTTATTGGTTCGTTGCTTTGGCATATCCAACCCTTTGGTACTGCAAATTGAAAAATCTTAATTTACAGTACCAAAGTAACAGTTAATTTTGGTACTGTAAATTAAGATTAGTTTAAATGCATGATTGGGTGCTATTTGATTAAAGCCAGAGCCTCGGAAATTTTGTTTACCTTACCCGCTCCAATTGTTAAGACCAGATCGCCATCTTCGATTTCAGGCTGGATTGCCTGGGTAATTTGGTCATAAGTGGGCATGCAAACAACTTTTAGCCGAGGATTTTTTTCTTTGATGGCAGCCACAAGATTTTCACTTGTGATTCCGGGAATCGGCTGCTCGCTTGCGGGATAAATTTCGGTGATATATAAAGAATCAATTTTGTATTGGGAATTCAGACTTGAGAGAACCTCAACAAATTCGTTCCAGCACTTTTGTGTTCTGGTGAAACGGTGTGGCTGGAAAATAACATGTAAACGTTTATTCTTACGTTTATGCGCTACTATTAATGTGTTTTTGATCTCTGTTGGATGATGGCCATAATCATCAAAAAGATCTGCGCCCTTAAATGTGCCTTTGAATTCAAAACGGCGTTCAACGCCCTTAAAGCTTTGCAGAGCTGCTGCAATAGTGGAGAACGGAATATCAAATTCCAAGCACATTGCCGTTGCAGCCAGTGAATTCAGGACATTGTGTTGTCCTGCAATGTTTAGGGTCACATTTCCCAGTAACTCTTTTTGCAGTAATCCGGTTGCAAGATCGACTCTGTTTTTGTAAATATTAAAGTTGGTTTGGGTTCTACCAAGATCGACTATCTCCCCCATCAAATCCGCACTTTCGGACAGACCATATTTTACGACGTTAATGTGCTGCAATGGCAGAATTGATTGAATGTTCGGATCGTCGATGCACAGAAAGGCTTTGCCATAAAATGGCAGACGTGCCAGAAAATCTTTAAAGGTGTTTTTGATATCGTTAATATCGCGATAAGTATCAAGATGGTCGCTGTCGATGTTTGTCACAACAGCCATTGTCGGATGAAGATAAAGCAAAGATCTGTCGCTCTCGTCAGCCTCGGCAATCAGAACATTGCCGCCACCCAATTGAGCGTTATTATCAATACTTTTTAGTACGCCACCGATAATAACGGTTGGTTGAAGTTTGGCTTCAATCATGATATGCGAAATAAGTGATGTGGTAGTAGTTTTGCCGTGAGTTCCTGAGACTGCAATGCTAAACTTGGTACGCATGAGTTCTGCTAGCATGATTGCACGAGGAATAACCGGAATGCCCTTTTCAAGCGCTGCAATAACTTCCGGGTTTTGTCTGTCTACCGCTGAAGAGTAGACAAGCACATCGGCGTCTTGGATGTGATCTTTGTTGTGACCACATGAAATTTTACAACCTATTTTTGCAAGATAATCTACTGTCTTACCGGAAGTTGCCAGGTCGCACCCGCTTACAGCATACCCTTGCAGCCGCAATATTTCGGCTATACCACTCATCCCTATGCCGCCAATACCCATGAAGTGAATATGTTCTCTTTTTTTATACATATCAAATCCTGTTTTTTTATAAAAAAAACTTTTTCAATCTATCTATGCCCTCTTGAATGACTTGAACATCACGAGCAAAACAGAGTCGTATAAACGGTTTGCCGCTTACTCCAAAACTGCTGCCCGGGACCATTCCTACTTTTGCCTTATTCAAAATACTCATGCAAAGGTCGGTTGCATCCGATTGATCTGTTTGTAAGAATAAGAAAAAACCACCTTTGGGTTCTTCAAAGGAGAATATCCCTTTGTCCACAAGCGGTTGAAGGCATTTGACTGCGGCATCTTTTCCTGCCGTCACTTTTTTTGCAAGTTCTTGCACCAAATCGGGTCTGGTCATTGCATACATGGCTGCGTACTGGGCAGTGTTGTTCAGACAGTTCAGCAGTACATCCTGCATGCGGGCTAAAGTAGGAATAAGTGTTTCATGTGCTACAAGATATCCAATTCGCCAGCCGCTCATTGCCATATTTTTTGAGAAACTGCTAATCGAGATTAATCTTTCGCTTTGTCCGATAATTGAAAGCATTGATTCAAATGATTCGTCGAAGATGTAATCTCTGTACGCCTCGTCAACAATAAGGTAGATACCTTTTTGCTCGCACCAGTCTAAAAGTTCTAAAATGGTAGATTTTGGTACGACAAGTCCGGTTGGGTTTGTCGGACTTGAAAATACTATGATTTTTGTTTTTGAGGTTGTTGCGGCCTTAATTTTATCGACATTAATTTCCCACATAATTTTTGAGTTACCAGCAGCGTCGTCTTTAAGACAGGAGACAAAAACGGCCTTGGCTCGCGAGGCCTTGGTCAAAAGTGAGTATGCGGGATAAGCAGGTTCCGGGATGATGACCTCATCCCCTGCTTCAAGTTGCGTTAGGAATACCAGTGATAGTGCTCCGATTCCGCCATGTGTCGGCAGGACTTGGGATGATGTAATTTTATTGTTATATCTGGCTGACTGGATTTGGGCTACTGTTTCGCGTAAATCTTTTAATCCGAAACTGCTCCCATAACTGTCTGTTTTGGTTGTGTCCAAAATCGTTTTTACAAACTGCTTGACTGGTGTCGGAATGCCACCAACTTTCAAGGCTCCCTGTGAAAGAGAAATGTACTCATTACTGCTGTTGACAACTTCCTCGATCCTTTTGATTCCAGAAAGTGGAATCTGAAGCATTTTATTCTCCAATCAGAATTATAAGATCACTAAAATTATAAAGTCCCCAAAAAACAATCAAAATCAGGTTGCGGATACAACCTGCTTTATAAAAATAACGAAAACTTTGGTTTTTTGCAAATTTAAGATCAAATAATGTAATGAAGACTGGCCTGCTTTTCGTCCTTCGACAAGCTCAGGATGAGCGAAGCGTAGCAGCGAAGACTGGCCTGCCATCCATAGCTATGAGCCCACCGGGCGAAAGCGAAGGATGGTGGAGCTAACCGGGTTCGAACCGGTGACCTCATGAATGCCATTCATGCGCTCTACCAACTGAGCTATAGCCCCATACAAAAAAATTAATCACTACTACTCTTTCACTAAAGTTTAAGCAAAGCTTACAAAAACGCAAGATTTTTTGGTTATAATATAATAGAATGAATTTTTCTGAACTAGGAGTTTTAAGTCAACTACTCTCGACTAAAGTCGAAAGCTTGTAAATGAATTATAAAATTCTCTACAATAGGCCGATTGACTGCGGCCCGTGTGTAAAGCCATTGGCTATACACCACTTGCTTGAAATGTTTCTAGCAGCATTGAGATCTGCGTTTAAGATAAGACCACACGAACAGGAGTAAAGAGATTGGCTTTTTCTATTTGTTTTGAGCACAATATTACATTGAGAACATGTTTGAGACGTATAATGCGGTTCAACGTATTCAACGTAAATTCCATGCAACTCTGCACCGTAATTAATTGCGTTTTCAACGCGATTAAAACTCCACCTTCCCATATGAGCCCTATGCTTTTTACGGGCCCTTCCCTTTTCGCCACATCGCTTTCTTATGTTGGTCAATCGTTCCAAAACCACAGTATCTCCAGGCTGAAGCCTAGAAATCAATTCTTTTGCTACAATTCGATCGCAATTTTCCTTAAACCGTCTCAATCTGCCAGACAACTTTTTAAGATGTCTCTTTGCAGATGGTGTGCCTGCGGATTGCAATTCCGATTTGCACGAAAGAAGCCTTCTTTCGTGCTCTTTCCACTCTCGTTTCCCTATAAATCTATTATCAGAAGATACAACTGCTTGCTTTATCCCTCTGTCAACTCCAATTATTTTTTCACTTCTTGCCGGCTTAACAATCTCTTTTTCAAAAATCAACCTAAGAACCCACTTGCCTTTGTTATTAATTCCTATTTCACCAGCTTTACAATCCCAGTCTCTGTATATTTGAGCATGCTTGTGCCACACCAGAGGAATCTTGATTCTTCCATGTTGAGTTGCAACAGAAGCTGTTTCCCTAGGCTTGTCAAACGAAAGTGTTCTGGCATCCAAACGAATCGGAACATGCCTAAGCTCCGGCTTGCATGTCTTTATTCCTTTTTTCGAAAACATTCTTACTGCCTTAACATTTTCTACCGCCCTGTTTCTCGCAGAACACAGATATTGAGATTTAAGACCAAGCCTTGCCTTCAGCAATGCATAGACTTTTTTGTGAAGATTTATAGCAGACAGTTCTTCAGAATCCCATGCAACATCAATGCAATGCTGCCAGGCTTCTTTGTAAAGTCTTGCCGTTTCGCCGAGGGCTTCCGCTTGCGTTTTGTCGAGAACTATTGGAAAAACGACTGTTCTTTGAATCACTTAACCCCTACCATTAATATGCTGTGTATTCTCAATGTATTTACTGATTTTATCTATACTAGACTAAATATTTTGCTAAAAAACTCAATATTTTTCGTTTCCTCCCCTGAATTAATTCAGGGGTTTCCACGAAAGGGATTCTATGAAAAGCGTTATTACTTTTTTGGAAATTTGCGAAAACTTATGCCCAATCATTTCTGAGATTAAAAATGCCGGTGGCGTAGCCTACATGGTTGGCGGCAGTGTTCGTGATTTAGTTTTAAATCATCCAATTAAAGATTCAGATATCGAAGTTCATGGTGTCACTACGCAGGAGCTTGAGACCATTTTGTCAAAATTTGGCAAAGTTGCCACTATCGGCAAACAGTTTGGGGTTTTAAGGTTGTTGCATCTGGATGTTGACTGGTCTTTGCCCAGGACTGACAGCAAGGGGCGTAAGCCAACTGTGAAAATTGATCCTGATATGGATATTAAAACAGCCTGTCGCAGGCGTGATCTGACAATGAATGCAATGGCAATCGACTTGAATTTTGTTTGTCAAAATTTAAACGATATAAAAAAATTAGTAAAAAATAAAAACTTTGATCCTGTAAAAGATCTTAAAATTATTGATTCTTACGGCGGGCTGGATGACATCAAAAACAGACGATTGCGTGCAGTGGATGAGAAGCTTTTTCTTGAAGATCCACTAAGATTTTTCAGGGTTATGCAGTTTATCGGTCGATTTGAAATGCAGCCGGATTCCGGGTTAAACAAATTGTGTAGTGAGATGGATTTGTCTGCGCGCAAGCTGCCTGATATTGGTATTGGGGTTGATCTCGGTGCTGGTAAAAACATGGCATTGGCCAAAGAGAGAGTTCATGAAGAGTTAAAAAAACTCTTCTTAAAATCAAGCCATCCGTCTCTTGGGTTTAGATGGCTTTTGAAAATTGGTCGATTAAAAGAGATATTTCCGGAGTTGTGGGCTTTGATAGATGTTCAGCAGAATCCAAAATATCATCCGGAAGGAGATGTCTTTGAACACACAATGCAAACACTGGATGCTGCAGCGACAATTGAGTTTTATGACAAAGAAAATGTAGACTATGAAAAGTATTTAATAATACTTGCTGCGCTGTGCCATGATCTTGGCAAAATAAATAAAACGGATAAAGATCTGCATTGCAAAGGGCATGAGATTGAAAGTGTAAAAATTTCTCCACATCTTTTAAAGCGTTTAACAAACAGTAAACTTTTGATCAAAACAGTTAAAAAGCTTGTCAAATTTCATTGTATGCCATTGCAGTTGACTGGGCAAAAATCGACTTTGAAGGCGTACAAAAAATTGGCTATAAAACTTGCGCCGGAGACAAATTTAAGGCAACTTGCGCTACTTTGGCTTGCTGATAATCGTGGGCGTAACTGTAATTCTATTAATTTCTTTCGTGATGATTTTTTAGAATTTATAAAAAAAGCTGAACAGGCAAACGTTGCAATCCAACCGGAAGCGCCGATACTACTTGGTAGGCATCTGATTGATGTTGTAAAACCCGGGCCTGAGATGGGAAAGCTTTTGAAAAAGGCTTATCGTATTCAAATTGAACAGGGCATTACTGACGTGGCGGAGTTAAAAAAACGTGTTTTGGGGGGCTAATTAACGCCAGTTTGCTTAAACCACTAGTTAATTTATTTTATAACTACCCGAAGTGTTTAAATTGTTTCCATCGAAGTTCTGTGTCATCCTGAACTCGTTTCAGGATGACAAAACCACAATTCAAACGGCTCTTTATATTATCGAATTGGCTTTAATTGTGCTGATCATCTTGCCCGTGCAGTTGTTGCCGGTTGCACCGGTTTGGTTTCATTAGTCAAAATTTTTATCCACTGCACCATAACTGCTTTTTGTGCTGGTCCCAATAAATTTGTTCCATTGGAAAGTTTTTTCTGATTGATTATCTGGAAGAGATTTAAAACTTTCTTTTTATCATATGTGTCTCGAGCTTTAAAAATACTGTTTAATGCTCCTACAAATGCAGCCATAACCGGAACAGGGGTTTGAGGGGTAAATAAAGATGCAATTTTTTCGTATGCACTCAAATCTTTACCATTTGTCGCACTATCCAACAATGCAGAGATGTATATTTTTTGTCCAGTTGTTATTTTAGCAGCACTATCCAGCTCATTAATCCATGCCACAATCGTACTAATCTGATTTGATGCGAGCAATCCCGCCGTATTCTGGATGTTGGTGAACAGATCTTTCATGGACAAAAGATCTTCCTGCATTAAATTACCACGAGAATTATATAGTCCGGGAATAGTTACGAGGACGAGCTGCTTTTTTTCATATTCGGCATTTGGTACTGTTACTTTATCCAAAATAGTTTTGAGTAAAGCGATCTGTTCTTTTGCCGGTTTTAACTCTATTTGGGAGAATAAAATACTTGTGGCTTCAATAATTTTTATCCAAGTGCCAAGTGTTTTTTGCATTGTGCTGTCAAAAATATTTTTATCTTTAAATGGTGAAGAATTTAGGCTATTTAAAAGATTTTTTAAAGCATCAGCCTCAGCGCCAGTTATTGTTCTCTTGTCATCTTTATCCGGTTTTTTTCTTAAACTGAAAAGATTTGTAATTCCATCTATAAAACGGCCCTTTTCAAAATTATGAACACTTGGGTCTATTGAGTTTGCAATTTGTACGTAATCTGCAATTTTTTTTGAAAACACTTTCTCAACTGATGCAGCGCTAAGTTGAGAAATTAATCTAAGAGAATTTAGTCTTTCGGGAGTTATAGCGTTTGCCAGTTCACCGATGCTTTTTGCTTTCTCAAACATAGCCGTTAGAGTAGCCAAGTCATCATTCTTTAATATGCCTCTATTACTGTATAAAACAGTGAATTTATCAATAAGCAATGGGACAAGAGCTTTTTTATTATTAGGATCGGTAATTGTAGGAAATAAGTTAACAACGGTAGAGCAGATCTTAAGTAGTTCAGGGTAATTTTTCTGAGTAGCAGTGAATTTTTTGTTCAGAACATCAATACTTACAACTATCTTTTTTGCCTGTGCTATGGCTGGGGTTGGAGCTGGAGCAGAAGGGGTTGGCTGGGCAACACCGGGAGCAGTTGGCTTGGTGGGTAAAGCTGGCTGGCCCAAGACCGATAACCCTTTGGTTGGGGTTGGCGTAGGGGTGACTGCCGCTGTTTTAGCTTTTTCAAATCCAGCCAATGATGATTTTTCTGCTGCTGTAAAAAATTGGTTTGCTTGAATAAATTTGAAAAGAGTTAAAACACTCTGCCGTGTTGACTCATCACCTACAAGTCCTATTAGACGTCCAATTTCGGTGATCAGATCATTTCGACTTGTAATAGTTATTGATTTATTTACATTGGAAATGAGGCGCTTGTAAGCATCAATTTTATTTGCTATCCGGTCTAAATCGATTGCTCTAACGGCATCAAGCTCGTTGGAAAAATCGGTCTGTTTTTTAATTTGTGATTCCATCTTACTTCTGCCGGCAAGTAAATTCGTATAAATTTTGTTAAACATTTGTGTATATTTGGAGACAGAAGGAGAGGTCGATTTGCGTAGCTCATTTTGGACCTGGTTAAGTAAAAAAAAGCTTGTACACTTATCATCACTGGCGCCCGTTTTTGAAGGATTGCCCAAGATTTTTGTATATATTTCATCCAGCGCTGAATTTGATACTAGATATGTTGTTGTATCTGCGGCTGAGTTTAGCACATCAGTGTAAAAACCGTCCAAAATTTTATATTTTGTATCAAGAGTTATATTTGGGAATAAGGCGCTTAAAGATTTGAGAATCACTTTATAAACTACGATTTTGCTTTTTGCTCCCTGATTTTCATTGAAAAGTGGGGTGCCGGGTGAGGCTGCGTCTGTTAAAGCCTTAAGAATATCAGCCTCTGATCCGTACTGCGTTGGTGCGGCGGCAATTGGAGCAGCAAAAGCTATTTGTCCGGGAACTCCCATTACCTGCGGTCTAGCTCCACCTACTGCCGGGCCTGCCACTCGTCCTGCTAGCGGGACTGGCGCTTGGGGAGTAGGTGCAGCCGGTTGGGGAACGGATACCTGTTGGACAACAGGCACTTCCGGAACAACGGGTGCAGGTTGCGGGAACCCTGGAATACTACTCAGATCAACTCCGGGCATCATGGCTATAATTAAACTATGCCAAAAACAGAGGATTAGCCCTGCTAGAAAAGTTATAAACTTTTTTGTACACATATCTATTCTCCAAAAGTTTAATCTCCAAAATTTTAAGAAATCACATCTTTAATAATAACATATTTAATATCTGGTTTTTAAAAAATAATGGCAACAAAAAGCAAGCAATCTTTTTTATTACTTTGATTTTGTGGATAAAATCAAAAAAATCTGAGTAGGCAACTATAACTCACATCTTATACTAATAAGTTCACTTTTCACAACAATAATGGCATGATAAATAAAAGAGGCTTTTCAGTAATCAATTTGTATAAAAAATGTATAAGTAAAAAAGGATTAGCATGCAGTTTAATATCTTTAAAAGTACCGCTTGGCAATTAATTATGCAATCAGATTGGGTTTGCAGATTTATTCTTCTGGGCCTGTTTGCCCTCTCTGTTTTTTGTGTTGCAATAATAATTTATAAAGTAATAATCTTCAGGCTACAGATGCGGCAGTTGAATGCCTTGTTAGACCGTATTAAACGAGCGAGTAAATTTCAGGATATTGTTGCTGCAAGCAAGGATCATCAAGAGGGTGTCGGTGGAGCCTTTTTGCAATCAACACTTAGCGAACTAAAAATAATTTTAGAAAAGCATGCCAAAAATAATTTAGTAAGTCCTTCCAAATCAATTACCGCCGAGGAAATCGAACTGCTTGAGTCTTCGATTCAGCAAGAGATATCTAACATACTGGAGGAAGAGGAGTCTTATTTTACTGTTTTATTCTCAAGCGCATCAGCTTCTCCATTGATTGGTCTTTTTGGAACAATTTGGGGGCTCATTCACTCATTTATCGATATTGCACAGGAAAAAAGTGCCGATATTGCAACCGTTGCACCTGGTCTGGCAGAGGCTTTGATAACAACATTGGCGGGATTAATTGTGGCCATACCTGCCTTGATGGCCTATCACTACCTGACTCGCCAAACCCACAAGATCGAATTTGCACTGGTTGAGCTGGGTGATAGATTTGTAAGAGTTTTGAAACAGACATTTAATAATCAGGATGTGCAATGAAATTAAGAAGGAGAGTGTTAAGAAAACTTCCTGTGCCTGAATTAGTTTTGACGCCACTTATTGATACATTTGCAACACTTCTTGTAATGTTTATGATAACAGCTCCAATCGTTCAGAATAGCATAAAGGTTGATCTTCCATTCGGGAAAAGTAAAGAGGTTAGTACCGCTCAAGAACATATAATTACTCTTTCAAAAGATGGAAAAATTTTTTTTAATAACTATCCGACTAGCAAAAAGGATCTTGTGGCCGTTGTTCAAAAAGCTTTGGGATATAGGGGAGATTCTCCCGTTTTTGTGAAAGCTGACAGGTCAATTTCTTATGGCAAAGTGATTGAAGTTGTTGATCAACTTAAGCAGGCCGGCGTTAGATATGTTGCGATGTCAACCCAACCAATATGATATAAATGATGTAAAAAATGATCAATTTGCTGAAAAAGTATCTTTATATTTCGCTTGGCGTACATGTGTTTATTTTTATAGCGGGGCTGATTATCTCTAGTGGGAACAGCATAAAACAGCCGTTTGTCGTTTTTGGGGCACATTCAAAAAAAGAGTATCATACTCTTTATAAAGCAAGAAATTCTATAATCCCATTTATGGGGCACGGTTCTGCCGGGTCAGGAACGGGTAAATCTGGTAATGGCAGTGGTAAAAGTGGGTCTGGAAAGAAAAGATCAGGCAAGTCTGCCCATTCGAATTCAAGTAAAAACAAAAAGTCAAAAATTTCAGAACAGTTAGAAGTTAAAAGTTCCAAGCAGGGCAAACTTGCTGGGAAAAAACCTAAAGCTTCTTCCAAAAAGCAACAGCTTACTGAACCATTGGAAAAAAGTAAAAAGCAGAAGCGCAAAGAGCTTGAAGAAGAAAAAAAGATTGAAGAGGAGTTGAAAAAAATTGAACTTGAGGCGCAAAAGGAGATGGATCAAGAAATCGAAGCGGAAAAAAAACGTGAAGCTGAAAAACGCGAAGCTGAAAAACAAAAAGAGTTAGAAAAAGAGATCGAGAAAAAAGAACAGGAGGCTGCGCAGGTCAAAGCAGCAAAGCAAGAGCCTGAGGTAACTGAAGATACGAACGATGATCAAGATGACCAGCCCGACCAGGATGATCAAGGTGGCGAAGTAGTGGAAGAACAGAATGGTGGGGCTCAAGAAGAGTTCGTGTTTACGCTTGGGAACATGGATGGATCGCAAGCGGCATATAGCAGACATATTCAGTCTGAAACTGGGCGATTGTGGAAACCACCATTGGGAGTTCCAAAGGGAACATCCTGTAAAGTGAAGTTTATTATTGGTAAAGATGGCAAGGTGGAAGATTTTCAGACGATACAAAAATCTGACGTAATAATTTACGATTTAAGTATACTGCGAGTCGCTCATCTATTTAAATTTGACAGGTGCTTATGGGGCAAGAGCTTTGTGATTGATTTTCGCCAATAATCAAAAAAATTTATACTCGACGAAAGGCTTATATGCGCAATTTTTGTAAAAAAACGTTATTTTTTCTATTAATTTTAAGTTTCATACAAAATATTTTTGGTATTGACGCTCAACTAGCTTCAACAACAACTACTACAGATGAGATCTCTGTTCAAGTTAGTGCCAATTCGTCAGGGCATTCAAAAATTAAAACATTAATGCTTTGTATTGGAAAGGACGAGTCTCTACTAACCCTTGCCAAGATAGTCAAATTTGATCTTGAATTTACAGATCAGCTTGATGTTGAATTGAAAAAGACAGATGCCGAACCTGAAAAAAATGTCTTGGCTAAGCTTTTTAAAGATGGTATTTCACTTTTTGTATGCTTGAAAAATACCGATGCTCTAAATAAATCCAGAATCGAGGTTGTCTTAAAAGAGCCAAGCTCAGATACTGTTTTATTTAACAAAGCATTTGCGTACTCGCATGAAAATATAGTGCTTGATGCGCATACAATTTCTGACAAACTTCTGCCTGCACTAACAGGGCAAAAAGGGCCAATGTTGAGTACGTTGGCGTACTGCAAGCAGATATCACGTTCATGCAAGGCAATTTGCATTGCGGATTATGCCTGTAAACAGGAGAGGGTTTTATACTCATCTAAAATGATGAACGTTGCCCCTCGTTGGCATACACAAGCTCCAATGATATTTTTCTCGCAGTTAACAAAAGAGAACAGTAGATTGATGTCTATGGATCTGAATTCAAAGAAAACAAAAGTTGTTTGCTCATATGAGGGTTTGAATATGCAGCCATCGTTTTCTGAAGATGGCTCTAAATCTGTACTGTGCCTCTCCGGTCGTAAGAATTCAGAACTTTATCTTTATGATCAGGTTTTGTGCAACAAATATAAAAAGAAAGTTTTTGTGCAGCTTACCAAAAACGATGGAAATAATGCTTCACCATGCCTTCTTCCCAATGGGGATGTGGTTTTTTGCTCTGATTATGAAACCGGCGAGCCTCAAATTTATTATCTAAATTCGAAAATCAAACAGGTTAAGCGTCTTACAAACGGTAAGGGATACTGTGCAGCTCCATCGTACTGCAAAGCCAATAACTCCATTGTTTATTGTCGATCAAAAAACGGACTGTTTCAACTTTACACAATAAATCTGAGTAATAAATTTTTTGCGGAAAGGGCTCTTACAACCGATCAATATAGTAAGCAAGAGCCTGTCTGGTCTGAATGCGGAAATTACATTGCATTTTCAACCTACTGTTTCAATCCTACGACTGGTAAAAATGTTTCCCAGATTGCCGTTTTAAATGTTAGAAGCGGGAAAATAAGAGTGCTTACAAGCGATGATAAATTTAAGAATTTTCCGTGCTGGACGAATAAAACTTATTACTGCTGATTTTTTTGTCATCCTGAATTTATTTCAGGCCTGCCCGCCATAGCTTTAGCGACGGCTGGGATCCATGGATTAGTAAGCTTCCCTGATTATATTCCTATATTTTTCGCAACTGGCAACAGAGTGTGTGATGTCACCTATTCTTGCCCCTTCAAATTTGATTTCCGGAGCTATCTTGCCTACCTCTTTTTCAAGTATTTTAATAAGATCCATTATGCTGACGCTCTTGCCTGAGGCAATGTTGAATACCTCGCCGCTCAAATTTTGAAGCATGCCAATTCTTAGGTTTGCATCTACAACTTCGCTAACCGGTACAAAATCACGTGTTTGGCTGCCATCCCCAAAAACGGTTAAAGGTAGGTTGTTTTCAAGATTGTACTTGAATTTTGCAATAACCGCGGCATAATCGCCGTTAAAATTTTGGCGCTCGCCGTAGACATTAAAATACCGTAAACAGGCGGTTTTAATCGCAAAATCTTGTGAATATTTTTGGCATAAATTTTCAGCTATCAATTTACTCTGTGCGTATGGTGAAGAGGGGAGATGGGGAATCGTTTTCGAATGCAGGGGCCCTTTTTATTTCCATAAATGGCACATGAGGAAGAGAATATAAATGTGCCAACACGATTTTTAACGCAACCGCTAAGTAAATTTTTCGTTCCCTGGGTATTAATTTTTTCGCATAATTCAGGATATTTGATTGATTGCGGAACCGAAACTAGTGCGGCAAGATGAAAGACCATATCCTGGTTTTGTGTTGCCTTAAGTCCCACATGATCAAAGCTTACGTCAGAATAAATTATCGTTATGCGGGGCATTACATTTTTAAGATTGTGAATTTTACCTGATGAAAAATTATCAAGGACAGTGACACGTGCTCCAAGGTCAACAAGTTTTTCAACCAAATGAGAACCTATAAAGCCAGCGCCACCTGTCACTAGGATTCGTTTACCTTCATAAAATTTTTTTAACTGTTTTATCACGACTACTCCCTTTTTTGTTTCGCCTTTTGTCCTAAAAAATTTGGTTTTCCATCCGTTTTTTTATTGAATGTGAATTGTAAATTGGGACTTGAATATCTTGCAGAATTAGCTCCGCCGTATTTTGTCCATCAAGAAAAGCCTCTTGCATACTTGAATAATTCCATCCTCCAAATCGTCCTACCGAATAAATCGATGATTGTATCAGTGATTCCAAAATTTTATTTAAATTTTTCTCTCTCCAATAATCGTATATTACATAAGCAAATTTCATATGCAAATTTTTTTGTGTAACAATACTGTTTTTGGTTAGTCCCGAAAATTCCCCCAAAAAATTAAGTGAATTCATTGATCGATATGTCTGCGATTTTACCGATCTGCTTCTGCGTTTTGCTTCCCTGCAAGCAAGATGTTTCACCATAAATTCCTGTGTGCCCTGGTTTAACACAAGATTTTGAAATATTGTTCCAAAATCCCATTCTGTAAAATGGAAATTTATTTTCCGGAAAGTATAACCAATGCCATAGGCCCAATATCTGGAGAATTAAACCCCAGATTAAAATTGATAACTGAGCTACACAAAAGTTTATCTGAAAGATGCTTATATGCGCAGGTGTTTTCTAGCAGGGTTTTTAAAGGCATTGTTGTGATTAATTTCTTATATTTTTCAACATGTCCATTTTCAAATGTTATCGTTTTATTTTTTAGATCAATAAAAACAGCCTTGTGATTTATCTTGATTTTTTTACTGAGCTTTGACGCAATCTGTTTTATCAAAAATTCAATGCCTCCTGTTTTGGGGTAGTAAAATGAATTGTTGTAGCCAATATCTTGCTCTTTAGCCTTCTCCAATGCTCCGTGTAACATAAGTTTTAAATTGGTTTGTGGCACAAAGCGACCAGTCCATGACGGTAAAATTTTTTTAACATCGTAATTTAATAATTTACCATTGTATGGAAAGAAAAAATGTTTTCCAAGCCCTGCTCCAAAATATTTGAGAACCCATTGATGAAAATTTGCGGGATTTCTGATGCTGGTTTTGCGTTCAATAAATCCATTAATGCAATCGTAAATGATATCAGTTGGTAGGCCATATAAATTCATCTGAAACGGGTATAAAACAAATGAATTGTCATAAAAAATGGCACTCTGACGTTTACTAATAATTGAGTTTTGTTCCAGATCAAGAACAGTATCCAAAAATGTTTTGAATTTGGGATTACTGATATGCAACAAATGACCCGTATAATCAAAATTAAAACCGTCAATCGATTCGGTTTTTAAAAGTCCACCGGGTCTGGAATCTTGTTCAAATATTTCATAGTCAAAATAATTATTTGCTTCAAGAGTGTATGCTGCACTCAATCCGGTTAATCCTGCTCCTATTATCACTATCTCTGCCACTTAATTCCCTATCTATTCTCACAATTACTCCTATAGAACTTTATTTTTATAATACCAATATGAGAATAGAAAGCAATATATTAAGACGTGACAGCAATCAGCTAAATTTATTGAATAGCTATTCCAACTGAGACAGATTAATTGACCTTTTATTTGGGAGTGTAAATTTTCCGGATTTAAGAGACGCTTCTTCTCGTTTTGAAAAACTTAAAACAAGATAATAGTTATTTATCGAAACAACTTTTTGATCCACATTGAATGTTAATTCTTGTTTGGTCGCGTTCCAGGTTCCATCGCAAACAAGGTTTTTCTGTATCGGAATTAACGTGGGCTCTTTCTCTCTTTTCTGATAAAGTGATGCTTCAAGTTCTTTGATTTTCCTCCCATACCATTTTAGGTTAAGAGTTTTGAGCTTTAATGGAATTTTACTTTTCATGGTTATTAAACCAATCCAAGCCCATTTTTTTTGTTTAAATTCGGGTAAATCGCTGTTTAAAACAAATTCTTTCCATGTGCTTGTTGTGCAAAGTTGAAACAGAGGGCCAAGGTTGGTAAGATTATCATAAATTGAAGATGTTGTAGCATTTGGTGACAATTGGGCATAGATAATAATTAAGCCAAGCAACAGTAGGATATTTAAAAGTTTAAGCTCAAACATCGCACGCCTTTCCTCCTTTTAACTTTTTATTTCATTCTTTTTATTATTCTAATGCATTTATTATGAAAAAATAAAGGATTCTTTTACGGCGACGATTTATACTTTATTAAAAGCCAAATTCACTTAGTTATTGAGATGCGGTACAACGTTCAATTCTAACAGATCTTCCATTAATGGGGTGTATTTTTGTTCCTGTGCTTTCAATTAATTTTAATTTTTTTAGTTGGGCATCTGAAAATTCAATCGGATTGGTCAAAATAATCCACTTGACGCCTGGATCGAGAGTGCCGGATGTCTTGGCTCCAGGATATCTGTAAACGCACGAATGACTTAATGGTAACAATTTTGTTACATCAATTGCTTCTGTTAACTCAGTCTCCTCCCCCTCACCTTCTTGCTGAGGAAATGTTAATTTAGGAAACATATTTAATATTTCCTCATACTCTTTATTTAATTTTTCATTATTTAATTTCCTGCCAATTAATTTATTATTGTGTGTTATAAAAGCACCAACTACGGCGACTTTTCCGGAATCACTTTTGTGAACGAAGTGAACCTCTCCCGCCTGGCGTTCTCCATTGAGCGTGTGTTCGGATGGAGCATGAAAATGAAAATTTATTAAATGATATATTTCGCCATCAACTTGAATATCGTTACTGTTTATGTATCCATTGTTTTTGATAGAGATCTGAACCATATACTCTTTGTTTAATCCCTGTTCTGGTAAACTTTCATATATTACTTTGATTATTCCCTCTTCAAAGGGTTTTGTGTACATAAATTTAACAGTTGCTGGAAATTTAAGGTCTATCGGTGATTTTAATTCAGTGTTAGATACGGATTTTTTATATACAGTTAAGATGATTAACGAAAAGCCAAAAATTATTACAACTGCTATTTTCGCTAAATTTCTATTTAATTTCATTTCTACTCCTTTTAAAAAAACGTTTTTTAAAAAACCATTCTATTTATGCTTACTGTAATAACTCTACCTGTAGTATAAATATCCTTTTCAAAATGTTTTGGTAATGGGGGGAATGGTGCAGTGTTTTTAAGATTTTTGATTATTGCAGAATCAACTTCTTTGCACCCTGATGATTCGAGTATTTCTGAATTTACCAGATTTCCCTTGGCATCAATTGAAAATCCAATTACTGCTTGATAATCCCGTGCAGCAACAGGAAGATTGTAAAAGTTGCTGTTTTGCTTCCATGTTGCCTGACAGCACCAGTTTAATTTTGCCTCGTAAGATATGTATTTCATCTCTTCAAAGCTTGGTGTTTTGTTTGGATCTCCATCCCTATCAATTAAATCTGTTCCATTTTCACCTTTGATTTTTTCAATATAACCCTTTGTCAGGGCAATTATATTTGGGGATTGTTTTGATTTTAGGCTTGATGCACCCCAGGCAAAGGCAGTGCTTTTTTCTTGCTCATTCGTGGCAGATGCCATTTTTTTATCTTTTTTTAAAATACTACTTAAAAGTCCTTCTCGCTCTTGTTCTTTGGTCTTTGGATGTTTTTGATATTCGGTGACTGATTCTTGCATCTGTCGAATTTTTTTAATACGATCTTCTACCGGACTAGTTTGATCTACTATTTTTTTCATTTCATCAACAATCGCTGTATCTGCAAGTCTTTTGAGCTCTTTGGCAGAGGGTTGCGCAACCTTGGTTGCAGTTGCTAACGGTTTGGGTTTTATCTCTTGTTTTATTTTAGCAGGCGCCTGTTTTGTTTGTGTTGCGTTGTTACGTTCAATTTTAGGCGCAATATTTTGTGGTTTAGTTTCTGTGGCATTTGATGTTTTAACTTTCATTACATCGCCAGTTTTGTTTGTTGGAATTTCAAGTTTCTTTGGCTTTACATAATTATCATCAAAAAGCACCCACCCAAAATTGGATTTAGGTGCAACAAGTTTTGCCGGACGACTGTTCCCAGGTTTTATAAATTTAATGGGTTCTTTCTTTGTATGTGCAGCTTGCAAGATTTTCTGCAAGGCTTCATTCTTACGTTCTCGTTTTTGTTCAATTATACGCTTATCTTCAGGCGAAAGATTTGTTATGGAATTAGATAGCGCTTTAATAAATGATGTAAAACGTTTTTTAAATCCAAATTCTAAAAAAAAGAATGATATTACCAAGTGCAGCAGCAATGAAATCAGAAGCAGCAGAAGCAGTATTTTAGTTTTTTTATATCTCTGTGGGGCCATTACAACTCTTTTAATCTAATTTTTTTAAGCTAAATTTCAAAACGGGTAGAGTAACGATAATCTTAAATCTCTGCTTTATTATGCCAAAGTAGTTTATATTAAGTAAATCAAAAATTAAGTTTATGCTAAACCATTTTTGAAAAGTGGATTAGCACAAGGACTGAAACTACGTGCCGCCATCACGGCAATTCATGTGAAGGCTCAAATGGGTCATATTTTTAAGAATATTTGACTCATTTAACCCAATATGTTAATTTGGATCATAAGACTTTATTGAAAGGGTTAATATGAGATATCCGGATAATGAGTCAGCAATTCTTGAATTTAAGCAAGAAATTCCCAAAAACGAGCAAATAATTAAAACCGTTATTGCTTTTTGTAACCATCACGGAGGAAAACTTGTGATTGGTGTTAGCAATGATGGAACAGTTGTTGGGGTTGATCAATCAAGGATTCAAAAAACAATGGAATACCTTGATAAATCAATTTTTGAGGCGACAGCTCCCCCAATCATTCCAAGCATCTACTCCCAACGACTTGGCGAAAAATTATTACTAATTATTGAAGTTTCTGCTGGAATGAACAAACCTTATTATCTCAAATCTGAGGGGCTTGATAAAGGTACATACATACGACTTGGACGTACTTCCATGCGTGCAAATGCTGACATGATTGAAGAACTCAAATGGCAATCCCGTGGTAAATCTTTTGATACGCTTCCAGTTTATCATTCAACTTTGGATGATCTTGACATTGCACAAGTTGAATCTTTTATTAAAGAAAAACTTGGAATACAAAAAATATCACTTTCCAATGATATCTTAAAATCATATAACATCATTGTCGAAGAACATACTCATTTATATCCAACCGTTGCAGGGGTCTTATTATTCGGAAAAAGGCCGCAGGCATTTTTCCCTGAAGCGTTTATTATATGCTCCCAATTCAGCGGAGTGTCAGGACGCAATGCAGTAGCAAGTAAGGACAACACAGGAACGCTTATCAATCAGTATCAACAAGTATATATGTTTATAATGGATCATTTAACACGATCTTTTGTTATTAAAGGTTCAAGAAGGCAAGAACTGTGCGAAGTACCAGAAGAGGCAATTCGAGAAATTCTGATGAATGCAATTGCTCATAGAAACTACAATCTTAAAGCACCAACCAAGGTTGCAATCTATGAAAATCGTATAGAAATATTTACTCCAGGAAGTTTCCCCGGACCGCTCAATGTTGCAAACTTAATGCAAGGCATTACATACATTCGTAACATTGCCATTTGTAAAATACTGCGAGAAATGGGATACATTGAAAAAATGGGAACGGGATTTATCACTCTTTTTCAAAGTTATGAAAAACGTGGATTGAGAAAACCGGAGGTTATAGAAGGTGAGAATTACATAAAATGCATTTTACCACGGCCAACACCAAACGAATTACGGCTGCCATTTCAAGATGAACACGATGACACATCCAGAATCATGAATCTTTTTCAAACAACAACAGAAATCTCGGTTTCTGATATCATAGAAAATTTAAAAATACCACGTTCTACCGCTGTTAGAAGACTTGGTGCGTTACAAAAGTACGGTGTTATAAAAAGAATCGGAACAGGAAAAGGCTCTCGTTATATAAAAAAATAAAAAATCATTTTGTAATAATTTCAAGCCCAAACAAACTTGCTTTTTTGCATATTTTCCAATTTTGACCAACGGTGTGAGTTCCGCCGCGAGGTGAATTTAAGAATCTGATGATCTCGTCGAGATAATTTGTGCTTAGATTAAATGCTAATTTTTCTTGAATTAACCAGTGCAAGACAACTCGTCTTGCAAGAACTGGATGTAAGAGTCTGAATTTTTTTAGATCACCTAGCCAGTGTTTTGAATTTTCAAGGCTTTGAAAGCTTGTTCAAAAATATCATTAAACGCTTGTGTCGTAAGCATTTTTAAAAATTCGTCTTCAAGATTTAACTGTTCAAGCGTACTTTGAAATTTGCTGTTAAACCGATCATCGCACTGTGCAAGCGCGGGAATAACATTGGACCTAATTCGATTTCGTAGGTAATTTTGTGAGACGTTTGTCGGATCAATTAAATATTTAATTTGATTTGTATCTAGATACTCAATAATATCTTTTTTATCTGTTCCAAGCAGTGGCCTGATGTAATTGCCATCAATCTCTTGCATGCAGCACAGGCCGCTTAGACTTGTCCCACGCAATAACCTAAGAAAAAATGTTTCTTGCTGATCCTGTAAATGATGTGCCAGTGCAATAAAATCTGCGTTTTTTTCTTTTAATATTTGTGCAAACAAAGCTCTGCGCATCTTTCGGCCAAGCTCTTCTTTTGATCCATTAAATTTAATTTCTAAATTAAGCTCGTCAGCTTTGCGTGCAATAAATTCTATATTCAAATTTTGGCATAACTGTGCACAAAATTCTACATCTCGCCAAGATTCGGCGCGCCACTGGTGATCAAGATGTGTTGCGATAATTTTGATTTGGGGATTTTGTTTTTGCAAATTATTTAGGATGTGTAAGAGAAAGACTGAGTCTGGGCCACCCGAAAGGCCCAAAATAATTGTGATATTTTCAGGAAAGAGTCTTTGTTTACAGGTTGTATAAATTAAAGTATAAGTTTTTTGCATGCAAGATCTCAAAAATTTCATGATGTTAGAGCTCGTGCATAAATAAACTTGGTATTTTAATAGAGGATTTATTAATCCATGGATCCTGAAACAAGTTCAGGATGACAAAAACACTCCTAAAATCACTTGCTACGATCTGCCCCCTCATGAAAAAACTGTAATAGACTTCTTCCGAAAACAAACAAGTCCCCCAAGCCCGCTCGTGGTGAGCTTGTCGAACCATCGCCCGTCTTGTCCGCCGTAGTTTTAACGAAGGCGGAAGGGCGGCGGGCAGAGTTTTCAGAAGAGATCCAATGATTATTTATGTGTGGGTACTTAAAAATATTCATGCTAAAAATTTCATGTTTTTGATAAAGATAATAGATATTTTTGGATAAACGGCATTATTTCGCCATCCAGAACCTTTTCAGGCTGAGGCGATTCCAGATCGGTTCTGTGGTCTTTGACCATTTTATACGGGTGTAATACATAAGATCTGATTTGGGAGCCCCATTCAATTTTTTTCTTTTCAACGCTGTCTGCCTTTGCTCGTTTTTCTTCTTCCTGCTTTTCCACTAATTTTGCACGCAACATCTTCATTGCCGTTTGCCTATTTTGTACTTGTGATCGTTCAATTTGGCATTGCACCACTATCCCGGAAGGCAGGTGTGTAATTCTGATTGCAGATTCTGTTTTATTAACATGCTGACCGCCCGCACCACCGGAACGATACGTATCAACTCTTAGATCGTCATCTTTAATTTCGATTGCTGCGTCCTCAACTTCAGGGGTTACGCTGACGGCGGCAAAAGATGTGTGGCGACGCTTATTCGCATCAAATGGTGAAATTCTGACTAATCTGTGGACTCCGGCTTCGGCTTTTAAAAAACCGTAGGCATTTTTGCCTTTGACATAGAGAGTGCATGATTTTATGCCGGCCTCTTCCCCTGGTTGATAATCAAGCGTTTCGACTTTGAACCCTTCACGTTCGCAAAAGCGTAAATACATGCGCACCAGCATGCTCGCCCAGTCTTGGGATTCTGTTCCGCCGGCTCCCGAATTGATACTCAGGTAACAGGGCTTTGCATCTTCAGGACTGTTTAACAAAAGTTCTATTTTAAATTTTGAAATTTTACGACACAGTGAGAAGACGTCTTCGCTCAAACTTGCCAACTGCTCTTCGTTATCGCTGAACATCTCAATTAGTTCGATGTTCTCTTGATAGCTTTTAAAAATATCTTCATACCCATCAACAAGTGGTTTTAACTTACGTTGCTCTTCTAATATTTTTTCTTTATCCGGATTTTGCCAAAAATTTTCTTCATTAATTTTTTCATTAAGTTCTTTGAATTTATCCTCGATTTTGGATTGAATCCAAAAAGACTTAATTGTATTGATATCCGGCTCGATACTTTTTAAAGTTTCTCGTAAATCGTCAATTAACATGGTTTTTTTACTCTATTTCTAAAAAATAATTAAAAAATAATTTACTCAGGCAAACCTGTTCAGGCAAGTCTTGCAATGCACTGTTCAATGTTCGAACTACGTTCAAGTGGTGTCGGATGGGTAATATGATTGTAAAGCTGATTGGTATAATGTTCGATAAATTCATATTTTTGGCTTATCTCGCGTTCCTCTTCCTCCCCCATGTACTCTGCTAAATTTGAACAAGCCTTGTGCATTTTTTCATAAATGCGAAAGAACTCTTTTTCCGTCATACCCATTTTAGGATCTAATGAATATGTCAGAGCGTCTTGAAAGACTTTATTAACAACATGCCCAAATTTTTTATGTGTAGAGCAGACTCCCAGATCTCCCAGTTCGGGCATTTCATTTACCATAGAGTTTACGATAATTCTGATAACCTGGTGTGCATCCCCAAGATTTAATCTCAAAAGATCTGCATTTCCAGTTAAAATGTTATACATGTGACCTGCCAGAGTAACCATGTCAATTGCCTGAGTCAAATTTTTGGCATCCGTTTTGCCCAGAAATTCTACAGCTTTTGAATCTGCAAAATATTCACATTTTTTTGACTCCTGTTTATCTGTGTCGCACATGTGACCTATCTCATGTCCAATAATTGCGGCCAAAAGCTTATTTCCGTAGTTTTTCCACAAAAGAAGTTTTATTAGACCCTCGCCAAGAACAAGTTTATGTTTTTGCTCAATGTGTTTATCAACAATGGTTTCAACTTGACGCTTGTAAGTCCTGGTGGTGGTTTTAGTGTGAGTTATTGTTGCAGTGTTAGCACTTGCATTGTAAATGGTGCTATCGCTGCCAACGTACAAAACGAGTTTTGGCATTTCGATTTTTGCGTTTTGCACAAATTTTTTAACAATATCTTTTACTGTTCTGTAAAGAGTTGGGCTACACGATTGATACTCATCAAGACTAATCTCATTAAGACTAGTTTGTGTTGCGGATTTCTTAAGATTTGCGATTTCGCATTCGATTGTTTGATAGGAGTTGTTTGTTGGCTTTAATTCAATTGTGGCTTGAACCAAAGCGCTATAGGTCAAGCAGGCGGACTGATCTACAAGAATTTGATCTACAGTATGTTGTTGTGCAAATAAGTTGCCGCTCAGCAGGCAAAGGCTTGCCAAGCCTAGACCAAAACCGTGTGTAAAAACGAGTTTAAAAATCAGAGATTTAGAGTCAAAAATTACGTTTTTCATTTTTATATACCCCATTTTTTATAATTTTAACGATAAATCAAATTAAAAACCAGTTAAGTATATTAAAACATATAAAATCCTAATTGTCAATTTGCAAGCTTATGTCTATTTTTTAATAATTATTAACTATGGAAAAGCCCTCTGTGTTAAATTCAGAGGGCTTTTAAATCTAAAAAATCAGTTTGTTAAAAGAACGCCTAATCAATTAAGCTTTGGCCTTTGTCCTTTTCTACCCAATGCCCTAGATAAATCTTTTGCGACACGTTTTACAGAAAGATCTTCATTTTTAAAGCCATCAATTGCAGCTTTTTTGGCTTCTTCGAATCCTTGTCCTTTTTCAACCAATGCATTAAATAAAATTAATGCATAGCATTTTCCATTACTATCTTCATTTTTCATACAATCAACGGCGGCTTTTATGGCTTTTTCAAATCCTTGTCCTTTTTTAACCAATGCATTAAATAAAAATAATGCTATATATCTTACGGCACTATCTTCATTTTTCATACAATCAACGGCGGCTTTTATGGCTTCTTCGAATCCTTGTCCTTTTTCAACCAATTCCATAAATAAAATTAATGCGTCATGTTTTCCATTACTATCTTCATTTTTCATACAATCAACGGCGGCTTTTATGGCTTCTTCAAATCCTTGTCCTTTTTCAACCAATTCACTAAATAAAAATAATGCTATATGTCTTACGGTACTATCTTCATTTTTCATACAATCAACGGCAGCTTTTATAGCTTCTTTAAATCCTTGTCCTTTTTCAACCAATTCCCTAAATAAATTTAATGTTTTTTGTTTTACATAAAGATCTTCATTTTTAATGCCATCAACAGCAACCTTTATGGCTTGTTCAAAGTCTTGTTCTGTTTCCAATTCATCTGTTTCCAATTCAACAGCTTTAACGGCAACTTTAATTCTTTTTTCCAAACTTTGTTTTTCTCCTACTGCATTGTCGCAACACAAAACAGCTGCAAAATTTTGTGATACAAAAAGAGCAGTAATAACAATTAAAGCTCTAACCTTATTTCTAAACATTTCCATGGTCTGCCTCCTAAATAAAATAATAAACAATAGACTTAACGCTTCCATTTCACTAATAATCTTACATGGCGACATATGAAATAGCAAACGGGTGGTAGGTCAAAACAGCTTGTTTGGTTCTTTATTTACTATCTGGCAAATTGAAAAAAACAAGTCAAATTTTTACGAATGTTATTAATTAAAAAATTTAATGCTATAAATAATGCTATGAATTAGGATGGTTTAACCACAAGAGTCAAAGAAAGCTGGAATTCTTTCGTTTTATTTATTAAAATATAATTATCGACGTATTTTGGGGTGTAGTTATAAAAACTTAATTTTTATTAAAAATTAACCATATTAAGGTGTGATAGATATGAAAAAAAATCTAAGAGGTGGTGGTTTTTCAAACCGTGGTCCTAATGCAATTTGGATCTTACTGTTTTTTATCGGAATGGGGGTATTGTACCTGTTTTATTATAACAACTCTAATCGAGATGTTGAGATTCTTACTTACAGTAAATTATTGAGCGCTGTTGAGCAACAAAAAGTGGCATCCGTTGCAGTTCAGGATCAGCTGGCTAGTGGAAAATTCAAAGATGGCAAACAATTTAAATCATATGTTGCTCCAACTGAAAAATTTTGGGATGTACTCAAGTCCAATAATGTTGATGTTGAGGTTTATCCTGAGGAGAAGACCTCTTGGGGCATTTATATATTTTTAATGCTTTTGCCTTTCTTAATATTGATATTCTTCTTCTATATGCGACAGAATCAAGGTGGCGGTGGTGGAGGAGCAGGTAAAATTTTTAATGTTGGAAAAAGCAAAGCTAAATTTTTCTCGCCCAATACAATTACCGTGACATTCAAAGATGTTGCGGGTGTAACCGAGGCAAAAGAGGATCTTTTAGATATAATTGATTTCTTAAAAAGTCCTGCAAAATTTGAAGCGATTGGAGCAAAGATTCCTCGTGGCATCCTGTTAACAGGAGCGCCTGGAAACGGAAAAACTTTGCTTGCAAAAGCTGTTGCCGGTGAGGCAAATTGTCCATTTTTCAGCATCAGTGGATCTGATTTTGTGGAGGTGTTTGTGGGCGTTGGAGCATCCAGAGTTCGAGATTTATTCGCGCAAGCTCGTAAGCACAGCCCTTGTATCCTATTTATTGACGAAATAGATGCTGTAGGTCGTCAAAGAGGTATTGGACTTGGTGGTGGGAATGACGAGCGCGAACAGACCCTTAACCAGTTATTATCCGAAATGGACGGTTTTGTAACAGAACCTGGGGCAATTATAGTGTTAGCCGCAACCAATCGGCCGGATGTGCTGGATAAAGCATTGCTTCGTCCAGGCCGATTTGACAGAATAATTGAGGTTCCATATCCGGATTTAACGAGCAGAGAAGCTATTCTTAAGGTTCACTCACGCAAGGTCAAGCTTGATCCGGAAGTTGATCTGAATAAGATTGCTCGTGGTACACCAGGTTTTAGTGGAGCCGATTTGGAAAATTTGATTAATGAGGGGGCTTTGTTAGCCTCTAAAAACGGTGAACTTTGTGTAAAAAATGAGCATTTTGAGATAGCAAGAGATAAAATTATGCTTGGATCGGAGCGTAAGACTCTTATTTTAACGGACAAAGATAAGCAGTTAACGGCTTACCATGAAGCCGGGCATACACTTCTGAATATACTATTGCCAAGTACCGATCCATTTCATAAGGTAACGATTATTCCTCGTGGTAGGTCGCTGGGCGTCTCTTGGTCTTTGCCTGAAAGGGACCAGCATTCCAGAAGTAGGAGTGAGATGCTGGCTAAGATAACAATATGCATGGGCGGATTGATAGTTGAGAAGATGAAATTTGATGAACAAACGACGGGTGCATCAAATGATATTGAAAAGGCTACGGACATCGCCAGAGATATGGTGTGCCGTTATGGAATGTCTGATTTAGGGCCAATTGATTATAACTATAATATTGAACATCCTTATCTTGGACGGGATATTCAAAATCACAGAGAATTCTCTGAAAAAACTGCTGAAAGAATTGATTCTGAAGTTGCAAAAATCATAGCTTCTTGCCATGAAAACGGCAAAAAGCTTTTAACTGAGAATATTGATAAATTGGAGATTTTGGCTAGTAAGTTGATTGAGAAAGAGACGCTGCAGGCCAAAGAGATTTACGAACTTTTAAATATTGAACCAAGAGAGCTGTACTCATTTAAGCCAAACGAGTAAAAGTAAATTAGTGAAAGTGTTGCTCAAGTTATAAATATTAAGTCCATAATTTAAAAAACTTCAAAAAATATGGACTTATGCTAAAATAGAATTACATTAAGATTTAGTTTTGCGAAAGGACTTTGTAAATGGCAAATATATGTGCAATATGTGACAAACGACCACAGGTTGGGAATTTTGTAAGTAACGCAAATAATAAGACAAAGCGTTGGATCTATCCAAACGTCCACGTGATCCGTTTCAGATTAAAAGGCCAAACTGGCGTGTACAGAGATGCTGTATGCACAAAGTGCCTAAAAGCTGGTAAAATTGAAAAAGTTGTTTAATTGATTTAACATTCAGGGATTATTAGAAATGGCAAATATTAAATCTGCAAAAAAGAGAGCAAGGCAGACTATTAAAAAAGAGAAAGTGAATCAAGCTAGGCTTTCTGAGATCAAAACATATGCAAAAAATATTTTGAAAGCACTTGAAGAGAAAGACGTTGAAACTGCAAAGCGTCTATTTAAAGTTGCTGAAACTAAGATTGCAAGAGCAAAGGGTAAGGGAACATTAAAGGCAAATACAGCGGCTCGAAAAATTAGCAGACTATCAAAAAAGGTTTTTGCCACAGCTGAAGTTTAGTGAATTCTTGTAAAAAGTATGTGTCACTTTCAGAAAAGTGAGGGATAGGGTATGATGAAGTCGAGTGAGTTGGTTTTGATCGTTGAAACGGTTGAAGAAGGTGTAAAATTTTATACCGAGAAGCTAGGTTTCGATATTATTGATCTCCAGGAAAGTTCTGAGAATGGAAGGCATTTGGTCTCGGCGCGCCTTCACAAAGGAAAGTGTATAATTATACTGCGAGCGCCACTTGTCGAAGAACTTGCGGCTTTCAGTTTTATTAAACGCTGCGTAAATCGCTGTACCGGTCTTTATATTGAAATGAAAAAAGGGCTTGAAAAGTATTATCAACGTTGCATCAAAAGGGGTATTAAGGTTGTCGGAGAGTTAAAAAAATCAGAACATGGGAATCTAGAATTTTCAATTAGGGATCCATTCGGAACGATGCTTACTTTTGCTGAACCAGTTGCCAAAGATGCTGCTAAATCTTTTGATATTCTTGGTATGGCAGTTGATAAAAATGCATTGAAAGCTAAAAATGCTGCATACATCAAGACAACATCTGATCAGATTATCAGTAATTTAAAAGAACTTGGAATTCTACGTCGCGCAGCTAAGAAGTTTGCAAAAGCAAAGCTTAAAGAACTTTCAAAAACACTGAAGTAATTCCGTTGTGTCATGCTGAATTTATTTCAGCATCCATAATAGATTTATTCCGATCAAAATTGGGGCGAACATAGTTTCGCCCTTTTTTAGTGTCTTTAAATTTTACTAAACCCATCACGAAGCATTTTATAAACTTTTTTTATATCAGAGCTCAGAATCTTTACATTTCCAATTGTTTCACAAAAATTGGTGTCCCCTATCCAACGAGGAAGGATGTGAACATGAAGGTGTGATGGAATTCCACCGCCACCGGCAATTCCCATATTGATTCCAATGTTGAAACCCTTTGCTTTCAAAGCATTTTCAAGAACTGTTGTTGCAACAGATGTTACTTCAAAAATCTCAGATCTCGCTTTTTTGCTGACATTTCTGATGTTACCTTCATGCTCATTTGGTAAAACCATCAAATGCCCAACATTGTATGGGAACATGTTCATCATTATAAAACAGTTATCAAAACGTTTCAAAATTAAATATTTTTCATCTTGATTTAATGTAAGTTGATGACAAAAAACGCAGTTGTTTGGGAATTTATTTTTATCTTTGTTTTCGCGATTGTCATTTATGTAATCATGCCGCCATGGGGCATACAAAAGATCTCTTTTCACAATAATCTCCTAAAATATTTGATTTTCGATGGCTTAAGAATAAACAAATGAGCATCGAATTTCAATAAACAGCAAAACTCTATATTTTTAGATAATAACTGTTGGGAATTCTTGCCAAAATTCTTGACGTTCTAGGTACATCTGGTAGCCTATTGCTAGATGTTTTCATTGAAATAATAAAATTTGTGCCGAAGTGGCGGAACTGGCAGACGCACGGGACTCAAAATCCCGCGGTAGCAATATCGTGTCGGTTCGACTCCGACCTTCGGCACTCTCCTACGCCCTTCCCCCTTCGCTCAGGTAGCTATGGGGGACAAGACGTGGCTACGAAGAGCAGGCCATCCTTCTTAAATGGGTGTCAAAAGGGTTTTTCTATGTTAGATTCTTCATGTATCTTCTGTAAAATTATTCAAGGCTCTATTCCCAGTGTTGTTGTAAAAGAGAATGAGTATATCACGGTGATTAAGAATATTGCTCCAAAAGCGCCTGTGCACTACCTAATCATACCCAAAAAGCATCTTGCTGATGTTGCAGCGCTAACAGATTCAGATAAAGAATTTGGCTGGCAGATGTTAAAAATTGCAGCCGAGATTTCAAAAGACGAAAAGCTACAAGGTTTTAATCTTGTAGCAAACAACGGGCATGCAGCAGGTCAAAGCGTGTTTCACTTACATTTTCATTTTATTTCCGGTAAAAATCTTTATTCAGGTGGATTTACATTGTGAAGAAATTTAGTTTTAAGAAAAAATTTTGGGTAACTGTTGCCATTTTAACCACAATATCTTTTATAATTGTTGGTCTTTCATACCACATAATGCACATGCTTTTGTACACAAGTGATAGCATTTTCTATGGTAAAAAACAGTCTGTTCTTGCTCAAGAGGTTCGGGAAGAGCTTTACAAACTTAATGAGATTCAAAACGTAAAATTCAAATCAGCTGATAATCTAACCCTTACCGGGATAATTATAAAAAGACCTAAAGCAAAGGCTAATTTGCTGCTATGCCATGGTTACAGATCAAGCAAAGAGTTCATGTACGGTTTTATAGATTTATTTCCGGATTTTAACATGCTGTTGTTCGATTTTAGGGCGCATGGACAAAGCGAAGGCAAAATGATTTCTATTGGATGCCATGAATACAAAGATGTTTTTGCAGCTGCCGAATTTATGAAGAAATCCATGCTTGAACAGGATGGTGTTACATTGCCATTTATAATTCTAGGCATTTCGATGGGAGCGGCTTCTGGCATTAAAGCAGCAAGCTTAGATCCTAACCTCTGTGATGCTTTGATCATTGATTCAACATTTTCGAATTTGCACAGTATCATGATTAAAGGTTTTGCGATTAAGTCAGGGCTCCCTTATTATCCATTTTTCCCAATTATTCGGTACTTCTTTGAAAGCGCAGCGGATTGCAAGATTTGCGAAATGAATCCCGTAAAATGCATTGAAAAAATTACAAAACCTATTCTTTTTATTCATTCATGTAACGATAATTTTATCTCGCCTAAACATGGTTTACGTCTTTACGAACATGCAGGACTTTCTCGGTATGCAAGGCTTTGGATTGGACCAAAGTGTCGGCATGGTTGGTTGCATTCTTATTATTCAGATATTTATAAGAAAAAGGTTAACGGTTTCTTGCGCAAAGCAATTAATCTAGACGTTAAATAAAGAGGCTTTCAAATGGTGTACGATGTTGCTGTCATAGGATCAGGTCCTGCTGGGCTTACTGCTGGAATTTACATGTCACGAGCAAAACTTAATACTATCATTTTTGAGGGCACACAGCCCGGTGGACAGCTGACTACGACGACTATGGTTGAAAACTGGCCGGGCAATGTCTCAATCGATGGGCCAGATTTGATGATGCAGATGCGCAATCATGCGCAGCATTACGGTTGTAAGCTTGAAATGAATCAAATTATCAAAGTTGATTTTGAAAATAAGTCTTATGTGCTACATCTTGATAATGGGCAAACAGTTCAGGCAAATAGTGTGATTATTGCAACAGGAGCGGCTCACAGACAGCTTGGTTGTCCGGGAGAAAAGGAGTATTTTTCCAAAGGCGTGTCGGTTTGTGCAACATGTGATGCCCCATTTTTTAAAGATAAGCATGTGGTAGTTGTCGGTGGTGGGGACTCAGCCGTTACGGAAGCCGAACATCTGACGCATTTTACAAAAAAGCTCACGCTTGTTCATATTCTTGATCAATTAACGGCAAAAGATCCAATTAAATACAAAGTGATGGAAAATCCAAATGTTGATATAATCTACAGTTCTGCCGTAAAAGAGATTAAAGGCGATGGCCATAAGATGACATCTGTCATTATTGAAAATCAAAAAGATAAATCATTAAAAGAAATTAGTGCTGATGGGCTTTTTGTTGCAATTGGCATGAGCCCAAATACTGCTATCTTTAAAGATCAGATAGAGTTAGATAAATATGGGTATGTAGTTGTAAAAGACAACACCAAAACAAGCAAAGAGGGTGTATTCGTTGCCGGAGATGCTGCTGATTACAGATACCGTCAGGCGATAACGGCTGCCGGGACCGGATGTATGGCGGCGCTTGATTGCCAGGCATACTTAAGTAGGCTAAAATAAGGACAAGGCTTATCACCTCCCCCCTTTGTCATCCTGAACTTGATTCACAACTGTCCGAAGTGCTTTAAAAGCCATCTGAACGCTTGTTGCGCTCACTCAAGGGCGCTCGCCCTGAGTGCCGAGCCTTGCGAGGCGTATCGAAGGGTGCGCCCTAAAAACTTATTCTATCCGCCGTTGCGCTCTATCCTTCGATACGATTTGCTAAGCAACAAGTTGCTTGCAAATCACTCAGGACGAGCGCGATGAAAACCATACGCATCCGACGATTCAAAGCTACGTTTAACACTTCGGACAGTTATGAACTTGATTCAGGATCCATGGATTTATGGTTCCTTTAATTTCTAAAGTTTTGATGTAACCTCTTTAACCACTTGCTCGATTGGCTTATCGCACAAAATTCCGGCGGAATTAGCGTGACCTCCTCCTCCAAACTGTTTGGCAAATTCGTTTACGTCTGTAATTTTTGAACGAAGTGAGACTTTCGTTTGCCCCTGTGCCGTTTCATAAAAAAACAGTGTTACGTCAATGTCACAGATCTGTGACATTAGGTTATTAAAGCCGATTAAAGATGACATTTCAATCCCAAAATCTTTTAGCTCTTTTTGTGTTACAACTGCCCAGGCTGCGTTTTTATTGGGTGAGACCTTTATACTGCTCAGAAGCTTTCCCCACAACATCAGAACGTTACAACTTTTATTTGAAAGTAGCTCAGTTTTGAGTTGAAATAAGCTTGCTCCTTGGTCCATTAACGTGGCTGCGATTTTTAAAGTTTTTGAGTTGGTTGATTGGGTGTGAAATAATTGGGTGTCATAAAGAATTCCGAATAGTAGGCACTCTGCCACATACTGGTCAATAACATTAGCATCCCAAACTGAAAGTAGTAGATAAAGCTCCTCGCATGCGCTCGATGACTCTCCATTTACAAAATTAAATTTTCCATTAAGTGTATTGCTGGTATGGTGATCTATATTTATAAGAGGGACTGATTTGAAGGAATCCGGAAAATAAAGTCGCTCATAGTTTGCCGTATCGCATGTTATTATCAAATCAGGGCTTTGCATATGTTTATTAATTAAAATCTTTTTTGGATGTCTTTTAAAGTCAAATTCCGGTTGGGTTGGATAAACCGTTTCAACCTTTTTTCCCATTCGTGACAGGATGTAATCTAGCGCTGCACAAGCTGAAACCCCATCTCCGTCCGGTTGGGAGTGGGTAAGTAGGGTGATTTTATTTGAAGAATTGATTAATTCCCATGCCTGTCCTACGGATTTTTTATCATAGATTTTCATCAAAAACTCCAAATTTAAAAGATTACTTTAAAATAGAGACCCATAAGGAGAAGATTGTTATAAAATCCACGAACTATGTCAACAGTTTGTTGTGAAGAAAGAAAGTCTACCAAGCTTGAGCTGTCGCAAGGGTAAGGCACATTGCGTCCAAAACCTGCAAAAAGCAGCAAAAAACAGTGTTTTTTGGCGTAATTTAATTACCTGGGGCCTGAATATCCGATCAAAACAGAGGTTTAAAATATCAAAAAATTACAATGTGAAAACTTTTATTGCTTGAGTTTGCCATAAATAATTTCTATTCACACCTAACCAAAAGCCGCATGGATACGCGTTTGACAAATTATAAAATATCTTTTAAGATTAACATAATGATATAATTTAAAATTGCATCATACACATATTACACCTGGTTCAACAACTACAATTTGAATTTGCATGAAAGTGTTTGCTCAAATTAGAACAGGGAATTAAATATTGAATTAATTTTTAGAATATTTAAATACAATGAGTATATGAAAGGTAGGAACAATGTTAGCGAATGTTAAACAATCACAAAAAAAGGTGGGGGCCGAGGTAGGCCGGATAAGAAACTACAACGAAGTTGTAGATTATCTTAACGCACTCACTTATGCCGAGTATAATGAAAACGTTATTACTCGCATGCAATTGTTAGACAAGATTTTCGATAACGTATCAAAAAAAATTGATACAATTCTTGTTTCCGGAACAAACGGAAAGAGTTTAACATTGCACTTTGCTGCCAAACTTTTAAAAGAAGAGGGCTTCAAGGTAGGCTTATCTTACTCAAATCATATTTTGACTTACAATGAACAGATTGTTTCTGATGCACAGCTTATCCAAAATAAAGATTTTGCCGATGTTGTTAATGAGGTAATCAATGCTGCCGAAATGAATAACATTAAGGCCACTGCGCATGAAATTCTTACAATCGCATCATTACTGCAATTCGTTAAAGAAAAATCCGATGTAGCAATACTTGAAGTACGATATGGCGGTAAATTTGACGCAACAAACATATGTAATCCAAAAATTGCTGCACTGACTCGCGTTGCTCAAGATGGTTTAGGTCTTCTTGATACGGATCTTGATAAAGTTGCATTTGAAATGCTTGAAACGGCAAAAGAGGGAACTTGGTTCATCTCAGCCGAGCAAAGTAAAATCAGATTACAAAAAATGAAAAATTGGGCTGTAGCTCACAATATTAAGTGGGCAATGCCGATACGTAAGCTTGCGGCTCTCCCATACATATACGAACAGTTGTTTGGAAGAGTTGCATCATTAGGTGAAAGAATTGCCCAGATTTATGTCGAAGATATAAAAGGCAAATTTTCTCCGTTCTTGCGTGGAAACTTATTGATTACTCAACGTGGTCAACGCGGTCGTCCAACAATTGAGGCAAAGCGTCAAGCTGAGCTCAATCCAGCTAAGACATTAAAAGGCTTCTGGACAGAACAGTTTGATTTACTTCGTGGACGCTTTGAACTGTTGAATAAAGAGAAACCATCAATCTTGCTTGATAATGCAAGTAATATTGATGCCCTTGCAAACTTATACTTGGGCGTAAGATTACTGCATTACCAGAAACCCCTAAAAGGTCTTGCACTTATTATTGGATTTAGCAAAGCAAATGATTCGCTTGAAGCTATCAAGTTGCTTAGATACTTACTCAAAAAAGTTAGCGGTTCGGTGTTCTTTGTTTCACTTCCAGGTCACGTGGAATCACATGATCCAAATGAGTTGGCAAACATGGCAAAGGAACTTAACGTTAAAGTTAAGGGTTGCGCTTGCTTGGCTGAGGCAATCGAACAGGCTAAAACAGTTATCGATGAACGTGATGGCTTGATTGCAATCACAGGTTCACATGATCTTATCAGAGAGTTCTGGAAGATTCGTGGAATAAAGAAGTTCTAATTAATTAAAAATACTTAACTTAAAAACTAAAAGCGGGATGTGAAAATTTACATCCCGCTTTTAGTTTTTAAGTTAATACAAATTTTAAACCGTAGAGCTTTTAATCTTGTTGCTTTGTACAGTTGCTTGGCCTTGTAAAACAATATAGTCTTTTTCTAAATTTCTCAGATAATCAAGCATCTTTGCAGAGTACTGTGGATCGCGCAGAGCAAAATCTAGATTCGCCTGCAGTAATCCCAATGGGTTTCCAACATCATATCGAGTCCCTTGAATTTTATAGGCAAAAACCTTCTCGCCTGCGTAAAGCAGCGCTTGAATAGCGTCTGTAAGTTGGATTTCTCCTCCCACCCCAACTTTAGATTCTCCCAGAACATCAAAAATATTTGGAGAAAGGACATATCGACCGATAAGTGCAAGATTTGAAGGAGCGTCGGATATCTTTGGTTTTTCAACCAACTCTTTAACTTGAAAGAGATTGGGGGAAAACTGTCGTTTGATTCCAATGACTCCATAACGTGAGGCATGTTCGATAGGAATCTCTTGTACCCCAATGACATTGCATTTTTCCTGATGTGCTATCTGCATTAGTTGCAAAATAGCTGGAACTTGGCTCAAGATTATCTCATCAGGTAGCATGACAGCAACATACTCTTTGCTTACAACTGTTTTTGCAGTCCAAACGGCATGTCCAAGTCCAAGCGGATTTTTTTGTCGGATGTAAATGAAGTTTGTTGAATCAATAATTTTGTTTAAACCTTCGACGTAACTTAATTTACCTTTTTCTTTTAAAAATGAATCTAATGTAGAATTTGTATCAAAGTGATCTTCAATGGTTTTTTCTGATTTTCCTGTGACAACAACAAAAGTTTCCATTCCTGATTTTGCGCCTTCTTCAACAATGTATTGAATTGCCGGCTTGTCCAAGATGGGTAACATCCCCTTGGGCGTCGTTTTTGTTGCAGGAAGAAAGCGTGTGCCAATACCTCCGGCAGGAATTATCGCTTTTGTTACTTTCATTACTCATTCTCCTTTTTACTTCAATATGTATTTAAAATTGATTTAAAAATTTAATGTTACCACTGTAAAAAAGCCTTACATCATCAATGTTGTACTTAAGCATTGCTAGTCTGGTTAGCCCAAATCCAAAGGCAAAGCCCGAGTATTTTTCAGGATCAATGCCGTTCAATCTAAGTACGTTTGGATGAACCATGCCACACGGAAATATCTCTATCCAAGTTGATCTTTTGCATACCGAGCAACCCTTCTTGCAAAAAGGGCAACGCATATCAATTTCAAAACCCGGCTCAACAAATGGGAAAAATCCTGGTCTGATGCGAATATCCAAATTATCCGTCTTAAATAAAGTTTTTAAAAATATCTGAGCTGTTGCAAATAGATGCGAAATATTTATATTTTCGCCAATTAACATTCCTTCGCATTGCATGAAGACATAATCATGTGATGCGTCGGTTGCTTCTTGTCTGAAAGCTTTCCCTGGGGATACCACTGCCAATGGAAGTGGTTTATTTCGCATTGCGTGTACCTGAACTGAAGATGTTTGAGTTCTAAGTACCATATTGGGTAAATTTAGCCAGAATGTATCTTGCATGTCGCGTGCGGGATGGTCTTTGGGAACATTGAGCGCTTCAAAATTATACTCCTCGCTCTCAACTTCCGGTCCATCAACAACCTCATATCCCATTGACACAAAAATATCTTCAACTTCACGCACAAATAGGGTAAGTGGATGGAGTGTGCCATTTTTTGCATTTGGTTGATAAGCGGTGACATCAAAATTCTGTTTTTTAAAGTTTTCGGTTTGAGTCTGCTTAAATATAATTTGTGCTTTTGTTTGTTCGATGCTACTGTCTGTGTCAATTTTGAATTGATTTATAAGTGGGCCAAACTCTTTCTTCTCTTCTGCGGAAAAATTTTTGATTTGGCTGAGCAGATCAGTTACCATGCTTTTTTTCCCAAGATATTTAACTCTCAGGTCATCCAATGCTCGAAGATTGGTAACATTTTTCAGGTCTGTTTCGAACCCATTTTTCAAATTTTGAATTTTATCTTTTAAATCTGACATATCCACTCCAAGAAAAGCATTCTCTTCAAACATTTAAGCTTCTAAAATCGTAACACTTTTTTGTTTTTTTGCCACAAAATGTTTCTATCTAATTTTTAGAGTAAGTAAAGCGGTCAAGCAAAGAATCATGGAGATTATCCAAAAACGTACTGTTACCTTGCTTTCCTTCCATCCCTTTAGTTCAAAATGATGGTGAATGGGAGCCATAAGAAATATTCTTTTGCCTGTTAATTTAAAATATGCCACCTGTAAAATTACAGATACGGTCTCCATGACAAATATTCCGCCGCTGATCAGCAGTAAAAATTCTTGGCGAACAATCAATGCAAGAAATGCCAGCCCTGCTCCCATGGCCAGTGATCCTACGTCACCCATAAAAATCTGTGCAGGATAAGTGTTGTACCACAAAAATCCGACCAGTGCTCCAACAAGTGTACATGCCAGAACTGTCATCTCAGCACTGCCGGAATATGGAATGAAAAGATAAGTAGCAAATTTCACATGTCCGGCCAGATATGCAATAAATGCAAAGGTTGAAAAGTTAAAAATCAGCGGGCCGGCTGCAAGGCCATCAAGGCCATCCGTTAAATTGACCGCATTGCTTGTGGCAACTATGATAAACGTTGCCCATGGAATTAATAGAATGCCAATCTCCGGCATAAAATTTTTAAAAAATGGAACGCAGATGCTTGTGTTGGGGGACAGCATTAAATACCATGCCAGTGATAGTAGTAAGCCAAATCCTATCTGAAGTCTAAATTTTAAAGAGGCAGAAATTCCCTTTTTGTATTTGAGCTTATAAACATCATCAAGAAATCCGATTAGACCATAACCCAGAACGCAGATCAGAAATAACCAAACATTAATTTTGGTTAAATTAGTCCAAAGCAATGCATTTATTAAAAACACTGATATAACAAAGAGGCCACCCATTGTCGGGGTGTCGTTTTTGGCCTGATGCGATTCGGGTGTCCACTCGCGAGCCTTGGAGCGGAAGTTTTTTTGGCAAAATCGTATGAACCTGTTTCCGAATGCAAATGAGATTAAAAGTGATGATAAAAGTGCGCATATTGAACGTACGCTGACGTAATGAAATACGTTGAAAAAACTGTATTTTGTCTGCAATGCTTGGGCCATATGATATATCATAAAAATTCCGTCCCTTTGTCATCCTGTCTGTCGGCCAGACCCAGCCCGCTCGTGGTGAGCCTGTCGAACCATCGCCCATCGGGCGGCGGGCATCTAATAAGTTAATAAAGGCTAAGTATAGCAAAAGTATTCTAATATCCCAAGTCGTGTTTGGTGCTTTTCAGACGCCCGTAGTTTCCCAACCACGGGCGATGATTTGATTTTTTATGACTTTGCTTTAATAAGTCTACGTTCAACAGTGGCTGCAAGAGCATTAATAAGCTCCGGCTTTACCTCACACAGCTTATTAAAAATTTCTGGATTTCTAGAAACAAAATCAAAAATTTTGTTATCATCAGGCGTGCGATTGCCAGATGTGCCATTTCCAGCTGCAGCAGGTTCTGTTTGTTTTGGAGTAGCCGCACTGGATGCATCTTGTTCAGTCTCAGAAACCCCCGCTTTAGATTCGGTGAGTCCAGATTCGCCGATTACTTTGGAAGCCTTTTCTTGTAAGTCACCTGATAAATATGGCATTATTTTATAAATCAGTCCGGCGGCTAAAACAGGACTTGTTCGAGCCAACAAGAAAAATGCAGCCTCTTTAAAATTTTCAAATTTTCGGTCGAACGCATACTCCAGAAAATCTACCATTGTCTGCGCGGTTCCGGCACCCACGCCTTTGAATTTTCCGCTATCAATCCAATTTCCGGAAAAAATTGCATCTTTAATGCTCGCAAAAAATCCTTTTTCGCCTACTTTCAGATCTTTATTGATAAGACCTCTTGCAGTTTCTAAAATTTTCCCCATGTCAACCAGAGCTGTAAGCGCAGGATCTTTTGCGTCAAGTTCTAGAACATATTTTATTATTAACTGTTTTACTAACTCTATTTTTGAAGTCTCAACATTTTGCTTAAGCTTGCTTTTTGTCATAATTATTAAGTCTGCAAGCAGGCACTCAAGTTCAAAAAGTCTTCGATCTGCAACTTGCGGTTGAAGTTTATTAGCAAAAAAATCTTGTAAGAAGGTACAGTACAAGTTAAAAAATTCACAGAACTGCTTGTTTGAGTAAAGTAATTCATACTTCTTACTTTCAAGAAATAGTTTGTGTCGGATCAGGAGTTCAGCTTTTTCCTGATTATCTTTAAAATTTAAAGCAGGCTTATAAAATTTAACAACATCGTTTTTTATTTTTATTAATTTTGTGAGCAAGAGTTCCAAAATTAAGTTAGAGCTGCTATTTTTACCTGACGTTTGCATAGAAGCCCTATCTGTTGCAAATGCGTTAATTGCTTCTTCGATTTTGTTTAGAAAAGAATCAACGTCAAGTTGTCCCCCAAGTTTTTGTGCTTTATAAAAAGTTGAAATTATCTCGAAGTACTCTTCAGATAAGACTACTTTTTCAGCATAAAAATTCTGGCTCAAAATTTTACTTAAATAATAAGCTTGTGCTGATGATTGGGTAATCCCACACAAAACATATTGAATAAGAGAGCTTTGTAATCTTGAGGGTAAACTTTTGAAGATAATTGATCTAACTGATTTTTCTGGATATGCCATCGGATGGATGCGCCCGGTGTCGATCAGAGAACCAAAAATTTTAAGCTTTGCTTTCTGCATCTCGGCAAAATCAAGGGGTTCTTGCAATACTGAGACTTTTGAGTCCTCAGACGAAACAGAGAGAGCTTCCAAATTCAAGCAAGCGAACTTAAACCAGTAGATTACTTCACTTAATCTTTGGGCGTACCACGGTGCGTAGTCTAATCTGCTGGTTGTTCCGAAATCTGCAAGACTTTTGATATTGGCAATCTTGTGGTCAACCAAAAGCTTAAGATTGCTTAACTCTGTCTGATTCAATGAAGTCGTTTTGCCTAAAAACAGATAAGTATCAAAAATTGAATTAAACTCTTCTGTGATGGCCTGAATTTTTGCTTTTTCACGTTCAGGTGATGTATCTTCAGGAGTTTTAGCAGGAGTCGTGGGCTCGAGAGTAAGTTGTTTATCTTTTGCATTTGTTGGCTTTGCACCCAAAATATCTGGATTATCTGCTAAAAGCTGTTCAAGTTCGGGCTCAACTTTTTGAGCTAATATTGGTGCTGAAGTAATAACCAACCCTAAACTTATCACAGATATATATTTTAATATTTTCATGTAAATTTACCTCCAAGCCAAACAGGTTAGCTTAAGCTTTGTTCAGTTATTCCAACACAACCCAAAAATGTTTTATAATGGCTTGGTATAGTTTTCCACAGGTACCTGTACAAATTTGCATTATTTTTGAAGTGAGTAGAATGAGACAGAATTTGTGCCAGTGAGTTTTGTAAACGTTGCTTGACGTACATAAATTTGTCAGAATTTTCAGTTATATCTTTTACAAACTCGCCCAAAAATGACTCTCTGAGCATGATATTTGCCACAAAATCTTCATGCTTATCGCTATCAATTATATGTCCAACTTCGAGCTCTAATTTTGCGATCTGGTCAAATTTATCTTTAGAAATTTTATCTGAACGTACAGATGAAAACGCTTTTCTGTACGCTTCGAGTGTTTTGGTCTTGTCATTATCTTGACGAATTTGTTTTGCTGTTGCCTCAAGTTGTTTTGCAAATGATTTTTGTAAACAGAGCGTTTCATCTAACAAAAGCTCTTGAATTGCTCTGTCTTCGATGTCTTTAATTAGATTAAGTTCGCTCAGCTTGGAATCAATTTGAAAATTCAATTCATTCGCTTTGTTATCAAGAAGGGTTGCTACAGTTTTACGTACTGCCAACTTACCGTCAATCGATTTTTCTACAACAGGTTGAGCAGATGCCTGAGCGATGCGATCTTCAAGTGTTTTAATCGAGCTTAAAAGTTTATCGGATGGAACTCCGCCGGCTTGTTGCTTGACTTCCAGCATTTTATAAAGCTTAGCAAGATTTTGCTTATCTTTTTCAATCGTGTCACCATCTTGTTTTTTTGTTACACCTAATTTTTCATTCACATTGACAGTAATGTCCTTTTGGACTGCCAAAATTTGAGCGTCAATTTTTGATAGATCAGATTTTAGTGTCTCAATTTTGGCTTGAACATCGGGAGTATTTTTGCTGGCTTGTAAAATTAAAACCTTTTGCCATTTTGCCAGTTGCTCAGCTTTTTCAGCCTTTTGTTTTTCAAGCTTTTCAAGTTCAGATTTGAGTTGTGTTATCTGTTCCTGGCGATTTTGTTCAAGTGATTTTTTAGATGTAGATTCGTCTTCGTCTGAAATAATTGTTTCGATTTCACTTTTAATTTGGCTGAAGAACCGGCTTCCCTCTGGAGATCTAACAAATTTTTCTAATTCAATACGGCTCTTTTCTTTTGCGGCAAATTCAGTTTTATATTTGAATGAGGTTGCATCATTTTTTGTAAATAGGGCCTTTTTTGTCTGGAGATACTCTTTGAATGAGCTGCACAAAGTAATCAAAACACTTTTTAATGCATTGATTAATGAAATGTCTTGGGTTACATATGCTACCAAATATTCATCGTGTATCTGGTCATGTGCCAAAATGAATTTTGGCAATTTTGATTGCCCCGCATTTATCTGATTTATCAAATCTGCGGGCTTATCAGACGTACTCGAAAATAGGAACTCTTCATAGCCAACCATGGTTAGTGCAAATTTGTTGTTTGGAGCCGATATATCAGATCTAAAATTTACAAAATCTTTCATATCAACTATTCCATAGTCATTAGGTTTTATAAAGCTATTAATTTGGGCTTGTAAACTTGTGGTTCCCAACAAGCTTTGTGATAAAGATGTGGCTTGAGAAGATAAATCTTGTGTAGATGCGTCTTGGGTTGAGCCATTTGTGCCAGTATAGTTTTTGAATTTCTCAAAAACTAATTTTGCCATTTTTTCATCTCTGAAGACAAAGCTTTTAACTTGAAGTGGTGCTTCTATTGTTTGGCTAGCGTCTGAGTTATCATTAATAAGTACAGACCACAAGTTATCAATAAATTCGATTAATTCAAACTTATTATCTTTCAAAATAGTTTTAAGAGATTCAGGGAGATAAGTGGATAAATGTTTGTTTTTATCAATGAATTGAAGGTCATCAACTTGGCTTAATCTGAACAGTAAGCAGAAGGTTTCTTCTACTACTCTGGACCATTGCCCATCGGTTCTGGCGGTATTTAGCAAAATTAAAAATTTAAAGGTAAAAAGCTGAACCGGATTTAACTTAAAATCCATCAACCATTTTAAGATTTCTATATCTTTTACGTTTTTGTAAAGTTCATTTTCGATTACAACTCTTGCAAAATCGGCGAGAGAGGCTCTATCTGAATCTTCCGTGTTGTTGCCCCCAAATTTTACCGGATTAATTTGGGCTGCGACCGATTGAAGTGGTGTAAAAATATTTCCATGTCCGGCTTGAATATCAAATGAGACTTCTTGTCCTGCAATTACAAAAACAACTTTGTCGTTTGTGTAATAATTTAGATTTTTAACCGTTCTTAGAGATGAGTAAAATGCATCAATAAGATTACTAAAATCAAAACCTTGATTTTGTTGAGTCTTGACTCGTTGCGTCTTGACTTCTTGAGTCTCGACTTGTTGCGCACCAAGCTTTTGTGCAGTAACATTTTTTGTTGCAACAGATAACAGTGAAAACACAAAGAAAGAAAACACTAAAACTTTTCTGGATACCTTGTTCATAAATCCCCCGAATTAGTCCTCTAGGACAATAATATAAAAACCACCATTACAGTACGGGCAGTATAGCAGGCATAATTGGGAATTGCAAACGCAAAGAGTCCCTTGCAACGCGGGCTTGCGGTATTATTTCAGTTATAATTTAAGACGTATTTCGACTTTGATTTTTAAGACAGCTTTACAATCCCTATTTTGGGGAAAATGCCATTTTTTTAGTACTTTTATACCATCATTTTTTGATAAATTCAGCCTAAAGTTTTGTTGACGAAAGAACTTTTTTTCTTTACTATCTACCTAGCAATTGAAATTAATACACCAGGGGCGAATAGCTCAGTTGGTTAGAGCACCTGCCTTACAAGCAGGGGGTCACAGGTTCGAATCCTGTTTCGCCCACCATACTTCGCCCTCGCCCTGTGCACCGTAGCTATAAAAAGCGAAGGTGCATACGCTCGTGGCTTCGTATGGCAGGCCAGTTTTCGTATAATTCAAATTGAATTCTTGAAATATAAAATTTGTTCCCCGATAGCTCAGTTGGTAGAGCACACGACTGTTAATCGTTAGGTCGCAGGTTCGAGTCCTGCTCGGGGAGCCATCTCTTACCATCTACGGAATCTAGTATCAAATTAAACGGTTTTTTGGCTTCAAAGCGCACTTTTTTACCTTCTACCCTAAGGTTCTGAAGTACCAAGCATAAAAGTTGCCTTCTTTTCTCAACTTCAGAACTTATAAATAACGCCAGTTCGATAATTAAAAAAGTTCTTTAAAAAAAGCCTTTCTCGTTTAAATTGAGAAAAATGAAACCCTCAAAAAAAAAGAGAAAGGCTAAACATGTTCTTAACAACTATTTTTTGCGAAATTGATGATTTTTGCAAGCAATATGAAAAATATGTTAAAGAAAAGAGAGTAAAGAATAACACGTTAAATGCTGCAGGACGCCCACGAGGCATGACTCTAAGCGATATTCTTACGATTTGCGTATATTTTCATTATTCTGGATATCACACATTCAAAAGATATTACAAAGACCATGTTTGCAAAGAATTGAAAACAGCCTTTGGGGCTTTGGTTAGCTACACTCGCTTTACTGAGTTAATGCATGAGGCTGCAGAGCCATTGGCATTATTTGCTGCAAGTCGCAACAGTAAAAATATGCGCGGTATTGCCTTTATTGATTCCACAAAATTGGTTGTGTGCCACAATCTTCGAATTTACTCACACAAAGTTTTTAAGGGTATTGCTCAGCGCGGAAAATCATCAATGGGCTGGTTTTATGGGTTCAAACTCCATCTTGTGATTAATCATTTCGGTGAAATTTTGTCATTTTGGATTACCCCAGGAAATACTGATGACCGTAACGAATCAGTTATTTCTAAAGTTACAAAAAATCTTTGGGGTTGGCTTTTTGGCGATCGTGGTTATATATCACAACCTCTTTTTGAAAAACTTTTTAGGCGTGGTCTCAAGCTTATAACAAAGCTTAAAAAGGGTATGAAAAACAAGCTCATGATCTTTTTTGAAAAACTTTTTCTAAAAAAACGAAACATCATTGAATCTGTTAACAATATCCTGAAAAATACCTTTAAAATCGAACATACTAGACATAGATGTGTTAAAAATTTTTTCACGAATGTTTTTGCTGCAATTTCAGCCTATTCTTTTCATCAACACAAACCTGCGATAGGTGTGGGGTTTTTTGCTGAAATTCCAAGCCTTAACTAATTATCGAACTGGCGTTAAATAAGTCATAAGCGCGGTTTGTTAGATCCAGTACATATTTTGACGTAATATAGTAGTTGTCGTCTGTCTCTTGCAACATCCCTAGTTGGGACTCCAAATCTGCTATTTCTTCACGGAACCCCTGGTCATATTTGTCATACTCGTTCTCAGTAATTCTCCCTTTGAGTTTATCCAAATATAGGTTGCTTCTCATTTTTGTTATGGTTTTATGCTTCTGAGTTAGCTCTTCGAAGCTTTTGGCCTGGAAATCTGCTTTGTCATTTTGTGCAGTGTTAATGGCGTTTATTGTTTGGAGTAATATCTCCTCAGGGATTTGCATCTGCTTAAAAATCTGTCCCAGCTGCTCAGTAATTGCCTCTTCTCGCAGCCATTGTGCGTCATGCTTGCCGTTATATTGCGTGCAGTGGTAATAAACCAAGCCCTTCTGTTTTTCAGGCGTCATTGACAGACCACAGTGCCCGCAACGAAATATTCCCCGATAAATGTATGGCTTGCCCGCGTACTTAAATCTTTTTTTATTAAAGCCTGATATGACTTGTTGGACCTGGTCAAAAAGCGTTTTGGTAATAATTGGGGCGTAGCGATGAGGATACAGTTTGTTTTTACAGACCATAAAACCGTAATAAAATGGATCGTTTAGAATTTTACCAAGAAAGCCTTTGCGCCATTTAATTCCGTACTCTTCATTCAATTTTTCGCATAGTAAGCCCATCGAAAATCCGCCTGTGGCATACAGCTCAAATGCCTTTTGAACAATCTGCGAAGCATTCTCATCGACAACAATATCTTTTTTGCCATCCAGCTTAGTAATGTTCTTATAACCAAATGGAGCTCTACTTGGCCACTCGCCGCTGCGTAATTTTTGTTCTATGGCTCTTTTCACATTATCACTGATAGCATCTGAGTAATATTTTGATAGCCCAAGGCTCATGCTGAACTGAAATTTTTCAGCAGCAGAAATTTGGCTGTTTATTCTTTGCCCATCAGAGGCAAAGTGTAATTCGATTTCATCACATAAAGCCTTTTCGTAGAGTAAATGAACTCTTTTGTCAAAAATGCTTCTGGATAAGCGATCTACTTTGTCAAAACAGACGAAAACTTTTTCATTTTGCTTGATAACAAAATCTATGATGCTATCAAATTCATCTCTCTGGGTTTTATAAGCGCTTTCATCAAAACTAAATTCTTTAACTATTTCAAAGTTTTTGTTCTGGCAATATCTTTTTAACCGCTCGATTTGGGCTGGAAGCGAGTTGCCAGCCTCTCTTTGCTCTTCTGTGCTAACGCGCGCAATGATTATGGCTTTCATTTGTTTTTTGCTCCTTTAAAGATTTTGAAAATTAGTTTCTAAATTATTTAATATTTATGGTTTTTAAGCAACATTTTTTGTGGATAGGGCCTCAAGTGTGAAATAAAACACGTAAAAACGGTGCCCCTTGACAAAGTATATTTTTTATAATAAATTTCAAATAGATATATTTAATTTATATTTGATTCAAAAAATAGGAGGTTATTATGAAAAGAATAGTTCATATTTTTTTGATTTTGCCATTCTTGTTAGTGTTGTTACAGTTTAATCTTTGTGCAATGGAAGTTCCAAAAGAGGAACAAAAATATGAACACACAAGTGGGCATATTAATTCAACGTTAGATGCATGCATTGATTCTTTTGTAAAAAAAGGAATATTTAATGGCATTGTCATGGTTATTAAAGATGACAACATCTTGATTCATAAGGGTTATGGATTTTTGGATTGTAACTCAAAAAAATTGATCAGTCTTGATACGAAATTTCGGCTGGGATCTGTTTCAAAACAGTTTACAGCGCTGGCGATAATTCAGCTTTTTGAACAAAATAAGTTGAATATACAAGATGATATCAAATTGTATATACCTGAATTTCCAGTAGATGGAGTTAAAATTCATAACTTATTAACCCATACAAGTGGTTTGCCATTATATTGGAAAATTTCCGGTGAGGACAGAAGTCGAGTTTATAGTAGAGATGAGGCTGTAAAAATTATTTGTAATGGGGTTGGTGAGATTGGATTATTTTTTAACCCAGGTACTCAGTTTAGGTATTCAGCATCAAATTATGTTTTGTTAGCCGCTATTGTTGAGAGAATTTCAGGAATTTCGTTTGAAAATTACATTAAACAAAATATTTTTGATCGAATAAAAACTACTGGAATTGGATGTTGTTGCAAGTGTTGCAAGCCTGTTGATGGTTTGGCTACTGGGCACATATTAAAGGATGAAAATCTATTGACTGTTATTCCTCTTGATGCCCTTGCTGTCCCTGGTACTGGAAGTTTATATGCAACTGCAGGAGATCTTTACAAATGGGCTAACGCGTTAAAAACACCAGGCATTTTGCTTGGCCCTAAAGGGCTTTCCCTGATGTTTGAGCCGTATGTTAAAACTACCCCAGATTTTATAAAAGATAGTGAATATGCTTATGGTTGGTTCATAACACTTATCCATGGGCATAAGTGTATAGGTCATTTTGGTAAAGTTATGGGCTTTCGGTCTGGCATTTTTAGATATGTTGATGATAATACTGTTATAATTATTTTGAGCAATTTTGAACATGCACAGGTAGAACCTCTCAATACATCTTTGGCTGCGATTATATTTGGTTTTAAACCAGAATTACCTCAAGTCATCAAACCAGTCGAAATAGATAGCTCAATGTTTTCTTTGTATGAAGGATTGTATGGTTGCAATGGGGAACAACTGTCTATATTCATGGATAGATTAACTGGGGATATATATACTCAAATTATTGGACACTCCAGGCAAAAATTACTTTCTCAATCGAGTTCTGCATTTGTCCTTGAGCGATATCCGATAAAGTTTGATTTTATGAAAAATCATGAAGGTTGTTACTATATAAATATTGAAAAAAATGGCAAAATAAGTACCTGGACTAAAATTTAGTTAGTAAATTTTGGTTACCAATTTGATGTAGTTTGCAGTGGCATAAGTTGTCTGAATTTTGTATTTTTGATTTAATTATTTTTCATAAGTTTAAGAAAGTTTGACATATGATTTTTTTTGATCCACAAGTAATTCAGCATATTGAACGTCGTGTTGATGAGTACGTTCAGCCATTGGTAGCACAAAAATTATTTTCAGGAGTCTTATTTTTTGCTAATAAGAACAGCATATTATTACGCAAGGGATACGGGAAGGCTAATTATACTAATGATTTGTCAACAATGCCTGGTACCAAATATCGATTATGTTCTGTTTCTAAGCAATTCATTGCTTTAGTGATTTTGCAATTAAATAAGCATGAAAAATTACGGCTTCAAGATCCTGTGGCGCATTATTTGCCTGAATATGTTAAGGACAATCGAATTACTATTGAACATCTCTTAATCCATACCTCGGGAATTCAAAACTATACTAAACTTGATGCCTTTAGAACAAAGATTATGTCAGGGCCACTTCGCTTACCAGAGTTAGTTGATTTATTTAAAAATAAACCATTGGACTTTGAGCCGGGCAAAAAATTTGCCTATGGAAGTTCTGGATATGTTTTGTTGGCGGCACTAATTGAAAAAATATCTAACCAATCATATGCTGATTACCTAAAATCAAATATTCTTAATCATTTGCACATGAATGATAGTGGAAGAAACTTTCAAGATGTCTTGAACAAAGATAATGCTGTAGGCTACCAGATGAGTGCTGGAGTCCTCGAAGCCACATCTAAGTGGGCATCAGAAACGGCTATAGGTGTTGGTGATTTTTATTCTACTGTTGATGATTTATATAAATGGAATAAAGCCATATTTAGTGAAAAAAGTTTCGAAGCTGATTTAGTCAGAACAATGTCTACACCCTACATACAAGCGTCTAATTTTTTTGATAATCCAAAATATGGTTATGGGCTTTTTATATCCTCAATTCTTGGTCGAAAATGCATTGGGCATTTTGGACGGTTAGGTGGTTTTCATACGCTTTTTTTACATTTTGTTCAAGAAGATGCTTGTTTAATTATGTTGAGTAATTTTGAACACAGCCCCTTGGAAGAAATGGCAACACAGCTTTTGCCTATTTTACTAAAGCCGGTTAATGGAATGATACGCACAAAAGACGTATAACTATTGAATTGAATCCATGGTTAATAACTTTATTTATCTTGATGACTGCGAATTCAAAACGAAGTTTAAGTAAAAATTACATCTTTTAAATAAACTTTTTCTTGCCTTTAATTCCAGATTGCCTATATTTAAACGTTGAATGTAGTAAATTGAAGTAATGATTCAACAGGAGAGTACAAATGAAAAAATTTAATCTTATCGGTTGCCGGCATGGGCTAGGGTGCTTACCTAGCGGCTGGCTCACTTACAATCGAAGGCAATTGCATTTCTGCGACAGCAGAATATCGCAATCACTCAGTAAGTAACCGTCACACAATTCTAATTTAGGTTCAGAAAATAATTTTTAATTTACATGCTGACGTTAGTCAGCATCAGGTGATACAAAAAGTATTGCCCAAGAGGTTTAATGGTTTTCAAGAAAATCCCGCCAAGAGCGGTCGTGGTTTTGCCTTTTGAAGAACATCATCGTGTTGTAAAAGTCGTTGAGTTGCTGGCAGCAGTTGCTCGACGTGTTGACGCACGAAGCGTCAAGGTTCGATGTGTCAGTGCCGGCAAACGAAAATCTTCAGAAGAAAAAGGCACAGGGTTAAAACAAAAACAAGAAAATAGGGTTCGTACATTTTACGGACCTTGTTTTTTTGAGCAAACTCTTTATCCTGAAACGGAAAATTTAGCATTTATTTGCATATTTAAGAACACGTTGCCGCAGCCCTCGATACGATTTATTTTGCAGTAAACTGCTGCATAAATCACTCGGGACGAGCGGCGGAGATTTACGGCCTTTGCATGAATCGAGATTTCCATGATAGACACCATAGTTTTAACATTCACTAGCAACATGTATCGCATAACAGACCCTGACAAATTTAGGCCATCTGCTCGTTGGATAGAAAATCCGTCGTTGATTAATTGCGATATTCGGTCAAAGCAAAATACAACAAAAAAAGAGCTGAGTCGTGGAATTTACAAGCCATCTCTTACGTTGTCCAATTGCATCGGCTCTAGCGGGCTGCGCGATATTATGCTCAAAGTTGAATTGTCATTGCCCAAGCTATTGTTTGGGAATAATTTTCAAGAATTGCAGTATAAAGATTTTTCGCTAATCACAAAAAAGTTGGTGGGAAAATTAGAGGCAATGGGGGTTGAGATTGACGAAGATGTACTTGCTCATGCGAATGTTTCTGCCATTCATTATGCAAAAAATATTATTCTTAAAGATGGCTCAACGCCATTTCATTACATTCAAAAGATTAAAGAATCAAATATTTCTGCAGTTCTTGATACCAATCAGACGAATTACCGCAACGACGGGCTTAGTTATAAGTGGCATTGCAATTCATATGAAGTTGTTTTCTACGATAAAATCAAAGAGCTTGAAAAGACAAAACAGAGCAGCAAAAGGACAATCGAAAAGGATGGGGCTTTGCAAATCAAGCTTTTGGATCGGTTAACTCGCAGAAAAAAGTTGGAGATCTTGCGCATGGAGGTGAGGCTTAATAAACGGCAAAAAATCAGACAGCTGTTTGCCAAACTTGGTATTAAATCAGATTTAACATTTCATAGCTTATTTAAGCCTGCCACGGCTAAAAAAGTTTTATTGCATTATCTTGACGAGCTTGAAAGCAAACGGCCAGCCTTACTTGATTATAAAGACAAAGACGATGGAGCTTTGCTGGCGGCTTTGTGTTTTAATAATCCGGAACTTAGGCCCAAACAAATTTTACAGATGTTTGGTTTGAAAAAGGCACTTGAATTTATAACGCCACGAGAGTTAAGTGTTTTATTTTCACGCATTCATTCTAGGCGGTTTCAGAGGTTTATGACAGAGGTCAAGAAAGTAAAATTGCCAAACGAGAACAATTCGTTTGGCATTATACGAGAACAGGTTGTGAAATTTAAGCCGTGCAAGATTCGTGAAGCGTCGCAATCATTTCGCAATCGTGACGTAATCTTGTCGTAATCCTATCAATACGCTTTAACCCTTTGTAATAATTATTTCTTATTAAAGACCAGATGCGGTTCTTGTCCCAATAGTGCAAAAAGACGTGCGATGCTGGCAATTGTCAAATTGGCAGCGCCATTTTTTATTTTGGCAATATGTGCGGGACTAACATCCAATCGTTTGACGAGCTCATTAAAACCAATATTTTTTTCTTTCATGTAATTATTCATGGCATTTGTAATATCATTTTGTAACGACTTAAGAGCCCTTGCTTCCAACATTGCTTGTTGTTCAATTTCGGTGATTTCTGATTTAGTTAATCTTTTTTCCATTAACTTTTGAAAGCTTTTCGTTGAAAATTTCTTCGTTGTTACTATCTTCTTCTCTTTTCCTGCCTTATTCATGGTAACTACTCCTTATCATTGTTCTGCGTTATTTTTACTGAGTTTGTGTTAACCTTGTACGTGCAATTTTAATATCATTTTGTTGGTTACTTTTATCACCTGCATGCAGCAAAATTATGATCTTATTCTTATAAAAGCAGTAATAAATTCTAAAACCATAGTTTCTTTCGCGTAACTCAAATAGGCCTTTGCCTAGTGTTCTGCTATGTGGAAGTTTTAAATCATTACCACAAACTTCAAGCAGTTTTAGTTCTTTGGATACGGCTTTGAATTGTTCCCGCGTTAATTTTAGTAACCAACGCTCAACCGAGCGTTTGCCTGAGTTATCAACCCAATAGTCTATAGTCCATTTTATCATAATTTTACAACTCACTTTCTCATGAAAATATAAATTGAACTTTTAATAAATAATCTTCAAAAACTACTATATTTTAGTATAGTATATTTTAATATACTGGCAAGATCTTTTTGTAATAAAAAAGTTTCTTTTTACTTTGCCCAAATATGATACAATTGCTGCATCATAAAAATACACTTAAATCAGAAAGATATTGTAATGAAAGCCATTCTTATTGCTCGTGTGAGTACTGAAGAGCAGCGAGATGCAGGCAACTCATTGCCCGCGCAAATTGCACGTCTTGAAAGATATTGCCAGAATAAAAACTTTGATATTTTGCAGATCTATAGTTTTGATGAAAGTGCATACAAAAACGATCGCGTTGAATTTGATCGAATTATTGATCTTATTTTAAATCAGCAAGAAAAGATTGTAGTATGTTGCGACAAAGTCGATCGACTCTCACGCAATGTATTTGATAAACGGGTTTCGATACTTTATGAAAAAGCATTGTTTGACCAGATAGAATTACATTTTATATCTGATGGACAGATCATCAATAGTAATATATCTGCGGTAGAAAAATTTCAATTCAGCATCAGTTTGGGATTGGCCAAATATTATTCAGATGCGATCAGTGATAATGTAAAACGAGCTATGGAACAGAAATTACGAAAAGGCGAGTGGCCTTCAAAAGCTCCATTTGGTTATAAAAACATCACCAAGCCGGATGGGAAAAAAGATATTGTTGTTGATGAATATAATTCACGCATTGTTCAAAAGACATTTGAATTGTACGCAACTGGTGGCTTCTCAATGAGTTTGTTATGTGAAAAATTAAACAAAGAGCATGGTCTTAAGTGGCGAAAAGGTTTTCTTGATAAGATTTTAAATGAGTCATTTTATTACGGTGTTATGGTATGCAAATGTAGGATGTACCCTCATCGATACCCTCCAATAATAACCCAATCACTTTTTGATCAAGTACAACAGATTATAGATGGATTTAAAAAGAAGCGATTCAAATATGCAGGCAAACAACCATATGCTTACCGCGGGTTAATACGTTGTGCTCATTGTGGATTGTCAGTAACGCCTGAAAAGCAGAAGGGCTTGGTCTATTATCATTGCACTCAGTACAATGGTAAGCATGGGGCCAAATGGATAAGAGAGGAAGCGATCACTGAGCAACTTGGCGCAGTATTTAGAAATTTACAGATGCCTGCAGAAATTGTACACCAAATTACCCAGACTCTGAACGAAGTTCATGAAAATAAAATTGAATTTCATAATAACGAGTTCGACAAGCTCGCTAGGGAGCAAAAAAATCTGACTACCATGCTTGATAATTTATATCTTGATAGACTTCAAAGAAAAATTTCTGAGCGTGACTATGACAAGTTTTATCAATCAATGCATGATCGAATAACTGATATTGCGATACGCCTTGACCAGTTACAGGAAGCGGAAGATGTTTATCATTTTACTGCAACGTTTGTACTTGAGGTCATAAAACGTGCGTATGAGTTATTTGTAAGTGCTGAAATTGAAGAAAAACGCCAACTAATTAAATTGATGCTATTGAATTTGAGAATAGAGGGCGAAAATCTTGTGTGGGACGTACAAAAACCGTTTGATTTGTTTTTGAATGCCACCGAAAATTAAATATCGTTAATGGGTTCTTTAACCAGTTTTCAATAGTCCTTAGATTTATTGGGAGTGCTACATTTATTTATAGCAAATTGTCTTCCGTTGATTTGTAACTATATTTTCTCTTTATAGTCCATCCGGATGTTTTTTTATTGTTTCTTTGCCAGTGGGATTCATAAACATTTGATTGGCCTATTCCAATTAAAACAGTAATAAAATCATCTAAGTCAATCCAATAAAGTCCATTGTTTTTTTCCCAGCCGCTTGTTACAAAAAATCCGTCTGTATAATCTTTATCTTCTTGAGATAAACAAAAAACATATGAATGTATGATTAAATTGCATAAAATGGGTAACTCGATTTTGTTATTTTTACCAGACTCTTCAATGTTATAAAATCTGTCGATTTGATGCCAATTTAGCAAGTCAGGTTGCTTTGTGTTATCTTTTATGGAAAATTTCTTATTTTTTATATACCAGTATTCAGTTTTAATATCGGAGCCAATTTTTTCAGCTTCTATAAGTTTACGAATAGCATAGGCAGATATCATTATTTTTTTCTCAAATAATATTGCTTGTTTTGAAGAAGGTCTTTTTTTTGACCATCGCTGTAAAATATCAGCATCTTTGATTAACTCATATTTCCAATCTGAAGATTCCCAGATCATATATTCCTTGTAATTTTTTGATGGCTTTAATCTTGTAAACAATTTTAAACAGTCTAACGTAATTTAAGGTCAATTTCAAAGCTTGAATAAACCGTTTTTATGTTTTGTAGCCTAAAATCAAACCCGATTTTGCGATTTATAAATGAGTCTCGCATGTGGAGCCATTCTGGTTGATCACTCATTTTTGCGAAGATAGAGAAGGGCTCTTTAAGCTCCAGGTCGAGCTTGTCACCATTTAATTTAAAGTTCGAAACCATAAAATTCAAAAGTTGCTGTTTTTCATTCATTTTCGAACCCAGAAAAAGCTCTTTAGATTGCTGAGCCAAGCTCAAGACTGTTTGGGCGGTGATTAGGCATGATTCATCCGCATTAACATGGGCCTTCATTTCTAGAGTGATATTTCGCTGTCGTGTTTTATATTCATATAGCTTCAGACGGTATGTTTCAGCATCAATTCTTCCATCTAGATACATGTCTATCAATTTTGAGATTCTATCTTGGATATGGTCCAATTCTTTGCGTAAGGCTTCTTGAGAATGCTGGTAAAAGTCTTGTTCAGTTGCGTAAGAATGTTTTAGATGCGCAATTATGTCGCTAATCTGCTTGTCTGATAGCTTAATTTTATCGAAATACTTTAACACTTCAGCCAGGATTGCTTCCTCTTTAACCCATACCTTGGTGCAAACTCGTTTTGCATTGCTGCAGCAGTAATAAACATACTTCCCTTTCTTGATATCCCCTGTAATTGTACAGCCACAATTTGCACATTTAATTAGCCCACGGAAAAGAAGTTCTTTTCCAGCATAATGAGCGGGTGCTTTATGGTGTCCGGCAATTATATCCTGCACTTTATCGAAAAGCTCCTCAGATATAATTGGCGTATATTTGTGAGGATACAGCTCACCATTCATACGCATAACCCCTGAATAAAAAGGGTTTTTGAGTGTGAGTTCAACCCTGCTGGAAAGTATAGGGCTTCCCAGAGCATTTCTCATCCCCAATCGAGTCATTGCATCAGTAATGGTTTGAAAAGAGTGAGTGCCTGTGGCGTAAAGTTCAAACATCTTCATTACAAAAGGAGCCTGGTCAGAGTCTATCTCAATTGACTTTTGGCCAGATGGAAGCGTTACATTCTTGTAACCAAATGGTGCTTTAGCAGTCCATTGGCCATTTCGTGTACTCTGGTCTTTACTGCGTTTTACGTTATCACTGAGCTGGCGGACATAACTTGAGGCAAAGAGAACTCCAATGTCCCATTGTAAAAGCTGTGCGCTGTTGGCCTCTTTGTTTATAACCAGTCCCTCACGCAGAAAGTGCAGCTCCAACTTGCCTTGCTTTCGGAGCTCGTCTAGTTGTGGAGTTTCGCGAAAACTACGTTGCAGTCGGTCAACTGTGTCAGTAACAAGCGCAATAGGCTCGTTTGAATTTTTGACATAGGTGAGAATTTTATCAAATTGTTTTCGGGTTTCTTTTGATGACGATTCGGTAACTTGAAAAGGTGGCTCACTAAGCTGCATATTTCTTTTAAGAACGTATTCAGTAAGTCGTCTGACTTGAGCAGGAATGGACTGTCCCTCTTCCTGCTCCTTGCTTGAAACTCTGGCTAAAATTATTGCTTTCATTACTGTATAAACCTTATTGTATTTGTTGGATATTTTTCAATAGTTGCTCTAGGTCATTCTTGTCATAGAGCCGATACTTATTTTGTGGATTACGTAGGACCTTAATCTTGTGTGCTTTTTCCCAGTTTCTAAGCGTGTTAGACGTAACCCCAAGAAATTCTGCTGCTGCCGTAACACACATGTAATCATTAATTTTTTTAATCATAAAAATTACCCTTTCAATATTATCATATAGTTAAAAGACCTCAATAAAATCAATAAAAACCTTCACTTTAAAATACTGTTTAATTTTTTAGAAGAGCATTTTTTTTCAGAGCAGCATCTATTTTAGTTAAAAGCCATTCTTTTATATTTACACCATTGGCTATAGCCTCCCCAATATCCTTGCCTTTTTCAGTTGGGCATGGAATTATATGTGGGTATAAATTTTTCAACTTTTCAAACGATTTTACACCTGCTTCATCATTATCGTGACAATCCAAAACTACTTTCTTTTGACTTGCAAGAGTATGTGTAATGTTATCAGGATTCTTTATGTTGCCACCAATAGCCACAAAAAATGCAAACTCACCTGTGGCATAATGTCCGGCAAATGCATCTAGTTCAGACTCTACAAAAATCATTGCAGGATTACTACGATTTCCAATTATACTTAATCCGTTCATACTTCCAGAGACAGCTACATATTTTGGCCAAGTACACCCTTTGGTCCAATTTTTACATCGAATTTTTAATCTGATAACGTTGCCATCATACGAGTCAATCGTAGGGATAACAAGCCCTTCGGGTAACTTAATTTGCCTAGGTTTTCCATCTTCGCCATATTCAGGCTCAAGGCCCCATATTTCTCTGTCACAAGAAAGATATTTTGAATTCCAACCAATTTGATATTTTATAACTGCTTCAAGAGGTATTCCTCTTTCGCTTAACCAATTTAACATATCGTTTTCTCTCAAAAGTGCTTGCTGTGATTGTTTAACAAATTCACCTGCCGCATTTTTCCACTCGGTAAGGGGCGGAACAAGCATAGCAGGTTTAAATTTTGCCGATTTTTCTATCTTAAACTTAGGATCAAAAGTGCTTACTGCAATATTTGCATTTACATATTTTGCAGCATCTTGAAATGACATTCCAAGAAACTCCCGACAAAACTGAATAGAATCCCCATGAATACCACACTGTCGGCACAAGTACCTTCCATCACATTTACCCATTTTAAAATTTGGCTGCATAATAAACCGATCTATTCCACCACAAGCAGGACAGGAGCTATGGAATTCGCCCCCCTCGGTTTCTGCCGCCTTTTTTGCATTAAGCCCTATTCCCGCAGTAATTTCGACTAAATTCATGTTGTCTCCTTAAGCTTTATAGCTAACAAAATTAATTCAAAATTTATTTTCATAAAAATTTCCAATCGGTCCAATTTTGGTCCAAGCTTATAACCTTTTATAACGTTGATTGCCAGCCGTTCGTCCAATTGGTCCAAGTAGTCCAAGGTGTTTTATTCCAAATTTTTAAAACACAAAGGGGTAGTAAGCATTTTTTTTAGGAATGCAAATAATACGGACCACCTGGACTAGTTGGACCAAGCTCGATCTAATCAGGGTTAATACTTAATCAGAACTTGGACTGAGCTTGGACGTGTTAATTAAAATTCAATTTTTTCACCCAATGCTCCCTCCCAAATTGCAGCACCTACTTTATAAGCCTTACAAAATTCGGATCTAGCAATCTCCAAATCTGGAACATTGTATTGCCTTTGTCGTGTCCCACCGCTTGGACGTATTATACTTATCGAAGGAATTAGCTTTTGAAGTTCTTTACTAAAAATTTCTCTGTTTACATTTTTTTCACCATTTTCTCTGCACCAAGAACAGTAATCATTAAAAACATCTTTTATACAGATATTTTGCCAAACTCCACCTTCAATTTCACCTTTATCTATTTGCGTAATGCCAAGGCTAACCTCAAATAATGCCTCATAGATATATTTATGAGCAGAATTGGCAGACCTAAGTTTTATATCAAACGCGCTAATATTCTCAGGCAAAACGCGTGGATTAAAGCCATCTAAGTTTTCGTTTTGCAGGTCAAATAACAAGGCTTCATAGCCTCCAGATTTTAACTGTTCTTCTATTGCTGCAAAATATTGATGATCTTCTTTGTGTTCATTTGAAATCCCTAATACAAAAAATCGTCTATCATCACGGTCGATGTGAACAGGCCAGTCCTCATTACTACTTAAAATCACATGCTTAAAATTGCGAACCATAAAACGATCTTTACCTTTGCCCTCAATTAAACAGGTACGCTCTGTTATCATTGCTTTTAGAGTTCCAATATCTCTTCGATCTCCGCCCCAAAGTGCTTCATTTGCATGTATTAATACTGCATGCTTGAGATGATAATTAAAATGTGAAACAAGCTCAGATATACTGCTTAACAAGACATAATGTTGGCCAAGTAGAATACCAAGCGGTTCGACAAAACTATTTTTACCAGTACCCTGAGACCCGCATAACACAAGTGCTGTGTGAACGTCATCTGGATGTTGAAAAATACTCGATAACCACTTGCGAACAAATAAATAAGTTTTGTGATTCTTATTGCATATATTGGTAAAGACATGTTCCCAATATTTTGAACAATCGCCTTCTATGGGTTCCTTTGCGAATCCCTTCCACAGGTTGTAGTATCCAGTAATATTTTGCAATTTAGGATCAAAGACGATTCCATTATATTCACGTCTTAATGGACTCTTTAACCAAATATCAGCTTTAGTTCTCATCTTGCCATCAGGGCATAGTACAGGTTTATTTTCATATTGACTTTTAAAGGATTGTTTGCTTTCAAGAGTAAAGTCCTTGCCGCCAAAAATAGGGCTAGGCTTCTCTGTGAGAACATAAAATTGATCGGTGTGAATTACTGCATGCTTTTTATTTAGTTCTTCTACAACTAAATCTTCAACCCACAAAGCCAGTCTCTCTTCTTCAAGCAACCTAAAGCTATTTTGCAAATTTATAAGTCTTGATGATATATCAATTGGTACATCAGGTTTGGGTAGTAAGATTTTTAAAAAATCCTCAATACTATCCTCACCATGTCCTAACTCTCTTTTATCTTCAATAAGAGCTAGTTTTTTCGCCTCCCAGGCATTACGTAATACCTTCAGCCTCTCTTGGTGCTGAGCGTCTTTTTGTTGCTGATTCTCTGAATCTTTGATATAATTAGCCATATATGAGTTCCTTTGTTTTGTGCCAGCTTGCTACTGGCATTTTTTATTAAAATGTACAATTCAAAAACTTACTCAGCAGTGTTCGAATCCCCTTTTTTTACTTGAGATTCTTTATTTTTTTCTGATTCTTTGCTACGAGCTCTTTCCTGTCTTTTGTTTCTGAGGTCAATCTTGTAGAGCAGACCAAAAAATCCATTCAGGTTATGAGTGTCTGTGGCTTCTTTGCCAGGATTTATAATCTTCATGAACGTAGCTTACACTGTGTGACAAGGCGTTTTAAGCGTAGGGAAGGCATAGGGAAGCGGTACGGAAGAATTTTGAAAATCATTAAAAATAATATGTAACTTTTTCTCTGAATACTGGTATTTTATAGACTTATGTTTTGTATGGTTTTTAAATGTAATCCGCTAAAGACTAATATTCAGGTACCCATGAAATATCAAGATTTATTACATGGTGAGTTAAGCTCACTCGGACATTTTTTTGATGAGTATTTTGCATCTAAATCAGATCTGGATGCCATAAAAATTGTCACAGAAAATATTTTACCTTTCCTGCGCACATCGCCGTTAATTGCTCCTCTTATTGATCAATGGGCTAGCGATGGACATAATATTCGTAGAAATTACACAAAGAATGTTAAAAAGCTACACACACATATCAAGGGAATATTTGAATCCTTGAATTCTAAAATTGAAGTTGAATACAAAGAATTCATAGAATCAGTACAGAGGTTTACAAGCAATGCTGACAATGATGCGGAATCTAGCAGAATTGTCGCGGATCTTGAAAAAGCTAAGACATTTAGTACTCAACATACAAGATATAATCTGTATGAACACCTGCTAAAATCAATTAAATCTATAATTGAACAAGACATTCGAGATATAAATTTTAAGGACATTGAAAATGCTACATCACTTATTTATCAATTAAGTTATCACCTTTTGTACGATGAAAAACATCATCTTATAACAAGTTATGCTCAGATATATCGCGATATGGAAGTCAGAAAACCTAAAATTATAATTTCAGATTTTACATCATATTTTGACGAACTAGCGGCAATGCATGACACGATCTACGGATGGTATGATGTAATAAATCCAGGTATTGCCATAGATCATCTTGAATTAATAAAATGGGTTTGGAATAAGCCAGGCTCTTTTTTTGCTCATAAAAAGAATAAATCTGAAGCTACTCAAGCACGCACCTCGCAATCCTACATGTTTCGCTCTGTCTGGAAAGAAATTACTTGTATCAGAAAAAATAAGTCTGCCAATGAAAAAGTTCGCCTACTTAAACGATCACACCTGGATAAATGCATAAAATTAATTCTGGATGATATAATTCTTTACCAAGCACGCGATTGTAAACCAATTGTTGAAACGAAATCTAACTCATTGTTGTATGGGTTCACGATTAAGCTTAATTCTGAACTCGTTTTTATGCTTGAAGTTCAATACTCCATAAATGGTAGAGTAACAAGCAAATTATTAGCAACATTTAAAAACACAAACTCTGGAAGGTACAAAATTGCAAAGGCTTTGACCGATAAGCAGCATGGTGCCAAAATCGATGAGGGCTCATCTATTCCCAGATTTTTGACACATACGAAGCTTGATGGAATAATAGGCCGATACATTCTGCCAAGTCTTTCTCGTAGCGAATTTGAAATCCGCAATTGGTACACAACCGTCTGTATAGATGAAAAACCAGATATTCATGAACCTCGTACGCTCTACATAAACTTGTCCGATAAAGAACTTGATCAATTGGTTAATGAAATTGATAAATTAGAAGTATGTCAAATGTAATGGTTTCTACATAAGATCTAAAATTTGGTCTCGCCTATCTGGATACCACTCAAGCAATTCCTTTATGCAGGCTTGCTCATATTTATTTTCATACATTTGATAGAGTGCCTTCTTTGCCTCGAAGGTCGCACGTCGCATCCGCTTGGGCCTCGCATTATGCTCGATAGACCCACCCCTAATTTTGATTGAATTCTTGATGTTAACACCCATCAACAGACAGCGTTCAGATGCGATTAGGCGTTGTTTATAATATCCGAGGTTTAAACATTTTCTGCAACTAAAAAGGCCATCCTTGCAATACAACATTCGCATTCGCTGACCACACTTTGGGCAATGCAGAAAGTAGCGAAATCCGCCATAGTTACAGGTCTGTCTCTCGATTGGTATATCATATTTACCACCTACATATTCGACGCTGTACTTGTCATATAAAAGCGTAGCCTTCAACTTGTATGGCGGCATCTCAAGTGCAATTTTGTTCAGGCAGGCTTCAAATGATCCCTTGATCTTGAATAGCGAGAAAGAGTCTAGGCAGTAGTAGCGCGTGCATAACGGCTTTGGCGTATGTTTAATTTTAACCTTCCAATACCAACCCCAGTGTGTCATGTTATGCCCCTCTATTTATCGAAATACACAGAGAACCTTGCCTGATCGTTAAATATTCAATGCTATGATGTAGAAATAGGTTTATGTGTTTTAATCATATCACCCATTGGTCATAAAACATATCAAATGAACGCGTAGAATCCAACGCTTTTTCACTGCGCTACTTGGCTTATTTTGATATTCAATTTTTAAGAATCTGTTAATCTTGAATATTCCAGGGGCAAGTCATATAAATTGTTGCAGTATACAGCAACTGAACGAAGTCCTGAATAAGTTAATAAGATATAACGGTTTAAAATTGAAAGATCGGTTATGAAGGGATTTTTTATGTTTTTTGGTTTAGCTCTTTGTACATTATTGAGTGGATGTAGCCAGCCAACATCAAGATCTAGCGTGGATGCTGTTCCTCTCATTCCACGGGAAGTTCTTTTTGGAAATCCAGAAAAAGCGAACCCAAAAATTTCACAAAATGGTAAACACTTGGCCTACTTAGCTTCGGTTGATGGTGTAATGAATGTCTGGGTGAAAACAATTGGCAAGAACGATGCCCAGACCGTAAGCAGGGACAACGATCGTGGAATTTGGATGTACTGGTGGACATACAATGATAAGTATCTTTTATATGCACAAGACAGAGGCGGTGACGAAAATTGGCATATTTATCGGGTTAATATTACAACAAACGAAACTGTTGATTTGACCCCTTTTGAGGGAGTTAAGGCAAGTGTTTGTGATACAAACAAAAAATATCCAAACACTGTTTTGATTACCATGAACAAAGAAAATTCAAAACTTTTTGATGTATATCGGTTAGCCCTCGAAACCGGCAAAATTGAATTGTTGGAAAAGAATCCAGGAAATGTTGCGTGTTGGATTGCCGATGATGATTTAGTTGTTAGGGCTGCCAAAACATTTAATGCTGATGCAGGGGCATCATTAATATTTCGTGTATCAGAAAAAGACGAATGGAAAAAATAATTAAAACCTGGAATTTTGAAGATGCAGGTCCCGTTGAAGGTGAAGGGAACATGGGAATCTTTGGGTTTTCGCATGATGGTAAAAAGTTATACCTAAAAGATTCTTCAGACTCAAATACAGTACGTTTGGTTGAATATGATTGTACTTCTGGAAACCAGACAATTTTGGCGCAAGATCCTATTTTTGATGTTACAGGATTACTTATTAAACATAGCACAAAAATGCCTCTAGCAGTAATCATTGCAAAAGAGCGTAACACTTGGATTCCATTTGATAACAAATTTGCTCCAATTCTGCAGTCCATGCAATGTGTTGACGATGGGGTTTTGATGATAAGCAGTTCTTCAATTGATGGTCGCTATTGGGTCATTGGATTTATTCATGACAATCAATCTACAAAATATTTTTTATTTGATACAAAAACAAATAAAACAGAGCTTCTTTTTGTGGAGCGTCCAGAGCTTAACAAGTATCAGTTGGCATCAAAGAATCCAATATCGTTTATTGCTCGCGATGGGCTTAAAATTCACGGTTATTTAACCTGTCCGCTCGGAGCTTCTCATAAAAATTTGCCACTGATCTTGCGTGTTCATGGTGGGCCATGGTGCCGTGATTCGTGGGGCCAAGATCCTATGGCACAATTGTTTGCCAATCGTGGTTATGCTTGCTTGCAAGTGAACTACCGTGGATCGATTGGGTATGGAAAAGCGTTTATGAATGCTGGCGATTGCGAATGGGGCGGCAAGATGCATGATGATTTAATTGACGCTGTAAATTGGGCGATTACTACAGGGATTGCAGATCCTAAAAAAATTGCAATTTATGGTGGTTCATATGGTGGATATGCGGCGCTCGTTGGTGCAACCTTTACGCCAGATGTATTTTGTTGTGCTATTGATATTTGTGGCATAAGTAATCTCATCACCTGGATTAATTCATTTCCTCCATATTGGGTTTACATAAAAAAGCAATTAGGTTTACGGGTTGGCAATCCTGAAAAGGATGCTGAATATTTAAAATCTCGTTCGCCATTATTCAAAATCGACAATATCAAAATTCCAATATTGATTGCTCAGGGCGCTAATGATCCACGTGTTAAACAGGCAGAATCAGAACAGATAGTTGATGTCATGAAGGCAAAGGGTTTGCCATATGAGTATGTGTTATTTTCTGATGAAGGGCATGGTTTTGTCAAGCCCAAAAATAATTTGAAGTTTGCTGCGATTGCGGAAAAATTTCTGGCCAAGCATCTTGGCGGCAGGTATGAAGAGTAAGTTAAATAACTAGTAAATTTTAATAACATGGAAAGGTCATAATGTTCTGTTTTTGTTTAAAATATACTTTTTACATTATCGCAGGTATTACTTTTTTGGTAGCTGGAATCTTTGTGTATTTGACTTGGTTTCAACCACCATTCTACTTCCCCAAGCCAACAGGCCAATATGCCGTTGGAATCAAAACTTATCATTGGATTGATGTATCGCGCCGAGAGATGTTAAATGTTGATCCAGTACATCCTAACCGAGAGCTTATGGTAAGTATCTGGTACCCAGCCCAGGGAACATTGCCAGAGAAGCCCACAAAGCCATACGTACCCTGCATCCCTTACTTCCAAAAAAATCAAAAAATAGCTTGGTTTTTGGTCAAGCATTCTCACTCTATCTATTCTTACGCCCATCCAGAAACTTTTCTAGTAAATGATATATCACAATTTCCGGTTATCATTTTTTCTCATGGCCTTGGATGTACTCGTGATAGCAATATTGCTCAGTGCGAAGAGCTTGCAAGTAACGGCTACATTGTTGTTGGGATAAGCCATACGTATGATAGTGCTGCTGTTCAGTTCCCTGATGGCCGAATTGTTAGCCAAAATAATATACCAAAATCGTTGGACGAAGAAATCGAAACATGGATTTATGATGTGCATTTTGTGCTTAACCAACTTGAACAGCTTGAAAGCAATAAAGATTCTATGTTTTATCGACGTTTTGATCTAAAAAATATTGGAATGTTTGGACATTCTTATGGTGGTGCAACGGCAATACAAATGTGTCGTCGTGAACCACGCATCAAGGCTGGCGTTAATATGGATGGGAATTTGTATGGCATAGATGGTACAAAAGCTTTTGACAAACCATGTATGTTTATGCTTGCAGCAGAGTCAGTCGAGGTATACGAGCGGGCATGGACTCAGACCGATTTGAAAAATTTTGGAATAAAGTCTCAAGATGATGCACAAAAGGAGAAATCAACGTATTTACCTGCCATTGAACAGCTTACACACATAAATGGACAGGATATTTATACATTTGTTGTTAAAGATTCAGGGCATTATGTTTTTTGCGATAACGCATTACTGAAAGATGTATCGCCAGTTTCGTATTTTGTGGGTGACCTTGGAACGGGATCAATTGATGGATTTCGAGCAACAGAAATTGTTAATGCGTATCTTCTAACCTTCTTCAATAAATACCTCAAGGGCCTGCCATCGGATCTGTTGGATGAAAATGATAAGAAGTATGCAGAGGTTGAAATTAAATATTGGGGAAAATAAACATGAAAGTTGGATTAAGCACAGTCAGCCTTTCAACGGCCATCAAATCTGGAGAAATGGATATTCTTCAAGCAATGCAATGGGTAGCGGATAACGGTGGAGAGCATATCGAGATTTGTCCCTCAAATTGTTTCACTTTAACTCAGAATAATGCGCTAATTGAATCTGTAGTAAATAAGGCAAAAGAGATTAATCTTGAAATTTCCAGTTACACGATAAAAGCAAACTTTCTTCAGGATAATAATGCTGCTTATGATGCTGAAATTGAACGCATAATTCATGAAGTTGATATTGCAAAAAAGCTTGGAGCCAGCCGAATGCGCCATGATGTTTGCAACTGGCACGTCGAAAACACCTCCGAAGAACAATTCCAAAAGGATCTTCCAAAACTCGCACATGCTTGCCGTAAAATTGCTGATTACGCAAAACAATTCGATATTATAACCAGCGTCGAAAATCATGGACTTTACGTCCAGCATAGCCATAGAATTCGCCAATTAATAGAATCTGTCGACAGGGAAAACTTCAGAACCACACTTGATATAGGAAACTTCATCTGCGTGGACGAAGATCCGATTTCTGCTGTAACACAAAATGCCAAGTATGCATCACATGTACATGTTAAAGATTTTTTGATAAAGCTGCACAATGCTCCATATCCTGGGGAAGGTTGGATAAGAACCCCAGCCGGAAATCACTGGCGTGGTACCATAATTGGTCATGGCAACATAAATGTTGCTGAATGTCTTTCAATAATCAAGAAATCAGGTTATGACGGATATATTGCAGTCGAATTTGAGGGAATTGAAGACTGCATAGTTGGTTCACGTATTGGAATGGCAAATGCAAAAAGGTTCTGGGTAGATGCAAAATAAGGTCTGATAGCACTTATCATCATTGTATTAATAAACATGAAAATAATTAGCGCTGCAATAATAAGTTTTCCATAAACAAGTTAGGTTGATTTTCCAAAAATGCATGCGCTATTTCTTTATAAGCCTCAGCTTGCCACACATGATTACGTCCATGCAGATTGTTTGTAAATATGGCAAATTTAGGCGTTTTAACAGCATTCCACAATGTTGCAAATTCTTCTGCATTACAATAACAATCATTTAAGCTTTGAAAAAATAATATTGGACAGGTCAATTTTGAAAGATAATAAGATAATGGCAAAGTATGTAAATCCACCCATGCAAGCCATTCAGTTAATTTAAAACCACAAGCCTGAGTGATTTCCTGATCGGTTAGGCAAGGTAATGGAGAATGTGGAGTTTCGACAGTGCAAAGAAGCGATGGATCTTTAATAATACTCTTTACTACGCGTTCAAGTGAAGGCCAGCTTCCATCAAAAATCAATTTATCAAAAAGATTTGGCCTTTTTGCGGTTGCCCTGGCAAAAACATAAGATGAGAAGCAAAGACCTAAACCAAACACATTTCGGTAATTCTTTTGTTGCTTGCACGCATCAATAGCTGCTATGACATCATCTTCTTCCAATGTTCCTATTCCTGACACATTGAAGTCTATTCCTCGAATTTCCCAAGAGAGTAGCCCCATCCATTTCCAAGGAAGCAAATAAGACACGTCAATACTATGATCAGATCCTATCCCTCGATAATCAAATAATAACAAATCGTATGTTGGAAAAATTTTAACAAATGGCAACATGCGTTCACGTTGAACTGGAAATCCAGTACCCAAAACTAAAAGTGTATCGCTTTTGCGATCAAAAAAAGTACAATGAATTGCTGGCGATGTTTCACATGAAACCGTAAGCGGTTCTCCACTAAGTTCATTCAATTTTTGAAATGCTTTTCGTGGATTTTTTATAAAAACAGGATTAAAGCAGTCCGGATCACTACTTTTTAAAGTTTTATTGCATTCATATGCTAATTTTAAAAACGAAAAGTCCAAGGTAAGGCAGCTTTGCTCATCCTGAATTTCGGATTTAAGAATAAGTTCCTTGCCTAGCAAGTCTTCTGATTGCGGCTTGCCTACCTGCATTGGGTAGCAAATGTCTGCAAATCCTAACAACAAAATTATCAAAAACCAATTTCTTTTCATCGAGGCCTCAGTAATAGCGATAGAAGCAAAACATATTAAATAGATATTAAAAAGCTACACTAACGCTTGCAAAAAATCAATCGATTGACTGTGTTGGATTTAACGGCATGATGAACGCTTTACGTACCAACCGCCTCTGTATTTTTATTGTAAATAAGCTTTGGCTTAAGCCACGATAGAGTATGTGGAATTAAGAATTCTTCGGTTCCGGTAAAATCGTTTAACCTAGGGCGTCCTTGTGCGAGTTTTAGGCCGTAAATTGTAGACTGATGTCTTCTCGATTAATCGCTGGCAGTAAAGCTAAATCTTGTTTCATCCGCTTCCAATTAAAAGTTCGAAGTGGGACCATTTGCTGGAGCCATTCTTTGGCAAAGCTGCGTCTGGCATGGGGATTCCAATCATTCTGGTTTTTGTAACAAATTGTCTAGAAATTCTCATTAGTAATTTTCTTATTATTCTCAAGTACATTATACAGTGAAATGAAGAACTTCAATGTAGGAATGAATTATGTAACGTTAGCAGTATCATTAGGTAATGCCGATGCACAAGCACTATTAAATGCTCAAGCAAAATCTATGAAGATAAACGCTGAGAGTATAGCCAAAGGGCTATCCATGCGTTTTACAGTTACGGGTAATGACTAGCAACCCAATGATTTTGAAACGGCCATTCAAAAAGGAATGGCCTACAATTATAGTGACCCCCATTGTCAAGACAAATTTTTAACTTATATTTCAGAATTTTTATCAGGCCATTTGTATCCCCATTGATTTATTTTGTTGAACGATGATTTTGCTATTACATACAAAAGCCAATGATTCGAAAGTAAAATCAGATTGGTCTACTGCAATGATAGCTCCATAGTAAACTTCATCTGGTTTTTTATATTCGAGTGATTGGTGAAAGCGTTCTCTATTATAAAAGTTGATATAGTTTTTTATAATTAATCGCGTCTCAGCAATGTTTTCAAGAACATAAAAACACAGTGCTTCATATTTAATAGTTCGCCAGAATCGTTCAATAATGATGTTGTCTGCCCATCGACCTATTCCATCCATACTAATTTTGATACCTTCTTTTTCTAAACGAGCAACCCATCTTTCACTTGTAAACTGGCACCCTTGATCACTATTTAAAATCTCAGGCTTACCGAGTACGAGAGCCATTTCCAATGCTTCAAGACAAACGTCTGTATCGAGATATGGTGACAATGCCCATCCCATAATCTTGCGACTAAAAACATCGATAAGACAAACCAAATAAACAAACCCACCTCTTATTTTTACGTATGTGATATCTGTTTTCCAGACTTGGTTTGGGCGGCAAACTCGTAATCCTCTTAAAAGATATTTGTACACCTTGTGTTCCTTGTTTGGAATGCTAGTTTTTTTATAAGGGGCAACTGCACAAAGACCTGTCAACGTCATTAGCCGCTGTGTTCTTTTAATGTTGTGGTTAAAGCTTTTTTCGATAAGAACTTCGTGTATTTTTCGATATCCATAAAATGGATGTCTCTCATATTCGTTGCGTATCTCATCCATAATCACCTCGTCTTGGTTGTTGGCCTTCTTTGGCTTGTAATAAAGGCTACTTCGATTTATACCGAGCAGATCGCATTTTCTGGACAAGTTCAATTTGTTGTTGTGCTCAATCCATTGCTTGCGCACTTGGATATCTAGCGACTGAGCACTTGTACTAAAAAATTGCGCTCTTCCTTTACTTGTTCAAGGTCTGCCAAAATCTTGTCATATGTTTCTTCTTTTTTAACTTTTCTTTTGTCTGCAAAAAGTTCGTTGCCATGCTCTTCTAGGTGTTGCTTCCATGCATATGCTTGGCATGTTGAAATATTAAATTCTCTACAGATGGTATCAACTGATTTGTCGGCCTTTATCATAGCTAAAGCCACCTTAAGTTTAAGCTTGTCATCATGACTTTTTTTCGTGTCATCACTCATGAGAATGCCTTTCTTGTAAAGCAAATTTTTAGATTTAACATTCTCATGCTAATTCATTATTATTGTCGTTGTACACAGTTTATCCATTTGCGTTTATTGCATTAAAGCGCCCGCAATAATGACTCACGTTCTACAATAAGCTTGCCTATAATCACATGAAACTTTTCAACATCTAAACTTTTTTTTGCAGCCATTTTTTCACTCGAAAAAACTTCAATGCCTCGATCTTCAAGCCGTTTTTTCCATGCATAAATTTGACTTGTCGCTAATGCAAATTCTTGGCATAATTCAGCTATTGGCCTATCAGCCTTTATAGCTGCCAATGCAACTTTTAGTTTAAATTTGTTGCTGTGGGTTCTGCTTACTTTGTTACTCATTTAATGCCCCCCGGGCTCATTGTTATAACTAATATTTTTAAAGTACTTATTTTCTCAAGTTGCACTGTCTAGTTTTATGGGGTCAGTATAAATCTCAAATAAAAGGTCCTTTATTTTTCAACAATACCTCAGAAAACTTTTTCTGGGGTATTGTGTTGTTGAGCTTCTTATCTAAGTTGTCGTTGATTAATTTTCAATCTATACCACAAAATTATCAATCCAACCCAAGAATCGTTTATTCTTGCCCATCCTGATGTAAGTTTTAAGCCAAGATTTGTAGGCGGCTGTCTTCTCGATTAATCATTGGCAATAAAACTAAATCTTGTTTCATTCTTTTCTAATTAAAAGTTCGAATGTACAAAATTTATTATACCAGATTTTACGTTATTTATTTTTCGATAGATCAAGGCTCTTGAACACATAATCCCAAATTTTATCATTACCTGTCCACACAATTTCTGTAGGAGGCGTGTAATAAAAATTTAAAACATTTTTTAGATTCCATGGACTACTGCATTCAATTCCCTCATCGATAGCAATCAATGTGTATTTTGTTGTTTTAAAAAACTTTTCCATCATTAAGCAAAAGCTTTGTGCTTGTTTTTTTGTTATATTTTTCCTAAAAAAATAAATATGTTTTTTAGCTTGTAATGCAGAATAAAAACGTGCTATTCTTCGATCATATTTTTCTTTTACTTCAGCAAATTCATCTACAATATTTTTTTCTTTGTCAAAATCATGAACGAATTCTAATGCAAAATTTTTATTGCTTACAATATGGGTTGATCCACTAGAATCTACAATTTGTAATGCATCTATTTTTAAAAAATCTTTAAATTTATTTTCTATCAAATTAATAACAAGGTCAAAATCATATGATTTCATCCAATCAAAAGGGAAAAAACCATTATTAAGGCCTGTATGTTGAATCTGATGAGCAACTTCACAATTTTGACCAAGACTTATCAAAATGAATTTATTTGGAAAAATATCTTTTTTATCAGTTAGGGTTCTTAAATTATTCTGATTTTCAAGCTTAAGATATAAAAGTTTTTGCTCGTTTAAAGATTGGTCTTGAGATAAATTTTGAACATTATCTCCATATAATGAAAAGTTAACCAAGATGATTAAAAACATAAATTTGAAGTTAACCAACTCCAATGGTTCCCATTTCTTCATACCGACTCTCCTTCTAAAATGGGTTGTGAATAAATTATTGAACCCCAATGCATTTATGAATAAATACTCAATGCTTTAATGAATTGTTAGTAATCATATAATTTTTCAATTATAATTTGCAACTTCAACAGATATTTAATTGTGTAATACCGTTGTTATCGATAATTTGAGTTAGTGTAAATGTAGGAATATTATTTTGTAGATTTTTCCAATTAAAAGTTCGAAGTGGGGCCATGTTGTGGAGCCATCCTACGCTCTGCGCCCGTCGGGCTTGTAACTTCCAGCCTTCGCCCGATGTGGCTACGGCGGACAAGACGGATGGCAGGCCATCTTTTTTTAGGGATTATCTATGACTTTGCTCGATGACATTATTCAATCTTATTGCAAGGATTCGAAATCATCAAATTTATAAATTTACATTTTTGTTCAGCATTTTTGTTCTTTGAACAATCCAGAGGCTCTTTTTGCGAGTTTTAGGATTAAATTGGCGTACTCTGGCGATAAGTAGAGCCATTTTAGCAAATTTTTAGCAAATCTGGACAAATCCGATATTGCATGTAGAATTTGTCCAATAGCCTTTAAACCCCAGCTAATTGGAGATTTAAGATGATAAAACGTGAACTTTCGGAAGATATTTTAAGTGGAGCGCGTTATTTTCCTGTTGTTGGCATTCTAGGGCCAAGGCAGTCTGGCAAAACAACCCTTGCCAGGGAATTATTCAAGAATCACGCCTATCTTTCACTTGAAGATTTAGATTTACGAGCAACGGCAAAGAATGATCCAAGAACATTTTTATTGGCTAATCGTAATGAACATGGCATCATTATAGATGAATTTCAGTACGTACCCGAACTTCTGTCATACATTCAAACAACTGTAGACCAAGATAAGAAGTCTGGATATTTCATATTAACCGGTTCTCAAAATTTTTTGATGAATGCAGCAATTACACAATCTTTGGCTGGAAGAATTTCACTCCACACTCTTTTGCCGTTATCAATTTCAGAGCTCAAGCAGAGTAACCATCTGCCGTCTGAAATTGAGCCCATGCTTTACCAGGGCTGCTATCCAGCAATTTATTCAGAAAATATACCGCCAGAAAAGCTCTATAAAAACTATTTGAAAACATACATAGAACGTGATGTTCGACAACTTACAAATATTGGTGATTTGACGACGTTTCAAACATTTATCAAATTGTGCGCAGCACGTGTTGGTCAACTGATCAATCTTACGGTATTGGGCAATGATGCTGGTGTGAGTGATGTTACGGTCAAGCGTTGGCTCAGTATTTTGGAAGCAAGCTACATTGCTTTTCGCGTACACCCTTATAATAAAAGTCTTGGTAAACGTATAGTCAAAACGGCTAAGCTTTATTTTTATGACCCGGGCCTTGTTTGTTATCTTCTTCAGATTCAACAGGAAGATTTGGCAAGTCATCCGAACAAAGGCAATATTTTTGAGTCGTTTATTATCTCTGATATTCTCAAACATTATTACAATCAAGGCATTGATCCACAAGTATACTTTTGGCGTGATAAAACAGAAAATGAGGTTGATTGCATTATACAAGATGGGCAAAAGCTTATACCAATAGAGATCAAGGCTGGCAGAACGTTTAATACACGTTTTCTTGATGGCCTCAATTATTGGGATGCCTTGGCACATGAAAAAAGCACACAAGGCTATATTGTTTTTGGAGGTTCATCACAACAAGCGCGCCCTCATAGGGCTCTTGTAAGTTGGCAATCGATTGACGAGCTATTCAAGAAATAGATCTTTTTGGCCCTGTGAAAAAATGTTTTTCCATCCAACATATTTTGTTTTGACAGTCTATTTAACTGGTGCTATCCTGACAAAAATGTTATTTTTTAAAAAAAGTTTGATTAGAGTAGACTGGTAAAATGAAGAAAATTTTTTTTGTTTTGTTCTTTTTTACATCTTCTATCCTTGCAACAGAGATGTCTTTTCATCCAGCTGTGACAGATGGAGTCAATGTTTGGGCTGGCTTCGATCTCCTCTATTGGAAATCATGGGAGAAAGCTTTAGTTGCAACTAACAGATTGTCGAATGTTTATACCACTGACGATTTCACACAAACTAGCCTTGTTCATCCTCATAGCGATTGGGATCTTGGGTATCGACTCGATTGCGGATATATCTTCTCTAAGAATCATTTATGGGACATTGAAGGAAATTTTTTACACTATGCGTCTTTTGCATCATATCATAAGGCTTCTGGCAATTCCTATGAAGGAATGTTTCCCATATGGTCTTTGTCTAGTGATGTTATCTCGGGAGATTATGTTTTCGGGACGGCATTGAATTGGAAATCGACTCTCAACATGGCTGACATACAAGCAGGAAGATGTTTTTCATTTTTCGATCGTTTATATCTAAAACCCTTTTTTGGTCTCCGTTTACTATGCTTAGATCAGCATGGGCATGTAAACTATAAAGGAGGGATGTTTTTGATCGGAATCGTACAGCCTGAGGTCTCAATTAATGGAACTGATTATATTAATATGGAAAATAACTATTGGGGCATGGGACCTCGTGTAGGAATGCAAGGGCAACTCCACATCAAAAAAGGAGTGGGGCTCTCTGGTCTAGCCGCAATCGCATTTCCTTATGGTTCTTTTTATGTGAAACAGAAAGAAGTCTATCTCAACACTGTTCGTTATTTTCATCAAGAACATATAGATCGATTTTGTTGGGTTGCGGATTTTTCTGGAGGGGTCTATTGGAAAATGCCATTTCTTCAAGATAGATGTGCCTTCACTATAGGTGCAGACTGGGAATATCATCTCTTTCTTCATCAGTTCGAGTTGAAAAGAGATGCTTTTGATCTGGTACCGAAAAATCGAAATTTTTCTACTAAGGGTGTGACATTTTCAGTTCGATTTGATTTTTAAAAAATATGAGAGATACCATGAAAAAAATTTTGTGTGCATTACTGCTTCTCTACCTAGAGATATGCTTTGCGACGCCAGCACAGGTGATGATTATTCGTCATGCTGAAAAGAATACCAATGCATATGAATTAACAGGGCCTGGAGTAGAACGAGCGCAGGCGCTCGGATCTTATTTTACTCAAATCAATGATCCAAATAATCCGGGATTTGTAGGCAAAGCAGGACTTACAAATGTAACACTTTTTGCCTATGGGCCCCCTTTTGCTTTGTATGCAGCAAGGCCAGTACACTTAGGTGGCGATTTTAATACTCGTTGTATTCAAACGATTACCCCCACGGCACTCAAGTTGGAGTTGCCTATAAATTCCCCTTACGGACCTGGCCAAGAGAAGGATTTGGCACAGTCTATCCTAAATAATAACCAATATAACGGCAAAAACATTTTGATCTGCTGGCATGAGGGAGTAATCCCAGCCTTAATCGAGGCTTTCGGCTATAAATGTCGATACAACGTTGTAACCTATCCTGAGGATCGTTTCGATTTTGTTTGGGTCATGACTTTTCCTATACCCAACCCTGCGCCAACGCTGAACCCCATTTTACAAAAGTTACTTTATGATGATCTAAATACTTTTCCGTGATCAATAAACATTTTAGTACGCTCTCTTGCGAGGGGTCTATTTGAAAATGCCATTTCTTCAAGATAGATATGCATTCACTATAGGTGCAAACTGGGAATATCATCTCTTTCTTCATCAGTTCGAGTTGAAAAGAGATGCTTTTGATCTGGTACCGAAAAATCGAAATTTTTCGACTAAGGGTGTGACATTTTCAGTTCGATTTGATTTTTAAAAAATATGAGAGATACCATGAAAAAAATTTTGTGTGCATTACTGCTTCTCTACCTAGAGATATGCTTTGCGACGCCAGCACAGGTGATCATTATTCGTCATGGTGAAAAGAATACCAATACATCTGAATTAACAGGACCTGGGGTAGAACGAGCGCAGGCGCTCGGATCTTATTTTACTCAAATCAATGATCCAAATAGTCCGGGATTTGTAGGCAAAGCAGGACTTACAAATGTAACACTTTTTGCCTATGGGCTTCCTTTTGCTTTGTATGCAGTAAGGCCAGTACATTTAAGTGACGATTTCAATACTCGTTGTATCCAAACGATTGCCCCCATGGCACTCATGTTGAAGTTGCCTATAAATTCCTCTTATGGAACCGGCCAAGAGCGGGAGTTGGCACAGTCTATCCTAAATAATCCCCAATATAACGGCAAAAACATTTTGATCTGCTGGCATCATTCCGTAATCCCAACCTTAATCAAGGCTTTCGGCTATAAATGTCGATACAACGTTGACGCCTATCCTGCTCGTTTCGATTTTGTTTGGGTCCTGACTTTTCCCATACCCAACCCTGTGCCAACGCTAGACCCCATTTTACAAAAGTTACTTTATGGTGATCTCAATACTTTCCCGTGATCAATAAACATTTAGAATGACAATTCCAAACCCGCGCTTCCTCCATGAAAAAGCACATGGGAATTGGAACTCACGCCGAGCGCATTCACAGAGGTCGGATCTGAATTTGAATAAGTCTCATGTATCTGCCCGGGAGCCAGAGAGATGCCCGTAACCCATAGCGCCTCATAGCCGAGCTTCAGTGCAATCATATTGGTAACTTGATATTTACACTGCAAGCCGACTTCGCCAACAAAAGCGAGGTGATTGGTCGCAGCGTCTGAATCATACACGACCTTTGCAATGCTAACTCCAGTTGATTCTGACGCATGATTCCAATACCCTCCGATCTTTATCAATCCGTTGAGGAAGAAATGGCTACACCTGAATAATTTCCCGACCATACCGATCTGTAACCCATAGAGATTGTTTGTGGTGCTTGTATTCCAAAAGGGAGGATATGTCGGGGCTGGGGTGCCCGGTTGTTTTTCAAACCACGCAACATAGGCAAGATTGGCTTTCGGATAAATTTTCCATGTGGGCTGAATACGATCTCGTGGCGGAATTGTGCCTTGAAGGTTTTCATGCAGCTGCAGCCATCGAAATCCGGCAAACAAGGTTATCACGTTGGAGAATTTCTTCTGCATGTTGAGTTCCGCATTATAAAGTTTCGTAGAGTAGTCCCATGTCATTGACTGGTACGTAAAATCCTGAGTCTGAAAAAAATCGCCAGGAGCCCTCATTACCAGCCAGTCCAGCGGATTATCAGGTCCAATGGATCGGGTGGAGTTCCAGTCGCCGATGTGAAAAAAAGATAATAATAAATCATGTTTGGAATCGACGTGGTAAGCCGCGCCCAACCTAAATCCAGGGGAAAATCCCTGTTTAAGATTGGTGCTGTTAAGGGCCGGGTCACCGTGCGTGGCCGGAATATTTAAGAAATAGGTGGTGCCCTGTACTCGTTCAACAAGCGTATACTTGGCAGTGCCGACACGGTCAAAGATGATCGCTTCCGCTGATAAGGTACACCGTGGAGGGTGTAACAACGGGACTGCATTGGCTTGTATACAAAAACAGAAGAGAATCGGAAGCAAGAGCTTTAAAGAAAATTTATACTTTCTTAGATTACGAAATTGCATGTCTGAACTCCCTTAATTCTTAGGATTAATAAGCAAAAAGGCTTATGTCTTAATATTCAAATTTATCGGTTTTTTGCTTCCAAGCTTCAAATGCTTTTACAGCTTCGTATTGCATTATTTGAATTGTAGGAATAGATCTTTCCGACATTGTTTTTTTTAATTCATCGTAGATAAATGAATCGTCAAACCCTATTTTTTGGGCATCAGTTCTACTATTGGCATAAAAAATTTTGTCTATTCTTGCCCAATAAATTGCCCCCAAGCACATTGGGCAGGGTTCGCATGATGTATATATTATGCAACCGGATAAATCAAAGGATTTCAATGCTGAGCAAGCAGCTCTGATTGCATTTATTTCTGCATGTGCAGTTGGGTCATTATCTAATGTTACACTATTTGATGCTTTTGATATAATTTTCCGGTCTTTTACAATCACGGCGCCAAAGGGGCCCCCTTTGTTATTAACGCTGTTAAGCGAAAGTTCTATTGCAATCAGCATGAAATTCTTATCTTTTTCTTGCATAAAAAATTCCTTCTACAGAATCTAATATCAAAATAGTCGCAATAGCCAATTCCTTTTGTGTTCCCTTGCCTTCCAGTTATGAAATTCTTTAAAGAGATTTAAAATGCCTTGTTTCGATGATTGATCAATTACCTTATTTATGAATTTTAAACTTCTTTTTATATCAACACGATACCCTTTATCCCTTTGATCGATAAGTACAATATTATTGCCTTGTACTATTAACGCCAGTTCGATAATTAAAAAAGTTCTTTAAAAAAAGCCTTTCTCGTTTAAATTGAGAAAAATGAAACCCTCAAAAAAAAAGAGAAAGGCTAAACATGTTCTTAACAACTATTTTTTGCGAAATTGATGATTTTTGCAAGCAATATGAAAAATATGTTAAAGAAAAGAGAGTAAAGAATAACACGTTAAATGCTGCAGGACGCCCACGAGGCATGACTCTAAGCGATATTCTTACGATTTGCGTATATTTTCATTATTCTGGATATCACACATTCAAAAGATATTACAAAGACCATGTTTGCAAAGAATTGAAAACAGCCTTTGGGGCTTTGGTTAGCTACACTCGCTTTACTGAGTTAATGCATGAGGCTGCAGAGCCATTGGCATTATTTGCTGCAAGTCGCAACAGTAAAAATATGCGCGGTATTGCCTTTATTGATTCCACAAAATTGGTTGTGTGCCACAATCTTCGAATTTACTCACACAAAGTTTTTAAGGGTATTGCTCAGCGCGGAAAATCATCAATGGGCTGGTTTTATGGGTTCAAACTCCATCTTGTGATTAATCATTTCGGTGAAATTTTGTCATTTTGGATTACCCCAGGAAATACTGATGACCGTAACGAATCAGTTATTTCTAAAGTTACAAAAAATCTTTGGGGTTGGCTTTTTGGCGATCGTGGTTATATATCACAACCTCTTTTTGAAAAACTTTTTAGGCGTGGTCTCAAGCTTATAACAAAGCTTAAAAAGGGTATGAAAAACAAGCTCATGATCTTTTTTGAAAAACTTTTTCTAAAAAAACGAAACATCATTGAATCTGTTAACAATATCCTGAAAAATACCTTTAAAATCGAACATACTAGACATAGATGTGTTAAAAATTTTTTCACGAATGTTTTTGCTGCAATTTCAGCCTATTCTTTTCATCAACACAAACCTGCGATAGGTGTGGGGTTTTTTGCTGAAATTCCAAGCCTTAACTAATTATCGAACTGGCGTTACTATTAGATTCCATGGCGCAAAATCGGTTAGTTTTTCTCGTGTAAGTTTGGCTACCGATTGCTTAATGTCTTCTTTTGTAGGATATGTACCATTAAGCATAAGAAATGTTACAAGATTTATTCCCTTTTTCCATTCAGGACCAGATGAATGGCCTTTTTTTAGAAAGGTTTTTTGCGTATAAGAGCTTTTAATACGGAATAAGTCCATATACGAATCTTTAGATTTCCATGCAAAGCACTTGCAGCGCAATCCACTTTTATTACGCTGCAACCAAAACATTTGTTCTTCCATTTTCGGTTCATATGCGCACGGAGTTTGTAAAATTAATTTTCCGGATTGTTTAGCAAAATATTCAACAACCTTTCTTTTTGCCATGTTTTCTGACGAAACATTTGACCAAGGAGTTTGGATAAATATATTGTCCCCCAAGCGTAATATAGCATTGACTGTCTGTTTCCAATTGCAATTTTCATGATCAATATAATCAAAAGCCAAAACCACATCAAAATGTTCACAATCGGCAAGCTTTTCCAGCTCTTTCAGTGACATTCTTTTGTTTAAAAGAACTATGTTTTGCAAATGAGAGTTCAGATGACAAAGCTCCAAGAGTTGGTCGGCCCGTCGCGATGAACCATCATTATCCTCAGACATAATGCATGTTGAAGCAAAATCATTAGCAATACGAAATGTAAAATATCCTTGTCCTGCACCAAGATCGAGCACCGTAATGGGCCGTTTGTATCGTTCTAGTATAGGCTTAATGACATCATAGCATCTTTGACAATCGCTAAGCCCTTTTTGTACTACAACATTGTTAACAATAACATCTTGGCATTCTTGATGTTGCCGCGCGGCATTAACTTGAAAAATACAGAACGATAAAGATACGCACGCAAAGAACTTTGCGTGAAATTGTTTTTTCATACTCCCTCCCCAAATGGCATGTACACCCCAATATTTAATCTCCTGTCGTTTAGTATAATCAATAGTGATTCTTCAGATAAAGATATTTATTTTTCAAACAGAATATTAAGTATAATTCGCTATTGCTCCAAATTGTGTTTGGCAACCACATAATGAACTTCCAGCGTCAATTGAAAGATTTTGCAAAAATTGTTAAATTTATAAAAACATTAATTAAAAACAATTTATTAACCCAAAGATCCCATTATGAGTTTTGCAATACAAACAGATAACCTCACAAAAACGTTTTCCGTTAGGAAAAAACCTGTCACGGCCGTCAACGGCATCAGTCTCACGGTTCATACCGGTGAAATTTTTGGATTTCTTGGTCCAAATGGCGCGGGAAAAACTACTACCATGCGTATGCTTACGACGTTGCTTAAACCAACAGGGGGGACTGCATTAGTTGCAGGTTACGATCTTTCAAAACAACCGGAGTTGGTGCGTGCAAACATTGGGTATGTTAGTCAATCCGGTGGGCTTGAAGGTAGTGCCACTGCTCGTGAAAACTTAATCTTGCAGGCAAGAGTGTTCGGTAAAAGTTTTAAAGAAGCATCCGTGCGAGTAGATGAGCTCATCAAGGCTTTTGACTTGCAAGAATTTGCTGATCGCTATGTGCAGACTTATTCTGGTGGGCAACGACGTAAAGTTGACATTGCTCTTGGTTTGGTACACAACCCCAAGCTTCTATTTTTAGATGAGCCTACCGTTGGGCTTGATCCGCAAAGTCGTGCAAATATATGGGCTCAAATTCGTAAGTTACGTGAACAAGGCACAACTATTTTTTTAACTACTCATTACTTGGATGAAGCAGACAATTTATGCGATAGAGTTGCCATTGTCGATCATGGAATTATCGTTGCTCTTGATTCTCCTCAATCTCTCAAGCGCCTGATTGCCAGTGATATAATTGTCTTGGAGATGGCAAAACAGACACCAGAACAAACTCAAAAACAAGTGATTGATACCTTAGACATAAAAGCACTGTTTACTTCAATTGCTGACGTACGTGAAGTGATTAAAGAAAAAGAAAGTATTAGATTGCTTGTGCGACATGGTGAAGCACTGCTTCCTGATATTTTGCGGCTCTGTGATAAAGCAGGGATTGCGCTAACAACCATCGCGCTGCATCATCCAACATTAGATGATGTATTTTTACAAAAAACAGGACGATCATTTATTCAAGAAGATAAATAGTAAGGAAATCTGCTATGGCATTATTTCGCGACACCGGACTTATTTTTTCAAGAAGTCTTCAAATTACATTGCGCAATCCCGTATGGATTATATTTGGGCTTTTTCAGCCGCTCTGTTTTTTTCTTTTATTTGCGCCACTTCTGGATAAGCTTGTCGGCAATCCCGGCTTTGGCGCGGGCAGTTCGCTAGTAATATTTACGCCGGGACTTTTAATCATGACAGCTATGTATGCAACAGCTTTTGTTGGTTTCAATTTGATTGATGATATACGTTCAGGCGTCATCGAACGCTTTCGCGTAACGCCAATAAATAGAGTAGCACTGCTTTTGGGGCGATCACTGCGCGATGTGTTCATTCTTGTTATTCAATCAATATTTCTTCTTATTCTTGCATGGTTCTTTGGATTAAAAGCACCATTGATAGGTATTTTACTATCATTTGGCTTGGTTATTATGATTGGATTTTCAATATCAGTTATATCTTACAGCGTTGCGATGATCTTGCAGAATGAAGATAGCCTTGCCCCAGCTATTAATTTTTTTCTGTTGCCTGCACAGTTGTTAGCAGGAGTGACTCTTCCTTTAACCCTTGCTCCTGCATGGCTTGCAAGAATCGCATTTTTCAATCCTCTTTCTCATGCAGTGTCGGCAGCAAGAGCACTTTTTCATGGTTCATATACCGATGCAACAGTTTGGTGGGGATTTGGGGTAATGGTGCTGGTAACGATCGTTGCATTTTACTGGTCAGCCAATTTGTTCAAGAAATCTGCCGAGTAGTTTTTTATTATTTTCTTGCTTTGCCATTTAATCTGGTATTAGGCTATCTCAAGATGTTTTGTAACATTAGTTGCTAGCTGAAGGAGATTGTATGGTTTATGTGGAATATCAGGGCTACTTTGTTGGGTGGGGAACATTGGCTTTAATTAACTCCGCCTTGGCACAGCTGCATGGTCGCAGCGCGCTTTTATGGTTTTTTCTATCACTGTTTTTTGGTCCAATTGCAACATTTTTTCTCTTAATAACATACAAAAAAATATAAGGAGATAGTCATGAGTATTTTCTCAAGTATTTTCTCATTTGGTAAGAAGGCTACAGCTAAGATCAGAACCCAATGGTTGATATCCTTTGTAATTTTTTATCTTGTATTTGTTGGGTTATCATTTTTTTATTGTGATCTTTTATGCAAGTGGTTGGGATTTCCTGGGGCATCGTGTTGTAGTTTCTGTCTTTTTATTCCATTTCTTATTCTTTTTAGTGCAGTGCCCGTCTATTATTTTGCTTATAAAAAAAATGGGACTAAGTGGTTGATGTTTACAATTATAAAAATGTACATATGGATTGCCATGTCTTTGGGTTTGATAGGTTTAGCTGCATATGGGTGCTACATGAAGCATTTTCATGAGATTATAAATTCTCTGGCTTTGATAGGGATTATCTCTTTTGTATTGCTGATAAATTGTGCCTATTTTTTGATTAACTGTTATCGTCTTTACAAAATTAATGAAGCCAGACGTTGAATGGTTTTTTTAATTTCATGAGATTTTTTATTCATGTTCCATATCTACCATGTGTAATATAGCGCTGCATAATATAAAAACTGTCCAAGTCCAGTGTGATTGCCAACGGAATAGATGAGCTGTAAAGTTTTATGCAACTTTATACCTCCTCCAACATTAAATGCAAATGATTCATGTTCATTAATCTTGGCTTTGGTTTGATAAATTGTTTCTAATCCCATCCACCAATACTTGGTTATTTCTCGTTGGATAACCGACCCAAAAAATAAATAATCTTTATTATTTAGTCCGGGATTAAACCAGTATCCCCCACCGCCGAATGCTGTCCATTCCTGCCCTTTTTTACCCCAGCTTTTTTGTAACCATAGTGGTATGAATACCTGCGTCTTCCCATTTCCTAGCCCTTTTCCCGAATCTCCGGTTGGCGCCTCTATCAAAGGGAAAATTCCAATTTGAGGTACTGATTTGGTTTCATGGATGATGCGATATTTTACTCCAAGTTCAATGATTCCGGGGCCGTAATTGGCAGATTGGCCGTTTTTTTTATCAATTGTTAAAGGAACAATTATATGAAGCTGGGTGTCTTTAAATGCTCCATAATCCGCTTCAACCAAAGGCAGAAAGGCGTAAAATTCATTTGAACTTTTAGTTCCTATGGACCCCAAATAAAATTCTCCGTGTTTATATGGAATGGCGTCAGGGTCATCTGTGATGAATGGAGGGCCTGCTTGCAGAAAATTGTCTGTCAATGTTATAAATGACAATGTTGTAAAAAAGATAAGAAGAGTCCAAGCATTTTTAATTTTTACGGTATTTTTAATCTTCACGTACCAATCTCCCTTGTGAGATGAAAGATATACAGGATAGCTACTACAGCTACAAAATAGCACGCAGAGTTTTTCTTATCAATTCAAAAACATATCCGTGATAATATTTCAGCTCGATTCAATTTCAATCGATTCCTTGCCCTCTATCTCCTCCTTGGTGACAAGTCCACTGATAGCAAATGCACGTTTCAGCGCCATTGCTTCAGCTACTTTAAGAATCATTGCATTGGTATACTGTTGCCAGATAGGGGCATCTTTTTTGTAATACTCTTTAATACTTACAAATACGGAAGTTGCCTTTTCACGGTCTTTGCGAAAGACATTACAAAAGGCTCCGGTTAATTTTGATTTATCAAAAATTAGATGGTCCGGTCCATAGGTAATGAGTAAACTTCCATCATCTCTTTTGGTAAGTACATCTCCCTGATAAACTACTTCGCTTTCTATGCCATTAAAATGTTCATTAAGATTTGCTATTTTCAGATATCCGTCTCTACTTGTAATGACAGTCGACCTCCCACCATACTTAATAAAATAAATTTCTTTTTTAAGCGGATCAAGATTGTACGCATGACATAAGTACATAAACGATTTAAATTCGTCATCGGTTGCTCCTTGAGCAACCATTTTTTTTATGTGTTCCTGATCTTCTTTAACAAGATCAATTTTAGGTTTGGGTACCATTATAATTTTCCAATTAAAAACTAAGTTGAAATGAAGCGCACCAAGGCTTAAAAGCCGGGTATCGCGCGAAATTCCGCCATAGCCTCTGGCGACGGCGAATAAACGCTGTAAAGCTAGGATTATACACATTTTTCTTATTAATTCAAAAAGATACAAAATTAATTTTTAGTTGATTGAAATCTATAATGCTTTGTTTTTCGCTTAAAACGGCTATTTTTGCTGTAAGGTTTGATTTTCGACCATGGATGGTTATAATAACGGTATATTTTGACCATGCATGGTTGAAAATGACAGATTAAGCTGGAAAGGTGGACCATGAAGCGTTTAATTGATTATCATTTGCGTAAATGGAAAGATAGCCCATTGCGACAACCTCTTTTGCTCAGAGGGGCTCGTCAGGTGGGAAAAACTTATGCTGTAAGGGAGTTTGGAAAAACATTTACTTCGTTTGTAGAGATAAATTTTGAATCCAATAAAAAAGCAAAAACAATTTTTAACGCTGATCTTGATCCCAAAAGAATTTTACGAGAAATTTCTGCCATAACGGAGAAGGAGATTATCCCAGGACAGACACTTCTGTTTTTTGATGAAATTCAGGCTGTACCTGATGGAATTTTAGCGCTGCGCTATTTTTATGAGATTATGCCCGAGCTCCACGTTATTGCAGCCGGATCATTACTTGACTTTGCCATACAGCAGGTCGGTGTGCCGGTAGGAAGGGTTCAATTTTTATACATGTATCCAATGTCATTCATCGAATTTTTAGCTGCTCTTGAATATAACATTATTATTAAAGAGATTTTATCGCATTCCATTAATGAAGAGCTTGCATCAGTTATTCATGATAAAATTTTTGGCCTGCTCGGGAATTATTTAGCAATAGGTGGAATGCCACAAGCTGTTGTCTGTTGGAAAAATATGCTGAATTTGCATGCATGTGCCCAGGTGCCGGAAACCCTTGTTGCCGCCTATCAATTTGACTTTGTAAAATATGGGAAAAGTCATCAAATCAAGTATCTTGATTTACTTTTTTCGCGCATTCCTGCACAACTTGGGAAAATTTTTAAATACAGTCAAATAGGTGATTTTAGAAAAAGAGAACTTGAACCGTGCGTGGATCTTCTGATCACTGCCGGGGTTATACATAGAGTAACACATTCTGAAGCTCAAGGTATTCCATTGGGAGCACAAGCCGATCTGAACTCATTCAAATTACTCTTCCTGGATGTTGGATTGAGTCAATTTATCCTTGATCTAAAAACGGGTGATTGGCTATTAAATCCCTTGGAAGAATTTGTAAATAAAGGCATGTTGATTGAATCATTTGTTGGGCAAGAACTTTTGGCATATGAGCACCCCAGACGAAAAGCCCAATTATATTATTGGAAACGTGATTCACGCGCAAGCGAAGCGGAAGTTGATTATATCGTTCAGCTTGGAAGGGAGATTATTCCAGTTGAGGTCAAAAGTGGTAAAGGCAGGACACTTAGAAGTATCCAACATTTCTTGGAGAGTCATAAGAATAGTCCGTATGGCATTCGGTTTTCAACAAATAATTACTCGGTTTACGAAAAAATTCATTCTTATCCATTGTATGCGATTGCCAATGTTGTTGCCACAGCTGACCAAGACGTTAAAGATTCATTGATTTCGTTGATTACGACAGTTACTCTTTAACTCTTCTTGCAAGCAAAGGATTAATGCGTGTAACAATTTCATAGTTGATGGTTTGGCAACATTGAGCCATTTTGTCAGCTGTTATGCCCGCATGGTCGCCCAGCAAAGTTACTTCATCTTCAAGACAAACTTTTAAGCCCGTAATATCTACGGCGCAAAGATTCATAGAAATTCTACCAACAATTGAAGCGAGTTGGTTGTTGATCAATACTTTTCCCTTATTTGATAGCCTTCTATCAAGCCCATCCCAGTAACCAACCGGAAGGATGGCAATTCGTGCTTGTTTATCAGTCTTGTGTGTACGATCGTAACCGATGTAGCTGCCTGCTGGCAGGTCTTTGATTTGAATAATTTTTGTTTTCCAAGTTAAAACAGGTTTTAGAGAAAACTGCGGATAAGATTGTTGTGTCATCTGTTTGTTCTCATGAGATGGCCACAAACCGTATAAACCAATTCCTACTCTTACCAAAGTATGGTGGCTTGCTGTGTTTGCAGTAGCAGCGGCAGAACAAGCAGCATGTTTTAAAGGAATTGATACTCCCATCGATTCTAATTGATTAATGAGATTATCAAATCGCTCGATCTGGTAATTCGTAAATGTCTGATCTGTACTTTCTGATTCAGCAAAATGAGTGAAGATCCCTTGAACGGAGACAAAAGGTAATTTGCAAATACTGTTAATGGTTTTTAGAATTTCATCATTATTCAGTCCAAGCCGTGAAAGTCCTGTATCTACTTTAAGATGGATGATAGCCTTTTTATTCACTATTTTTCCCAAGTTATTAAGTTCCAAAATAGTGTTAACATCATACATCACCAAACCAATATTCTGAGTAATTGCATCTTGTAAATTGCCATCTGCGACGATACTTAAGACAAACAGCGGTTTGCTGATACCTATTGATCTTAAAAATAGTGCTTCATGCAAACTTACAACAAATAACATGTCGACAGAATTATTCTGATCACAAATTTTTGCAATTTGCTCGATACCATGGCCATATGCGTTGCTTTTGATTACACAAGCGAGTGATGCCGGTTTTATAACAGCTTTGTAGTTACTTATGTTATGTTCAAATGCTTTTTTATCAATTTCAACCCACGAACTGGCTGGGGCTTCTTTCATGTAAGTTATAAAAGAATCTTTAACTTTTTCTTTATTGGAAACTATCATGGAATACTTTCTTTTAATTATTGTCTAAGCATTCTCTATCTTGCTGTTCTCTATCTCGCCTGCAAGTATTGCATCCGCTTCTTTATCGGTCAACCAGAGATTGTCATGCTTAAGAAAATCAAGCTGTAAAAGTGCTCGGCTGGTACTCCACTGGCCACATAATTTTTTGCCCCCCAGCATTTGATAGCCGGCAAATGCTATCTTCTTTTTTGCACATGCACTTGCAATCGAGTTAAGATCATCTTCCTGATCATCGAAAGAGATAATCTGTGTAGGTTTAAAGTGATTTGGGTCCTTGGCTAAATGGTCCAGAAAGGCTTCCAATACCTTTCCTTTGTCTGTCCGATTTGCGAAAATAATCCCCTTGTAAAGGCAAGGATTTTGGTTGCGATATTTTGGAATAGCTGTCAAAGAAACGTCGGAGATTTGTCCCTCAAAATTTATCCCAAAATTGCTTAACATATCTGCGCGCCACTTCGGCATATTTTCAATACATCCATAAGGGCCGCTCCACATTGAGGTTAATGCAACAACGGTGCATCCTTGGCGTCGTATCTGTTTGATAATATTGACAATATCTGGGTCAAAAACGAAGCGTTGGGCCTGTTGAAATATAAGACCCAACACCGGTTCTATTGAACTTTTGCTTAAAAGAAGTCCGGGATATTTAAGGAGTGCACGTATCCCGAACCATAATGGAAAGTCAAAATTGGCCATGACATCAGCTGCCGTAATCAACGTGTCATCAACGTCAAACGTGACCAATGTTTTTTTGTCGCAAGCATCAAATATTTTTTGTACTTCACGGTAAGTTTCAATTTGCTTGAACGGTCCAGATGAAGGCTCTTTAAAAAACCAGTTACTTCTTAGCGACATGAATGGCATAATTGTCGAACTGACAAATGCTAATGTAAAAAGTATAAATTTTGCTTTTGAATGTTTTAAATGCCAAAACAATGCAGCCTCTTTCGGGTTTATATTATTATTAAAATTTACGAGCTCTAATGCATTTAAGGCTAACTGATATGGCAAAAATATTCAAATGCATTAAATATCGCAACGGGTTGCTGGCTTTGCAGGACCGTGGCTGGGTTCTAAAAAATCACACTAGTAATTTTTCGCAATAAAAAACATAATTTTTTGTGTCTTAGTATTTTCAGTTAATTGGCTTGTGGTAGTCGCTTGTTGCTTATTGCAAACCATGGTAACTTTGTGGTGTAAATTGTGATAATAATGTTAATTATTTTGGGTTAATTATTTTAGGAAATAATATGTTTTGCAGAAAAAATTTTAAACTGTTTTCGTTTATTTTTTTAAGCACAATTAGTTTTGGATTGTATCCAACTGATAACATTATAACGCCAGAATCAATAAAGCTAGAATCAGCCGTTGATCAGTCAGTTGGCAATTTGATTACAACAGCCAAATCATTGATTCAAAAAAAGGTCTTAGCAAATGGACTTACTGTCCTTTTTTATCCAATAACAAACTCACCTGAAGTTAGTCTTAATGTTATTGTTGATTTTGGATCAAGAGATGAACATGAAGGTCAATATGGCTTTGCGCACATGATTGAGCATATGCTTTTTAAAGGTACGCCAGCGATTTCGGAAGTGGATATTAATCTAATCGCCGATAAATTTGGGCATACTTATTTTAATGCTTTCACAAGCCACGATCAAACTGTATACGTTACCCAAACAGATAATAAAAATTGGGCAGTATTTTTAGGCATTCTCGCTGACTGCGTACAAAACGCCAGCTTTGACGAAAATCATTTTAACTCTGAGGTCAAAACTGTTGTCAGTGAGATTAATTTGCACAGAAAGGATGCTGATTCCATATCCCTTGCGGTATGTGTTCCATTCAATCATCCATACGCTCATGCTATTGGTGGACTTTGCGAAGACTTACTAAATGCCAGTGCATCTGACCTGAGAAAATTTTACCAAGAAAATTACACGCCGGAAAAAACAACTTTGATTATTGTTGGCAACATCAACCAAGCTGAACTTTTTGAGGAGATAGACAAGTTATTTGGAACTATGCCGGCAAAACAAAATCCAACCAAAAGAATCTACTGTGCGGACGCCTATCTTCAGCCCAATTTTATTCAAGGCTATATAACTGTACATACGCAAACAGAAGGTCCTTCGGTTCGCTTGTGGTGGCTCACTCCTGGAGCAAAGAATGCAAATGCCAACGTTGCGTCCGACGCTGTTTGTTACTTTTTAAATGAACGGCTCAAAAAACTAGAAGAAAGTTATGGCTTGGTTTTTAATAACAGTGTAATAGATTTTCAGCTTTTGGATTTAGGGGATTTTTCTGTGGTTTTTGAACCAAAAACCGAAGATTTTGGAAAAACACTTCAGCCGGGATCATGTGTTGAAACAGTCAAAACAATCATTTTGAACGAAGTTCGTGATTTGATCAGTAACGGAGCTAAGCAGGAAGAATTATCAAGCTACAAGGCATTAATTAAAACATCTTTTACTGGTAGTTTTGAATACCCAAGAGAAATAGCTTCGATATTATCGAGTTACAATATCAACAAAAATGAATTTGAGGCCTTTGATAGATTTGAAATTGCGCAAAAACTTACATCGCAAGACATTAAAGATTTCTGCAAGACATTCCTAAAACCCAACAGGTACCATCAATTAAATTCCGTTCCTCTTGAAGAAAACGAAAAAAATGAGTGGATTGAGCTCCAAAATTCAATCGATCAGTACGAGAAAAAACTTCTTGAAAATAAAAATCGTGAGTCTAAACTTGATGAGCAAAAATTGCTTTTAACATTACCTACGCCCAAAGAGATTGATTTTAATTATGAAAAACCGGATATTCAAACAGTTTTAAGCAATGGGCTAACTGTCTACATCAAGCAAAAAGATACATCGCCAAATGTTTATATTGGTTTGACATTTAAAAATGCTGAGTATCTAGAGTTGTTTTATGCGCAGCAGCACAAAGCTTCTCTACCAGGATATGTGTTCAGTCTCATTGCCGAAGAAACAGAGGGTGACCAAAGCCATCCTGAAAAATTTACCAGCAAAGAGAACACTGAATTTTTTGATGCATTGGGTGCAACGGGTAGGGTTTCAGATGGAATGGTTTTGTGCTTGTCTTGCGACATTGAAAAAGTAACCGAAAAATTACTGCATATCCTCATCCACCCAACTTACCCAGTCGATGCCGTTAATCGTGAGATTAATAATGATATTCAGCTGACAAAGCAAGATCAGGACAATATTGGACATATTTTGCGTGAAGCCCTTACCCTATATTTATTCGAAAAATATCCATGGGTACAGAATGATGAACAGATCATTGAAGATTTAAAGAAAATCTCACGCCAAGATATCGTGAATTTTTATAAACAGTGGTTTGCCCCGCAAAACATGTTTCTTACTGTCGTTGGAAATATTACTCCGGAGCAAGTTGTTAAGCAGATGGAAAAGATTTGGGGATCATGGAAAAATGATTCAGCCTCAAACATCGATGATTTGAGAAATAAAGTAAACGTTGAAGATATTTCAAATAAGCCGGCCAAGGAAATTATTAAGCAGCATCCTGATGAACAGATAATGCTTATGGCAGCAAGACTCTCTACTTATGATGGAACAGATGACGCCTCTGCCTTAAGTATTTTATCTATCTACTTGAATCTAAAATTGAACGAGATTAGAGAAAAGTCTGGACTATTTTATTATTGTAATGCGGAAGCTAGTGTTAATTCGTCCTTAATAAAGGGCACAATTACGATAACAACGCAAATATCACCAGAAAAACTAGACCTTGCTAAAAATGAAATCAAGGCAGTTTTACATGATTTTTCGCAAGTCGGAATTTCTCAAGAAGAATTTGATGTTACAAAAAAGAATTTCAGAACGTCTTTTGCCAAAATTTTTGCAACAGCAAATAGTCTTTTTCACAGTTATCGTGGTTTTATATCATGTAATAAAACATTTGATTATCCCAACGAAGTATTGAATAGGATTGATAAATTGACTCTAGAATATGTAAATTCTGTAGCTAAAAAATATCTTAATCCTGATGAAATGACGTTTGCTATCGGAGGAAGAGTTGCAAGCAAATTGATTTTAATAGAACTTTAACACTTTTAGGAGATTTATCATGACATCAATAGTTTGTTTGTTGCCGATTATTGCAGCATTGTTTATGACAATAAATTTTGAGCAAGCAAATGCTGCTTTAAAAAATAATAACACAGATATTGTTATTGATGGTAAGAAGTACTGCACATGTGAATTTTTGAAATTGTCTGAGCTTGAATCTGACGTGAAGGATAATGGAAAAATTGGTGCAAAACCGGCGTTTAATGTAATTGCTGACAACAATCTTGATGTTGCAGGTTTTATGAAAAGGCCTGAGAATAATGGGGCTGTTTTTCAGATTGCGGCCAATGACAATTTGCCTTGGACTTGGACTGAAGGCGGTGCACAAGCAGGTGCTGTCGTAATGGCCACAGAGCTTGGAAGTTTGGTTCGCGAAAGTAATAAGAATAAAAAATTATTCGAAAAATTATTCGAAGATTCTTTATTGCCTATTAGCCTTGGTACAACGCGAGCCTTATTCGGTGATATAAGTAATATTTTGATTGCTGTTCATTCAGAGCTTTCTGTTTATAATGTTCCCAATCAAGTTGTACATGTCCCTTTTGTTGCAGCTTACGCTGGCAGCAATCCCATCGACAATGTGAAAAATTGCCTGAAGGTTGCCTATGATGGAACCTTACTTGCCGCTGTAAAATTAAAAGCTTCAAGAGTATTTTTGACACTTATGGGTGTTGGTGTATTTCAAAATCCCGTAGATTATGTGGTAGATGCAATTCGGAACTCCGTAAAAGCTTATGTTAAAAAATACGGATTGAATGTCACAGTGCTTTACCGTGGATCGAATTTGGATACAGTAAGTAAACTTAAGAGTATTGCAAATGATATCTGATAAATACGTATTGTTTTAATATGTGTGGTTTTGGTTTTATTCGCCGCGGAGAATTTTATGAAAAAGATATTTGTAGTTTTTATTGCCGTATTACTTGTAAATGCATCAATTTTTCAAGCGCATGCTTATAAGCTTAAGCTTGAGTGTGAAAAAAGTGAAACCAATAATTCGGTTCCTAAAGGTTTTCCATCAACCCTAATTTCTCATATTGGAGAGTATCTCACCATTAATGAATCATTGGAAATAACCTTTGCTTCCCAAAAGCAAGATGCATGTGATTTTGATTTAGAAGAGTGTGTTAGAACTCTATTGGGAACAGCCCATTACCGAATTATCTATCATGATACAGTTTTGACTTGGAATAATGCTCAAAAGAAATTTTGTTTAATATCCAAAGATGACAAAATTAGTCCGCTTAAGTTACAGATTCAATGGTTTACATGTTTTAAATGGCTGCTTAACTCAAAATCGATGAATAATGCGCATACCCCTGAGATTCGTCTTGCCATGGAATAAGCTTGACGTTCAGGGTTACTCCCTTTTCTTAGGGGTTAAAGTAATAAATTTATTTACTATTTATCTATAAAACATGTAAGATGATGATAGATTGGCGAGTAATTGTGATTAAATTAAAATTCAAAAGTAGAAAGGGGGTTTAAAACAGAGAGTCGTTATGGAAAAATCTTTAAAAAAAGTTTTAAGGGATTAAGGGGGATAAAAATGAAAAAGTTATTAGCAATAGCTATTGTATCAATGGTTTCTTTGAGTTATCTGTTGGCGCATCACGGACAGCGCGATCAAACAATATCCATCAATAATCAATCTGGTGTAACAGTTGTTGTAACAGATACGAACAATCATAAAATTACCGTGAATTCGAATCAAACCGCTCAGATGAGGGTTACGTTTAATCAGCCTAGTGGACACATACGCTTTCTTAGACATAAAGATACAACAATAACAGTGACAGATCCCAGAAATAATAATTCAAGCTCCATAAGCATTGATGAGGATACTAGAACAGTTACTATAGAGAAAGACTTGAAACTAACAGCAAACTAACATCGTGACGAACTAATAAAGACGAATTAATATATAAAGAGGTTTGTTAACTACTCGTTGGTTAGCAAGCCTCTTTATATATTAAAGTCTCAATTAACATTCATAAAATCAAATGCGGGACACTTTCCATGGATAGAAAACCCGGAGCAGATTAGATCGTTGTTTGAAGTGTTTTTAACTCGAATAGCTTGTAACTCGAAAAGTTATTAACTCTCATATTTAATCTTAAATTGTTGATTTTCACAAATCTTTTGTTTTATGCTAACTCAGCATTTGTAATCTGATTTGATAGATGAGGGGAGGAAGTAGTCATGAGATTTACGACGTTGTTATTATTAATTATCTTATTATGTCTAGGTACAGAATGCAATTACAAAATTCTCACAGCTCAGAATATAAAATGGATTGTTTTTGATTCCGATGGGACTTTAATAGACACGTTGCCTTTAACAATTGAATTCATTAATGAAAAACTTCAATGTAATCCGATTGAAAAAGAAGAATTTCGTGAAAATGGAAGGGCAAAAATTATTAAGGACCATCTTGGTTTGTGTGGAACTTTTTGGGCGTCTCTATCTATGCCTAAGTGGCCATCGCAATGCATGGACTATTTTAAAGCAAACATTGATAGAATAACTATTTTTCCTGGGGCAGAAAAGTTGCTGCTTTATTTGGCTGACAAAAAATACAAGCTTGCAATTATTACAGCAGGCGATAGAGACATTGTAATGGGAACGCTAGAAAAAAATGGACTAACAGTAGAAGAAAATAAATACAAGTCAGAAAAAGCTGGACTATTGCCAATCTTTGAAGGCGTTTATTCTGATGGATTTAGCTGGTTTTGGGGGATAGATGGCACAATAAGAAAATTTTTAAAGATTCATAAACTTAATCCTGACGAAATTGTTTATGTTGGCGATGAGATTGATGATATTTATGCTTGCAGAAAAGCTGGCGTAAAAGTAATTTCTGCAACGTGGGGATATAATACAAGAGCTTTTTTGGAACAATCAGAGCCGGACTATTTGGTGGATTCATTTGATGAGCTTAAATCAGTCATAGCTTCTTTGGAATAATGCCTAATTCGCGACCAAATTAGATGAATGAATTCAAGAATTATGTTATGCTTTTGTGATGATAACAGTTTATGTAATTTTAATGGGAGATACCATGCATACATCTTTAGCATCGGGTATAAGCGCTCAATATATTGTTGATAACAAAGGGAAGAAAACAGGTGTGATACTTGATATCAAATTATTTGATGCTCTGCTAGAAGAATTAGAAGATTTATACGATGTAGCTAATGCAGAGAGAATTATAAAAAAAAGGGGGAAGAGATACTCTTTGCAAGAGGTTGAAAAAATTTTGGCTAAAAAAAAGTAGTGTCATGGTACATCCATGTCTCAAAAGTTATCAGATTGATTTTTCTCGTGATGCTTTAAAATATCTTGGCTCAATTGATAAGAGCTTGTCTCAGAAAATAATTAAAAAAATAAATGATTTGAGTGTTTGTGTTGAAAATCTGAACATAAAAAAACTCAAATCAAAGTCATATGATTTGTATAGATTGCGAGTTGGTGAATTTAGAGTAGTTTATAGCATTGAACATGAGCAAATAACGATTTATATTATCGCAGTTGGGCCCAGAAAAGACATTTATAATAAAATTAAGTCTCTGCTAGGGTAGACTCTTTCCCTTTCCTTACTTACTCAACAAATTCACTGCATTACGAAATTCTGGAGTTTCAAAATTATCAATTACAGTGTTGATCATAATTTTTGCAAGCTTTATCTTATGTTCCGGATTTTCAAAATCACCTATTTTACCGGTAGCTCTTTCTTGTAAAAAGTCCCAGTAGGAAGATATCTGCATTGTTGGATATTCGCCTATTTTTTCCGAACCCAGTTCTAAGAATGTCAAAGCATACCAAATCCAAGCAGCCTGTTTCATCAAATGTAATTTTGCTTCTTCTTGCAAAGAGGGTTTGTGCTCAAGGTACGTTGACAACAAAACATGTTCAAAAGCAGGATTAAAAAGACAGTAATAAATATCTATGGTGGCTATATCAAAATAAGGGTCTGATTGTGCTGCGAATTCATAATCAATAGCTTTAAATTTATCTCCTAAAAATAGCAAATTATTGGGATTCATATCATTGTGGCATGGCGTGACAGTCATGTGTGGGGAAAGCGCTTTGCGCAACGTTACTGTGATTTCCTCAAGCTTGTTTACAGGAATACCTTTAACGTTTTTAGATTTTAAAATATCCTTAACTACTTGCAGTTTGTGTTCAAGCCAGTCAAAAACATTCAGAGATTTTGCAAATTTGGGTCCGCGGTGAATTTTTTGTAAGAGATGTGCTAGGGCTATGTACAATTCTTTCGAGTCTCTTTGCTCACCTGAGATCCTTTGGGGGGGTAAATATTCCATTATTATAACGGCGTGATCGACATCTGCAAAGTAAATGTGCGGCCCATATGTTCCATCTGATGCAGTTTTTAAACAGGATATCTCTTGTTCCCGGTCCTCTTTGGATTTATGTTCAAGAAAGCGAACAACATATTTCTTCGAATCAGCGGTAACGGTAAAAAGAGGAGCTCCGGAGTATCCGCCTTTAAGTTTTTGTGCTGTAACAGTCCCTGGTAATGCCAGAGCGTTCTTTACTGTTTTTGCAGCATAATTTTCATCAATCTTGTGTGCACCACGCTCGCGTGTTCCACAAGCGCTGGATTTATTAGTCAAAATATCCTGTGCACAAATAAATCCTGACGCCACAACCGCCTCAACTCCTGCACCTGGCAGTGTCGATGCACTTGCCAAATAAAGTCCTATAATCGGGGTTTTAAAATATGGACGTTTACTTCCTATCGATTGGTCAAAGGCGTATATTGCGCCCTCAGGCATCGAAGTAAATTGCTCAAATGTTCTTGGGGTGGCAACACTTGTGACAATAATGTGTTTGCGTATTTCTGGAATTACTTTTTCAATTTTTGTAATCGCCTCATCTGTGAATTTTTCTTTGTATTTTTCATATTCAGGGGTTTCTGTCGGTGGAACATCTGCATATTCGGCATGAAACCCTGCTGTGATGCTTGCTTTGCCATGTGGTGCAGTTGTTGCATCCGCGTTTGAATTAATAAAGAAACCTTCAAAGATTGAAGTCAAAGATGAGAGATCAAGGTCGACTCCAAAATTTACAGCAGCAAAAGATTTTGACATTTTTAAGTTATTAACAGCATCGACAAAGGCTGGATCAAGAACCCCATGCGGTATAAGTTTTGAAAATGTTGTTTTTGCATTGGCGTTAGCAACAACAATGGGGCTGAGAAACACTTTATCACCAGCACGAACGCCTGTAACGTGATTTTCTGTTACCAGGATTTCATCAACCTTTGTGCTTGTCAGGACTGTTCCTCCATTAGAATCGATAACTTGTTTTAATGCATCTGCAAAAAGTTGTCCGCCTTTTTTAGGATAATGTCCTCCATAAATAAAATATCCTAAACATCCCATCAGGGCATAGCCGGCAACTGTTTCTTCTGGTTTTGTACCTAGGTATCCAAGCAATGAACACAAAAACGTTTTTAATTGAATATCATGAAAAAATTCATCAAGTTTTTGTTGGTAGGTGACTTGCATCCACTGGTTATATGTAGGGCAAGGCTTTGTAGGGTCTGTTCTGCAGGCAATATCCTCAGAAAAAGCTTTTTCTGCTTCATCAAAAAACGCTACTATTGCTTGTTTCTCATCTGGAAATTGTTCTGACAGTTTTTGTACAACATCATTCTTTGTTCCGGTAAAAGAGATTTTTTTATCTCCGAGAAAATAGGTGCGCGTATGAAGAACAAAGAGGTCATCTTTTTTTAGATCAAGCTTATCCAAAAGCATTTTAATGGCCCCTCTCTCTACGCCGCTGATGTCATGAGCTCCTGCAGGAAATGTAAAACCGTCTCGCTGAAATGATGCGCAATATCCGCCAACTTTGCTGTGTTGTTCAAGAACCAAAACCTTGAAGCCATCTTTGGCAAGCAGAGAGGCGCATGATAGACCACCAATGCCTGAACCTACGACGATTACATCATATTCGTTAGTGGCTTTGATTTTAGCTGGATCACTTGCGACTATCCAATCATGTTTTGCTGACACATCGATTGTTTTTTTACTAAAAAAATTACAGCCGACAAAAAATGTAATTAGACTGCACAAAAAAATGAATGTTGGGTTTAAGATTGCTAACTTTTTCATAGCTTTAGTCCTTCCAATTGATAGATTTCCTAGATTTACAAATCAAATCCTAAACAAAATAATGCCCCCTTGTTTACTGCATGTAAACAAAAGCTACAAAGCGCACAAGTACCCACACAAGAACCAAGGCAAACTATCCGTCTGATTTTAATTATTCAAGCGTTAGTTTCGGCAATTGCACATATGTGCATGGTAATGAGTGTTTTCTTCTCAGGAAAGTCTTCATTTGTATCAACAAGGGCAGAAAGTTCGTCAAAGTTTCTTTTAAGTTTATTTTTAAGTTTGTTAAGAATAGGTATGCATTGACAACAGCATATGACACAGTCGCGTTCGAGACAATTGCCGTCCTCTATTTCTTTGCTGGCCTCTGCCATAAGTGCTTTGCCTAGTACTTTGAGTTTTTCTATCGGCTGTGTCATTAGCTCCTCGAAAGAATAATTGTCCCTAAGGGTTGATTCATCAACCCTATCCCCCATGCCCATAGCAATAGGGCTTCTATCCTCATCTATGTCCCGCATAGCTACAACTGTGGTGACATTAGCAGCAATCCCAAAACCAAGCATCATAGCATAAAAATAATGTGACATTTCCATCATAAGCCTTTCTAAAATTTAAATTAAATTCAGTTCAATATTATTCATAACCCCAAAATAAATTTACGCGATCCCAGCGGCTGGATCAACTTTAATAAAACAACGCTGATAATTGTTGCGGGTTGGCCAGATATGCCAGCTATGCCCACCATAACCCAAACAAGCGCAGAGGCGGTAATGGCGCAAAACGCTGACCAGATAATCATAGCAGCCAATGATTTGGCTGCTAATTCCTGATCATAGATTTTTGTGAAATTGTAAAATTCTTCAAACATCATGCCGATAAAAAATGCCACTGCAAAAGCATAATTAAAATCAAAGCCATATTTGCCGTAACCCATGTAGGTTATACCAACAAGAAAAACGTAAAAGCCGTACATGCCAAATTTATTAAGGTCCAATTTTCCGGGCAATTCATGAAAAAAGCCCGGACGTTCGTGTGCTGGCCACAACGCTGCCTTTAATTTAGCGACGACTCTGAGCGAAATGAGTATGGCCACAGGGATTGAAAAATATCCAAGCATTGGTTTTAGATAATAAGAAACGAGTGACATGACGCTTGCCGTTACGAATACAAGAAGGAGCATTTTGTGCAGAGACAGGTTTTTTACGGAAGATTCATAAACAACCAAACTTTCGTAGGCTGCGCGTAAAAACGAGACGACAAAAAATGTAGCAAAACTTGCTATAAATGGATTAATTCCAAAAAATTTGGCAAGAAAAACGGGCAGCACCATGATCAAGCCTATGGTTGCGTACATACCGATGTTGATCAGATACAATTTTGTTGATAACCAGTGTAAAAAATCAGTTCTTGTTTCTGTTGTAATATTCATGAAATGACCTTTCTATTTAGTTTTTGGCTCTTTAGTTTCTAGTTTTTGTATACATTTTTTAATCCATTTTATTTCAGCTTCAACGCTTAATATTCCATTTTCCAACGCCATCTCCCAATAAATTTTGTGTGGATATTCATTCGGAATTTGTGGTAACACATTTTCTTGAATATTTTTAAATTGTTCTTGCAGTGCTTTGATTTTTTTTTGGTGAAGCAGAAGTTGTTTTATGGTGTCTTCTTTTGTTGCGTTGGCACCAAAAAAAAGTTTTAAGAGCAGTTCGCTACGATGTGTTTCTCCTGCTGCTGGAAGTGCAAGCCACACAGAGAACTCTTTTTTCCCTGCTGGCGTTATTTCAAAAACTTGGCGCTCTCGTTTGCCAACAAATTCACTTCGTGATGTAACCAATCCTTGCGTTTGTAAGGTTTTGAGCATGGGATAAATTGAAGCGTCGGATTCCTGCCAAAAATGGTTTGTTGATTCAAGCATGAACTGTTTTATTTCATATCCGGATCTAGGCTTTTCAAACAGCATGCCCAAGATTGCATATTTAGTTTTATTTATTTTTTTCATGGGCTTAACTTTCTAATAATCTTTAATAAATAAATAATTATTATGTATTGAATATACCCTATAATTAGCTATATATCAAGTGGGGTTTAGAGGGGGCTGAATGCGGGGCATAGCTGCTTTCTGAGTACGCCTGGCATCAAAATCCGCTAATATATTGACTTTACGTTGGGTGCTTTTCTAGAATTACTATTAGTTAAACTATGTTGCGGGGAGAGGGGGGAGCGATATGTTTAAAAATTTCAAATATCTTTTTGTTCTGTCTGTTTGGGTATTCTCACTGGAAGCAACAGGCGATCATGAGAGAAACCAGCAAAATGTTCTTAACAAAGATGTTCTTAATAGTGCTGTTTGGGAACAACCTTCTTTGTCACAAGAGAAGCAGGGGAGAATTATTTTTGTAACAGGTTCGTGCTCTTCGGGTAAGTCATCAATGGCAAAAGTGATAGCGCAAAAACTTAATGCAAAATCGTTTAATTTTGATGAGTATGTTATGCCGTTGGTTCTTAAAAAATTTGTCGAAAAACATTACGGTAAATTTTTGGCATTTTTTGTTAGCGGATTGGTGATGCGTAATTTTTTTAAATTTATTGATTTTTTAAGTGAAAAAAGCAAATATAAGTTTCAAAAAAAGTTTTATGACGATTTAAGACAAGGCATTGCCATTGAGCCAACCTCAAAAATGTACAGGGAAGCAAAAAGGATTGCATTGCAGGGTCAGGACGTTGTTCTTGAGTCACCTTTGCATCTTTGGGAGGGCGTGGACTGTTTAAGTAGCCTTCCTGAGTTGGATGGTGTGGATGTTACTTATGTTTTGGCGTACTGTCCATGGAATGATTTGGTTGATAGAATACAAAAACGTAATTTGGCTAAACGGAAAAGAACCCACCGAGAGTTTGACTGGGTTGTGATTAATTTTATGCACTGTTTTGATATCTCTGCCGAATATAAAGGGGAAGACTTCTTGGAATATATAAATGGCAGTAATGTGCATAAAGTGATTGCAGAGTATTCGCAGCCAAAATACAAAAAAAATCATATGTGTCTTCTGTCTGAAACGCAACATGTTGCCCTGCAAAAGTTTCCTAAAAATATTGGGTACTACGTTTATCCACGTTTTGATTATGATCTTATCGTCAATACGAAGATAAATAATCCGGAACAGGGCGCGCAAGTTGTTCTTGATTATATTAAGAAAAAAGAGCCTGCTGATTCTTAGAAGTTGGGTTAAGGCTCCCAGAAGTTGGTTTTAGGTTAACTCAGTAGTTGTTTTAAGCGGCTGATTTTTGAGCATCCCGTCTTCAATCTCTATGATGCGATCAGCAAATCCTAATATTCTTGGATCATGCGTAACAACAATGAGTGTACATTTGTTTTCGGTCTTGATTTTTTGAAGCAGCTCCATAATCTGTTTGCCTCGTTCATGATCCAAAAAGCTTGTGGGTTCATCGCACAGAATAATTTTGGGGTGATGGATACAAGCGCGAGTAAGCGCGACTCGTTGTTGTTCTCCGCCGGAAATATTACTTGGTTTTTGGTAGACAAGTTTTTCAAGCCCAACAGTTTGCAAGAATTTTTTAGTCTCTTCCATTGCCTGTGCTCTTGGGATTCCATTGAGCATCAGTGGGATAGCCGCGTTCTCAAGTGCATTAAGAGTTGGAACCAAATTAAAGTACTGAAACATGAAGCCAATGTTTTGTCCGCGAAATTTTGTTTTTTCCTCTTCAGCAAGGCTGTTGATCGGTTTGCCCAGAACGACACATTCGCCTGAGCTTTGTTGTAAAATTCCACCAATGATTGAGATAAGTGTTGTTTTTCCCGATCCGGAAGGACCCATCAACATGATGATCTCATTTTCGTGAGCAACCAAATTAATCCCACGCAGTGGCTGAACCTCTGTCTCCCCTTTGCCAAATGTTTTGGCGATGTTTTTGCACTCTATAGTTATCTGATCCATTATCTTAACACGCTTAATTTAAACACGTTTATTATTTAAAAATATTTACTTATTTAACAACACTTGCTATTTAAAAACACTTGCCAACTCAATTTTGAAAATTCTCGCGATACTTACTAATAATGCAAAAATACAGATACAGATGATAGTAAATCCTGTTCCTAAAAAGAGTCCCCAGGAAAGATGGTATGAAAGTTCGGTTTTTTGAGTTAAAAATCCGATAAGTGCCGAACATCCGCTACCTATGCTCCAGCCAAGTATTCCCACCCAAAGGGCCTGCAGGAGCGCCATCTGTACCAAAAGCCATCGAGGCGCGCCCATTACTAAGAAGAGTGCCAAATATTTTAAATTATCAGAGATAAAATTGTAAAAAATTTGTCCGGCAATGACCGCGCCAACAAGTAAACCTAAAAGAACGGCTATGCCAAAATTGATTGGGATACCCGTGTTTCTTAAGTAATAATCCATGGTGATCTCTTCAAACTCTTTTTTTGTGTAAGCTGCAAAATGCGTTGTTTGCGATATTTTTTTACAAAGCTCTTTGATGGGAACCGTACCATCAGATTTTACTAAGATAAATGAAAGCAGTTTTCTTTCAAAGGGTGAGTATTTCAGTGCTTGGTTATAGGTTGTGTATATAACCGGTTGTGCCTGAAAGGTTCGTGTTACATCGCATATGCCTACAACATTGGCTCGTTGATCGTTGAGCTCTAACTGGTCGCCTACGCGAAGAGGTATTTTGGGTAGCCCCGGTCCTTGGTAACGTGCTAATTTATCCTCAGTCCCTACTTTGTTGACGATTACAGCATCCGGTCCAGACAGATCTTCGATTTTTCCTTCAAGCATTGTATGAGGTGCGCCAATGAGTGTGCTGTCATCAATGCCAATGAGAATACATGTTTGGAACTGCCCGGTTGTCATTCTTGCGCGAATCAGTCCCTTGAAAAATGGAACTGCCCATTTTACGCCCTGTATGCTACGTACACGAAATAGATCTGTATCACGCAATGGCAGGATATCATCAATGTATTTTACATTTGGATCCATGACCCAAATATCGGCTACCGCTGTATCAGTAATTGTGCTGTACGTGCGTTTCATAACGCCTTTGAAAATTGCAGTTTGCTGCGTTATGATAATGGCTGAGAATGAGAGACTTAGTACCATACCGATGAATTTTGCCGAGTCTTCAATAAGCATTTTTAATGCGATTTTATACATGATTTACCATCCTCCGCCCAACGCTTTATAAACAGAGACTAATGAGGTACTTACCGATTGTTCTGCATCGGTCAATTCTAATTCTATTGCGACACGATTTTTTTCGGCAAATAGGTACTGTGTCTGATTGTCCAAGCCGCTTTGAAAAAGCGAATAAACCAGATCACGTTCTCTTGTTGCTGCGGACAATTTTTCTTCAAGAACATGCTTTCGATCTTTTTCATTGAAATAGGAGACTAACCAATTTTCTACATCCCCCAGTGCCGTAACAACGCTTTGTCCATAGGCTAACAATGCCTGTTTTTCTGCAGATTTTTTTGCTTGCACGTTAAATTTAATACGTCCGAATGTAAGGATTGGCAATCGAATTGAAGGTCCGAATGACCAGCTCAGGCTGCCGTTGCTAAATAAGTTAGGTACTTTATTTACTTCAGTATTAACGTTTCCTAAGAGCGAAAAACTTGGGAACCAATCTGCTATTGCCTGGCCAACATACTCCACTGATGCAGCAAGCAAACTTTCTGCTTTTCTGATATCCGGTCTTCTGCGCAAAAGCTCAGATGGTAACCCAATTCCCAACGCTTTGTTTGATTGTGGGACCGCGTGATTTCCCGGTTGCAAAACAAACTGTTCCGGATTTTCTCCAAGCAGAACAGCTAATCGATTGACTGACTGTTTAAATGATATCTGCAAAAGTACCAACTGGCTTTTGGATTCATCCAATGCCGCTAACTGCTCAACGTCAGGAATTTCACTTGCGACTCCGGATTGTAGTCTATCTTTAGTCAAAAACAGCAGCTTGGTGTCAATATCAATTTGTTGTTGTAAAAGATCAATTCTTTTTTGTAGCGTTCGAATATCGATATAGGTTTTTGCAACATCACCCAGCAGCATAATATAAACATCGTGCATGCTCTCTATTCCCGCTTGATATTCGTTATAAGCAGCATCGCGTGCCATTGTCTGTTTGCCCCAGAAGTCAAGCTCCCACACAGCATCAAAACCAAGCTGAAAATAGTCAAAATGTGGGTCTGGTAAATATGAGTCGAGGCTAAGTTTTTGGCTTAGGGTGTTTCCGGAAGCCGATGCTGTAGCGTCAACCTCCGGAAATAGTTTGGCATTTTGAATTCTATAAAGAGCTCTCATCTCCTTGATTTTTTCAATGGCGATGCGCATGTCATAGTTGTTAGCCAGCGCTTTTTCAATAAGTGTGTTTAGATACGGATCTTGGAAAAAAGTCCACCATTTGGCAAGATCTGCTTTATCGCTTGCTTGGCATTGTTGCGCAAATTTGTCGGGCAATGGGATGTTTGGTCTGTGATATCTATGCCCAACCTTGCAGCCTGAAAAAAACAGTAGTACGGATATTGTGAGTGCGAGCATTGCGATCGTCTTATTTGATATCGCAAAGTAACTCTTCATTGCTCGGCCTCGTTCGGCTTGGATTGAATGTACACATCCAATATTTGCCCAACAAAAACTGGGTACTGATTTTTTGCAAATTTGTAAACAAGTTGTAAAACGCGGGTATCAACCCGTTCTGTATCAGAGCCGCTCAAAGATACTTTAGGTATGATATACGGCTCAGAATAAACAAATTCCAGAGGGATAAATATTTTGGAGTTTCCACGTACAAATGCAGTTGCAGGACTGCCTTTGATTATACGCCACGAATCTTCTTCATCAACATCAACTCGTAGATGGTATGTGGTGGTATCACCAAATAAAATAAGCGGGTTGGTATTCATAAGTGGTGTGGCATTAAAGGGATTTACGTTCGCATACTGCCCAACGCGGATATTTACCTGTAAAACTTCTCCGTCAATTGGTGCACGGGTGGTAGAACGGTCAATATTCACTTTAATAACGTTGACAGCATCCTTGGCCACTTCAAGTCTTTCTTGTGCAAGTTTCATGTTATACAATGCATTCGTGTACGCTTGCTGGCTGACTGCAGATTTATCTTTAAGTTTTTCATAAAAAGAGAATTGAATTTTTTGATTCTCGTAATCTGTTTGCGCAACCTTTTGTTCATCAATTGCTTTGACAAGCATAGCCTCTAAATTTTGTGTATTTAGTTTAAAAAGTGGATCATTTTTTTTAACAATTTGTCCGATGACGCAGTATATGTCAGTTATCACTTCATTAAATGCCGGAGCTATTAAGATATTTTTGTAAGCAGATTCAATTACCCCTTCACCTGCTATGTAGTCTTTGTATGGTGATGTTGGCGGTGGAAAGAAGATATGGTTTATAGGTGGTTTTCGCGAGCTTATATAGATCATGAAAATGCTAAAACAGATTCCGGCAATGGCAATTAACGGAAGACCAATCTTTCGAAACATAGATCTCCTCTTTTTTCTTAATATGATTGAATTGTTTCTGGTCGAGGCTACAAAAATGTTTTAGGCTTTTGCAATAAAAAAGTGAATTAAAATATTTTACAGGTCAAATACACATGATTTTGTAAGCAATACTTCTTACTTCTGTTATGTGATCTGAGGTTATCTCATAAAAACCTTCTTGCGAGTACGTTTCAACCAATTCATTATCATGACTAATAATTAATGTGGTAAGTTTAGTTCGTGTTACAAGTTCACTTACAAAATCCATTACCATATTCGCATTAATTTGTCTTTGTCCTCCTGATAAAAGGTGAGCGGGTTTGTCATAATCGATTTGAAATTTCTTTAAAAAGTCAGGCAAGTGCTTGTGTTCTGGAAGATTGTTGAAAAGTGGGTATGAGCTCATATTGGCAAATTTCTGCTGAGTTAACTTTTGAAAACAAGCAATTTAATATAACTACACTGTTACAACATATATGCATTTTAATAACGTTGAATAATACGCACAGTTTTTTCCGTAACCACAACAAAATTATATAAAAGATTTTGATGATGATTCTCAAGTAGCCATTCCAAAACCTTAATTTTATTGGGGGTTGTTTGATCTGACAAACGCAACAGAACAACTCCCACGTGTTGGTCCTTTTGTCTAAAAATCATATCTCCAAAATCTTTATCTGCCGTTATTAAGATGCGATTTTCTTGAAATGCTTTTTGAAGAACAATGTCATCCGTTGCGCCACGCATATCGTTAAATACAGAAATAACATCATAATTCTCTTGCTTCAACCAGATGGCAACCGCTGGGCCAACACACTCATCGACAATAAACTTCATGTTCCTATGCCCTGATGGGACCGGGAACAAATGATGTGTTTTCCAATGTTTGTGCCGCAAAAAGTAAGCAGGCCGTTATATCTTCTTGTGTAATCCCAGGATAATCAACAGTAATTTGTTGAGTTGTAATACCCTGAGCCAACAGGCTAAGCATGTGTTGAACGGTCAATCTCGTTCCTTGTATAATAGGTTTGCCAGCCATGATTTTTGGATCAATTACGATGCGCTTAGAATTATTTGAAGTAGACATAAAACTCCTTTGCAACTAAAATGTACCAAATACGGATTATTTTGATTTTTAGTATAGCATACCATACAACTAATATTTCCATTTTTTTGAAAAATTAAAGACGGACCCTTTTTTTATGAAAAAAAGCTTTAATTTATTACTTATAGCTAGTTATTTTTATCTCTTTACAACCTGTTTTTCAATGTCTGAGCAAGCTAGAGTCAAAGGGTTTGTTTACCTTCACGAAGTCGATCCGACCATTCTTATCTCTCCACGTTACAGTACGAATGAAAATTTTGTGGGCTGCCCTGTGGCCGGTTACAAAAAACCGGTTATCATGCTAACTAAACAGGCAGCGCAAGCATTGAAACAGGTTCAGCAAGATGTTAAAAAAGATGGATACGGTCTTGTTGTTTATGATGCCTATCGACCTCAAAAAGCCGTAAACCATTTTATGCGATGGAGCAGAAATACTTCTGATCAAATCAAAAAATCACAATATTATCCCCGAGTCGATAAGGCTAAGGTGTTTGAACTAGGTTATGTAGCGGAGCGTTCCGGCCATAGCAGGGGTAGTACGGTAGATCTTACACTTATTAAAATTGAAGATTCTCTTCATGCAATCCAGGAAAGAAAACGAACGTTTCTGGACGGATTTACTATAACACTTTTAGATGATGGAACTGTTGATATGGGTTCGTCCTTTGATTTATTTGATACTGCGTCTCATTATGAAAATGATCTTCTAGGGGAACCATTCAAAACATTACGAGCTTATCTGAAAAATGTTATGGAGAAGCACGGCTTTAAATCATTTGCTCATGCGACAGAATGGTGGCATTTCACATTAAAAAATGAACCTTATTCTTCAAAAGAAGACAGCAGCTATTTTGATTTTGATGTTGAATAATTATATCAGAAAATTATATCAATTTTATTCGCCATCCCGCATTGATTGTATTTTTAACACGTTCAAATTCGGATTTAAATTTGGGATCAAGATCAGTAAGTCTGACTAATTTGCGATCAACTTTTTGGTTTCCAAGAGGCTTAACCTCAACCCAAGGATCAATTCCTCGGAACTTTCCCCTTAAAACCATATCGCAATTGTTACTAGAATTTAATTGATTAGAACTTAATTGAAAAATTTGCTTAACATTTTCAACTTGATTTAAATACTGCAAAATCTGCGTATCTCCACAATTTTTTAATTTTTCCCATACAGTTAAATCATCAGAAAAATTAATTTCATCTTTTGTTAAAATTTTAAGATCCATGGCTTGTTGCATGGCCTTGGCTGTCAGCGTGTATGCAAGAATTTGGTCCGGTGATGCCCATAGTTTTTCATTGAGATAAAGTGGAATTTTAACAAAAAGCTTAGCAATCTCTATATCCGTAAAAAACCATTTATTCTCTTCAAATTTTAAACTTCTAAGTAAATTATCCAACTCTTGCTGAGTGATAATCCCATTTATAAGAGCTGTTTGAAGATTATAATCTAGTCTATCGAGACAAATATCAGGAAGATTTTGTTCAAGCTGCTTAAAATCACATTCTTTGTGTAATATCGCATTTATTGAGATATTATATTTCTCAAGAATCTTATCAATTCCCTGATGCTTCAAAAACCATGCATGCACATCGTCCTGATAACACTCACTCTGAGTGCCTCTAAATAAAACATCTCCTACGTGAGAGAAGACGGTATGCGAAACATCATGCAGTAGCCCTGCAATTTGTTCTTCCAGTCCTGCCCCATATTTTATCAATAATGCCAAGACATTTATGGAATGTTCATAACGAGAGTAATCTTTGTAATCGGAGTCCTTGACAAAATTTGTTACCCCACCCATTGAGATTTTTTTTAGTCGTTGCATGGTCGGTGAATTTATTAAATCGATAAATGGCTGGCCAACTTCAAAGTTGCCATATGCGGTATGAATGGTAATTTTATTACTGTCCATGATGGGACTTTCGTTTCTTTATAGAGTGTTTCGTATTTGGGGTATAATATCAAATATTATCTAGCAGGGCTAGGGCTTATTTCCTGTGCAGCCTGAGAAGAAAGTTGTTTACGAGCATCTTTTAAGCTTGACGCGCAAAATAAAATATTTATCTTTATAATCATAAAATCAAGAAATATACCAAATATGAAAGAAATAAAATATGTCATTACCTAACGAACCGATACTGACCAATCCCTTATCGGGTTTTATGGAACTGCTGCCGGCCGAGCAGATGGTCTTTAATAAACTCTATGATACCATCCGTCAATCATACGAGATGTTTGGTTTTATTCCGATCGATACTCCGGTTCTTGAAAGAGCTGAAGTACTTCTAACCAAAGCGGGAGGGGAGACTGAAAAACAGATTTATCAGTTCCAAAAGGGTGATACCAATCTTGCAATGCGCTTTGACTTGACCGTGCCTCTTGCTCGTTACGTTGCTGAGTATTACGGCAAGCTTAATTTTCCATTCAGGCGTTATGCAATGGGAAAAGTCTATCGTGGGGAAAGGTCTCAGGCAGGGCGATTTCGTGAGTTTTATCAATGCGACATAGACATAATCGGTGATGGAGAATTGGACATTCGCTTCGATGCTGAGATTCCAAGCATTATTTACATGATCTTTCGTAAACTTGGATTTGAAAAATTCACAATTCGCATCAACAATCGTAAAATTTTAAATGGATTTTTTGCCAACTTGGGAATAGCAGATAAAGCCATTCCGGTGATGCAAACTATTGATAGTCTTGAAAAAATTGGTGATGCAGGGGTACTTGATGAGTTACAAAAACTTAACCTTTCGTCCCAGGCCATAGATCAAATTTTCAAATTTATTAAAATAATGGGATCGTGTGACGATGTTATCTCCGGACTTAAAAATTTAAGCATTCAAAATTCTCAATTTATTGATGGTGTAAATGAGTTGGGCAAAGTAGCAGAAATCATTAAAGAGTTTGGTGTTCCTGCTACCAACTTTGTTCTTGATCTGACAATTGCCCGTGGATTAGGTTATTACACCGGAACGGTTTATGAAACTCGACTTGATGATTATCCTGAAATTGGCTCAGTCTGCTCAGGGGGGCGATATGATGATCTGGCAAGTCACTACACAAAACAGAAGCTTCCAGGAGTTGGAATTTCAATTGGGCTCACAAGACTATTCGATCAACTTTATAAAAAAGGCGTACTGAAAACCGGTTCTTGCACTCCAACCCGTGTGTTAATTTTACCTATGATGGATGATCTTGCTCCAAGTCTTGCGCTTGCAACACAACTCAGAAATAGTGGAATTGCGACAGAAGTTTCTTTCATTGAAGGTAAAATGAAAAAACGCTTGGGCTATGCTGATAAATTAGGTATTCCGTATGCAATCTTTATTGGTGAAAATGAGATTGCCAAAGGATTATACACGCTAAAAGATTTGAAGACGGGGGAACAGGTGGAGTTGTCCACGCAGGAGTTAGTGAAAAAACTTCAGGAATAAAAGCGTTATTTAGTGTGATGTTGTCTTGCTCTTCTTTTTGTTGGAGGTTCTTTTTTTATCTGATGTTCTTCAAGAACACGTTTTAATGCTCCAATCTCTTGAACATCTGTTGGCTTGCGCGTTTTTTGGGCAAGCATATCAAAAATTTGTGTAAGTGATGTTGCATGGATAAGTCCTTCGGATTTCAAGCCCAAGTTTTCAATTATATGATCAAAATCCTCCGGTTTTTTAAGTTTAGAGAATGATAAATTGGTTACGTCTTCTTTCAGCTTGTCGCGTTTGTGCTGGAATGTAGTGGATTCTGATGATATTGTTGCCATGTCAGTAACAGGGGGCACGCTAGTAGGTGTTGCACTAGTAGATGCCAAGTCGGGTTCCTCGCTAGCGCGGCTCGCGTTTTCTTTTAGAATATATATAGTTCCGGGCAATTTTCCAAAAACCATGAAATTGAAATTCGTTTGCGTTCCACTTGTCAGATCGTTGCAGATAAGTTTTTTGAATAACCAAACTTCCATGTATGGGCTTTTGAGTTCCAGAAGAGAGTATAGGAAATTTTGAAAAATTCCATTAACTGTAACAGATTCAAAATAATGAATTGATTTGTAATTTGCAGGGACAACGAGTTGCTCTTTCCCATCAATTACAAGTTTTTCCCATTGCGGTGGTTGTAGCGACACAAGTCTTGTATTATCAGAAAGTTTAACGTTTACGCTTATGCGCGATGGATAAACCATGAGGCACAATTTTGTTTGTGCATCAATTTCTTTGTTCTCAAATTCGTACGCTTTAGCTTGTGCACTTGTTAAAATTTGGATGCGATCATCAACATTCAATGCTCCAAAAACTCCTACCTTTGGGATATAAATAAAAGGCTGTGTATTGCCTTCAATTGTTTCATACCCTACCATACTTCGGATTAATGTGAGTAGCGGATCTTTTGAGATTTGTGCAGCTCTTTTTGTTTTATCTGTGAAAATTGTTGTGTCTGTGAAAAACATTTTGACTGTTTCAAAAAATGACGCAAATTTATAAACATAATTAAATATTATATGATGAGATGGTGTCAGAAATAATTCTGGATAATATTGTAAGCCCACGGGTTGATCTCCTGTACCATGAGCAACCGCAAAAAAATTGGCGTTCAAGTCATTAAGAGTTTGACGCACAAGCTCTTGATTATAGCCACCAGCAAAACATGACATGTAAAATAAGAATAATGTATTTACGCCTCCGGACTCTATTTTTGATTCACCCGGCTTCGTTTTTGATCCACCATTTAAAAATGTGATAAATTTTTTAAAATTATCAAATGAAAAACCGGCAATTCTAGCCTTTGTACTTACAGCCGCAAAATCATTGCCACCCATGTGAGCAGGAGCTCCACTTCCAACAAGATAGATATCCCACCAGTTATTTGGTTCTTGCGTGTTTGATATAAACATTTTTTTAATAATACTTAACGCTTCTGATTCATTCTCAGATATAGGATTATAACGTTGTTTTTCAACGATGTCAGACAGATGGTTGTGCAAGGCTTTAGCTTGATCAATATCCGTCAGATTTTCAGAAATTGGCTTGACGAAATTTGGATCAAAGCCACAACTTATATTTAGATATGTTTTAGGAATAAGTAGAAATATTTTAGATTCGGGATCAGATAGATAAAACCATTTATCTTTATTTAATAAATAAGAGACAGAGAGAAGAACGGCGTCATCTTTAAACATGGTAAGATGCTCTTCTATTTCTCCAAGCGACTGTTCTGTTACATCTGGTGGCTGGGGGGTATCCGGATGTAAAATGGCAATATCTTTTTGAGCCAGCTCCAGTTTCTCCTCAAGCAGTGCATAATGAAGAAATGCTACAAGCGTGTTTGCGCTAACAATAATTGGTGCTGCTGCCTGATCAAATGCCATAGCAAAGTCAAAAAGTGTTGCATCCATCGCTTCATGATGTTCTTCAGTCTGTGGTATTGATGGTGCATCAAATTGACTCTTTTCCCCAAACCCCGGCAGATTCATAATCATTATTAAGTTTTTTATTTGTCGCTGATCTTGTGCTATTTCAGCAGATTCGGAGGTTGAGGTTCCATTCGTCAAAATTGAGCGGATTCTTAATCCCATGATTATAAAAACCAAGCCCAGGCCTAATAATAAAAGCAGATTTTTGTTAATAAACGACTTCATAACAGCTTCCCCTTCGTAGTATTAATGCTACATTCTAACATTAACCATGTTTCCGGACTCGTAACGTCGCAGTCCGGCTTTAAAGATTTTGTGTGAAATAAATGATGAGATGACGCAGCCGCACACAAGAATTATCAGATTCAGCACAGAAAAATTATTTACCAATCGTGCAGGCAAAGTAACAACAAAAAATGACGGAATAACCGTCATAAGAATGTATTTGAATGGGCTTGGAAATATGCTGAACGGATAAGGACTTACAATTGCCAGCAGGTGTCTGACTGCGCTGGCCCCTTGATCAAATCCTCCAATAAAAAATGAGATTGATTGAGTAGCCACAAGAAAGTTAAACAGTAAAACGATGCTGAAGCACGATGCAAATAAAAATAACAGTACTTTTGATAGATCCATTGGACTTGAGTAGAGAAAAAATAAAAAACTCAGTACAACTGAACCTATCGAGCTTACGTCTGATTTACTCACTGCAACGTGCCATAAGATAGGCTTGGGGAATGAAATATAGTAATCCAAATTTCCGGCATTAATTATTTTTGATAAATCACTTACTCCCCCAACAAAAATATCTAAAACTGAAAGACTGAATAAATAAAGCGAGTAAACCAACATTAGATCTTTTGATGTCCATCCACCAACCATTGGAAATTGGTTGAAGAAAATGGTCCAGATAAAAAATTGTCCGCCGAAAAATATCACAGTTCCCAAAACATAAAGAAAAAAACTAAGACGAAATGATAGTGCTGACGAAAAATTTGCAAGAAAAATACGCCAGCTAAGTTTTATATATTTAACCGCCACTGATAACCACATTTTTCACTCCAAATTTAAAAAATAATCTAGCTATAATCAACATCATAATCAGCCAAAAAATTTGTAATCTAAGATAGAAAAGCAGATCGCTTTGTTGGCATCCAACAATAATTCTGGCTGCGCCGTAAACAACGTTTGAAAAAGGCATAAGAAGTATAATTTTTTTTATTGCATGGGGGAAAAATGCAACAGGAACAGCTGCACCGCCTGCCACAACCATTATTTGCATATAAATCCAGCGTAATGGATCAACGGGACCAATCCAGAAAGCACACAGCCCTATGCAAAATTGGATTAAAAAACTTATTACTATTCCAACGAATAACATTGTTGATCCAAGCAACAGAGCACTTGCTGAAATTTTTGGCAGTCCAACAATAAAGTATAAAAAAGCGCCGGTTAGCGATCCTCCAAAAATAATTGATGGCAATCTGGAACCTAAATGTTGGGCAAAATGAAAGATAGCGTAAGAGTACGGTCGATTAAGCTGATATGCGATTTGTCCTGAAAGAATTTCATCGTTCAACGCGTGAGAGACGCCTTTTCCACGTTCTCCGGCAAAAACGTTGGCAAAAAATATAATCCACATTACTTGGGCAAGCGAGAGTTTTTCTATCGGGGTTGATGGTGTGATTGCTGCCGTTGCTCGATGGAGAAAAAACAGTATCGAAAATATAAAAGTTAGAAGCAGTACTTCACTTATGATATCGACCGGATAGGCCATTTTATTTGCAAAGTTAATTTTTACAATGGCCAGATATTTGCGTAACGATGCATAAATGCTTTTTGTACAGATCTTCATTGCAAGTTACTCTGATATATTTGGGTTATAATCTGTTCCAACGGCGTATCGTGAATTGTGATATCCACGATAGTAAAATGCTCAAGAGCGTAATCGAGTAATCGCTCAGTTGATCCGACAGACGAATCAATTTGGATTTTAATCGTATGTGGTGTTTTTTCAAGAATATCACCGGCAGGAAAGGAGAATGTTTCAGTGGATTCCTCAAGTACAAGATCAATAACTTTTGATGCAGATATTGCCATTTTTAATTTTTCAGTTAAATCATCAAAAACTATTTTGCCGTGATTAACTATGATGGTTCGTCGAGCAAGTCGTTCGATATCTCCAACATCGTGTGATGTTAAAAAAATAGTCACGCCTTCCTCTTTGTTTAAATATTCAAGCAGATCACGCATCTGTTGTTTGGCGATAACATCAAGCCCAATGGTGGGTTCATCAAGAAACAGAATCTGAGGTCGGTGCAAAAGTGATCCAACCAGTTCGCATCGCATGCGTTCGCCTAGCGACAACTTACGAACGGGAGTTTTTATGATATCTTCGATTTCGAATTTTTTGACAAGAAAATCAAGCCGTGCAGTAAAATCTGATCTCTTTAGCTCATAAATATGTGATAACAGCTCAAATGTATCAAGTGGTGGCAAATGATACCAAAGCTGTGATTTTTGGCCAAACACCGTGCCAATCTGAAAGGCCAGCTCCATGCGATCTTTAACAGGATCAAGCCCGAGAACAGAAACTGTTCCCGATGTTGGATAAAGAATGCCTGTTACAATCTTGATTGTTGTCGATTTCCCGGCACCATTTGGGCCGATAAAAGCAACACAATCGCCTTTGGAAACTTGGAACGAAAGACAGTCGACAGCAATTTTTTGTTGATACTGAGGTGCAAAAAGTGATTTTAGACTGGCAAAAACTCCATGCTGTTTTTGAAGTATTAAAAAAGTTTTTGTTAAATTTTCAACTTTAACAGCAGATATACCCATATAATATCCTCATGCTTTCAAATATATTTACCCAACCGGTAATGTATCACTTTTTAGATATGCGCGTCGAGATTTTGTTTTTTTAGGGAAATTAGCTTGTTTTTAGTCTATACTTGTTCGAAAAACAGCAACTCCCGGAAATTAATTTTTGCTTTCAAAATAGGCTGTGAATTGATATGCAAGATTCAAAATTAAAAATTTTTTTTGCAATATTTTTTTACCAACATAAGATGGTGTTAGCGCAGTGTTGCTTGGTCGTCCCGGCGGATGCCGGGATCCAGACGATTAAAACAGTTCTAGGCAACTCGCAGAGGGCACGAATACTACATCTGGACCCCAGACTTCGCCCTTCGTGGCTACGTCGGGCAGGCCCGGCCTCTCTTTGAACTACGACGGACAAGCCGCTAAAACCCGCTCATAGTGAGCCTGTCGAACCACGCCGGGGCGACGTTATGGGAGCGTGCATTAAGCATTATTGAATTTCATAACTCGCGTTAAATAAAACATTTTAATTTCCGGGAACCACTGTTCGAAAAAGTTTTTTTTGAGCAAGTAAGTTGGTAGAGATATTTATGAGAACTTACAGAATTTCAGCCGCAGGAATAATCCTGCACGATAATAAAATTTTACTTGTTAGATATAAAATGCAAGATGGTAGCAGTTTTCTTGTAGGTCCAGGTGGCGGAGTAGAGATTGAAGAGGATATGCCCCAGGCCTTGGTTCGCGAGGTTATGGAAGAAACAGGGCTTGATGTTAAACCCGGCAGGATGCTTTTTGTTGAAGATCTGCTTTCACGCAAATATCGAATGATAAAAATATGGTTTCTTTGCACGGTTGTTGGTGGACGTTTGTCAAAAACCGAAGAAGCAACTGTTGAGGGAATTGTAGATGTAAATTGGTACAGCAAAGATCAACTTAAGAATGAAGTTGTTTATCCCCCGGCGCTTATGACGCCTAACTTGCTGGATTCGGATTGGAGTCTCTTCTCAGAAAAAAATTGGGAAACAAAATACTTGGAATTAAAGCAGGCCAATTTTTAGTCTTTGAATGGTGGAAAAACTTGCGATTATTGCGATTATTGCGTTTATTTCGAATTTTTGTTATATTAAGAAATAAAGAGTTATTGAAAACCGGTTAATAAAAAGGATGTTATATGCCTGCTCAGATGTTTCAAAACTTAGAATCTATTACACCCAATGAAAAAGAGATCGAGCTTGCTCGAAAATCTAGTCGTATTCTATCAGGTGTTTCTTTAAAAAAGACGAAATCCATTGAGATTATGCTTGAAGAGGCTAAAAAACAGTGCAAAAGTATTACATTGCCTTTATCGGCATTCAAGCTTCTTATAACCATTTTAACAGAAATGGCAGAGGGAAATACGGTTACATTGATCCCCGTACTAGTTGAACTAACAACGCAGGAAGCTGCAGATTTGTTAAATGTATCTCGTCCATATCTCATACAGTTATTAGAATCAAAAAAAATTCCTTTTCGTAAAGTAGGGTCTCGCAGAAAAATTTTATTTCAAGATTTAATGCTGTACAAAGCTAAGACAGATGATGCTCGCCGTAAAGTCTTGGATGAATTGGCTGCAGAAGCCCAAAAACTTAACATGGGATATTGATTGCAATGTCTAAACTGGTTGTAATCTATGACGCTTGCATCTTATATTCAGCACCACTAAGAGATCTCTTTATGCGATTGGCTCTTTCAGATCTTTATCAGGCTAAGTGGACTGAAGATATACATAAAGAATGGATTCGGAGCCTTCTTAAAAACCGTCCCGATTTGACAAAAGAGCGCCTAGAAAAAATAAAAGAAAAAATGGATATGCACGTTAGGGATTGTCTTGTACATGAATATAATGAGCTAATCGAAAATATAGTGTTACCAGATTCAAATGATCGGCATGTTTTGGCTGCAGCTATTCGCGCAAAAGCCCAAATTATTATTACATTTAATCTTTCTGATTTTCCTTCCAGGGTTACTAAGAAGTATGGAGTTGAAGCCAAGCATCCAGATAAATTTTTGTGCCACTTATTAGCCCTTGCTCCTTCGAGAGTTATGCGAGTAGTTCGAGAAACAAGGCTTAGCTTAAAAAATCCCCCCAAAAGCGTTGAGGAATATTTAAATATTTTAGAACGTCAATTTCTTTCGCAAACTGTTGCATATCTACGAAATTATATCGATTTTATTTAGGATCAATGCTTAAAAGGCTGTTGTATTTCAAATATCAGCTGGCGATGGATGTTTCAGCCGGCTCTGGATTTTATTGGTATACTCTTTAGTCCCGGTCTTCCTTTTAGATAGTTAAATTTCTCTGTATTCAACGTGGAGGCAAAGTCATTGAGAATAACAGTTAAATTGAGAGATTTAATCAAATCGGCGCAATCTTCCAATGCATCAATAGTCCAACGCCAATCATTGCCAAAGGCCCCGGCACCAAGAAATGGTATAACAATGATATTTGATGGCGATGCCTTTGTGCTGGCTTGCCTGCCGTAATTTATAGCCAACATTGCACCGCGAATCATATAACTAATATTAAGCCGGGCGTCAGGTAGCTTCTTGTTCTGTTTAGATTTAAGATCGACGGCAGAGACCAAAATTTGATGGATGAGCTGCAGGGATGGTTCATTAGTAAGTCTCAATGGAACGTGTGCAAAATTAGGATTATTGTGCAACGTTTCTGTTAAGTAACCCAAGACAGGTTCATCGAAATGAATTCCTACTTTCAGATTGTCATAAATACCCGTCTTTGAATATTCATCAAACAAAGTTGTTTTGTGGCTGAGTAACTCATATCTTTTATCTGTCATCCTTTGGTATCCGGACCATGGCGTTGACAACACAGCCTCTTCGCCCTGCACGGCATGCTCACTGCACAATGGTTGCATGCCTCCATGATTCATTGCTCCTTCCAAACAGTTAGCAGTTGAAGCAATAACAAATGTTGCCTTTCGATAATCTGTATTAGCTTGCATTTTTGACCAAGAATTTTTGCTGTACTGAAAGATAATCTGTTCTGCGTGAGGCAATGGAACGGGTAACTTTTTTTGATTCTCTAAAAATTTAATAGTTTGAATCGAAAAAGTTCCAGGGACTTTTTGATTTTTCTGCGCATAAGTCCAAAAATCTTTGGCCGGAATGCTATTTGGATGACGATACTGCTCTTCGGATGGCAGTGTCTGTCCATCAGAATCGAACGCATCGAGTGGACCAACAAAACCCAAAAACATGACTATTAAACAAAACCTAAAAAACAGTAACAGAAAGTTACGCATAAAAACCCTTTCGAATAATGGACATACTTACATTTCCCAAAATGTAATATGCCTGTGCGGCAAAAGTACAGAATTTTAGACAAATTTTGTACGTAAGCTGTGTAATGCGTAATTCCTTTGATTACTCTTGATGAAAATGCCTAAAATCTAAATCTGGGCAATCATCGGCTAGTTGCGCTGGATTTGCTTTTGCTGCAACTATAAGTTTCTTAATTTGATCTCGAACTGTTGGCTTGAACAGTTTCTGTTCATCAATATAGGCCAATGCCTTGTCTAGAATAGTAATAAAACATGCATGTCGAGTGTCAATGGATGCCCCGCAGACTAAAAAAAATAGCACGGAAGTGCTTGGAATATCATCTAGTTGTAAGTGAGAATATATGTACTGCAAGTGTGCATTGACAGATTCTAATACCAACACAGGATTGGGTTGTTGGTTGAATTCTTTTTCTCGTAAAGCTAAGAAAATATTGAAGTAAGTGGAATAAAAGATATCAATATGAGAAGCTCTGGCCTCGTCTGAGAAGGAACTGCGATATTTCTCTTCTTTTTTTAGAGCTTTGTCTCCAGTATTGGCAGATTGCTGCTGCATTGGAAATGTACAATTGGTTATTGTGATTAGTCCGAAAGTAAAAAAAACTACTCTTAAAATTTTATTCATGAGTTGTTACTTTCGTAGTGATAAACACAGACATCATAAACTTGCAAAATAAACTTAGAAATAAAAATACTGTATAAAAATACTGTATCGGGAACAATAACTGGAATAGGCAACAAAGTCAAATTGATTTTCTACTGTTGAAACCACGGGTTTTACCCTAGTTTTTTAACAAAATATCCACAACTAAGAGCCATAAAAACGGATTTTTATGCTTTTTAAGTATATTTTTGACTATTTGTACAAAATTATTAAATTTAAATTATAGACTAAAGTCAGACAGTATTTGTTTAAATTTGGTGGTTATTCTAATTTTGGAGGTTATTACAATGTTGTTAAGATTTAGAAAATTATGTATTACAGTAGTTTCTCTTTGCGTGATATCTACTTTCACTCAAAGTGCTCTTGCCATGGAAGAAGGAGGTTCTTCACAACAAGATCCGCTCAGTCGCATTAATTATCGCGATGCGTTTGATCAAAAGAAAATACACAAAAAATTTGAATGGCTCATGCGCGAGCTTGGTTGTGCCGAAAACGTTTTTGGTCCAGACGATTCTTCTGCAATAGTGATTGATATACGTGACGATAAATCACTACAACCATCTTGTACCCAAAGCTCTTGGGAGTTTTTGCGTCGATTGGCGTTAGAACTTACCCTGCAAGATCCTGATCAATCACCTTATTTAACTCAACAAGATTATGAAAGGGCGTGCGTTAATTGTCTTCAAGCAGCAAGGCGTTGGGCAATTACTGAGCCGGCAAGAGAATCAATGACATTAATGGGGTTAATGGGCTGTGCCGTAGCCGCAATAAAAAAGATGGTTGGGCCCGAATCAATGGGGGGAAGTTTTGGTATTTTCACGGGACTCTTCAATGCTGCATTTTTATGTCGCCCTTGCATTCGTTCATGTTACAACTGGCAGTGGCCACCGGCACATCCCCTCAACGATCTGGAAGGGCGCTTTGCTAAAAATCAGTGTTTCATTCCAAAGGCTCTATGGCGTGTAATTATTGAAAAATTCATGATCGCAAGAAACAATCAATTTCAACAACGAGAATGTACGGATTTTATTGAATTTGCACTTGGCCTTACGACCTATAAACCAAAACCTGAGATAAAAATTGATGGTCATCCGGTTGATGAGCATTCAGTTACTCGGGCTATGGAAATATTGTCCCCCCAAATCGATCAATTTTTTGCTGATTATGAAGATCAAGAGGATGGCGGTAAATCTATCTTGTTTATTAAACTTAATGTTTACAAATTCTTGCAGGTTCTTGTAGGCAAGACAGATGAAGCTCCTCGCTATATTCATCTTCATGGACCGGGAGGCATAGGAAAAACTCACTTCGTTTATAAGCTATCCGAATGGATAAACAAAATTATTCCAAACAGTATTCGTTTCGAAGATTTGGTTATCACCTCTGCTGAAGAATTAGAAGGCAGCGTAAACCGTCCGGGAGCTATTTTACGCGTTTTACGTAATCAAGTGATAGAAGATAAAAGGGGCTCGATTGTTTTTATGGATGAAGCAACATGGCTGAACCGTGAAGATATGATTAGCCCTGCAAAGCGTGTTTTTAACGGCAATCTTGCCAACTTGTCAACTGCTTATTTTGGAGGAGGCATAGAAGGGGCTGGTATTAAACTTAAGCTACCGCCGATGCTTATTTTTGTTGCAAGCAACGAGGAAATAAAGGATGCTGCGTTAAAAAGTCGTTTTGATACAATTTTATTTCCATCACCTACTCAACAAACTCTAACATGCCATGCTCAGGAAATTGTACGAGAGAACGGATTTTTGAGGAGTCAAAACCTTGCGGATAAAACAATTGATATTGCACAATTAACGGCTGACTTTATACGAGAAGAAGAGATTAAAAACTTTCGTGAAGTGAAATCAAAAATTATACCGTTCATTCTTTCAAAAATTCGTGCAAGACAGCAGCTTGTTGTTGAAAGAAAATCAAGCTTTGACTTTTTATAAAAAAGCGTGAGTGTAAATTTTACAAAAACGTGAGATATATTTTTAATTAACTATTTTTTAAATGTGAGGTTTTTATGAACAAGATGTTATCGTTTGTTGTGCTTTCTCTTGCGGTGAGTGCAACTTCTTTTGATGGAGTCTATGCCGGTCGTACCGGACCAACAAGACAAGAAGCAGCGCAAGCGCGCAGAGTTGCGGTAAAACAGGCACATAGACAGGCTGCCCTGTTTGCGCGATTACCGCATGAAACAGCACAAGGTACACCGCAGATTGCGAATGCACCTTCTTTTGATCGTGTTGCGCAAGAACAGTTATGTAGACAACTTGATTCGTTCGAACAACTATCAACTCAAGCTTCCCATGACACATCGCATATGCCGCATACAAGGACAACCCGTACTTTGCATATTAATCGGAAATTGGCCTACATGTTGCTTGCCTGTTTACTTATTCAATCTGCACAAGCGGGTCCATTGGATGGCAAAATAAAACCATTGGCTGAACTAAGTGAGCAGGTAAAACAGGCCTATAATGAAGTTAAGAGCGAATACCCAGAAGCAACACACTATACGGAATTGGGTACCAAAATACTTACTAAGGCCGGAATTGGTGCCGTTGTTGGGTCAGTAGTTCCTGGTGTTGGTACCTTTACTGGTGCCGGACTTGGAGCAGCAGAGGCAATCGCACAAGAGGCACAAGCAAAAGCTATAAACAACTTTATACATGACATAGCCGGCCCAGAAGGGGAAGCAACGATAGCTCACTACGCCGACAAGATAAGTCAGGGTGTCAACAGGCTTGGAGCCAAAGGGCTCATGGCGTTAGATAGTACATTGGACGAGAAGCTAGCAACTGGCTTTAGTGGTGATCTTGCTGAAGTAGTGTCTGAGGTTAGTTCTCTCAATTCATTTACTAAAGAGTTTTCTGAGCATACCAGTGGAATAAAACATACGTTGGGTGAAATAAAAGATGCTTTGAAAGCTGAAATAAAAGAGACAGGCGCAGAAACGGGTACACCTCAATCATTTTCTTCAGGCAATGCGTTTTCTTCAGGCAATGCTTTTTCCTCTGGAAACGCTTTTCAATCATTTTCCACAACAGGCATTCCTCAAACATTTCAACAGACATTTCAACAATCATTTTCTTCAGGCAATGCGTTTTCTTCAGGCAATGCTTTTTCCTCTGGAAACGCTTTTCAATCATTTTCCACAACAGGCATTCCTCAAACATTTCAACAGACATTTCAACGCGCAACTCCAACATCCAGTGATTTTGTAGGTGACGCAAAACGCTTTGTAGAACACCAAATGTATGAAGATTGGAAAGCTGAATCTTCAAGCCTTCATATACCACACGTTCAGCATTTTTACATGCCTGATTCTGAAGCAACTCGTGCGGCTGACAATGCCCATATGAATGAACAGGCAGCACGAAGCTTTCATCAAAGATCTGCACAGCCGTTAGCACCGTTTGGTTATATTCCAACTTATGCTGATTTTACAGCATGCATGAATTCAGCCGAATTTATATACAATAATAGAGAATTTTTTGCTCAGTTTGTAGCACTTGCTGAAAAATATAAGGCTCAGATTGGCGAAATTCATTTTCCGCCTGTTCCTAATTTAAATGGGAGGTGTGTATGTGAGTTAGATTTTTTTAAAAGTCGAGAAGAGAAAAAAAGGATAAATAATGCCGCTGTTGCAGAGTATAAGAATTTTATTGCAGAATTTGATAAACAGATTCAGGAACTTTATAGACGCATAGATGAGTACAACGCGAAGGTAACGCGTGAGATAAATGAACACAACAAAAAGGTGAAGCAGCACAACGAAAAAATAAAAATGTATAACGAAGCTCTGGAAATTATAAGAGATATAAAAGGATTTATTGAAACAATTCATAATCCATATCCTTACGTTATAAAAATATTGAATGTTTTTTTAAAGAAAACTGCAGAAGAGTATTTTTCGCAATCATATGATGACATAAGGTTAGCTCATACAAATTTGAGAGTAACTAAAAAATTCATTGACCAGATCAATGAAAAAGATTCCATTGGTTATTACAAATTTTCTGATTTAACTGTAGAAATTGACAAAGCAAAAATGAGCGAAAAATTTCTTGAACTGTTTAGAGGAAATACACGATCAATAAACGTTGCTCGTTCTATAATATTAGAATTGATGTATGGAAAATATGGTGCAAAAATTAACAAGCAGGCTCAAGAACTTCTGACATTGCTCAATAAAGGGAAAATAACTCCCCCTGATTTGGCAACTTCGTTGACAGATCTTATCACAAAAGGGTTACCAACATATCGTGATTATAATTATATGCTTTCACACCTTAGTGAGTTAGGCGGTAGCTTTTTAAGAGCTGCGGCTATTCAACCAGGGATTGCCAAAATTAAAAAACAACAGTTTTTAGATGGGACACCGTCTCAAGTTGTATGTACAGCAAAGGGCGTTTGTGGAATGGTTAATGATTGGATTACCTACATGGCTGTTACGAAAAGCGATATGGAAAAAACTCATAAATGGTTCATTGGACAAACTTATCCGATAAACACAGCTCAAGATCTTTTAAGTTATATCATACGCCAAGGGAAATATGTTGGAGAACCTTACATACGTGAGGTCAGCGAAGCTGCAGAGGATTCGGATCTCGAACCTCTTACAACTGTTCGATCGTTAGACGGTGGTAAACAAGAGTCGCTGGCGGTTTTTAACTTTTTGGCCAAAGGCAACACTATAAAAGAAGACTATGATTCACGAACAGGTATGGCTTACAGAAGTGTTATTTTGTCTGACAAAACAAAAATTACCTATCATCCAACAACAAAAAATGGTGACGCTGTAATAGTTATAAGCGATATCCCTTCTTGGATTTTAGACGAAAAAATAGAGTTGCGATTTGCGCCACAAACAAAAGCTCCAACAACCCTTTCAGAATTAGCAAAGCAATTGGATGAAGAGAAGAAAAAACTACAAGAAGAGTTTTGCGAAGAATTTGAAAAGTTACCAGAAGAAGTGAAACGAAAATTATTGGATCTTCATGATGAAATCGCCGGACTTTAGGCGCGGTAATTAGAAGATTTAATTATTTAACCCAGGTGGGCGCATGCCCCGCAAGCTAAATTGAGGTCTAAAACATGAACACACTTACTAAATGGTCACTTGTACTGCTAGTTGCAATAGTTACCTTAATTAATGTGGCATTTGGCATGAAGCCAACTGAAGGCGCTAGCAGTTCGTCTGCGGCGGGAGATTCTTGCTCAATTTGCCAAGAATTACTTACAGCCGATGGCTCAGATTATCAACTGCCCCGCGGACTCAGATTAGCCCATGGAATCCCAAATGTCATAACTACCACATGTGGTCACACCTTTCATACACGCTGTATTCTTAGCTGGATAGTGAATGCCTTCGGAGGCTTTAACGCAGGCAGGCTCTGTCCTTTATGTAACAATAACGTTGCAATGCAGGGTCTTTATGATAGATGTGTTGTTCGCCCAACGCTATTGGCGCGGGCAAGTAGCCGATTAACTGAAGAAGCTAAAGAACGCATGCGAATTTGTCTTAAATCCGCATGTTGGAGTTTGGCATTATGCGTAATGCTTTTTCCAATTTTATATTTCCTGTTTATATATCCTCGGAGTTTATTCGTATGAAGACATTTACTAAATGGTTGCTTGCGCTGTTTGTTGCAGCATTGACCTTAACCAACGCAGCATTTGGCATGAAGCCACAAGATGCTAGCAGTTCGTCTGCGCAGGCAGAGACTGGCCTGCAAACTACGTCACAAGAATGTGTTGAACAATCGGAGCCTTGCCCGATATGCCTAGAGGATTTAAATGACGAACGGTTTTTTAGGGAAATGGGAATCCCTATTAATCTACACCAGTGGTTTCGACCTGTGAATAAAGTTCGGTCTGGTGTAACAACACCAGCGCTGGTGAAACAACATCCAAGTGATGGAAAAACACCAGGGGGTTTTCATAGAATCCATATGAACTGCTTGCAGCTGTTAATAAGAGAAAACTATTTTAAGTGTCCGGTTTGCCTAGCAACAATAGATCTCCCTCAAGAATATCTTGAAAATGTGTCGCTTGAAGCATTGCTCAAGATGTTTCAAGCCTACAGAAAAAAATATTCGGATGTTTCAACAAATCTTTTTTATTTACGTCCCGGCACCCGATTATTAAGTATATTTTTGGAAGTAGCATTTTCTTATGCACTTGTTGCTGCTCTCTTTACGATTCATGAAGTTCATGGGGATATCGTAATGGTTGGGGTTCTTGCGGGGTATTTTCTCATTAGAATGTTATGGTTTCCTTCCCCGGAGCCGGAAGTTCTGGATAGCCGGTTATTGCCGAGGTTACGCTTGCAGTTGCCGGAGCTTGAAAGACAGTTGCCGGAACTTGAAAGGATATATAGAAGAATACGTGCTGTGCTTTTACGTCGTACTACAAGGCCAATTACAAATTTGTTTTATAAGAAGATTTTATAAGGCCTTTCTAGCCGCAAAATCCTGCTGTTAAACGCAAAATGACGCCGTTACCGTCATAATGAGACTCAAAATGGAATTAGCGATGCCACTTTGCAATATTTAATCAAAAATAACGATGTATTGTGGTCTTTTGTTCAAGCAAATTTTCAACATGGACGATATTAATCTTCTTATTAAGGTTTTCAAAATTATTTGGCTGAGTCCTATTTTTAGGCTATTATGATTGAGTTGTTACAAATAGTTTGGCCTTAAATAAAATTTAGCGGGGCCGTTATGAAAGTTTTCGCAGTTATCATATAAGTTTCTAAGCATCAGTGGCTGCTGGCTGCTGTGCTAGAATACTTTCCCTTAATTTAGCCGGTGTCGTGAATATTTCACGAATACCTTTTTGTCATCCTGAATTTATTTTATAACTGTCCGAAGTGTTTTGTTATGCAGTTTTATACCACAAAGTTAGCTTGCTTTGATCGAAGCCCTGTGTCATCCTGAACTCGTTTCAGGATCCATAGATTAATAAGATTCCATCAGGGGTTTTTATACTATCATTCAAAAAAAATAGCGCTAAAAAACATTATACCATGAAAACATACGTTGTTTATATTCTTGCCAACAATCCACTAGGAACTTTGTACATTGGCGTTACCAATGACTTAAAACGACGTATGAATGAACATAAACTTGGACTTGTTGATGGATTTACTAAAAAATACGGCTTAAAAAAATTGGTCTATGTGGAACAATTCAGATACATTAATGATGCACTTACCAGAGAAAAGCAATTTAAGCGTTGGCATCGAGAGTGGAAAATTAATCTCATTTCAGAGCATAATCCGCAATGGGCCGACTTGTATGAAATAATTTTTGGATCTGAAATATAAGGATTACATACAAATTATGGATCCTGAAACGAGTTCAGGATGACACAGGGCTCTGGTGAAAGCAATCAGACACTTCGGACAGGTATGAACTTGATTCAGGATCTAATTCATATAATTTTATAGGAACAGTACAATGTTTTATGCTAATCGCATAGCATATTATTTTTATGCATTTGTGTATGTATAACGTTAAACAGTTGTAAAACAAAGATTGAAAGAAAAAAAGAAATGACGAAATCAAAAGAAGTTAAAAAGTCTGAGTGGTTGAACCATGTAAATGAGATAACAAATTCAAAGCCATCTGGCGTGTTTCAAACCAAAGATAAACATGGCAAGCCTGTAGTTTTGGAGTGGAAAAAGCTCACTGTACAATCGTCGGATTTTTCAAAAACAATGAAAAGTCTTTGTGGGATTGCGTGTGCTGCATACACACCAGTAGAAACACAATTTCTTGAGACGCATTCAGACCCAAACGTACACGATGAATATTGCAAACCATTTGAAGTTCTCTTTAAAAACAGCCCGCAGGAGCCAGAATGGCAGAGTTTTAAGAATGCACTTAAAGCAAAAGACTGGCCAAAGGTTGAGGCGATGATGCCCCTGATTATTAAACAAATCTATATCATGGATTATTCAACGTTTGGTAGTAGCCCGGACCTACATTTTTTTGTAATGGCCAAAGATGGGGAAACAAAAACATTGCTTGGATTTATAGAATTCTTTATTACTCCAGCGTATGCATCTGGTGACATCAAATGCCCGAGCTTTGCCATAGTCCCGTCTGAACAAAATCGTGGGTTAGGTAAATTGCTTATGAGTTCGATATTTAAAATTGTACCAAGTGCATGTAAGCGAATTTTTCTTTCTACGCGCATAACAAACACGACTGCGCAAACGGCTTATTGTGCCTGGGGATTTACCAAAGATGAAAACCCTATCCAAGAGCCATATTTCAAACAGAATCCAGAACACTGGATTTTTATGGAATATAAATTAGGGCAGACAGATAAGTTGCAAAAAACAGCTGCAACTTTAATTGATTTATCTTCTGGAAAGTAATTTTGACAAAGTAAGTTGATAAAAGTGGGGCAGTGCTATGAAGTTAAGAGTAGTTGCCCCATGATTTTGTGTTGATTTGGAAGAAAACCATGGAGTTTATTGCGTCTAGGCAATAGCTTTACGTTACTGCGGATGCTATACTAAGCTCATCCGTTGCTCTCTGGGATTTTGGAGAGCAGGCCAAACGATAAACGTAAATTTTAGGAGATGTTATGAAATTTTTTTCCATCGCAGGACCGGTAAATCCGGAAGACCATTATTGCCTGCCATTGTCAACGCGATTAGACGAAAATGAACTGCGCACTCTTATCGAACAAAAAAAATACTTCATTCTGCATGCTCCACGGCAAACGGGCAAAACATCCACAATGCTTAATTTTGCAAAAACTTTAAATGCAGAGGGTATATACACAGCATTGTATGTCAACGTTGAAGGAGCACAAGCCGCACGTGCCGATTACATTAAGGGAATGGCAACAATCTTGGAGCAATTTTTTACTCGCATAAAAGAACAGCTCCCCAATGAACAACACATTATTTCCTACCTTGCGCAACTTCTTCAGAAGGGAATGTTTACAGGTTCCAGCTTAAACAGCATGCTAAATGAGTTTTCGAAAAGCGCCTCAAAGCCACTCGTTCTTTTTATTGACGAAATAGATTCGCTGGTTGGTGATACACTCATTTCTGTTTTAAGACAGTTGCGATCCGGGTATGACCAACGTCCCAAAGGCTTCCCTCAATCTGTTTGTCTGATAGGAGTACGTGATGTTCGCGATTATCGCATTTGGTCAGACGAGCAACAAGCAATGGTGCTAGGTGGTAGCGCATTTAATATTAAGTCTGAATCTCTACGTCTTAACGATTTCACCAAAGATGAGGTACGGGCGCTTTACCAGCAACATACACAAGCAACCGGTCAAAAATTTGACGACGATGCCATCGATTATGCATTTGATCTTACTCAAGGGCAGCCATGGCTTGTTAATGCACTTGCATATGAAGCCTGCTTTCGCGATTGCCCTGATAGGTCAGTAACTATAACCAAAGACATTATCGAGCGAGCTAAAGAGGTACTCATCAAGCGCCGTGATACCCACATTGACGCACTCATCGATAAACTCCAAGAACCGTGCTTACGTAATATCGTTGATGCAATAATTACCGGGATTGACACTTCGCGTGACTTTCCCTCCGACGACATTCAATATGCATTGGATCTTGGGCTTGTTGCTCGCCGCGAAAATAATCTGGTCATTGCCAACCCAATTTACCAAGAGGTTCTACCACGTGCGCTTACCTATTCAACGCAACTTACCATGCCGCAGCAACAGCTTTGGTATGTCAATCCGGATGGCTCACTCGACATGCATAAAATGCTTGCAGCATTCACCCAATTTTATCGAGAAAATTCTGCAATTTGGCTTGAAAAATTTGCCTACAAAGAATCCGGGCCTCATCTTCTTATCATGGCATTCTTGCAACGTATTATTAATGGCGGGGGTAAGATTCACCGGGAGTATGCTTTAGGTACTGATCGAGTTGATCTTCTGATTACGTGGAAAACACAACGCATTGTTGTTGAGCTTAAAGTTTGGCATAGCAAAACAAAAACGCTTATCAGAGGGCTTGAACAAACTGCTGGGTACATGGACACCTCTAACGCGACGGAAGGGCATCTGGTCATTTTTGATAAACGGGAAAAGAGCTGGGAAGAAAAGATTTATACCAGGCAAGAAAAGGTTGAAGATAAAACTATCACCGTTTGGGGATTGTAGCAGGGGTTTTACCTCAACATTCGTTAGTTTCAATATTTTCTAGCGCAATGGCCACCAGTTCGCATTATAAACACAATCTGGAAGAAAATCCAAAAACAGAGCAATCAGTTGCCAACGTTTTGTAATGTAAGCCTTTTTCTTTTTGGCTTTGATAGCATCATAAATTTGTTGGGCAGCCTTTTGTGTTGTTGCCACCCAGTAAGCACCAGGAATCTTGTGCACATCTACAGCTTCTATCTCAACCCATCCGGGAATAATATCTGTAACGTAAATTGGAATATTTTTTTGAATCATTTTATTTCTCACCCCTTCAAGATATCTTGAAATAAAAGCCTTTGCTCCGCTGTAAACAGGGCAGCTTGCATCGCCACGTAGACCGCTTGTGGAAGAGATTCCGACTAGATGCCCCGATTTTTGTTTTTCAAAAAAGGATAGTGCAGCGTCAGCCATTATCCAAAAACCGATCAGATCAACAGCGATAGTTTTTTTATCTGCCTCAAAACTATTTTTGCTTTCAATATTATCATTTGCTGCACTTATACTGATAACAATTAAATCAAGCCCGCCCATTTCCCCAATTAATTCAGATAACTTTTGGATTGCAGCTTCTGTTTGCGTTACATCTATCTGTTTGATATAAGATTTTGTTGGAATTTCTGCGCTCAATGATTCAAGCAGATTTAATCTGCGACCGACAAGTCCAACATCGTAGTCTTTGGCCAATATTTTCGCAACCTGCCTTCCCATTCCGGATGTCGCACCGACAATAATAGCCTTATCTCTTGTATAAATATTTGTGAAAAATAGACAAAATACAGACAAAATTAATCGACGATAGCTCATCCCAAGTCCCCCCTTGATTTTTTTATTTTTCAATTAAGACCGCAAGGTCTTTTACATCGCGCCACCCAACAACATGCCCAGCACTTGACTGGTATGGTTCTTTGTCTCCGCCATATACAAGAAATCCTTGAGCGGGATCTCTTTTTGCAAGCTCTGCCCATGCCTTTATTCCATCGAAGAAGCCTGGGCTCACCGTTTGCCCAGATTTAATTTCTATGGGTATCAGCTTTACTCCGCGATCTACTATGCAATCTACCTCGAGCCGTCCATTTTGATCACGCCAAAAATACAACGGTGATCGTCTACCCATGTTGGCATACTGTTTGTAAAGGTCCGCTATTACCATATTTTCAAATAGGTTACCTCGCAAGGGATGAGATTCAAGTGTTTCTGGAGAAAAAATTTTCAAGAGTGAACTAGCAAGTCCTGTATCAAGAAAATAAAGCTTTGGTGTTCTAATAAGACGTCTGTTAAAGTTTTTATAGAAAGGCTGTAAAAGCATTATGATGTAGGTTGCTTCAAGTACCGAAATCCATTTTTTAACCTGTGCAAGCGTGATGCCACAGTCATTACTTAATGTTTGATAATCCAGAATTTGACCAACACGGCCAGCGCATAACCCAAGGAATCTTTGAAATGTGTTGATATCGCCAACATTTTGAAGTTGTCGTACATCGCGTTCAACGTATGTCTGCATATATGATGAATAAAAGTCGGCTACATCAATATTTTGCTCATATAATCGTGGATATCCACCGCGGACGATAACTTCATCACAATTTTGAGCAAGCCTATCTACATTTTGTAGTTCTTTAAATGACAGCGTAAAAAGATCTACAATTCCAACTCGCCCCGCAAGTGATTGCGTAATTTTTTCATTCATCAAAAAGTTTTGCGAGCCGGTCAAAATAAAATAACCTTGACGTTTTTTCTCATCGATCTCAAGCTGTAGGTAAGAAAGCAGATGAGGAACATACTGAAATTCATCTATAATAATTCCATGTTCGTTTTCATATTTTTTGAGAAATCCGCGAGGGTCATCGGTTGCGAAAAAACGTTCATGATAATCTTCAAAAGAAACGTAGCGATGTTGTGAAAAGACTTTCTTGGCGATAGTTGTCTTTCCAGATTGCCGGGGGCCGAGCAAGGCTACAGCAGGAAATTGTGCAAAACGCAAAAGTACTTCTTCTAAATCACGCTTTATATACATAAAAATCCCCTTTTTGTGCTAAAATTGATATTGAATTCAATTTAGCACAGATAGCATCAGAAAGCAACTTATCAATACCTTTCACAATCGATTCCATTCTCGTTTTTAATCAATCCTTTCAGCAAGCTGATTCAGTCCTCTTTGATGTTTAATTAATTTTGTAACTTTACCTTTTTCGTTTTTTATAAAAGATATTTGGATATCAGCAACGGTATAGAAAAATGTTGTTTCCGATTCTGGATAAATTGGATATTGAGGTCCATCTGCTATCTGAGTGTAAAGTGTGTTGCCGTTTTTTGTTATCGCAAAAACAACATCACCAAACCGATATTGACCGACATACATGTCCAAAAGCTTTGGCTTAATTTCTTTTTTGATGTGTTGAGGGTGATTGTCCGGAATATAAAAATCAAAATCTTCCTGCCCAGGATCATGCCGTACTAGTGAAGAAAACTCTGCTTTTTGCTCTTTCAAATGTCGATTAAAAAAAGTTAAGATGCACCCCCGTATAGCATCAAGCTTTTCTGGTAAAGATAAGACCTCGGTCGAATTAAGCTTATTCAAATCAACATCTGACCCAAAAATTTTTACAAAAAAATCATTTAATATCGGGTCATCCGAAAAGGTCAAGTGCGTTGCGCCATGCACAATAATTCGAATGGTGTCTTTTCCGTTTGACCGACAAAATCGTTCGGTCGAACCATTAAAAGTTTCTTTCGTTACCCCTACTGCACGTAATGAATCTTTCTGACAATCAAGGACCCCAATCATGTCTTCATAAAAATTTGGCGATTGTATAAACATGAATGGTTTGTGAAAAGGCTTTGTTGAATTGATTCCCCACAACGTCCCATCTAAGTTTATACCTGCTTTAACACGCGCATCACGCCTGCATACTTGGGCCGTTATCATCCCGCCAAGTGAATGCCCAATCATGCCAATATTGTCAAAATCACAAACGGGTGTTAGTGGCCCAAAATCTCCTGCTATCGCTCGATCAAGCATAAACACAACATCAGCAAAACATTCTTCGATCACTTCGCTAACTTTTGTTTCTCTTGTTGGAGTAACCTTGCGGCCATCGGCAAATCGTATTAAGGATGTTACTCCCGTATGCATAACCATGGCAACAACATACCCTTGGCTTGCAATATCTTCGCAAAAAAATGAGTAGGAACCACGTGGAGCACTGTTGCCATGAGCAAAAATAACAACTGGATATGGTGCGTGCTGAATACATGCAGGTGCCTCATGAATAGCATGTGTGCGAATGCCATCGAGCAATCGCATTTTTTCTGCACCAACTCCCTGTTTGGCAAAAGCCCTTTTGTTTGTTTCAAGCGCTTCGTAGGCATACGGCGCTGTTGCATCGGCTGGTTTTCCTTGGCCCGGGCTTGCCCTTCGAAGCTTTAGCGTAGAAGGGTACCACACCTGTACTACAAGCTCGCGAGGTTTGCTTGTTTCAGGATCATTGCGCGTAGGATCAGTTAGCTCAAAAAGTTTTGTGCCGACAGCATAGCAGCCTGTTGGTTGTGGAAAAATAAATTCTGGCATTGATTGACCTTTCTTCATATGGTATAAGTACCAACCGAACAAACAGACTAAAAGCAACAAAAGCAAAAGCACACGCTTAAGATTTTTTTTAATATTCATGAACGTTACTCAAAAGTATCAGCATGGTTTTTGTGCCCTAACATGCAATGAATATCCAGTAATCACAAGGTCCCCAGGAGCTTTTTTAGCAGTTTGAGTAACATCAGACACAAATTCTTGTGCCCTGGCTTCGGTCAAACCTGTTGCATGCGGAACCCATCCCATCAACCAATCACAAAATTCTTTCTGATTTTTATAAACACTTTCATGTGCCTTTGTTTGAGCATCAATGTTTACAAAGCCGCATTGCTCCAACAATGGTCTGATTGTTTCAGGGCTTTGGCCTTGAAAATAAGCCTTACGAATTTCATTGCACCATTTTGTTTGTTCCATAACATTGAATAGTGGAGGTTTACTTGATGAGATCATCTTGATATAGAGGGTTCCGCCGGATTTTAGTGCAGCATAGATATTTTTAAGAGCCTTGAGTTGATCATCAATCCAGTGGAAGGTATCAAAACTTATTGCTCGATCAAATTTATTTTTGACATCAAATTTGGTAGCGTCAATACATTCAAACGATACATTGGGGATATCGCAAAAAGATTTTTGAGCCTCATTGATCATGTTTGCGGAGATATCGATACCAAGGACTTTGCCCTTGGGAACACTCTTTGCTATCTCAACGGTAAGTCGCCCATCACCGCATCCAATATCAAGAACGGTTTCGTCTTCTTTGAATTGCATAGCATTAAGAACGTCCATTCCTGTTCGAAATTGCTTGCCTGAGTGGCTTTTATAATACTCTGCATTCCATCGATCAGTATTTTTTAGATCTTTCATTTACGAGTCCTTTGCGCATTGATTGCGCATTGATTGCGCATTGACTTTTGTACCAATGACCACGCCACAAAGCGGCCCCGCCCTGTTCCCTCATGAGTGATTAGTCCAAGCGTTTTAAGTTTAAAAAGTTCAAGCTGAATTGTCCTTTCAGCAGAGGGCTTTTCCATCTTTTTCATGATTTGCTCCCTGCTAAAGGGGCCATGTTTCAAAATTCCTACGATTTCTTTTTGACGATCAGTTAACCGAATTGATGGCATACGTGTTAGCGCAATTCTTCGAATTGACTCTCGAAGTGGAAATGTTACCGAAAAGCTTCCCGTTGATTCTTCAAACGTTGGCGGCTTATTTCCCGATTGTTTACAAAGCTCAACCATATCAAGCGTTCCACGCCCCCAGCCTTCGATCATTCGACATGCAAACAAAACATTGGCAATAAGTGGATTGCGTGGAAATGATTTATGTTTTTTGGATAGGTCGCTTAACTTAATGTCTGGTGGTAGCGGTCCAGAGTTTATAATTTCAACACGATCGTCGTAGATTGCTATATCAATTGATCCACCTCGCGAACTGTAGTCTCGATGGCAAAATGCATTTATGAGAGCCTCACGCAAAACCCTTGGGGGGATGGATGGGGTGTCAACACGAAAATGGCTTCCTTCATCAATTTTTCCTGCGATTGGTAAGTAGTTATCCAAGAAAGCTATCGCACTCTCATACAAGTCAAAGATATTGCCTCGTATGGTCTTGTTATCTGTAAATTCGGTTTTGTCTAAGCCTTTAAATCGCGCAAGCCTAATCAAAGATTGAATAAATTGTTTTCGCTCATTTTTGCAAAACAGGATTACCGCGGCATTTGTAAGTTGATTATTAACCATCAAATCAAACTTTTTTAATATCTCATTAACATTAGCATGTATGGCGATATCGGTTAGTCTTCTCTCTGAAACGGCCATATTCACAATTTGTCGAATACGCTTTTTATCTAGATCGTTAACACCACAATCATTCGTAGTTAAACTTTCCCACGCCACGGAGGATGGGCGTCTAACGTGAAGCATTTGTTCATAAACATCTTGAGGCATTTTCCTTGTGGTTGATTGGCTACGAATAAATGGACGACCATCATAAACATAGGGCGCTCTGTTACCAGGTTTGACAATAAAAACAATTACATAGAGGTTGGCCTTAATGGGTACGTAATCAACGCAAACACCTGATTGTGGTTCTATTTTGCTCAGTTCCTGGGCGATCTCTTTTCTAGTCCCATCAGAAATTACCTGGCCAATAATTTTTTTATCATCTGTAACACCGATTAACACCGTGCCACCAATGTCACTGTTCAAAAATGCACACACAGTTTGCATTGCCGCAGAAAGCAAACCGGTTGATTTTTTGAATTCGAGTAGCTCAGACTCGCCATGCCGAACAAGAGCCTTTAAATTTTTAATCTGCATTGTTCCCTCTACTCCAGATTTCTCAAGTCATTGAACAAAGTTTGTCCACATAATTTGTAATGACATAGTTTATCATAACTTTTGCAATTCTATTTTTTCTTCAACACCAATGTTCTGTAAAAACATTGCATCGTGAGATATTGCAATCAATGCCCCTTTATAACTTCGCAATGCTCGTTCAATGCTGGCAATACTTTCTAAATCCATATTGTTTGTTGGTTCGTCAAGCAAAATAAGCTGCGGGGGTGTATCACCCATTAAAACACAGGCAAGTGCCGCGCGCATTTTTTCCCCACCGCTCAGGTTGTCGACAAGTTTAAGGGCACCATCGTGTGCGAAAAGAAATGCGGCCAATCGCAATCTGCAATCGGTCTCTTTTACATTCGGATTTAAGCGCTTGAAATTTTCAATCACTGTTTGATTAGGGTTCAGGACGCTCAACTCTTGATCCAGATATGCGCTATGTTCTACTCCAACTTTTATGATTCCACTTGTAGGAATAAGCTGGCCCATAATTAATTTGAGCAAAGTTGTTTTTCCACTACCGTTTTTTCCAGCGATGGCAATGCGCTTGGGCCCGACAATCGTTATATTGAAACCAGTTAGTATCGGAGCGTGTCCTGGGTAAGCAAAACCCAGCTTTGTAATCTCTAAAACTAATTTTGTGTTATGAACGCTTGTTGCCTCGAGTTCAAAATCAAGCAACTTTTTTTGTTCGAGCTTAGATTTTGCCAAACTTAGTTTTTCTTTGGCTGTATCAATCTGCTTATCTGTTCGAGCCTCAAGTTTGCTTCTTGTTATTTCGGTGCGACCCTTGTGATAATCTAAAAACGATTTTGGTTGGCTGTGGCTATGGCGAGTTTTGTTTCCCATGCTCACCCGTTGATCATAGCGCTCTTTGCTAGTTTGGACAGTTTTTTTAGTTTTACTCAAATGTTTTTGTGCATCAATAAGATCTTGCTCAAGAGCTTCCTGTTCAACTCTTTTTTGTTCAACATAATCAGCATAATTTCCACCATAAGTTTTAAGTCCCAGTGGTGAAAGTTCAATAATCTGATCCATAAATGATAGCAACTGTCGATCGTGACTGACAATCAAAAGACCTCCATCAAAATTTTTTATTGCGTCATACAAAGCCTGTCTTGATTCAGTATCCAGATTATTTGTTGGCTCATCAAGAATCAAAAAGTTTGGATTGTTTAGCAGCAGATGAGCAAAAAACATGCGCGTAGTTTCGCCCCCGCTCAAACTTTTTATTTTTCTTGATAGGTCTAGATATCCCAAGTTTACTTTGCTCAGAGCAAGCTTGGCTTTTTCTGCTGTATCCCAGCCCTCGCCAACGATCTCAAAGTCCTGTTGGTTTGCACTGCCAGAATTAATTCGTTCAAGCGCTGCAATTTTTTTATCAATACCAAAAACTTGAGCAATAGTTTGATCTTGATTGATCACAAAATTTTGCGGCATGTATCCAATTTTGCAGTTTGTATGGACGACACCTGTTTGTGGCGTTAACTCACCAACAATTAACCTTAACAACGTTGTTTTACCAGTGCCGTTACTACCAACAAGCCCGGTTTTTTCATTGCCAAAGCTTACAAAAAGATTACTGAATAATCTTCTGTCGCCGACAGAGTAAGATAAATTTTCACAAACTAAATTTTGTTTCAACATATAAATCTCCCGTTTTTAAGTGGGCCAAGAACGGGCCCATATTTATACCCTAAACAAAATCAAGCCGTTTTTTCAATGCTTTAAATGACCAAAAACCGACACCAATAAACATAACTAATAAAACCATGCAGCATATCCAGAAATTTATTGAACCTTCTTGGCCAAGTAATGCGGCGCGCATGCCTTCGGACATGTAGATAATTGGGTTAAGCAGCATTATGTAAGATAATTTTGGAGCAGTTGAATAAACCGCGTACCATGAAAACGCATACCCACCCAAAAACCACATTGGAAACATGACTCGTGTCCATAAAATATCAAATTTATCCATAGATGGAATAAGAGCAGATACCAATAATGTTGCTGTTGCACAAAATGCATTGATCAACACAACAAAAAACAGCAGCTTTAGCCACGAAATGGCAAATAAATCCAGTCTGTTCCACAAAATCAGCTTTGCCAGTGGTAACGATGCAAAGCTCATGAGGGTTCCGATGGTTGCATAATAAAATATGTGGCTGCATAAAACAGTTGCCGTATGTGTTGGCAAGGTCAAATAATATGCAATTGTACGGTCGCCTTCCAAATCCGACACAAATGTTACTGCATTTCCATAAAGCTCAAAAATGCCAACAGAGGCTATTATTCCCCCAAGTTGAAACGGCCCAAAGCTATCTGACGTTCCGAATGCTTGCATTAAATAACCGGATACAAGCATTGAACATCCTGCCCAAATATAAAAGTTAATGAACTTGTCAAAAAGCACCCGGCGTATGTTTGTAAATTTCAGACGCACAAGCTGTTTGAAAATATCCAGATCAATTTGAAATATCATACTCATAATACATCCTTATTTTCTTGCATTAATTCTAAAAATACCTCTTCCAAATTATTTTTCTTAAAATCAGATAAAAGTTTTTCAGGAGTATCAATTAATTTGATAAGGCCGCTGTGCAAAATACAAACGCGATCTGATAAAATTTCTGCCTCATCAAGATAATGCGTAGTCAAAATTACGGTAACGCCTTCCTGCTTGAGCTCTTCAATTTTTGCCCATATCTGACGTCGTATGTGTGGGTCAAGTCCAACCGTTGGTTCATCAAGAAGCACAATCTTTGGACTGTGCATTAGACAGCGAGCGATCATAAAACGCTGTTTGTATCCACCGGAAAGTACGCTTGCCTTGCGATCAAGATAATCGCCAAGCTCAAACTGTTCGACTAATTTGTTTAGTCGCATATCAATCTGGTCTTCTGGCATACGATGCAGGCGGCCTGCAAAACGCAAATTTTGTTCAAGCGTCAAAAATCCATCAAGATTAGGCTTTTGAGGACAAAATCCAAGATGAGATCGATAATTGATCAAATTTTCATAAATTGATTTGTTATCAAAAATTATGTCACCCTCGGTTGGTGGATTCAGTGTTGCGATTATTGATGACAAAGTTGATTTGCCCGCACCGTTAACACCAAGTAGGGTGATTATCTCATCTTTAAAAATATCGAATGTAACTCCCTTGAGCGCCTCGATTGGTTTTTGTCCCTTTTGATGATACCGTTTTTTTATGTTTCTTATCTGTAAAAGCTTGTTAGACATAGTAATCTTTCATTAAATTTTTAATTTTTTTATAAAACGACACAGGCGAAAATAAATCTAAAATAGACGTGCAAAAATAAGCTGTGCCGATTTGAAAACATCAGGCCAACTAAAGAATTACCCCTGCATACGCAGGTGCACGATTAGGAGATCCTGAATCGAGTTCAGGATGACAAAATTGGGAAGAAAAACGAACACCAAAGAATGCAAAGTAATTATTTACTTGGTTACCGTCGGGTGACAAATAATGATTGAAGCGATTTTCATTGTGGAACTCCCTCGAAAAATAGAGTAAAAGCTTTAAAATTATAACACTTTAAGTTAAACATAAATGTTGCAGACTGGCAATTTATTTTAAAAAAATGATATAAAATGGCGCAAAATAACTACTTTTTAATCGCTGGATATTGCTTAGGCCTTTTGTGGTCCTGTTTGCTTGGTTAGTTGTAATCTTTTAAGTTAATCAAGTAATTTGCCAGCCGAGTGCCAACCTACAATGCGTCCTTTTTCCGTATCCCAATTTTTATCCCCGCCGTAAACAAGCACGTTGTTTTGGGGCATTGTCTTTGTAAGCTTATTCCATGGTTGTATTTTCTCTAATGCTTCAACGTCTGCGGTTTTTGAAGCTTTGATTTCAATGGGGGTTATATTTCCACCCTGTTCAACAATACAATCAATTTCAAAATCTGATTTATCTCGCCAATAATAACAAGATGGCCTAATTCCATGATTTAACTGCTGTTTTACAAAATCTGATACAATCATTGATTCAAATATGTTCCCGCGCATGTAGTTTGCGAAGAGTTGGTCAGAATTTGTGAGACCAAGTAAAGAGCAGACAATGCCGGGATCATAGAAGAATATTTTTGGGGACTTGATAAGACGTTTTCTAAAATCCTTGTGATATGGCTCTAATAAAAAAATTATATAACAGGCCTGCAGGACTGATAACCATTGTCTTACAGCCGTTACGCTAATTCCTAAATCATCACTTATTGATGATAAATTTAAAATTTGCCCATTGCGTCCAGCGCAAAGTCGCATGAAGTAACTAAACCTATCAAGATTTGTAACATTCTTTATCTGTCGTACATCTCTTTCAAGATAAGTGTTAATGTAGCTGCCATACCAGTCAACAATGGAAATTTCTTTTTTATAAAGTTCGGGATAAAATCCCTTAAAAAGAGTTTCATCTATTGATGATGGAATTGCATTTGCCTGAGTTAATTCATGAATTGATAGTGGTAGTAAATTTAAAATGGCCACTCGTCCGGCCAAGCTTTGGCTTATGGATTCATTTAAAAGAAAATTTTGAGAACCAGTAATTATAAAATGTCCTGGTTTATGGTATTCGTCGATATAAATTTGTAGATACGAAAAAAGTTCAGGAACATTTTGTGGCTCGTCTAAAATGATCCCGGGAGCTCCCATGAACTTTTTTAGGAAATTATGCGGATCGGCCTGAAAAATGGACCGAGTGTTTGGGTCTTCAAAGTTGAAATATTCGTAGTTGGGAAAAGTCTTTTTTACAAGTGTTGTTTTGCCAGATTGCCTTGGCCCGGTAACTGAAACAGCTGCAAACTGGACCGCCAAAGCCTTTAATTTGTCTTCTAACGTTCTTTTTATTATCATTTTTCACCTCAAGACAAGTTTAAACTCTGAGTTTAAACTTGTCCAGGAAGACGTAAAGACACGATAAATATGTTGGTTTCAAAGTGTTTTTAACAATTTTTGTCGAATTTAATGCTTCTCTTAATTTCTTTGCGAACAGATGTGCCAACCCAGATATCAACCTCTTTGCCATCCGATGCTTTTGTGCCTTTCAAGAGTCCGTAATCGACAGGATATATAAATGTTGAGTATTTTGGATGGGCAGAATTTTTAGGCCGCTCGATTACTATTTCTGATTTTTCTAGCAGTGTGTTTAACAGGTGCCAGAAGTCATTATTAGTTTGCATGGCTTATTTTCCGATATCTGTCATAAAATTTTTAAACTCTTCAATATTTTGGTAATGATGGCATGTCCATCCAAGTTTTGTAGCAGCTTGAATATGAGATAGTGAATCATCAATAAAGGCAATATCTTTCGCTTGCATATTAAGGTTTGATTCGATGTATTTGAAAAATTCAGGCTCTGGCTTTATAGCTCCAATCTGACATGAAGAAAAAAAGCCATCAAAGTAAGTGGCAAACTTTTCTTGAAGGAATGCGGTGCGATGACTATCTTGATTGGTCCCAATATAAAGAGTTGGTCCTTTGATAGATTTAATTATCGGGATGATTTCTGTATTAATATCAAAATCATGGCTAAGCCAATACTCAATAAATTCATCAATTGACAACGCTATGTTTAACTTTGTAAACACGTTTTTAAGGTGCTTCTGCATTCCAAGAAGCCCCTTCATAACCAACGTCCAATCGCCAGAATAAATTTTAGACATTTGTTCCTCAGTAAGCCCAAGGTCAACGTGAATATTTTTATGCCATAAATATTTACCATTTGCGTCTTTGCAATGGGTTAGGACTCCGTCAAAGTCGAACACAACTGCTTTCACGTTTTGTTCCCTTTAAATTGTCGCACAGCCTGTGCGACTTTTTTCAATTTTACTTTGTTTGACTTGGCCCCGGTCAAAATATCTTTTTTCTCAAGCTCAGCTTCAATTTCCTCTATTGATGGCAAACTGCTCCTCAAATTCTTTGGGAGACTTTTGGTAATTTTCGTTTCATATCCGGCTATGCCTATCGGCTTATTGATATCTCGCAAAGAGTATTCGGCAACAACATTGTTTTTCGTTTTGCACAAAAGTAATCCTATCGTTGGTTTGTCATCCGGTGCGCGCAATAGATCATCAACTGCAGACAGATAAAAATTCAGTTGGCCTGTGTATTCTGGTTTGAAGGCTGTACTTTTGAGTTCTACAACCAGATAACATCGAAGTTGTAGATGGTAGAAAAGCAGATCAATGTAAAAATCGGTTTCACCGACTTCAATGTGTTTTTGGCGTCCAACAAAAGCAAAGCCTTGTCCGAGTTCAAGAAGAAATTGTTGAACGTGATCTATCAGCGCTTGTTCCAATTCATGTTCAACGTAATCATTACGTAGGGTAAGAAAATCGAAAAGATACGGATCTTTCAACGATTGCTTGGCCATGTCAGAGTGGGGAGCTGGCAATGTTTTTGAAAAATTTGTAACTGCCTTGCCCTGTCGTCGGTAAAGTGCTGACTCAATTTGCATCTCAAGAATTGTGCGGCTCCATCCGTGCTCAACGGCTTTTTGAGCGTACCAAAGGCGTTCTTCGTTGTTCTTTAACTTTTGCATTATGATGACATTGTGAAACCAAGGAATATTAAAAATTGGCATGTCTTCAATTTGTCGCGCAGCCTGCGCGACTTTTTCATAAGCCCCATAGAAAGCCTGCATTCTGAAAATATTAGCCCGCGAAAAACCTCCCAGTCCAGGGAATGAGTTTTGAAGATCCTTGGCCAGTTGGTCTATTACCCCTGAACCCCAGCCGTTGGTTTCTTGTTTTTCAACAATGGTCTTTCCAAATTGCCAGTAAAGTTTGATCAATTCCTTGTTTGCAGACAACGTTGCCTTGATTTGTGCTTGCTGAACCTGTTCTTTTAGATATAACAATGTTTGAGCATACTCTTTGGTTGAAATATTGGTAGAAGAGTGTTTTGCTGAATGCTTTTTAGTTATTTTTTTCTTAATCATATTTGAACCTCTTGTCGCGCAGCTTGCGCGACTTTTTCATAAGCTAGATAAAATGCTCTTTACTTAAATTGTCCAGCAGCCTGCTGGACAATTTAATAAGCCCTCAATACTTCTAAAAATTTAACACAATATGCAGTGTCATGGCCATCTTCAATTGCCCAGCATGCGCTCAAAACCGCTTGAACATAAGTCCAGTCATAAATTCGTTTTTTATCAAAGTTCAAAAGATCTGCAAATAAATTGATTCGACTTTGAATGATACTTTTTGCATCATTATTTTCTAACAATTCTGGGATTGGATTGCGAATTGACGCTCCAACCTCATAAACCGGATCGCCGATAACTCCCTTGGGATCAATTGCGATCCATTCAGTTTGTCCGCACAAAAGAATATTATCGTGATGTAAATCGCCATGCAATAAAATTTGTTTTGTAGTTGTTGCGAGTAACTGCTTGCTTAAATTACGAGCTTTTTCGATGTATTTTTGTGGTAGATCCCAATTTTTTTCAAGAGTTTTTAACCAGCCTGAAATATTTTGAAAATTTGTGGGATTAGGCAGCGGTGCGCATTGAAGATTTGTGATTACCTGACTTATTATCTTAACTGCTTGTGCATCTTGATTTGGAAATAAAGTTTTTAAAGATGTTCCAGGCATAACGTTTTGCAATAACATTGCTCCAAGTTCAATATCATGGGCAAGTAATTTTACGCATCCATGCCCTGCAAAAGCTTGCAAGGCCTTTACCTCCGATTGCATCTCTTTTTTACAAAAACAAATTTTTAATATGACAGATTTTTGGTTTTGAATGCAACTTAAGACATGATTGTATGCTAGGTTTGGTAAAACTTGCAGATTGGACAATTGCCAGTGGTCGGCAATCTGATTTACAAAATTAGGCAGATTTTTTAACCATTCTTGCCATTGTTGGACATCCATGCCACTTATATTTTCCCCAAACTTCATAATAAGAGAGTACCTCTGTTTTAGTCGATAATTGCGATTACTCGTGCCAAAGCTGAATCTGTTTCAGTTTTGATCGGTAACGCAACGACTGTAAAATTTTTTATTCCCAACAGACTTTCAAGATTTGTTAAATTTTCAATAATCAAAATACTGTTTTCAAAAAATATCTTGTGTATTTCAAATGGATATTTATCTGGCGAGAAAAAGTCTATTCCAATCATTTTAATTTTATGTTTTACAAGTTCTTTGGCGAAATTTGCAGAAATTACTGGATGATTATTAAAATAGTCCTCGCCAGAACCTTTTGTGCCAAATTTTTTGTCAAAGCCTGTTAAGATCAGAACAATCAAGTTGTCTTGCGCGGGCAAATCTTTTAGCAGAAATTCATCGATTGTTTTGTTACGCGCATCAATCAAATATCCCTTGCCAACAAATCTATCAACAGGAATATCACAAAGTAAAGTTTTTGATTCAGTCAGATGTCCTGGGCCGTCGATGTGGGTGCCAACGTGCATCCCTGAGGATAGCTTCCAATCGTTATATTTGTTATCAGCTAAATTACGTATTTTTTCGATCGATGCCGGTTCATCAAAATGGTGCACCGGCATTAAATTTGTAAATTTGTGGGTTATATCAATAATTTTGGGCATAGAAGCTTTTCTTCTCTTCAAGATTCCAAAAACCAGATAGCCTGCTACAAAAACAAGTAACAATTTTGTGATAAAAATTAAAAAGTTTTTCATTTGGATTTCCTTAGACTTAAATCAAATAATCAATAGAAAGTTCGGGGAAAAGTTTTTTAATCGAAGCAAGAGTTTCCAGCCTAGGGTTACATTTTCGTGTTTCCAGGCGTTGGTAGCTATAAATATTGGGGAAGCCAAGCTTTTTTGCGGCTTCTTGCTGGGTCATTCCCTGCTTGATACGATAAAAACGAACTAAAAAAGCAAAAGCGACCTGCGGATCTAAAGACACTTCTATAATATTTTTCCCTGTTTTTATAGAATTATTCGGTAAGCAAGCCAGATCTTCAGAGTTCTCGTCCTCTTCGATATACAAGCTTAGTGCTTCTTGCATATTAGTTTTTAATTCTTTCAGATTAGTGGCTTGAGTGAAGCATCCTTCTAATTCAATACCTTGGGCCCAATACCATTTTCCCTCTTTGTGTATTTTGAAATGATAATTCATAATTTACCTCACCTTTTCTAAAATTTTTCTCAAAGCGTGTTCTGTTCCAGTTTTTAGTTCTTTATGGTTTGGGATGATTATCGTGGGGTTGTTTTTCTTCTTCAGTTTCAAGTGACTACCTTTGCCGCCAGAAACTAACTCGTAACCTTTTCCCAAAAAGAGCTTCATCATGGCTATCCCGCTCAAGGGCATTGCATACTCCTTATTTTGGTTTTATAAAGTAATCCTACCAATAATAGTTGGTAAAATCAATAGATAACTTGGTAATTAAATTGATTTTGTGCTGAATTTAACAACATTTTATTAATTTGGTAGAATAAGCTTGTTCAAAAGCTTTTTTGAAGGTTATCAACAAACCTTTAATAGAAGGGGGATTTAATGGCTAAAGAACGGTTTAAATTAGGCGCATTTGTATGTTTAATTTTGCGCAAAAACGAAAAAATTTTGCTTATAAGACGATCTAATACCGGAAGTGGAGATGGATTTTATGCTTGCGCTGGTGGCGGTGTCGACGGTGACGAGCCGATTACGCAAGCCATGATTCGCGAAGCCGATGAGGAACTTGGGATAACATTAAAAGAAGAAAACTTGAGAGTAGTGCACGTTATTCATGCCAAAGGACGCCAAGACTCTAGGGGCTCACTATACTCAACCGAGTGCGTTGGCTTTTTTCTGGAAGCGACTGAATGGGAGGGGGAGCCGAGAAATATGGAACCGCACAAGCATGATGATGTTGCTTGGTTTTCATTAAATGATTTACCTAAAAATACATATCCCAGACTCAGACATGTCCTTGAAATGCTGAATAAAAATGTTTTTTATAGTGAGTATGGTTGGGAGTAATTTCTATGAATAAGTATACTGCTGTTGATTTTTTAGCCTGCGTTTGATATCATATTGATATCAATATTAAAAGCTTTTGCAAGGAATGTTTGTGACAAGGCAGAAAAGCTGATTCAAAAAATTTTTGTACGGCAACAGGTATCATATAAAGATGCTGAAAAAATGTTATTCGAATTAGGTTATGAGCTTAAAGTTAGTGGTTCGCATCATGTGTTCAGAAAAGCTGGTTATAAACACGTAACGCTCAAGCGAAGGACGCAGTTGTTGCCATATCAAATAACCGATTTGCAGGAGGTATTAAGGGATCATGGAATTGAAGAAGAAGTATAAAGATTTAAATTATTATTTAAGTTTGCCATGGACTTATACTGTTGAACAGGTAAGAGATGGAGACAAAAATAAAATATATGTTGTTCGTGTTAACGAGCTACCTGGAATTTGTACGGATGCTAAATCGCTTGATGAAGCAATGAAATTAATCAAGGAGCCAATGAAAGCAGCATTCGAATTTTATATGGAAAATGGCGAGGATATTCCCGAACCGGTTAATGAAGAAGATTACAAGGGAAATATTGCTTATCGAACAACAAGCAGAAGACATTATTTAATAAGCAAAGAGGCGCAAAAAAGAGAGCAATCCCTCAGCCAGGTTATCGATAATTTGGTTGATACTGTGCTTGTGCATAAACACAAAGGTTCATAAAGTTTTTTACAGCGAATATGGCTGGAACTAATCCCAGCCATATTATTATAACTGACTAAATATTAAATGGGTTCTTAAAATAATTTCTTAAGCCGACTGGGACTGTTTTTTACTTTCTTCATATCCCGGATAAAACCGTGCGCTAGAAGTGCCTTCCAATGCTTTGATTGCTATTGATTGTACTTGACTTGTTGCATCATCAGCTTTTTGCGTTAATTGCTTGATGAAGGATTCTTGTTCTTTAATCTTTGCTTGAAGTGTAGCAATCATTTGCTGATTTAGTTTTCGTTCGCCATCGATCTCTTTTGAGCTTAAATCAATTTGATGTTTGTAATGGCTCTCAAGATTTGCTGTTACAGTTTTTGCTGTTTCTTTGATGCTCTTTTCAAGTTCAGTAGGGAATTGAGCAACTTGATTTTTCAACGATTTGAGCTCGTCTTCCTGAGTTTTAATAAATGATTCACGCTGGGTCAGATCTCTTAGAACCGTCTCGCGCTTTTCTTCAAGCTCTTTTTCCATCATTATTTTGCGAGCATCATAGTTATCTTGATCTTTTTTTCGCTCGAGTTGAAGATTGTAGTTATACTCCTCTTCATCGCGCGTGCGATCTTTCTTAACTTTTATGTCGAGTTCCTTTTTGCTCAGAATGTAGTTTTGCTGCTCTTTTTCCCATGAATCACGCAATTCAGCCATATCATTGTCAAATGCAGCTTTTGTTGAATGCATCTCATCTTCAAATTTTTGCTTGCATTCCCTTTGGGCCATAAGTAATGCTGAAAGGCTGTCAGCGTTTGCTTTAATACCGTGCATCTCCTCCAAGTTGCGAGACTCAATTTTTATGGCATCCTGCATATCACTTAATTTACGATACTCTTCGGTTAGGTTGCTTTCCAGCGTATCAACTGCTTGGCCGATATCCACTTTGACTTGTGCCAAATTTTTAATGATTTTATCTAGGGTCATTTTCGACGCTGTCTCCACAACCTCCACCTCTTGCTTGCGTTTTATTTCGGTTTGATGGCTTTCTTGCTTTGTGCCTCTGACTTTGTTCAAAAGATTCTGATACGCTTCAAAAATCTCATTTTTTGTGCTTTTAGGCGAGACTTCATTAATGGAAGGCTGAGCCTCCGGTATGAAACTTTCTTGTGTCATGATTTTGTCCTAGTATTTATGGAGTTTTTTGTATTGTGAAAACAGTGTGCAACATACTTGTTACAATTCGAGCTGCTTGCCCTGCTGTGCAAATTCTTTTATTTTGTTACGCGCGAATTCGCTAAGTCCGCACCAAATATTTGATTCATATGCCGTAATTAAATAATTCAACTCTGCCTTTTCTTCATGTTCATTAACAGGATTGATTATCGGCATTTCATCGAGCAAATCATCCATTTTATTCCAAAATTTGTCCATCTTCCAAGAGCCTAATACATAGTCAAGTGCGTCTTCGAATTCATTAGACAATGCATAAATCCATGCGATATAAATTCTACTTAATTGTTTGTTTTCTAGAGAGTGCATTAATGCATCAAAAAGAACACATAATTGCGATGCAACAATTTCTCTGATCGCTATGACATTTTGTCGAATTGATACGATATCTATTTTTTTCTCTTCAAAAACATCCAATGTTGAATCCATTAATAACGCTGCATCCAGGAAAGCTCCATAAAACGAAATCGGATTATATTGAACCTCTTTCCATTTTGTAGGATCTGTTTCGACGTAAGCGCCCTCATTTTTGAGCGTATTCAAAATTTCAGTTGTAAGTTCACTTATGGCTGTTAAGAGCAATGTTCTATTATGTCTTATAAGATCAATAAAGGTTAACTTTTTATTTATGACAGAAAAATCGATTTTTTTAGCTAACCTTTTTTCAATAAATTGCTCTAGAATTTTTTTATTGAAATCTTGCATTTTAAAAGATTTTTTTAGTTTTCGAAATTCATCGCAATTGTCGCCCTTCAGTACTGAACTCATTGTATTCAAGAAAATAGAGCACAAAAACAACTCACAATCCAGTGTTATATTTTCGAAATTTATATCATTTTGATTTGCATCATCTTCTTTTGAATTAATAGAAAGATTCTTCATAGAGGGATCCCATTTTCGTTGTTTTTAGCTTTGTTTTTCAAACAGAGCTTACAATTACTTAAATCTAAATCCCCAACAGTTTCTACAGAATATCCCAAGGCCCAAGGAATCATTTTATTTTCATTTTTCAAAATCTTAACGGCGTTATCAACGCTCATAGAAATGGGTAGATGAACCAGCAAATCTAGCTGCGTTTTCCGCAGGGACATTTCTATGATATTCCATTTATGGGAGTTGGCACATAAAGAAATTGATTCTTTTGCTAGTTCAAAGACCTTTGGGTCAAGTAATTTTTTACTGACTTTAATCTTTAAAACGATGTAATAAATAAGATTATGCTTTTTATTCATTTGTAATCTGCCTAATTTTAGCTGAATTCTCAAAATTAATCTGATAAGAATTCTAGGATAAAATCAGGCCTAAGTCAAATTTTTCTGGCCTGAAAGGCTGAATTTAACAATGTTTTACGAAGATTTTGGGTTTTGTGAAAAGCCTAGCCTGCAAACTAACTCGCAACTTGTAATCTAAATCGTAACTTACTGTTCAGTTAAAGCTTCAACCGGACGGAGTCGCGCAGCCATTTCTGCCGGATAAAAGCCGAACAGAAGGCCAATCAATGCCGTGAAAAGAAATGCAACAATAACGGGCAAAGGTTCTACTATGGCCGGGATATGGAAAATGCGATCGAGAATGACTGATGCTGCAATTCCAAATGTAACACCAATCAGTCCTCCAACCATACAGATTGCAACTGCTTCAAACAAAAATTGCATTCTAATCATATTCATTGTTGCACCCAGTGCAGCCTTAATACCAATCTCTTTGGTTCGTTCGTGGACTGCCACAAGCATAATATTCATAACTCCAATGCCACCAACCAGAAGTGCTATTAAAGCTGCAATGATAGAAAAAAGCCCCACCGATTTTGCGGTCTCTTCGGCTGCCGCAGCAAATGTTTGAAGATCAAAAATCATAAAATCGTTTGGTTCTCCATCTTCGATATGGTGGGCAGCGCGAAATATTTTCTCAAGCTGTCGCACGACTTCAGGGACCTGTTCCTCAGTGTAAGTACTCATGGAAATCTCATTTATGTAATCGCCAAAATATTTTTCCCATGTTGAAAATGGAATATAGACCCTGGGCAGACCAAGCCCATCCCACTTTCCAGGAGTTTTGTGTGGAGCAAGGACTCCAATTATAGTGAATGGGTGCTGAGCAATACGTATAGTTTGGCCACATGGGTCTTGTAGTTTAAAAAAGAAATCTGCCATTCTGGGGCTAAGCACCACAACATTTTCTTTATACATAATATGCTGCCGCGATAAATTTACTCCAAATTGCAACGTTTCTTCCGAAATATAAAGGGATTGTTCATTTACTCCTTCAACTTGAGCCGAGGAAGTGTTTCCTTCATACTCTATAGAACTTGAATGAGTGCCTGACTGCGGTGATATGTATTGTATCGTTGGACACTGTGAACGAATGACTTCGATATCGTCCAATGTTAAGCGCTTGGGTGGTTTTTTTGTAGATGACATAAAATTGCCCGAATAAATACTAAGGCCCTTTGTTCCGTAGGCAAGATATTGGTCTCGTGCTTTCTTTTGCGCACCCTTACCAACCGAAACAATGGCAATAATACCAGCAATTCCGATAACAATGCCGAGCAGCGTTAAAAGTGATCGCATTGTGTGGTGGCCTATGGCTCGAAAAGCCATGCGCATTATCATATGTATCATCATGAAAAACTCCCCAAATCAGCTGCCGGCTACCTGTTTAGCTATTTTCTTTACTTCTTCAGATGCAGTCATATCATCTGCAATGATATCATCTGTTTCACTTACACCGGAGAGTATCTGATAAAAGGCATTGTCGGTGACACCGATGGCAACAGATTTTTCAACAAAAGCCTTGCCCTGCACAACCCATAAATATTTGACCGGATGCTGGGCTTGTTGCTTGTTAAGCTCTTTTTTCTTTGCTGCGTCGATTGGCCTGAAGTCATAACGCATTTTTTTTGTCACCTCTTCTAATATTTTGGGGTTAAGCTGGAATACAAAACCTGGAACTGCAAGCGCCTGCTTTACCTTCTCAATGGTAATTTTTGCATGGACAGTCATACTTGGACGCAGTAGCTTCTCGGAGTTATCAATGAGAACTTCAGCGTCATAAGTAACTGATGGAGTTTGTCCCTGTTGCGTTTGAGTGGTAGATTGTTGTACTGCTTTACTTGTTCCAAGTGAGCTGATTTTCCCTTTCCATGGCTTGTGATCAGGATATGCATCAACAGTAATTTTTGCTTGCATTCCAATCTTGATATCACCCATTTTATTCTCATCTATGGAAAGCGTTGCCTTCATGCTGCTCAAATCTTGTGCGATTTCAAAAAGGACGCAAGATGTTGCATTGCTTGGTGAAAATGCTTGTCCTTCCTTGACGGGGATGGATACGATGATACCGTCAATTGGCGCGCGAACTTGTGCTTGCTCAAACAGAAAAACCTCTTTGTCGTGGGCAGCTCGCGTACGCTCAACCTCTGCCTGTGCCGTAACATACTCTGCGGTAGTTTTTTCAAAGGTTTCTCTGGCAATCTGTCCGGATTTAAATAGTGCCGAATCTCGTTTGTAATATGCGGCTTTGTATTCAAGATCTGCTTGTGCTCTTTTCAGTTCAGCCTGTGTTCGCTTGACGTCAGCATCACCACCCGTACTATTTTCAAGGTCTGCAAGCAGTGTGTTCTTGGTAACTTTGTCCCCCTCTTTGACGTATATTTTTTTTACTTTTGCGTTGATAAGCGAACCGATTTTCTGAGTTCCCTGAGCTTCAAGTGATCCTTCGGCATTTACTATTTTGGAAATGTCGTGCTTTTCAAGCTTTTGCGTTTTAAAAAAGATTTGAGATGGTGCCTTAAAAAAGGTTTTGTAGACAAACCAGCCGCCTACGCCAAGTATAATGATAATAAGAAATGTTGTTATATAGCCTCGAATCCCCATACATAACTCCTTTTATTTCACTTTTTAATTTTCAATGATACCATTAATCATCATATAATCATCATAGCAGAGAATATTTTTTAGACCAACCAGGGGATTTTATAATGTTGCAAATTTTTCTTATTTTTGCTCTATTACTTCCAATAATAGTTGGGGCGCAGCAGGAAGCACCCAAGCAATTGACCACAGAAAAATTAACTCCAGAAAATTTTACCCCAAAACAAGTAACCCCCAAAAAATTAACTTCCCAGAAACTAACTATGGACGATGCCGTGCAGCGTGCCCTTACGCACAGGCCGGATCTTGAGGCCTTGCGTTATGCCACACAGGCCTTTGAATCTGCGGCTAAATCCGAAAGAGCCTTTTACTTCCCAACCATTGGGTTGAGAAGCGATATCTATCAGCATAATGGCGAAAAAGAACCGGACAGCTACACCGAAATAACTGTGAATCAGCAAATATACTCATTTGCAGGCCCACTCCAAAAATATCAGCGAGCAAAAAATATTGCGCAGGTTTCTGAGCTTGACAGAATCATAGAGACGAACAAAACACGGCAGGCAACGGAAAAAACATTTTTGAGTGCATGGCTAGCGCAGGAAAAAGAGAAGAGCATTGCAGTGCTGAATAAATCTGCCCAAACAACATTTCAGAGGGAGAAGCAGAAAAATAAACTAGAAAAATTGGATAAAGATGTGTGGCTTAAAAATGTTTCTGATTACGCCACATCCATGGCAAAAGTTGATCAGTATGAAGAAGAAGTGATTATTGTTTACAAAAAACTGGAATTTCTCATGGGGGAATCACTTGCTTTACTCTCCACATGCAGCAGCGATGGTAAACAATTATGCGATGGTAGCAAACTATGTCCACCTAAAGCCAAGCTTGTATGGCATTACAAAAAGAATTACGAGCCTGAGCCGCTTGATACATACTTTCATTATGCGCTTATTTCTAGGCCAGAGGTGCCTAAGGGATTAAAAAAGATGGCTATTGAAAAATGGAATATCAGGCTTGCGCAAGGAACACGACTTCCAGAGATAAGCGCAAGCGCTCAAGCCGGTTGTGAAACAAATCCCAATGATAAAGAAAATACAGTTATTCCATCTACCGATCTGGTAATAGCACCTCCGTCCGCATCGGCAATTAGGCCATTTTGGGAGCTACGCGTGTCGCTGGAGTGGTCGATCTTTGATGGTCTTGTAACCCAATACAGGGAGCAACAGGCAGAGGCCGATAAAGTCAAAGAGATGCTCCAGCATGAGCAAGATATTTTGAACATCAAAGACGAGGTTCATGAAAAGTACCATACACTAGTAAAAATTCTTAAAAAGTCTCGCGAACAAAAGTTAAAATATATTCATGGCCGCAACCACTACAACCTCAAAAAACAGGAGCTTGAGCTTGGCAGAATTTCGCAGGTTGATTTTGATGCAGAGAAAACTGCCTGGCAAGATGTTCAATTTGATTGGATCTCGTACAATGTTGAAATAGCCTCGGCCGAATGCGATCTTATGTATGCATGTGGGTATCCGGAACTTTCTCAAACCAGGTCTCCAGGGCCCAAGAAGAGAGATCCTGAATCAAGTTCATAACTGTCCGAAGTGTTAAACGTAGCTTTGAATCGTCGGATGCGTATGGTTTTCATCGCGCTCGTCCTGAGTGATTTGCAAGCAACTTGTTGCTTAGCAAATCGTATCGAAGGATAGAGCGCAACGGCGGATAGAATAAGTTTTTAGGGCGCACCCTTCGATACGCCTCGCAAGGCTCGGCACTCAGGGCGAGCGCCCTTGAGTGAGCGCAACAAGCGTTCAGATGGCTTTTAAAACACTTCGGACAGTTATGAATCAAGTTCAGGATGACAAAAACAGCGATACCAAAACAATACCAAATTAAAATGATAAGTTTATTTCTGCTCAGATGCTAATCATGCGCAGGTAATCTTTCTGACTTTCATAAACCATTGTAGAAATAAAATTAATAAACGGCTTATCATCTTTGGGTTCAACTTGAGTATGCTTGAGTAAATTAATATAATCAGCTCTTAATATTGGCGGAATTATTGTTACAACGTAGCCATGCTGCAACAAAGCCAAATTCATAACAAGTCTGGCTGTTCTTCCATTGCCATCTACAAATGGATGAATGGTAACCAACTCTTTGTGTAAAAGTGCGGCAAATTCAACAGGATGTAGCTCCTGTCGTATTGTGGTCATGCTATCAACAAACTTTTTCATTAACTCCGGAACTTGTTTGGGGGCCGGTGGAACAAACTCTGTCCCAGAAATAAAAACTTGTTGTTTGCGGTATTTACCGGCATTTTTCATATCGATGTGATAGTAAAACAACTTGTGCAGTTTTAAAATGTCTTTTTCTTTTATTGCGTGATTTTTGGCAAGTTTGTATAACAGATCATACGCTTGGCTGTGCCCAATGGCTTCAAGGTGTTCTCGCATGGGTTTGCCGCCAATTGTAAGTCCATCTTCGAGAATGATTTTTGTTTCTGTTTCGGTCAGAGAGTTGCCTTCCATTGCGTTGCTGGTATATGTTAACCCTATTCTAAAATATTCTCTTAACTCGTCCCTAACCTTTTTCTTTAATGGTCTGTAAGAGTTGATTTGCTTTTGTAACTCATCAATTTCTTTTACTTTATTTGAATACACAAATAATCCCTTTCTCTTTATTTTTTAACATGTTTCCAGCTTTAATTTTTTAAACTCTGATACAAAATCATCTACTTCATTATTCAGATCGGACACAAAATTGTCTAATTCTGCTTTTAGCCAAGGAACAAAATCATAAAATTCTTCTCTGAGCTTGGATACAAACGTTCTAAATTCTTCTTTTGAAATCCAAAGATTGAACTTTGTAATATCAATGAAGTTTATTTCCAATATATCTAAATCTTCCACTTTTATACCGCCAACCTTGGCGTAGTACTTATTATCCAGAATTTTTTCTTCATTTTCAAACCATTTAATTGCTAAAACCATTGCTGTTAAAAATATTCGGTAAAATGAAAATTGATTAAAGGCATTTGGGATTCCTGCTTTATCGATAAACCTATTAACATATATAAGTGCTATTACATAACACGAAGGGTCTTGGTTTGTGTATTGGATAAAACGATCTAGAAATTGCTTTGGCTTGATTGAGGCGATTGTTCTTGGCAGCGGAAGGAATACTCGGATAAACGCCGGAATACTGGAAACATCAATTTGATCTATTTCCTGAAGTGGTTGTTGCTTGTCATCTTTTAAAATAACAATCATTGTTATAATTTTTTTTAAGATTAAATCAATTAATTTTGTCTCTTTTTTAGTATAAAATATTGGATATTGAAATTCAGGATTTGTATCTTCATACTGCTGATTAGCATTCATAGGATGTAGGTAAGATATTCCTGCAAAAATAAGACCAAACCATAAATAAATTCGTGATGTAACTGTTTTATAAAGCATAAACCATACATTTCGTCATTTTTACTCAATTATCTTATTTTCCTGAACCAACTGATAATTTTTCCTACCAACGTAAAGTGCAGCAAAAATCCAAATTCCAACAATCCCAAGCGAAATGAGTGAGCCATAAAATAACAAATCCGTCATGATGGGAAAAATGGCATTCACGCCTCCACCAATAGCCTTGACTGATCGATCACCAAAAGTGTCAATCCAGCCTTTGGCCTTAAATTTAACATCTCTTGATGTTTGAATGTACATAATTTCCTTGCTTGGGCCGTTGAGCGCATAGCCCAAACATTTGATTGTAACCATTGCGGCAAAAAGCACCCACAATGTTGGAAAAATCCACACGGATACAACAACAATCCCCACGATTATTGGATATACTGTCAGAGAGAATGTTAGGCCATAATTTCGAATAATAAAGCTGGTGCCGATCAACGCAATAAGCAGCGTTAAAAAATTTGCGGTTTGTCCGTAGAGGCCAAGAAATTCAATTACCTTTTCAGTTGAATGATAGGTATCATGCGCCATATAATTCAGCTCGTATTCTAAAATTATTGAGATAATTGAGCCCAATGTTGCTATGCCAAATATTCCGACTAGGTACGGTTTGGTGAACAATAATCGCAACCCCTCGACAAATCCCGTTGATATTTTTGGTTCTTGTGCTTTAACAGTGATTGTCGTTGGATACATTTTAGTAAATAACATGATCATCAATGGAATAATAAGCGTGCCGCATGCTGCTATAAAAACAAGCGATGGAACACCAATTTGCCTTGCATGTCTTGCAAGTCCCGGGCCCATAATTGTTCCAATTTGTGCTCCGGCCAATATCAAAGCATATCCACGTTTGGCAGATGCATTATCTGTGCTGCTGGCAACAAATGACCAGAACAATGTTACGACGAGCGAGATGAAACTCTCGACACCCAGATAAATTGCCCATCCAAAGATTCGATATTTGTCTGGTGTTAAATTGGCAATTCCAATTGTTGGGCTTGTTAACAGATATGCCGAACAGAGAAAGAAGATCCCATAACAGATTGTAATGATGTAAATCAGTTTGTGCTTTTCAAAAATGTCGACCAGCTTTGAATACAGTAAAATAAGTGGAACTAAAAAAATAATCGATGCAATTTTTGCGTAGGGCAAATATGTTTTACCAACAATATGCATAAAAAGAGCATCTTTGATGGGGCGTAAAAGCCAGTAGGTACCAACAATAAAAAGTAGTGTGGCAGATAGCAGCCCGAATTTTTTGAGTTCATCCCGCGTCAGATCGCCCCACAACGCACGACAAACAGATGTTAATATGCTCACTATGTTCCCCTTCTGTCATCCTGAATTTATTTCAGGATCCATAGATTAATAAACATTCTACACTTTAACAACCATTCCATCATAAGCAATTTTTATTTTAACACCAAACTGTTTCTCTAATTTTTTTATCTTGCTTCTTACTTGTAATGGTTTTGTGACAGTTTCTGATCCGCAGTGAGTAAAAATAGCCAGAGGAACTTTCTCCTTTTTGCACCAACTTAATTGTTTAACAATCGTGGTATGTCCAATTAATCGTGTGCCTCGTTTATGAACAAGTGGATGAAAAATTCGTGCGCCATCACCAATGTACAGGTCGACGTTTTTGAGCGCCGCATGCTGTTGTTTGATAAAAACTAAATCAGGAACATAAAAAATTGATTTTTCCCCAGCGGTAATTCGGTATCCAACAGCAGGGGTATTGATAGAATGCTCAACTGGAAATGCCTCGATAGTTATGGACCCAATGATAAACTGCTTACGGGTTTTTATGATGTTCTTCTGCTGTATTGGATAATTCTGCATTATCTTAAAATTTTCTTTAAGGGCATATACAGGGCAGTCCGTTTTTTGCTTAAGCCCATCGACGTGATCTGGGTGGGCATGAGTGATCAAAATCGCGCATGGTGCTGGCTGAATAGATGAAAGTTTGCCATACCAATCAGTTCCGCAATCAATCATGATATGTGTTGATCGGTGCGATATTATGCAAGAGGCATTAAACCAGTGTTTTTTCGTGCGATGTTTAATGTTGGCTCGTGTGCCGATTAAGGTAAGTTTCATTTCTATTCCAGTAGGCTCGTTCATTGATGAGCCAATTATGATTCAATGATTTTTTTAGTCTCAAAAATTTCCGTCTGTCCGGTTTCTGGTTCTGAGATTTTTTTGAGTACAAATCGCATAATACTTTGTGTACGCTTTATCGCAAGTTCTGCTTCAGCTTGGTCTGGAATATCATATTCTGTTGGATATCTAAACTTGGTTGCATATGGGTTTAAGAAATTTGCGGCTGAAATAAGTTTTATAAATTTCTTATCAAAATTCAAACATATTTCCAATAATTTTTCTAAATCATGTGTTTTCAAAATGGGTTGGTTCTTTAAAACGATATAAGCCTTTAAAGCCTTTTCTGCAGACTGTTGACAGTGATATGTAACAGTGGCAAAAAACTCTAGCTTTAATAGAGCTTTTGCAACTGCCAAATCTTCCTTTGCTAGTCTTAACCATTCTTCATGCCTGTGCATAAAGTACCTTTCCCTCTTTTTTTATTTTATATTCAAGCGTGGTTATTTCGTTAGATTTACGCTCAAATACCTCCTTGGCTTGCACAATTATATCTTTAGAAATTCCCATCCCAAACAATGCTCTATGTCCAATGCGGATGCAATCAAGTGATCTTTTTTCATTGATCTTATCAACCACAATCAACAAGTCCAAATCACTGTCTTCGGTTGGTGTGCCCCAGGCATATGAACCAAAAAGATAAATTGCAATTGGATTGTATGTTTTGACTAATCGATTTTTAACTTCTTCTATAATTTCTTTTTTTATCATAATTGTCCTTTAATATTTATTCAAAGAGTTCTGCGTGTGAACCCACACGTTCAAATTTTATGATTCGCTCTTCAGTCAAAATTCTGTAAATCATTACCCAGTCACTTGTTATATGATAATCTCGATATCCATTCCATTGGCCCTTGAGTGGATGATCTTGGAAAATAGGATCCAACTGCTTTCCGCTGAGCAGGGTAAGTATAACCTTACCCAACAGCTCTAGATCTTTTTTTTGACGACGCGCTTTTGCGATGTCTTTTTTGAAGCTTTTTGAGATTTTTGATTTAAACATGTCGTTGGCAACCCTAAATATTTAAACATTTCCAATGGAGACCCAAAAGTGGCCGTATCCTTTTCGCGCTCACTTTCAATGAGGCTTGCAGCAGTTTTTTTATTTGGAACATGCTTGACTTTGCATGGCAGATGTTTCCTGATACAGCTCAACACAAGATCATTGATACTGATGCGCTGGCTGGCAGCCAGAACTTTGAGCCACAATCGCTCCTCTGTGGGGATATCAATGCTAAGCCGGGATCTCTTTTCTAACGTTTTCATAACATACCTCAATTAGTAATTGATTTGGCTTTTAATACGATGTTTTGTCCTTGTTTTTCATGGTGACACAAAGACACAACTGTGTCAATTTATGGTGACAATGTTTTTCCTTCCAATCATATTATCTATTTAGTTTGGGGGCTAGCTGTGGCCTTACCAATCTGTTCCCCGGCTTATAAACAATTTGTGCTTTGCTAGATTTTTCCAAAAAGCTTCTAAGTAATGGAAAGAATTTTTCCGGCTCATCTGCAAAAATTTTATGCCCAGATTTTTCAAAAAGCTCAAACTGAGCATGGGGATGATTTTTGCGCATGAGTTCATGCATATCAGGGTTTCGCCACAATAAGTCCCACTTAGTGTCTATGATTAACGTTGGGACTTCAAAATCGTCAAATTTATCCTTCAAATTTGTTTTGTTGATTTCTGAACGCATCAATGTTTCAAAACCTGGTGCCGGATTCCATTCATAAAGAGCTGTTCTAATAAATTCTTCTTCGGTTGGCTTGTAATACCTATTGCGTTTCCAATCGCCAGAAAGTTGTTTGTTGTAAATAACTTGAGCGTCTGAAGTTAGGGGACCCTTGCTATCGCCAATATTTTCTATTGCATTCCACTCTGCTTGTGAAATAAACATATGCTCTTGTTCACGATTCATTGGCGCGTAAAGCCCAGAATTTGATGAAATTAAAATTAATCCTATGAAGCGATTCGGATATGTCAATGCATAGCATTGAGCCAAAAACCCTCCGTTCGACCAACCAAGAACTGCCCAACGATCAATCTTTAACGCTTTTCTTAAACTTTCTAAATCTTCGACTGCTTGTTTGATTGTGTAAGTTTTACCTGTGTCATCTTTGCTTGATTTACCAGTGCCGCGTTGATCATAATAAATTACTCTGGCAATATCTTTGATTTGTGAAAAATATGGATGAAAATTGTGATGGGTTCCCCCTGGCCCGCTATTAATGAGAACTAGTGGAATGCCTTGACCTTCTTCTTCGTAATAAAGTTTGCCATTTAAAATATCGGCAAACCCCTTTTTAAGACCAGGGATTTCATCGCACAGTGGCGGTAATTGAGGAATATCGAGAACCAATTCTTTTGGGATGCTGACAATTTTATCGAAAATTGTTTCACGTGCGGGTGTTTTGGCAAACCAATCGCAACCCGTTAATGTTAGTGCTACTAAAACTGTGCCACAAAATAATAATTTATTTTTTTTCATAATATTCCCAGGGTTAAAACTTATCTTAATTTCTTTGGTTTTTATTCTTCGCTTTTGTCCGTTTGGGCTTAATCGTTGTCCGTTTTATTTCAGCCAATACCTCATGCTTTTCAAGTTCAGCCTCAATTTGCTGAATTGTAGGCAGGCAGCTTTTGAGTTCTTTGGGCAACGATTTGACTAATTTTGTTTCATAGCTGGCAACACCGATTGGATTTAGGTTTTTTCTTAGAGTGTATTCAACAGTAAGTTTTCTTTTGCTTTTGCACAAAAGAAGTCCAATGGTGGGTTTGTCATCTGGACTCTTCAGGTTATCGTCTACCGCTGAAAGATAAAAACTGATTTGCCCAGCATCCCGCGGATCAAACTCCCTAGATTTAATTTCAATAACCACATAGCAGTGCAATTTAGCGTGATAAAAGAGAAGATCGATGTAGTAATCTTTTTCATCAACTTCAAGATGGTATTGTCTACCAATAAAAGCAAATCCGTCGCCAAGTTCAAGCAAAAATTTTTGAATATGATCAATCAGCCCCTGTTCTAAATCACTTTCTCTGTATTTTTTATCTAATGCAAGAAAAGAAAAATTATATGGATCTTTAAGTACTTGTTCTGCTAAATCAGATTGAGGGGATGGGAGTGTTTGTTTAAAGTTTGTGACAGCCTTACCCTGTCGTTTGTATATATTAGATTCAATCCAGTGCTCCAACATGCTCCGGCTCCACCCATTTTCAATAGTTTGCCCTACATACCAAAGCCGTTGATTTGGATCTTTCACCCTATCTAAAATGATCATATTATGTCCCCATGGAATTTGTGCAGCGGCTGCTGCACAATTGATATCTTGGTAACAGTCTGCAAGCTTGCGCATGTATTTTAGATTGCGCACTGAGAAGCCTGAAACATCTGGGAAAGATTCTTGTAAGTCTTTTGCAAGGTGTTCTATAATTTTTGTGCCCCATTTCTCATTGGTGATTCTATCTGATAGCATCTTGCCCATACGCCAATAAAGCATGGTAAGTTCTTTCGTGATAGCAAGGGCTGCACGTAATTGCGTTTGTTGGATATCTTTTTTAAGCTGTTCAAGAAGGTTCGCATATTCTTTGGTTGAAATCGGTGCGCCAGCAAGCCCCGCCGAATTTTTTTTTGATGGGTTTCTCTTATTTTTGGCCATTGTTTCCCTTAAATTGGCAAACTTTCTAATTGTGTTACAGCTTGTGATACTTTTTCACAAGCATAATAATTTGTCCAACAGCCTGTTGGACTTTTCCGCAATTTCACATACAAGAAATTACTGGTTGCAGTTCCGGATCAATTGCGCGAAGCAGTTTTTCAAATTTTTCAAAACTTGGTTGATGTTCTCCATTTTCATACTGTGCATATTCATTGATTGATCTTGCGTTTAAATGTTCTGCCACTTCTTCTAATGTTAATTTTCTTTTTCGACGTTGTCGTTTAAGAATAAGGGCAATAAGTTTTTTCTGATCGGTGGATTCAAGATATGCAAATCTTTTATGCAGTGATACCTCAACAGAAAAATGTTTATCATCAATTAACGCCTCAACAGCGTCTTTGACCATTTCTGGGATTTTCTCTTTTTTTCGAGTCTGGGTTACCAAGTCCAATAAAGAGAATTCTACAAGCCATAAACCACTGGCTCTACTTTTCCAGATTTTTCCAGCGAGCTTCATTTTGAGCCTCCTAATATAACCCACAACGACAGAATATTCTATTTACCTGTTTTTTTATTTTACATAAATTTATGTAATTATACAAACGCTAAAACTTTTATTTTGTTTTTTGCTACGCTCAACTTGAAACTGTCGATCAAAATGCCCACCCGGCAATCGTTTGTTAATGTTATTCGATAATCTTATTTTCTTTCTGCAGCTGATTGAATTTGTTTCCAACGTATGCAGCAACAAAAATCCAAAATGCAACTAAACCAAGTGATGCAAATGTTCCAAAAATAATTAAATTTGAAAGGTTTGCTCCAAGTGAACCCGTAACAACAGCACCGGTGCTTTTTGCCGTCCTGCCGCCAAAACCATCAATCCAGCTTTTTGCTTTAAATTTTACATCTTTGCTTGTTGGGATGTACATAACTTCTTTGGCCGGATTATTTAACGTATAACTAAGCGCCTTGAAAAGGACAACTGCTATAAGAAATGCCCACATCAAGAAGTAAAGACTTGCTCCTGTAATGTAAAACCCAAAACAAGATATTACCGTAATTCCAATCATTACTGGATATGAAATTATGCAAAATTTCAAACCAAACTTGCGCATCAAAATACTAGTTCCGAATAAAGCAAACATTAGTGATAAAATACCAGTCGACAAACCCTGTATCCCCTTAAACCATGCAAATGCAGCCCCTCCATCAATATTTACTGGATAAACTGTAGTGGCACAAATTCCCATTTGAAACTCAACAATTGTTCCAATAATTTCGTATGCAGTTGTAACGACTAACAAACCTGCAACATAGGGATGTGTTAATATAAGTCTTGCACCTTCAAAAAATCCCGTCTGTTTCTTCTTTGTTTGTTGTGCGTATCGTGCATGGTTGCTGCCTCTTGCGCAAAGACGGATAGATAAAGCTTGATGAAAAATGGTGCAATCAAAACAAGAATTCCACCAATGAAATAAATAGCCGAAAATCCAACTGCTTTCACAACAAACATTTCAATAATTATACCAACGAGTGTTGCCAACTGAATAAAGACGAACAGGAAGCCATAACCTTTTTTAGCCAAATCTGTAGTCATAACACTTGCGATAAATGCGTAGAACAGGCCGATGAGAAGTGAACCATAACTTTCGAGCAGCAAGTAGGCAACCCATCCAATTCCTTGACCAGGAATCCAAGAAACAAGTGGGTACATGGCTGATGTTTGGCTTACGGTCACGAGGCTTGGGTTGGCAATAAGAAGACTAAGCACAATAAATGCCAGACCATAAAAAGCACACATGACATAAATCAAGGAGCTTCTTCTTAAAAGATCTACCAGCTTGCTGTATCCAAGAACTGCGATAAGCATAAAAATTGGTGAGACCATTTTAACAATCGGGCCATATGCTTTATATCCAACAAATAAGATTAAATAAGGCATCTTTGGTAACGCGTAACATCCAGTAATTTCCAATGATTAACATCATTGCTGCGGCTAAAATGCCAAATTTTTTGTACTCATCTTTGGTGAGATCGCCCCATAAAAAACGAATAATTATACATGTGAAAAACAAAACATGAGAAAACCTTTCCATTAAATAAAAAAAACATTTTTGCCCATGAATTTTTTTCCACGGGCACTTACAATTCTACAATTCTTGTGGGTTAGCCCGCAAAAGATTGTAATGAAAGTATTTTCAGCGATAATTTCTTTACGGGTTTACCCATCGCTTCGCAAGGCTACGACGGGACAAGTTTGTAAAGAATCTTTTGACACCATTTTAATGAAGAAATGTCAGAAAAGACACTCTACATCTCATTATAGCCTCATGAAGCCTATAAATCAATTTTATATTGAAAATTAAGGGTTTTTTGGGCGTAAAACAGACAAAATTTTAGAGTAAATAAAGCCGGAATTAGTTTAAAATTATTGCATTTTTTAAGGCTTATATGCTACATTTGAGCTAAAGGTAACGCTGTATGTATCCTTTAACTCATAGGTGAAGAAATGGGAAATGCAAATATTTTAAATATTTTGAGATCAAAATCGTCCGTTTTGACATTTAAAGAGATTTTAATCGCCTCCGGCGAGCAAAAACCTAATCTTTTAAAAAGGCGATTAAGTTACTATGTACAAAAGGGTGAGTTGCATTCCATTCGGCGGGGATTGTATGCGAAAGATAAAAATTATGACAGGCTTGAGTTGGCAACAAAAATATTTACACCATCATACATAAGTTTTGAAACCATTTTGATAGAAGCCGGTATCATATTTCAGCATTACGCCAAGATTTTTGTTGCAACATATCAAACTAAAGAAATTGAGTGCGACGGACAGTTATATTCATTCAGAAAAATCAAAGATATTATTCTTGTGAATAATGCCGGCATCGAAAACAGGGGAAATTATTTTGTTGCCTCAAAAGAACGTGCGTTTCTGGATGTTCTTTATCTAAATAAAGATTATCACTTTGATAATCTATCTCCACTTGATTTAGATAAAGTAAACTCTCTTTTGCCCATTTACAATAACAAGCGGATGATTCAAAGAGTAAATAGATATTTCAAAAATTTTAAAGCGGATGGGTTATAATATGACTTTAGAAATAGCTACACACAGAAGTCTTCTGATTCATATTTTAAAGGACATCTTTACAGATACGGAGCTTGGTCCATTACTTGGATTCAAAGGGGGAACTGCTGCTTATCTGTTTTATGATTTAGGACGTTTTTCGGTGGATTTGGATTTTGATTTGCTCGATTCAAGCAAAGAGGATCTAGCCTTTGAAAATTTAAAAAATATTCTGCAAAAATATGGCTTAGTAACAGAGGCTCGAAAAAAAAGATTCAGTTTTTTTTACCTGCTGTCATACAGTAATAAAATTCAAAATGCATACAATATAAAAGTTGAAGTCAATCGAAGAGCCTTCGGATCAAAGTATGAATTAAAATCTTATCTTGGTATCCCTATGAAGGTCATGGTGCGCGAGGATATGGCTGCGCATAAATTGGTTGCAATGTTTGAGCGTATTGGTAAAACCAATCGTGACATTTTTGATGTGTGGTTTTTTTTAAAAAACAATTGGCCAATTAATGAAAAAATTATTGAAAAACGAACAGGCTTGTCTATGCAACAGTTTTTACAAAAATGCATTGATGCGCTTGGGGAAATGAGTGATCGCGGTATATTGTCAGGGATCGGCGAACTACTTGATGCAAAACAAAAATTGTGGGTAAAAGAGAAGCTACGCAGCGAAACCATCTTCTTGCTCAAATTAAGACTGGAATCTTCACATATTTCAAACTATTGACTTTCAATCCCGATAGTTTTTTAAACTGTATGCAATTATTATTAAAATATGATTAGAAATCGTGGGTAAGGAATCTTCGGGGTCACTTTTTTTAAGGGAGAAGGTAATGAAGCTGTTTTTTGGCTTACGCCATATGGTTATTCTATCCTTGGCAATCGTTTTTACATCTGTTGTTTTTGTAAATGCAGAGCAAGTAAACGCAACGCAATCGGATGGGAAGCGATTGCACATTCTTGATACTATTGCTACATATTCGCATGAAATAGGGAGTACTATAGCTGCAGATTTTCATGACATGTTCAATTATGTTGAAGATGTTTTTAATATTAAACCTGGCAGTACTTCTAGATTTAAATATGATGCCACGCTTGTTGGTTTTGTTAATTCTGCCGATGGCATTGGTAGACATCCAATTCTGTTCAAGGAGTGTCTTGAAAAAAATGTTAAAATGAATTTTTTAAGTACTCGAAATATTCCTGCGGAAATCGAAGATTCGCAACTTGGCCTTGCTCGCCTTGATCTTGCGAACAAGCAGGATATAGGCGCGGTTTCTATCCTGCTCGATATTATTGCAGATAAAGAGCTAAATATTTATAAAAAAATGCCTGACAGTCCTATCAAAATTGCTTATACAATGTTTGAATCTACAGCTATTCCGGATAATTGGGTGTCAATCTTAAATAATAAATTTGATATGGCCATTGTTCCGGATCAATATCTTATTGAGGTGTATAAAAACTGTGGGGTTCAGATACCAATTTTTGTTTTACCATTGCCATTGATGTTGCAGAAATTTTTGGATTCAACGTCTCAGGTGCGAGATCATAAGCCATTTGTTTTTGGGATGACAGGAGGCTTTTGGAAAAGAAAGAATCACATACATGTCTTAAAAGCATTTGCGCGGGAATTTGGTAATAGTCAAAGAGTTAGGCTAAAGTTGCATGGACGTTTTGGTAAAGATGAGATTATTAAAGAGTTATACGATGAGATTGCTAAATATCAGCTTACAAACGTGGAGGTTATAGTTAAGCCGTTTACGTCGGATGAATATTTAAATTTTTTCCAATCTCTTGATTGCTATGTCCTTTTATCAATGGGTGAGGGATTTTCTATCACACCTCGTGAAGCTCTTGCTTGTGGAATACCATGTATTTTAACTGATAATACCGCACAAAAAACTATTTGCAATTCAGGTTCTGTTAGAGTTGTGAGATCAGAATATTTAGTGCCTGCTATCTACGATTGCCACTACTCAAATCGTGTTGCTGATCAGACCTTGGATGTTGCAGATAGATCTTTGCAGATTAGTAATTGTGATGCGTTAGTTGCCGATGAGGATTTTTTATTGAGATCAGGCGATATTGGATATCAGTTTGATTGTACGTTACACGATGCACGCGAAGCCATGCGTGATGTCTATAAAAATTACAGTGATTATCTAGAAAAAGCATCTTATGGAAGGGAATGGGTTAAATGCTATCTAAAGGAAAAGTTAATTGATAAATATGTTAGTGTGGTCAAGCCCGAAACAGTAATACTAGGGAAGGAGAATATCATTGGGGATAAGTTCCTGATGACCAACTCAAAAAAACTGTATGAAAAATATAAGTATATACTGGGTAATTAGTAATATATGAACTAAAACCCGGAGTGTTATTTATATTTTGTAGATTTAAAACAGTTGGGAGTGCCGTGAATTTTATTATAAAAATTTTATTATTGGGTGGCTTGTTATGGTATCTGTTTGCTCATGCATTTACTCAAACATCAAAATGCACAAAGCCCTCTGCGAAAACAGAGGGCTTTGTGTTAAACAAATGATATATTTTATTGGCTAATATTTTACTTTATTGAACTGTATGTTTTGCAAGCTGGCTTGAAACAAACTTGAATGCCATAGTTTCAACAGGATTGAACTCGCCACGTGGAATGTTTAAAGCATCATCTAAAATTGTTTCAGAAACAAATCTAAATGTGAGAGCTTTAACAATTTTTGTGACTTTATAACGATTATCTAACAGATTAAAACATTGAGTTTTAAATTCCTCGCTGTAGCAAAGATCAGCTATAGCACGTGCATTGTTGATCAATAGATCGATAAGTGTTGTTGTTTCTTGATCCACTTTGCCGTACACGGACATAATAGCAGAATCTCCTGCAAAATAAATATTTGACGAATCCTGTTTGCATTCACTGCATATTTCAATAATATTCAGAAGGTTACTTTTTGTGTTACCAAATAAATTCACAAGCGTGTTTTTTAGTTCTTGATTTAATGGAGTATTAAAGAATCCGTTTTTTAGTGGATATAAGAAATTGTCTTTTCCATAAATTTCAAAAGGCACTTCGATTAATGCTTGTAAATCAGCAATAAATTCTTGAGAGTAATAATCTTCGATATTTACGTTACGTCTTATATTTTTGGCAAGTATAGTCAAACTCTCTTCACTAACATATGGCCATATTTCTGCAGGTGTATTTTTGATTTTTGCAATGGTTGCTTTTATATCAAATTTTCCGGCCAAAAGATCATCAAGTGCTTCCTGCGATGTCTTTTTTATGAAAGCCTCAGCAACTTTCTGATTTTCATAATATTCGTTCCAACTAGTTTTTACATCATTTAGAAATTGCTTATTTACCATTGCTTCTGAAAAACATACCGGAGCAAGATTCAGAAATACAAGACCGTAAAACAACTTTTTCATTGTAAAATCCTTATGTTTGACCAACTTTAACTTCACATTTTTCATAGTATGCCATAGGTTTAAATAAAGAAAAGCCTTTATTTAAAGGTTTTTTTGGATAAAATTTTAAAGTGCCGAAATTTTAAATATTTGAATTTTTGTTGTAAAAAATATTAGTAGCGCTTTTCAATTGAATAATTTTGGGGCATGATAAATCCAGGCCATAAATCAAGGGAGCCCAAAATGATTAAATATGAGTTAATTCCGCATACTGCTGATATTCGGTTAAAAATTAGTGGAGCAACGCAAGAGGAGCTTTTTACTGCCTCCTTGCAGGGTATGTCGAGTATTCTGAAAAAAGATGTGCAAATAGATAAGCTAACTGAAAGTAAAGAGATCAAGATTAAATCTTGCGATATGACCTCTCTTCTTATTGATTTTTTGTCTGAGGTCCTGACTGCATCCCAAATTCAAAAAACAGTTTTTTATAAAATTAAGTTTTTGAAACTAGGTGAAAACGAGCTTCATGCTATAATCAGTGGCACGAAAGTAAATGCTTTTTGCGAAGATATTAAGGCTGTGACTTATCATGAAGCTGATGTGCATAAAAATGTGTCAGGAGATTTGGAAACTGCTATTGTTTTTGATATTTAAGGCTAGTTCGATAATTCAGGAAAAGGGCTCAAGGTGTCAAAGATGTCTTCCGATTGGAGATTTGTCATCCTGAACTCGTTTCAGGATCCATCGATAAATTTATTCAAAATTTCTGCAAAGAAGCAATAGGAGCAACTAATCCATGGATCCTGAAATAAATTCAGGATGACAAAATTACGAGTCAAAAGACTTTTTTCAGTAAGTGTGGCACGTTTTGTTGGGTTGTCGGACTGTCCTTATTTAATGTTCAGGGTATTTAGGACCAAACTATGATTACAAAATCCAATTTGATAAAAATATCACCGGTGTTGTGGGAGATTTCAAAAAATTTCAGATCGGATATGCGTGTTCCTGCACGAATTTTTGCAACTGAGCAGATGCTTGATGACATTCTCAAAGATCGTTCACTTGAGCAACTTGTCAATGTTGCATGCCTGCCCGGCATTCAAGGTTGGGCTCTTGCTATGCCCGATGCTCATGAAGGGTATGGGTTTCCAATCGGGGGTGTGGCTGCAATTAAATACCCTGACGGAGTTATATCCCCAGGCGGAATTGGTTATGACATCAACTGTGGTGTGCGACTTTTAAAATCAAATTTAGATTACTCACAAATTCAAGATCGGCTTGAAGATTTAGCAAAAAAAATCTATAAAATAATTCCGTCCGGTGTTGGGCAGGGTGGAAAAATAAAAATTTCAAAGCCTGAATTAGATAATGTTTTGGTAAATGGGGTTAACTGGGCAGTTAAGCAGGGGTATGCAGAGCAGAATGACCTGAGTCGCATTGAGTCTGACGGTTGCATGCAGGGCGCTGATTCAGATAAAGTTTCGCAAGAGGCAAAAGAGCGTGGGCTTGACCAGCTTGGAACTCTTGGTTCGGGCAATCATTTTGCAGAGATTGATTTTGTGGATGAAGATTTATGATGAGGCAACAGCGCAAGTGTTTGGTTTGCGCAAAAATCAGATTGTTGTTCTGATTCACACCGGTTCGCGTGGGCTTGGGCATCAAGTTGCAACTGATTATATAAGAAAGATGGTGGCAGTTATGGGAAGTTATGGAATTACGATGCCGGACAGGGAACTTGCCTGTGTTCCATTTTCAAGCACTGAAGGTAAAGATTATTTTTCTGCCATGTCGGCTGCTGCAAATTTTGCTTGGACTAATCGCCAACTGATTACTTGGCATATGCGGAATGTTTGGGCGCAGGAGTTTGGCGAATCAGAAAAATTAACACTGCTTTATGATCTGGCTCATAATATTGCAAAAATAGAGACACATGATGTTAATGGAAAAAAACAGCCTTTGCTTGTTCATCGCAAAGGTGCGACGCGTGCATTTGGCCCAAATCATCCTGAGTTACCTGACTATTTTAAATTAACCGGGCAACCTGTTTTAATTCCGGGAAGTATGGGTACATCCTCTTATGTTTTGGCGGGATCTGGAGCAGGAATGAATTTGTCATTTGGTTCATCATGTCATGGAGCGGGGCGCAAAATGTCGCGTGCCGCTGCAAGCAAAATAATGCAAGGTAAAACTGTGCGTGAAAAACTTTTTAATCAGGGTATTCATGTTCAGGCCGGTTCTATGTCAGATTTATCTGAAGAGGCTCCTTTTGCATACAAGGATGTTGACCAGGTTATACAAGTTGTGCATGCTGCAGGCATTGCAAATAAAGTTGCAAGATTAAAACCTTGTGTGGTTATCAAGGGATAGAATTGTGAATAAAATTTTGACAAATAAAGTTTTGATGCAGGATTTTTTTGACCGGCCTGTTGTTGATGTTGCCAAAGATTTATTAGGAAAATCTTTAGTCGGAAAAATCGGCACACAAGAAATTCATCTTGAAATCAATGAAGTCGAAGCCTATGATGGTCCTCAAGATTTGGCATGTCATGGACGTTTTGGTAAAACCAAAAGAACAGAACCAATGTTTGGTCCGGCGGGACATTTTTATGTTTATTTTGTTTACGGTGTTCACTGGATGCTAAATATTGTGACAGGGCCGGAAAATTATCCGGCTGCTGTTTTAATTAGAGGTGCAGGCAAATTTAATGGTCCGGCAAAATTAACAAAGTTTTTGCAGATTGATAAAAAGTTTAATTCAAAATTGGCTGCTCCGGAAACAGGCCTATGGATTGAAGATTGCGGACTTGTTGTTTTAAATAAAAATATTATTGCCACGTCAAGAATTGGTGTTGAGTATGCAGGTCCTGTTTGGTCTAAAAAACTTTATAGATTTTTGGCTAAAAATTAATGTATTTGATATGAATTTATAAAAACTTGATTTATTTAAATTTTAGAAGATATCTTTAGAGTAGTTTTTAAAATTTAAAAAAAGGTAGAGAGATGATTGTGCAATCAAAAATTATTAAAAAGATAATCTTTTGTTTCTGGCTACTTGGTCTTGTAACGTGCGGATTTTTTGAACCCCAAATATTTGCTGTTGACGATTCAGCCTACCGGGACCACGGTTGGGCAATGTTGGATTCAGTTCGTAGTGTTATGCCATATCCTGTAACTTTTTATGCCATGTCCCGCGGGTTGCAGTCGCGCATGCATGACGGGATGATTGTAAGAATTAAGTCTTTAAAAACCGGATTTGGAAGTTATTATAAATTGGAAAAAGATAACAACGGGGTTTGGGCTCTTAGAGCTAAAGGCAAGAACCCAAAAGAGTTGTCATCACAATTTTTAGTGTCAATTTCAGACAAATATATTACATTGACCTCCGAAGTTGCTGACGGATTTTTGCTTGCATCAACACCAGATTTTAATGTGACGCTGGTAAATGAAAAGGATGTAAAAAGTGATAGCACCAAGACAGATTCTACACTTTGGGAGTTAACTGAAGATCCAAACTCTGGTGATACGCTTGACTCCTGTTATTTAAAAAATAAGGCTACTGGCGGACTGTTAACCGCCTCATATGATTCTTCTGATTCTTCTGGGGGAAATGTGGATGCTCAGATAACCAATTTAAAAGCCCAAATAGATCCATTAGAAAAAGCTACGCCATATCTAACAATTACGTATGCAATGACACAGGCTGCTTCTATTGCAAAAGGTGGTACCGATATTAAAGATATTTTGAATCAAAAAATTAAGGATTATGTTATAGATCCTAAAGACGGCTCGCATGTGCAAGTTAGTGGAGCTGGCGGGGTGCTTGAAATATTGCCAACAGCTCCTTGGATAGAGCAGTGGACTGGGTTATCAAAGGGATCGTGGAATGCTTGGCACTGGACTGTTGGGCAAGCTCGTGATATAGAAGTGCACTATACTGAGGGAGCTGATAATACTGAAAAGACATATCATACTACCGAAGATGCTGACATGCCTAATCCGCTTTTTTATATTAAAGCTGATCCAACCAAACATCCGGCATGGCCTTTGAGGCAGAAATTAATAGCGCTTGCAAATAAATCTCAAGAAGCGGGAGCTTTGAATCTAAAAAATAGCGATATTGCACATACCGGTTATGGGACAACTCCATTTGATCCAAACCAGTGGTCTAAAGTTGCAATTGAGCCTGTTGTTGATCTTGGAGAAGATAGTAATGTAGATACGCAAAGCATAACAATAGCCGCTGCACAGGAGGGTGGTTCTGTTGTTACGGATCTTAAGGATAAGGCCATCTGGATACATAAACACCCTGAGTTTGAAGGTTATTTCAAAGAGACTCAGGACTTTGGGCCGGGAGACGTTATTACCGTTAATCCGCTTAATTCAAAGGGTTATGTCTGGCTTGATAAAACATTCCAGACGGCAGGGTATGGAGCTGTTACATTTAGGGCTTTTACACAGGACAGTGATATTCAAATCTGTTTTACAGCGGCAGATGAGCTTCATGCTGTTTATCGCATAGTCTTTGGGGCGCAGGCAAATACCAAAACAGTTATTTATAAAAATGATGTTCCCGTACAGGAGATTACCAATGATCAAAGCACGCGTGCTCGCATCTCTCCGGGAAAGATTGAGAGCTTTTGGGTTAGCTTAAATAATGGATTTATTATAATCGGAAAACGTGATCCCGGAACAAATGTTATAATGGCTTGGCAAGATCCAAATCCTCCGGCCAATGTTAAGCAGATTGGTTTTAGTACATACAAATCAGTAGTTAAATACACTGACGTACAGATAATTGATAATCCGATAGTAGTAGTTGCTCCTACCGGAAAGGCTTATGCTACTGATTCCAGCCCAATCCAAGTTGGGACATTGGATGCACCGGCATGGCATCGATTACCTCTTTCACCGCCATCTGTAGGAACAGTTGTTTTTCAGGCAACCGGCAGTGAAGAGGCAACTTTGATTTTGGCAAATGATAAAAATGAAGGGTATGCAATTACATTTGGGTCCGACGGAAATACAACGTCTAAGATTGTTGCATTGGAGAATCAACAGGAGCTTTTCAAAATTGATGCCAAATCCACGCCATTTGCTTGTCTTGATGCCGGCGGTTCGAATAAATTTTGGGTAAGTTTTTATAAAGGAATGATAATTTTGGGCAAGGGTGATATTGGTAAAAATACATTCTGCGTGTATGTTGATAACACTGTTGATAGCAATGGTAATAGCACTGTTCCGGATGGAATTTGTAAAATTGGATTTGCAGGTAATGCTACATTGCAAAATTTAGAAATCTGGCCGGAAGTTACTCTTGGTTTTGATCAGAACGTTGCCCAATTTGTTAAGCAGCACCAGAATATTCCGGTTCAAGGCAAGTTAAATATAATCTCTCCATTCGATTATGCAATTTATCAAGAGGGGCCTGCCATTACCTTCCAAAATAGAATTACGGGTATGTCTACCTATATTGCAGGTACTCCTGATTCGGGCCTTATATATCATTTTACGTTGGATATAGGTAAAGATGGCAGCCCTGATCTCATTCCGGGACAGAATGTTAAAACGGCTGAAAAAATTGTACTGGAGACAGCTGTTAAAGTTCTTCAGGCGGCACAGGATACTATTTTTAATCAGGTTATGATGACTGCTTATGAGGCAAGCCAGGAGAATGATCCAATTGAAGGCTGGATTACCGGTCCTCTAATGCTGTGTGGGGCTAGTGCCATTGGCGCCGCGGGTGCTGCGGTTTCGGCTACACAATCTGCGATACAAGCCAAGCTTGATGAGAGTAGTGCGCTTGCAAATCGTCAAATTAATACCGAAAAAATTATACGCATGGCTGGTGGTTCCACTGCCGTGAGTGATGAGGCAAAAAATAATCGACAGGCATTTGAATCTGCATTATTGACGATATTTGGGCCATTGCCCGGTGACCCGAAGGACCCTAATTCAGTTGTTAACCGTGATGCAGCAGGAAAACTCGATTATAAAACCGGATTATGGGATGGGGCACTGCGATTAATAACAGATGCTTATGTTGTTGCAGATCCGGAAAAGAAAAAGAGTGTTATCTCCGGGCTAAGTGATCTTTATAATGGCGTTATCGCTCTTGGGCTATCTGATGATACATCTCTTATTTACAATCGTATGATGAACATTTTGATCAAAGCTTACAATAATGCATACCTCACAAGCTTTGGAGATCTTTTCGATGATGCGAACAGGCATAATTGGTATATCTGGATAAATAATTTGGCAAAGCAATTTTTCGGCTCACAAGAATTTCTAAAAAAGGGAGTGGAGATAAATTTTAAGGGCGAATATTTGTGGTTCCCAATATCATTTTCCCAAGCGGGAAGTGGATCACTTACATTTGAGGTACAAGCGCAAAGCGATGTATTTGTCTGTTTTAGTGAAAATCCAGTACAATCAAGCGATATGCTCAAGCATATTTATGAAATTGTTTTTGGAGCATGGGACAATAAATTAACCGTAATCCGTCGTGAGAATTTAGGTGATGATGTTATTGAGTTTGATAACAGCAACCTTACGGACCTCTCTCCTGATCCGATGATTTTTAAAAAATACTGGATAAATATTGATAACGGAACTCTTTCAGGTGGAGTTGGTGAGCTTGGGCAGAACAAGTTATGGGAATGGACAGATCCATATACTCCCGTTGCGGTTAAATGGTTTGGATTTAGTAATTGGCTTTCGGCGATTACGATTAGAAATGTTCAAGTTGGAGCATCGATTGGGAAAAGTGTTGGGAGCAATCCAGTGACTCAACCAGCGCAGCCACAAACAACAGATGTTGATGCGTCCTAAACTGTTTGTAAGATGTTTTAATTTTTAACATAGGAGAAAGGTTTATGGTTTATAGATTGAGGATTTATAACTTGCTGATAATAGCAAGTCTAGTTTTTGGCATGAAAATTCCACTGTTTGCAGATGATGTAGTGTACCAAGATCATGGTTGGGCATTCATAGAGAAAGTGCGGGTCAACTGTGGAGATGTGTTATTTTACAGGCAGCCTCTTGGTTTTGATGCGCTTTTGCCTGAAGGATCCATCATAATAATTAAAGCCCTGAAAACCGGTTTTGGCAATTATTATACTGTTGCAAAACAGGCAGATGGAACTTGGGCTGTTAGTGCCAGCGACAAAAGTGGAAAAAAGCAGGAATCGCAATTTTTGGTGTCAAAAGTTGGGGATAATTTTGTATTTACATCTGAAGTTGCTGACGGATTTGCACTTGCATCGACACCGGATTTTAATGTGACGTTGGTAAGTGAAAAGAATGCGCAAAATGATCCTAAACAAGCTGACTCAATACTTTGGGAACTTGTTCCGGATCCAAATGCCGGAAATACACTTGATTCATGTTTTATCAAAAATAAGGCTACCGGCGGGTTTTTAACTGCTATGTACTCATCTGCTGGTGGCGACACAACAGGTGATTTAAAAAATCAGATAGATAAATTAGAAAAAGCTACGCCATATCTTGCAATTACGTATGGAATGACACAGGCTGCTTCTATTGCAAAAGGTGGTACCGATATTAAAGATATTTTGAATCAAAAAATTCTGAATTATGTTATAGATCCTAAAGACGGCTCGCATGTGCAAGTTAATGGGACTGGTGGGGTGCTTGAAATACCAGGAAACACAGCTTGGATAGAGCAGTGGACTGGGTTAACAAAGGGACAATGGAATGCTTGGCACTGGAGTAGCGGGCAAGCTCGTGATATAGAAGTGCACTATATTGAGGGAACTGATAATGCTGAAAAGACATATCATACAACCGAAGATGGGGACCCTAATTATCCTTCAAGCGCAGACGTCCTTTTTCATATTCATGCTGATCCAACAAAACATCCGGCATGGGCACTCAGGCAACAGCTTGCAGGGGCTCAGTTAAAACAGGTTGGTTTACAAACACTTAAAACAAGTGATGTTGCACATACAGGATTTAGCGGTGCTGCATTTACTGATGCTACGAACGAATGGTCAAAAATTAAAATAGAAAAAGTAGTTGATCTTGGTGGTGATGATGATGCCGGGGCTGACAAAGATACAATTGCAGGGGGCTCGGCTCGTGAGATAGGTATTTATGTTAACAAGCGTCCGGAGTTTAAAGGTTCGGGCGAATTGGATCTTCCGAATTTTGTGGCTGGTACGGTTGTAACTGTTAATTCTCAATCTATTTCTTGGCTTTCCGAGTCGTTGACAACGCCTGGGCGTGGAATGGTCAGCTTCAGAGCAATGGCCGACCAAAGTGATGTTACAGTCTGTTTTTCAGATTCAATTTCCATGTTTCCTGTGTATCGAATTGTGTATGGAGCTGCTGCAAACACTAAAACAATAATTTATAAAAATGATGTTCCTGTTCAAGAGATTAGTAATGACCAGAACGAAAATGCTCACATAGCTCCGGGTGTAATGGAAACATGTTGGGTAAGTTTGAACAATGGATTTATAATTGTTGGAAAGGGTGATCCGGGTTCAATTATTCTTATGGCTTGGCAGGATCCGACACCGGCATCGGGCATAGAACGTGTTGGTTTGAGTGCATATAAAACAAAGGTTAAGTATACCGATGTAGAAAAATTAGATGTTCCAATTATAACCGTTGCTCCTTACGCCCCATATGTTCGTGATTCTAATCCAATTCAAGTTGGAACCGATCAGGCCCCTGCCTGGTACAAAATGCCACTGTCACCGGCAGATTCGGGCACAATTGCCTTTCAGGCAACAGGAAGTGAGCAGGCTAATTTTGTTTTGGCAGATGATCAAGGAGAAGGGTATATCATTTCTTTTGGTGCTGATGGAAATACTTGCACAAAAATTCTAGATCTTAAAGGTGGCGGAGAGCTTTATGCTGTTTATTCAACAATTAGTGCGATGACGCGACCTACTGAGCTTGCTGCATCACTTCCAACATCTGTGCAGCCTCCAACTAGTACACCTGCAGCTACTACTTCCAGTGCACCTACGACTGGAACATCTGTTGCTACTGCTGCGCTTGCGACTTCTGGTGCGGCTGGGGATTCTACTGCCAGCACACCTGTTGTCAGCACGACTGGAACTTCTGCATCAACTTCCCCTGCGACAGGCACTTCTGCAACAGCCGCACCTGCTGCAACTCCAATTATTCCAGGTAGTAAAGCAGCTATAACTAAAACAGGCCTATCGTCCCTGGCGATTTTAGACACAAATAAACCGAATAAATTTTGGGTAAGTTATTACAAAGGAAGAATAATTTTAGGAAAAGGCGAGGTAGGCCAAAATCCTTTCTGTATCTATGTTGATGTTGGCGCGCCAAAAGGTGTCTCCAAAATTGGATTTAGCGGTAAATCTTCAATTAACAATGTGGCAATTTGGCCGGAACTGGAGCTTAATTTTGAACCGCCGAAATCAGAGTATGATAAGCAGGCTGAGTTTTCACCATTTACAGGTAGTTTGATTGTTATAAGTCCTTTTTGGTACTCAGTTAATCAAGAAGGGCCGGCTGTAACGTTTACCGATAGGGTAACAGGAATGGCATTTTATACCGGTTCAACACCACAGCCTGCTACCCAATATCATTTTACGATTGATATTGAACAGACCGGAATTCCGAAACTTACGCCATTGTGGACCGATCCTTCAGCGAAGATGAATGAGTTGCAAGCGCAAGTTACAATGGCTTCAGGTCAAGAAGATGCATCTATGAGAATTTCACAAGCCATGGCAGGTGGTGCAGGTGGAATGATGCCGGTTACCAATATTCTTGCTTTGGCCTTATCAGGTGTTGCCGGCGCTGCAGGTGCAGGTTGGGCTGCAGCAGGGGCAGATGCTACATCAAAATTAAATGAATTACAGCAGTTGGCAAACCGTTACATTTACACTGAACAAGTTTCTCAAAATTTAAAGGGAGCAGCGGAGATTCAAGCTGAAGCCCAAGCTAATCGTCAGACTTTGGAGGGTACTGAAGAACCTGCAATAATTGCATTGCAACTGCAAGATGCTGCACAGCTTGATAACGCAACAAAGCATTGGGAAACTGTTTTGGGATTGATTACAGATGGTTATGTTGTGCAGAACAAATCTACTAAAACATGGATTTTAAGTGGTCTTGAAGAGGCTTATGATGCGGTTAAGAGCATTGATTTGACAACGGTCTCTTTGCCAATTTACAATCGCATGCTCAAGTGCTTGATGATGGCGTACAATAATGCATATTTAACAAAACCAGGCGATGCTACAGATCAGGCACACAAGAGTGATTGGTACCTGTGGATTAACCAACTATCTAAAACACTGTTTAGTTCTCCTGCTTTGTTGGCGCAGGGAATAGAGGTTGATTTCAAAGGTGAATATTTGTGGGTTCCAATTCCGTTTGCTAAACCGGGACAAGGATCAGTTGTATTTGAAGCACAAGCGTTCGATAATATTTTTGTTGGATTTAGCGAGAATCCATTAAAGCAACATAATGTTTCTGATCGTATGTATGAATGCGTTATTGGAATGTGGGATAACACGACTTTTTCAATTCATCGTAAGAATTTGGGCGACGAAGTTTATGGATTTAAGCTCAGCGACAAGCCTGAAATGACTCCTGATCCATCGGATTTTAAAAAGTACTGGATTAATATTGTCAATGGCAAGATATCCGGTGGTGTAGGTGATCTTGGTCAGAATAAGTTGTGGGAATGGCAGGATCCATATCCTGCACCTGCTGTTAAATACGTTGGCTTTAGTAATTGGCTTTCAAAGATTACATTTAGGAACATTAAAGTTGGATATCCATTTGTGGAAGGGGCTGGCTTTAAACCAGCAGTACAGACTGCTACTCCGGTAGCTGCTGCGCAACCTGCACCTTCAGCCGTTGATACATCAGTAGCTTCTGCCCCAGCTGATACCTCTGCCGCACCTTCAGTTGATACTTCGGCCGCAGCCCAAGTTGATACATCGGTCGCAGCTCCAGCAGATACTTCTACAGCTGATACCTCGGTCGCAGCTTCAGTTGATACCTCGGCAACAGCAGATACTTCAGCAACACCAGATACTTCAGCAGCGGCTTCAGTCGATACCTCGGCTGTTGATACCTCCGCCGTAGCTCCAGCTGATACCTCGACCGTTCCTGCAGCCTAGGCAAATACCAATTGCTGTTGAATAAGTAGTATAAAATGGGATATAAAAAGAAGAGGGGCCAACGTGGCCCTTCTTCTTTTATAAACGTCAGGAGGGTTGGATGCAAAAAATGTTAAAAAAAATAGCGAGAACCTTTTTGGGGGTGTTGATTCTGAGTGTGTTTATTTGTTCATATGCTTTTGCTTCTATGGCAGAGCCAGAGGCGGCAGAGCTAGTTGCGCAAAGATCTTTTGAGGTTAAGAGAGCTGCTGCGGCTGAGGCTGCGGAGGCCAGGTCAAAAAGAGCCGCCGAGACGAAGGAAAAAGCTGCTGAGCTTGCAAAAGCTCCGGAAAAACTGGTTGAACCTGCAAAAGTTTCAGGAGAAGCAAAACCTGCTGAACCTACAAAAGCTCCAGTAGGGGCAAAAGCTGAACAGCTTGTCAAACCTTTACCAGAGATACCTAAAACAGGAGAAGCCAAAGCAAAAGCCGTAGAGCCCGAATCTCTCCAGCAGAAGAAGCTAGAGGCTATGGGGATTTCTGCAGAAGGGGGAGTGGGTAAAAAGTTTACGTCGTATGTGGCTAAAAAATTAGGAAAAATTGCTCCTGAAAAAATGGCAAAACTAGAGAAAGTAGTTAATAAGTGCAATGCGCGACTTGGAGCTGGTCAACCGGCGCGGCAAAAAAGCAAAATAGAGAAATGGCTTGAAAAAATTAATGATAAGTTATCATTTGGCTCGGGAAGCTCATTGGCTAAGGACAAAGATGTTGATATCCGCCTTGCATCTACGGATCCGGAGCACCAAAAACAGGTGGAAGGAACACGCGAGGAGGCTAAGAAAGAGTTAGTTACTCAAGATTTAGCTTATGAATTTAAAAAACAAGGTATGAATTCGCAAGCGGCCGAAGATCTTGCTAAAGGAGCAATGGATGACCCAAAGGCTTTGGAAACTAAATATATAAACGACGATATTGAAAAGCATTTTTCTACTGAAGCGGAGAAACCAGAGTGGCAGACGCTTAAAAAACAGTTGAAAGATCAATATATAATAAAAGAAGGTAAGAGCAAGGAGGATGCTGAGAAACTTGCAATGGCAGATGTAGCGGCCAAAATTAAGGAAACGGTTTCCGTTCCTGATAAAATAGTGCAAGCTGCTAAAAAGCGGGCATCCGAGAATCTGCAAGAAGTGAATAAGAAAATAACTCCAGAGGATATAGAATCTGCCACAAAGGATAAGTTAAAGGCTGCGATTGCGGATGAAGAATTAGCGAAAAAAGCTGCAAAAAAAATGGCAGAGCTTGAAAAAAGTAATCCCGAAAAAGTTATAAAAATGAAAGCTGAAATTGCTCAAGATTTGGCTAAAGGTGGCAAAAAGTATGGTGCGCTTTTGGAGAAAGTTAAAGAGAAAACAAAATTGGAAGATTCGGATATTAAGCAATTACTTGAAGATCCCGGAACAAAATATTTGTTAATGCGGGATGTTGCAAAGGAAGAGATAAAAGAGAACATGAAAAAAACTTTGTCTGATAGGATTAGTGAGGCTTTTGAGACAGAAAAGCTTAACGCGGCTTTAAATAATAATAAGGCAATAGGCATAGCATTGGTGGCAGGGGCATTGTTGACAGTGGCTGTAGGCTTGATAGAAAAACAGGTTACACAATCAATTGACAATTATTATGCAACCTTCAAAGGGGAAACACCTCCCGGGCTTGATCTTGGTGGGCAATCCACATATGGCAGTGATCAATTAACGCCTGAAGATCAAAAAAATATGGACGCATTAGATAAGCTTGCAACATTTTATTCGACGATGGATGTCAGATTTAAAAACACTTTGAGCAAATTTGATTATGATGACATAGTGTTTCAGACTGCTGAAAAATTGAATTACGCAGGTGGTGCAATGACTGCGGGAATCGCACTGTTGTTTGATTACAAAGACGCCGGCAACATTGCAGAGGGCCTCACTCCAATAGTTGTTCGTTTCTATCCAATGCATGTTTCAGGTAACTCAATTGATCCTATGCAGGCTATGGCCGGAGTTACAAATGTGGATGTACTTGAGCTTGTTACTTCACTAAGAAGTTGCAGTCCTGATGTAGTATTCTTTGTAAAAGCAATATCATTACTTAATAATGCAAATAAAAAAATTGCCAATCTAACGCAAAGACAGGCATTTTTGAGTGCGCAGATGAATCTGTTATTTGCGCGGCTTCTAAGAACTGTTGATGATGTGGCAACGCAAAGAGCTAACAGTATCGAACCTGATGAGGATAAGTGGGAATCGGTATACGTGCACTCCCCCGCACAATGTTTTGGGACAGCACCAAAAGTTCTACGGGATTTTATGGCGGATCTGACTGTTGATACATTTGATCAAAATGGCAGTGCAACTAAGGTTTCATTTGAACAGTATATTATTGATAAGTTTGCGACATTTGACTCTGCGATTAATGTTAAATTTGAAGGTGATTCCGATTATCAACCTGATAATCAAACCCTTGATAATTCTGCCGTAAGGCAGCGACTTTTCGCCATATTTTCGCGTGCATTAGACGATGTTTTAAGATTAGAAAAAGAGATGATGGATGCAAAAGGACCGGTGAAAATAATAGATGCTCAAGCAAATGTGCAGATGCTTGATTGTAAAAAGTTCTATGCGGATGTGACACTCGTAGCATCTAACAATCTTAAAAAAGTTCAAGCCAAGTTTATAGATGCAACTGTTGAATATGCGGCTGACATGACTGATGCGGCCAATTTGAATACGTACAACTCAGCATATACAGATTACATGAATGCGCTTGATGCGTTCACAAAGGCTGCACTTGAGTTTAGGAAAGAAGCGAGTTTTTATCCTTTTGAGAAAACGTTAGGTTATGAGCCTGAGAGAATTTTGGATTTTATTAAACGTGAATGCAAGAGGGCTTATCAAAATGCAAAAAATAAGAAGAACTTTACGTCGGTTTTACCAAAAGTATTTGCACCATTTGCCGACAATTTCCCATTTTCTGCACAGGACCTTTTGAAATATTCACAAGAACCCGGGCCTGTTAAATCACCGGCTCGATTGGTTGTGGGGTGAGAATACAAAAAAGGCGCTGCTGACTTGATAATCAGTAGCGCCTGAAGTGTTTTGTAAGATTGAATTACTTTCATCGAAGTACTGTGTCATCCTGAATTTATTTCAGGATCCATGGATTAGTTGCTCCTATTGCCCCCTTACAGAAATTTGGAATAAATTTATCCATGGATGCTGAAACGAGTTCAGCATGACAAATCTCTGATTTGAAGGTGCTTTTTACATTACAGGCGCTTTTTCTGGGTTATCGAATTGGTGTTATTTACTTAACTAAAAAAAAGCGACGCTGATATTAAATCAACATCGCCTTTTTGTATTCGCGTATTTTTTTGCGTTTACGCTTTTTTAGTTTGTTTTATTCAGCATTCTTTTCGCTTGCCAAATCTTTGGCGGCTTTTTTACGCATAAAAGCCGGTGTGTCAAAATCACTTAAGTCGATTTTGATATCATCGGATTCTTTTGCGGATTCAGTTAGGTCTGCGTCAGTTGTAGATGTAGCGCCGGTCATGGCTGTACCAGTCATGACTGTAACTTGTGATGCGTCGGCTAATGCCGGTTTTGTAAACAGATCGGATGCACGGTTTTTTATGTCAATTTTCTGTGCGGAGCGCGCAAATCCTGTTGCGATGACCGTAATAACAATCTCATCTTTAAGATTTGTATCAATTGCAGATCCAAGAATTATGTTCGCATCTTCGCTTGCGTTTTGGCTGATCAGCGTTGTTGCTTGGCTGATTTCGTGTAGACCTAGATCAATATTGCCGGTTATGTTTATTAAGATGCCTTTGGCTCCATTGATGCTTGAGTTTTCAATCAGCGGTGAATTGATTGCAGCAAGTGCAGCCTCTTCTGCACGGTTTGCACCGACTGCAGATCCTGTACCCATAACGGCCATGCCTGCCTCTTTCATAATTGCACGCACATCAGCAAAGTCTACGTTTATGTGCCCAGGTTTTGTAATTATGTCTGAAATGCCTTTTATAGCCTGTTTTAAAATTTCGTTGGATTTTGAAAATGCATCAAGCATCGAAATTTTTGGGTCTGAGATTTCGAGTAGTCGCTGATTTGGGACTACAATTAATGTATCCACCGATGAGCGAAGTTGTTCAATTGTCTCTTCTGCGTATTTTAATCTACGTTTACCCTCAAATAAAAATGGTTTTGTTACAACCACAACGGTTAAGATTCCAAGTTCTTTTGCGGCAGCGGCAATAACAGGCAGGGCGCCTGTTCCGGTTCCGCCACCAAGCCCTGCTGTAAGAAAAAGAATCTCGGTATCTCTTATTTTTTCTGATACCGCTTCTAAATCCTCTTCTGCCGCTCTGCGGCCCAGTTCAGGATTTGATCCGGCTCCCAATCCTTTTGTTATTTTGGCACCGAGTTGAATTTTGCATGGAGTAGGGGATTGTTGTAATGCCTGTTGATCTGTGTTAGCAACTATGAATTCAACAGCTTGAAACTCTTGGCTGCTGACCATGCTGTTTACCGCATTGCTTCCGGCACCACCCACACCAATGACCTTGATGCTTGCGCCAAATTTATAACGATTTTCGTCTTCCATTACACTAAGTTCAATCATCACTAACTCCTAGATTCTAAAAAAAATCGTAAATCCATGTTCTCATTTTTTTAAAAACTTGCCCAAATGCAGTTTTATTCGCAGAGAAAAATTCCTTCTCCCCGCACTGTCCAATAGCATACAGCAACAGCCCATATGCTGTTGAGTAGGCCGGACTTTTTAGTGCATCCGGAAGAATGTACTGCTCCGTACTTTGAGGTGACCCCACTCGCACAGGCATATCAAGTCTTTGCTCTGCAAGCTCTTTAAGTCCGTCAAGCAGCCCGCCTCCTCCTGTTAAAACCAGGCCTGCAGGCATAAGTGGTTTAACTCTGTACGCAAGTAATTCATCAATGAGCATGTCTATAACTTCTTCTGCTCGGAAGCGTAAAATATCTCCCGCATTGCTTAACTGTACAGTTTTTGTTCCGCCATCAAATCCTAAATCTACGTCTATGTAATTATTTTCGAGGGAGGCAAGTTTTTCAGGTAAAACCGACCCATACATTTTTTTAATCTCTTCAGCTTTTTCTGTTGGGATTCCAAGACCTATTGCCAAGTCATTTGTAAAAAGCGTGCCTGCTATTGGAATAACTTTTGAGTGCCTTATTCTACCGTCTTTGTAAATTGCAAAATCAGAAGTTCCGCCGCCAATATCAAGAATTCCGGCCCCGAGTTCTTTTTCATAAGGTGTAAGAACTGCATTAGCTGATGCGAGTTGTTCCAGAACGATATCTGAAACATGGACTCCGGAAAGCTCGCATGATTTTATTATATTTTGTGCAGAAGCGACTGATCCGGTGATTATGTGTACTTGAGCTTCAAGTCGTACGCCATACATGCCAAGCGAGTCTAAAACAAAATCTTGTCCGTCAATTCTGAAATATTGAGGAAGGACGTGGATTATCTCTTGATCTTTGGGAATGGCTATCGCTTTTGCTGCTTCAATTACTCTGTCGATATCTGACTGTTTGACTTCACGTCCTTTAATGGCAACAACGCCTGTTGAATTGAACGATCTTATGTGCCCGCCGGATATTCCCACGCAGGCAGATTCAATTTTGACTGCAGCCATCTCTTCGGCTTGTTTGACTGCTTTTTTAATCGAATCAACAGTCTTATTGATATTTACGACAACGCCCTTTTTTAATCCATGTGATGGATGTTGGCCAATACCTGTTATTTCAAGGTTGCCATTTACATCAGTTGTCGCAATTATGACGCAAATTTTCGTCGTTCCGATATCAATTGCAGCAACGTGCCTTCCAAACAGTTTCTTCTTCATTATCCCCCCTCCCTGCCATTAATCCCAAGCTCCGTTTTGACCTGATTTGATGCAATAAACCTTGATATGATGCGATTTTTAAACCTTAGATCTAAAACAAATTTATGATTTTTCTTTTTCTTCATCAGTTTTTTGTTCAACTCTTGTGCTTTGGTTAGTTTTTTTTTGTCCAAAATAGTTTTTTGATTTGTAAGGAAACAGTAGTTTATAGCTGAATTTTTTGGAGTCAAGTAAATTTCTGTAGATTTTATAAAATTTATCTCAAAATTTTCCCAGTAATCTGTTGGAATCTGTTTGATAAAGCTGTAGATATCTTTGGATAATGGGTTCTTAAAAGATTTTTCGTTTATTACAATATTTTTAAGATCAGTGAGATTAAATTGATCAAACAGACTGGTTTGGAATAATTTCTTTTTATCACCCATAACCAAACTGTTATTAATTATGCAGTACGGTTTAATTCCCACAATTTTAAGATGCGCGGTGAGTGAATCTATGCGACATTCAAAGCCTTTAATTATTTTAAATTTTTTTTTGAGATCTTTATAAAATTCGTTTTGATCAAAGGTTAAAAGGGTAGATTGCGTAATGTGATTTTGGGCAAATTCACTAATTTGGGCTTCAAGCTCTTTAGAGTAGATATTTTCGTATTCGATTTCGATTTTTTCAAAATGGAGGTTTACACTTGCCTTTTCCTGGGCAGAGCTAATAAATCTCTTTGTTAGTGAAAATAATGAAGGGACCAGTACTGCGATGAATATCACCAAAACACTGATCCTACTTATCTTATTATACTTTGAATTTTCTACCTTCATCTTCCATCACAAAATTTAAATTCTAATTTGTAACTTCTTAACTTAATTTAGTAATAGCAAAATGGAAGCAGAAAATGCAAAGATTTTTTATTTACAGGTCTTTTTGATGCGTAAAAATACATCTACGCCAATCAAAAAGTCCCGTGTTTTATCTTATAAAATGGTTTTTTAGTTTAATAGCGACGTCTTCGTTGGGACGAGTAGCTGCTATCCCTTGGTCTTTCACGCCTCTCTTCCGAGTACGTAGGCTGCTGAGAAGATGCGTTTTGTGAAAGAAGCTTAACAAGAGCTGCTGCGACTCTAATCGGTGGATTCTCTTCTGAAACAAGTGACTCAACCGTGTTAATATGTTGATTTAAATCCTGTTCTAATGCTTTTTTAATTTTTGAAATTAAAGCATGTGCGTTACCTGCTGGCTTACTCACTGATGCAGTGGATGTTGTTGCAGATTGCTCAACCGACTCGGTTGCCGTAAAATGCTGTTGAGTTACAGTTGTTTTAGTGTAGGTTTTTATGTTTCTAAATGCATAAAAGTCATACTCTGAGACAAAACTGAACGATTTACCAACTTTTCCGGCTCTACCTGTTCTACCGATTCTATGAACGTATGATTTTTCATCATCCGGAATTTCATAGTTAAAAATAATATCAATGTTTGGGACGTCAATTCCTCGAGCAGCAACGTCAGTTGCGATTAAAACTTGAATTTTCCCGGATCTGAAACGTTCCATAATTTGATTACGTTTTGGTTGACTGATGTCTCCATGTATGCCTTCAGCGGCAAATCCATGTTTTCTCAACTTAACCGCAATATTATCAACTTTACGTTTTGTATTACAAAACACAATTGATAAATATGGGTTATGTTCATTTAGAAGTTTTACCAAAAGTTCTAATTTATTTTTATTCTCGACGTCATAGTAATACTGTTCTACTGTTGTTGCCGGTGCTTTTTCATTTGAAACTTGAACGAGCTTTGGATCCTTCTGATGTCGTTTAACTAAGTCCAAGATATCTTTTGGCATTGTTGCAGAGAAGGTGATTGTTTGACGACTCTTGGGCGTTTTATGCAGTATCTTTTCGATATCAGGCCTGAAACCCATGTTCATCATCTCGTCAGCTTCATCAAGAATAACTGTTGAGACAGTACTTAAATCAATAGATTTTCTATTTATATGATCGAGTAATCTACCCGGAGTTCCAACTACAATTTGTGGGCCATGTCTTAATGTGTAAATTTGGCGTTCAATTGCTTGGCCACCGTAAACAGGTATTACGGATATCCCTTTTTTATATTTTAAATATTTGTTTAATTCTACAGACACCTGTATTGCAAGTTCGCGTGTTGGGCAAACTATGAGGGCCTGTACATTTTTCTTCTTATCATCGATCTTATCTACCAAAGGCAAGCTGAATGCTGCAGTTTTTCCAGTTCCCGTCATTGCAAGTCCTGTGACATCGCGCCCCTGCATGATGAACGGAATTGCTTGTGATTGAATTGGAGAAGTTTCCGTATAGCCAAGATCTGAGATGGCTTTTAAAACTTCTTTTGATAAATTTAAATCTTCGAATTTTACTTTTAAATTATCCACGTTTAAATATTTCCTTTTAATTTGATGTTAACTGTAATTTGTAAATGTAACTTGTAAGTGTAACTTATAAGTTCAATTGGTTAAACTGATAACCGATCAAGCTTGTAATTTGGATTAATTAGATAAGATACTTAAAGAAAGAAGACCGAATTTCTTTAATGCTTACTTTATCTCATAATAACATGTTAATTCTGTTTGTCAAGAAACAAATGTGTGCATAGAAATTAAGGATCTTTTTTAGATTATCTCAAGAATATACACATAATGCATACATGTCGAATATGTCGAAAAATATAGAAAAATATGATATTTACGCGAAAAACTATGCAAAATCGTTGAAAATAAGAGGGCAGTCAGTCTCTAACCCATAAATCTTAAAAGATTCAAGATCTTAGAAGATTCAATTGCATCGCAGTGTTACGAATTTTTTCACGAATGAAAGTTCGGAGAAAAACAGTAACATTGCAATAACTAAGTCAAAAACATCGATCAACCTTGGTCATCGACACTGACAAATGCTCAAACTTAAAGCTAGTCCTACCAAAAGCTGGAGGGATGAGCTTTTTCCCAGCCAGTAAAGTTTGAGTATATCAGTATACTGCGTAGTAACTATTTAAGTTGGCAACTTTGAAAGTTAAAAACTTGAAAAGTTAAAAACTTGGAAAGTTGGTATACTTAAAGAGCTAAAAAACTCTAAGAGTTATTACCGCCATACTGGTCAGTGGCTGCCCTTTGACTTTTAAATCTTAGTAATTTCAATTTCTAATCTTATTCTAATTTATTTTATATGTGAAAAGCAATATTTTGATAAAAAATCTTAATAGAAAATATTTTTAGACAATTTTGGTCTTTGCAGCGGCCAGGAACATCAAGATTCCGGCAGCTACAGATGCATTGTATGAGATATCAGCGGTACGCTGGGGTAGGGTGACCTTTTCCCCCAAAGATTGAATATTTTTGCTAATTCCGATGGCTTCGTTGCCAATTACAAGGCAAAGAGGCCTTTTGAATTCAACTTCGACTGCATTTTTACCATCCAATACTGCCATGTAAAGATTATAGCCGACATTTTTCAGCTCCTGGGCAGCGTGAGCGGCTGAGGGTGCAACGTAAATGTTCAAATGCTCAGCCAAACCAGCCGAGGCCTTAAATGATGCAGGAGTCAAAACGGCAGAGCCTTTTTTGCATAAAACTACACCATCGATGCCGGCGCAGTATGCCGAACGTAAAATTGCTCCAAGATTTCGCACATCCTGGATTCCGTCGAGCATGAGCACAAAAGGCTTTGAATCAGGGCTAAAAACCTTTGAAGAGTACTTAAATGGTGAGACCCAGGCAAGGATGTTGTTATGATCCATTGTTCCTGTCATTTTATCAATAACTTGCTTTGATACGTACTGAATCATGGGCGATTTTTGTGGAAGATAAGATTTGATGCGCTCCCACCCCTCGGGCAGAGGTCTTGTTGTATAAATAGAGATAATTCTGCGTTTTTTGGCCTTCAGAACTTCGATTATTGAGTGCACACCATAAATCAGGTCATTGGGCTGTTGGTTTGAGGTATTTTTCATATTTTCGCTTTTATTCTTTGTGCTTTTTATTCGAAATTTATATAGATCTTAAGTTTAAGTTAAATTTAAACTTATTCGAGTTTATACCAAAAATATTAGATACGCAAAAAACGCTGGTTAATTAACGTAAACCCTATTTGTTACCAAGTTTCTTGGGCTGTCCTTTTCTGCTGCCATCTCGATAGATTGTTACACCCTTAAGATTTTTTAAATAGGCTTGATAAAAAATATCAACAATTTCTTGCACGCTGGTGGTTGATGGAACATTAATGGTCTTTGAGATTGATTCATCTACGACCGATTGTAAGGATTCCATCATATCCAGATGCTCCTGAGGTGAGAGCTCTGATGCTGTTAAAAAAATATGGCGAATATTGACAGGAATTTCTGATAACTCACCGATACATCCTGATGTTTCTATTTTTTCCATTAAAACTGGATCAACTTTGATTCCAGCATCAGTAAGTGCTTTTTGTAGAATAGGGTTAAGTTGTTTTTGTGCTTCAACTAAGGAGAATTGTGGCTCTATTCCGTGCGAAGCATTGATAAGCAGTGAGCTTCTGCCGGTTGGTGGCAATGCAATAGTAGATGCATTGCGTAAGAGTTTCGTTTCTCTGATTTTTTTTGCTAATTCATGCCACATATTGGTAGACACATGAGGAGCGGAAATTTTTCCAAATCGTTGTTCAATAAATCCGGGATTATCATTGTATCGGCAACCTTGCACAAGGAACATTGCCTCAAAAGATCCTCTAATCTTTGCAAGTTCATGAGATGCTGATTTTGAAATGTAATTGATGAAGGCAATAATATCTTTAGCTAAGTCTCTAGCTTGTTCGTCGGAATATGAGATGTTAAATTTCATGAAAAGATCGGCAAGGCCGCATATGCCAATACCGATTTTGCGTTTTGCCCTCATAATTTTCTTTTGTTCTTCATAAGCATATCTGTCAATACTTAATTCCAAGGCATTATCGAGAGCTCTCACCATTAATCGTGTTGCTCGTTCTAATTTTTCAAAATCAATTGCCAGAGTTTTTTCTTGTCCTGCTATAAGGAATTTTGCCACGTTTATATAGCCAAATTGACAGCTTTCTCCAGCGGCTAGTCCAACTTCTCCGCATGGTGCAACAGCAATATAATCGCCAACGCCAGGCGTAGGATTGCCTTCATTAAGTCGACTTATGAAAATAAGCCCTGGATCGCCGCATATGTATACGCTTTTTGCTATTTCTTCCAAAAGCACTTTTGCTGATACTTCTTGGCCATCACGTAATCGATATACTGTATTGCGCTTAAAGGCCTGTATAAAATCATCATCTATGTTGACTGAGATGTTAAATTTCAAGCCCTCGCCACGCTCATCAGCCTGGTTTTTTGCGTTAATAAATTCGCGAATTCTAGGATGGGACACTGAAAGGATGGCTATATTTCCAACGGGACGATCTTCTTTTCCGCTCTTTGCTCCTTGCACAGCGATATCGTTGAGCGCTTTTAAAACTGATACAGGATCTTCGAGTTCGTCGAGGCTAAATCCGGTGCCCATGCCATCTTGATGCAGGCGGTCAATGACTTCCTTAATTGTTGCCATACCTTTTTTCAAGTCGATCGGGGGTACGGTGCATGCAGAGAAAGGTTTGTCGCTGTATCTGCCGGCATTGGTCAAAATGGGTGTGCTCATGACACAGTAACCATCATCCAAAAATGACCCAAATTCACATTCTAATCTCTGTATTTCGTCGGGGTCTGTTTTAAATTTTGTTTCGATTGAAAATAGGGTATGAATGACGCGCTCCATCATATGCTGTGGTGATTCTCCGAGGGCAAGAATCTTTCCGTCATGCAGAATAGATTCGGCAAGACTTGTAGGTCGATATGTAGAATGGTAATTTGTGCCCATGGCAAAAATAGAGATACTTGGAATTGTTATTATAGTTATAATCAAAAATATGTGTGTAGCAAATGAATATTTCATGATAACCTCCGTTTAGACTATTAGTTTTAAATTATATTTCTATTATGAACTTAAAAACAAAAATAGTAAAATGGGGTAGAACAAAATATTCAAAAAATGCGAAAAATATGGGATTCTGGAATTTAAACTTATTCGAGTTTATACCAAATTGTGTATTTTATCCCATTTTTTCTGTAACCAGACTCGTTAATGCATCACGGATGTTGCTGTTTACATCAAAAAAACACTTTGCAACTGCATAAAGTGGGTATGTATGAACTCGCAAATCGACAGAATAATTATGTGCAGAAAAACGCATTCCATATGAAGAATTCGGATGTGAATCTAAAAAAATGTGCATACTTTTTATTCTCAAGCTTGTGCCAGCCTTAACCTCAATGGGAACAACCATTTCTTTTAATTGTACCAAATAATCAACTTCTGCTTGGCTATTTCTATTTTCTTTGCGCCAATAAAAAAGATGATTTTTGGATATTGGATCTGAATATGCAAGTATCTCTTGTCCGACGAATGCCTCGACTAGTTCACCCTTATTGATAAATGCAGTCAAAGGTTCAATAAACCATGGCGTTATATCAAGTTTAAGTGAAGTTTGGCTCAAGCCAACATCTAAAAAAATTATTTTAAAATCATCGAGTTTTGCTTGTGCTCCGATTGGAATCCCCTGCCCTGCGTTACGAGTAATACGATGCACAATTCCTGCTTTTTGCAACAGGTCCAGGGCAGGTTCAAGCTCTCTTTTTTGGTATTCACCTACATGGCTATATATAAATTTATTACTAAGTTGAGATAATGCGTTATGGAAGAGGGCATCAAGATATTTAATTTGGTGCATTCCTGCGTATTTATTAAAGTCTTGTTGGTAGGAATCCAGCAGATCTGAGTGTACTTTTTTCACATTTCGAGGCGTTTGAGATTGCACCCATGCATTAACGGCTGAGGGCATGCCTCCTATGGCAAGATAAGTTCCTACTAAATCTAGTAGCTTATTGTGTACAGGCTCCAACAATGGTTCGTGTAAATTGTGATTTAAAATTGCGTGAACCCATCTTTCATGGCCGAGCGCTACTAAAAACTCTAGAAATGACATTGGGTACATGTACAAGCTAGAGATGCGTCCAACGGGCATCCCTACCTGCTCGATGGCAAAATCCAAAAGTGATCCTGCAGCAATGACATGCAATTCCGGCATTATCTCATAAAAATAACGCAATGCAGTAATCGCTTTGGGAATTGTCTGGATTTCATCAATGAAAAGCAATGTTGAGCCTGGAATTATATCTGCCTTTAGATACTGTGAAAGCTGGAAAACTATTCTTTTAGGATCAAGATCCTGAGCGATGATCTTTCGAGCATCTTCATCCGATTCCAAATTTATTTCGATAAAATGTTTAAATGATTTTCCAAGGTTGCGTACTGCGTGAGTTTTGCCAACTTGCCTCGCACCTCGGAGCAAAAGTGGTTTTCTGACAAATTTATCATTTTTCCATTCCTGCAAGAAGAAATCTATTATTCTTTTCATTTTTATTACTCCAATCTCTCATTTTATAGGGTTTTTCAAAATTAAATGTAGAAAAAACAAACTAATTTTAACGCCTAAATGCAGAAAAAACAAGGTAAATTTGGGTCAAATATGCTGAAAAACCAAAGATAAGAGATTAAGTCAAGTGAACATTCAACTTTGGAATACCAAATTCTTGTAAGACTTTATACCATTTTGACTTGACCATCAACTACAGTAGCTGAGGAATTTAGCTGTATTGAAAATCCTTCAATATTAAAGATTAACATGCCGCCTGAGGCATCTAACTTACATGCTCCGTCAAAAGTAATAGGAGTTGAATTCAAAAAAACTCCTTCAGGATTACCTGTTCGTGTTTTCAGCGTAGCGTTGGAAACAACCAACCCACCAGATCCAGCTTCAATAACAAGGGGCTCACGTCTGTTATCTCTTGGGGCAAACTCTAAAATTGTACCATCAGTAATACGCAGTGTTGCATTACTTCTAATTACACAAGGAATCTTTAAAGAAAAACAATGATCTTGCTTATCAACCCATCTAGAAAGCCAAGGATTTTGTTCAGCCCATCTTAAAAACCAATGCTTGTGATCATTAACGTATTTAATGGTTACAATTCCCTCAATTGCAATTGGAAGACTTTGATTGAAAAATAATCGATCTGAGAGAGGGAGATCTATCGTTTGATCACGCAGCACCAATGTTCCACCTTCGATTGTGCCCAATTGCCTGTGTTTTTTTATCTCTTTTACATGTGCTGCAAAGGTTTTGCATACTACGCTAATTTTGCAAAGTGTTTCGTAATTGAGTTCGTCTAAAATATGATTGATTATCTCTGGAGGGAGCTCTATAAGAACTATTAATGGAACCTGTTCTGCTTTTGCCATAGCATTGCATCGCTCTTGGCGAAATGAAGAAAATATTATAAAAAAAATAAGAAACTTAATTATTTTGTTAAACATTTTAATTTTCCTTATGCTTAATTAATAATCTTGAATTAATAATCTTAAAAACAATTGGGCTAAATTCTAACAAAAAAAAATTAAATAAGCTATGCCTGAAAAGTGTTGATTTCTACTTAACTTTTAATACTTGATGCCAACTGATTTTAAAAGCATGTTTTCGAATTTTGACATTTTGGCAAAATCTTTGTCATTTTGATGATCATATCCGAGAAGATGTGCTATTCCGTGAGCCAAAAGTGCAACAAGATGCTCGTTAAATTTACGATTCCATGTGATTTTTGCATCCTGTTGCGCAAATTCAAGCGATATTACAATGTCTCCCAGATTTTTGTCTTCGTCTGATTTCACGATTATTTTTTGTCCTGGTTTTAAATTCACATGAAACGGGAATGAAAGTATATCTGTGGGCTTGTCTTTGCCGCGAAATTTTTTGTTTAAGTTTCGAATTGTGTTGTTTGTTGTCAGCAGAATGCCAAGATCAAAATCTTTGTAATTTATGTCTTTGTCGCCCAGCGCGCAAAGCATTTTTTCTGCTTTGGCGTGCAACTCTTTTGTATCAACTTTAATTTTACGCTGCCTGTTTTTTATAACAATCATAAAACACTTACCTGTCCGGTGAAGGTTGTAGGCTCAGTTGTTGTATCTTTTATTAATCTGTTTTCTATTAATTTATTTTCACTAGGTGCTTGGTTTTGTATTTCAAGTTTTAACGCTTTTGTTATACCGCAGATTAATCTTTCTTGCGTTTTTATCTGGGCCAAAGTTTTTTTGTTTTCTGAATTAATTACAAGATTTTGTAACTCTGTTTTTAATGACAGTTGTGCTTCGCTTTTAAGTTTGCGTACAGCATCGATAACTTCCAGAACTTTTTCAAGAGTTTTATTGCTCTCTTCAAAACTGTAGTTAAAGCGCGGCATGTCAAACTTGGTTAAGTGTATGGAGCTTACGCCCGTAGTAGAGCCTTCGCTTTCAGATTTCTTATAAAGTTTCTGATAAAGAGTTTCTGTGATGTACGGTATAATTGGGCTGAACAGTTGCAATATTCCAAATCCCACTTCGTACAGTACAAACTTGGTTGCCTCGATCTCTTCTTTGCTGTACTTATCCGGACTGAAGAATCTATCTTTTACTAACTCCAGGTAGTTATCGCAAAACGTCTGCCAGAAAAATTTCTCAGCAATTTCAAGTGCTGAGTAGTACTCATACTTATCGTATGCCTGCATGTATGCATGCAGGGTTTTTGTGAAGTTGTGCAGTAGCCATTGGTTTACGGCATCAAGTTTGGGCGCTGTTTGCTGCTTTTTGTAATCGCCAAATTGCCCGCAACTGGAGAGTTGTCCACAACTGGAAAGTTGTTTACAACTGGAAAGTTGTTCGGAACAGAAACGCAATGCGTTCCAGAGTTTTGTCAGCAGGCGCTGCCCAATTTTCAGTTGATTCTCACTGAACGCCGTATCGATTCCCAATCTACCGTTTGCTGCCCAGTATCTTATAACATCTGCCGGATATGCCTGCAGTAAGGCATCGGGTGACATTTTGCTGTTATCTTTTGATTTGGAAATTTTTTCTTTTCCTGCAAGCACATGTCCCGAGATAACGATATCATTCCATGGAAGTTGATTGTTGTGAAAATACGCCTTTGCGATAGTGTAAAAAGCCCATGTTCTAATGATATCATGCGCCTGTGGTCGCATACTCATTGGAAGAGTTAAATTATCCGGTGATTTATCCGGCCAGTTCAGATTGATTTGTGGCGTCAGCCCTGATGTGTTCCAGGTGTCCATAACATCCGTCTCAGGTGTGATATGTATTGAACCACACTTTGTACACTTGCTGCCTGGAAAATTCTGTTCTTGCGGATCAACTGGAAGCGTTTTTTCATCTGCTAGCAGTATCTCACCACAATCTTTGCAGTGCCATACAGGAAATGGAATTCCATAAAAACGCTGACGAGATATGCACCAGTCCCAACTCAAATTTTTTACCCAATCAACATATCTGACTTTCATGTAATCAGGATACCAGTTGATTTTTTCTGCCTGTTCGAGTAATTCATCTCGATGATCAAGAATTTTTATAAACCATTGTGATGGTGCCAAGTACTCAATTTCTTGTTTGCAACGTTCGTGAACGTTAACATTGTGGGTAATGGCTTTTTGATTTAGTAATTTGTCCGTCTCTTTGAGCAATTCTATAATTTTTTTTCTAGCCTCATGAACGGTTAGTCCTGCAAGCACTCCTGCGGCTTGCGTCCAGCGGCCGTCAAGACCAACAACTTGAACGAATGGAAGCGAGTGTTTTTTGTACCAAAGAATATCTGTTTGATCACCAAATGTGCAACACATGACAAGGCCTGTTCCCTTTTCAGGATCGACTTTTTCATCAGGCAGTATTGGAACTTCTTGTTTAAATACTGGAACAATTGCCTTTTTGACTGATAGCTTTGCGTATCTGGTATCGCTTGGATGATAAAAAACCGCAACACAAGCAGGCAGCAGCTCCGGCCTGGTTGTTGCAATGATTAATTTTTCTCCGTCAGATGTTGTAAATTCTATGTCATTGAATGAGCTTGATACGTCTGAATCATCAAGCTCAGCCTGCGCCACTGATGTCCTGCATGTGGTGCAGTACAGAGCAGGCTCTGTTTTGCGGTAGGCAAGTCCTTTTTTGAAAAGTTCAATGAAAGAGTGCTGTGATATTTTACGGACTTTGGGAGATATCGTTGAATATGTTTTTGACCAGTCAATAGAAAGACCGAGTTTCTTATAAAGTTCTTCAAAATCTTTTTCAGCTGCGTGTGATTCTTTTAGGCAGAGCTCAATAAATTCTGATCTTTTCATCAAATGTGCTTTAATGCCGTTTTTCTTTTCTACAAAACGTTCTGTTGCAAGTCCATTGTCATCAAAACCTTGAGGGTAAAAAACATTGAAACCGCGCATGCGTTTGAAGCGTGCGATTAAATCCTGGTGAGTGTAAGAGTATACATGTCCGATGTGCAACGATCCGGAAACAGTTGGAGGGGGTGTGTCAATACTGAACACCTTTTTATTTGGATCTGCATGAAAATCATAAATTTTTTCTCTCTCCCACAACTCGCGGACCTCTTTTTCCGATTGGGTATGATTGTATATTTTGTCCATATTAATTTGTTCTTGATTACCTTGCTCGTGTTCCATAATTTTCCCTCGAATTTTCCATCAAATTCAATCGAATTAACTTTTAAATAGCTTAATTATTTTTTATACTTTAGGCAAAAGGAAGTAAAAACGGATGATTTCAAATTGATTTTTGTTTATCAAGATGTTATTTTGCCTGTAGTCATGGGAAAATAGAAAAAGATTAGTCATAATGTGCAAAAAGTTAATTGTAGAGAGCGTAGATGATTTTTAACAAAAAAAATATATTTGTAGCGATATTGTCATTTGCGGTATTTGGTTTAAATCTAAATGCAACGACAGCAGAAGGTTTTGAATTGGCTACCGCATTTTTGCGCATTCCCGCTGCCATCGGTGCAAATACGGTTGGCAAGCAAAGAGGCATTGCCCCAAAAATTGTATTAATTGCTTCTGATCTGATTAGATTATCAAACGAGATCCTTACGATTGTGAATAAACGTGGAAAATTCGATTTTCACATTTATGATTACTGTTGGGGTGCCTATGATGTCTATAACTTGATTGTTCATGTTAAAAGTCTTTTCGGGGATAAGGCTAACGGTGTTGAAAAGATTGAATCCAAAGAAATTAAAAAATTTGAATCAGTAATTCGATCTTTACATCAAGTAATCTTGCCTTTAGTCGAGGGAATGTCTGCCATCTTAAAATCTTATCCAGATGATCCGAAACTTAAAATTCAAAATTTTCAAGCGTTCAGAAACAGGTGCGGGGCCATATGTTCACTTTCACGCTTGCTTGATAATTTGATTGTGAGTGAGCCTAAAAGTGCTGAGTTTTATACATGTATTATTCTGCTTGTTGTCAATATTGTCGTTGCTTATGGAATTGATTCTAAGATTAAACCGGTGGAAGCAGAAGCCAGACGTCAAGAGGAAGCTGAGGCGCGTCGCTTGCTTGAAGAAGGTCGAGCAGCAGTGCTTTTGCATTTGATGATGGCTGAGCTTATGCGTGAACCTCGTGGGCGAGAAGAAGAAGAGGCTCGGCAGCAGGCAGAAGAAGTAGGGGCATTATTAGGCGATGCCGTTCCTGAAGATACGGATGAAGAACACTTTAGGACTGTTGGTGGGCAGATAGCAGCCAGGAATCGTTCTGCACGTCAAGTGGTGGAGAATCATAAAACGTTTTCTGATGAAAATTGTTCTGTATGTCTTGATCCATTTGTTCATGGAGAGAGAGTAAGAAGATTTATTTGTGGGCATGTACTCCATCATTGCGAAAAGAATGGTCATGAAGATTGCTTTGGTCAATTTGCAAGTAATGGCTCTAACGTTTGTCCATCTTGTAGGGGTATGCGAGACGTAAATGGAGAGACAGATATAGACATCCCATAAATATGAGCTTTTGGACATGCCAAACTTTTAGTGGAATTTTAGTGTACGGAGTCTATAGATAGATTAAAATATGATGATTTTTAACAAAAAAAATATATTCGTAGCGATATTGTCATTTGCGGTATTTGGTTTAAATCTAAATGCAACGACAGCAGAAGAGCTTGAATTGGCTACTGCCTTTTTGCGCATTCCCGCAGTAATTGGTGCCAATTCGGTTGGTAAACAAAGTGGCATTGCCCCAAAAATTGTATTAATTGCTTCTGATCTGATTAGATTATCAAACGAGATCCTTACGATTGTGAATAAACGTGGAAAATTCGATTTTCACATTTATGATTACTGTTGGGGTGCCTATGATGTCTATAACTTGATTGTTCATGTTAAAAGTCTTTTCGGGGATAAGGCTAACGGTGTTGAAAAGATTGAATCCAAAGAAATTAAAAAATTTGAATCAGTAATTCGATCTTTACATCAAGTAATCTTGCCTTTAGTCGAGGGAATGTCTGCCATCTTAAAATCTTATCCAGATGATCCGAAACTTAAAATTCAAAATTTTCAAGCGTTCAGAAACAGGTGCGGGGCCATATGTTCACTTTCACGCTTGCTTGATAATTTGATTGTGAGTGAGCCTAAAAGTGCTGAGTTTTATACATGTATTATTCTACTTGTAGCCAATATTGTCGTTGCTTGTGGAATTGATTCTGAGCTTAAAACGGTAGAGGCAGAAGCCAGACGTAAAGAGAACGAAGAGTTTGAGGCTGAGTTTAGGCCTAAGGAAGATATCAGACGAGGAGTAAACCATTTGTTGGATAAAATATCTGAAATTGGAGGAAGTACACCTAAAAACGCACGTGAACGTCTTGGAATTTCTTTAGAAGAAAGCAAAAACAAAAAGGCGGTGGATAGCGCATTCAGAAAAAGTGCTCAAGCGGATCCTTCAAGAATACGAGCATTGGTGGATGCTAAAAATACTCTTTTCCCAAGACAACAAGATCTTTTCTCTGGGACAGGAAGTCAAACAGGTATTTAAATTAGCTGCTGGCTGAAATAAGTGAATATGAAAAATCTTTAGGCAAAAGGAAGTAAAAACGGGTGATTTTAAATTGATTTTTGTTTACTGAAATGCTATTTTGCCTGTAGTCTTGGAAAAAAAGAAAAAGATTAGTCATAATGTGCAAAAAATTAACTGTAGAGAGCGTAGATGATTTTTAACAAAAAAAATATATTTGTAGCGATATTATCATTTACGATATTTGGCTTAAATTTGAATGCAACGACAGCAGAAGAGCTTGAATTGGCTACGGCCGTTTTGCGCATTCCCGCAGTAATTGGCGCGAATACGGTTGGTAAGCAAAGTGGCATTGCCCCAAAAATTATATTAATTGCTTCTGATCTGATTAGATTATCAAACGAGATCCTTACGATTGTGAATAAACGTGGAAAATTCGATTTTTACATTTATGATTGCTGTTGGGGTGTCTATGATGCCTATAACTTGATTGTTCATGTTAAAAGTCTTTTCGGGGATAAGGCTGACAACGTTGAAAAGATTGAATCTAAAGAGATTAAAAAATTTAAATTAGCAATTCGATCTTTACATCAAGTAATCTTGCCTTTAGTCGAGGGAATGTCTGCCATCTTAAAATCTTATCCAGATGATCCGAAACTTAAAATTCAAAATTTTCAAGCGTTCAGAAACAGGTGCGGGGCCATATGTTCTCTTTCACGCTTGCTTGATAATTTGATTATAAGCGAGCCCCAAAGTGCTGAGTTTTATGCATATATTATTCTGCTTGTTGTCAATATTGTCGTTGCTTATGGAATTGATGGGGCCCAAGCGGTTAAAACGTTTTCTGATGGAGATTGTGCTAATGGGGTCCAAGCGGTTAAAACGTTTTCTGATGGAGATTGTGCTTTATGTCTTTGTCCATTTGTTCGTGGAGAGAAGGTAAAAAGGCTTGGTTGTGGACATGTATTTCATCATTGCCGGAAGAATGGGCATGGTGATTGCTTTGATCAGTTTGCAAACAAGTGTGAAAACTCTGCCGTTTGTCCACTTTGTAATTTCAAGCGAGATGTGGATCTGGAGACAGATATTAAGATTGTAAAGACGTCTAAAAGTTAAAATAATTGATTTAAAAAAAATGCCCCGGCGTTAATAACCGGGGCCATCTTATTTCCTAATTTTAGGCAGATGCACTTTGATTGATTGAAGTACATTATCAATTGATACTCTAACCTGTTCCATTTTTAACATTGAAAGGCCGTAGTAAACTAAAAATAGGCCTGAGAAAAAAAATAAAACTTGTAAAATAACTTTATATGCAAGTGCGATTAAAATTACGCCGATAACAAGTGCAACAATGCCTTTTATTGCATCGCCGTTGTTGCATGGTCCGTTTCCACAACTTCCACTCATAAATTTCTCCTTTTAAAAGATTGGACAAAATTCACTAAATTAAATTCATGCTAGCATGAGTAGTTTTGAAAATTCAATAACTTATAGAAACTTGTTGTATGGTATAATATAAATACTGACAGAAATATTCAACCGATGATGGAAAAATCTTAAATATGTTAAGGGAGAGTAATAAATGCAATGCCATCACATAGCCTTACCATTGTGGATTATGGTTTTTGCAGGTATCGTATTTTTTGATTGGAGTGATATTATGTCAAAGGAAAAAAATAAAGATTCCATTTTCGTTATTCAAAAACATGATGCAAGCCACCTTCATTATGATTTTCGACTGGAATCAGATGGGGTTTTAAAATCATGGGCGCTTCCCAAAGGGCCCCCAATTAAAAATTCTGATAAACGGCTTGCAATTCCTACAGAAGATCATTCTCTTTCATATGCGCGGTTTGAGGGTGTGATTCCCCCTGGTAGTTACGGCGCAGGAACTGTTATGGTGTGGGATATAGGTACTTTTAAGAATATTACCAAGGGCAAGGATGGAAAAATACTTTCCATTCCTCAATGCATCAAAAACGGTCGATTAAAGTTTCTGCTTGAGGGGAAAAAATTACATGGGGATTATGCATTAATCAAAACAAAGTCTGCGAATAAATCTTTCTGGTTACTACTGAAGATGAAAGATGCGGCAGGGAGTTCAAGCGTAAAAAATAAAGAGCTGTCCGCCATTTCAGGAAGAAGTATGCAACAGATTGCTGCTGAAAATGAAAGTGATGATGAGCCGCCGCCGGGTCAGAAAGAGATAATCCAGAAAAAAACGTCAGATTATTTTTCTGTTTTACCCAGTTCAATGCGTAATAAACTGAAAAAAACAAAGCCCAGTCAAACACAAAAGTCCATTGAATTAGTAAGCCCAATGTTGCCTTCACTGGCCAGCTCTGTTCCCCAAGGGGGAGAGTGGTTATACGAACGAAAATTTGATGGACAACGATGCATCTGTTTCAAGCAGGGCAAAAAAATTCAGCTCTTTTCTCGTAACAAAAAATCCCTGAACGATAATTATCCGGATCTCATTGAAGTGTTACAAAATCAACCGGTTGCTTCATGTATTATTGATGGAGAAATCGTTGCTTTTGAGGGCGACAAAACCAGTTTTGAGAGATTACAAAAACGAATGTTTCTTACTGGCTGTGATCAAATACGTCAATCTCATATCAAAATAACATACTGTATTTTTGACCTTCTAAGTCTGAATGGTTTTGATTTGTGTAGTGTTCCTCTGGAATACCGTAAAAAAATATTAGCAAAAGCAATCTGTTTTATTGAACCGTTGCGTTGTACGGATTTTACTGAAAGTGGGGGACAAGCCTATTTTGAACATTCGTGCAAAATAGGTTGGGAAGGCATTGTTGCCAAGAAAACATCAAGCATCTACCAACAAAAACGATCTAAAGATTGGCTCAAGTTGAAATGTACACAAGATCAGGACTTTGTAATCGGCGGTTACACAAGCCCGCGAGGCAAACGTATTGGATTGGGCGGATTATTGCTTGGGTACTACGATCTTTCCTGCGCCGCTCGTGGTGAGCTTGTCGAACCATCGCCAGGAGGCGACGGGCAGGGCGCAAAACTGCACTACGTTGGTAAAGTTGGTACCGGGTTTTCGGATTCAATGTTACAAACTCTCATGAATTTTTTAAAACCATTGGAACAGAAAGATTCTCCTTTTAAAGATTGCGGTATTTCATTTAAGGGTGTGCACTGGGTTAAGCCACAACTTCTTGCATCTGTGTCATACAAAGAGTTGACTAAAGCCGGCAAACTGCGTCACCCCCGTTTTATAGGGCTGCGTACGGATAAAAATGCTTGTGATGTTAGATTAGAAACGAAGGATGTTGATATGAACCAGTCAGTTGATTCGCGAACAATCAAAGTAAATAATCACACAATTACACTTACGCATGAAAACAAAATAATGTTTCCAAAAGATCAGATTACCAAAGAAGATATTACCAAGCATGATATTATAGAATATTACAGTAAAGTTGCTGAGTTTATGGTCCCGCACATGATGGATCGACCGGTAAGTATGCTGCGTCTTCCTGAAGGATTAAAGGGCGAAAGCTTTTATCAAAAAGATATTCCGGAAAGTTTTCCCGCCTGGATTAAACGTGTATCAGTTCCCAAGGAGGGAGGATATAACAGAATGGTTGTCTGTAATAATGCGGCGACACTCGTGTATCTTGCAAATCAGTGCTGCCTCACTCCACATCTTTGGCTTAGTTTTACTGACAAACTTAATTATCCCAATCGTATGATTTTTGATCTTGATCCGTCAGGAAAAAACGAGTTTTCGCAGATATGCGATGCTGCGCTTGCACTGAAAAAAATTCTTGAGTCGATTGGCCTGATTCCATTTGTAATGACAACAGGCTCGCGTGGGCTTCATGTTGTTGTACCCCTTATCCGTAATGACGATTTTGATACTGTACGTGCCCTTGCACATAAAATAGCAGAGCAACTTGTTGCCACTGACCCGCAACATTTGACGACAGAGATTCGCAAGAACAAACGCCATGGGCGAATATATGTTGATGTAGGGCGTAACGCTTATGCACAAACATCCGTGTCTCCTTATGCAGTACGAGCCAAACCGTGTGCCCCTGTTGCAACGCCATTGCAGTGGAAAGAACTTTCGGACAAAAAACTTACCGCGCAAAAATATAATATTAAAAATATTTTTAAACGTCTGAATTTGAATGGGGATCCGTGGAAAGACATTAATTTGTCGGTGCGGTCATTGAAAAGTGCGCAAACTAAGTTTGAGAAGCTTTATGATAAGGGTGGGGATTGAATTGCCGCCAAAAAATGAGGTGTTTATTTTATCCATGGATCCTGAATCAAGTTCAGGATGACAAAAAAGGAGAGCGTCCCCAATGGGATTCGAACCCATGTTACAGGAATGAAAATCCTGTGTCCTAGTCCACCTAGACGATGGGGACGTATGCATCAAAGAAAATTGTCTCTTGAAGAACCAGTTTTTATCATGCCATCATTCAAGTAATTAGGATGGCCTGCCATCCGTCGTGTCCGCCGTAGCCACATCGGGCGAAGGCTGGAAGCTACGAGCCCTTTAGGGCGAAGGGCGTAGGATGGTGAGCCGCGCAGGAATCGAACCTGCGACCCACAGCTTAAAAGGCTGTTGCTCTACCGACTGAGCTAGCGGCTCGTGAATTTCATGCTTAAAATCTATTAAAATATGTACTTTTTGTCAAGGAAATAAGTGTCAATTAATAAAGTTATTTTCAGATTATACGACTCAGAGGGCCCTGACCAAAACAAATGTTTTTAGAGTAGTTATCGGGATAATTAGCTAAATAAATTTTATCCCAAGATCTTGCTGCATACGACGCAGCGCGACGAAATGTACCCCGACCGGCCTCAAATAAGTTTGCCCTGTCCTTTATTTGTACAGATGAGAAATGTTCAAGGGGTAGGATTGTCCATTTCGTTCAATGGTTAAATTTTTAAACCCTAACCCCTTTAAGATTTTAAAAAAACTTTTCATGCTGAAGTCTTTTTTTGCTCCTGATCGCATAGCCTGAACGACCGTTGGTGATACATCTGCCATTTTTGCAAGTTCCCTCACCGAGATTTCATCTTGCTCCATAATGGCAAGCAGAAGCTCTGAAAGTAAAAGATCCTTGTATTCTTTTTCAAATTCACGTTTTTCTTTGGGCTTTAGTGAACTTACAAATTCTTCGTATGTCGATTGGACTTTTTTGGTGTGAATCGGATTATTTTTTTTCATCATAATAAATTCCCTTTTTGTTTCTTTTTAAGTTTGATAAATTTAATATTAAATACCAAATTTTTTAATTGTTAATCAGGAGGAAAAATGATTTCTAATTATAAGTACAAACCATTAGGCTATTTTTTACTAACCTTTATTGCAACCTATGCACTCTGGTTCATAGGAGCATATGTTAGTTTTCAAGCTGATAAAATAGGCTTGCAAATATTGTTTGTGCTGTCCGGTCTTAATGGTTCCGTTTATTATCTTACTTCAATTCTACTTGGCAACATTGAAGCGCAGTGATGGTTGCCTTGAACATAGGCATAGGGTTTCTATATTTAAGTATTTTCTCGAAAATCTTACCCCAGAATCTTACTGCATATGACGCAGTAGATAAGTACGCCCAGAATGTCCATCAGCGTTGTCAAAAAAGGAGCGGCGGAATGGGCGGGATCGAAGTTAAATCGTTCAAGGACGAGTGGAATTAAGGTTCCTAGAGTTATTGATGTAACGATAATCAGGAATAGAGAGAGTGTAATAGCAATTGTGCTTATGAGATCATGTGATGTATAAAAAACACGAGTAAATCCCACCAAGACTATTATTGAGGCAAGAATCAGAGATATCCCCATCTCTCGAATTAGCATTTTGATACCATTTTGACGAGTGATTTCTTTTGTTGTTAATCCTCGAATTACAAGCGTTGCAGATTGGTTGCCTGCATTGCCACCCGTTCCAATTAACATTGTTAAGAATAGAGTGATGATCGCATAACTACTGATCATTGAATTATACTGGAACAGAATCATGCTTGAAAAACTTTGTAACAAAAGAAGCCCAATCAACCATGGTATGCGCTGTTTTACAAGTTGCCAGGTAGGTGTAGCAAAGTAGCTGTGTTCCATTGGCGCCTGTCCGGACATTTTATAAACGTCTTCACTTTCCTCTTCTGTCATAATCTCAAAAACTGCTTCTGCCGTTATAATTCCAAGGAAGTGTTTTTCTTTATCTATTACCGGTGCTGAGATCAGGTTATAGTGTTTCATCTGGTTGGCTACATCTTCCTGGTCTTCATCTACGTCAACCAAAAATTCAGCTTTGTCCATAATTTGGCTGAGCAGTGTTTCCGGTTTATTTAAAACAAGTTTATCGATTGTCAAAGAGCCTACGACTACATTGTTTTTATCAGTGATATAAAATACATTATCAACGGACTGTTTTGGGGTTAGTCGTTGCAGAACTTCGATACTACGTTTTACCGTGAAATTTTCTTGTAAAGTTAAAACGTCTGTTTGCATACGAGCCCCGGCAGACTCGGGTGCAAAACTTCTTAAAGAGATTAATTTATTGCGCTGTTTTACTTGCAATAATTTCAGATATTTTTCCAGCTCTTCATCAGATATGTGTTCAAAAAGATCTGTAAGTGCGCTTACAGGAATTTCGGTTAGAATGTAAGCGATGTCATCATGATCAAGATTTGCAAGAATAAATGCCTGAATTGGTTCTTGGATTTTTTCAAAAACTTTGAAGGCAAGATCTTTGGGTAATTTTTTGAACAGCTCTATCTGTGATTGATTATCAATATTATTGATTATCAAAGCAATATCTGCGGGGTGTTGCTGCAAAAGAATCTGCCATAAATCCTTGCCAAGTATTGTATCTTCTTTGATAATGCTTGCGATATTATTCTCAATCTGTAGCAGAACTTTTTTCAACGTTAACATGGGCGTCCCCTTTTCGAAAATTAAAGTTTAAAGGCAAATTCCTATTTGACTTTATTTTACATGAAAATATAATTAAAGAGAAATGGATCCTTAATGATACTAGTAATTTGTAGTAAATCCAATGTTTAATCGTATTTTGTTTTATAAAAAAATTAATCTTTACCGGTCATGACCAATTTTGTTATGATTCGTGGGGGTTTTGGGGTTAGATATGTCAGCAACTATTTTAAATGTTACAAATATTCCTACAGAACTGGCCGGAAGCCGGCTGGATAGGGTTTTATTTTTACAACTTCCCGGCTACTCAAGGACATATTTTCAAGACCTGATTGATCGAGGGTTGGTCCTTGTAAATGGAAAAAAGGTAACAAAGAGCAGTTATGCCGTTCAGGCAACCGATCAAATTTCAGTAACTATTCCACCGGCAAAGCAGTACGATTTAACGCCGGTGCCTGTTGCTTTTGATGTTGTTGATGAAAATGCCGATTTTCTTGTGATCAATAAGCCCGCAGGTTTGGTAGTCCATCCTTCGGATAATAATAAAGAAGAGGTTTCACTAGTTCATGGGCTTCTTCACCGTTATCCTGATTTTTGTAACATCAAGGATGATCAGCGGCCTGGTGTAGTTCATCGCCTTGATCGCGATACATCCGGATTAATGCTTATTGCACGTACGGAGTACTCCACGCGCGATTTGATTTGCATGTTTGAAAAACGTCAGATGCAAAAAACTTATCTGGCAGTTGTTGCTCGACATCCGCACAAATCCGGTACGATCGAATTTCCAATTGGTCGTCACCCTATTCATCGTCACAAAATGTCTCACATGGGTATTGCCAGTCGAGAAGCCACAAGTTTTTATGAAAATCTTGTTTACTACAAAGACAGTTCATTGGTCTCCGTTCGCATTGTTACCGGCCGAACGCATCAGATTCGTGTTCACATGGCGGCCATAGGGCATGGTCTTGTGGGAGATTCGTTATATGGATACAAATCCAGACTTATATCTCGACAAGCGCTCCATTCCTGGAAGCTCTCTTTTGAGTACAAAGGCAAAAAGTTTAATTATCAGGTCCCGGTTCCTCAAGATATGAAGGATTTGTTGCAGAAGCTGAAAAATGGTGAAAACTTCAATTAATAGCACTTTTGCGCGCTTTTTACTTATTTTATTTCCCCAAATTTTCTGAAAAACTCAAAATAATCACAAAAAGTGGGGTTTTTTGCCTTACTAGCGCTTAAAACTCTTGTTTTTGCTTGCCAAAATCAATTAGTCTTAGATTAAGAAAGATAGAAGAGTGCATAAACGAGTTTTTGCCTGTCATAACGTACTACTTGTGAGGTAATGATATGCTAAAAAATAAGATTACTAGATTAAGAAGATTTAAAAGGATTCTGTTTTTATTATGCTCTTTTAATTCGAGTCTTTATGCGCCCTGCACAAATAATGGGATATTGGCACCCAGGGCGAATGCTGACTCTAAAGAACGCTTTTGTGAGTCTAGCCGTTTGCCTAACGTCACATTACAAACTCGAATTGAAATTCGACCTGTTGGGCAAGGCAGTTTTGTGGATGTAGGTGAATTTGATGTTAACCGAAGGAGTTGAACTTTCGTTTGACAATTGCGGGTATAGACTTATAATTAAGCTACAAATTAAGATTTTCTAAGCGGATATTTTGAAATTATAACGCGGGGTAGAGCAGCCTGGTAGCTCGTTGGGCTCATAACCCAAAGGCCGCTGGTTCAAATCCAGCCCCCGCAACCAAATTTACTCCCAGCAGTCGCTGGGGTTTTTAGTTTCTACAAATTTCGATAATTCGGGAAAAGGGGTTGAATGGTGTCGGAAGCTTCTTCCAGTCAGAGATTTGTCATGCTGAATTTATTTCAGCATCCATGAATAAATTTATTCCAAATTTCTGCAATTGAGCAATAGGAGCCACTAATCCATGGATCCTGAAACAAGTTCAGGATGACACAGGGCTCTGGTGAAAACAATCTGACACTTCGGACAGTTATGAAACAAGTTCAGGATGACAAGTGGCTTTGATTAGAGCAATCTGTCGCATCGAAAGCTTTTCTAATATCTTCAACTGTCTTTAAATCACAAAGTTGCACAGCATCTTCAAGTTTGTATTCACCAATCTTTGTTCTCTCAAGCTCATAAGTCGTCGCATGCAATCCCAATTTTTGAGCGATATCATCTGCCAGTGATCTGACATACGTTCCCTTTGATACGTGCGCTTTGAATGTGAAGAATGGCAATTCAATATTTAAAAGTTCAATTTTATAAATTTCAACCAAGCGGCTCTTCTTTTGAGTAATCTGTTCAAGCTTGTGAGTTTCCATTTTTTGTTTGCGTGCAAGTTCATGCAATGGAGTCCCCTGATGCTTTAGCGCAGAGTAGATTGGTGGAGTCTGAATGTAACTTGATCCCAACTCTTTGATTGCCTTTTCGATATCTTGTTTTGTAATATTTTGACTAATTTCTTGTGATTCGAGAATCTTCGATTCAATTATTTTTCCTGTCAGATCAAGAGTATCTGTTAGTTCGCCGAGTTTGGCTTTTACAATATACTCTTTGTCTTGCGTCATTAGCTGATCGATTGATTTGGTTGCCTGCCGGCCGATGCAGATTAACATCAATCCTGATGCGAACGGATCAAGTGTGCCAGCATGACCAATCTTAATTTTTTTAGCCTTTAAAATACGTTTAATATGCCTGATGCAGTCGTATGAGGTTATGCCTGCCGGCTTGTTGATTTTTATGAGTCCTGAAAAATTGATCTCTCGCATGTTGTATATTTTTCCTGTTTTCTATAATTATTTTAGCTGTTCATGAATCTTGAGCAGCAGCTCTTTAAATGATTGAATGCTTTTAATAAAAGCCTCTTTTTCTTGCAACGCCGGTTTGATGTCAGTAATATCTTCAGCTGTTTGGGCTGCAAGAATTTCTTCGCTGGCGGTTTCTTCTGCTAGCACTGTGTTAGGTTTCTCGGCTATGTTTTCGCTTTGCAGATCTTCATGCGCGCCTTGGAACGTTGTTTCGGCGTTATCTGCTCGTCCCTTTGCGATAAATGCTTGTGCCAGCTCTTCAGCTACAAGCTCTTCGGCTGTCATTTCTTGCGTTGGAAGTTCTTGAATGGCCATCTCTTGAATAGCCTGTTCAAGCGTGGCAATTTCAGCAATTTCTTGTTCCTGCGTGCAGATCATTTTGGCTGCTACTTGATCTGTTACTACTTGTGTTGTGGCTTCCTGTGATACTGTTTCTTGTATGGTGAGTTCTTGCATTGCAATCTCTTGTGACACAACTTCTTGCGACGCAGCTTCTCGTGCTTCAACTTCTTGACTTGACGGTTGCTGCGTTACTTGATCAGTAAATTCTTTACCCGTAAATTCTTTGTCATCAAATTCTTTCCCTGCTAATATCTCTTGCAGATGCTTTTTCGCTATAGATTGTGGTATTTTTTTTATAAGAACGAGATTTTTGATAGTTGCAAATACTTTGAAATCTTCCTGAGAGTATTTATTGTCCGGTCCGCTTTTTTTAAGATCAAACTGTTTTTCCCAGTTTTTAAGAACAAATTTTTTTACTCCCAACTCTTTGGCCAACTCATCTACCCTAAAACTCTTTTTGGCCGGAACATTTTGCATATGCATTCCATTCTCCTTTTTAAACATATCATTACTCAAAAGTTATCAAAACTTGATTTTGTTGTACCAAATTTCCTTCCATAATTGAAACATTTTTAATAAATCCATGCAACGTTGCGTGGATTTCGTTCTCCATCTTCATTGATTCTATAATTACCAGAAGCTGGTTTTTGCTGACCTTATCACCAGGCTTGACCAATATTTTTACAACCCGGCCCGCCAGCGGACTTCTCAGAGCCCGCTCAGCGATTGCGCTTTCTCTTGGTGCATCTTCACGATCAAGAATCATGGGATTAGGTAGTATTTTCTTTTCAACAGGTTCAACAAGAACTTGCGTGCAGTGATTTATGATATAAAGCAACAATTTTTCGTTGCTGTTCCCGTTATTTAAAAATTGCCCTTGATCTTGCTGCCCTGAGTACTTGATTTTGACCGGATGATTATTAATCACAAGGTTTAAAATTTGTTTTGTGCCTCCATTCTCTTGCGATCCATGAGCCTCAAGTGATACCTCAAAAACTTTTTCATTAATTTTGAATTTAAAATAAGCGGGATGTTGTTCTAAAATTTCAACGGCTACAGTTTTGCCATCGATTACAAATTCTTTTATTGCCATTGTTGATCTTTCCACCTGTTGTTTTTAGAATCAGCTTGATGTGTTTTTTGGGTTTTGTAAGTTTTGCTTGGTGTGTATGTGCTGTGTTGTTTTTTGAGCAGATTTAGAATTGTTGCAGCGATCGCGCCAATATCTTGATAGGGTAGTTCAAGTAATCTATTCTTCTGAAAAATTTGCTCAATAAACTCTTTTGTGAGAGTCTGGGTGTGAAAATTTCCAGCTACAAACTCTTGCGTGCAAAGAAGAGTTTGTAAAAACTCTATGTTTGTCGTAACGCCCTGAATGTGAAAATTTTTAAGAGCAGTTTGCATGTACGCCGTTGCTAGTTCGCGGTTTTGGCCGTACACCGTAATTTTTGCCTGCATCGGATCAAAGAAAGGCGATATTTCGCCACCGTGTGCAAGCGCATGATCAACGCGAATAAACGGCATATGTGGAATTTCAAGATAATTTATTTTGCCGGTGCATGGGACAAAATTATTCTCCGGATCTTCAGAATAAATCCTGCATTCGATAGCGTGACCGTGTTGTGTGACATCTTCCTGCGTTAGTGTCATCTGACCAGTTTGTGCAATTTGCAGTTGCAGTGCAACAAGATCAACACCTGTGGTCATCTCTGTTACCGAGTGTTCGACTTGTAGGCGAGTGTTCATTTCAAGAAAATAAAAATCTTCCGGACATGCTAGATTTTGACTTGCCAAGTCTTGATTTGTAGTGTCTTGAGTGACCATAAACTCAATTGTCCCTACGCTTTGATAGGTTACAGCTTTGGCTAAACTGATTGCTGCCTCGTACATTTTCTCAAGAGTTTGCTTGCTGACAAACCGACATGGCGATTCCTCTACAATTTTTTGGTAACGACGTTGTAAGGAGCAGTCTCGTTCAAAAAGATGAACAAATTTTTGACCATCTCCCGCAATCTGAATTTCAATATGCCTTGCGTTTTCAAGGTACCGTTCGAGTAAAATTGTTGTGGTTCCTGTAAGTTTTTGGGACTCAGATATGGTCATACTTAGGGCATTTTCAAAATCTGCTTGGTTGGTTACTCTTCTGGCCCCTTTGCCTCCCCCTCCAAGCGGATCTTTTAAAATAAGTGGGAATCCTACTTGTTTGGCAACATTTAGCGCGTCCTGAAAGCTTATCTGATTGATATTTTCAAGCTTGGCGCCTGGGATGGTAGGGACTCCGGCCTCTTGCGCTATTTTTCTTGCCTGGTTTTTGTCACCCATTAACCGAATGGTTTCCGGGTTTGGCCCGATCCATGAAATCCCGGCATCAACAACTTTTTGTGCAAAATCGGCATTTTCGGAAAGAAAGCCGTACCCTGGGTGGATGGCATCGCAGCCTGATTTTTGTGCAATTTCTATGATTTTATCCTGAGCCAGGTAGGCCTTATACCCCTCCAGATTGATAAAATATGCCTGGTCTGCCTGGTATACATGTGGGCTTGCGTGATCTTGAGGGGCGTAAATAGCAACCGTTTGTATGCCCAGCGACTTGCACGTTTGCTGGATTCGCAGGGCTATTTCACCGCGGTTTGCTATCAGGATTTTTTTAAAAGTATGTTTTGTGGTCATCTTTGCTTCTTTATTGCAATTTGTTGCACTAAAATTATATGCTTTGTAGATATTAAAATATCGGATAAGCCGTGGTATTGTCAAACGCCGGGTTGAATTTACTTTGGGTTGTGTGGTAAACTAACCAATCAGTGTCACAAGGCTTAATTAGGGGATGCTCATGATAAGTAGCGATTTGATTGAAAAAGTAAAAAATTTGTTAGTTAGGGCATACAATCCTTTGGAGATATATCTTTTTGGATCATATGCATGGGGACATCCATCGCGAGATAGCGACTTGGATTTGGTGATTGTTGTTGAAAAGTCTAATGAAAAAAATTATAAAAGGCCATTGATTGCATATGATGCTTTAGTTGATATAGACGTTCCAACAGACATAATTGTTTATACCAAGGATGAGTTCGAAAATAAGTCCAGAAAAATAACAACTCTCTGCTATAAAATAAAAAATGAGGGGAAGCGAATTTATGCAAGAGCATGAGTCTTGGCTTAAAATAGCAGCAGAGGATTTAAGAAGTGCAAAGATTTTATTTGAAAATGATGCATTAAATAATTCAGCTTATTGTACTTAGCAATGTGCAGAAAAAGCGCTGAAGGCTTATCTCGTTAGTAAAAAACATAAGATTGAAAAAACACATGATTTAGTTTATTTATTAAAAGTTTGCTTTCATTATGAGCCTACATTTTGGAGCTTGTTTCATGCTGCAAAGGCACTTAACCCATTTTCAACGGGATCCAGATACCCGGATGATTTCGAGGTTTTGGAACGTGAAGATATTTGTGCTTTGATAGAAAAAGCAGAGGAAATTTTCAATTTTGCCAAATCAAAAATTAAATAAATTTTTTAATGGGAGGGCTTTATGGATTTTAAAAAAATGGATTTTGAGAAGATAAGAAGCGATTTTCCAATATTTTCAAAAATGAAGCAGCTTGGGCGTAAGTTTGTCTATCTGGACAGCGCTGCAACAACACATAAACCTCAAGTTGTCATCGATTCACTCATTGATTTTTACACTTTGCATAATGCCAACGTTCACAGAGGATTATATGAAACTGGTGAACAAGCGACATCTTTGTACGAGAGTGCTCGTGACAAGGTTGCCAAATTTATAAATGCCAAAAAATCTTCTGAGATAATTTTTACAAGTGGTACAACTGAAAGTATAAATTTTGTTGCACAAACTTGGGCAACAGCCAATCTAAAACCCGGTGACGAGATTTTGCTTACGCAGGCTGAGCACCATTCCAATCTACTTCCATGGCAGAGGATGGCCAAGCAGACCGGTGCAGTGCTTAAATTTATTCCCATAAATTCTAAAACTTTTAAAGTTGAGCGCTCTGGCGGAGAGTTTTATGTCCAAAAAAATTCTGGTTTTTGTCATCCTGAACTTGATTCAGGATCTAATCCAATAATTGCTCCTGAACATTGGGTCACTCCCAAAACCAAACTTGTTGCAGTAACTTACGTTTCTAATATTTTGGGCGACATCTGGGCAACCGGGCAGTTGGAAAATTTGATTGCTGAGGCAAAAAAGCGGGGCGCCAAAATTCTGATCGACGCAGCGCAGGCAGTTGCGCATCGTAAAGTTGACGTTCAATCTTTGGATTTAGATTTTATGGCATTCTCAGGTCACAAGATGTTTGCGCCAACCGGTATCGGGGTTCTTTATATTAAAAGTGATTTGCAAGACCAAATTGAGCCGTATAAAGTTGGAGGCGGAATGGTGATGTCAGCCTCTTTTAACAATGCGAGTTGGCTGCAAGCTCCACAAAAATTCGAGGCCGGAACACCTGCCATTGCACAGGTAATTGGGCTAGGGGCTGCCGTTGATTACATATCACAAAACTTAAATTTTGATCAAGTTGCAAAGCATGAAGCCATTTTGTATAACCAGTTACTTGCAGAGCTGCTCAAGATTAAAAAGATTAGAATTGCCGGCAATATTTCAGAACTTGAAAAACATGGTCATCTAAATGGTCAGTTAATATGTTTTGCCATTGATGGTGTGCATGCTCATGATATTGCCGGGTATATTGGTGAAAGAGGGGGGGCAGTGAGGGCAGGGCACCACTGTGTGCAGCCGCTTGTGAACTATCTTGGTTTTGAATCGTTGGTAAGAGTAAGCTTTGGGGTTTATAATACGGCACAAGATGTTGATAGTTTTATTACAGAACTAAAAGAAGCTTTAAAGTTTTTTGGTGCGAGATAAGAGGCGTGGTGTAAAATGAGTTCCAAAAATTATCAAGAAGAGTTATTCGAACATTTCAAATACCCTTGTAATAAAAAGTGCATAAATAATCCTGATTTTCAAGCTGGGCAAGATAATCCTTCATGTGGAGACAAAGTTACAATCGAAGGTAAAATTTCGGGCAACAAAGTTATCGAGATTGGTTTTAATGGAAGCGGATGCGTGATAAGCCAGGCTGCAACTTCAATGCTGACTGAGTTTTGCAAAAATAAAACAGTTGACGAAATTCTTGCGCTAACAAAAGATGATGTTTTAAATTTAGTCAAAATTGAACTCGGGCCCAATCGCTTGAAGTGTGCGCTGCTATGTTTGCATGTTCTGCAAGAGGCATTAGTAAAATTTAGATCTACCAAGAAATAGGCAATAGAGGTTGCAAAAGGTTGCTTTTGGTGTTATTATGCTTGCATGTTTATATTTTGGAAAGGAATTTAAGTATGTCTATGGCTGTTAAACTATCTGATAGTATTGTCTCTGATGCGCAAGTAATATCAAAAGCGTTAAATAGGTCTGTTGCAGGGCAGATAGAGTATTGGGCTAGAATTGGTAAAATTGCAGAGGAAAACCCAGACCTAACGTATGATTTCATAAGAAATATTCTTATTGCGCAACAGGAAGTCAAAGCGGGGAAACTCGAGTCATATAATTTTTCTAAGAAATAATTTATGAAGATTTTACAAACCCCAACATTTGGTAAGCAAATTAAAAAGCTACATAAAAATCAGAAAAAGGAGCTAGATGAGGCAGTGGGGTCTGTTTATAAAAAACCTCTGATTGGCGAGATGAAAAAAGGCGATTTAGATGGCGTTCGGGTTTACAAATTTAAAATGGTTAATCAATTAACTCTTTTAGCATACCAATTCGATGAGGATGAGTCACAACTAGTTTTACTTGCATTTGGGTCGCATGAAAATTTTTATCGTGATTTAAAAAAATAAACAATTAATTGTTAAGGATTTTAAAAATGATATCCGTCCAACTTACGCAAAAAAAGTTTTGGGAAAATGACGTAGAATGCTACATTTTTTTGATGACTGAAAATTTAGAATCAGCATCAGATCTTGCAATGCTTGATAAAGTCGAGCACGATTTTTATCCTCATGTAAAAGAGATTTTAAAGAAACACAAATTCAGCGGCAAGCATGGACAGAATTTTGTTTTGACTGCCATGCGTGATTCGAGCGAAGGCTCTAAAAAACTTGTTCAGTTTATGTTTGTTGGTCTTGGAAAGTTGAACAACTCTTGGCAGCGTGAACTGGAGTTGCTACGCAGGTCTTTTGCCGGTGCGGTTGAAAAAATGAAATGCTTGGCCATACGCAATGCAGTTGTGGCACTACCAGATCTAAAGCCGTTTAATGTGAAATCAGCAGAACTTGTAAAACAACTGACAATCATTGCATTTATGACTGATTATGAATTTATAAAATTTAAATCAGACAAAAAAGACAAAGAATGGTCAGGAACACTTTTAATAGAAACAGATCCAAGTATGCATTCTTTACTTAACACTGCTTTGAGCCACGGCACTACCATTGGTCAAGCTATTAATCAGGCAAGACACTGGGCGGATCTTCCCGGCAATATTTTGACGCCATCTGAGCTTGCAAAAGAGGCTAAAAAGGTTGCCGATGAGTCCGGTTTGAAATGCACGGTCTTTGGAGAAGAGAAAGCAAGAGAACTTGGCATGGGCGGATTTCTTTGTGTTAATGCCGGATCAGATCAACCGGGCAAATTTGTTGTTCTTGAGTACAAGCCTAATTCCCAAAATACTTCTTCAAAAAATATTCCAACCATTGCACTTGTCGGCAAAGGCGTCTGCTTTGATTCAGGTGGCATAAGTCTAAAACCCTCAGAGTCTATGCATGGCATGAAGTTTGACATGTCAGGTGCCGCTGCAGTTATTGCGACAATGGGAATTCTGGCTCAACTCAAGCCGGACATTAATGTTGTTGGTGTGACACCGCTTGTTGAAAATATGCCAAGCGGTAAAGCTGCTCGTCAGGATGATATTATTACTTTTATGAACGGTAAGACGGCGGAAATTAAAAGTACGGATGCTGAAGGCCGTTTGATTTTGGCTGACGCGTTACATTATGTAGAGAAAAATTATAACCCGGAGATTATTATTGATATTGCAACTCTGACCGGTGCATGTGCCTACTCGCTTGGACATTTTTATTCGGCAATCATGACGCGAGATCAAGCTTTGTGTGATACTCTTGTCACCGCCGGTAAGTTAACCGGTGACAAAATTTGGCAGCTTCCTCTTGAAGATGATTACAAAGATGCTATCAAATCTGATGTTGCAGATATCAGCAACACCGGCTCCAAAGCTTATCTTGCAGGGACAGTCACTGCTACCTGCTTTCTTGAAAATTTTGTTGAGAAAGCGCGCTGGGTGCATCTGGATATTGCCGGGACTGCAGATTCTGTACCCGGAGTTAATTATATGGGTAAAGGAGCATCAGGTGTTGGCGTGAGACTTTTTGTTGAGTTTGTTATGAATTACAAGAGGTCTGGCAAATAGAACGCTGAGAAACAAAACATAGATGATAGGGGAATTTATGTCGTTTGATGGACTTAATGAAGAATATAAACATAAAATTATTGGAATATTAAAAATTCTTTTTCCTACAGCAAAATTTTATTTATATGGATCAAGGGCAAGAGGTGATTTCAATGATCGTTCTGACATTGATCTTGCTGTTGATAATGGTGCAGGCAAGGAGCGTTTAAAACTCGGTGAGGCTAAGACTGTATTAGAGGGGCTGCACATTCCCTATAAAATTGATCTAGTCGATCTGAACCATCTTCAAGATTCAATGCGTCAAATAATATTAAAAGAAGGTGTCTTGTGGAACGATTAAATGTTCGGTTGAATGTTCTATCTAAAGCCTTGAATCGCCTGCAAGAGGCTTTAGATTTGTTTAAGACAATAGATGAAAATGAAAAAATTTATTCACACATTCGTGATTCTGTTATTCAGCGTTTTGAATTTTCGGTGGATATTTTTTGGAAATGTCTGAAGGATTATCTTGGTATAAAGCATAAAATTAACATTGCAAGCCCTAGATCTGTTATGAAAGAGTGTTTTTCTCAAAGAATTATCGATGAAGAAGAATTAAGAATTTTTGAAGATATGATTGATGATCGAAATGATACTTCGCATGTATATAATGAAATCATGTCTCAGGATATAGCTGAAAATGCTTATGAGTATTACAGACTTATGATTGTTGTAAAAATGCGATTGCAATAGGGTGCATCGAAATTAAAATTTTATTTTTTGATCTTATGCGGTAAGTTATACTAAAGTAGTTTATAAATATTTTTAGTTTTTTAACTTTTATATTTTTAAGGATGCTGTATGGTACGAAATTTTATTAGACTGTTACTTCTACTCCCTATGATTGCCGTGATTTCCGGGTGCGTCCCTTATTACAAGCTTTCAAAACGCGAGTTTCCGCAGGGCATTGATTTGCCGATTCGCAATGAGATTTCAAGAGATTATGTAAAGGCCCAGACTGTCTATGACCAGTTTACAACACTTGCACACTTTGATGCGATGTGGCTCTCAGACCAAACAAGAATTGCATATGTTGATACGTACTGCCAAAAGCGCGGAAAGACCGGAGACGCCAAAGAAGCCTTTCTTAGACGCCAGCTTGAAGAGAATCGCCATTGGATTTCATTTTATGTTCTGGCGGATGTACGCGATGTTTTTAATGGTACAATGAGCGACAAAACCCCTGTTTGGACCCCTTATCTTGAGATAGGTGAGATCAAAATTGAACCTGTTACTATTAAAGAGGTTGATCTTGAGCCTGAATACATCAGTTTATTCGGAAGTAAATTGAATTCATTTAAAACGGTTTATCTTGTAAGTTTTCCTGCGAATGATGCTACCGGTAAATTTTATCTTGATGGAAGTAAGAATTTAAAGCTTGTGTTTAGCTCAGTTGATAAGGCATGCAGCATGGAGTGGGATTTAGAACAGCTTAATAAACATCCAAACAGCCATGATAACACTTCAGATGGTAATAAAGACAAACACGCACGCAAGCATAAAAAGTCTGATAAAAACAAAAACGTAGGGAAAGATATTGATTTTTATTGGGGGGCGTAATACCCATTCAAAGTAAATTTTATGCCCGCATGGTTCGAGCCGCCTTCGCTCAGATAGCTTCGGCGCCCAAGCACACCGGCCGCTCGTCCTGAGTGATTTGCGTAGCAGTTTACTGCATAGCAAATTGTATCGAAGGATCGGCCGGCACTCACCACGAGCGGGCAAGTTTGGGGTTCCTGTAGGCCAAGAATAAGAAAGTGCAGAGTATGAAAATTTCAATTGGCGCTGATCATCGAGGTTTTGCGCTCAAGACTTTTGTAATTAATTATTTTAAAGAGCATCAATGGATTGACGTTGGAACAAATTCGGCAGAGCGGACGGATTATCCAATTTTTACTCAAAAAGTATGCCATGACGTTCTTGATGGACGTGCCTATTGCGGGATTGTAATTTGTGGCTCCGGAATTGGTGTGGCAATTGCAGCAAACAGATTCAAAAAAATCTATGCGGCATTGTGTTGGGATCCGGAGGTTGCCAAACATGCACGTGAGTATGATGGGGCAAATGTTTTGGCCATCCCCGCAAATTTTGTTACGCAGGCACTTGCAATTGATATTATTAATGCATGGACGGGCGCAGAGTTTAAAGGTGGCGTTTATCAAAAAAGGCTTGATATGATTGAGGAGATGAAATGAAATCACCCACGCTCTTCGACTTTAACAACAGATCCATTTGCAGTTTTTTCAATAATAAAATGAACAGGAAAGTTGTCCTTAAATTCGTGTAAGTGTGACACGATGATGATTTTTAAAAAATCTTCCTGAATTGTGTGAATTGCGTTCATAACCCGCATGAGTCCCTCTTCATCCTGTGAACCAAATCCCTCATCTATCACAAGAGTTTGCAGCGCGGTGCCCGCCCTGCGAGCCAAAAGTTTGGAAATCGCAATTCGTAGCGCAAAATCGAAGCGAAAAGCCTCACCGCCCGAGTACATCTCATATGGTCTGATGCCTGCGGCGTCCGAAATTTGAATATCCATGGTTTCCTTGACGCCGCCCTGTTTTAAGTCGCGTAACGATTCGATAAAAATTTGCGCCTGATTATCTGTTAATCTTGATAAAATTCTGTTAGCTTCGGACTCAATTTCCGGAATGGCCTGTTCAATCAGTAGCGCCTGAATTCCGTTTTTTCCAAAGGTGGTTGCAAGAATCTGATAATCGTCGATCTCTTGTTCAATGTTTTTGATCTGTTCGGTTCTAATTTTAGTATCGTTTTTTAGCTTTTCGATTCGTAGTAAGTCGCTTTCAAGCTTGCCAATTTGCTGCATCAAAGCCTCTTTTTGTTTGAGCTGCTCTGTTAATTGATTTTTAAGCTCAGAAAGTAAAATTTCAATTTTCTGTTCGGTCTGTGCATCAACTTTAAGTTGTTCAAGTCTTGTTTGAGTGCTTACAATTTGTGAGCGTAAATCTTTTAAGTTATTTTTTGTAATATTTAAAAGCATGAGCCGTTGAGGTTGTATTTTGATCTCTTCCTGAACTGTTTTTAGAATTGATTCTAAATCTTTGAGTTGTGTTTCAACTGTTTTTATCTGTTCCTGGATCTGCTTGTAATCATCAAGTTTAGATTTTAGATTTTTGATTTTACCGTCTGCATCCGTTATTTGAGCTGCAATTTTTTCAAGCTCGGTATCTTTGGCAAAATGCGTTAGGCGTGTAGATTCTTGGACAAGCAGGGCGTCTTTTTCTTTTTCAAGTGCTTTGGAAGTTTCCAGCTCTTTTTTTTCAAGCTCAGTAATCTCTTTATTTAGATTCTCTAGCTCTTTGTTATATTCGTCTATTCTTTTGGTTAAATCATCCGCTTTGCTTGCCATCTGCTTGTGCAGGTCAGACTCTTTGCTTAGCCCTTCAATCTGTTTGTGTTGTTCAAGCAGAACTGTTTTAAGTTTTTTTAATAACATGTGAATTCTGTTTAAACGATGTTCGGCCTGAGCTTGAGATTTTACTATTTTTGTATTTAAAAACTGCTTGCGTTTTGCCGTTAAAATCTGCTCGCAAAAAGGGCACGACGGATTGTTTAAATCCTGTACGGCTGCTTTTTTATGTTCGAGTTCCCCGCGTTCTTCTTTTATTCTGTTTCCCTTTTCAACCAGTGTTTGGTAAAAAGCTTTACGTTTTTCAAACTGTGTCGTGAGTCGGGTGAAGATAGCGTCGAAATTCTCTTTGCCCTTTAAATTTTTATTAATTAAAACGAGCTCTTTGCTAAACCCATCATGCTTGGCTTGAAGATCTTTGGCCTGATGCTTTTTCTGTTTTAAAATCTGCTGCGTTTGAGTAAGTGTAAATTGACTTCGTTCAACTGCCAGTTTTAACTCATTGAGTTTTTTCTCAAACTCACTTTCAAGCAAAGCCATGCGCTTTTGATAAAGATCTTTTTTTTGTAAAATCAGCTCCTGATACTTTAACTCTTCACGTCTTAACTCAAATGACTCTTTCTCTTTTTCAAGTAACACTGCTCTCTGTTTATTTAGAGTTCCTGTGTCGGGGAGTTGCAGGGATCTTGTGTGTGTCTGTTTCCATTGCACAGCAATATTTTTAAATTCCAGTAACTTTTCCTGTTCTTTGTTTTTAATTTTAATTGACTCATCGAGTAGGGTAGTGTAAATATTCTTTTGCTCGGTTATTTTGCTCTTTTGCTCTTGGGTCAGCTGAAGCTGCGAGTTCAGTGCATCTATTTTTTTGCTAGTTTCTAAACTATTTTTAGCTATGCTATCTAAATTGGCTTTAATTTCAGACTCTTTTGCAAGTTCCGCATCTGCCTGCTCCTGTCCCATGATTAAAAGCTTTTTGTCATCGTTGAATTTGCGTATCTTATCAAAAGCTATCTGCTGAAGTTTGTCATATTTTGAGAAGCCAAGGATGTTTGCAAGAATCTGTTTACGCTCTTTGGGCGTCTTTTTGGAGAACTCATTTGATTGGCCCTGACGCAAAAATGCAGAGTTGATAAATGTTTCATAATCAAGCCCAATAACATTCTCTATTTTTACCTGAGTCTGTTTGCCGGTTTTCTCTGTTAACGAAACGAATTTTTCAAGCTCTGTGTTATAAACTTCAAAATCTAATGCGAGAAATGATTTGCCATGAGATGTGTTGCCACTTGATGTGCTGCTCTGTGACTGTGTGCCATTGGTTTTGGCAAATTCCCTGCGTACTCGATAAATACTCTGGCCCATTTCAAATTCAAAACTTACTACCATCCGGCTCTGTCCCAGGCGAAGCAGGCCGTCGTCGGGTTTCATTGCGCCGGAAACCTTTCTGGCCTGTCCCCACAGTGCCCAGGTCATTGCATCGAGCATGGCAGATTTTCCATTGCCATTTTTCCCGGACAGACATATGAGAGAGTGTTTGGAAAAGTCGATGGTTTGTATTTCATCGCCGTAACTTAAAAAATTTTTCAGGTCAATTTTTCTTGGAATCATAAAATTAAAGTTTTCAACATCCCAAAACCGTAGTACTATTGTCCTATCCGAGAGTTTAACCCAAAACCAGAAAGAACGCTATCAATGTTGATGATAGACAGACGATACTTCCGTTATTTTGATTGGTTTAGTTTTTTTATAACGCTCCTACTGTTGGGGCTAGGGTTGCTGCTGGTTTTCAGTTCGACATACAGAGCCGAAAAACCCATTTCACTTTTTTTCAAAAAACAGGTTTTCGGTGCGCTGACCGGTTTTGTTATATACTTTTTTTTCTGTATTAAAGATCTGCGCAAACTTGCGCGTTGGGGCTTTTGGATTTATATCTGTGTAATGGTTCTGCTGCTTTACACAATTGTTGGCGGATGGATTGGGATGGGCGCTAAGAGATGGATATCGCTTTATGTCATTCGCTTTCAGCCATCAGAACTTGCCAAGCTTTTTTTCCCATTTTTTATCGCACATTTTCTTGAGGATCTTGAGTTTTTAAATCCGGTAAAATCTCGATATTTGCCAACGGCCCAATTTTTTGTGCCGCTTGTGGTCCTTATGGTTAGCTTCTGTTTAATTGCAAAACAACCTGACCTTGGAACGGCTCTTTTGATTCTGTTTTCAGGATTAATTACTTTTTGGTTTATTGGAATTAATCGCGAATTTTTCTTGACCATTGCTCTGATAGGAATGTTAGGGGCTCCATTTTTTTGGACTATTTTAAAACCGTATCAACAACAGAGAATTTTGGTTTTGTTTGGATATGGTGATGCGCGTAAAGAGAGATATCAGGTGGAGCAGTCCAAAATTGCAATCGGATCAGGTGGAGTAATTGGAAAGGGGTTACTGCAGGGAACCCAGAATAAGCTTGATTTTTTACCGGAGGATCACACGGATTTTATTTTTTCAGTTGTCTGTGAAGAGTTTGGATTTCTCGGTGCAATGTTAATTTTACTACTTTTCTTTTTGATGGTTGCTCGAATTATTTTTATTATTGCCCACATTCCGCCATTATTTGAGCAGATTATTGGGGTTGGTTTGCTTATTCATATACTACTTTCTGTATGCATAAATCTTGGAATGGTTACTGGTATTTTGCCTGCAGTTGGGATTCCGCTTCCACTCTTCAGTTCAGGTGTCTCCAATTTATGGATAACCTTGGCCAGTCTTGGGGGATTGAATAACATTGCAATAAGACGCTTCTATTACTGATTTGTATACTGATTTGTAAAAAATCTTGCATAAAAAAAACTTACACGATATTTTTTCTATAAGTTGCTTCGAAGTAAATTTGTAACTATTTAGGTACCCAAAAAATTTAAGTTAAAAGTTATGAAAAAATTACCGATTGGGTTACAGTCATTTGAGAACATAATTACTCAGGATTTTGTTTTTATTGATAAAACCGGGTTGCTGTATAATCTTATTACTCAAACTGCCGGAAGAATATTTTTTTCTCGTCCACGACGTTTTGGTAAGTCACTGACTTGTTCAATATTAGAAGCAATCTTTCAGGGGCGCAAGAAATTGTTTGAGGGATTAAGTATCAGCAAACTCGATTATGACTGGAAGAAATACCCGATAATCAGAATTGATTTCAACGGGATGGATCACGAAACTCCAACCGAACTTCGTGTTGCAATTCTTGAATTAATAAATGAGATGGCAGAGCAAAATCAAATAATTATTAAAACCAAACTTCTTAAATCTGCTTTTAGGCAATTGATAATTGAACTGGCAAACAAGTTTGGACCTGTTGTTGTTATAATCGATGAATACGACAAGCCAATTTTAGATCACATTGATAATAGAGAGATGGCAATCAAAATGCGTGATTTGCTAAAAAGTTTTTATGGTGTGCTCAAAGATAAAGAGGTTGACGCAAATTTACGATTTCTTTTTATCACGGGTGTAAGCAAATTTTCCAAAGTTTCTATATTTTCTGAGCTCAACAATCTTGAAGATATTTCTATGAGCGAAAAATTTGCAACCTTGTGCGGCTGCACGCAGCATGAGCTTGAGACGGTGTTCGCTCAGCACATCAAAGCGTTGGCTAAAAAAGAGGGCACGAGCATTGCTGCTATGCTTGATAAGCTCAAGCTTTGGTACAACGGATTTCAATTTTCCAAGACAGGCCCCAAAATTTACAACCCCTTCTCTCTGCTTAATTGTTTTGCTAACCAAGATTTTTCGAACTACTGGTTTACCAGCGGTACACCTTCGTTTTTGATACGACTCATCGAGAAAAAACCATCAATTGTTAACAAATTACCCGAGCTTGAAAGCAGTGAGATTTCAGTAACGACAATGGACAGATTTTCAGTCGAAACGTATGATGAGAACTTCTTAACCATGCTTGTTCAGTCCGGTTATTTGACGATCTCAAACTACGATGCAGATAGCAGGACATATAGCTTAAAGTACCCAAACTATGAGATTCGCCTTTCCATGACTGAGCAAATTTTTGAATATACTGCGCATCTGTCACTTGAAACATTTGGTCCATTTGTTGGCAGGTTCCACAGAGCCTTGAATAACAATGGCATGGATGCCTTTTGCCAAGCAATGCAGGATCTTTTTATACTTTTGCCACATAACGTTGTTATGAATAAAGAAAAATTTTATCATGGTATCTTTCATGCGATTACACGGCTTATTGGAGCGTGCATAGAATCAGAAACTCCGGTACACAGTGGTTTTGTGGACGCTGTTATCCAAACGGGTCAGCGAGTCTATGTTATTGAATTCAAGAAGGGTAAGACGCCGGATGCCGCGCTCAAACAGATTTGTGACAAAAAATACTTTATAAAATTTAAAATTGAGAGTGCGAATCCGATAACATTAGTTGGTATTTCGTTTAATAAAACAACCAAGGGGGTTGTTCTTAGATGGAAGATTAAGGAGCTTGGACCGAGATGTAAGGGTTCGAGGGTGTGAATAAGATAAAAAAAAGAGAGAAGAGATGGGAATGAAGTTTGTATCCAAAAACCTGACGATCTTAACGGCGTTCGTATTTCTTACAGCACTGTTTTTTTCCAATTTATCTGCCGGTAATTTGGGCGGGTCGCCCGGCTATTTTGCATATCAGCCATTCAATAACCTTTTCTATAACGCACAGTTTGCCAGAGGCTTTGCCAGAATGACTAATGGTTTTACTGTTGTTCCGCAGATCACAAGTGCTTCGATTGCTTATATGGATTTGTGTCTCACTGTCTCGGGGCCGATTGATTTACGTAATGTAAATGAGATTTTCTTAGAATCAGATCTAATTTTGGATAATGGAGTTACATTCTCATCCGGTGGAGCTATTTATGGTTACGACAGAGCTTTGATTTTAAATGGCGACTTAACAATTCCTGCGAGCGCGATTATTCACATAGGTGATAGAATAATTATTGATGGCCGAGGGCATAAATTAATCCTGGGTAACGGTTCTCAGCTTTTTGTGGATACAAATGCAACTTTGACGCTAAGGAATTTGATCTTGCTCAATACTCAAAATAATCCAGGTAATCCACCAGTTTATTGTGCATCATTCGGAAGCAAACTTTGTTTGGATAATGTTGAGCTTGCACTTGCAAATGATTTTTATTTTAGTATGGGCCAACTTTTTATAAATGATGAAGTTGCCATAACCGGAACATCGGCATTTATTTATACATCGCCAATGCCAAGTTTTATAACTTCTGGGGCAAAACTGTACTTTGATGTTGGAACGACGTTTTCAATTGCGCCTGCAACATTTACTGACTGTCCTTTTACAACTTTCCCAACGACAACAACAGATAATTTTATAATAATGGCGGATCAAAGTTCACAGCTTTATTTAAATGGTTGTACCCTCTGTACAACAGCAACAGGGTGCAGATTTAGTAAAGGGACTATGCTGTTTGATAATAAAGTTAATCTTAACAGTAATTCCGGTATGAGTATTTCGACGGCTAACCAGTTAACTGATGTTACAAGTGGAGGCGTTAGTACTAATGCAACTCCTCAGACGGTATCATGGTCTCCTGATGGTAGATATATTGCTACATGTGATTCGGGAACTCAGTCGATGCAGATATTCAGTTTCAATGGAAATCTTTCGCCACATGCCATTTCGCTGCTTTGGACTGTCTCCGCAGGAGGAAACATATTGTCTCTTTTCTCCGGATGGCGAGTATATTGCAGTGAATACCTCAAATCAATTAGTTATATTTTCATTTAATGGGGCTAACAGTATTCCGGAACCGTTTGGTGCTGCCACCATGACGAGTGGTTTCCTAGTTGCATGGTCACCGGATGGCAGATTTATTGCCGGAGTTAACTCAGGAAATCTAAATGTGTATAGTTGCAATGGGGGCTTTATAACATCGGTTGCTACTGCTTCCGTTTCAGGTACTATTGTATTATGGTCACCGGGTGGACAATTTATATCAGTAATGAGTAACTCAGGGGTTATACAAATGTTCAAATTTAACGGCGTTAATGCCTTGACGCCTGTGGGAAACACGACGGTTTCAGGAATTACCAATTCTTATGGAGGGGCATGGTCGCCCGATGGAAGGTTTTTAGCTATTTCTAATTATTCTTCACCCGGTAAGCTTCAGATACTTTCATTTAATGGAAGAGAAGCTCCAACATTGGTGGGCAGTGCTGCGACTACTGCCAACAATGTGCAAGGAATAGGATGGTCGCCTGATGGAAGATTTATATCCGTGAGCAGTGATAAAGCCCCTGGCGTAATACAGATATTTGCATTTAACGGATCTAGTACGCCGACTCAGGTTGGGGGAAATATTTCTGTTTCAGGTGCTAATATTGAGGTTCCATGGTCGCCCGATGGAAAATATATAGCAGTGCTCCAACGTACTAACTCGGTGCTGCAAGTTTTCAAAGTAAACTACTTGGCAACCAACCCTAACCCACAGGTGCTCTCCAACTCAATTGTGTTTGGTAACTCGGCCTTGGGTTCAAGTTATGATTTGAATGCAAGAGTTTTGGCAGGATCGCAAATTGTGGTGGATGGATTATTAAATGATGATAATGTAAATTAAGTAATAAGGCTGTTACATATTATGGATCCTGAAATAAATTCAGGATGACAGGTACAGCAAAGAAAAGAGAGCGAAATGAAGTTTGTATCAAAAAACCTGACGATCTTTTTTTTAACGGCGTTCGTATTTCTTATAGCACTGTTTTTTCCCAACTTATCTGCAGCTAGTCTTGGCGGATCGCCCGGTTATTTTGCATTCCAGCCTTTCAACAATGTTTTTTATGATCAGCAATCTGCTACTGGTGTTGTCAGAATGGATAATGGATTTACAGTTGCAAAAGCTGCCAGTGGAATTGGGAATACACATGGATCTTCTGTTTACATGGACACATGCATCTCTGTCTCCGGTGCTATTGATTTACGCCAAACAAATACCATCTTTCTTCGATCAGATTTAACCCTGGATAATGGAGTTACATTTTCTTCGGGTGGAAATATTTATGGGTATGACAGAGCGCTGATTTTAAATGGCGACTTAACAATTCCGGCCGGAATTGTTATTCACATAGGCGACAGAATAGTTATTGATGGTCGAGGGCATAAATTAAACCTTGGCAACAGCGCACAACTTTTTGTGGATGCAAATGCAACTCTGACTTTGAAAAATTTAGTTTTAGATGGTACTCAAAACCAGCCGGGACATCCAATGGTTCAGTGCGCAACTCCGGCCAGCAAACTCTGCCTTGATAATTCTGAGATTATACCCGGAGGCGACTTCTGGTTTAATCAAGGCCAACTTTTCATTCACAACGATGTTGCAGTTACGGGTACGTCGGCGCTTGTGTACAGAACGACAAAGCCTTTGATGATAACCTCAGAAGGTAGACTATTTTTTGATGTTAATACCACTTTTTCAGTTGCGCCGGCAACATTTACCGACTGTCCATATTCAACTTTTCCAACAACAACAACAAATAATTTTATTTGGATGGCTGATCAAACATCACAGCTTTATTTAAATGGTTGTACTCTTTGTACAACAGCAACGGGATGCAGATTTAGGACCGGCACATTACTGTTTGATAATAAAGTAAATCTTAAAAGTAATTCCGGAATGAGCATTTCGACATCCAATCCGTTAACGGATTTATCAAACGGTGGTGTTACTACGAATACAACACCGCAGCAGGTGGCATGGTCGCCTGATAGCAGATATGTCGCCACAGAGAATAATGGTGGAACAGCGGGGGTACAAATATTCAGTTTTAATCCAAACATTTCGCCTCAGGCTGTTTCATTGCTTTGGACTATTACGACAGACTATGGGAATTTTTCTTTTTCTCCGGATGACAGATTTTTAGCAATTGCCGGAAACAATACTTTACGTCTTTCTATATATTTATTAAACGGGGCTAGCAGTGCTCCGACACTGCTAGGTAGTGTTCCTATTCTAGCCGGTGGACTGCCGGTATGGTCGCCGGATGGTAGATTTATAGCATTGCCTAGTACAAGTAATGTGTTAAATGTATACCGATTCAACGGTATATCTCCGGTGCAAGTTGCCACTGTCACCGGTTCAGGTGCCCAGTGGTTATCATGGTCACCTGATGGACAATTTATAGCTGAAGTGTCAGTTGGAGGGGTTATTCAGATATTCAAATTTAACGGTATTAACACTTTGACATCGGTGGGGAGCACATCTACAGGTTTTGGTTCTGTGTATGGAATGTCATGGTCACCGGATGGAAGATTTCTGGCTATTCCAAATAACGCTGCGAATGGACTTGCGGTGTACTTTTTTAATGGGAGAGAAGCCCCGACGTTGGTGGGCAGTACTGTGGCTGCAGCAGCCAACGCACAAATAATTTCATGGTCACCGGACGGAAGATTTATAGTTACAAGCAACAGCGCTTCTACTGTTTTGCAAATATTTTCATTTAATGGCTCCTCTGCGCCAACTCAGGTTGGGGGGAACATTACTATTGCCCATGCTGCTATCGGTGCCGCATGGTCACCGGATGGGAATTTTATAGCAGCATTCGAGCGTGCTGCAAACAAGCTGCAGGTTTTTAGAATAAATTATGTTGCGACCAATCCATCACCCCAAAACCTGTCCAACTCAACTGTTTTTGGCAACTCAGCGTTGGGATCAAGTTATGATTTAAGCGCTCGACTATTGTCAGAGTCGCAGGGTGTCATTGATGGAATAGTAAATGATGATAATGTAAATTAACCCTCCTTCGCTCTAACGTAGCTACGGAGGGCATAGAAATAAAGTTACGAGATTGGAGAAAGTATGCGTGTGCAGTATAAAATTGTTTTGGTTACTTGCTTATTAACTATCAATATTTTGGGGCACATCCAATGTGGCAGTCTGCTTGGTCGTGCCGGGGTACTGTACACAACAACGCACAATATTTTTAAGGATCAACAGAGTGCCATTGGTTTGGTTAGGATGGCAAATGGTTTTACACTTGCACCGGCTGCAGCGCATGGATCCTCTGGTTCTGTTTACATGGACACGTGCATCTCCGTCTCCGGTGCAATCGATTTACGTGAAACAAACACAATAATTCTTCTTGCAGATTTAAATCTTGATAACGGGGTTACATTTTCTTCCGGTGGAAGATTGTATGGTTACGACAGAGAATTAATTCTGAATGGCGATTTAACAATTCCTGCCGGAAAGGTTATTCACACGGGAGGAAGAGTAGTTATTAATGGCCAAGGGCATACATTAAACCTTGGGGGCAGATCACAGCTTTTTGTTGATACCGGGGCTACGCTGACGCTGAAAAATCTAATTGTGCAAGGTACGCTGAACAGTCCGGGAAGCCCTGTCATCCAGTGTGCATCTTCCCGAAGCCAACTTTGTTTGGATAATGCTGAGCTTGATCTTCCCAATGATTTTTATTTTAATCAAGGCAGCATGTTTGTTCATAATGATGTTGCTGTAACCGGTACGTCAGCATTCTTTTACAGTTCGTGCCAGCCAAGCTTTATAACTTCAGGGGCAAAATTGTACTTTGATGTCGGCACAACACTTGATTTTTATCCGAGCACAACCGGAACGCCTTCGCTTTTGGCAAAAGATTTATTGTTTATGTCCGATTCGACAAGTCAGCTTTATTTAAACGGTTGCACCCTTAAATCAACTTATACCGGATTTCGTTTAACCCAGGGACAATTGTTGTTTGATAATAAAGTATCAATGACAAGTGCGGCAGCCCTTCGACTCGTCGACTTTTCTACTACTGTCACTAATTGGCAGGCATCATCAAGAGCTGCTTGTGTCGATTGGCACCCTTCGGGAAAGTACGTTGCATTTGGTGTTGATAGTGGGCCTGCCGGCTCTATCAGATTTGTAGTTCTAGGGTTTAATGGGACATCCTTTACCCCTATTACTCAAACTGCGACATGGTTAATCTTTTGTCTTGGGGCTAGTTGGAGTCCGGATGGAAGATATTTAGCCTGTGCCGGGCAGGATTCATCAAATACCTATGTAAGAGTTTATTCTTTTAACGGAGCAACTCTTACGCAGGTAGCTTTTGTATCAAGTGGTGGTACTGAGGCCTGGACCGCTCGTTGGAGCCCCGATGGCCGTTATCTTGCGGTTTCTTCTAATTGGAGCTCAAATCAATTAGCTATTTATGCATTTACAGGAGTTTCTCTTAATTTTGTTACATCAGCGAATGTAGGAGGAATTTCCTTTGGCTCATGTTGGAATCCTGATGGACAAACCATTGCTGTAGGTAATGCTGGCAGTGGGCTTGCAATATACAAATTTACGGGGTCGTCATTAGTTTCACTGGATAGTGACCCTATTTCTGGTGCTGCTGATACTGTTTGGAGTCCAGATGGAAGATTTCTAGCAACTGCAGCATCGACAGCTGCAGCCCCTATGTTCTGGGTTCATTACTTTACCGGTAGCGCATTAGTGCGTGTTGCTTCTTATACAGGCACAACAGGCGCTTCGGGCTACACCGCTTCCTGGGATAAAACCGGACGTTACGTTGCATTTTGCGGACAAGATGCAACAACAGCGAATTTTAACGCTATTGTTTTTCAACTTGTGGGGAACACGCTTTCACAAGTTGGCACATTTAAACTTACTAATAGTTATGCTCGTGGTATTGCATTCAGCCCTGATAACAATTTTTTGGCTATTGCCGGTAATGCTGCCAATTCACCATCATTTGAGGAGGTGCAGATACAGGCATTACACTGGAAATATGAGACACAAACTCAGGCACTGTCCAACGCGATTGTTTTTGGCAACTCGGCCTTGGGTGCAAGTTATGATTTGTATGCAAGAGTTTTGGCAGGGTCGCAGGTTGTCATTGATGGAATATTAAATGATGATAATGTGAATTAGTCATAACAACAAAAAAGAGAGAAAGAAAGAGAGAGGGTTTTATGGAATTAGGATTCAAAAGGATATTAGCTGTTGTAGCAGTTATTGGCGTGTTCTTGCTTAATCCAATGTTTGCAACAGTTTCATTTGATAATATCAATTCGCAATTTATATTAAAAAACAGCAATTCTGAGATTAGATTAAATCCTGCTGCGGTTCTTGGATGGCAAGATAGCTCTATAATTGCCAACGTTGTAAACGCCGGCTTGGGCGATTATAATCTACTATTGGATGCCAAAAATATAGGCAACTCAACATATCCAAGTTCAGGGAACATCATAAACTATCCCGGAGTGCCGAACACTTTGATAGGTTCGAATTGGAACATACAGCCAAACATAATTATTCACGTCACTGCAAATGCCGTTCTTGATGGCAATGGAAACACAATAAATCTTGGTGCCAATTCTGAAATTTTTGTTGATGACACTGTGACACTTACGTTGCGAAATGTTGTAATTGATAATACCGAAAATTTTGCCGGCAATCCGCCAATAAAACTTGCAACGAGCAGGAGCAAGGTTGTTTTTGATAATGCAAGATTAAATTTATCAAATGATTTCTACTTTGATCGTGGTCAGATATTTTTTTACAACGATGTTAACGTCACGGGTACTAGTGCAATTATTTATCGCTCTGCAAGTCCAAGTTATATAATGTCGGGTGCAAATCTTAAATTTAATTCTGGGACGACATTGGCCTTCGCGCCGTCTACAACGGGTGCATCGGGAATTTTGGCAAAAGATTTATTTGTAATGGGTGATGCGACATCAAAGTTGACATTGGATGGAGCATCATTTAAAACAACACTGACAGGAATGCGTCTGACCAAAGGACAGTTACTGCTTGGTAATAAAATTACAATGACAAGTGTGGCATCATTACGAGCTACGGGTACAAGTTCCGTATTTACGCTTCCATCTTACAATGGTGCGCCACTAGCAAGAGCATTCAGTGAAATTGACACGTTGCAGTGGAGCCCTGATGGAAGAATGTTAGCCGCAGCGGGACATACAAGAGAAAAACCACAGGCCCAGAACGTTGCGGTCTATCTCTTTTCCGGATCAACCACAACAACATTGGCCGCGACTGCCTTTTCCGTGACGTCATCAGGTGTGTCGTGGAGTCCTGATGGGCAGTATTTGGCGGCGGGTGGAAAGGTATTCGTACCTACTTCGTTGGGACTTAGTGTATCAACATCGAATGTACAAGTTTATTCTATTGTGAATAATACCCTTTCGACAGTTGCGCAGACAAATCTTGGAACAACTCTTGCATCATACGCAGGGCCGGTGAGTTGGAGCCCTGGCGGTCACTACCTGGCTGTTGGTGGGAACATGCGAGGTTTGACGATCTACCAGTTCAATGGAACTACTCTGAATCAGATTTCAACTGCAACTTCAGGTTCTGCAAATACAAATGAAGTATTAGGAATTGCTTGGCATCCAAGTGGGAAATATGTTGCGGTTGCTACAAATTTTGTACAGGGAGGGTCAGGTGCAGCCGGTAGCGTAACCATTTATCAAGTTAATAACGGGGTACTTGTTGCATCTGCATTTGCCGCCAGAAGTTATGGAATCGCTGGATCGGGTGGTTATGCAACAAGTGTTTCATGGAGTCCGGATGGGAATTTCTTGGCAGCGACGGGAGCAACCTCAGTCTCTGCGGGTGTAATAAATGTTTATACATTTACTCCAGCAACATCTGCCCTTACAGTAGCTGCAACTTCACCATTTGGAACAATCGCAAGGGTTGTAAAATGGAGTCCTGATGGGAGATTCCTACTGGTAGGAGGAAATAACGGTACGGCAGATTTGACATTGTATCTGGAATTTACAGGTTCCGGGTTAGGGATCATACAAACGATCTCTTACGGGAAATCAATTTATACTAGCGACCTGAGTCCAAACGGTTTATACCTTGCACTTGGTGGTGTCAGTCCTACCGCGGTAGGACCGACCGACGGAGAACTTGAGATAGGCATAGTTGCCTATGGTCAAGAGACAACTCTTCAAGCTGTATCAAATTCAATTGTATTTGGTAACTCAGGCTCAGGCTCAAGTTATGATTTGAATTTACAATTACTTTCAGGCGCAAACGTTTCAGTCGACGGAATAGTTAACTATGATAACGTAAATTCAACATCGATATTTAGTAATAACAATGCAAGTTTTGTGTTAAAAAATAGCAATTCTGAGATTAAACTCAGGCCTGCAACGGTTCTTGGCTGGCAGGATAGTTCGATAATTGCCAACGTTGTAAACGCCGGCTTGGGCGATTATAATCTGTTGTTGGATGCCAAAAATATAGGCAACTCAACATATCTAAGTTCAGGTAACATAATAAACTATCCCGGAGTGCCGAACACTTTGATAGGTTCGAACTGGAACATACAGCAAAACACAATTATTCACGTTACTGCAAATGCCGTTCTTGATGGCAATAACAACACAATAAATCTTGGCGCAAACTCGCAAATTTTTGTTGATGACACTGTAACTTTAACGTTGCGAAACGTTATGATCAGCAACAACCAAAATTTTGCAAATAATCCGCCAATAAAACTTGCGACAAGCAGAAGTAAACTTGTTCTTGATAATGCAAGATTGAACTTTGTAAATGATTTTTACTTCAACCAGGGCGAACTGTTTTGTTACAACGATGTTAACTTCACGGGAACAAGTTCATTTATTTATCGTTCAACTGTTCCAAGTCAAATCATGTCTGGAGCAAATCTTAAATTTAATCCAAAGACTACATTCTACTTTGAACCTGCTACAAGCGGTGTGACAGGACTTTTGGCAAAAGACCTTTTAATGATGGGTGATGCGACATCTAAGTTGACATTGGATGGAGCAACGCTTAAAACAACGCTAACTGGCATGCGTCTGACTCAAGGACAGTTGCTGCTTAGTAATAATGTGACTATGACAAGTGCAACGTCATTCAGGGCGACGGGCACAAATGCCGTTCTTACACTTGGTACTGGTATCGCAAACGCATTCAGCGAAATTGACAATTTGCAGTGGAGTCCTGACGGGAGAAAGTTGGCGGTAGCGGGGCAGACGCGAGCAGTAACATACTCAGCGGGCGTATCTGGTAACCTTGCAGTGTACCTCTTTTCCGGAACGACAACGTCAACTCTGAGCACTGTAGATTTCTCGGTGACGGCATCTGGGGTTTCATGGAGTCCTGACGGACAGTATCTGGCGGCGGGTGGCAAGGTGTATCTGCCGGCATCTTTAGGTCTTTCGGTATCAACATCGAACCTGCAAATTTACTCCGCTGCTAATAACTTTTCTTCACCGGTAGTGCAGACAAATCTTGGAACAACCAGAGCCTCATACACTGGACCTGTGAGCTGGAGCCCTGATGGGCGCTATCTGGCAGTTGGTGGCAACATGCGAAACTTGACGATATACCAGTTTAACGGCAGTGCTTTGAGTCAAGTTTCAGCAACCACTGGCGTATCAGAGGTTCTAGGTATTTCTTGGCATCCAAGCGGAAAATATATAGCGATTGCTACAAACTCCGCAACGGCAAATAGTATAGCCGTTTATTCTGTTGCTAACGGAGTGCTTGGTGGGTCACCATTATCAACAAAAAACTATACGGCGGGGTATGGAACAAGTGTTGCATGGAGTCCTGATGGAAACTACTTGGCAACAACAGGGCTGGTTTCGAGTGTCGGTACAATGTATGTTTATTCAGTTAATTCAGCGGCTACCACATTGACACAAATTTCAGTTTTATCGTTTGGGACAAGTGCAAGAACGGTAAAGTGGAGCTCGGATGGAAGATTTTTACTTGTGGGTGGAAATGATACCGCCTCAAGAGATCTGATACTCTATATAGAATTTCCGTCATTGACTTTCATACAAACAATATCTTTTGGTACATACATTTATAGTACTGATGTTCATCCAAATGGTCTTTATCTGGCAGCCGGTGGTTATACTACTGCCCCTTCGACACCTTATTATACACTTAATATTGCAAGTATTGCCTATGGTCAAGAGACGACGCCTCAGGCGATCTCCAATTCGATTGTCTTTGGTAACTCGGCTGCCGGATCAGTATCAGATTTAAGCGTTCAGCTACTTTCCGGTGCAAACGTCTCAGTCGATGGAATATTGAATTATGATAACACCCTTGGCTACACAATGTTTAGCAACGACAATGCAAGGTTTGTTCTGAAAAACAGCGCTTCCGAAATTCGCATGACTCCAAACACTGTGGTTGGCTGGAAAAACAGCTCATTAATTGATTCGGTTGCTGGCATTGGGCAGGGTGATTATAACCTACTAGCCGACGATGCTAATTTTGATAAAATTTTGCCATTTCAAGGCATCCCAAATACATTGACAAGTCTTGGATGGAACGTTCCTGCCAACACCATAATACACATCGACAGCAACACTGTGATTAACGGTAATGGCAATACAATTAACCTTGGCAATAATTCAGAGTTATTTGTTGATGACAATGTGACCTTGACTTTAAGAAACGTGATTATTAGCAACGCCGAAAATTTTGTAGGAAATCCTGCAATCAAACTTGCATCGAACAGAAGCCAGCTTGTGCTTGATAACTCAACATTAAATATTGTTGGTGACTTTTATTTTGATCGCGGTCAACTTTTTGCTTACAACGATGTAAATATAAACGGTACGAGTGCATTTATTTATCGTTCTACAAAACCAAGTTATATAAAATCAGGTGCAAATCTTAAGTTTAATCCTGGTACGACATTTTCATTTGCGCCATCTACCACCGGTATGCTTGGATTGTTGGCAAAAGATCTATTGATAATGAGCGATGCAAGTTCGAAAATTACATTGAATGGAGCAACTCTTAAAACAACATATACCGGATTGCGTTTAACTACAGGGCAGTTGTTACTTGATAATAAAGTTTCAATGACGAGCGCTGCTGTTTTGGGGATAACAAGTTTTTACTCCAACATTGTATCATCGCCTAGTTATAATGGCTTCATTTGGTCAGTTGCATGGAGCCCTGATGGTCGTTATGTTGCATGTGGCGGAGGGACTACAGACAAAGTTAATGTGTATCAGTTTACAGGAACAAGTTTAACGCAAGTAGCACAATCTGCATCATACGGCAACACCATTTATTCAGTTGCATGGAGTCCTGATGGTCGTTATGTTGCATGTGGTGGAGCGAATACCAACACGGTTAATGTGTATCAGTTTACAGGAACGAGTTTAACACAAGTAGCACAATCTGCCTCATATGTTAATACAATTATATCAGTTGCATGGAGTCCTGATGGTCGTTATGTTGCATGTGGAGGAGGGACTAACACGGTTAATGTGTATCAGTTTACAGGAACAAATTTAACGCAAGTTGCACAATCTGCTTCATACGGCGGTAGCATTAGTTCAGTTGCATGGAGTCCTGATGGTCGTTATGTTGCATGTGGAGGAGGGACTAACACGGTTAATGTGTATCAGTTTACAGGAACAAATTTAACGCAAGTAGCACAATCTGCTTCATACGGCGGTATAATTCAGTCAGTTGCATGGAGTCTTGATGGTCGTTATGTTGCATGTGGTGGAGGGACTACCAACAAGATTAACGTGTATCAGTTTACAGGAACGAGTTTAACGCAAGTTGCACAATCTGCTTCATACGGCGGTGGCATTATTTCAGTTGCATGGAGTCTTGATGGTCGTTATGTTGCATGTGGTGGAGGGACTACCAACAAGATTAACGTGTATCAGTTTACAGGAACGAGTTTAACGCAAGTTGCACAATCTGTTACATACAACGGGCAAATTGAATCACTTGCATGGAGTCTTGATGGTCGTTATGTTGCATGTGGTGGACAGAATACCAACACAGTTAATGTGTATCAGCCGCATTATCAAGCAATAGCCACTCCCCAAGCAATTTCAAATTCAATCGTGTTTGGTAACTCAGGCTCAGGATCAAGTTATGACTTGAATGTTCAACTACTTTCAGGGGCAAACGTCTCAATCGACGGGATTCTAAATTATGACAACACCCAGGGCTACACAATGTTCAGTAATAACAATGCAAGCTTTGTATTAAAAAACAGCAATTCTGAAATTCATATGACCCCAAACACTGTTGTCGGATGGCAAGACAGCTCTATAATTTCTAACGTCTCAAACGCCGGCTTAGGTGATTACAATTTAATCTCCGATGTGAGTCCAAAAAATGCCCAAATTCCAACTAATCTAATAAATTACTCCGGTGTGCCAAATACTTTGGTAGGTTCGAACTGGAACATCCCTGCAAACACAATCGTTCACGTCAGTAACAATGCAGTGCTTGATGGTAACGGTAACACAATAAGTATTGGTGCCAATTCTGAAATCTTTGTAGATGACACAATAACGTTGACATTGCGTAACGTTGTAATCAGTAATAATCAGAATTTTGCAAATAATCCGCCGATAGAGCTTGCGACAAGCAGAAGCAAACTTGTTCTTGATAATGCAAGACTGAACTTTGTAAATGATTTTTACTTCAACCAGGGCGAACTGTTTTGTTACAACGATGTTAACTTTACGGGAACAAGTTCATTTATTTATCGTTCAACTGTTCCAAGTCAAATCATGTCAGGAGCAAATCTTAAATTTAATCCAAAAACTACCTTTTACTTTGAACCTTCCACGAGCGGTACGACCGGACTTTTGGCAAAAGATCTTTTAATGATGGGTGATGCGACAAGCAAGATTACACTGGACGGAGCATCGTTGAAAACAACGCTGACCGGCATGCGTCTGACTCAAGGACAGTTGCTGCTTGGTAACAATGTTACGATGACAAGTGCAACATCATTCAGGGCCACGGGCACAAATGCCATTCTTACCCTTGGTACCGGTATCGCCAATGCATTCAGAGAAATTGATAAGTTACAGTGGAGTCCTGACGGAAGAAAACTGGCGGTGGCCGGTCAGACGAGGGAAAAATTACTAGTACAACCAAGTAGCTTATCCGTGTATCTCTTCTCCGGAACAACGACGTCAACGCTAGCAACTGTCAGCTTTTCAGTGACGGCATCAAGTGTTTCATGGAGTCCTGATGGGCAGTATCTGGCGGCGGGTGGAAAAGTAAGCATACCGTTATCTTTAACGGTATCAACATCGAACCTACAAATTTACTCTGCTGCTAATAACTTTTCTTCACCGGTAGTGCAGACAAATCTTGGAACGACTCGAGCCTCATACACAGGTCCGGTAAACTGGAGTCCTGATGGGCGCTATCTGGCAGTTGGTGGTAATGGGCATGGATTGACGATTTACCAGTTCAATGGAACTACCCTGAATCAAGTTTCGGCTACGTCTTCAACAGGCCCAGAAGTTTTAGGAATCTCTTGGCATCCAAGTGGAAAATATATTGCTGTTGCAACAAATTTCACGGCAGGTGCAGCTGGTGGCATAACGATTTATCCTATTAATAATGGGGTATTGACCACATCTGGTTTACCTTCATCATTTACAAGAACTTATGGATCCGCTGGATCCGGTTGTGGAACAAGTGTTTCATGGAGTCCTGATGGAAACTACTTGGCAACAACCGGTCAGGTTACAGGCTTGGCTGGTGGTCCTGGCGCGATGTATGTTTATGCATTTAATTTGACAGCCCAGTGGACGATGCAAGTCTCAGCGTTACCGTTTGGAACAAGTGCAAGAACGATAAAATGGAGCTCGGATGGAAGATTTTTACTTGTGGGTGGTAACGATACTGCATCAAGAGATCTGGTACTCTACATAGAATTTCCGTCATTAACTTTAATAAATATAGTATCTTTTGGTACGTATATTTATAGCACTGATGTACATCCAAATGGTCTTTATCTGGCAGTCGGTGGTTATACGACCAACCCTTCGAAACCTTATTACACACTTAATATTGCAAGTATTGCCTATGGCCAAGAGACGACGCCTCAGGCGATCTCTAACTCAATTGTCTTTGGTAACTCGGCGGCAGGATCAGCATCAGATTTAAGCGTTCAACTACTTTCCGGTGCAAACGTCTCAGTCGACGGAATAATTAATTATGACAACACCATGGGTTACACAATGTTCAGTAATAACAATGCAAGCTTTGTATTAAAAAACAGCAACTCTGAAATTCGCATGCATCCTAATACCGTTATTGGATGGAATGATAGATCCCTTATCAAGAATACAGTTGGAGGTGGGCTTGGTGATTATAATCTGGTCTCGTATGCGCCTACTCTGAATAATAATATTGTGAATTATGCAGCAGCTCCTGCCGAACTTGTTTATGATAATAGTAATGCAGTAGTGGGACTGACGGTAACTGCAAGAACAAATAGTAATGCATTAGTTTATCTGAGAAGAACTACCAGCAATTCAGAAGCATATCTAAGCAGAATGAGCAGCAACTCTATTGCATATCTGAGTAGGACGAGTAGTAATTCAATAGCTTATCTGAGTAGAATGACAAGTAATTCGATAGCATGGCTAAGTGGCGTGGAGCGAGGGAACAGTAACTTGCTCAGAGTAACGAGTAATGGATTAGTTTATTTGCGAAGGACGACCAGTAATTCAGAAGCATATTTAAGCAGAATGAGCAGTAACTCTATTGCATATTTGAGTAGAACGACAAGTAATTCAATAGCTTATCTGAGTAGAATGACAAGTAACTCAATAGCATGGCTCAGCGGTGTGGAGCGAGGGAACAGTAACTTTCTCAGAATAACAAGTAATGCATTAGTTTATCTAAACAGAACAACAAGTAATTCGATGGCATATTTAAGCAGAATGAGCAGCAACTCGATAGCATATTTAAGTAGGACGAGTAGTAATTCAATAGCTTATCTGAGTAGAATGACAAGTAACTCGATAGCATGGCTAAGTGGCGTGGAGCGAGGGAACAGTAACTTTCTCAGAGTAACAAGTAATGCATTAGTTTATCTGAGAAGAACTACCAGTAATTCAGAAGCATATTTAAGCAGAATGAGTAGCAACTCGATAGCATATCTGAGTAGGACGAGTAGTAATTCAATAGCTTATCTGAGTAGAATGACAAGTAACTCAATAGCATGGCTCAGTGGTGTGGAGCGAGGGAATAGCAACTTGCTCAGAGTAACGAGTAATGGATTAGTTTATTTGCGAAGGACGACCAGTAATTCAGAAGCATATTTAAGCAGAATGAGCAGTAACTCTATTGCATATTTGAGTAGGACGAGTAGTAATTCAATAGCTTATCTGAGTAGAATGACAAGTAACTCAATAGCATGGCTCAGCGGTGTGGAGCGAGGAAACAGTAACTTGCTCAGAGTAACAAGCAATGCATTAGTTTATCTAAACAGAACAACAAGCAATTCCATGGCATATCTAAGCAGAATGAGCAGCAACTCTATTGCATATTTAAGTAGGACGAGTAGTAATTCAATAGCTTATTTGAGTAGAATGACAAGTAACTCAATAGCATGGCTGAGTGGAGTCGAACGAGGTAACAGTAACTTGCTCAGAGTAACAAGCAATGCATTAGTTTATTTACGAAGAACGACAAGTAATTCAGAAGCATATTTAAGCAGAATGAGCAGCAACTCGATAGCATATTTAAGTAGGACGAGTAGTAATTCAATAGCTTATCTGAGTAGAATGACAAGTAACTCGGTAGCATGGCTCAGCACAAGAGTCAGAACAGATAGTAACGCTTTCTTATATGGCATCAAGAATAGCAGTAACTGGATTAACCAATGGGCAACTACTGTTAAGCAGACAAGTAACACTGCAAACTATTTGAGTATGAGAGTTAGAACCGACAGTAATGCGTTGCTGGCTTTGAATCGTACAACATCGAATGCACTTCTGTTTAGCAATCGAAACAACAGCAACGCAATAATCAAGCTTTGCGTAATCGAGAGAACAAGCTCAAATGCATTTGCTTACGGAATTAAAAACAACAGTAACTGGATTAACCAGTGGGCAACTACCGTTAAACAGACAAGTAACTCCATGAAATATTGGGCGCCTGTTGTTAAAGCTAACAGTAACTGGATTAACCAATGGGCAACTACTGTTAAGCAGACAAGTAACACTGCAAACTATTTGAGTATGAGAGTTAGAACCGACAGTAATGCGTTGCTGGCTTTGAATCGTACAACATCGAATGCACTTCTGTTTAGCAATCGAAACAACTCGAATGCAATCATTAAACTTGGTGTGACTGAGAGAACGAACTCCAACGCGTTTGCTTACGGAATCAAGAACAACAGTAACGCTATTATAAAACTGGGTCAGGCAGGAGGCGTTCTGTCTGTTAATAATAGTAATGCTATCATCAAGCTCGATAGTACCTCCAGAACTAACAGTAATGCATTTGCGTATGAAATTAAGAACAACAGTAACGCTATTATAAAACTGGGTCAGGCAGGAGGCGCTCTGTCTGTTAATAATAGTAATGCTATCGTCAAGCTCGATAGTACCTCCAGAACTAACAGTAATGCATTTGCGTACGAAATTAAGAACAACAGTAACGCAATCATAAAACTCAACCAAGGTGGTTCAGTTGCACTGGCAGTCCAAAACAGCAATGCAATCGTATCTTGGATTAAAGGCACAAGTAATGCCGTCATTAAGTTAAGCGGTACGGCTCCTGCAGTTCTACCAATTAATAACAGTAATGCAATTATAAAACTTAACGCATCAATGCAAACCATAGATCACGGCCCAAGCGCCATTCAAATTAGCACCCCTACATACACTATGGCATATGACATTTATCTAAGCGCAGATCATACATTAAATATCGCAAACAGTTGTGTGTTTGATGGCAACGGACACATGATAAATTTTGCAAAAGATAGTCCAAATATTTTCACAACAGGGTTAGGTAGCACAGTAGTTCTTAACAATGTTGTTCTAAAGAACTTTGATGACTCATCAGTGCAACTGGGAGTCGGTGCTACATTAACATTTGGTGACGGTTGCAGAATTGATCTTGCAGATGAACAGGCAATGTCAATGCCATGGATATTCAGTGGGAATTCTGCAATCAATGGTTATGGCAACCCTCTTGATCTTGGTACGCAAAGCATCCAAATTATGCAAAGTGGAGCTTTGACAGTAGAAAACATTATCCTGAGTGGTCTTGTAGGTAACAATGTACGATGCTTAGGTCCAAACGCAAATATTACATTCAAAAATGACACATTACAAACTACAGGCGATTACAGCTTTACGGCTGGGGCTCTGATATTCCAAGATGAAGTTGAAATCAAGTCTAATAATGAGCTTTCACTTTCAAATGCATTTATTTACGCGTCTGATCAAACATCAACAATAAACAGTTACTCAAGATTGAAATTGGATTATGGCGTGCTTTTCTATTATGGACCAAGTGTTGTGCGTAGAGATTTAATTGCGATGCAAGATGTTTCTTCAGAGTTATATTTGAATGGATGCGCATTAGCAACATCATCAGTCGGAATGCGTTTAACAAAAGGAACATTGACCGTTGACAGCGACAACATTTTAATCGACGTTTTATTTGGAACACCAACAAGTCTTGCTCAAAGTATCTGTTTTGGTGATGGAGTTGCAGCTGATGACTTGGCAATAAACATACTCCCAGGCGGGCAATTGAATGTAACCAACGGAATACTTGATTATCAGAACGTGAATTAACAACACGTAAGTTAACGATGACGAGCAGTGCCCGCAAAAGCGGGCACTGCTTAAGTGATCAGTGCGGGCGGTGATACGAGTTTTGTTGTGTTTAAGCATTAAAAAATGTCGGGGGACTAATTTTATCATTTTAATTGATTTTTCTACTGATTCCTTGTAATCTCAAGCTTAGCCCTCGAATTTTCAAGAAGTCCTGTTCATTTTCAAGGAGATATATTGTGTTTAAAAGAGATCAGTATCTACAAAAAATCGAACAAAATTTCCGAGTTCACTCAGTTTGTGCCATCTTAGGCCCGCGTCAAGTTGGAAAGACAACACTTGCGCGAACATTTGTTGAAGAAAAGTTGAATGGGGTTGCGCGCTTTTTTGATCTTGAAAGCCCCTTTGACCTGAGTCGCCTTGATAATCCCATGCTTGCACTTTCAGCCGAACCAGAGAAACTTATCGTTATTGACGAAATTCAGATGCGACCAGAACTTTTTCCCGTTATTCGGGTCTTGGTTGATGATCCAAAGTATAAACATAAACTTCTCATATTGGGTAGCGCATCGCGCGATTTAATTAGACAATCATCCGAGACGCTTGCAGGCCGGATTGGCTACATTGAATTGCCCCCCTTTTCTTTAAGCGAAACAAAAAATACCTTGCAACTTTGGTTACGGGGTGGCTTTCCGCTTTCTTATTTAGCCCAAACAGAGGCTGATAGCTTTTTTTGGCGTCAAAATTATATAAAAACTTTTCTTGAACGAGACATTCCCTATCTTGGCTTTAACATTCCACCGCAACAAATACGTCGTTTTTGGCTTATGCTTGCCCATTACCATGGCCAAATATTTAATGCAAGCGAGATAGCAAGGTCTTTAGGTGTTTCTGATCAAACTACGCGCAAATATCTCGACATTCTGGTGGGAACATTCATGATCCGAGAGTTGACGCCCTGGTATGAAAATATTCAAAAAAGGCAGGTGCGTTCACCCAAAATTTATTTTCGCGATAGTGGGATTTTACACGCATTGCTTAACATCAAAGACGTCACAGAGCTTGACGCTTACCCTCGGCTAGGGGCCTTCTGGGAGGGCTTTGCTCTTGAAGAGGTCATTAGAATTTACGATGCCGGGCCAGAAGAAGCTTTTTTTTGGGCAACCCATGCCGATGCTGAGATAGATTTGTTTATTATCAAACATGGAAAACGGTTAGGCTTCGAATTTAAATATGCCGACGTTCCTCGCGTGACAAAGTCCATGCAAATTGCTCTATCAGACCTTAAACTTGACCATATAACAGTTGTGTATCCAGGCAAAGAAACTTTTCCATTGGCGGAAAAAATAACAGCCCAAGGGCTTGAAACCTTGGTTGATAAAGTTTAAAGGCATTTACTCTGAATCAAACAATTTCGTAACAAATTGATGTTAATTACTATCGAATTAACTCAACTTAACCAAGTTAACAATTTCCTGTTCAAGGGTTGGCAGCTTACCTTGTCCGCCGCCTTGAATAAACTCTTCGTTTCCGCCGCTGCGAATATTAAATTTATTTTTCAATAACTCAGATAACGCTTTCAAGCTTATTTTATTTTCAGATTTTTTTGATTGATACGCAATGACTGAAAAATTGTCTGAATTACTGGTTTTATTCAAGATAACGTATAATCCGGGTTTGTGTTTTTCAAAATCAGTACAGATTGATTTCATCTCTTGGTTAGGCAAGTCTTCAATTTCAAGATAAACAAATGGAACTTTGCCGATAACTGTAATTTTATTTTGCCATTCAATAATCTGAGATTTCATTAACTGCTTGCGAAGCTGTTTGATCTGGCTTTGAGATTCAAGATAACGTTCTTGCAGTTTATTGACAGCATCATAAACCTCTTCGAATTTTGTTTTAAAATCTTCGCTGAGTTTTTTAACAGTTGTGAAGGACTGCTGAAAAAGTTTGACAGCCTCATGTCCTGTTACACCGGTAATTCTTCGCACACCGGTTGAAAGGGCGGTTTCGCTTACAATCTTAAAACAACCTATGATTCCGGTGCTTGGGGCATGTACGCCTCCACAGAGTTCCGTGGAAAATCCGGGAACCTGGACGACACGAACTTTTTCAGGGTTGTATTTTTCACCGAAGAAAGCCATTGCTCCGGCAGTCTTTGCCTCTTCCAGTGTTGAGTAGAAAATCTTTGTCTGAATATCTTCTTGAATTTTTTGGTTTACAAGATCTTCAACGGCTTGGATCTGCTCGTGCGTTAATGCTTGCTGATGTGAAAAATCGAATCTGAATGATTCTGCGCAGACGGATGAACCCGCTTGCTTTATGCCGCTGCCTAAAATTTGGATCAGGGCAGCCTGAAGCAGGTGTGTGGCGGTGTGATTTTTTACTGTGTTGATTCTTGAGAAGTAATCGACAATGCAGTGTGCGCTGTCGCCGACTTTGATGTCGGAAATTATCTGTGACTCGCATCCTTCGACAGGCTCCCAGGCTTCGCCCTTAGTGGCTACGCCGGGCACGGCAGGACGATCCTTCGACAGGCTCAGGATGAGCGGCCTGCTTGCCTGGGCGCCGTAGCTATCCAAGCGAAGGCGGCTCGAACCATCACGCAGTGACGCGCCTGGTTCAGTAGTTAGTGAAACTTTTACGGCAATTGCAGGGTGATTTACATTTCCAAGTTTTTGCAAAGCGAGTACGGGCAGGGCGTGTTCTTTTATTGTCACCCAGCCATTATCTCCAATTTGACCTCCGGACTCAACATAAAATGGGGATTTATCAGTAATAATCCACGCTGTCTGATCACTGTTTTTCTGTACGAATATTATTTTTGCTTTTGCTTCAAGATCTGTGTACCCAACGAATTCAGTCGATGTTCCAGCAGGGATAGCTCCCTCATTAAGCTTTTCATTTTCACCATCATGCTTTTTACCGGATTGCTCACGTTGTTTGTCCATCTCTTTTTCAAAAGCCTCCATATCCAACGTGAGGTTCTGTTCATGTGCCAAGACTTTTGTTAATTCCGGTGGGAACCCGTAGGTGTCATAAAGTTTAAAAATTTGTTGTCCTGAAAGAAATAGCTGTCCGTCTTTTTTATTATCTTCAACGTATTTTGTAAAAATATTTTGACCTTGTACTAAGTTGATTGCAAATTTTTCAACTTCGCTATCAAGTGTTGTAGCGATGAGTTTAGTACCGGCTCCCAACTCGGGATAGACGGGGGACATCTGTTTTATAAATCTTTTTGAGAGTTTAGATAAAAGCTGTTTGTCGTCAGAAAGTTTTTGTGCAAACATAGCAGCACGACGAATAATTTTGCGTAGAACATAACCGCGACCTTCATTTGATGGCGTGCAGCCGTCTGCAATTAAAAAGGATGAAGAGCGGACATGGTCGCATAAAACATTGAATGCTGCTTTAATTTTTTCAGGGCTTTGGTTGTAACTGAAATTTGTTATTTTTTCTATCTCATCGATGATATCGGCAAAAAGGTCTGTTTCAAATACTGACTCTTTACCCTGAACGACGCAGCATAGACGCTCAAGTCCCATTCCGGTGTCCACACCTGTTTTGGTCAGCGGCTTTAATTCACCATTTGATTGACGGTCATACTGCATGAACACAAGGTTCCAGATCTCCATAAATCTGTCGCAATCACATCCCGGGGCACAATCTTTACTGCCGCAACCGCGTTCTATCCCTTTGTCGATGTATATTTCGGTGCATGGTCCGCATGGACCGGTGTCTCCCATCTGCCAGAAATTATCCTTTTCGCCAAGTCGTCGGATGCGTGTTGCAGGAAGCCCGACAACTTTATTCCAAATTTCAAAAGCTTGGTCGTCTGTTGTAAAGACGGTGGCATAAAGCTTATCTTTGGGTAATCCTATCTCTTTTGTTAAGAGTTCCCAGGCAAAGCCGATTGCCTCCTTTTTGAAGTAGTCGCCGAATGAAAAATTTCCGAGCATCTCAAAAAATGTTAGGTGTCTGGCCGTAAATCCTACATTTTCTAAATCGTTGTGTTTTCCGCCTGCTCGTACACACTTTTGAGAAGATGTAGCTCGGGTATAAGATCTTTTTTCTTTACCCAAAAAAATATCTTTAAATTGGTTCATGCCTGCGTTGGCAAAAAGAAGTGTTGGATCCTGTGCCGGAATAAGTGATGAACTGGCTACAACGGTGTGACCATTTTTTGCAAAAAAATCCAAGTACTTTTTGCGTAATTCGAATGATTTCATTAGACTTCCTATCAAAAAAGTTGGATTAAAAGACGACGTCTTAAAACACTAAAATTTCAGTTCAGTTTAACATTTTGTATAAATTACGCAAAAAAAAGCCCGCTTTTTTAGCGAGCTTTAGGGTAGTATAAAACCGTAATATAAAATTATGGCTTCATACCTTTGGGCCTCTTCTTGTTTCTCTTACATTATTCCAGATTCTATCCGGAAAATGTTTTTTAAGATTTGAACTCATTTTGCTTCTTCCCTTGTTGTCGAAGTCTCGTAATTTTTGTTTTTTACTTCGGGGTTCGAATTTGGTCTCTTCATGCGGATGAAGTTCCGCAAAGCTCTTAAATTTTTTAGTCATAAAAATCTCCCCTTTCTATCTGATTTAGCATTAGAATGCGAATGTTTTAATATATCTTACTAATCTAAAAATACCAAAATATCTTACAAATAGTCAATAATTTCAAGCATGAGAGTATACTTTTGGGCCAATTTGCTCTGCAGTCCTAGGGTATGGGCCTTGCAAATTATCGCAAAAATATGCAATTCTATCCTTGCAAGAGTTGGATTTTGTTTGTATAATTCTGTGTAATCTATGAAATTTAAGTGATTTTTATGGTTTTTGGGCCTGTAGCTCAGGTGGCTAGAGCATCCCGCTGATAACGGGAAGGTCAGTCGTTCAAGTCGACTCAGGCCCACTCTTCTAAAATTGAAATTCTTGGGGGTATAGCTCAGTTGGTAGAGCATCCGCTTTGCAAGCGGAGGGTCTGCGGTTCGAATCCGCATACCTCCACTCCTCTTCGCCCTTGAAGGGCTACGATGAGCACGGCCAGTCTTCGCTGCTTCGCAGCTTCCGCCGTCGCATAAAGCTTGTATGTTAGAAATCTATTAAATAAATAAGAATTTTATTAACTTTATTCCAGAGTTATTTTTTTTAATATCGATTGTTCAAGGAAGTTGATAGATCTCGTGCTCGAGCTGATCATAAGGGATCGTGCCATAGTTTGAGACTATCAACTTACATTAAACAACCTCGAACAATCACTTGAGACGTATTGGGTACGATCTCGCATGTTTACAAGCCAGAGGTAATCGTTATGGTATCAAATATATATGTAGGCGTCGATATTTCTAAAAACAGCTTAGATATTTGCATTTATCCTGAAAAAACACTCTTAAAAATAGACAACACAGAAGCTGCGATACAGGGTTTCATTAAAAAAATAGCCCAGCAAGATATTGCACAAATAGCATGTGAAGCAACAGGAGGATATGAAAAGCTGCTTGCAACGCTGCTAAAAAAGAATGGCTACAACCTTTGGATTATTGATCCGAGGCGAATAAGGGGTTTTATTGTTTCAACTGGATGCAAAAGCAAAAACGATAAAATTGATGCACGAAAAATTGCTGAATTTTGTTCTAAAAATACGCGTGGCTATTCGACGGTTGAAAAAACTGAGAATCAAGCCAAATTGCAAGCTCTCGTTAATCGTAAAAACGATCTTACCAAGTTTTTGGCTGCGGAAAAAACAAGATTAAAGCAACCTTCACATGCAATGAGTTTACCGAGCATTAAACGTTTGATTAAAATTTTTACCGCAGAAATCAAGACGGTAGATACGCAAATATCTGGCTTACTCAAAAACGATAGCGAACTTGGTCAAAAAGCTGAGATTTTAGAATCTATACCTGGAATTGGAATTGCCTCTGCAGCTCTTCTTTTATCACATGTTCCAGAGCTTGGAACAATAAGTAACAATAAAATATCGGCTCTTGTTGGTGTGTGTCCATATGACAATGAAAGCGGTAAATTCAAGGGTAAGAGAAGAATTCGGGGAGGACGGATGACCCCGAGAAATCAGATTTACATGTGCGCATTAACAACCATTAAACATAACCTAATTCTTAAAGCCTTTTATGATCGCTTGATAAAAAATCAAAAACCGTTCAAAGTGGCCATAGTTGCCGTTATGCGCAAACTAATTATTCTTGCCAATTCGCTGTTAAAAAGAGGCGAGTTATGTAAAGTTTAATTTTCGAAAATTTTTAAAAAAAGTTTTGACTTTTAACACAATCACTATGGCGGACAAGTCGCCGGCACAGCAGGATGAGCGCTCATGGTGAGCCTGTCGAACCATGGCGAACAAGTCGTCTGGCAAGCCAAATAAGTTATAAAAAATCACATTTAATTAAACTATTCTATTCTTCGCTTGTTCTATGATAAATTACATATTATTGGGTGTAATTTACAGTGGAATTTTGGCTCTAAAATAATTTTTGATCCTGTCGTTTTTGATGTTAAAAAATCTATTTCTAAAAAAAGGGGAGATTTTTGTGGATTACCGATCAATTTTTAACACATGGTGTTTTGTATTTTTGGCTTCAATGTTTACTCCAAATGTTATTCATTCTATGAATGGCTCATCTGTAGTGGCATCCGGTGTTAAAGAGGTGGTCCATTTTGCGGGTGAGTTTGAGCAGGTTGTGGATAGTTGTATTGGTTTGGATGAGTGTGAAGCGAATGTTGAGGTAGGCTTTCCTGTTAGCAACCCTCAGCTGATTGAAATTGGCGTTAAATCTTTAATTCAGTTATCAAAAAATACATCCCAGGAAGCGAAAAGGATGTGTTTAGCCATTGCCGCAACGGTGACAAAAGGGATTGAAAAAAATTACGAATCAAATATTCTATACGAACCAAATGTTGTAGATGTAAGGGATATTATCCAAAAAAATCGTGATAGAATTCTTCAACAAGATCTTGAGAAAATGGATCCAGAATTACGGCAGATATTTAATTCTTGTTTAGATAGACATGATTTAAAAATACAGCGCTTTGCTATTCGTAATGATTGTAATACGTGCGTTGTGGTAGTACTTATTTCGTTTATATTCTTATTTATGGTACAACAGATTTATTTGTAATATGTTACTGAAATTGATATTCTAAAAAAATTAGTGGGGATGTAGCTCAGTTGGTAGAGCATCTGCCTCGCACGTAGAAGGTCAGCGGTTCGAATCCGCTCATCTCCACCCTTCGCTTTCGCCCTAAAGGGCTCCTAGCTTCCAGCCTTCGTTAAAACTACGGCGGGCACGGCAAGACGGGTCGCAAGCCAGTCTTCGCTCAATTCGTGCCACTCTAATTTTTTGGGGCTACTTTTTTCTGCAACTCTTCCCATTCTTCGTACAGTTTTTCGATTTGGGATTTCACTTCATTGATTCGTTGGGATGTTCTGTCAAAATCCGGTGTTCCAAAATCCAGAAATTCAAAGCTTTGATTAAGGGTTACGAGTTGTTTTTCAAGCGTCTCAATTTTGCGTTCAAGACTAGCTATCTGTTTTTTAGATTCGTACCATTCTTTGCTGCTAATTGTTGGATTAGTATCTCTTCTGAAACTCGCATCCTTCGACAGGCTCCCAGGCTTCGCCCTTCGTGGCTACGCCGGGCACCGCAGGACGATCCTTCGACAGGCTCAGGATGAGCGGCTTGTTTGCCTGGGCGCCGAAGCCTTGGCGAAGGCGGCTCGAACCATCACCCCTTGGTGACGCGCCGGGTTTCAGAAGCAGTTCGGTGTGTTTTTTGTGATACAGGAAAGATTCGTAATTTCCCGGGTAGTTAATGACTCCTTGTGGCATTAGTTCTAAAACTCTGCTGGCAAGGCCGTCTACAAACGTTCTATCATGTGAAACAAATAAAATAGTTCCGGGATACTGATTTAATGCTTTTAATAAAATCTCTTTTGTCTGAAGGTCAAGGTGGTTAGTCGGTTCATCAAGAACCAGAAAGTTGGCATCCAGAAGTAGCGTTTTTACCATTGCTACTCGGTTTTTTTCTCCGCCGCTGAGCACCGATATCCTCTTTTCAACATCATCGCCTGAGAACAGAAATGCACCAAGCAAACCGCGTACGTGTGATCGCATTTCCGACGTTGTGCATATGCTCTCCACCTCTTCCAAAATTGTTCTATTTTTATCAAGCGTTAACTCTTGATCCTGTTCAAAAAAAGCCATCTCAACGTTGTGTCCAAACTTTAGCGTACCACCCTCCAGGGGATATTTCCCTGCAATTAAATTCAACAGGGTGGTTTTGCCCTTTCCATTTGCAGCTACCAGCGCTACTTTATCACCGCGCATAATATCAAACGAAACGTTTGCGAATAACTCAGTAGAATCAAACGTTTTTTTTAGATTGCTAACTTTGAGTACGATATCACCCGAGCGTTTAATATTTGAAAAATTAAGTTTAATCGTAGGAGGTTTGGGTTCAACTTGAATAAGCTCAATTTTTTCAAGAGCTTTGAGCATGCTTTGTGCCATGCTTGCCTTTGTGGCCTTGGCTTTAAAACGATTAATCGTCTCCATCGTCTTTTTAATATGTCTTTGTTGAGCTTCATACTGAGCCTGCAAAACTGCATCATCATTAGCCTTTTGCTCCAGATATTTTGTATAATTACCACGATAAATTTTTAAATTTCCTCGATCGATATCAAAAATATACTGGCAGAGGTGATCCAGAAAATAGCGATCGTGACTTATAAGAATAAAACCAAAATTGGCGTATTTTAAAAAATCCAAAAACCAGTCTTTTGCAACGATATCAAGGTGGTTTGTAGGCTCGTCAAGAAGATAGAAATCTGCTTTTTGTAGAAGTAATTTTGCAAGTACAATTCGCATTTTCCAACCAACGCTGAGCTCGCTGACCGGCTTGCCAATTTTTTCTGATGGAAATCCAAGCATAGACAGCATCTTTTTTGTTTCAACTACGCACTGGTCAAAGTCGTGCTCAGATAACTCTTTTTGTAAAAAAGCAAAGCGTTCAAGTTTCTCAGGGGTGTGTGCCGATTCATGCTCAAACTCAGAGTTGAGTAAATCAAATTCAAGCTTCAAATCTACTAAATTACCAAATGTTGTTAGTGTTTCTTCAATAACAGATCTATTGGAGACTAGGACGACTTCTTGCGGGAAATAGGCAATTTTAACTCGTTTCTCAATCAGAATGGTTCCGCTGTCAATTCCTTGCTGTCTGCTCAAAACTTTGAGTAGTGTTGATTTTCCACTTCCATTTCTACCGACAAGCCCGATTCTTTGGTTTTTTTCAATAGAGAAAGAGAGATCTTTAAATAACTCACGTTGTCCAAATTCAAGGCAGATATTAGAGGCTGTTATCATCTTCAATTTTCCCGAAATTTCCGCGTAATTTTCTTATGTAAATTAGAGCAATTATTGCTGTTGCTACAAAAAATGAGGAGTAAACCAGAGTGAATTTTATGATGATACTCTGAATTTGTGAATGGCTTATTAACCATGATACAGGAACAAAAAATAATAAACAGATGAGGAATCTTCCCCACATGACGGTTTTAACATTTCCGGCTCCACGTAGAGCGCCGGCAAGTACGACCTGTAATCCGTCAAAGATGGCCATAAAATTTATGAATGGAAAAGCGATAACTGCAAAATTAGTAAATTTGTTTTTGGGGTCAAATAAATTTATAAAGTAATGAGACCCAATGGTTAAAATTATCAAAACGGGAATAAAGGTTAAGGCTGTTACTATCAGTAATTTTTTAATGTTAGCAATTGCCCCATTAGTATCTTTTGCCCCAAGTCTGTTACTTACAAGAAATGTTATTATTTGAGCTGATGCCATGACCGGTAAAAATGAAAACATACTTAAGCTTCTTATTACATTGTATGAAACAATGGCATATTTACCCATTGGGGTTATCATTGTCACAAGCCAGATGTGGGACAGTGACATTGTGGTTTTATCAATAACGATTGGCCAACTCATTGATATTATTTGGATAATCTTTTTTATATCAAAAAATGACTTTAAAAAATTAGGGAAGTATTTTCGGTAATTATTATTAAATAAAACGTAGAGTATGGCAATCAGACTCATTGCCGTGTACTGAATTATGCTTGCAATTGCTGATCCGGTTAAGCCGTACGCGCAAAATCCGAATTTACCAAAAACTAGTGAATAATCAAAAAAGATGAATATTCCTATTCCCACGAGATTGAGTATCATCGGAATGTGTGTGTTTTTGACAGCTCGCATGAATCCCATAAAAACCATTACGGAAAAGATAAGAACTATTCCCAACGATTTTAACTGCAAGAAGGGTATTCCAACATTTGTCATTTTGTCCGAAACCCCTAACCATCCAAAGATGCTTTTGGCTCCGAACAGTATTAGAATAAATTGCGAAATACCAAGAATAAAAGTGATCCAGAATGTGTTATAAAAGTATTCGCCGCATTTGTGAAAATCGCCACTTCCATTGAATCGCCCAATAAAGGCTATTGAGGCAACCGGAACGGCTTCTGCAAGTTTTGTCAGCGTTATCAGGATGTTGGTTGCCATTCCTAGGGCCCCAAATGTGGTTACAGACCTAAGGTTGGCAATAATGAAAGAGTCGATAATGGAGGGTACAACAAGCAAAATCGAGATGGAGACTATCTCCGGAAGCCAGTACAGAATGATATCTTTGTATGAGTCGCCTTTATAGAAGTCGCCCTTAATTGTATTCATAAGTCCCAAGTACCCCCAATTTAATGCCGGTTTTAATGACGATCTTTAATCATAGCATCAATATTTACAAAGGAAAAGGCTTTTGTCCGCTATTTTTCGATTTTTACAACCCCATGATCATCTTTGATCTCTAATTTGGTCCCAAATTCAGCGCTCAATTTTTTCATATGGTTTAGAATTTTCTGAGCCAAATCGTTTTTGGCTAAATTTACCTGCATTTCGGAAATATAAACAGGAATTAGCTCGATTCTCTGGATTCCATCTTTTGTTATTTTTGCCTGAAATAAAAAAGAGTGATCATTGTGTTGATCCGGATAAATCATGTAATCATCAATAAAATCTCCGGCGCTGTATATAATTACTTTGCCGTTATAAACTTCAATCCCATGGAATAGATGTGCGCTGTGGCCGTGAATTAAATCTGCACCGCAGTCAATTATTTTATGTGCAAACTCAACCATATTTTTTTCCGGGCGTTCAATTTTGTTTGGGCCCCAATGTATTGAAACGATTAAGACGTCAACCTGGTTGCGTACTGATTTTATGTCGTGTTCTAATTTTTCAATTTGTCCGATTCTGGCATAATTTATGCCGGCTTTTTCGGAAGTTGCTGCCCAGTCCGGTTCATTGTCCGTGTATCCAATTACACCTACTTTTATTCCATTTTTCTCAAGAATTTGAATTTTGCGAGCTTGGTTAATATCTTGTCCTGCTCCGACATGCTTGATTTTTTTACTATCAAGTACTTGAGTTGTCTCCAGGAAACCTTCTTCGTTAAAATCAAGAATGTGGTTGTTTGCAATATTTACAAGACTGATATTTGCTTCAACTAAAGTCTGAACGTTATCCGGATCAAGTTTGAAATTAAAGACTTTAAAAACACGCTTTTCGCTTTTGGTTATTGTTGTTTCAAGATTGATAATATTAAAATCATTTTTCTTTAATAGTGGAAGAATATCTCCCCAAGGATGTGCATATCCATGAGTGGTAATTGACTGATTTACTAGTCGTCCAAGCATGACATCGCCCGTCAGGCCTATGACGATAGATTTCTGTTCATGTAGTCTGTTGAGAATAAGATATGCGCTGGCAATAAGAAATGTTCCCCAGAACAGTAATTTGCTTTTTTTCATAAACTGACCTTTTTTCATAAACTAACCCTTGTAAATTTAAATTAACCCCTGTGAATTATTGCTACAGTTAAAGATTTTTTGCTAAACAGGTTTGTTTTTGCTAACATTCTTTAGCTTAGCCTTTAGCTTAGCATGAAAATATTGTTTTAAAATACTGTTTTAAAAATTGAAGGGGCCACTAATGGCAAGTTTTAACCGTGTTATTATGATGGGCAATTTGACAAGAGATCCTGAGTATAAACAACTTTCTTCCGGGCAAGCTGTTTGTCGTTTGGGATTGGCATCAAATCGTCAGTTTAAAAATAAACAGACAGGAGCGATGGTTCAAGAGGTCTGTTTTGTCGATGTTGATGTATGGGGTCCTCAGGCTGAAGTTTGCAAGCAGTATCTGCAAAAGGGGCGTCCGGTTTTGATTGAGGGTCGGTTGAAACTTGATACCTGGCAGGATCAAGAAGGGGCCAAACGCAGCAAGCATTCAATTGTTGCGGATAGAGTAACATTTTTGGGCGGAGCATCAGCTCAGGAATCTGACGAGACGGATTTTAATGTTGCTGCAACTGATCCGATTACTCCTGCAAAATCTGAAGCTAAACCTGAAGCTGAATCTAAGCCTGAAGCCGAAAATGAAAAAAAGCCTAGCACTAGAAAAGCTAAGACTATTTCGTCTGAGGCTTCGACCGGAGAGGTTGCACTCAAGGACGAGGCGCCATTCGAGAATGATTTGCCATTTTGATTAGTTAGCTTATTGATTTTAAATTAATTTACGCCGGAGGAAGTAGTAAAAGCCTTGGCGTTTTCTTTCTTAATTTTGTTTGGGAGCATTATGAATATTTATTTTAGAAAAAACAGAGCATTGATTTCAAAAGTATTGCTGATAATTTTTGGTGCGAATTTTGGATTATCTTTTTTAGCCGCTGAGACGCAAGCATCTGGGGTACAAACATCCAGCGGGGTACAGACATCAAGCGCTGTGGATAATCGACAAACCGTTTATTCGAAAATTTCGGATATGCATATGCCTTCTGTAAAAATGGAGGATTCTAAAGAGCAATCTGAAATGAAAAAAAAACAGGAGGAGAACGATAAAGCTTATAATGAGATGCTGACCAATGCAAAGTTTAAAGAGATTAAAATTCCTGCAGTTGGGGATATTGAAAAGCTAAGATTGATATATCAGCTTTTTCATGGGCGCAGTTTGCAGCTCAATGATGTTATTGGTTGTAGTCGTCCGGTTCTTAATGACAATGTTTTTACCGATTTGCAGATCTACTGTGGTTCGATGACCGATTTAAAGCACCATGTTTTTGGGGTTATTGATAATACAGTTACAAGTTTTGGTAAAGTTGAGTTACAACGCTTTTTATATCAAAGGTCTGATTCTGTTGAACAACTTAAATATGAAATTAAGAATAGGCAGGATATTGTAAAATACCTGGTTGAAAATCCATTTTTGTGCGACAAAATTGAAAAGCAGCTTAAAATTGTTAAGCAGGGTGAGACGGATATGCTCTGGTTTTGGAAGGCGTTGGAATTTTCAATCCAAAAATATACTGAGCAGTATTATTTTAAGGGATTTTTGTCCGGATTAAATGAATCCACAGGGCCTCTTGAACTCCAATCTCTTATGACTACAGTTGTTGCTCCTGCAGACGTAGCTCTTATGGATGCTTTTATGGTAGGAGTTGGCGCAATTGTGTTGTATAAAGCTTCAAGAGTAGAAAACCTTTGGGCTATGGGTGGGGCAGTTGCCTACTCTGGCCTTTTACTTTTTGGCTCTTATATGATGACAAGTATGATTCTTGGATTGGTTCAAACTTTCAATGGCATAACAAATGATATTCAGGATAAGCTGGCAAGTACGGCAAGAATAACGCAAGCTTCTGCAGCGCTTGCAAAAATTCTAGCTTCTGATGCCAAAATGCCAGTGCTTTGGGATAATTTCAAGAAACTGCAAACAAGTGCGATGCAGGCTCAAGATGGTCGTGATTTACAAGATCTGTTAAAAAAATTACAGGCAGGAACATTTAAAAGCGAACCTTCATATTTTTCGAACAAAGGGCGAGTGCTGGCGACTTGTAAAAAGATGTTGCGCTTGAAAGACAATTTTATCAATTCGATTAAGGCCATCGGCGAACTTGATGCATATCTCTCGATTGCAAAGCTCTATTTAAAACATGTAAACAATTCTAATGCAAAATACTGCTTTCCTGAAATTATTGAATCAGACAGGCCGTATGTTAATGTAAGCAGAATGTGGCATCCATTTCTTAATCCTGACAAAGTTGTTACTAATGATATTGAACTTGGACAGGATCAGGCTCAACGAGACTCGTCTCAAAATGTTATTTTGACAGGTCCGAATGCTGCGGGTAAATCAACATTCTTAAAGGCTTTCACAGTCTCATTAATTTTGGCACAGTCTTTTGGTATAGCTCCTGCCAGTGCAATGAGATTTACCCCATTCATTAAAATCAATACTTATTTAAATATATCAGATGAAGAGGGTAGGGAGTCGTTGTTTCAGGCCGAAATGCGACGAGCTCAAGAGCTACTTCGTTCAATCAAGGGGTTGAAAAAAGGTGAATTTAGCTTTGTTATTATGGATGAAATTTTCACTGGCACAAATCCAAAAGAAGGAACTGCGGGTGCATATGGGGTGGCAAAGAGCGTGTCTAAATATCTACAATCAATCTGTATTGTTGCAACACACTTCAAGAAACTTACAGAACTTGAAGAGGATACGAATGGAAGATTTAAGAATTACAAAGTCTATGTAAATAAATCTGATACGGGTGATATTGATTATCCTTATAAAGTTGTGCCTGGAATTTCAGATCAAACAATAGCGTTACTGTTATTGGAGAAACAGGGCTTTGATCGAGAGATTTTGGATGAGGCTTATAAAGCGTTTAATGATGATGAATATGTTCTTGATAGCGTGAAGGGTGAACCTGCTAAACTGGTTCGTGTAGTTGATTTAGGGGCTGAAGCTGGTGAATATGTTCTTGATAGCGTGAAGGGTGAACCTGCCAAATTGGTTCGTGTAGTTGATTTAGGGGCTGAAGCTGCAGCGTGATAGATAATAAAAGTTAGCTTATTGATTTTAAATTAATTTACGCCGGAGGAGTTAGTAAAATCCTCCGGCATTTTAATTGGTTTTTTTATTGCGAGCTTTTTTGTAATAGGTGTGTGATGAGAAATACTTTTGAGCGTTGGTTTTTTAGATTAGCGTTGCTGTCTTTTTTATTACTAAATTCTTTGTGCTTAAACGGCATGGCTTCGAGTGCTGGTACTGAGCAGCAACAAATCCCAGCAGACCAAAAAGAAGAGTTATCTGAGCTCAATAAAGAGTTTGGGACTGTAGCTGCTGAGTTTGACAAAGAGCTTCCAGCATTACAGTCATTAAGAGAAGAGTTTAGTAAATTTTTAGATGATGTAGATTTGAATGATTCTGGATGGTTTAAGGATTTTAGAAACAAAGTATTGTATGAATTGCCGACAGAAGGCTCTTTTACTATGGGCATTTATGGTGAAGATGTTTTACATTTACTGTTTTTAATTGCATATGTCTTTGTTGATAAGATTTTTTTTGATAATGTGAAAAAGTATTATTTCCAAATGGTTTCTAGTAATTTCAAAGAAAAACGAGAATTGTTGCGATCTTGTTATAATGAAATTTCCGGCTTGGAGACAAAGAAATTCTTAGAAAATTCAAAATTAAAACAAAAATTCATAAAAGATTGTTGTTCTAGTTTGAATATCGATCGAGGCCTTGATTATAGGCTGTTCTCTAACATTTTTATTAATCTGTTTTTTAAAGAGATAGTTAAGTTCTTTGAACATCAGGTATTTCCCTTCGGCAATACAGGATTCTTTGCACTTTTAAGAAAGGAAAAAAAGAATGCGGAACGCCATGTTGTTTCTCTTTATCCGTTTATTGAATTCTATTTGAAGCCGTATTTTTTTGGAATAACTCCGTTTGTAGAAGATAAAATGCCTGTGGTGAGGGGCTTTTTGCTTCGACTGGTTGGATGGGATTATAAAATTTTATCGTCGTATGGTTTTGATTTGTGCAAACGAACTATGGTTTTAGGGATATTTTTGAAGAGATTAACCGTGTGGTATCAAAACTTATTTAAAGTCTATCTTGATAAAAATATGGAACTATTTTTAAAGATTTTATCAGATTTAAATGCGACAAGTGCAACGGATGATGAGCATTTCAAGGCAGCGGAAACAGAACTTAAGGATTTTATTACAAAGGGCTTTGAGTGCTCTTTTAAAACATGGTTTGATTATAAAAATAGCTGCTGTGCTAACTTTGGTCTGCTATTTGAAACGGTGCTATTATTGCCGGCTATTTGTAAGGGTGGAAAATTAATTTACGATAATTATGCTGCGAAAGGTTAAGTATATGGATTTTGTAAGTAAGTGGAGAGAGCGCTTAGGTTGTAGTGGATATTTTAAGATTTTGATATTTGGCTTAGGGTTTACGTGTTTAAATAACGCTTATGCAATGCAAGGTGGGCATGGAATTCAAGATGCGAAGTGGTTACAGGATTTAGCTAAGGAAATGGAGAGAGCGGGAGAGAATTTTGCCAGGGAGAGAGAGGATCACAAGCGAGAGAATGCACATCAAGAAGAATGGTTAGTTGATGAGATACGAAATTTGAAAGCGAATGGTGTTGACGATAGTGATCCACGAATAAAGCAGGCAGAGAGAAGAATCGGAGAATTAGCTCAGGAAAAACAGACGCAAGATAAGATTGGTGATTTCGGGCTAGATGTTGTAAAGGGAGTTTGGGGCGCTGTTTTGGGGGATTATAACAAAGAGCAACGTATTGAAGAGGTGCAGAGAAAAGCATTGGCGGATGGTTTTATGAATAATAAAGGAGCAAGAGAGCGCCTGCAAGCGCTTATGGACCGGATGAAGGATCCAGAGCAGTTATTAAAGTTTGCTATTTTTGCTGCCGGTGTAACACTCGGCGTTGTTGGTGTTTATTACGTGGTCAAATTATTTTATCAGTATGTTGAAGCCAGAATGGGCAAACCAAATCTTGTTAGAGAGTCTTCAATTCATGGATTTAAACAGGCATTGAAGAAATTCGTGATTTCGATTTTCAGCGGCGAACAGGATCTTGAAGCTGTTCTGAGTGATATTATTTTATCACCTGACATTCAGGAGAAAGTTTACTTGTTGGCAGATGACACGAAGAACACAAAAGAGTTTAATTTGCCATACCAAAACGTTTTATTTTACGGTCCTCCGGGAACAGGTAAAACAGAGTTTGCAAAAATTCTTTCAAGATATTCAGATATGGATTATGCAGTACTTTCGGGCGCCGATTTTAGTCAGTTTAAAAACGGAGAAGGCATTACAGAGTTGCATAAGTTATTTGAATGGGCAAATAAGAGTAAGCGCGGTTTGATTATTTTTATAGATGAGGCGGATGCCTGTTTTAGAGATCGTGCAACGCTTGATAAGGATGGTGTCAATCTTGTTAACGCTTTCTTGTCTCATACGGGATCAAGCTCTGATAAATTTATGATTATTCTTGCTACAAATTATGAAAATGAGCTTGATGCAGCGGTTAGAAGCCGTATTCACAAAAAGGTTCCATTCCTATTACCGGCACTTGAAGAACGCTTTAAAATTTTTAAGTTAAAACTTACAAAGTATGTTCTTAACGATAAGCGTGCTTATTACAAAGAGGGTGTTTGGGTTGAAGAACATCTTGAAGTTGAGGCTGCAGTGGATGATGCATTCTGGAGAGAGATCTCTACGCGAACTGAAGGCTTTTCTGGCCGTGACATAGACCAAGCGATTGGTGAAATTAGATTGCGTGCGTATCGTTCAGGCGCTAATCTTGTGACAAAAGAGATTGTCGAAACCGTTATTAAAGATAAAATTGCTCAGATAAAGAAAGATAAAGAGTCAACAGAGTATCAAAAGCAGAAGTTTGAGCATATGTTTAATATTCATAAGAATGATGAATATGTTCTTGATAGCGTTAAAGGCGAACCTGCTAAATTAGTCCGTGTATCTGATTTGCCAGCTGATGCTCTTGCTTAAGAAAGAACGAAAGTTGGTTTGTTAGTTTTAAATTAATTTGCACCGGCGGAAGTAATAAAATCCGCCGGTTTTTTACACTTTATACCGCTCGTCCTGAGTGATTTGCGTAGCAAATCGTATCGAAGGATGCGAGTTGTCACTCAGCATGAGCGGAATCGTATCGACGGATGAAGCGGCGTCAACGCAGTGCACTGATGGGAGAGATATGGAATATTTTTATGTCTATATTTTAAAATGCAGCGATGGATCTTACTATACTGGGCACACCGACAACATTGAAGCACGTATATCTCAGCATCAACAAGGCTTGATAAAAAGTTGTTATACTGCAACCCGGTTACCGGTAATTGTTGTTTTTGTTCAAACATTTGGAAGCAGGAATGAAGCATTTATTGCTGAACGCAAAATAAAGGGTTGGTCGAAATCCAAAAAAGAGGCTTTAATAAGGGGGGATTGGGGATTGATTTCATTTTTATCAAAAAAAATATTTTTAAAATAAATGTTGGCCGCATCCTTCGATACGATTTGCTACGCAAATCACTCAGGACGAGCGGCCAGTGATGGTATGTCGGGATGGGTAGTCAAAAAATTTGCGAATTCCAGGTTGGTGCAAATCCCAGATTAGGTGGAAAAAATCTATGTCTGACTGTTATAACGAACGTGCACGCTTAGGGCTTTTAAAAAAATTAGGGCCGCAACTCGCGGCCCTTTGAAACGATTACTTCAGAATATTTATTTTCTTAGTTTGCTTACTTCTTTTCTTCGAAGTCTGTGTCGATTGGTTTGTCATTTGGGTTACTGTTCTCGCCGGATTTATTGTCATCGGTGCTTTGGTTACCGGAAGTTTGTTGCCCTTCGGGGCCAGCCTGTTGCTGCTTCTCTTTGTATAAAATTTCGGCAATTTTGTACGATGCTTGAATCAGATCATCAGCTGCTTTTGCAAGTGCTTGTGCATCATTCTCATTTTCTTTAAGCGCTTTTTTAGCAGTTTCAATTGCAGCTTCGACACTGTTTACTTCAGCGATTGGAAGTTTGTCTTTGTTCTCTTTGATTGTCTTTTCGATCTGCATGATTGTACTGTCCAGATGATTGCGCTTGTCGACAACTTCGCGTTGTTTTTTGTCATCTTCCGCATGTAGTTGTGATTCTTTTACCAGCTTATCAATCTCTTCTTTGGAAAGACCTGAGGATGATGTTATTGTGATGTTTTGTTCCTTGCCGGTTCCAATATCTTTTGCCGATACGTGAACTATACCATTTGCATCGATGTCGAATGTTACTTCGATTTGTGGCATGCCGCGTGGGGCTGAAGGGATTCCATCTAATCTGAATCTACCTAGCGTTTTATTATCTTTGGCAAATTCTCTTTCGCCTTGTAGAACATGGATGTCAACAGCAGTTTGATTATCTTCAGCTGTTGAGAAAGTTTGTGATTTTTTTGTTGGAATAGTAGTGTTACGTTCAATGATTTTTGTTGATACGCCGCCCATTGTTTCAATACCAAGTGAGAGGGGGGTTACATCGAGCAACAGCACGTCCGTTACATCTCCGCCCAGAACGCCGCCTTGAATTGCAGCTCCGACAGAGACAACTTCATCGGGGTTTACAGATTTATTTGGCTCTTTGCTAAAGAAATCTTTAATCATAGATTGTACTTTGGGGATTCGGGTTGAACCACCAACCAATATTACCTCTTGAATTTCTTTGGTTGTAAGCCCTGCGTCAGCGAGTGCCTTTTTGCATGGTTCGAAGAGCTTGTTGAAAATATCTTGGCAAAGATTTTCAAATTTTGCTCTGGACAATTTGAGTGTCAAATGTTTTGGGCCGGTTGCATCTGCGGTGATATATGGAAGATTGATTTCAGTTTCAGTTGTAGAAGATAGCTCGATTTTGGCTTTTTCGGCAGCCTCTTTTAGTCGTTGTAGTGCAAGTTTGTCTTTTTTTAAATCGATACCATTTTCTTTTTTAAATTCATCTACTAAGAAATTTATAATTTTTTCATCGATATTGTCACCACCGAGCATTGTGTCGCCATTTGTGGATTTAACTTCGACTACTCCATCGCCAACTTCTAATACTGATATATCAAATGTTCCTCCACCGAAGTCAAAAACTGCAATTGTTTCGTTTGTTTTTTTATCCATCCCGTAGGCGAGTGCTGCGGCAGTTGGTTCGTTGATGATTCGTTTTACGTCTAGGCCCGCGATTTTACCGGCATCTTTGGTCGCTTGACGTTGTGCGTCATTGAAGTATGCGGGAACGGTGATAACTGCAGAGACAATTTTTTCGCCCAGATAATCCTCGGCCGCTTGTTTTAATTTCTGCAGAACGGCTGAAGATATTTCTTGTGGTGAAAGCTGCTTGCCTTGAATTTCGATTGCAACGTCGCCATTACTGGCTTCAACCATCTTATATGGGACAAGATGCTTTTCCTCGCTGGTTAAACTTGAAAATTTGCGGCCAATGAATCTTTTGGCAGAATAAATTGTGTTTTCTGGGTTTGTTATTGCTTGACGCTTTGCAATTGCGCCGACTAAACGTTGTCCGTCTTTTGTGAATGCAACGATGGATGGGGTTGTGTTGGCACCCTCCTGGTTTGGGATGACTTTGAAAGTTCCCGCTTCCATTACTGATACAACCGAGTTAGTTGTACCTAGATCTATTCCTATAATTTTTGCCATTTGTTTATCCTTATTTAATCAAGATTCAATCAAGATTTTAGTTTTAAATCTAATAAATTCTCATGTCTATGTCTTATTTTTTCATACTAAGCTTATTTTAGTCACTTAATGAAGGTAAGTCAAGTAAAATATTAGAAAATCTTAGCGTAACACACTAAGATTTTTGGTCCGGTTTGGGTGGGGGGCATGTCAATGTCGTGTAAATAAATATTATGTAAAAGAAGGGGGTGCGCCCAGGCTGGCAGGTGAGTGCGACGAGCACTTTTTGCGATTTGCGCGATTCGGCACTCCGTCTCACCCCGCCAGCCAATTACATGGGGGCTTGGGGGGATTTACGTGGGCATTTTTCGTGGGGGAAATTACGGGGGTATTTTGTGGGGATTTTCGTGGGTGTTTTTATGAGGCTGGTGGGGTTCGCCTCCGTGCGAATGCGTGGGATAAACCATGGGGGAATATTAATGTGTAATATTTATATTGGAGGAGTGGGTATGAGGGTAAGTGAGTATGAGCATATAGGAATATTATTGATCCATGGATCCTGAATCAAGTTCCCGGCCTTCGCACAAGGCTACGGCGGACGCAGCAGGATGACAAAACTCAGGATGACAAAACTGAGGATGGGATATTTATATTCAGGATACATGATAAATGACAACAATAGCTGTACATGTGTTATATCAAGATAAAGACAATAAGCTGTGCATGCGTTCTACATACATACGTTCTAATTGCATTAGAGGGAGGGTGCAGACATAACTAAAAAAGGAGCGTGCTAGATGGTGCGTAGATTGAGCTAGGTTGCGTACACATTTATATATATGCATGTGCATGTATATACACGCGCGCGTATATATTACCAATCGCACGATAACATGTAAAACTTAGGCTTAAAAACCCCAAACGATCTTAATTAATAAATTAAACTTATCAAAACTAAATTAACTCAAAAGTTTCAAATTAAAATTTTTAATGGTTGCTGAAAAACTTAAATACAGAGAACACCAAAAAAGGGAAAAGCGCGACGTTGTAAAAAAAGGCGTATATTTTTTTTGCACTTAATTGTGTTGAGGATTATTTGGGATATTTAAAGTATAAAAAAAGCGAGTAATGCAATCGCTATTGATAATACTAAGTAACGTGGGTTTGCATGAAATTTAGGTTTAATCTTCCATATGGAGTAAGCGTTTATTGATACCATGGCAAAGCTTAGCATCTTTATACTTATAATTCCAAGTAAGATCGTTGAAAGTGTCTGACAGTGTTTTGAATAACTAATGAAAATATAGAAAATTGTGAACTCTAAGGCTTTGTAGCAAAAAAGCCTAAAAGACTTCTCTTCCATGACGTAAAATTGCTCATAAAGTGATGTTACAAAATCTATTATTTGAATAGTTAAGAAAAGTAGGGCCAATCCTATTGTTGCGGTGCTTAAATTTGAACAGTTAGCATAACGAAGTATTTTGGAGTGGTTTATAAAGAGAATAATTATAAGTGGACCAAGCAGTGTTGAAAGCTTTCGAGTTATTAGCTCAAATGCATGTTGTTTTTCATGCGGGGAGCTATTTTTTAGATTGGCAAGAATAGCATTACCCAGATATCCAACTGAAATTTTAAACATTGATTGAATGAAGTGTGCAATGACGGCAGCCAGATAAAAAAGTCCTGCATACTCAAACCCAAACTTTAAAGCGAAAAATGGTGTAAGGAAGTTTGATGTGAAAACTTCGCGACTTAGACGTAGAAGATAATTAAAAACTTTTGCATTAATAATTCTGTTTTTAATCTTAACCGGCAAGCTTACCTCTGCTGAGGGAAGGTTTTTATATATCTTATAAAATAAAGAAGAAAATATGATTGTTACCATTAATGAATCAACTATATGAAAAACTAATATACTTTTTAAAGTAATAGGTAAATTAAATAGAATATATGGAATCCAGATCAAAGTTAAATAAAATAAAAATGAAGCCACATCAATAAAAACGGTCTTTTTGCACTCAAGGCTTGTGTAGAGAAAAAGACGTAAAAATGATCTGATTGATTCGAGTACAATGGTCGATAATATTGCAATAAGTGTTAAAGTATCGATACTTGGAGCTCTATAAAACACTAAAAATATGGAGGCAGTTACTGCTGTTAATAAAAGCAGTGGAATATGGGGCAATAAATAAAATCTAAAAAGAAGACGCTTAAAGTTTTGCTTGCTTTTAATAAATAGATGAAAGAATGGAAGAATTGAAGTGCTGGCTCCAAAGTCTGCAAACTTTGTTACAAGATAGATAAATGATAAAGTGCTTGCAATAAGCCCGTACTCTCTAGGCATTAAGTAATAAGTTAAAAGTATATTATGGACTGTTTTAGAAGTTTCATAAATGATGCTTCCCGTGACAGCCCAGCGGAAACCCTTGTGGAATCGTGCTTCAAGCAAATTTAATTCATTGGGGGAGGGAAAGTATTCTATATTTTTATGAGTCATAAACAACCTTCTTGTCCGTCGACTTGTCCTCCGACCTGTCCGTCGTAGCTCGGAGAGCGAAGTCGGAAAAAATCCTTTTCAGTCAAATTACTATAACAAGGCTTTTGCGTTTTGTAAGCGCTTTATTGATAAAAATACTAAATACTTAATTTTAGTGTTGATTTTATGTATTTTAAATATGGTGCAATTAAATGAGGGTTAGGGGGGAAGGATTTGGGGGTTGCGCATTGGGATAATAAACAGCGCAACCTCTATTTCTTTTCTTTGGATTTCTTCAAAAGTCCTAAGGGGGAATAAACGGAAGTACCATAAGATGTATGTTTGCTATTAGAAATTGAAACACATGTTATTACATTTACTTTTCTATGCAGCTTGTAAGATAATTATTTTTTCTGTTATAATCATTTTATCTGTGGTCTGTGATTTACGTGTGGCGGGGAAAGTTTTCAGCAGACAAGAGTTTGTCGGAGACAATAGTCTGAGGGAATATCATGTTTGAGCCCAATGATAAGGTTATTTATCCAGGACATGGCGTTGCAAATGTTGATGGTGTTATCGAGAAAAACGTTGCTGGTTCAAGTGTAAAATTTATTAAACTCTCTTTCATATATAAGGATATGACCATTTTGGTTCCAGTTTATAATGCTGATTCTATTGGTCTACGATATATTAGTTCGCAAACAACCATCGATCAGGCATTAAAAGAACTCAAGAAGGAACCGGAGAAGAAGTTTGAGGGGATTGATTTTACTCCCAGCGGTTGGAATAGAAGGAATAAGGATTATCAGCTGAAAATTCAAGGAGGAAAACTTCTTGATGTTATCAGAATATATCGCGATTTGATGTATATTGCTCAACAAAAAGAGTTGTCATTCGGCGAAAGAATGCTCTTACAATCAATAGAAGATCTTTTAGCCCAGGAAATTCAATCCGGAAGAAACATTTGTCGCGAAGAGGTTATCCAAGAATTACGTTGTCACTTCAAGCAGTTATTGAATGTTCCGACATACTCAAAACTTAATGTAAAAAATGGTGTTCAGGCTGCTTAAAATATTGCAGGCTATGCATGCACTCTAATCTTAGGGCTTTGATAATCACTGGCCCAACAGCATCAGGTAAAACACAACTTTCAGAGATGATTGCCTCCAAACGTTCATGCGAAATAATTAATGCCGATGTGGGACAATTTTACAAGCCACTTTCAATTGGAACGGCAAAGCCCGATCTGGCCAATGTTCCATACAAACACCATTTATTTGACTTACTTGATAAATCTCAAGATTTAAGTGTTGTGAAATATCGAAAGCTTGTTATCGACTTGGTAAAAGATATCTGCGGACGGGGCAAAATTCCAGTTATTGTTGGCGGTTCTCTTTTTTATATCAAGTCGCTGTTTTTCCCGCCTCTTTGTCATCCTGAACTTGATTCAGGATCTATCCAAACTCTTGCTCCTTTAAATATTGATAATCTAAGTAAAAGTCAGCAATGGGAGTTGTTACGCCAAATTGACCCGGAAAGAGCTGCAATGCTTCATCCAAACGATAGTTATAGGATTGGGCGAGCATTGGCAATCTGGAAGAAAACGGGAACAGTACCGTCAGCATATAACCCTTTGTTTGATCCAGCATTTAACGCATTAATTGTTTATATAAAGCCCGATCTTACAACATTAAAAGATCGTATTTACTTGCGAACATCTTTAATGATAAATCCTGAAGATCGGCCAGGGTGGATTGATGAGGCTCAGGGTTTGGTTGGGACAGAATGGGAAGAATTTTTAAAAACCAAAAATCTAATCGGGTACACCGAAATTTTTGACTGGATCAAGGCCGGCAAAAAACAGGCTGAGCTTCCTGCTTTGATTGAGCGAATTCAAACTCAGACTATCCAATATTCCAAACGCCAAAAAACTTTTTGGAAAAGTTTTGAGCGTAAAATTTTGCAGGCATTTTCAGAATCAGACTTTTTAGTTCAAACGAAGTTTGTTCAGATGACGTCTGTCGGTTTGCCGGACGACCAAATTTTGAATCAAGTTTTAACGGCATGGGATAACTTTTCAAATAACTAATTCAATTTATTAAATTAATTTAAAATAGAAAACTTACAGTATTGGGGTAATTTAGTGCCATATTTATGCCAATAATTTACTGGACAGAATCCAAAAACGTTGCTTAAAATTGATTTTTATTTGAGTTGCCTTCTGGGTTCGATCTGGACGTTGTTTTAAAGGGGCATTTATTGCAGTAAAATTTTTTGAAGACCAAATTATGGCTTGATGTTAAATTTGATGCTAAAGTGATTATCCAAAAACAAATTAAGTTAATAAGTTAAAGGGAATCTAATGAGTTTCTTAAATTATTTGATCACGGCAGTTATTCTTACTTTTGTAATTGTTGCTTTTGTTATTTATATAAGATCTGACTTTCGTAAAGATGAAAAAATTTCATTGCCGGCACCAATATTTGATGGAAAAATTTCCGTTGAAAAGGCTATCAAAACAAGGCGTTCAATCAGATCATACAAACAGGATAATCTTACCTTAGCGCAGGTGAGCCAGTTGCTTTGGGCAGCTCAAGGCATAACTAGTGATGATGGTTTTAGAACAGCCCCATCAGCCGGAGCAACATATCCACTTGAAATTTATCTTGTTGCAGGCAAGGTTACGGATCTTGCATCCGGAGTTTATAAATATCTAAACAAAGATCATGTACTTGTAAAAATTAGTGATGGAGATAAGCGTGCAGAGTTAAGTGATGCAGCGCTATCTCAAGAGTGGATTAAAGAGGCGCCAGCTGCAATTGTTGTTTGCGGAATTTATGAGAGAACATCTAAAAAATATGGCGAAAATGCCCCAAAGTATGTTCATATGGAGGTGGGGTGTGTTGCGCAAAATGTTTACCTGCAAGCTACAGCCATGGGGTTGGGAACGGTCTTTGTAGGTGCGGTTGAAGAGGGAAAAATTGCTCCCGTTTTGCATCTGGATAAAAATGAACATGCGTTTGGTATTTTGCCTGTGGGGGTTATAAATTAAATTTAGATTTAAGTTAAGCCAATTTTTATCGTTTACATAAGGGTTTTGTATCCCCAGAAAACTCTGGGGGTAAATATTTGGTATTGGAAAAAACGTTGTTATCCTGTAAACTCTGTTATTGAAAGTTGTTGTAATTAAGAAATTTAGTATTACTAAAACGTAAGGACAGAAAGGCTTTTTCGATGATTTATATATTTAGAAAAGAGATGAAAAAATGGCACACAGTTTTATGGGTCGTTTTTGCTGCATTGGCGCTTGGTAGCGGGTTTGGGATGTTTATCAGCAGAAGGGGAGGGGATGAAACTGTAATTGGGAGTGTAGATGGTAAAAAGATTTATTTTAATGATTATAGGCGAGCTCTCAAACGGATTATGGCTCCATATATGCAGCTTTATGGAATGTCAGAAGATAAACTCCTAAATTTACTGGGCCAATTTGGTAATCTGGATGAGATGGCTTTTAATATCTGCGCTGAAGACAAATTAATTAATAGCATTCAACGAAAATTTAAAATTTATATTGATAAAGAGACGCTTAACTCAAAATTAGTTGAATCTATTCCCGAAAATGTTCTTGATGAGAATGGCAAAGTAAATATTGAGATGTATCATAATTATCTAAAGATGCTTTCAACGACCTCTGTCGAATACGAAAAGTCAAAAGCATCTGAATTTAAAAACGAAGTTGTGAAACTCTTAATCTCAAATTCCTATACTCAACCAGATTTTTTTACAAAAGAGATTTTTGAACAAGAGTATGTTAAGAAAAATTTTGAAATAGCAGAGTTTACGCAGGACCATTTTTTAGCCCAGGCAAAGAAAACTACTCCGGATGCAAAAAGTCTGGAGGATTTTTATGCTCAAAACAAAGAAGCCTACAGAATACCCGAAAAGTATAGGGCTAAGTACTGGGAGCTCAGCCTAGACAGTTATGAAAAGGCTATTGAGATTGATGATCAATCAATTAAAAGTTTTTATGAAAAAAATAAGAGTTCTATGTTCAGAATAGCTCCAAAGGTTAAGGTTCGTAAAATTTTGATAAAAAAAAGTAAAGGGGCAAAAGATAAGGAAAGCGGCTACAAAACGGCCGAGGGGATACATCAGAAGACCAAGCAGGCTCCGGAAAAATTTGCCGAGCTTGCAAGGCAGTACTCGCAAGATGTGTCTACAGCTAAAAATGGCGGGCTTGTTGATTTCTTCAGCAAGGGTAAATATGATTCTGCTTTTGAAGTTGCTGCGTTTAAGTTAAAAGAGCCAAATCAGATCTCTGATATCGTTGTAACTAAAGATGGATATGAAATTATTCAGTTGGTAGAACGAATTAAGGCTGTTGAAAAACCGCTGGAGAGCGTCAAAAGTGAGATTGTAAATTCGCTGCGTAGTAAGCGTGCTGTCGCGATTTTGCAAGGTGAGTTGGGAATCATGATGCATAAAGCCAGAGAGGATGCAACTGCTCTTGATAGTTTTGCAAAAGCACATTCATTGCAAGCGAAGGAAACTGATTGGTTGGCAGAAAAGGATATTACGGATGCAGACATTATGGGCCAAATCTCCCAAAGATTGTTTTCAACAAAGAAGCAAGAAAGAGCGATGGGACACTTCAAGACAACCGGAAATTACGTAATTTACAAATTAATTGATACTCAGAAGAGTTATGTGCCTGATTTTGTGGCCGTTAAAGATACCGTCCTGAAAAATTATTATAAAAATCAGGCTACTCAGTTGCAACGCAAGGCTGTTAGCCAAATCAAGATGGATATTCTTAATTCGCAAACAACTTTAAAAGATGCGGCTACACGTATCGGTATTAAGGTTATAGAAACCGGACTAATCCAAAAGGGTGATACAGTAAAAGGATTTGATGAGAAGATGCCACTTATGAGCAAACTGTTTGTCCTTACCGATAAAAAACAGGTTTTACAGGACATGTATGAAAATGACTACTATTTAGTTACGCTAAAAGACGTGCAGCACGATGATGAGCAACGCTTTGAGGATAAAAAAGAGGATATTAAAAATAAAGAAAAATTAAAAGAGGCTAGAAAGCATACAAACGCCTTTATTGCATCATTACTAAGAAATGCTAAAATAGATATGGATAGAAAAGTACTAAGTTTACACAAAAACCACTCGAAAGACGCTTAATGTCAAAAGAAGTATCAACAACCAAAGAAGCACATAATTCGGCTTTGATGAAAATTTCTCCTGAAAAATTTAAGTCGTTAGAATCGACCTTTGCTCAGATTGATAAAGAGTTTGGAAATGGCTCTGTAATGTTGTTGGGCCAAAAAACAGATACAAAAATTGAAGTTATTTCAACCGGTTCTATTTTGATTGATTCTGCTCTTGGAGTTGGAGGTCTTCCCAAGGGTAGAATAGTTGAAATTTTTGGGCCTGAATCTTCGGGTAAATCAACCCTTGCTCTGCACTCAATCGCTCAGGTACAGAAAAATGGCGGTGTTTGCGCCTATATCGACGCTGAACATGCAATGGATCCATCCTACGCTACAAAGGTTGGGGTCAATGTTAATGAATTGATCATTTCTCAGCCAGATTTTGGCGAGCAGGCTCTTGAAATTACAGAGATGCTGGTCAGATCCAATGCCGTAGATTTGATTGTAGTAGATTCTGTTGCCGCATTGGTTCCAAAAGCCGAGCTAGAAGGTGACATGGGTGATTCGCATATGGGGTTACAGGCCAGACTTATGTCACAGGCGCTGCGAAAACTCACAGCCGTTGTACACAAGTCAAAAACTGTTTTGATTTTTATAAATCAGATCAGAAGTAAAATTAATCACGGTATGCCATCATTTGGACCAACTGAGACAACAACCGGTGGAAATGCCTTAAAATTTTACTGTTCGATTAGAATTGATATTAGAAAAATTGCAACATTAAAAAAAGGTGATGTAGCGTTTGGAAACAGGGTTTCCGTTAAGATCGTAAAAAATAAGGTTGCTCCTCCTTTTAAAAAGGTTGAAGTTGATCTAGTTTTTGGAGAGGGTATCAGCGTTGAATTGGAAATCTTGGATACGGCTCTACATTTTGGGATTATAAAACAGGGCGGCGCCTGGTTCACATATGAAAATGAACGACTGGGGCAAGGGCGTGAAAACTGTGTTAAAAAAATCAAGGAGGATAAGAAGTTGCTGGATGCTTTGTTAATTGCAGTAAGAGAAAAAATTGATAGTCAGGGATTTGTTTGTGAATAAATTTAAAGATAATAATCAAGATTTACAGAGCAAGTACCGAGTAAATGAGGGTATAAAAGCCGATACGGTTATGGTAATTGGCGGAAATGGTGAGAATTTAGGGGCCATGTCCAAGCGTCAGGCTTTGTCTGTCGCCGAAGCCGAAGGTATGGATCTTGTGCAGGTGGGGGAAAAGGATTCAGTAGTAATCGCTAGAGTAATGAATTTTGGTAAATTTATTTATGAGAAGAAAAAACAGATGGGTGAGGCTAAGAAGCATCAAAAGGTTATTCTGATCAAAGAGATTAAGATTCGTCCAAGCATTGATGATCAGGATTACAGAACAAAGCTGAATAAGGCCGAGGGCTTTTTTAAAGACGGTAATAAAGTTAAATTTACCCTACAGTTCAAGGGGCGCGAGGTGCCAAAAATGGATGAATTTGGCAGCAAGCTCTTTGCAAGAATTTCCCAGGATTTGGCGGCCAAAAACATCGGAATCCTTGTAGAAGAAAAAGACAGCAGGGGTGGCGTGATTTGGTCCAAAATTTACTTTCTTAAAGAGAAGTAAATTTTACCCTGGCATTTTTGAATTTATATGTTAAAATGACTTATAAACTAGTGTTGTTTTAAATTATAGAACTTTTCAAATTGTAAATTAGAATTAAAGGGATTTATTAATGCCTAAAATGAAAACTAATTCATCGTGTAAAAAGCGTTTTGTTAAAAATTGTAAAGGTAAGATTAAGAGGTCTCGCGCCTATAAGAGGCACCATTCATGGGCAAAAGGAACTAAAAAAGTTCGTGAACTGCGTTCAGGAGTGTTTTTTGAAACAACTCAAAATAGAAAAATTTCAAAAGCGATGCCTTATTAGTTTTGTTGATATTTATTTTTCATAACCTGAAATTGAGGTTTTAAATGAGTAGAGTTAAACGTGGTGTAATTACCAAGAAAAGACATAAAAAAGTTTTGAAACGAGCCAAAGGTTTTTGGGGGCAACGTAAAAACGTATTCAGACGTGCGCAAGAAACCGTACTTCGTGCAATGCATTTTGCATTCGTTGGTCGCAAACTGAAAAAACGTGATTACAGAGGGCTATTTATTACAAGAATTGGTGCCGCTTGTAAATCTCAAGGCATAAGTTACAGCGTTTTTATGGGTAAGTTAAAAAATCTTAACATTCAGCTTAACAGAAAGATGCTAAGTCAGTTGGCAATTTGGGAGCCAAAAGCATTCGCAGAATTAGCTGCAATGGCCAAAAAATAAAAAAAAATCAAATATGTTGAAATTTTTTCAACCAGCTTATTATTATAAGTTGTGTTGTTTTATGCTTAGTTTTGTGAGAAAAAGAGGAAGCGAGATATGAAGTGCTTGGAAGAGCTTGAAAGTAGGGTTCTTCATCTTATCCAGATAAATGCAGAATTAAAAATCAAGATTGATGAACTCGTTCGTGAAAATGAAGGGTTGAAGGGACAGGTTCATCAATTTGAAGAATCTCTTTTGCGTGAGCAAAGAGCTTTCGCAACCCTAGAAGATGAAAAAGTAGCTATCAGAAATGTTGTTGAAGGTCTATTGAATACAATTAACACTCTTGAGAGTTCTTCTAACTAGAAGTTTAATAGCATGGATAAACAGAAAAATTTGAAAATATCAATTCTTGGAAAAAGTTATCTCATCAACACCGATGAGACGCAGGAAGATGTTTTTGCAGCAGCGCATTTGGTTGATAGCATGCTTAAAGAGAGTGCCTCAAAAGGTCTTGTAGCCGATGACAGCAAAGTGGCAGTTATTGTTGCCTTGCAGCTGGCTACAGAACTCAATAAGGCCCTTGGCAAACTCAGCGGGTTTGAAAGCAAAGTTGAACAGTTGAACGATTTGTTACAAATCGAACGACATTAAGCTTTTTGTTTTGTAGCTATCAATTTTTTGTGCAATCCCTTTGCCTGTCCTCTATTCTCACAAAGTTTTATAAGTTTTTTGTTTTTGTTTTAATCTAGCTTTTGAGATGGGGATAATAAGATGTTTTTGATGTTCGAACTAAGTCTTCTTGGAGCAGGGTTTGTTCTGGGATTTCTTTCTTTATTAATCTACTTTATTGCTCAGAAAAATAAACTTTTTCAGACGCATCAAAGTGTACAAAATATGCTTCAAACAGCAAGAGATCAAATTGAAAAGGATCGTCGTGAAGCAACGCTTGATCTTAAAAACGAGCTCCATAAAAAACGATCTGAGTTTGATATTGATGTAAAGAAGGGCAAAATTGAGCTACAGCAGCTTCAGGCTAAGTACCAAAAAAAGGAGGATGCGCTGGACCAAAGAGAGGCTGTTCTTGATGATCTACGCCGTGATTTACAGCAGAAGGAACGTGATCTTTCGCGTAGATTAGACTCTTTTGCTATTGATGAAGTCAAAATTAAAAAGCTTTATGAAGATCTTGTTCTAAAACTTGAAAAAATTAGCGGAATGAAACAGGATGAGGCCAAAAAGGTACTGTTTGAGTCCTTAGAACGCGAAGTCAAGATTGCAAGTCAAAAATGGGTTTCCAAAATTGAAACTGATGCCAGGGAGTTGGCAAAGGATAAATCAGTTGAAATTTTGACAAGTGCAATGCAACGATATCTAGCCGACACCGTAACATTACACACCTCAAGTGTTATAAATCTTCCAAACGATGAAATGAAAGGCCGCATAATAGGTAAAGAGGGTCGCAACATCAAGGCTCTTGAGATGGCAACCGGAATGGAGTTTGTGATTGGTGACACCCCTGAGGTAATTACAATTTCCGGTTTTAATCCCATTCGCCGTGAGGTTGCAAAACGTGCTCTAAATAAACTTATTATCGATGGTCGTATTAATCCCAGCAGAATCGAAGAGACGGTTGCTAAGTGCGAAGAAGAGCTTGACCAAGCTGTTACGGAAATTGGGCAAACTACCGTTCTTGAATTTGGGTTGAGAGGAATCAACACGGAGATATCAAAGCAGCTTGGACGTCTCTATTTTAGAACAAGTTATACTCAAAATAACTTGGTACATAGTAAAGAAGTTGCTTATTTTTCAAAAATGATTGCTTCAGAACTTGGACTTGATCCTGAAATTGCGGCAAGAGCCGGTCTATTACATGATATAGGTAAAGCCGTTTCCGCAGAGGTTGAAGGAACCCACGCAGTTGTTGGTGCCAATTTTGCAAAAGAGTATGGCGAAGACCCAATTATTGTAAATGCAATTGCAAGTCATCATGAGGAAGTCCCATCAAGCAACCCATATGGAATTATTATACACATTGCAGATGCAATCTCTGCCTCAAGACCCGGTGCGCGAAAAGAGACTTTGTCTACTTATATCAAGCGTTTAGAGTCGTTGGAAGAGATGGCCGCAACATTTGAAGGGGTTAAAAAGGCCTATGCGTTGCAAGCCGGTCGCGAAATTCGCGTAATAGTTGATGAAGACCGACTCGATGATGAAAGAGCTGCAGTTTTGGCTAGTGACCTTGCTAAAAAAATTGAAACTGATTTAGCCTTCCCCGGCGAAATAAAGGTTAATGTTATTCGCGAAAAACGCTTTATTGTTGCCGCAAGGTAATGTGATGAACAAAATATTAAAGTTTCTTTTTATTGGCGATGTAATCGGTCAACCCGGCTTGATGATGTTTCAAAAGTGGGTGCCCAAACTCAAAGAGCAGTACTCCATAGATGCTATAGTTGTGAATGGTGAGAATTCTGCAAAAAATGGACGCGGGATCACATTGAAAAATGTTGATTTTTTCAAGCATAATGGGGCATCGGTTATAACAACCGGTAATCATGTATGGGAAAATAGGGAATTTTACAACACCTTAAATTTAAGAGATGATGTTATTCGCCCTGCAAATTATCCGCCGGGCTGTCCAGGAAAAGGGTTTACGTTTTTTGAATTAGATGGTCATACAGTTGCTGTTATAAATTTGCACGGGAGAGTCTTTGTCAGAGACCATTTGGACTGTCCGTTCAGAACTGTTGACTCTCTTTTAACATTTATACAAACAAAAACCAACATAATTTTTGTTGATTTTCATGCTGAGGCTACATCTGAAAAGAAGGCAATGGGGATCTATCTTGACGGAAGAGTGTCAGGTATTTTTGGAACGCATACACACATCCAAACTGCAGATACGCAAATTCTTCCAAAAGGGAGTGCATATATTACCGATATTGGCAGCAGTGGGGCAAGGAATTCCGTTATTGGAATGCAAGCTGATGGCATCTTGAAAAAGTTTTTGTTTTTTCAAAAAATGGGTTCAATTACAGTTGAAGATGTTGGTCCATTTGAATTAGGCGGAATCGTTGTTAATGTTGATGCCGCTTCAGGAAGAGCTTTGTTTGTCGAACGTGTAAATATAATTGATGAAGAATTATATAAAAGTGTGGCGAGTGATAAAAAAGAGAACTGATGTTATTTTTCTTTTTTTTAAATCGTTTTTTTAAACAATTTGCTATTGTTTTCTTTATTATCACGGTAGTGCTGGGTGTGAGCAATCTTGTTTTGCGAATTCAAATGATCTCAACACCAACGGGATTACTGCAAATTTTTCTTGTTATGCTGCCGCTTATGGCCATATACGCAGTACCGATTTCGGCCGGAGTTGCAGTTCAGATAGTAGTTGGGCAGCTTTTGGTTGAAGATGAGCTTGTTATCCTTAAATTTTTTAAATCGGCATACAATGCCCTATGCCTATCAGTTGTGGCTTTTGCTCTTATACTTACAATTTTTTACACTCCACTTGTTTTCGAATTTGCGCCGCGTAGTTATTTAATTGGAAAACAGATTATTATTGAATTGGCGAAAAAACAGTTTTACAACTTGGAACCACAAAAGTTTCACTCTCCATACCCGGGGTTTACATTTTTCTTTAAAGATAGGCGTTATGAAGATGGTGTGCCCAAATTTAACACAATTTTTTTAGCATTCAGTAATAAACAGAATGAGCAGTTTATTTTTACGGCAAGAGAGGGTTTTTTTAGAGATAATAATGTTTTTTTACTTGATGGATCTGTCTGTACTATAAGTGCCGACAAGCGGTATTCTGCAGTATTTAAAGAATCAAATATCAATACTGACAAGTTGCTGAATCTTGAAAAGGACAATAAATCTCTAAATGTTCTCAAATTTTGGAACGTGGCCCAATTATTTGAAAAGCTACGGCAGGATATAGAGGTTTTGTGGGAATTTTTAAAAAGAGTAGCTCAGATACTGTGGCTCTTCCTTTTCCCAATTTTAGGGATTTTTTTTATTTTTAGGTTTGGTGGCAAAAAAAGCAACTTACTGGTTGCCATCACAACAAGCGGATTGCTTTTTTTTGCTTCATATATATCAATTGCCGTTGCCCAGGCCCTGAGTGCTTATTTTATGTTATCAATGCTTATACTGTTTGGCCCGTTAATTGCCGCTGTCACAGTAAGTATTTTTTATGTTTTTTGTAAGAAATAAAAATAATAAAAAAATAATAAATAAAAGGGAGTAAAATGTTTTTAGTAGTGCTTATGTACTCAATTTTGGCTTTAACTTTTGTTTTTGCAAAAAAGACATTGGCGTATGCCCATCCATTTTTTCTTATCGGTTTTAGAATGATTTTGGCCGGAACAATTTTGCTTTTATACCAGCGTTTTTTTAGCAAAACGAGCTTTTCAATTAATAAAAGCGATTACTGGTTATTCTTCAAAGTTGCCCTATTTCATATCTATTTTTCATTTATCTTTGAGTTCTGGTCCATGCAGTATCTTTCCGCCTTAAAAATAACAATTATATACTCAGCAACGCCCTTTGTTGCGGCAATACTGTCATATATTTTATTAAAAGAACGTCTTTCGTGGCAAAAAATCTTAGGCATAATTATCGGACTTGGAGGCTTAGCCCCAATTTTGGCCTTGCAGGCTGGCAATGGTGGTACCACAACGCAAGGTGCGTATGTTTCATTGCCTGAGTGTGTTCTATTTTTAGCCGTTATTTCAGGAGCATACGCTTGGTTTTTGGTTAAAGAGCTTATGAATAAAGGTTATGGGCTTGGTATGATTAACGGTGTTGCAATGTTGATAGGAGGCGTTCTTAGCCTTTTTACAGCCGGAATTTTTGAAGGTTTTTCTAGTCCGGTCTCAAACTGGCCAATGTTTTTAGCCTGGCTTTCATTACTAATCTTAGCTGCCAACATTATAGTTTACAACTTCTATGGCTGGCTTTTACGTTATTACTCAATTACATTTGTTACTTTTGCCGGATTTCTTTCTCCAACATTTGGAACTGTTTATGAATGGCTGTTTTTTGGCGGAAAAATAACCTGGCACCATTTTGCATCATTAGCACTGGTTGCACTAGGATTATATATTTTTCATAGAGAAGAGTTGTCTGCAAAAGATTTTGGGATTTCATCCCGTTGAGATGCAATCTCGTTGAGCCTTCAGCTCGGTGAGCTTTCATCTAATTCCAAGATTTTGCTTAATTATTTTGATTATATCGCTGGCAGCATCATCTAAGTTATTATTTTGCACGTGGTAGTTAAAATTTTTTTCTTTGGCTTCGCGTTCTATTTCATGTAAGGCAATTTCTAGCCGTTTTTGGACCACCTCCGGTAAGTCGGTTTTGCGTTTCTCAAGACGTTTTTGTAGCTCTTCGACACTAGAAACTGTTATCCATATTGTTACTGCATCTGGAATTATGTTTTTCTTAAAGTTATTTGCTCCATCTATATCAGTAATTATTATAAATGATTTACCATTTTTCATGTCTTGGATGATAGACATAGGCGAACCATAGTAATAATCGGCATACTTTGTCGTTTCAAGGAAAAAACCTTGCCTTTCCCTTTTTAAAAATTCTTTTTGCGAAAGGAAATAGTAATCAACACCGTCTATCTCCCTGGGCCTTGGGGGACGGGTGGTGAATGTTATGACTCTTTCGATTGGGATAGGTGGATTTAATTTTGAAATTACATTTGTTACGACAGATGTTTTGCCCGCTCCAGATGGGGCTGCAACAATGAATAATCGGCCTTCTTTTAACATAAAATCCTTTTTTGCTTAATCTTGTGTTTAAATTTAAAGTCTAATTCTAACTTTGTTTATTGTATAAAATGAATAATTAATAAATAAACTTGATATTTTAACGTTAGAATCTATAATTTCCTAGCAAAGTTTTAAATTATTTCATGAGTAGAATGGCTTGCTTTAAGGAATAATGTGTTTAAATATATTTTTAAAATAGCAGTGTGGACTACTGTTTTAAGTTCCAGTTTTTTGTTTGCATTTAATAAATCAAATAAAGAGATTCGTGTGGAGGATTTGCATATTTTTAATATTTTTAATAATGCAAAAGTTGTTTTAATGGAGGATCTTGCGGCTGCAAGTCATTCGACTGAAAGTCATTCGACTGTAGGTCCTTCGACCGTAGCCCAAAAACCTTCTGAGACAAAGCCATTTGAAAAGATGTCCTTGGATTTGGTAAAAAAAGAGATTGAATTGCTAAAAGAGATTATACAGGGGTTTAACAATGGACTTCTGCTCCTTGTTGAGTATAAATTTGTCAGTGTATGCAATTTTTTTAGGCAGCTTGATGCCATTGAACCTAGGAACATCAGGGCATTTAAACGCAAAGTAACCAAATTTGATAATTTTATTCAGGATTATAGTTTGAAAAAAAAGAGCATGTTGGATAAGGATGAAGTTGAATTATGTGAAAAAATTTTAAACTTCAATCAAATTTTATTAACATGCTTTTTGCGGTATGACTTTTATAATATTGATACGGTTGACAGGGTCATAGATGCCTGTTTTTTCAGGCCGGTTGAAATTATGGGTGAGTACCCACTCGCAACCTCTGTCGTCATAGTTGTTTTATCCATTTTATTTTTTCGCTACTGTGTTTATCCTTATTTTAATAATTTTTATAATTGTGACGAAAATGGTCCGGTGGAAGATAATGGGCAGTTAAAAAAAATTGATCCAAAGAGCGTTGCCTTAGATGAGGAGCATCCAACATTAGAGAACAAAAATAGGCAAATTGATGTTGCCCAGATTAAAGTTTTTCCGCAAAACGGTAGGATGTGTGGAGCGCATGCAGCCTTTAGGTTGATAGCTTTTCATGAAAGTCATGGAGATGTAGTGCAGGCGTACAGAATTGCCAATGATGCCAAAAGATTTAATGAATGTTGTAGCCATTGGTCTGAGATTACAGGTGTAAGCAGTTTAAATGATCTTCATTCACGTCATCTGGATACTATAATAAAAGATTATAATGTAGCCCATACGGATAATCCAATTCCTGCGGATGATTATATGATTATTGATGATAGCAAGGGGGTTCGTGATCCTTCATCAGGGTTCTTTGCGGAAACTTATGGAATTGACGATGAGGTGGATAGCTTAGGTGTAGTGCCAGGTAAGAGGACAAGATTGAACGCGGGACGTACGCAGTATGTTATTATTAACACAGCAGAAAATGGCGTTCCGTCAGAATTCGGGGAGCATAAAGATTCGGACAAGGCTGAACAGATGCAAGATAAAAAAGATGAGGGCCCAAAGGACAAAGAAAAGCCCAAAGAAGGGACAGATCAAAAGCCTAAAGACGGCCAACAGTATAAAGAACAATCCAAAGAAGGTACGGTGCCGCAGCCGGAAACCGAACAATCATGGTTTGGGCAGCTGATGGATTTTATTTTTGGAAAAAACAGTGATGGTTCCGGAAATAGTGGCAGTGCAGGGAAAAATGCATCTACTGCCAAAAGAAGTAAAAAATGGTATAGGACTTCTTATGGACACTGGCTGCCATTTATGTTTGTGCCTGACCCCGGTGTCAAAGATGGGGTTAGGGTTATAATGGCCGATTCAATGGGAAATCCTGATCGAACAAGAGATCCTATTTTGACTGGATTACACAGAATGTTGGTTCACGGTTCATAAAAACTTGCTATACTTTGAACAAGAAGAAAATTTTAAGTTGGCCTGAAAAGAAATAGGTTGAAAAATGAATAAGTTACCGGATATTAATAAGGATTTTACTCAGTGGTATCAGGAGGTTATTTATCAAGCAGAGTTAGTTGACCAGAGCGAAGTTAAAGGGTGCTTTGTTTTCCGTCCATACAGTTTTGCAATTTGGGAAAACATTCAATCAGAACTTAATAAAAAAATTAAAGAGACGGGCACGCAAAATGCGTATTTTCCGCTTTTTATTCCGGAATCATTTATAAAGCGTGAGGCAAAACATGTTGAGGGTTTTTCTCCCGAATTAGCTGTTGTTACAATTGCAGGGGGCGAAAAGTTGGAAGAGCCTTTGGTCGTACGTCCAACATCTGAAACTATTATTTATTCAATGTTTTCCCGTTGGATAAAGTCATGGCGCGATCTGCCTTTAAAGATAAATCAGTGGGCCAACGTAGTTCGTTGGGAGATGCGAACAAGGCCATTTATTCGAAGCACCGAATTTTTGTGGCAGGAGGGGCATACTGCACACTATTCGCATGAAGAGGCTGAGCAGATGGCGGCACAGGCTTTAGATGCCTATCAAGATATTTATGAAAATTATTTGGCTATTCCTGTTATTCGTGGGCAAAAATCAGAGTCAGAAAAATTTGCCGGCGGTGAAAAAACTTACTCGCTTGAAGGGATGATGCAGGACGGCAAAGCATTGCAGTTGTGCACATCACACATTTTGGCACAATCATTTCCGGAGGCTTTTGGAGTAAAATTTCAAGACAAAGATGGTACAATGAAAACCCCATACTGTACCAGTTGGGGATTTACCACAAGATCGATTGGTGCCATGATTATGGTCCATGGCGATCAAAACGGATTGATTATTCCTCCAAGAATTGCACCTGTTCAGTGTGTTATTATCCCAATCTATAAAACTGATGCAGAGAAAGCTTCTGTTTTACAAAAAGCAGAGCAGATTAAGTCTCGACTTGATTCTAACGGTTTTAGGGTTGTTCTTGATGCTGACGAAAATAAAACGCCGGGTTCAAAATTTTATGAATGGGAACTCAAAGGTGTTCCTGTTCGAATTGAAATTGGGCCAAAGGATTTGGAAAAAAATCAGGCAGTTTTTGTTAATCGCGTTGAACAAGACCCAGCCTTCGCCAAGGCTTCGGCGGGCAAGCGCAAATTGAAAGAGTTCGTGCCGCTTGATTCCGTAGACGTTGCATTAAAACGAATGCTTGATTCTATTCATCAGCAGATGTTTGATCGAGCAAAAAAATTTAGATCGGAACATTTTTATGAAGCTGAAAAATTAAAAGACTTTGGGCCCGAGCTTGATGTAAAAAATGGATTTTATAAAGTAGGGTGGTGTGGTTCCCCGGATTGTGAGGGGGAATTAAAGCAGTTTAAATCGTCGATTCGCTGCCTTTTAGAAAAAAAAGAACATGATACTTGCTTTCATTGTCAAAAATCTAGTAATTTCGAAGTCGTAGTTGCAAAGGCTTACTAAACCTGTACTAGTTTTTTTACGTGAAACTTAGAGGGGTAAAGGTATCATGCAAGATCAAAGTGGTGCGATAGATTATTATGCCAATTTCCACGGCTATCTTCTAACCGAAAAACGCGTATCACAAAATACGTTTTTAGCATATAAACGGGATATTGATCAGTTTGGATTATTCCTAAAGCAACGCAGGGTAGAGATCGGTAGATGTAAAAAGGATCATCTTAAGGCCTTCTTAAAATATTTAAAGGATCAAGGTCTTTCTGCTAAAAGTTTGTCGCGCAAAATATCATCAATAAAACGTTTTTATGATTTTTTAAATTCAAAATATGAGGTTCCAAATATCTCCTCTACCCTAACATTTCCCAAAATTGAAAAAACTTTACCTAAGTATCTTACTGAATCTGAACTTAAGAAATTACTGAATGCTGCCAATCTTGACCATTCAATTAAAGGTCAGAGAAATAAAGTTATGTTATATCTACTCTACGCTACCGGTGTAAGAGTTTCTGAACTTGTTAATTTGACATTTGATCAGATTCATTTTGATACAGGATTTATTCAACTTGTTGGAAAAGGAAACAAAGAACGCTCTATCCCCCTGCCTAAAAATATTTTAGAACTGCTAAGATATTATCGTGAGCAGATTTATCCTAAATTAATTCCGGCAAATATTGGTATTGAGCGTAATCAGCAAAATTTTATTTTTATTACATTGCATAAAAACCATACCAAGCCTATGTCCAGGCAACTCTTCTGGCTTGCTTTAAAAAATATTCTGAGCAAATCCAATATTTTGAAAAATATATCCCCACACAGTCTGCGCCACTCTTTGGCAACTCATCTTTTTGAAAAAGGCGCGGATATTCGGTCGTTACAATTAATTTTGGGACACGAAAACCTTTCTACTGTCCAGATCTACACGCATCTTGAGAATAAACAGGTAAGAAAGGTTTATGATGAGAAGCATCCGAGGGCATAATTGCCTGAAATAGCTATACGACTAACTTAACTGTCACCCTGTCCTCTTCTAATAGTAAGCTTCTACCGGTTGCATTGTCTCTAGATCTTTTGCCGTTCGCATTGCCCCTAGAAGCATTTTTTCACATTCTGGCGGGTGTTTTTTTCTGATGAGAATCAACAATGCTGTTTGTAGCCTGCATGCGTTAAGATCGCCACGGGCTGTTATTGCATTCAAAATCCTTTGCAAATATACTACACTGCCATGCTTGGCGGCCCAATCCAATGCAGTATAGCCATCCGCTCCTGCATTCAAAAGAATATCAAAACATCGTGTAAGGTTATTTTTTGCAGCATAATACAATGCTGTAAGGCCAACTCCGTTAACAGCATTAAAGTCTGCGCCTGCATCTAAACAGGACTTCCTCAAAATAACAAACTGCCTGATCTAGTCTGATCTACAAAAAAAATGTACTCTCTCAGAAGGGTTTGATCGTACAAATCAAAATCTGAGGAGAGTACAATGCTTTATTCAAGCACAGTTCTAAAATATCCAGTCTTAACATTGTTGTCTAGAGGCAAGAGAAGCTTCGAAAATATGGGATTACTAATTCAGCGAAGTGGTGACACTGTAAAAAGGTTGCTACATCCAGCAGCGCACAGCTTCAACGTATCAAGAAGCATTTGCCAATCTATGTTTGCAAAAAATGAAATTTTATGTGTAGGCATTGATGATACCTTGTTGCGAAAAATTTATTCGAGATTTATGCAGGGTGCTGGAATGTTCTTTGATACGAAAATTGGTCGCAGTATCATGGCTTACAAGTTGGTGATTGGCATAATCACAGATGGTAAATTTGCAATCCCAATCGATTGTGCGTACATTTTTGCAAAAGAAATTCTCGATTCAATCGACGAAAAATTTCCAACAAAAGATGAAATTGCAAAATCATTTGTAAAAACAGCCATAAAACTTTTCCCAGACAAGAAAATAATTGTGGTTGTTGATGGACTTTACACATCAGTCGAGTTTGTACGATGGTGCAGGCTCGAAAACATCAAACTGGAGGCTCGAATGCATAGCAATCGCGTTGTTGAATACGATGGCGAGCGAATCAAAATTAAAGATCTTTTGAAGAAAAAGGGATTGCGGCCCAAGGGCCGTCAGATGGCTCGTACAATATCTGTCGCTTGGCATTCAATTGATCTAGAGCTTACAATCGTGCGTCGTTTTGACAAAAAAGGCAGAGAATCGATTGTCTTTCAAGTGGCAACATATAAAGCTTTGCCTCGTGAACATGTTGCAAACTATAAAAAACGATGGAAAGTTGAAGAGCTGAACAGAACCACAAAACAAGAAATCGGGTTGCAAGAATGTTTTTCTAGATCGCTTGAAACACAGCACAATCATGTAGCGTCTGTGCTTTTGGCTTATGCGTTTGCCCAGCTGGAGCGCAAATTTTCTAGACTTGATAACGTAGAACAAGCGCTCAGACGGTTTGAGACGAAAACTGTGAACTTTTTAATTGATAGATTTTCTAGATTTTCAAAGGGCTTTCAGCACTTTGATGCGTGAGTCCTGTGAAACACAGCACAATCATGTAGCGTCTGTGCTTTTGGCTTATGCGTTTGCCCAGCTGGAGCGCAAATTTTCTAGACTTGATAACGTAGAACAAGCGCTCAGACGGTTTGAGACGAAAACTGTGAACTTTTTAATTGATAGATTTTCTAGATTTTCAAAGGGCTTTCAGCACTTTGATGCGTGAGTCCTGTCTAAAAGAATTTTTAAACATTCTACTTTGTCTCTAACGACAGTACAATGTAGCACTGTATGCCCATTTTCATCAGCGGCATTAACATTGGCTCCTGCGGCTAAAAGGATTTTTACGCATTCTGTCAGTCCATTACTTGCAGCCTCATGTAACGCTGTATGGCCAAATACATCAACGGCATCAAGGTCTGCTCCTGCGTTACGAAGAAGTTTTGCTATTTCCGTTGGAGTTAGTTTATTTCTTAAAGTTTTGTTAACATTAGCTACCCGAACAAGGTTTTTTATGGCATTCAAAATCTTTTCTGGTGTATCTACTGACCCAACAATTTGATCAAAGATATTTTCAAATACCCCTGGCATTATTAATGTTCCCAAAACCTCATCTTCTCCCACATCTATTATTGTCGCCTCTGCTCCTGCCCCTTGCTCCATTCCCATCATTGCAGATGGAAGTTGTAGGGTTAACATTGCTGCTAACATTAATTTTTTCATACATTCCATGATTAGCCTTTCATTATTTTTAACCTACTAATTTTTATTAATGGTCTTTTAATGAATTTTCCGTACAAATCTGATTGTAAAGAAATAGCATTAAAAAACAAAAGTGGCTTGCCTGCCATATATGTTTTATTGACATCTGCTTAACTATATCATTTAGCATGCTAACAATTTCGGGATTTTGCTCCATACGGTTCATAGAATACAAATTTTCTGGCTAGCCGTCTTGCGTTACACAAGTTTTTGAGTTGCCTGCAAAAGTATTTTTACGCATTCTTCATTACAAGCCAAATTCAATGCTGTTTTGCCTTTCTTATCAGTGGCATTGACATCAGCACCTGCCTGCAAAAGTATTTTTATGCATTCTGCATTACCATTACTAGCAGCATGCAATGCTGTTTGGCCATCTTTATCAGTGGCATTAATATCAGTGCCTGCCTGCAAAAGTATTTTTACGCACTCTACATTACCCCATGTAGCAGCCGAATGCAATGCTGTTTGGCCATATTTATTAGTGGCATTAACATTGGCTCCTGTGGCTAAAAGTATTTTTACGCATTCTGCATGACCAACTGCATGACCAAGATAAGCAGCCGAATGCAATGCTGTTTGGCCATCTTTATCAGTGGCATTAACATTGGCTCCTGCGGCTAAAAGTATTTTTACGCACTCTACATTACCCCATGTAGCAGCCGAATGCAATGCTGTTTGGCCATATTTATCAGTGGCATTAATATCAGTGCCTGCCTGCAAAAGTATTTTTACGCACTCTACATTACCCCATGTAGCAGCCAAATGCAATGCTGTTTTGCCATCTTTATTAGTGGCATTAATATCAGTGCCTGCAGCTAAAAGAATCCCGCCTATTCGTTCTGGGGTTAATAATGAATTAAAATCTTTGTTGATTTTTCGTAATCTAACGATTTTTTTAATAGCAGCCAAAATCTTTTCCGGTGTATCTATTGGCCCATCGCTCAAGATCATCGTGACAAGTATCATAAAGTTATCCATTGATACTAATTCTGCAAGCGACGAGTCTGAATCTGGTTTCGATTGTGAATTAGGTGCGATTGCACAAAAAGATGATGATGTTTGAAGGGACAGCATCATCAAAGGTATTAAAAATAAACGCTTCTCCATGATATAACCTTCCATTATAAATTGCTTTAGATTTTACTGGGGCCAACACAGCGCCCAGCATTACCGTTAATTCTACCACAAGATAAAATAATTACAAACGGTAAAAGAGGCTGAATTTTGTGTTTTATACAAAATATTAATATTTAATTTGATAAAATACATTGAAATATGCAAAAATTGCATAAAAACGAGACAGAAAGGTATTTAATGGCATAAAAAGAAGCCTCGCATAAGAACGAGGCTTCTTAATCTCAACTTCTTAATTCCAACATTAGTATTTCAGAGATGGAACAAATGAACCTGAAACTGAAGCGCCTGGTATTTGTTTTCCGTTATTATCTGTTATGATTGCTTTAATTGATGATTTTGAGTTAGGATCCGTTGAAATAGTAATACCGCTCACCTGTGCAGTTAACGTGATATATATCAATCCAGTATATTGTGATGTATTTGGACTTACTGGTATTGTTTGGGGGGAGAGATTATATGTAATAGTCCCCTTATAGCCATAATTAATAGATTGTGTTGTATTTACCTTTACATTAATACCTTTTTCACTCAAATCCGTAATTAAATTTGTGAAAATTAAACTAGCTGCAAACATTGCTGTAGCACTAAGTTGTGTGAAAACTACTAGCAACGCCAATATCTTTAAACTACTTCTCATGGATTCTCCCTTTTCCCAAAAAATTAATAAAATACTGCTACCAAACTTGTTTACTCTAAATTTATGATAGCAAAGCGATTGACAGGTTGTCAATTAAGCGTGAAAAGATTATTTCAGAACGCAGCCAGTCATTTTTTGCCAGATAATAAGATCCAATCGGGAATGAGCAAGCCCAAATTTGGCTAAAATTTGCTCAAAATCGAGATAATGCTTTGGGTTTAAGTGTTTGGGAATAGAAGAAATCAGATTTTGCTGCAGTAAAAATCGTAAAATATGACGATCTATGATAGCAACATCATCAAACCCAACGTTGCGTAAAAAATGAGAGGCCTCTTTGTACCCCAACCCCTTAATATTTTTGACCAAAAATTCACGGGCTTGCGGTCCAGGTAAATTCTCAATTTTACTTTTAATATCAATAAACTCTCTTGCTTGTACTATGAATTTTGCTTTATTGTTGTGAAATCTGTGCTTATTACTTCTAATAATTTGCGCGAGTTCTTGTTGGGTTAAATTTATAAAACCTTGGAGGCCTATCTCTTTTTGAATGCGGATAGCAGTTTCAGCTTTTGAATTTGCTGTCAGAATGCAAAAGCATAACTCGCTGAACCAATGTTTTGTATCAAGCTTGTTTAATTGCTTGAACTCTTTGAGCCGTGTTTCTATTAAATCGTTGGTTTGTAAATTTAACATATTATACTCTTTTGTGTGCATCTACAACTTGGCTGATTTGTCTTGATGTTGTATAATACTAGAAGTGTAAAAACATGCAAAGTAATTTACGACGTAAGTAAAATAAATTTCATTGAGTACGAAGGAATTTGATATGACCGGAAAATTTATAGCATCCCAAAGAGATTTGTTATCTCTACTGGCATCAATGCAGCCAATTTGTAGTAAAAGAACCACGCTTGATGTTACAGAATCTATTCTTTTTCAAATCACTCCGCGCGAGCTGACTCTTAAGGCAACCGATCTGGAGATTAGCTTGCAATCAAGTATGGCAATTGAAAGTGATGTTTTGGAAACAAGTAGCTTTTTGATTTCTGGAAAGCGTATTTTCGAATTGGTCAAAGAACTTGACGGCGAAATCGAGTTTAATGTCAATCAAAATCAGATTAGTCTAAAATCCGGAGGGGTTGATCTTTCCCTTAATATTAGAGATGCGCAGGAGTTTCCACCATTTCCTGAACGCATCGAAAATCTAATGGATTTCAAAGCATCATTTATTTTGGACATGATTAGTAAAGTCTCTTTTGTTATTCCTCAAAATAATTCTAATCCGGCGTTGAATGGGATGTTGCTTGAGATTAATCCAAAAGAGATGAGTATGATTGCAACGGATGGACATAGCCTTGCTCATGTGACAACAACAAAGTACTCATTGGCTGAAGAAAAAAAATGGTTACTCCCAAAACGTGCAGTAATGGAGATAAAAAAACTTTTCGAAAATTCAGGTATTGAAGATAGTATCTTTCTTGGAACATGTGGAAATCAACTTGTGTTCTCCGGAAAAAACTTCAATTTTTTCACCAAACTTATCTCTGATGCATTTCCTGCGTATAAACCCGTTTTGGAAAAAGATGGCTTTTTACCTGCAACAGTGGTAAAAGATTCTCTGCTTAAAACGTTGAAACGTACAAGTTGCTTACTTGCAGGTCAGTTTGTTTCCACAACTTTCAGGTTTATTCCTGGAACGCTAAAGGTTAACATGCTAAATAAAGAGGTTGGAAAACTTGATGAAGATTTGACAATGGATGACTTTTCAGGCGGGGAGATAGAGAGCCGTTTTTATGCTCCATACATCTTGAATGGATTACAAGGTTTCCCTGAAAAGAGCCTGCAGTTCTTTATTAAAAATGGTGCTCGTCCGATTATTTTTGAAACAAAGGATGATAACTTTATTCAAACTTATCTTGTAATGCCTGTTTCGATTTCGCAGAGTTAAGAGCAATTAACTGTGCATATCAAAAAACTTAAGTTGCGTAATTTCAGATGTTTCTCTGAAAAAGAGGTTGAATTTGATGAAAAAGTTGTTGTTATAAAAGGCAAGAACGGTTCAGGGAAAAGTTCTATTCTTGAAGCATTGCATTACTGCTGCTACCTCAGATCTTTTCGTACTCATCTAAATCGTGAGTTGGTTAAAATTGATCAAGATTATTTTTTTATTGAGCTTGATGTTGAAAACAGTCAGATGACTAGTCAGATTCAAGTTGGTTTTGGTAATGAGCAGGGCAAACTTGTAAAACATAACCAAAAGCCGATTAATTCCTATCGAGAGCTCATTTCTCAATACAGAGCCGTATCTCTCTGCGCAGATGACATTATTGTGGTTTCGGGGGCGCCTGAATTTAGACGTGCCTTGATGAATTACTCAACCTTACTTTTAACCCCTGACTTATACGCCGTTTTCAGGCGTTATAATCAGGTATTGGAGCAGCGAAACAGCCTTCTTAGGCAGATAAAATTAGGCATGTCAGTTACACCGGCATTGACGGATGAGCTTTTGATTTGGTCAGAGAAGCTCTGGGTGGGAACAGTTGCTTTACAGAGGGTACGTTTAGATTATCTGAGTATGTTGGAAAATCGGGTAAACCGTCTACTGAAAAGTTATTTTGATGTACCGGAGTCTGATTTTCAGATAAAGTTTTCTTACATGCAAAAAAACAGTGCAGGGGAGTCTGATACCTTTGAAGATTTTTGGAAAGAGTATGCAGTAAAAGACAGCCAGAAGATGGAGAATGCCCTAGGACGAAGTTTTTATGGTGCGCATTTGGATGACTTTGTAATTAATTTTTATGGAAAGAAGGCCAAGATTTATGCATCCCGGGGACAGCAAAAGTTAATTATCTTCTTAATCAAAATAGCTCAATTAGATTGCATGGAGCAAGCAGGGATCCCAGGTGTACTGCTTTTGGATGATTTTTTGACCGATTTTGATCAGCAGAATTTGAGAAGGGGGATTAATCTTTTAAACGAAAAAGACTTTCAGGTTTTTATAACTAGTCCTATTGCTCTTGATGTTTTCGACTTTAAACAAGCCCTTTTTGTTGAAATTTAATATTTTGCATGTTTTGAATTTGACTTTATTAGAATTTAGTTTAGCATCAATGCTCCAGTTTAAAGTAGCTTAATTAAAAGCGACTTAATTAGACGAAATTGACATTTTTTGTAGCAAAATTGGCTTTTATGATCATTATTTATAAATAAATTTCATATTTGAAAAGTTAATGATTAATTCTTTTTCATGAAAGCAAATAAAAAAAGAGCTTGATTTTCTTGTAGAATCAGTTAGATTGAATACAGTAATTGAAAGTTATAGTGGATAAGTATCCAAAAGATAAAAAACAAAAATTTTAATAGACTTCATTACTACTCTCCTTTCTCCTTTTTCCGCCATGTAATTTATTACATGGCGGTTGTTTTGTGTATTCTATTTCATCTGAAAACTCCGAAAATAGCTTTTATAGTTTTGCACAAAAATCTCATGTAAAGCGCAAACCAGCTTACAAATGATAAAAACGCTTAGGCATTTCCTCTTTTGGGTTTAAAATAATTTGTTTTTCATTTTTAATTATATGTCGTTTGATTGGTTTGGATAGAATGTAATTGTAAGGGATCGTGTGACTGGTTGGGATAGCTATGCAATTAATGGTCTGTTTAATCTATCCTTTTCAATAAAGATTCGAAGGTTTAATTGCTGTTACGCGACGTCAGTCGCAGTAACTCAATTAAAATTTAGATCCATTTTTTAACATAATAATCATTATCAGACGTCACTTGTCAAGCATAATTCCCATTTAATCAAACTGCCTTCTCAATCAGGGCTCAGAATTTAAGAATGTTGACCTCGGGAATTATGTGCAAATATTTCTAAGAATTACGAGGCAAACCTCAAAGAATTGCTCCTGGACGATTAAAATTTCAACTTTTTACTCGTTTTTTGCACCTCTTTGACAGACAATACCATCTGGTTTATAATTATTTTCTATTAGAACAAAACAAGATTTAGGGGGGTATTCCATGTCAAAAAAACTATTCTTTGTGCTTACTGCCACGCTCATCCTTCAAGCTGCATCACCCTTGATGGGCGCAGCGGTATCACCCCAACAGATCCCAACCGAAGCCGCAACCATCTGGGATACCTTTATAGCTGCTCTAGAAGCAACACCAACCAATGAGTGCCAGATAAGAGATCTTTTGGATAAGAACCCGGTGCTTGTGCGTGGTACGTACACTGGTCAAGACAATTGGCTCAATGGGCGGAATGCCCTCCATTTCGCTGCTCAAATAGGACGTGCGGATATAATTCGATTACTAGTCAAAACTTTTGGTATTGATCCCAGCACCACCATCAACAATCCTAGATCTGATTGGCATGGTTTTTCAGCCCTTCACCTTGCTGCTAAAAAGGGACTGACCAACATTGTTCGTTTATTCCTTGAAACCTTCGAGCTTGATCCCAACACCCGCATTAACAATCCCCTACACCCATGGCATGGCTATACAGCCCTACATCTTGCGGCTGAAAATGGTCATGCAAGCGTTGTTCATTTACTCATTAAAATTCACTTGGTTAATCCCATCCTACCCGTTATCAATCCAGGAGATCAAGTACATGGGGCAACAGCAATACACCTTGCTGCTGAATGTGGTCATGCAAATGTTATTCGCGAGCTTCTTGAACATGGTGTCGATCCTAAGGCCCCCATCAACAATCCTGGATCTGATTGGCATGGCTATACTGCCCTACATCTTGCCGCTGAAAGTGGTCGGACAGCTGTTATTCGGTTACTTCTTGAACAAAAAGCTTTTCCCATCAACCCCGATGCCTTCATTAATAATCCTCGAGGCAAAGGACATGGCTATACAGCCATACTTCTTGCCACGATACATGGACATGAATCTGTTGTTCGTCTGCTCATTCAATCCTTTCGTGTTGATCCTGACATCACTACTTTTATAGAAGGGGCGACACTCCTCCATATCGCCGCTCGATTTGGCCATGCAGACATTGCTCGTTTACTTCTTGAAGATTTTTTGGCAGACCCTAACACCATTAATTGGGAAGGACGCACAGCCATCCACCTTGCTGCTGAATATGGCCATGAAGCCGTTATTCGCTTGCTCCTTGACCATAATGCCAATCCTAATCTTCCCATTATCAACCCTGAACATCCACGGGATGGCTGGGCAGCCATCCACTTTGCTGCTGCAATGGGTTATGAAGCGATCGTTTGCTTGCTCCTTGATCATAATGCCAATCCTAATCTTCCCATTATCAATCCCGAAAATGAGCATTATGGATATACCGCTCTTTCCCTCTCTATTGAATTTGGACATTTCAATATTGTAGAATTACTTCAGTTAAGACATGTAGGGATTGTGCTGCTTCAGTACACATAATTTAAAATGTGGAAAAAAAATTTTGTGGGCGCCCAGAATTTAAGACCTCATCGCTCGGGCCAACACCGAACCAGGCATCCACAGACCACAAAGACTGATAGCCAAAGCATCAGTAACGTCACTTTGAACCGAAACCCCCAATTCAGAAACTCTAGGAAACAAGCGAAAAACCATATTCGCCACCTGCTCCTTGCTCGCACCTCCAAAACCGGTAACCGCAGCTTTAACCTCACGTGGCGCAAATTCGTGCAAGATTTGTCCATGTTGATCGGCCAAAAGATATAAGACCCCTCGCAAATACCCCAACTTTAAAAATGTTTGAGCATTTTTACCCAAAAAGGATGTCTCTAGCGCTATCTCACGTACACAACATGTTGTAATTTTTTCATTAAAAAATTTATAGAAAATTCCGACACGAGTTGAAAGTGTCTGAGCCGAACTCATTTTCAAATAACCACAATCAATTAGAAACGTTTTGCCTGATTCTTTTTTTAAAATTGCATAACCGGTTACGTGAAAACCGGGATCAACTCCAAGAATAACCGAATCACCATTCATCTCACTCTCCCCATTCATGACACTCTTAGAACCTTTTTATTCAAGGATAAAAAATAAATCTAAAAAATTGGACTGTCTACCGGAGAAATTTCTTAATGCTGATCAACGTTATCTTCTGCTTTAAGATCCAGACTAAAAAAACACGGTTTGTATTCCTTGTCTAAGATTTGAGCTATTAAAGATCTAATCTCGTCCTTGTTATTGAAAATGTTTGCTTGAATAAAATCCCTATTTCTCAGAATCTCGCGTAAGGTTTGCTTTTCAAATTGAGTTCGTGGTAATTTTTTCTCATATCCCGTCTGATCTGTATCTGTTAATCCATCCATTATAATTGCAACTGAAATAAATCCAAGGCGTTCGAAGCAGTTGTTCAAACTCTGTTTATCAGCACAATTCAAAATTCCTGCAATAGCATGAAATAGCACACATTGATTCAACCCATAGCCATATCCAAATTGATTAAGATTCTTATTTTTGTAACGATTTATATCTAAAATGCTACGAAGTTCTATGTTACGCCTATCGATTATTTTTCGGACAGTCCCTACCCCTACTCCCTGGTTAATAACACTTAATAATTGCGCAGCCTTAAATTGAATTGCTCGATGGATATCCGCTTGGGACGGTCTTTGGGCCCAACCAACACGATAATCCTTACCGGGATCAGGTACTATGTCTTGAATAGCTGATTTTTGCACGAAAGCCTTTGAGATAGGACTGTTTTCAACCCTTGTTATAATCGAGTAAAAGTGGTCCATATCTTGTATTTTAAAATGTTCCTCTTTGTGGGGGCAGCACTCCTGAGGGGTATTTCTTAGATAACATTCAAGAGCACACGATATGCGCATTATTGCCATGTTAAGATCGGACTCTTTACTAGGTTGTGGAAATGAACTATTCCCATCAGCATACTCCTTTGCACCACAGTACCAATAGTATTTCAGTGAAGATTGATTTTGTTCAAAATAACAACATAAAGCCTCAATGAAATCCATACTTTCTTGCTTCGTCAAATCCTTGTTTTTTAAATTATAGAAATTTAGAGAGCTGCAATCCATAGCATTAATCACGCTAAACAAATGAAGTATTCCACAAAACACTAACTTTTTTATCTTCAAATTTATTTTCATCTTGGTCCTTGCATTGTTTTCATAAGTTTTTTATAACTCGATAAACATAATTTATACTTTTTAGTGATACTGGCAATTACATTGGATACTCATGATCAGAAACGTCGTAAAACCGCGTTATATCGCCTCTAAATTTGACATTAAGTTGACCGGTGGGCCCGTTACGTTGCTTGCCAATGATTATCTCTGCAATATCCGGATTCTGCGTGTCTGGATTGTAGAGAATATCCCGATAAATGAAGAATATAACATCTCCGTCCTGCTCAATAGCACCTGATTCACGTAAGTCAGACAACAAAGGCCGTTTATCCATCCGACTTTCAAGCGACCGAGACAACTGCGACAGTGCTAAGACCGGAATTCCCAACTCCTTAGCCAAAGCTTTAAGCGAACGGGATATTGCAGAAATTTCCTGTGTTCTATTTTCATGTCTTTGACTGGAACTTATCAATTGTAAATAATCAATCACAAGAAAACTGATGTTGTACTGAGCTTTAAGCTTTCGCGCTTTTGCTCTCAATTCCAGAATATTTAGACCAGGTGAATCATCAATAAAAATTTTTGCCTCCGCCAGACTTGCCGCAGTGTTGGTTAATTCCATCCATTCGTCAGACGAGACCATTGCATTTCGAATCTTTTGGTGCGGAATCTGCGCCTCTGCTGAGAGCATACGCAAAACTAGCTGCTCCGACGACATTTCAAGCGAAAATATTCCAACCGATGAACCGCTATGCCAGGCATTTAGGGCAAAATTAAGAGCCAGAGCGGTTTTTCCCATAGAGGGACGAGCAGCCAAAATAAGTAGATCTCCATTCTGCATACCAGATGTCAACTCATCAAATTTTGCAAACCCTGAAGGAATTCCCGTGACCCCTTCGCGAGACGATTTGACTTTGGCCAAATTTTGAAAAGTTTTCTTCAATAAGATATCAAGCTGGACAAATGTTGTCGGCGCAAGTTTATTTGAAATCTGAAAAATCTTTTTTTCTGCTGAATCAAGAACACTGTCAATCTCATCAATATCCTGATTGTAACAGGTTGTTATAATATCAGCGGCGGAATGTATCAGATCACGCAAAACAGCTTTATCTTTAACAATTTTTGCGTGCTGCACAACAAGACCAATAGATGGAATGTCTTCCTGAAGCTCTATGAGATAGGTAATGCCCCCACAAGCATCCAGTAATTTTTTCGTATCCAGGTAATCCTGCAACACGAGCAAATCAAGTTTTTTATTAGATTGTGCCAAATCAGCAATCGCTTGATAAATAACCTGATGTTGTTTAAGCGAAAAATCGGAAGACTTTAAAATATCGGTCACTAGGGTTAAATTCTCGTCATTTAAAAGAATTGCAGCCAGTACAGCCTTTTCGGCTTCAACACTGGCCGGCAATCTTTTACCCAGCACCGATTCAGTCTGAACCGCTCTGCTTTCTTGAAAATTATCCCTGTATGCTAACTCAGACATCAAATCCCTAGTTTAAAAATCTAAAGTGCGCAATCTAATCAATTTTTGTGTGTCAATTCTTTGATATATCGACAACTTTTAATGTAAACTGAGGCTTTAATTTCGATGAAAGTCTTACAGTAACTTTATGTTCACCGATTGCTTTTACAGATTTATCAAATTCAACCTGTTTGCGGTTCACAATGATCTCATTCTTTTTAAGCAACTCAACAATTTCGTCCGGTCCAACTGAACCATAAAGTTTTCCATCATCATGAGTCTTCTCTTTGATTGTGAGATGAAGAGATTTTATTTTTTCGGCTAACATTGCCACTTTACTGTTGATGATTTCAGTTTTTTGCTTCACAGCTTCAACTTTCACCTTAAAACTTGAGGCATTTTCATCAGTCACTTGAGTGGCAAGCTTGCGAGGAAAAAGAAAATTTTTGGCATAGCCATCCGAAACATTTATCATCATTCCTGCCATACCAACATTTACAACGTCTTTGAGCATGTACACTTTCATAATCAGCCCTCTTTTATTTGGGATTAATCGCATTTAACGATAAGTTTAAAAAACAGTAAACACGTGTAGAAAATTATAACAGAATGCCTAAAAATTTGTATCCAAGAATTTTAATTTTTCATGCCCAACGTAAATAAGTGGAATCCCACTTAAAACAGATTTCAGCCTCGCCCCATCCTGCATGATTTTTTTAAAGTAACCCATAAACCAGCTGTCATTCACGGAAAATATGATATATGCAGAATTCGCCTGGCAACCCGCTGGTTTATCCCGGCTCCCGGCATTACATGCCTTAACAATCCCAGAAAAAGTTTTATAACTCGAGACAAAAAACAGCTCTGAGCATATTTGTGGAATAAAAATGATCCTGCCAACTGCAGTTGGGTTTTGCGAATCCCCAATACAGTTAAATTCAAAATAATTCTCTTGTTTTAACTTTTTTGCCCTGGAGAATTGAGAAATCTCTTGGGAAAAAGCTTTATTCAAAAAAATACGTTGCAACACTTCAAGCTTTTTATAAAAACGGGGGATTTTTTCTACAAATGGCACGCAATGTTTTTTAACATAAATTTTTTTTATGCGACGTTGATTTACCCAACTCACCGCCTGACAAATTTTTCCCTTAAATTCGTGCTGTGTCCCTATGAACAGATGTGCATTGTCAGGCAGAACGCTACTCCACAGCTCAATAAACCCGGGATAGGTATTCAACGGAAAAGGAAATGAACTCTCCGGCGCAAGGATTATAAACTGCCTGTCTTCATCCCGTCTCTCCCACAACTTTAGATCACAAAGTTTTCTGTAAATCTGATACTCATAGCTAACCGAATTTTGGTCAAAAGATGCAGTATCCGGTTTTAGATAAATAAACTCGACGCCGTCTGCTGCTGCTAGTTTGCAAGCGGGCAAGCCAGACTGATAGCCAACTCCCCTGCCAAACAAAATACCTGCAAACACACATGTTTTCGTAAATAATTCAAAATTAACCAACGGGATTAATGGATTTAAAAACGGATAACCCTCTATTCTCCCCAAAAACCACAACGCATAATTTTCAAGCAGATAAAAATAGCAGTAGCAAGTAATAAGAAATATTGAAAATTGTGCAGCACTATAACAGTAATAGTCGCAAGAAGAGAAATAGTCGCGAACTTTTCTGAAAATTAACTGCGTAACCCAAACCCACACAGCACTTGTAAAAGAAAAATAAGTTATGCTGAACAGATAGACAAAAATAGCAAAGCATGTGCCGGATTTTACTTTATCCAGAAGCAGAACCAATAACCAGATAAAATGGAATGAAAATACGAGCACGCCCCAAGCCAAACCGTACCAGAAAACAGAAGGCCCAAACTTGCCCGCTCGTGGTGAGTGCCGGCCGATCCCTCGATACACGCACTGCGTGCGCACTCGGGACGAGCGGCCGGTGTATCGAACCATGCGGGCATAAAATTTACTTGCGATGCTACCATTTAGCGTCTGTCCCACTTTAATTAAAACCCAGAAAACCAAAAATAAAGAGGGCAAAACAAGAAATCCAAGATATTCAGAAGAAAAGAAAGCCACATCATAAAGAAGCGCTGAGAGTAAAATAAGTAACCATAAAAGAGATCCCGGTACCATTTTGATCTTTGGTTTCAGCATTCAAATTGCCATTCGCGTTACGCTCAAGCAAACATCTTAGATTACAAACAATCTGATTACCATTCACCAAGCTGGCAGACAAGACCAAACAATCTGTCTTGCAGACAGATTGTTTGGTCTTGATTTCAGATTTTGCCTTGGGAGCAAATACTGTAAATCGCGCAACGTTTGCATTTTTAATTTCAACTTCAGTTAAACAAAAATTCACATCAACATCTGTTGGTTTTTTCAATTTTAAAAAGGTATCAAAATTTTTACAAGTCAAATCAACTCCTGAATTCAAAATTCTGTTCGTCAGATAAAACCGTTTATAAAAAAGTTCACGCTGGTACTGGACGTCACACATTAAACTCGACACATGCCAACAGCGAATGGCGGCAAGTGACACAACAAATGAAACAATAAAAACAAGTAAAAGAGCGCTACCGCATGAAAGTTTGCTCTTCATGCTACAACCCTATTCCTAAATTTTATAAAAAATTTTTGTTCAAAAATCTTTTGCTCTTGCCCAGCCGTGCCTGGCGTTTTGTCCGTCGTAGCCTTGGCGAAGTCGGAAGCCACGACTTGTCCCTCGGAGCTACCTGAGCGGGGTGGGAAGGGCGAAGCCTGGGAACAGGTACTTTTGTAAACAACCCAAACGCCACTACATTCCAAAACAAAACTGATCTCTTTTATAGATTTGCAAACAATACAGGATGTTCTAGAAATCCACACATGCTTTACAAAATCATACTCACCCTGTGCACGCATAAGGCCCTGATTTCCAATAAACCAAGAGACCCCAATGCTCTGCGGTACATTTTTGTCAATCAGGGTTAGTTTTTTAAAAACGGACTGCTGCAAATCCCAATCAGTGGAATACTGGCTGGCACTCATCAAATCTCTTTTTAGCAGATCGAGTGCAATGGTTTGTCTATGTAAATTTTCTTGCTCGGAAGAGACGTTCATAAACTTAAGCTGCGCTCGTGAAGCCACACCCAAGAACAGTACTGATATAAATGAAAATAGAGCGAGATAAACAGTAAATTCAACTAATGAAAAGCCTTTATTCTTCACATACTCTTTCATATCTCAAGACAACAATTTTTCCCAACCAACGATTTCCACTCTACTTTAACTTTTGTAACTGACTTATCTTTATCTGGTTGAGCAAGATTCTTTTGCCCAAAAGAGCTTGGCTCAAAACTAAGCCTAAAATTACGCCCATTACTGACAAAAATAGCTGATTCGCCGTTAGTCTTATTCAAACTACCCTGCTCCAACAATTCAACCGCCATTCCCAACGCCTTATCCCGCATATAAAAAGAGTCCTGTAGCTCAAGCAGTAGTGATTGCATGCGCATTAATGAGGAGATTAGTACCAGTCCTATAACAATAGCCACCATTAACTCTATTAACAAAAAACCTGAAGAGTGTGATTTTGCCATATCAAGCCATCTTTTAATCCCACAGTTTGACTTTAACATTCCAAATCCTATAAAATTATATTAGAAATTAAATATTTCGGGCCTTTTATAAAGCCGGGGGGGCTATGAAAATATCACGTATGAAAACATCACGTTGTCTAGCAGTTATCATATTTTGCGCAGTTAGCGCAAGTATCTCGTTTTTTATCAAAGCAGATGTATTTGAGGATCTGTTTAAGAATGTTGATTTTGAACAACTGACAAAAGACATGGAAAAAATGCTTGGAGATGCAGAAGACAGCAAGGAGGGTCTACCCAAAATGCCTGCAGTGCCATCAAAAGAGGGCGTTACTGGAATTTCTGGAGCAGCTGAAAAGGTAACAGAACCCACCGGACCGAAAAAGGATCGTCGAACTCTTTTTCTTGACCCGGATATGAAAAAAATTGAGGTTAAAAACAAAACCACAACCGAACCAACCAAAGAATCCCGTAAGGCCCTTTCTAGTTTTGTTAAAGAGATGGATAAAAATTTAAAAAATTTTGAGAATTACATTGAGGCCAATAAGAAACTCTCTCCTCAATTCAAAGAAAAATATCTGCATGAGATAAGAAAAAAGATCGATGAGATTGTTGTTGCAAGTGAATTGATTGATAGCAAGAAAATTTATCAAAAAATATTTCTGACGCCCCCTGTGAGCGCCTCGACACGAAGTGCTTCACCACAAAAATCACCCACAGGATTTGGCAGCAACATGATGATGCTACAAGATTCAATGAAGCAATTAAGACAGAGATACTTATCACTTATTGATGAGTTAAATTCATTAAATAAAAAACTAGAGGTAAGTGAAGAGGAAGAGTCTAAAGAGAAAGATAAAGCAGTTCTTGAAGAACTTGCCGGCAAAGAGGCAGAACTTTTACCAGAGTATACCGCACTGGTTCCAAGTAAACAAAAAGTACGCGGTGCAAAACCAACACCACAAACTGATCAAAAAAAGTTAAAATCTATTAAAAAAACACATTACTCAAAAACCATAAAACCCCAAACGTCTGCAGAAGTACAAACCGGAGTACAAAGATGAAAAAATTATTTTATTTATTAATTTTACTGACAGCAGGCTTACTAAATATTAATTTATATGCCGGCGCAGAGTTACCCGTAACGGAGTTGCCTGTAACAGGTTCTACAAGTTCGGACATAGGGACCCCTGCGACAGGCTCGACTGAAGACTTATCATTCGCAGATTTTTTAAAACAGCTTGAAACAAAACAAAATTTAGATAAAGAGTCAGCTCAGGATAAAAATTTAAACAATAACGAAGGGGAACGGTTAGAACGAGAAATTGTCACTATGTTCAACCAAAAAATAACCCCTCTTGCAAATGATATTTCAAAAATAGTTCAAAGCCCTGATGCAAAAAAAGCGCTTGAAGAGAAGATAAAAGAGCGAGAACAGAAGCAGAAAGAGGCCGAACGTAGAATAGAAAAGATGAAACTTAAACATCCATCCGGATATACCCCATCCTATCGCCCATCCAGTGGCTATGGCCGAGACTACAGCCCTTCATCCTACAAAGGTCGTAGTGATAGGTATGGAACTGGTTATGATGGATACACCCCAGGTTCAAGCTACTGGGATAAAAACAAGCCGGGTGAGAGTAAATTGGAAAGCAAAGAACCAGGTAAAGCTGGTGGTAAATCTGGAACCGGTGGTAAATCTGGAACCGGTGGTAAATCTGAATCCGAGGATAAAGAGAAAAAACATGGCGGTTCGGGCGGGGATAAAGACGTCAAAAAGGCTATCGCTTCGGTAGACCATTTAACAAAAGAAATTCGAGAAATTCTTTCACGAGAAAATAAAAAAATTGGCGATAAGACTGCAATACATGATCTGGCTACACATGGAACTCTTGTGCGCTTGAATAACCTTTTTGATAAAAGAGAAAAGGAGCTATGGAACATTCCGGAAGATAATAAGGATCTTGATAAAAAATCAAGTAAACAAGTTAGGGGCTTGCGTACAAAGGGTAGGGTTCAAAGTAAGACTAAAGTCACTGGGCAGAAAGTTAAGGGCTCCGGGAAGGAAGATAACTGGCACAGTAAAATTAAAGATTTCGCTAAAGAAAAAAAGATGTGGGAACAGTTTGCACCGCAAATTGTCAGCGCCATACAGGATCCTGAAGGTATGGCCGCGGCACAAAACGCAGGTAGCGAACTGCTTAAGTCGCTTAAACTTTATGAGTATATATCTGATTTTCCTGCCGGTTATGAATCAGAGATAAGCAAAAAAGAAAAGAAAGAGGAAAAAGAGGAACCCGAATCTCCAGAGAAGTCTGATTCTGAAAAGAAAGCAGCGGCTGAAAAGAAACCAGAGGCGAAAGGAAAAACAGATTCTGAAAAGAAGTCCAGTCCCACATTAAATAGAATAAAAATAAATACGCAGAGAATAGAAAAGCTTATTACACAAAATATAAAAGATTTGAAACCAGAATCCAAAAATCCTGCTGATATCGAAAAAATGGAGAGTTTTTTAGCACAGATCTTAAAATTATTTAATGAGAGAGATATGGATATCGCCGGATTGGATAACCCCAAAGAAGTAATGCAAAGTAAAGAAGAAACCAAAATGTGGGGTAAGCTTCTGCCTATCCTGATTCAAGCAGTAACATATTCAGAAGAAAAAACAGGCCGTGAACTTCTTGATTCACTTGAACTTAATGAGTATATAACTGCGTCAACAATCAGTTCAGAGATAAGTAAAATTGAGGCCAAACTACTGGCCGAAAAAGCAAAATTAGAGGCCAAAACGCGCTCCCGCGCAACAATGCAAGCACTTCATAGAATTGCTCAGCGAGCACACAAAATTTGGGACAAAATCAAAGATGCAGGATTGAAGAAGCTGGTCAGTAAATTCCAACAAGAGGAAGCCAAATCCGAAGAGAAATCAGATAAAATTGAACATGCAAAATTGAAAAAGCCAATAAGCAAAAGGGCCCTTGCAAAGGAAAAAATGGCCATTGCAAAAAAGGTCCCAAAAAGAAGAAATTGAGATAGATTCTTCTCCAGCTAACACGTAAAAAAATTATCCCTAAAGAAACCAAAAACCTCAGTTTGGGCACACGTTGAGCGCCGCACCGCACCAACGTGTGCCTCTTTTTTATCTAAACCATTGACAAAAACTCGCCAAATTCGTCATCATGAATACAGTTAGTTTCATAGGCGAAAGGAACAGTAGGATGCGATCGAACAACAAAGCGTTTATAAAAATAATAGCGCTAAAATTTTTGTGGATGATAAGTATAATTACGATTATTTTAAGCATCGTAAAGAAATTTAAAATTTAACATCTACAAATTTTAAATTCATTGCTTTCCCCTCTCAGATATTTTTAAAAAAATTCTTTTTTTAAAAATTCCCAACTTAATATTTTCCGGCAACAACTAAACCTTTATATCTAAGCCGAATTTAATTATATTTTACTTTTATTGACTAATATGAAATCGAAACCGTAGAATTAAATTGAAAAGCTAATAAATTCACATGCACTTTTAATTCAACGTTTTTATTAAGGGGGGAGAAAAAAATGAAAACAATTAGAATTTTGGTCATCACAGCGATGGTTTTACTCAGTTTCTCAAATTTTGGCATTGCCGGGCATGCAAAAAAGACTAAAACATCAGATGCTGCATCACTGACGGATCTGTCATCCGATGCTGAAACTTTAATTCCAGCGCAGCAAGCGCTGCAAGATTTTAAATCTTATTTCAATAAACAGATCGCCAAACACAATCTATCACTATCATCCGAACAAATTGACTCGCTTACGGCTAAAAGCCGCAGCTTAATCTACGAAAGCTCACGCGAAGGCCAGATAAGCCAGGCAAATTCACGCAAGATTCAAAAAGAGTTTAAACTCTACCTCAAAACAGCGTATCCGGAAAATTTTAAAATCAAACGCTCTCAAAACGAAGTTAATTACAAGCTAGCTCGTCGTAGAATTCGCGCAACAACAAAAGATTTTATCGTAAACAAACTACAAATCAAAAATAACACTGAAATAAAAGAACTTTGGGATAAAGTTAAAAGCATGGTCTATAAAAAGCTTGATAAAGCAGCATATTTTAATGATTTTAATGAGCTGGTTGTTGACGAATCTGCCATTCCGGAGATTATTGGCAAAGTTTTCACCAAGCTTGAAGCTGAGAATCCTAACGATAATAACGGTAATTCCATAAACGCCGAGATTCTAAACCGCCACAAGCATACGCACCAACAAGCTACCGCTCCGGAAAAAATCTCTGCCCCAATTGCAGAAAAATTGGTTAGATTAATGATTCGCAATAAGGGAATCAGCGCAAAGCACAACGACACACTAACTCATAAGATAATGAAAGAAGTAAACAAAAACCTTAAAAGAGGTCGCATATCAAAAGAGTTTGTTGTGCAGACAACAAAACGAGAAATCGAAGAGTTTATGGAGTTGAAAAGTAATGTCACCAAAAAGGCAACCGGACGATACCTGGATAGATTCATTAAAGCCATGGGACAGGTACCAGAAACAAACCCAAATGAACCTTGAAATTGTAAAAACCAACAAAAATCGATTAAAAATTTCTTAATCCAAAAATATAATTCTGAATTTCGTAAGGGGCGCATTCGCGCCCCTTTTTCTACTATTTCAATTTTCACAAACTTTATTTTAGTTATTACTTTGTGATGCAAGTGCTTGCTTAAGCTCATTTACCTTATTTGTCTGTTCCCACGTGAAATCTGGCTCATTCTCTCGTCCAAAGTGTCCGTAGGTCGCCGTTTTTCTGTAGATAGGTCTTTTAAGATTAAGATATTTAATTATTCCCGCAGGTTTAAGAGGAAAAACCTTTCTGACAGCTTTTTCAATTGCTTCAGAACTTGTTTGTGATGTTCCAAAAGTATTAACATAAACCGAAACAGGTTCTGCAACCCCTATGCAGTATGCAATCTGAACTTCGCATCGATCCGCAATACCAGCAGCAACAATATTTTTCGCTACATGTCTTGCCATATAAGCAGCAGACCTATCAACTTTAGATGGATCTTTTCCAGAGAAGCAACCTCCACCATGTCTGCCCATTCCACCATAAGTATCAACAATAATTTTTCTTCCTGTTAATCCCGTATCGCCTTGCGGCCCACCAATTGCAAACGATCCTGTTTCATTAACAAAATATCTGGTTTGGGACGTTACATACTTACCGCATATCGGTAAAATTACATTTTTTATTACCTCTTGTTTAATCACATCTTGCAAAACAGCAGGATCATGTTGCGCGGCAATAACTACGGCTGTAACATTGGCAGGCTTACCGTCTACATATTTGACGGTAACCTGAGTTTTTCCATCCGGACGCAACCATGAAAGTGTCCTGTCTTTTCGTACCTGCGAAAGTTTGAACGCAAGCTTGTGAGCTAGACTTATTGGCAACGGCATAAGTTCAGGGGTCTCAGTACATGCATAACCAAACATAAGCCCCTGGTCCCCTGCTCCCTGCTCATGTTCTTTCGTTTCCTTTACCCCCTGTGCAATGTCAGGACTTTGTTTATTAATTGCCGCAATAACAGCACAACTGTCGCAACTCATTCCATAATCCGGATGGGTATATCCGGCGTCACGCAAAACACCCCGAACAACATCCTGCACATTGATTGTTGCAGATGTTGTAATTTCTCCGGTAACTACAACCATGCCAAGGGTAGCAAGCGTTTCGCACGCAACGTGGGAATCCGGATCTTGTGCAAGTGCAGCATCAAGAACAGCATCTGATATCTGATCACAAATTTTATCAGGATGCCCTTCCGTAACTGATTCAGAAGAAAAAAGATAACTGTTTTCTCCATAAATGGGCTGGGAACAAAGAGTTAAAAATAATATTGCACTGCCCAAAAAAGATATTCGCTTCATTACAAAACTCCTTTTAAAATTAAGAATAAAATTGGGTTGAGAATTGGGTTAAGAAAATGATTTTATATTGTTTGGAAAATAGTGTAAAGATGAAAATCGCTTCTGTTTTAATTGAGGTAAAAGAGTAGTTTCAAGTTTAAAATTCATAGTTTTTAGCGTTTTTAATCATTTATTTGCAAATTGACACCGCTATCGTCATAATGAGTCTCAAAATGACGAAACCGGCGTCAAATTGTTTAAAATATCGATTTGTTTTAAATAAAGGCTAAAAAATGAATTTAAAATATATAACTCGAGTCTTTAAGGACCCCGAAACAAGCTATTTTCTTTTCGGTCCTAGAGGGACTGGCAAATCAACAATGACTGCGAAAAATCATCCAGATGCATTATTAATCGATTTGCGACAAGCGGACATTCGATATCGGCTTACTGCAAACCCAGATCATTTAACAGAGCTAGTTGGCGCACAGCCAGATGGAAAAACAATTGTAATTGATGAGATTCAAAAAATCCCGGAGCTCTTGCCAATCGTACACATGCTTATTGAAAAAAAGCGTATGTGGAAATTTATTCTTACCGGCTCAAGTGCTAGAAAGCTCAAAAGGCAAGGTGTAGATCTGCTTGGAGGACGAGCATTTAAAAAGGTACTCCATCCTTTTATGGCCTGTGAACTTAAAGAACAGTTTAATCTTGAAGACGCATTAAACTATGGGCTTTTGCCACTTCGTTTTTCTTATCCTGATTACAAATCAACATTAAATGCCTACATAGATTTATATCTGGAAGAAGAGGTAAAAATGGAAGGACTCATCCGCCACATTGAACCCTTTACCAGATTTTTGCAGATAATGAGCCTTTCTCATGGTGCCATTTTAAATGTCACAAACATTTCCCGCGAATGCCATGTAAAACGAACAACTGTAAACGAGTGGATCTCTATTTTAGAAGATTTACTGATCTGTTATCAAATCAATGTTTTTACTCAGAGAGCAAAACGAGAACTTAGCTCTCATCCCAAATTTTATTTTTTTGATGCCGGTGTTTATCGTGCGCTACGTCCAAAATCAATAAAGGACAGTGAATCAGAAATAAATGGAGCGGGATTAGAAGGTCTTGTTGCACAACATCTGATGGCATGGAAAGATTATACAACCGAAAAGCATGAAATCTCATTTTGGCGTACAAGATCGGGAGTTGAGGTAGATTTTGTTGTTTTTGGAACACTTGGGTTTTGGGCAATTGAGGTAAAAAATACTGAAAAAATTCGTATCGAAGATCTGGCCGCTCTTTCTGCCTTTCATGAAGATTATCCCGAAGCCAAAACCATTTTTCTTTATCGCGGCAAGGAACGCATGTTAAAAAATGGTATACTCTGTTTGCCATGCGATGAATTTCTTAGCTCACTCTACCCTGACCTGCCGTTATTACATGGATTGGGTTAGGAATGAGCAAATGATTGCAAAATAACGAGGTTGAAATTATGAAATTGGGAAAGTAAAATCAAGTTTGTTTGTGAAAGGATATTTTTATGAGAGCTATCGAATTTTCAGGTAATATTAAAGATGGAATTGTCAAAATTCCTAAAAAATTTTTACCCAATTTAGCTGATGAATCTGTGCGAATAATAATTCTTGTCAAAGAACAAGAACCATCAAGAAAAAAGCTTTCTTTTAAAAAACGGTTTAAATCTGTAGGCCTTGATACGCGTGGTTTTAAATTTAATCGAAATGAGGCAAATGAGCGATAAATTCTTTATCGACACTAATATTTTGGTCTATTTTTATACCAAAACCGAAAAGACAAAATTAAATATCTTAGAAAAACTTTTAAACCAAGCCGATTTGGTTGTCAGTACGCAAGTTTTAAATGAGTTATCAAATGTATTACTTAAAAAATTTAATTTATCTGCTGACGAAATAACCATGCTAATACAGGAAGTATCGCGATGGTGCTTGGTTCATACAGTTGACATAACCACCATTATTCGCGCTCTTTATATTACCAAAAGATATAAAGTCTCTTTTTTTGATGGACTTATGATTGCCGCAGCATTGGAATGCAATTGTAAAATTATGTATTCGGAAGACATGCATCATGATTGCTTGATAGAAGAATCATTGAGTATCGTTAATCCATTCAAGATTTGATTAGAAATCAATTTATGCCAGGTCAAAAACTGTAAAGGATTTTTATGATCAAACAAATACAAATGTCTGGTCGATGGAAACTGTTTTTCTCCCTGATTGGTGCAAGCGCTTTGGGAACGTTGACAGTTCTGCCGTATGTTTTAACACCAAAAACTTGGAAGAAGCGATGCATGCTTACCGCATTACAACCAACGAGGTGAACAATTGCTATCCAACAATCTGTGGAATCCTGTTATTTGGCAAGAACCCACAATATTTCTTCCCTGAAGCCCGCATTATGTGTAATCATTTTCCATAGAAAATTTTGAATCCAAAACCAAGAATTTATTGAGGCTGACAGTCATCAATCAAACAAATCACCCGGCGCACCTTCCTTCCCGCCATTTTCCCCAAGAACATCTTTTCCCCAACCCAAAGCATCCACCACCCCCTAATAAATTCGCTAGAATCTACCAATAACGAAGAAATTTTATAAAAATACTACCAAATGCTATGCTATAAATATAAATTTTTAGATAGGAAGTTAAAGAAAGGGAAAACATGGTTTCTATTCAAAATGATGAATTAACAAAACAAATAATTGAGATTAAAAAAAACCACAGCGGAGAAAAAACTGAGGCCGGTGGTTTGAAAATTGAAAATTTACTTACAGATAGATTAAAACATGATCCTGATAACATTGATCTTCTATTCAGGCTAGCTATGTTGAATGTATACGAACCATTTACAGACTATCCAGCTTGCTGTGTATTTTTTGAAAGAGTCATCGCAGTTAGCAAAAAACACGAATCTATCGCTAACATTTGTATCAAGTATAATGATTACGATTTTTTTGCAATTAAACACGCCATTTCTTGGATCTTCGAAGGCAAAGATCGTAATTTAATTAATGACACTACCAACCAGTTGCTCAACCAAATTATTGAGACGGGCAAATGTAATAATGTTCCTGAAGCAAAGGTTTCCCTTGAGGGCGAACTTAAACATAAGCCAAACAATGTAGAAACACTATTTTTATTAGCTATGTTAGAACCTTGGGATAAAGCAATTGAATTGTTTAAAAAAATTATCAACATAAGCAAAGAAAACGAAGCCATTGCCACGGTATTTTATGCTTACTTGGTAGATATTCACTACATAATAGATCAAGATTTATTGAACAGATTAAATAGTCTTCAAACAGACAATCCCGAAATAAATTCCATGATCAAATATGCCATTTCATGGTTCTATGCTGAAAATACACCTCATAACAATCCTATTCTTGAAGAAAAATATCTTAAAGAATCTATTGAACTTTACCAAGGACATGCATGGAACTATGTACATCTTGCAGAATTATATAATAAGCAAGGAATGGGAATTAAAGCTGAGCAACTAATGCATAAAGCTCGGTCGAATGTAAAAAAAGAATATTCTAGCAATGCTAAATTTAAAAATTATGATCCAACCAGTTTAAATCGGCTTTTAAACGAACTTATTACTGGCATCTCATCTGATAATGTCTAAGTTATAAAAATTTAGTTTTACCCTAAAAAACATGTGCTACTAAAAAACAAATAGTTGAAAACATGGTTTCTACTCAAAATGATGAATTAACAAAACAAATTATTGAGATGAGCAAGAAAAATGAAGAATTAAAAATTGAAAAGCTACTTGAAGAAATTTTAATAAACGATCCCGAGAATATAGATATTCTCTTTAGATTAGCTTGTCTGGAAATGTACATGCCATTCGCTGATTATTACGCATGTTACATATATCTTGAAAAAATTATCTCCATTAGCCAAAAGCATGCAGTTATTGCTTCATCTTGTCTAACATACATTGAGCAAGGCTATCCAAGTGGAGACGCTACTAAGCCTGATTATCTATATCCCATACTACGACAGGCCCTCTTATGGTTCTATGAAGTGCAAAAAACATGGGTTACTGATAATGCACTTAAACAAATAATCGAGAATGGCAAGGTTGATAATCCTGAAAAAATCAGGCACGATCTCGAAGTAAAATTACACCAAAATCCCAATGATATCGGAACGCTACTTCTCCTGTCTCTTATTGAACTATTGTGCTCAGACACGAATCTTCAAAAAAGTGCTGGTTTTCTAAAAAAAATACTCTCATTTTGCAAAGAAACAGAGGCCACAGCCCTAGTCTTTCTTACATATATCAAAGATCTTACTTACATTGATGAAGCCTTGATGAAGAGGGTAGATGCCCTTCATACAGACAATGCTGAAATAAATTCCATGCTTAAATATGCTGTTTCATGGTTCTATAATAACCTGAGTTCGACGTTATAAAAAGTTAAGCATGGGCTGGTAAATTAAGCATAAACTTGCTTCGAAGTGATGGCTTTTTTGGCAAGAAACAATATGCAACAAGTCCGGCAATAAGATTGACAACAAAGTTTGTTGGGCTGCGATGTCGAGAGTGCTCTATTTGACAGGTTTCTTTGAGTATACAGTTGACTGATTCTATGATTCCACGCTTACTAAGGCCAAGTCTATCTTCCATTTCCATGATTTGAATTTTCATTTTTTTCTTCAATTTTGTAATGAGTTTTATGCCTTTTGCAAAAAGCGCGTCAAAGAGCTTCTTTGAAATATATCCTCGATCTCCCCAAAGCTTTCCGAAGCACTTTCGGGCAAGGTTGGTTACTACAGATGCGTTGTTGTCGGCAACATTACCAGGTGTGAGCATGAAAGATACTATCTCTCCGCACTAATTGATAATCAGATGAAGTTTAAATCCATAAAACCATCCAGTAGACGTTTTTCCGCGTGCAGCAATTCCAGAAAACACCTTGTTTCTGTTGATTCGCAAATTATGACATACATGAAGCTTTGTTGAATCGATAAATCCAAAGCCTGTACATTTGTTTTTACAACACAAATTCATAAAAATTGTTAACGGCACAAGAGCCTGCGGAACCAGCTCTATAAAGCGATTATAGCTGACGATCCCGTCGAATGCGCCCTTCAAATCGCCACATTCTTTATAATATTTTTTAAAAGTACGATATCCAGAGTGATGAAAATAAATGAGTATCGTCAGAATGTCACTGAGAGACATTCTTTTCTGTTCTCTTTTTACCAATGCCGATAAATCTGCAGAAATTGAATGTGCATCTAGATGTGTTTTAAAATCTTTACAAAAATTGTCTACGTCATAAAAAATTTGAGTTAAAATCATTTTACTTCCCTTTTTGAAATCCTTTTTTAGATTGGTTTTAACATTCTAAATCTATAGAGGATTTGCTTTAAGGGAAGTCCTTTTCAAAGAATTTTAATTGTCGAACTCAGGTTATATTAATCCGTATCCATTGATTAGAGTACAAAGAACAAAAGGCTTTCTTGATTCTGATCATTTTGGACCATTTAGGATCCCAGAATTTTTAGGATTGCAATACATGGTAGATCCTCAGTTCTCAGTTTGTACTTACGATCCATCAAAACCGCTTTCTGATCAACCATTTTATAAACTTAATCAGAACGAAGTTATCAAAAACCGGTTAACCGGCACTCCTATGATTATTCCTGCACATACGCCAATGCAGGCTGATACATTTGGCCCCATGACCATTCCTGATGGAAAGTATTGGATGATGGGTGACAGCAGAAATAATAGCGGCGATAGCCGTTACTGGGGACTGCTTGATGAAAGTTTGATTCACGGACGTGCAAGCTTTATTATTTTATCGATAGATACCTCAGAATCCTTTTGGATCTATGATCTCATAAAACACCCTATCGATTTTTGGACAAAACACATTCGATGGAACTGTTTCTTCAAAGGATTAGGGAAGTATTACGGAAGACCTGATTTAGAAAATTAAAAGCTGTACCAAAAATCCCACAAGCTGTGGGACAAACGAAACAAAATGACAATGCAATATAAATTCACTTTTACCCCAATTGAAGAAAAGAATTTTCCATCATTACAATCATTATTACAAAAGTGGTTTGAAATGCCTCATGTTGAACAATGGTGGCCTGTGCCAAGAGAAGGCGAGGATTTTTTCAACTCATTTCTAAAACGCATTCGTTCCGGCACACAACCTTATCTTGTTTTGTGTAATGATATAGCTATCGGCTACATCCAATGTTATAGCGTTGATTTAACCAAAAGCACGTGGTTGCCTAAATTATCCGACAATAAAACCGGCAATATAATTGGCATCGACCAGTTTATTGGTGAACCAGATTATCTGAACAAGGGTATCGGAACTCTCTTTATCAAAGAGTTTGTTAAAAATCTTATAGCCAAAGATAAAACCTTGACCATTGTTGTGGATCCGGATCCAACAAATGCTGCCGCAATCAGGTGTTATGAAAAAGTAGGCTTTAAAAAACTTGGTGAATACCAGGCGCCATGGGGCCCAGCCTTGGTTATGAGCTATAAGTTGAATGCTAAAAATTGCCAATTTTGATCTATTTCTATTTAAATCTCGCGCTGTGAATCAAAATTGCATCAATTGATTCAATTTTGATTCAATTGATGCAATTAATATTTCAATAGACTTCTTGCATAATTTGGAATTCTAAAAAGGCGCGCTCGTGGTTCCTTCGACAGGCTCCCAGGCTTCGCCCTTCGTGTCTACGCCGGGCACGGCAGGACGAGCGCCATCGAGCTGGCGCGCTCGTGGTGAGCTTGTCGAACCATCACCGATAGGTGACGCGCCGGGTTAATGGACGACACGAGATAATTTCCCCCTACTTCGGTTCACTGAGAAATAATCCTGATTTTTCGCATTCACTTATTTCAACATTAGTCCACTCTAGATTTTGTCCCATCAGCATTATATGTTCTTTGATCAAAGGATCATCAGGCCGTTCAAGCTCATTCCTACGATAGTCCGTAAGCAGATTCAGAAGAATAAGCCTTTGTTTTTTAAGCAACTCACATCTTTCCCCCAAAAGCATTTTATGACGTTTTTCTCTTTCTTGCGCCCAAATCTTATCCATACTAGTAAGTTGTCTTATACATTCTACAATGCTTGCAACAAGTAAAAAGCCATATACAATTTGCTCATCGCTGCCATTATCATTAATAATAATATTATCAACCAGTCGTGTTGCTGTATTTATCCATTTTAAAAGTACGCGACCTTGTGACCACGAATTTTTTACGCCATCAAAATGAGCTACGACCAACGCAGTAAATCCCTCAATTATCGGCAGTGCTATGGAATGACAAATAATCAGAGATTTTTTTAATTTTTTTTCAACATCATTTCCAGAATCATTCTCAGGTTTTTCTTCTTTTTTTATGAAGCAATCCCGAATATGTGCAAGCAAACTTGCAGAATCATACAAAGCCCAAAACCTGTCATATGATTGAAAATCAAACTCGTTTGAATGAAAATCGTTCACCTCACGCTTATTAGCAATTGCAAGAAATGAACTTGATAATCTCAGAACATCATTAAGTAAAATAAAAGCATGCCCAGCTTTTGTTTTATGATCATTCAAATTCGCTTTGTTGGCTGCAATTCCAACGGGAATTCGGGCCAGGGCCGCTACTTCTTGCGCAAGCGCAGTGGAACAGTCAGCATTTGAGAATGCAACAAAAAATTCGAAACCCAATAAAAAAATTATTGTTGAACGTGCAATAATTTTTGACAGTATCTTGTTTTTATACATTTTGTTCTCCTACAACTAATTTTTCCCCTATTTCAATTCATTAAAATTCAAAATCTGAATCTTATTTCCCAGTGCACTGATAAATTTTCGTAAATCATCCGGTGATATAAATGTGGTTGCATCGTTGGTCAATGGATGAAATCCCAACGTTTGATGATCAAACAAACCCTTGTCCAGCACAACATTAACAACGTGATTTTTATCATTGATAAGGCCAAATAGCGTCACCGAACCTGCAGTGACGCCCAGATAACTTTGCAACAAATTTTCATTAGCAAAACGTAATTCAGGGGCATGAATAATTTTGGATAAATCTTTCAATTTGATTTGCGTATCAAAAAGTGCAACCACAAGCCAAAAATTCTTTTTACTATCCTTGAGAAAAAGATTTTTGCATTGACCAAACGGTGGGAACTCTTTGAAAACAGCCACAGCTTCATCAACTGTAAAAACAGGTTTGTGACTGTGTGTTTGGTATTTTATCTTTAAATCATCTAAAAATTTGAATAATGGCTGCGCGACTACCATTTTTCATGCCCTTTTAAAATTTCTTATTTTTTTAAAATATCAGAGCAACGTTTGCAGAGCTGTTCAGCATTATCTGTAACTTCCCACTGCCAACAGCGCAAGCATTTAATGCCATCAGCATGCTCTACCTTAACATGCAACCAATCCAAATCGGTTTTCTCAAGGGGTTTGTTATTTTTTTCAAATTCAACTTGAGAAACGATAAACCAGTCTTTGAAGAATCGGGTAACATCTTCCTTCTGTGCCAATTTATCGATAAATTCTTTTAGCTGCTTGCCTTCTGCTGAGTCCGGATTAATGTGAAGCAAAACTTTGCCCTCTAGTGAATGCTTAACAACACCCTTCTCTCTCAAGCCTTCAATTGACTTAAGAACAGTATCGCGCATTGCCTCCAACAACGCCCACAAATTCAAATCAGCCCCCTGCTCAAAAACAGGTCTTTCTATCCCCTGAACTCTATCGGCAATCAAGCCCTCAGGCACAGAATCTTTAAACTCTTGTGCAATTTTTGGACTTAAAAAATCCTGTAAATGAATAGACTCCGATTTATTTTTTTGGTAAAAATCAGAAACCTCTTCGGCTAAAAATGATAGGACCGGAGCCATTAAGCGAGTAAGTGTATCAAGGTTGTGGTATAACACCGTCTGGACGGATCTGCGCAGTTGGCCGTCAGCCTTTTCTACATATAAACGATCTTTGGATATATCAAGATAAAGTGCACTTAAATCGTTTGCACAGTAATTATTTAATGTAGAAACAACAAGAGAGAATTTATAATTATCGTAGGCAGATCTAATTGTTTTATCAATATCAATCAGTTTTGCCATTGCATACTGATCGATTGCAAGCATGTCTTTGAATGCAACACCATCTTTTGCAATATCAAAATCATAAAGATTGGAGATCAAAAAGCGACATGTGTTACGGATTTTTTTGTACATCTCAGACACGTTGCCCAGCAATCTTTCTGATACAACAACATCACCCTCAAAATCTGAACTTGCGACCCACAGGCGTAAAATGTCTCTGCTGTATTTTTTAACAATATCCTGCGGAGCAATAACGTTACCAAGCGATTTGGACATTTTTAATTTATTCTCATCAACAACATACCCATGCGTTAAGATATTTTTGGTCTGGGTATGGCCATTGATAACCATTGAGCATAATAATGAGCTTTGAAACCACCCACGATGTTGATCTGAACCTTCAAGATAAAGATCGGCCGGAACTCCCAATTTCTCTGGCTCGCGGGCCAAAACTGCAAAAAAGCTAGCCCCTGAATCAAACCAGACATCAAGAATGTCCTGCTCTTTTTTAAATTTCGCCAAATCAGAGTTGCCGCATTTTGAGCACTTGAGATTTTTAGGTATAAGTCCAGAATCGATCAGATCTTGGACCGTAACTTTGTCCCAGTATTCAATGCCCTCTTTTTCGACTTTATCGGCAATTGCGCGAACAAATTTAGCGCTGATAAAAGCATTATCGCAATATTCACAGAGCAGTGCCGGAATTGGAGTTCCCCAGATTCTCTGGCGGGAGATGCACCATTCCGTACGATTGGCGGTAAAAGCCAGCAGGCGGTTTTTGCCCCACTCCGGAATGAAATTAATTTTATCGATCTCTTTTAATGTATTTTGAACCAAATCGTTTTTCTGTAAGTCACAAAACCATTGATCCGTTGCTCTGAATATCAAGCCGTTACGGCAACGCCAGCAGTGTGGATATGAGTGAGTAAAGGACTCTTTATGAACTAAACGTCCCAACTCTGCTAATTTTTTTATTACCCAAATTTGACCATCGACAACGGACATGCCATCAAGCTCTTCCGGCTTGATTCCGTAAGAGTATTTTCCCTCAGAAGAGATAGGTGAATAAACTTCAAGACCACTTTTAACCCCAAAAATGTAATCTTCAAGCCCACAACCCGGTGCTATGTGTAAGCAGGCAGTTCCGTCTGTCGTTGTTACGATGTCACCGGTTAAAACCGGCACGTGCAAACCGGTAATGAACGGATGATTAACTTTTTTACCTGCAAAAACATCAGGATCAAATTCACAAATTTCATGCTTTTCAATATTTAGCATGGAACAGATTTTACCGGCCAGATCTTTGCCGACGATATACGCCTGGTTTGGTTCTTTGCCTTGAATTATTACGTATTTTGCAGTTGGATTAAGAACAACGGCCCTGTTAAGAGGCAACGTCCATGGGGTTGTGGTCCAAACCAAAAATCCAATTTTCAGATTCGGTTTCTGCTCAAATGGATAAGGAAACACAAGCTGCGCTGTTTGATCTTCCAGTGGGAAAAAGACATAAATTGCTGGATCTTTGCGATCTTTGTACTCAATCTCGGCCGTGGCCAAAACCGTCTGGCACGATGCGCACCAAGGCACGGATTTGCCTTTGCGCTCGATATACCCTTTTTCAACAAAAATTCCAAATGCTCGCAAAATATCAGCTTCGTACTGTTTACTCATGGTCAGATAAGCATGATCATAGTCAGCAAGCTTGCCCATCTCCTTGAGCTCTTGACGCTGAATGGCTATCCATTTTGTTGCATAGTCACGGCAGTATTTTTTAAATGTTACGCGATCAATTGATTGCCTGGTCGTTTCTATGCCCAACTCTGCAGTAACTTTTAATTCGATTGGCAATCCGTGGCAGTCCCAACCGGGAACTAGCGGAGCATAGCATCCGTTCATTCTTTTTACTTTGCACACAATATCTTTTAAAATATTGTTCAGAGCATGGCCAATGTGCAGATTACCATTTGCATACGGTGGACCATCATGCAGAACAAATTTCTTCTTGCCGTAGTTTTTTGATGTCCCTTTTTTATAAAGATCACCCTCTTCCCAGCGCTTTAAAATTTCAGGCTCTTTAATTGCAGAATTCGCACGTATCGAAAACTCGGTTTTGGGTAAATTCAGCGTATGCTGAAACGGATTTTTATTACTTTTCTCTGTCTCACTCATGACAATCCTAAATTAGCAAGACTCATATTGTATCCAGACCTGTCTTGCATAAAGTTAAACAGTAAATTTAAACATTAGAATTATAGAATATAAAGGCAAATTAATCAAAACAGACTTTTTTAGGCCCAAAATTACTCATCCCCGCAGGGGATCTGTTTCTTACCTCTAATCAGCCCCATTTTCCTCAACAATCTTTAAGATATATTTCAAACTTCTTGTAATGGGAAGAGTAATTGCATTATTTTAAAGCATGTGTAAAAAATTATAAAAAAAGGGGATTCGGCCAATGGAAAAAAAAATAATATTTTCAATGTTAATACTTTCAGCTTTTACTATTTTTGCAACAACTACATCAATTAACGCCATGCGCCAAACGCCAACAGAAGTTTTGAAAACAAATTTAACACACTTAAAAAATTCGCTTGCAGGGTTAAAAAATAAATTGGAACAACTAAGCGATAGGCTGAACCAATTAAACAGCAGGTTAAAACCAATAAAGCCTGAACATCTACCCCTAAATGAATCAATAGAACTAGACCCTGCACTTTCGCACTGGGCAACAGAGAAACACTTAACTTTGATCCATTTTAGAAGCTTGCAACAGCACAATTCATGGATTTGTGGATACTACGCCATGTACAACGCAAAATTTATAGACAATGCAATCCGAGAAGCATTAGATCAAAATAAAAATATTCTTGAGTATATAAACGAAAAATTAAAATCCGATGAGTACAAAGATGGTTTTAAGCTTTTTCAAAAACAAACATCGGAAGAGATATATGGAGCAGAAAACGTCCAGCTAATAACCGAAAAAATTGGAGACTTACAACAAACACCTTTTTATGTTCCAAAAGATTCAATTATTAATGGACTTGTCACAGGAAAAGCTATGTTGATCGTATATACGCCAGAACAACAGACTGCAAAATATTCCGATGATAAAATATGCCAAGAACTTACAAAAAATATAAGGGACCAACTTTTGAATGTTTCTCAAAGTTTTAAGGTAGGCGCAGCAATAATTACCGGAATAATTTATAGCAATGAATATCTAGGCCTAATGAACGAAGCAGATGCTGGAATAGCACTATATGCCGTCGATCTTAGAGACAAAGATAAAACTTTTCTAGAGAAACTAAGAACTCATTTTGGCACGAATAACAACGATAAGGCGCTGTCAACATCAGGTTATTTTAATAATTATCTTTTTAAAGATAAGCAACCAACTAACGAAGAAATAAAACAAATCATTGATATTTTGATCAAGATAAAAAAAGAATCTGAGGGGCCAATAAAACAAGAAAAAACTATTGAAGAAATAGTATCAACATCAAAATTAGGATTTTCGCCTGATCAATTTGCAACATCAAACACAAAAAATTTAAAAGCCAAGCTTTCGAGCATTCATAAATCACAACAGCCAGGCTTCTTAACAATCATAAAACCCTCTGGTGAACACTTTGTTATGTTAACAGTTCTAAACTTAGGAAAAAACAAAGGGGAAATTATAATAATAATGGATTCGCTTAACACATTACCTAGTGATGACAGATACCAAAATCATATCATCACGCCTATAAAGGAACTTGGAAAGCTGTTAGATGTAAGCCACTAAGAATCAGTTAGTGTTGTAAAACCATTTTACAAAGTACCCTCTAAAAAACGCACGAATACCAGATAATTGTTCGTACAAGCAAGAAAAACAAAAAATGCAGCTAAAGTTCCCCCGGATGCTATTCCACAGGCTACCGATGCTAATGTACATCCCGCATCTTCTTTGTGTTTTGCATAAAAAGGGCTAAGAACTTCTTGTTGCTCAGGTGGCAACTTTGGCCAGATCTTGTTAATTTCCGGCGAAAATTCCTCCCGGATCTTATTAATTTCTGGCAAAAGTACCTCTTTGTTTGCATAAATCTCACCACATAAATACAAAATAAGATTATGTGAAAGTTCTTCCATTCCTGTCTTAAGCACAGGATTAAGATCAGGATCCGAGGCAAGATCTTTTATTTCCTTCACTGTACAAATAATTTCTACAATATTATCAATTCTTAAAACTGGAAAATTAGCTTTAAATAACTCCGTATAACCAGATTCAGTGTAACCGGACAAAATAGTATTTGTTTTATCAGTTGCAAATACAAATGTTGGCAACTTTATCGGTTCGGTCTTTGTCGACATAGCCATTAATGTATTTATAGATGAAAGAAATAAGCTCAAAAAACATATTACGTGCGACACTTTAACTAATTTCACAGATTTCACAGAAAACTCCTTAGCCGTAAAATTATGAGGCGAGACTTTTGGGCCTCGCCTCTTTGTTTTTTTACTCTTCTACTTCAAGCAGCTCAACATCAAAAAGTAATGTTGCATTTCCAGGGATAACCCCTCCCGCACCTGTCTCACCATAAGCAAGTTGTGGTGGAATAACCAATTGACGTTTTTCGCCAACCTTCATATCCAAAACACCCTCATCCCATCCCTTGATAACCTGTCCAACTCCGATACGGAACGAGAACGGTTGATTGCGGTCAACACTGCTATCAAATTGTTTTCCCTTAACAAGTTTTTCACCATCTTTTTCTGCAAGCCAACCGGTGTAATGAACCGTGACAGCTTTTCCATTTACCGGTTTTTTTGCATCAGCCAGAGCATCCTTTAAAATTTCAAATTTAAGCCCTGATGGCAAACTTACCATTTTTTCTGTCTCTTTTTTATCCGTCTTATCAGCCATATTAGCCTCTTGCGTTGTTTTTACCGGAGGTTGAGAGCAACCACTCAGCAGTACACATGCTACACATACACAAGCCAAACCCATCTTTTTCATCAAAAACTCCTCACAAAAAATATTACCCAACACGAAAAAAAACATTAACCGACACGTATACGATTGTAAATTTTTTAAGAATATTTTCTAGTCCTAATTTCATATAAATTTAAAATAGGTAAAACTGCTTTCAAAATTTTGTTAGTAATATTGTCTACACTCAAGCCAGCTTTATTTCGCAAGTAATCTCTAGATCCGGCTTCATGAAAATACTCATCCGAAAAAGCAAAGGCTTTAAATCGAATTTTTCTCTCAATATTTTGGCAAAGGTGCATTGCAACAACATCTCCCAATCCACCAATAATGCTGTGATCTTCGATTGTAAAAATCGACAATAAAGAATTACTTCGCGAATTAATAAAATCAAAATTTAACGGTTTAATAGTTGGAATACTACAAAGTCCAATATCTATGCCCAAATCTCTTAATTTTTTGCACACATCAAATGCAATACTCAAAATATCTCCCAATGCCAAAATCAAATTTTTGTCACTTGGAATTAGTTCGATAGATTGACCCAACTTTATGCTAAACTTTGAATTACTGGTACTTGGGTATAAAATCTTTTCTTCGTTTTTTGATAAACGCAAATATGCTGGGCTACGTAAATCATTAATTTGCGCCATTAAATTTTCCAATTCAAAGTTACTACCGGGAACAACTACAGTCATGTTTGGCAATGCACGCATCACTGCCACATCCTCGATTGCATGATGCGTTGCCCCCATAGCACCATAAGCAACCCCGGCGCCAACTCCCACCATGCATACGGGTAAATTTTGATAACAGAGATCAACCCGAATTTGCTCAAAACAACGCATTGTAACAAATGGAATGATAGAATAAACAAATACCTTTTTACCAGTAAGCGCAAGGCCTGCAGCAACACCAATCATATTCTGTTCTGATATTCCTGCATTGATAAAACGATCAGGAAATTTTTCTTTAAACGGTTCAATTACAGAAAACCCCAAATCTCCTGCAATTAGATATATATCAGGGTCAATGCCAGCAAGCTCAACTAATTTTTGAATAAACAGTTTTCTCATGATTTTCAAGACAAAGTTTGTTCTAAAATCTCTTTTTTTGCATTCTCGTACTCTTGCGCGTTGGGCGATTTATAATGCCATTCGAGCCTATCTTGCATAAAACTCACACCCTTGCCTTTGGTTGTATTTGCAATAATAACATCTGGACAATCGGAGTGTCCAGTATTTTGCAGCACCTCAATTAACCGTCCAAAACTATGTCCGTCAACAATCCTACAGTTGCAACCAAACCCTGTAAACTTTTCGTGCCAAGAACCAATGGCCACATCACTCGTCCTATCCAAAGCCTGTAAATTATTGTTATCAATAATTAAAACAAGATTATTAAGCTTAAACCGAACAGCCATCATAACAGCTTCCCAAACAGAACCCTCCTGACATTCGCCATCACCAAGAATCACATAGATTTTATTATTAATCTGATCATGTTTGCAAGCTAATGCCAAGCCAACTGCCAATGACAACCCATGGCCAAGTGATCCGGTACTTGCTTCAATTCCCGGAAAACTGTCTTTAATTGGATGACCTGTAAGCTTACTTCCATCTTTGTAATAATTTTTCAGTTCGCCAGGGTCAATGAGTCCAACGCTTGAAAGTGTTGCATAAAGGGCCGCACTAGCATGCCCCTTGCTCAAAATAAAATAATCGCGATTTTTACTTTTTTGTTTAATTAAATCTATATTTATAAATTTGTGAAAAAGCACAGTCATTATATCAACGATAGAAAACGCCGAGCCAATGTGTGAACACTTGGCAGCATTTATCATTTCAAGAATTGTAAGTCTGACTTGCCTTGCCTGATTTTGCAAAAATATTTGGTCCACTTTTTCTTTCATGATCTTTTATATATAAACTAATATTCTTACCAAACCACTTGAGTGATTCGGTTAAGCCATCTTTTAATAAAAATTTTGGGGTCCAATCAAGAAATTTGCTTGCTTTATTAATATCTGCTTGCCAAATTTTTGGCTCCCATGGCCTTGGGACACTTGCACCCCAACATATATCAAGTGGCCTTCCAGTTATTGCCTGAACGGTTTTAATCACATATTTTATCGATGATTGCACACCCGTTCCTGCGTTAAAAACATACTGTTGCTCCGGCTTGACTGATGCCAACAAAACACAAAAATCAACAAAATCTTTAACGTAAATAAAATCACGAACAAAATCCGGAGAAGACAAATTGATCTGATTATTTTGCAAAGCATTAACAAGAATCGACGGAATCAGTCGGCCCGGCATCTCGTAATCGCCATAAACCGCAAATGGTCTAACTGTATAAACCGGTAACTTATTAAAAAGAGCCTCTTTTAAACAGAATTGAGTGGCGGCAGCTTTGGCAACGCCATAATCACTCACAGGATTCAGAACATCACTCTCATGCATTTGCTGATCTTTGATGCCATATTCAGAAGAACTTCCCGTATTTATAAAACAGTCAAAACCAACCTGCTTACATGCGTTAAGCAAATTTACAGTTCCATAAAAATTAACATCAAAAATTAATTTCTGATTTAATTGGTTTGGAAGCCCACCAAATGCAGCAAGATGAAAAATAACGTCCGGTTTAATAATTTTTATCTGATTTGATAACTGCTCATAATTAGTTAAATCAGCATCAATAAAATTAATATGCTCTAAAACATCTTGTAAACGCCAAAGATCGCTGTTTTTTTCGACAAGCAAAAAAATTTTGCCGGCAGACGTTTTTAAAAGCTCATGCACTAAATTTGCACCAATAAAACCCGCGCCGCCCGTAACCAGATAAGTTTTCACGTCTTTTCCTTACTCTCTAAAATTTCAGAAATAACGTATGGAGGCCTATTTTTAACCTCTTGAAATATTCTAATCAGATATTCGGCAATAATGCTTAGTGCCAAAAGCTGAATGGTTCCAAAGACAAACATGACCATTAAAAGCGTGTAGAACCCGCGTGGAGCGTCTGTTTTGAAATAAAGATACAGGTAAATAATTGCGGCAATAAAAGTCATAAATAAAGCGGACACCGCAAGTTTAGAGATAAATTCAAGGGGTTTATATGAAAAATTTGTAATTGCTTTTTTAGCCCAACTAAAATTGGAAAAAAAACTGTTGCTCGTCTTCCCATTTTCGCGTTCTTGGCGAATATACTCAACTCCAATCTGCTTAAAACCTGCCCAAGCACGCAAACCACGCAAGTACAGATCCTTTTCGTTAAGCTTTTTTATAACATCAACGACATTGCGATCCATTAACCCAAAATCACCAGAATCAAGCGGAATGTTAAGATAAGAGAGCCAGCGGAAAACGCGATAAAAACACTTATACCCCATTCTACGAATAAGACTACCTTTGCGTTTTTTACGCACGGCATAAACAACATCAAACCCCTGTTCCCATTTATGTATTAAATCCGGAATAACTTCAGGCGGATCTTGCAAATCTCCATCAATCATGATAGCAGCATCACCGGTGCAATGTTGCAAACCGGCAAAAAAGCTTGGTTGCGATGACCCAAAATTACGCGACATGATAAGCGTTTTTACATTTACATCGTCCGCTATAATTTTTTTATAAACCTGATAAGAACCGTCAGTGCTCGCATTATCTACAAAAATCAGTTCATACTGATAATTTAAATTACTAAAAATATTTTTAATACGTGTATGCATAGATTCGATGTTTAAAAATTCGTTATAACATGCAACAACTATTGATATCTTCTTCATACTAAAATTGCTCATTCTCAAAATCACATTCAAGAGAAGCATACCCAATGTTCGTATTCATGGTATTTTCCCGTATGTTACTTGCTCGGATATTAGCTTGATATACAAAAAAATTTCTGTACCAATCTATAGTTTCAAGTAATCCTGCTTTTACACCCCATTTTGCTTGCCAACCTAAAATATTTCTAGCTTTTTCTGAGCACAGATGTTGCTCAGGAATCTCATTAGATGCCTGATTCTGAATTATTGGATGCAAATGTTTAGCATTCATCTGTTCTAAAATTAAATCCACAATTTGAATCACATTAAATGGATGATCCGTACTAAAATTAAAACACTGTCCAATAATTTTATCATCGTCCATAGCTTGAGCTACTGTTAGATAAGCATCAACAACGTCTTTAACATAGATATAATCACGTACGGAAAGGCCATTGGACCGAATCACAGGACGCTGATCATTTAGAACGCTTTGAATTGTTCCGGGAATAATTCGATTAAAATGAAGATCCCCGCTTCCAAAAAAATTTCCGCATCGTGTTACACACACAGGAAGATTGTAGGTATGAAAATATGACTGCGCAAGCAAATCAGTGCAACTTTTTGAAACATCATATGGATGACGCCCTTGCATTGGAGCATCTTCGGTGTATGGTAATTTTTTTTGTGCGCCATACGCCTTATCACTTGATGCAACAACTATCTTTTTAACCCATGGCGATAATCTGCACGCCTCAAGTAAATTCCACGATCCTTCAATGTTTGACCTGAAAGTCGAAATGGGAGATCTGTTTGCTATCCCAACAATGGCCTGTGCTCCAAGATGAAAAACCGTATTAACATCAAACTCATTTAACACTCTTTGCAAAAGATTTATATCAAGTAGATCTCCAATTACTACGTTAACTTTTTTATCAAGACCATCTGAAAAAAATTGTGAATTCGGAACAAAATCACGAACAAGCGCAAAAACATTTGCCTCCTGCTTTAAAAGCTCGTTTACCAAATTTGGACCGAGCAGACCCGTGCAACCTGTAACAAAAACATTTTTATTCTTCCAGTACGAGTATGTCATTTCAAAATCCCATCAGAGTAAAGCCTGACTACTTTTTTTATGATCAATCTTGGCTGGAGTAAATGATTCCTTTTTATCCTCCCAAATTTTCCAAGGTGCATTAGTTTGCCACAGTTTTTCAAGCAGTTCATGTTCACGCAATGTATCCATACATTGCCAAAATCCTGCGTGTTTATAAACCATTAATTGAGAGTCTCGAGCAGCGCCAAATAAAGGAGACTGCTCCAACACGCAATCTGAATTAATTGAAAGATATTTTAAAAATTCTCGCTCTAGAACAAAAAAACCTCCATTAATCCATTCATCACTAATCTGCTTCTTTTCCAAAAATGATTCAACTTGATTCCCATTAAGCTTTAAATTCCCAAATCTGGATGGAAGATTAACACCGGTCAGAGTAGCAAGACGACCATGTTGTTCATGAAATTTCAAAAGGCTTAACAGATCAACATTTGCAAGCCCATCACCGTAAGTCAGTAAGAACCTGTCGGTGTCTACGTACTTAGCAGCGCGCGCAACCCTACCACCGGTCATACAATTTTGGCCGGTATCAACCAATGTCACTTCCCAATCCTCTTGCCCAACACAATGTTCAACAATATCTCCGTTTTTTGTATTAATGGTAAAATCAATTCCGTGCAATTTAAAATTTAGAAAGTAATTTTTTATCATCTCGCTTTTGTAGCCTAAACAGATGACAAAACGATAAAAACCGAAATGAGAGTAAATTTTCATGATATGCCATAATATTGGCATCCCACCGATTGGCACCATCGGTTTGGGTCTGAATTCCGTCTCTTCACGCAATCTTGTCCCCAAGCCACCGGCAAGTATCATCACCGGCAAACTGTTACGTTGTAACTCGTTGCTCTTCATGCCCACTCTCCTGTTTTATTTTTTATTAATTTTTTGATAGACACCATACAACGTTAGCCCCCAGGGAAAATTCAATCCTTTACGAATCAGATAATTTTCACCCTGAAGAATTTTATAAAACAAAGTATTAATGGGCCTTGCAGGAATATATGGATGATACTTTTTCTCGCTAACAGCCGCCTTTTCCCAAACTCTTTGCAATGCAACCGGAGCAAAAAGTGTGAACATCCAGTATCCAATTCGATGCTCCTTAAAATTCGACAATAAATTTCGAATCATTTTTTTGTTGTAGCGTCGCATATGAAAATGGGCCCTATCTTTTGGCCCAAAAAGTGATTTAAATGCCGGAACAGAGAAAACCAAAAAGCCATCAGGTTTAAGAACTCTATTAGCTTCAGCAACAGCCTTTTTATCATTCGCAATGTGCTCTAGAACTTCAAACGCCACAACCATATCAAATTTATTATCTTCGTATGGAATCGCCTGCGCATCTGCAACCTGTTTTTCAACAACCATACCATCAGGAATCATATCAATTACATTTTGGTCAATATCAAATGCATAAATGGCACCAAATTGCTTTAAAACAGCCAAATCCCCACCTGTTCCTGCACCTATTGAAAGAATTTTTAAATTTTGTTTTTTATAATCTAAATTATTAATCGAAGATAAGAGTTCTTGCTTAAGATTAATATGAGACTTAATCCAAAAGTGATCCGGTTTAAAACCGTATTCGTAGCCTTTGTAATCCATGCCATTCTCCTATAATTCAAAGACAATATTCATTACTTTTAGTTAAAATACATGAATGTATTTTAATGGAAATTAAGAATCATGCAAGCATACAAAATGCTTTGCAATTTTCATGTTTTTTGGTTTAAAATATACTGTGTAAGTTAAAAACATTGTTAATCCTTAAAATATATGGGGAATTTATGAACAAAAAAAAATTTTTGGCGTTAGCATGTATCTCTTTGGTTACAAGCAACTCATCGGCACACTTATTAAGCCGCGATTTTTTCACTGAGTTCGATTCCATGGAACGACTCGTGAATAGTAAACTTAGCAAAGTAAGTATGTATAAAAATGAAAAAGCTCAAAAGTTTACCATAGAAATCGCACTGCCCGGCTTTGAAAAAAAAGATATTAAAGTAACAATCGATAACAAAAGTGGAATATTAACTGTCACAGCCGAAAGCAAAATAGAAGAAAAAGAGGAAGAGAAAAACGAAAAAAACATCTACATACAGAGAAGCGAATCTATTGAAGAAAAATATTTTAACCAGTCTTTCTCTCTACCGAGTTATGTAGACTATAAAGATGCAACCAAAGTAGAGACCACTTACAAAAATGGCATTCTAAAAATAGAGTTTCCGTTAGGCGAGAAAGAAAAATCAGATAAAATTACATTAGAGATAAAAGAAATAAACGAAGCATAACAAATTTATAAATTTGTTATGCAACCAGTAAGGGCCAGGTTTTAAAACCAACCAACTGGCATTCTGCCTGAGGAAGAATCCCGTACCGTTCTTTCACCAACTCCTGCATTTTCCTTGCAAGGCCAATAACATCTGCACTTGTCGCACCTGGTTTGGTTACAATCATATTTGCATGCTGATGAGACACAACTGCGTTTCCCACAGACAGTTCTCCTTTGATGCCAATTTTATCAAGATAATAGCCCACAAATAAAAGCTTTTTACCATTAATTAAAAATGGAACCTCGTCATCATGGAAATTTCTGAAAAAACTGCCGCAGGTGTTTGAATTTGGATAACGACGCATGCGATGACGGATAATTTCATCATTGCGGCCCTTAGCGTAAGCAGCGTCCAGCTCATTACCCTTTTTTAATTTAAACGTTGCACTAACAAGAAAATAATCCCCCTGCAACAATTTTGATTTATCATAACCAAAATCAAACCAAGATTTTTCGACATCTAAAATCTTTCCTGATTTTTTTTCAATAATTCTTGCACCCACAATAAAATCAGCCAAAAAATAATCAAAATAATGGATATTGATATAAACAGATCCCCCAACAGTTCCTGGAATATGACTGAACTCCTCAAGCCCTACTAATTTTTTTGAAATACAAAAATCAATCAAATCTTGGATTTTAACCCCTGCCCCGGCAGATACTGTACCATTTTCATAATCAACATCAAGATTACACAGTTTTGGCCTGATAACCAAACCATCAAACCCATCGTCGCTTATTAAAATATTGGCGCCTAAGCCCAAAACAAAGATTTTAAGGCTGTTTTTTCGAGCAAAATCAAGCGCAACCACAAAATCCTGCTCATTACGAGGTTCACAAAAATATTTTGCAACACCGCCTGTTTGAAACCAATTCTTATCGTTTAATGGAACGTTTTGTTCTATTTTCATACTTTCAACCAAAATTTTTTAATACTCGAATAGACAGTTAATAATCTAAATAACTAGCAAAGAGAATAATATTGTAACAAATATTTTTAATTTTACATAAATTTCCCCCAGGGATTATTTTATTTCTAAGAGTAATTATTTATCTCAGCGCAGCGTTTAAATGCCTTTTTTAAAATATGATTGATTTTAGAATCTGCAAACTGCTAAAATGAGTATGTAAATAAAAGAAGAGGAGGGCAAATGAAGAAAATATTTTATATCTCAATAGCAATTGCCTGCTTTTTAAGCTGGATCTCAGGTAATTTGACAGCTATGCAACAGGAAACAATCAACAGCTTATCATCATCTGAAAACATACCGGTTCCACAACAAACAATAAATAGGCTAAATTGGATAGAGACTTATCATGGGTTCTCAACCCAAATCATGTTTGACTTTTCAAACCCAATCTATTTTGAAAAAAAGATAATCAAAGAAAGCTTCCAGTTAAAGCTAATATTCCCAGGTATGCAACTTGAACAATTTAGCGTAAAACAGGTTATAGCAAAATTAAGCGAATTAAAAAAATATGGGATTATAAAAAATGTATCCGTAGCTGAAAAAAATAAAAAATTCCCAAAAGTGGTTTTATACCTAGATTTTGAAAAAACAAAACGGATAAAAGACAAAAATGATGCAGCCGGGAACACTTATGTATGCACACCAAATAGATTGCTCATCAAATGGTATAAAATGGAAGACCCAAACAGACTTATCATAGATATCTTCACGCAGGAAGATTTAGAGAAACTAAAAAATAAAAATGAAACTATTTTATTTGCAAAAAACGACTTAATAAAATCGGATACAGCACCATCAAATTCAAAAACACACCGCATAGTTCTTGATCCCGGACATGGAGGCAAAGACTCCGGAGCAAAGGGAAACGGCTTAATAGAAAAGACCATCGCTCTAGATATTGCCAAGCGTACAAAAACCATGCTTGAAGATAACAGATACAACGTTTTATTAACGCGCAACCAAGATTGTGACCTCTCTTTGGTCGAAAGATCTACTCTGGCCGAACAACTTAAGGCTGATCTTTTTGTTTCAATCCATGTAAACTCAACTAAAAATACATCAACCAGACACAATGGCATAGAGACATTTTATCTTCAAAATTCAGATCTGGTTTCGCCCACACGTCATGGCGGTTTTTTGTTTATAAATCTAAAAAAAGATCCATCTATAATAGCTTTAATTGATGAGCATATCCAAGCCAACACACAGCTCTCGCAAACTCTTGCAAAATCAATTCAGTCATCATTGGTTAAGTTTTTAAAGTCACAGCAAATTGATATAAATGATAGAGGTATAAAAGCCGACAAATTTCGAGTACTGCTTAGAAGCCCAATTCCCGCGGCACTTGTAGAAGTCGGTTTTATAAACAATGACGAGAATGCTGCGCAACTGTCAGATAGGGAGTATCGTACTAAAATCGCCTACGGCATATTTCAAGGCATAACACAGTTTATCCAACAACAGTAATTTATAATTTATGCCGACTCACTTCCCAGTCTTATAAATTTAAAATTCGCATCCTCGGCCTGCGCAATGTTTTTCAAAACATCAACATCAACCGGAATTCTGAGCTGCTTAACGTAAATTTTCAAATTTTCCGGCAAATGTTTTATATTTATATCCCAACCATCTAACTTTTTGGGTAAAAAAGCATAATAAAGCTCATTAAATGACATCAAAATCAAACGCTCTTGCCCCTTTGCAATAAAATCTTCATGTTTGCAAAATCTTCTGTGAAAAGTAACCATACCAAGCTTTTTATCATCTTGATCAACAACCATCCAATCCGTAATCGACTTTTCAATTTTTCGTTTCTCTTTATTGTCCGTATTTTTTTTGTATTTTTTTCTAACCAAACTAATCTTCCGCCCATCAAAGTCAAAAACTATCCTGTCCTCAAGCCCGTTATTTTTGCCATTGCCCTTTATAAGCCACTCCCAATTTTTTGAGTGATAATATTTTTCAAGGGAGGGCAACAATGGATCAATCACATCGATATTATAAATTCCATATTTTAATAGCTGGTAAATATCCAAACCTCCGGCAACATAAACAACTCTGGCCCCCTGTCTTGATTTTTCGGCGATCTGGCTAAGTGTCTGATTATTCCAATCTTTCCATCCATCCCCTACAAGATGGTACCACATTGTTGAATAAAGAAATTTCACCAACTGGTGATCAGAATCATTATCAAGATATCTCTTAAAATCCGGCCATGTTGACGGATGGAAACAGTACTCAAAGCAACGATTTGCAAACGAAAACAGTCTCTCTTTTTCAACAATCTTGCTTGGATTAGAGAAAAACAGTCGATCAAGGTATCTATACTTGTTGATAACTAAATTTACATCCAAATTTTGGGAATCCGCCTGCATTGCAGCATTTTGATCAGTATTTTGAGTAGATAAAAAACCATGATCTTTTAAATAAGAGACAAACCGGGGCATGTTATTTTCGATCAATTGATATATGGTCGAAAAATTTTGCCTAAACTCATCATTAATCTCCGTGCCAACTATCTGACCGTTTTCAGAGATATATCCATGTGTGCAATCGCTTAAAAACGGAACCAAACTCGTCAATTTATCTTTATATTTCAAATAACTTTTATTAAATCTCTGTAAGAAGAATTCATTCATTCTATCCGGTATATCATCAAATGACTGCATTGAATGACATCGCTGCGACAAAAACCAGTTACCAAAAACCTCCTGCGCCGGCCGAACAGTTGGGGCGGCAGAAATTTTACAAGCAAATAAAAGCACGCATGCAACAACACTTTTCTTCAAAACTCTCATCACACAATTCCCTCTATCAAAGCACTAATTAATCAAAACTCGTTTCTTTGTCATCCTGCTGCGTCCGCCGTAGCCTTGTGCGAAGGCCGGGAACTTGATTCAGGATCCATGGATTAATAAGCTCCCATCCTAATTTATATTCGAACCTAGTTTTATAAACAAAAAATCTGAGTTATCTGCCTTTTGCATATTACATAAAACATTTTTATCAACAGGATTACGCAGTTGCTTTACAAACATCTTGAAGTTATCACCTATTTTTGAAATATCAATTCCCCAACTATCATTTAAATTATTGGACGCAATATAATAAAGTTCATTAAAAGAAATCAATAAATGTTGATTATCTTTCTCTACAAAATCTTCCTGATTACAAAATCTACGCTCAAAAACAACCTTACCCAGTACATTATCCATATCATCAAGCACAGTCCATTCTGTCCTGCTTTGTACAATATCAACAACTTTTCCGAAAGAAAGTTCTGCTTGAAAAACACCTGTTTTATCAAAGCCTGTTCGCTTCATAACAAGTTTTACATTGCCAAAATCATACTTAACAACATCGCCAATTCCATTACTCTCGTTTTTGTTATTAAATCTCTTCTGGCACTCGCATCCTTCGACAGGCTCCCAGACTTCGCCCTTCGTGGCTACGCCGGGCACGGCAGGACGAGCGCCATTAAGTAGGCGCGCTCGTGGTGAGCTTGTCGAACCATCACCCTTGGGTGACGCGCCAGATTCCAGAAAAAGTCTACTGTCGGGCTTGCTGACCACCACAAGCCACTCCCAAACATTAGAATAATAATCAGGCTGCGAAGGCAACATCGGGTCAATAACCGTTATATTATAAATTCCATATTTTAGTAGTTGGTAGATATCAGTTCCACCGGCAATATAAACAACTGTTCCATTATTCTTAGTTAATTTTTGAAGTGCAGCCAACGTAGATCTGTTCCAATCCTTCCAGCCATGTCCTGCAAGATAATTCCACATAATTGAATAAATCATACGCACAATTGGGTAATTTTTGGAATATTGGAGAAGTTTTTCAAACTTCTGGGCTGTTTTTGGATTAAAACAGAATTCAAATAAGTTATTCGCAACACAAAAAAGATAGTTCTGGGTTAAAAATGGATCTGAATGGGCAAAAAGAAGCTGGGCAAAATTTTTGTATTTACCTATGACGGTCAAAAAACTAGTACTACTTTCAACGTTATTAATCAACTCATCTGAAAATCCATGTAACTCAATGTATTCGATAAATTTACCAATATCAGTTTCAAGGTATGAGTAAATATTACAAAGTCGCTCTTTTGTTTTGCTGGTAAGTTTAAATTTGTACGATAAGAAATCAATGGGTTCAAGACAGAAAAAATCGATAACGCTTTTGGTCAAATACGGCTTTCTAGCTGTCTTTTCCAATAACTTATTAAATTCATAAACATATCCATTATCAAGCCAATTTTGATCAAGATAATTTTGCATTCCAGAAATATCTAAGTTATCGAAAACATACTGAAAACATGGATCACTTTTATCAACCCAGCGCTGAAAAACCACGCTACTGCACATCTCGTGTCCATATGAACTCATTACTACTCCTACCAACGCAAACAGTTCACACTGAAATTAAACTACTAAAGAACATATACTAACATTCTAGATCTGCAATAAAAATCTAACAAAAATGGCTAAAAACAACGATTTTCTCATAATCCCCCCTCTATTTGCGCCTTACGAAAATATATTCTATAATTAACAATAGAATTAATCGCAAAATTAATTATTAAATAATGGAAGTTATATTTTTATTTTTTATTTTTTGGAGGTTATATCATGAAAAAGTCGACATTTATCACATTTCTAGCGTTTTTGGCATGCCAGACTTCTAATGCAATCTGTGCAATGCAACATACTGAGGACGAAATTTCAAAAAGCCAAGCACCCGAAGCTCAATCCCCTCATTCTACAGAGCCCAATGTTGAGGCGAAGGAAGCATTGTATGCAGCTGCCGCCGAGGGACAAGTAAAAACACTTGAGGCTTTTGTTGAAAAATTTGGAGTTAAGCAATTATTTAAACAAATCTTTTTAACGCCAATAACAACAGGTCCTGATGTCGATAAGACAGGATTGCACGTAGTTGCTGCTAATGGACACGTAGAAATTCTTAAGTATTTTGTTGATAAATTTGGACCAGAAGTTTTAAAGATACCAATAACAACAGGTCCTGAGGCTGGAATGACAGCATTGCACATAACTGCCGCTCATGGACACATAGAAATACTTAAATATTTTGTTGATAAATTTGGGCCAGAAGTTTTAATGACTCCAATAACAACAGGTCCCTGGGCCGGATGGACAGCATTGCACGCAGCTGCTAACGGATGGAAAGCATTGCACTCAGCTGCCACTAATGAACACGTGGAAATTCTTAAGTATTTTGTTGATAAATTTGGGCCAAAAATTTTAACAACACCAATAACAACAGGTCCCTGGGCCGGATGGACTGCATTACACCTAGCTGCCTCTCATGGACACATCGAAATTCTTAAGTATTTTGTTGATAAATTTGGGCCAGAAGTTTTAACGACACCAATAACAACAGGTCCCTGGGCCGGATGGACTGCATTGTATTTTGCTGCCGCTAATGGACACATCGAAATTCTTAAGTATTTTGTTGATAAATTTGGACCAGAAGTTTTAACGACACCACTAGCAACAGGTCCTAATGCCGGATGGACAGCATTGCACGCAGCTGCCGAGAAGGGATGTGTGGAAATTCTTAAGTATTTTGTTGATAAATTTGGGCCAGAAGTTTTAACGAGACCAATAACAACGAATCCTAATGCCGGATGGACAGCATTGCACTTAGCTGCCGCTAATGGACGCATGGAAATTCTTAAGTATTTTGTTGATAAATTTGGACCAAAAGTTTTAAACACTCCTATTAATAGCCCTAACACAAGGTTTCATAACTATACGCTTTTACACATTGCCGCAAGATATGGTTGCAATGAATTTGCTCAATTTCTTCTAAACAGTAAAATGGATCCTCGTATATTGGAATCCATCGCTCTCTTCCATGACACTGATACAAGAGATGTCACACCATGCACTCCTGCAAAACTTGCTTTCAAATTCAACCACCCAGACACTGAAAATTTAATTCTTCTGGCAATGACTAAGCCAATTAAAACATGTTTGGCATGTAATCAAGAATTACATGCTGGTAACAAATTAATACGATTTGATTGCGGACACGCTGTAACAGGAGAAATCGAGTGTTTAACTAGGGTAGGTAATGCATTTGCTGACAAATGCCCATTATGCAACAAACAAAGAATTTTGGGACAAGAAAAAGTATTGACCGTATCTGAGGATTTTTTACAAAAGGCAAGGGCATCAGACCAACAGCCACAAATTAATTGGTCGCCTAAAACGTTTTTTGCAAAAGAATGCGTAATTTGTGGCGATGACATAAAAGCCGGCAGCACTGTTTTACGTTTATGTTGCGGGCATACATTGTGTAAAGATCCTATATCAGGACTTTGCCCTGATTTCAAATAATTGATCCAATCAATTCTGCAGCAAAATCTTCATTGTTTTTTTGAAGCAATTTTGCGATTGCATGCGCACTTTGACCAAATGACCAATTTTCGAAAAACAAAAATCATTTGACAAAATCAACAAAAAAAGGCTCTCTTTTTTTAGGAGAAAATCAGTTAAATTTACCCAAAAAAGGAGAGCCCTATGATCATGTTACAAAGAGTAATAAAACTTTTAAAAAAAGTAAACGTTCAAATTCGTACTTATGTTGTATGTTTGATTCTTACAAGTGGACGAAAAAATTGTGCCGAGATGGCTCGTACTGTTGGCGTTTCACAAAAAGGGTTGTATGCATTTTTATCAAATGCAAAGGATAATTCGGCAGAAATAGAAAAACATCTGATTGAGTTTGCAAAATCAACGAGAGATAAAAAATTTAAGCGCACAGCTGTGGTTGATCCAACGGCTCTAATAAAAAGATACGCACAGTTAATGGAAATGCTCTGTTACGATAAAGATGGTTGTACAAAACATGTTGAAAAATTATTGGTTCCAGTTTGTGTATCTATTGTCGATCAAAATGTAAAAATTCCATTAAATGTTGATTTTTGGATACAAAGAAAAGCTCGCGGTAGAAAAAAATATAGATCAAAAGTAGAAATTGCGCAGGAGTTAATTTTATACTTGATTTCAAAGGGAATTGAGTTTGATTTTGTGTCTTTGGATGGTGCATTCCCAACACCAAATATGTTTGCATTTTTTCAACGAAATAGACGGTTGAAGTTTACAATGCGAACGCCAAAAAGCAGATGCGTTGTTACAAGCGATGGGAAACGCATGCAGTTGCAGCACATTCCATCATTAAAGTTAACGCGCAATTCCAGAGAAAAAACTATAAAAGCCAAACTTTATGGCAAAACATATTTTTTTACTGCATACAAACGAAAAAAGCGCTTTGGGGGATGGGAGACTGTTTTTTTAGTAAGCAATATGAATTTGCCCGCGAAAGAACAAGTTAAAGCATTTAATTTGCGTTGGCCACAGGAAAAAATAAATCGAACGTCAAAGCAAAAATTTGGTATGCACCAATGTCAGGCATTGAAATTGTCAAAACAAAAAGCTCATATCATGGCAGGATACCTTGCTCATGCAATTATCGAAGTTGCGAATATTGACAAACAGGAAGAAAGTGTCGATAAAATTGTTAATATTTTTAGATCCAACCATTTCGACGATCTGGCCGAGGCCATAAGAAAACCACCTAAAAATAAATCGATGCCAAACGCTGGATACACCGAAGTTTCTTCTCAAAATCATGTTCAAATTTTTTACAACAATGCTGGAGAATTCAATGTTTTAAATGCGTAGGCAAGGTCCTGTATATGTAGCATGAGTCTTGCTAAGTGTCCAATTTGCAGAGCTGCAAGAATAATTAAGGATGAAACAATCGTAACATACCCCGGGCCAGATACATCTGAGCCAGAAACAAAAAAATAAAGCGCGCAACGACTTATAAAAGCAACTGTACCGTGCTTAGAAATTAAATTGCAAAAACTAAATTGTTAAATAATGGAAGTTATATTTTTATTTTTTTGAGGTTATATCATGAAAAAGTCAATCTTAATAACACTTTTAGCGTTTTTTGCATGCCAGACTTCGAATGGAATCTGCGCAATGAAACCTACTGAGGGTGAAATCTCAAAAAACCAAGCAACTGATGCTCGATCCCATCATTATTCTACAGAACCCAATGTCGGATGGACAGCATGGCACGAAGCTGCCGCTGAGGGACATGTAGAAATTCTTAAGTCTTTAGTCGATAAATTTGGGAAAGATGTTTTAAAGACACCAATAACAACAGGCCATGATGTCGGATGGACAGCATTGCACATAGCTGCCGATAATGGAGACGTGGAAATTCTTAAGTATTTTGTTCAGCTATTTGGACCAGAAATTTTAACGACACCAATAACAACAAGTCCTGAGACCGGATGGACAGCATTGCACATAGCTGGCGCTAATGGAGACGTGGAAATTCTTAAGTATTTTGTTCAGCTATTTGGGAAAGATGTTTTAACGACACCAATAGCAACAGATCCACTTGCCGGATTGACAGCATTGCACCTAGCTGTCGGAGATGGGCAAGTAAAAACACTTGCGTATTTTGTTGATAAATTTGGGCCAGAAGTTTTAACGACACCAATAACAACAGGTCACCTTGCTGGATGGACAGCATTGCATCTAGCTGCCGCTTATGGGCAGGTAAAAACACTTGAGTATTTTGTTGATAAATTTGGGCCAGAAGTTTTAACGACATCAATAACAACAGGTCCTAATGTCGGACGGACAGCATTGCACACAGCTGAGTATTTTGTTGATGGAAAAACACTTGAGTATTTTGTTGAAAAATTTGGGCCAAAAGTTTTAATGAGACCAATAGCAACAGGTCCCTTTGCCGGATGGACAGTATTGCACATAGCTGCCGAGAAAGGACGTGTGGAGATTCTTAAGTTTTTGGTTGATAAATTTGGGCCAGAAGCTTTAAAGACTCCAATAGCCGTAGGGCCTAATGTCGATAAGACAGGATTGTACCTAGCTGCCGCTAATGGACACATAGAAATACTTAAGTGTTTTGTTGATAAATTTGGACCAGAGGTTTTAAAGACACCAATAACAACAGGTGATAATGCCGGATGGGCAGCATTGCATGTAGCTGCCGCGAAGGGACACGTGGAAATTCTGATGTATTTTGTTGAAAAATTTGGGCCAGAAGTTTTAACGACACCAATAACAACAGGTCCCTGGGCCGGATGGACTGCATTGTATTTTGCTGCCGCTAATGGACACATCGAAATTCTTAAGTATTTTGTTGATAAATTTGGATCAAAAGTTTTAATGACTCCAATAACAACAGGGCTTATTACCGGATGGACAGCATTGCACCTAGCTGCCGAGAAGGGACACGTAGAAATTCTTAAGTATTTTATTCAGCTATTTGGGCCAGTAGTTTTAATGACACCAATAACAATAGGTGATAATGCCGGATGGACAACATTGTACCTAGCTGCCGCCAGGGGGCGCGTGGAAATTCTTATGTATTTTGTTGAAAAATTTGGGTCAGAAGTTTTAAACACTCCTATTAATAACCCTAACTCAGAGTTTCATGATTATACGCTTTTACACCTTGCCGCAAGACTTGGGCACAATGAATCCGCACAGTTTCTTCTAACCAGTAAAATGGATCCACGTATATTGGAATCTATCGTTCTCTTCCATGATCCTGACACGGAAGATGTCACACCATGCACGCCTGCGAAACTTGCTTTCAAATTCAATCACCCAGACACTGAAAATTTAATTCTTCTGGCAATGACTAAGCCAATTAAAACATGTTTGGTATGTCATAAAGAATTACATGCTGGTGACAAATTAATACGATTTGATTGTGGGCACACTGTAACAGGAGAAATCGAGTGTTTAACTAGGGTAGGTAACACATTTGCTGACAAATGCCCATTATGTAACAAACAAAGAATTTTGGGACAAGAAAAAGTATTGACCATATCTGAAGATTTTTTACAGAAGGCAAGGGCATCAGATCAACAACCGCCAATTACGTTAGGTCAACAACCGCCAATTAATCCTTTACCTAAAACATTTTTTGGAAAAGAATGCGTAATTTGTCGCGATGGCATAAAACCTGGCAGCAATGTTTTACGTTTATGTTGTGGACATACGTTATGTACAAATCCTATGTGTAGCATTAGTCTTGTTAAGTGTCCAATTTGCAGAACTGCAAGAATAATTAAGGATGAAACAATCGTAACATACTCCGGGCCAGACACATCTGAATCGGAAACAAAAAAATAAGCCTGCGTTTCATCGTAATTTCATAATTTCCATGTTTTGATTAATTATCAAACTAGCGATATAATGTATCAATAACAAAAATTGACTTATAAACGCTGGAAAGGACAATCCATGGAAGGTGGTGAAATTGTTCTATCATTTGAACTTCTTGTTTTGATAAATTGGTTAATGCAAAATGAAAGACAGATGTTAAACAATTTAATAAAACACGCATTAAAAAATGGACTTGCGCAGGAGTTTGAAAAAATTTCAGACATGGACAACATCGAGGTCAATGAACAGTTTTATACAACGATAATTAGTTTTCTTCTATTCATGGAAGATGGGCTTGTACAAAACTTAAGTCAGATAAAAATCAGTAAAGATACACATGATGATATCTTTCCAGTTTTAAAAAAAATAGACATGAAAGATATTAATATCAAACCTATTTTTTCCGGAGTAAAGCAGTCGCAGACAGCCAGTGTTGATACAGAAGAGACAAAAAATGTCTTATTCCATCAGATTCTTAAAAATTGGAAGCCCAACAAAAACGATCTATTGAATTAAAAGACTTTTTAGAGTTCTAAAACTTAAAACCTAACCTTTTCAGCCCTTGTCTCAGTTCAAACAATGGCAAGCCTAAAACTGACGTATATGATCCATTAATACTTTTTAAAAACGCCTGCCCTACTCCCTCAATAACGCCGCCACCACATGCATGCAATGCCCATGGCTCTTTTCCAAAATAAAAATCAAAACTCTCTTCGTCGATTGAAAATTCCACTTGCGCACCAGTTGCCCAACATTGCCTTTTTTCAATTTCCCAATGAGTCCTACCAGATTGCTTCATAAGTTGCAAACAGCAGCCTGTAAAAACATCTATGGGCTGATCACGTAAAATTCTGAGCATCTCTTTTGCATGTTCAAGATCTCTTGGCTTACCAAGAATCTGATTTGTTCGAACAGTTTTTATTAAAGTGTCTGCAGTTAAAACAAAAATTCTCTTCTCTTTAATTTGACTTACTTCGGGAAACTGCAGATGCTGCATCTTATCGCAAGCAATTGCGATCACATATTTTTCAAAATCATCGGATGGTTCAACAACAGATTCTGCACTTTTGTGCTCCAAAACTTTAAATTTAATATCGGCTAGTTTTAACAAATTTTGTCTTGGCTGTGATTGCGACCCAAGATATAAAATGTCTCGATACGAAGTATCTCGAGACGAAGTATCAGTTTTCATATTTTTCCCATGCACCCGTAAAATTTTGTTTAACTTTACCCTCAAGCTGCAAATTAAAAAGTTTATCCTGCAACTCATCAAATTTCAGGCCTGTTTTTATCAAGAGTTCATCAAGCGTGTACGATTTATCCAGATTACGCAAAATCCAGGCTTCGCTTTCAGCTACGCCGGACACGGCAGGAAGATCCTTCGATACATTTTGCTCAGCAAGCTTCGCAAAACACTCAGGATGAGCGGGATTAAGTAGGCGCGCTCGTGGTGAGCTTGTCGAACCATCCGTCGTAGCCTTGGCGTAGACGGACGCGCCGGGTTGCTGTAAATGTTCCCCAAACTCTTCTAGAATATCATTTGCATCACTGACGGGCTTTGCGCCCTGCTTAATTAACTCATTGCACCCGGCACTCAATTTATCATCAATCCTGCCCGGAATTGCAAAAACGAGCCTGCCCTGCTCCAATGCACAGCGCGCTGTAATTAAAGCACCACTTTTCACCGCAGCTTGAACAACGAGGCAGCCATGGCTTAAGCCTGATATAATACGATTTCTAGCAGGAAATGTTCCCTTATCCGGTCGTCGATTTAGAGGGAATGGCGAGATAACTGTTCCTCCACTATTCACAACCGTTTTAAACAGATCAGTATTATTTTCAGGATAAGGACGTAAAAGACCGGAGCCCAAGACCACAACCGTTTTGCCTGCGGAATTTAACGTTGTTTGATGCGCCATCGTGTCAGCACCGATAGCACCGCCACTAACTATCGCCCATCCATTTGAAACAAGCGTTGGAATAATAGTTTGAATTGCATGCAAAGCATATTCGTCGGCAGATCGCGCACCAACTACTCCAAAATATTTAATCCGCTGATGGTCAAACATGGCACCCGAAACATACAGCACAATCGGTGGAAAATGAATTTGACGCAAGATTTCCGGATATTCAGAACTTAAAATATCAATAATCTTTATGCCGTTTTTTTCTGCCAACACCAACTCTGTCTCTAAAATTTGCGGATCAGAAATACAATCATAAAGTTGTTGCGCACAGATTTGCGATAAACCAAATCTATTAACAAAATCAGATATCGAATAATCGTAAATAACTTGCAGATCTAAGTTGATACCGTTTTGAGCAATCTCAGACCAGTCCGGATCGAATAAATTTGGATTTTGGTCCAGAAACAGTTTGTGTAATATTTTAAAAACTGTTGCCGGACCAACTTTTTCAGCAAGCGATAGATGAAGTAGTACTGCTGTGTTTTTGTTATGCATACCCGCCCTAGTTTGCTAAAAGAACCCGCTCGTGGGTTACTCTTTCGGTTCTTTTGATTTCGACTCAACTTTTTCTGTCTCTATTTTAGTAGTGTCACCAGAACTGGTGTCACCAGAACTGGTGTCACTAGAACTAGTGTCGTCAGAACCAGCTCCGGAATCTTCGACTTTCTCAAAAGCCTTAACCGCCAACAATGTTTGCGACTCGTCAAGTCTTACTAAGCGTACGCCGGCAGCCTGACGTCCCATAGTACGAACCTCTTGCGGAGATAAACGGATGATCTTACCATTTGCGTCAATTAATAAAACCTCTGACTGATCAGTAACTTGAACCAAGCCGATTACAGCTCCATTTCTGTGCGTAGTTGGAATAGTTCTGACTCCCAATCCACCACGATGGGCAATTCTGAAATCAGCAATTTTAACTCGTTTTCCATAACCCTTTGCCGATGCAAATAAAATATCACCACCATCTGAGATAATTTCCATACCAACTACAGAATCATTTGCTCTCAATTTAATTCCACGTACACCTGCAGCCTGTCTTCCCATGGATCTGACCTCTTTTTCATCAAATCTTATTCCTTGACCTTTGCTGGTTGCAAGAATAATCGAGTCAGTACCGGAGCTCAATCCGCAGAACGCAAGTTCATCCCCTTCATCAAGAGAGATTGCCCTAATTCCGGTTTTTCGGATTTTTGCAAACTCCATCGCATCCGTTTTTTTAATGACACCATGTTTTGTTACCATAACAAGAAATTTATTTTCAAGTTCTCTGGCGCAAAGCAGTTTGACAACTTTTTCTTCCTCTGGCATCTGCAGCAAGTTAACTATTGCACGGCCTTTTGCAATTCGACTTCCCTCCGGAACTTGGAACACATCCAAGCTGAAAATTCTGCCTAAATTTGTGAAAAACAGAGAGTTCGTCGTGATTTCTTGTAACAAATGCATCCTGAATAACATCATCCAACTCTTCAAGATCTGTTATACCCTGCTTACCTTTTCCACCGCGATGTTGAAGTGTGTATGTTTCTAGAGGGACTCGCTTGATGTACCCACGACGAGTCAAGGTAACAACAACATCGTCATCTGGTATCAGATCCGCTTCACTTAGAACATCAACAGCACCTTCGATTTTTGTTTTACGAGGATCGGCATATGAGGCTTTGATCTGCTCAAGTTCTTTGACAATCTCTTTGACAAGCTCTTTTTCGCTTCCCAAAATTTCTTCCAGTCTTGCAATAATTTTTTTAATATCAGCTAACTCTTCATTAATTTTGCCACGCTCAAGCCCGGTCAAGCGCTGTAAACGCATATCAAGAATGGCTTTGCCCTGTTTTTCCGATAGATTAAATTTCTTGTTAAGATGTACAATCGCTTCTTCGGCCGTTTGCGATGCCTTGATTAAAACGATTACCGAATCAATATTATCAAGAGCTATAATCAGACCATCAAGAACGTGTGCGCGGGCTCTGTTTTTATCAAGATCAAACTCACATCGTCTTGTAATAATCTCTTTGCGATGCAAAATAAAGTAATCAAGCATTTCACGCAAAGTCAGGAACATTGGCTTATTATCATACAGAGAAAGCATAATAATCGACATTGATGTCTGCAATGAAGTGTGTGTATAAAGCTGGTTAACAACCACCTGAGGAATTTCACCACGTTTGAGTTCAATTACAAGACGGATACCTTCTCGTGCCGACTCATCGCGAATATTTGAAATGCCTTCAATGACTTTATTTTTAACTAAATCAGCAATTTTTGTAATCAGATCAGATTTATTTACCTGGTAAGGAATCTCTTTAATTATGAGTGCTGCACTCTTTTTATCCTCTTCAACATCAATCACACCGCGCATAATAAACTGGCCATGACCGGTGCGATACCCTTTTACAATCCCACCTCTTCCACAGATAACTCCACCGGTTGGAAGATCCGGACCGGGAATAATTTCAAATAATCTGTCTTCAGAAAGATTGGGATTTTTTAAAATTTCAATACAGGCATCAACAACCTCTCCAAGATTGTGTGGGGGAATAGAGGTTGCCATACCAACTGCAATACCTGTTGAACCGTTTACAAGTAAATTTGGGACCCTGCTAGGTAAAACCGTTGGTTCTAATATAGTTTCATCAAAGTTTGGTACAAAATAAACAGTATCCTTTTCGATATCTGCCAAAAGCTCTTTTGCAATTTTGGCCATCTTTACTTCCGTGTATCGCATAGCAGCTGCAGCATCACCGTCTATCGACCCCCAGTTTCCCTGACCGTCAAGGAGGGGATAGCGCTTGGAAAATGTCTGCACAAGACCAACCATAGATTGATAAATTGCAGAGTCACCATGTGGGTGGTAGTGACCAATCACTTCACCAACTACAGTGGCAGATTTTCTGTAAGATTTATCGTGGTAGTACCCTAGTTTGTGCATAGCAAATAAGATACGTCGATGTACAGGCTTTAAACCATCGCGAACGTCGGGAAGCGCTCTGCTGACAATGACAGACATTGCATAATCAAGAAACGATGTTTTTAATTCTCTCTCAATCGAGAGTTTACTTACCTTTTCTAAATTTTTTTCATCTTTAGGACCGTTAGTCATTAATCCGCCCTTCCCGTAAAAAATTTATTTGGTTAAACCAACGAAATTACTCTTCCAGCTTTCAATAACCTGTCCCAGATTTATCTGTTCTAGTAACACCTGTTCCAGGCACACTTTCACGCACTTTTTCACGTTAGACAATAAGAATACCCAGCTTTAAAAAACAAGGCAAGATTTTTGCAAGAGTTCGCGTAGATTTCAGCTAGGATACAACTTTTCAGCCAAAAATTTTTAAAATTTTAACTATAATTAAACAAATATCGAAATTCCAAACCAAGCAGATGCAAGAATCAACGCTGCAATCACAGCATAAACAGCAGCAAGAACATCATCAAGCATAACGCCCCAACCCGGCGCACGTATGTCTTCAACTCTATTTATTGGATAAATTTTTGTTATATCAAAAAACCGGAAGAGCAAGAATAAAAATAGATACGCCCTCCAATCTTTGGGCAACCAGAACAGACAGAGAAACATTCCCAAAACTTCATCGATAACAATCCAATGCGGATCTTTGATTGAAAGGGTTCTTTCAATATGCCCGGAACAAATCACGCCGATAATTAATAAAAATAAAATTACTGCCAAATCAAAAAACATAAACTCTGTTGGTAAAAAAAACGTAATTAAAGTTGTGACAAAACTTGCAGCTGTTCCAGGCCCAACTGGAACGCACCCAACATAAAAAAACGTTGATATCAGATAACTTATTTTAAATTTTATTTTTTCATTCATGTTTTTTTAAATTATTTTTTTTAAAAAATGGCTTTAAATAATCAAGTCCGGTGTACAGAGTAAAAACTGCAACAAAATACACACTGTATCTCACAAAATAGTCAATACAAGCTAATTGATACCCGGCATTATGCAGCAGCATGTTAACAAAAAGAAAAGCAATCGATACAAATTGCAAAACCGTTTTGCTCTTTGCAATCTTTGACGTAACCAAACTTGAACCACGCTTAATTAAAATCGTACGAAGCCACGTTATCAGTATATCCCGTAACGCAAATACTAAAACAACCCACCACCCAATAAATCTTATGTAAGCAAAAACTGCAAAAGTCGTAAGAATCAGTATCTTATCAGCCATTGGGTCGATGAACGCTCCAAACTTAGTCGTTATCTTATGTTTTCGGGCAAAATAGCCATCGTACGCATCAGTAACAGCAGCAATTATAAAAACAACAATTGATAAAAGCTGCATACATGGCGTCCCGAAAAACAACCAGACAAAGACAGGCGTCAGCAGGACTCTGAAAACAGAGAGAATATTGGGCAAGTTAAAAAAATTATACATACAGCAACCTTAGCCTATCTGATTCAAATTATTTCTGATCCAAATTATTAATGCCTAATAAATTCGATAAGTTCGAACATATACCATCGATGGAAAATATACCATCACACAGAGAGAGAATTGCCGGTATCTGGTAAAAATTATTATCCGCCGAAAACAGGTATAAGTTATTAATAGAGTGCTTTGCAAAAAATTTTCTGACGGATCGCAATTTTGATGGTGGCACATGCAAAACAAAATTAATATCACCCCATTGATCATTGCGTTTCAAATTCATAATTAAGTCTAATATTTTTTTAAGTGAACAGGCATATTTTTCATTGTCATCAAATGCGTTAATAAAAAAAACCTTGCCAAACCGCTGCCCCTTTTTATCAATCCCCCACTTCATAAATCTGAGTTTTGCATAAGTTATCCACCTACGTGGAATAAGCAATGCAGGCTTATGATTTTCTGTAAACTGTTCACTAAAAAGCTGCCGAAAAATATTAGAATAAGAGTTATTGGAATAAGAATTTTGTAACAAATCTCGATGCGTGTCTAACGCTTGATGCAAATCTAACGTTGCCCCTAACATCTTGTAAGTACGACGCTTGGCAAAATTATACCATTTAGTTTTTAATGCCTGGCTAACTAAAAATCCATTTTTGCTTATTTTTTTTGCAAGCCTAATATCATCACAATGTTTTTGAGACGAAAGAAGCACAATAATTGGATATTTAAGTTCGCGTGCCTGATTGAAAATATTTTTAAAATTTTTTGTAGAACATGTATTAAGATAAAATTTATCTACAAAAACACACTCTTGTAAAAATTCAACAAATAATTTTTCTACAAATGACTGCTTGTGACTGAAAAGGCATCCACAACCCGAATTGATCCACAGATCAACTTTAATTTGAGGATAATTTTTTGAAAATTCGGCAAGATAACTTTGTATAAATAAAAAATCTTTTAAAGACAGATCACAAATAAAAAGAATACGCTGTGCCGCCAGTAAAATATCAGATGAAATAATCTGCTGCATAGTACTACTCTGTAAGCCAAATTTGTTAAACAATATTCTGAACTTGCTCTCGAGCCTTTTCTAACTCAACTTTTACATCAACAGAAAGCGAACTGACTTCAAATGTTGGACATTTTGCCATAAGCGTATTAATTTCACGCAAAAGCTCTTGCATGATGAAATCCAAACGCTTACCCTTTTCCAGTCCAGCCTTATCCGCAAAAACATCTTTTACACTTTTCAGATGGCTGTTAAAACGGGTAATTTCTTCATGAATATCCATTTTGTTCAGTGACATGAGCAGATCTTCTGCCTGTTTCTTTGCAAACTCATCACCGCCTTGTGTCAATTTTAACTGAGCATCAACCAACTTTTTATGTTCAGCAATTGCAACATTAAAATTCTTTTCAATTTCTGCAATTCTTTTAGCGCACAAAGCAAATCGACCTTCAAGATCTGTTTGCAACCTACGTCCCTCTTCTGCTCGCGTTTTTGTTAATTTTTCAATCAAAAGTGCAAGCCCATCAAAAAATTCCTTCTGTTCAGCATCAGTTAATTCACTTTTTTGCTGAACAAAAACATTTGGAAATTGCATTAATTCAGCTAATTCAAGAGTTCCTGTCAGACCAAATTTTTTCTTGATTAAATCAGCAGCTTTAACATACCCCTCAATTACTTTTAATGACGGTATGACTGCATCAAAGACCTCATTGCCTTCTGTAAATCTTACAGTAAGGTAGGTTCGACCCCTAATAAGTTTTTCTTGCAACAGATTAACAATTTTTAGCTCTAGAAAACTAAATGATGCCGGAAGCTTACATAATGCTTCAAAATATCTAGTATTTATTGTTTTTAACTCAAGTTCAACAGAAAACTCGCCACTCTTTGTATGTAAAACAGTTGTCCCATTAGAATAACCGGTCATGCTAAACAGCACAGTAATCTCCTTTAATGAAGAACCCAACTTTGTAATTAAGCACCCAAATTTGCATAAACGTTTTGAACATCGTCAAGATCTTCCACCTCTTCCAAGAATTTTATGACAGCCTCTTCGTGAGATCCTTCCACGGACACTGGTGTTTTTGGCACCCATTCAAGAGCTGCAGATTCAACCTTGAGCCCAATACCATCAACAGCTTTTCTAATCGCATCAAGATTCTGTTTCTTACATGTAATTGAAAAAATTCCATCATTAAGCTCTACATCATCAACATTGTAATCAAGTAACTTTTCAATTACATCATCTTCATTTAAATTGCCAGTTGCTCTTACAACGCCCTTGTGTTCAAACATCCAGGAAACAGCACCATTTTCAGCCAACGCTCCACCAACTTTTGTAAAAAGATGGCGCAAAGCCGAGACGGTTCTATTCTTATTATCACTCAAAACCTCAATCATAAGAGCGGTTCCATGTGGCCCATACCCCTCATAAGTTGCCGCTTCATATGTCTCACCTCCAGCTAGCTCACCGGTTCCTTTTTTAATCGCGCGATTAATATTTTCTTGCGGCATATTGACTGATTTGGCCTTATCAACAACTAAACGCAACTTTGCATTGCCTAGCAAGTCGCCGCCGCCTTCGCGTGCGGCCACAGTTATTTCACGAATAATTTTTGTAAAAGCTTTTCCTCTCTTTGCATCGAGTGCTGCCTTTTTATGCTTTATCGTAGACCATTTCGAATGACCTGACATAAGAGTCTCCCATAAAATTTTGCAACAAAATCGGTCCCAAACTAAACTAATCAAAAAGTATATCCACAAAAAGTATATCAATCAATCCTTCGATACAATACGATGGACAATTTTTTTATCAAATGCTGAATTTGTCCATCTGTGATATAATAAACGATCCACACCAAGCTTTGAAATAATAAGATACAAAAGCGTAAGGATACTTTTTATACAAATAGAAAGAAATATAACATGGAAAATCAAAAAAATAACTTTGCTAAAAATTTCACAAAAAAGCCTTTTTCCGACGGTCTGCATCACATTGCGCAATCCATTAAATTATTACAAAACAATGATCTTGAGCAAAGTTTTTTAGTCTTAAAAAATTATTTGTTAATTTCAAACGCTAGAATGCTTGAAGGAATAGCAAACACGCTTATTATGGCTATGCCCATTAGTAAACAATTAACGGAAAGTTTAGAGAGACTTAAATTGATTAGTAAATTTGATCTAGCTCTGACCCTGAGAACTAACAAGCCATTAGATTACAGCAATGATTTGACAGGTAATATTATCAAGATCATGTCTGCAAGAGATACCCACGTTCATCCAAAGATATTTGACTGCGAATTTAGTTCTATAGGTATAGATCCTGAAGCTAAGCAGGTAGATTTTGCTCTAGACGAAAAAAAATATCTTGATATTATTCCATCAACTTCAAAGATGTTTCAATTTTTAGATGTGTTTTTTATCGATTGGTGCAAGTGTGATGGACCATATCTTTCAAGCTTATTATGCGAATCTGTAAAATTCGCAGATGGTAATATTGGTATACTGCAAAATTTAGATTTAACTAAAGATAAAAAAATTATCGAAAGTGTGCTAAGCATTAAGATTAGGTTCTTATCTTTGATTATTCAAGAACAAATAAATATCCAGCAAGCTGGCATTCTGGATACTAAGTCACACAAGCAACCTTTGCGGTGATATAGTAATTTCCCTTCACATTTTCAGGTTGAAGTAGGTTCGTATCATCCTGTAAATTTTCACAAAATGATTAACACCACTAAAAGGTGTTAGAAGAAAATAATGCAAAGAAATCCCTATTTTATTGCAGATTTAAAGTACAATAACCAAAACAGTTGCTGCAATTATTCATTTGTAATTAATTATTCATTTTTCCCCCACCCCGTTTGATAAAAGCTTTAAATATGGCAAACTGAATATAGTTGTGATAACAATTAAACAAGTTTAGGAGGTTATATTATGAATTCAAGGATAAAGTATTTACTTGCATTATCGGTTATGTTAATTCTGCTTATATCAAAAATCTTTGCTGCCGAGCAGGCTCCTGATATTAGGTATCAACGGGTATTTTTTGTACATGATTGTCCAATATGTCTTGAGACCTTGACAGCTGATGACACCGTGCAAACCACGTGTAGGCATCTTTTTCATCGACGCTGCCTTGATGGAGCACTAAGAAGAAATGATGTATGTCCTTCATGTAGGCATAACTTTGGGACTCCTGCCGCAGCGCATCCAGAGATTGTAGCACCCGCTTGTTGTGCTGCTGCCGCACTGCCTGTAGCTCCTGATGTTCCAGTTCCTCATCCGATTAATCAAGAATTTGTTGATGCCTCCTTACATGGAAATGGTGCCAGGGTGCATGAACTTCTTGTTGCCGGTACCGATGTAAATTCTGTTGACTCAAATGGACGTACTGCACTAATGCAGGCTTCTATGCAAGGGCATATTGCCATTGTACAAGAACTTCTTGCCGCTGGCGCTGATGTTAATAGTGTAGCTGTACCACGGGGTTATATAAGGAATGTAGGTCCTTTCGCATTGATGCTTGCTGCTGGTAATGGCGATATTGCCATTATACGGTTGCTTATTGCTGCTGGCGCTAATGTTAATGCTGATAACGGTGGTTTTACCGCATTGATGATGGCTATAACAAATAGAAACGAACATGAGACTGCTACTCCAATCATACAAGAACTTCTTGCCGCTGGGGCAGGAGCAACCATTAACGCCATTAACCAAGGTGGGCAAACCGCACTGTACATGGCTGCCCAAATGGGCGATACCGCCGCGGTTCAAGCACTCCTTGCCGCTGGAGCTATTGTAGATCGTGGTAAAGGTACTGCATTGTGGATTGCCATTGAGAGAGGACATGAGGCTGTTATACAATTACTTGTTGGTGCTGGGGCAAATGTTAATGCCTATGGGCCAGATGGAAAAACTGCATTGGAGATCACATTACAAAGACGTAATGGATACATGGGAAATCGTGTGGAATATATTAAATGGTCTAATATTGAAAGAATTCTTAAACAAGCAGGCGCTTTATAGTCAAAAAAGGCTTTGCCTAAACGACGGACAAGCACCATTTTTTTATTTATTTAGGAGGTTATAACATGGAAAGTGGATTTTCAAAAACAAGTATTATTTGGGCTATTCTTTTGTTCTTTTATGTATCAATAGATGCCATGACGCCCGAACAACATGAACGCGTACGACAATCTTGAATTCTCAGAAGCCAAGTATTGCAAAACAATCCCAACCCAGAAGCTGCTGTGCAACCTGTACCACAAAATCAAAAATGTCAGATTTGTCTTGATGATAAAACCATTCAAGACTTCAGTATCTTGTCATGTGGACATACTTATTGTACTGATTGTTTAGTGCACGTAATTGATTTGGCAATTCATGAACACAACCCAGGCTGGCTTATATGCCCAAATCAACAATGTAGACAACCATTTAATGAATATGATATCAAAAGAATTACGAATAATGATCGTGAAAAAATAGATTTGATTGCTGCAATTAAATTGCAAAAATGGGTAGCTATGCAACCTAATGCAAAGCATTGCCCAACACCGGATTGTTCTTACTTATTCATAGACGAAGAACAATATCCTCAATCAATCAAATGTCCGCAATGTGCACACGAATATTGTTCAAATTGTCTTTTGCCACATCCAATGCAGATATCATGTAAAGATGCTAAAGAACAGCGTGTATCTGATAAAAAAAGTGAAGAGTGGAAACAAGAATACACGAAACCTTGCCCTCGATGTGGAACAAACATTGAAAAGGGAGAGGGTTGTCTCTATGTTACTTGTACCAGGTGTGGACTTGGATTTTGTTATAACTGCTTTGGAACCCATCATGTAACCGTATGCGATCTTCCAGCGGCACAACCAAGACAAAGCTTACAAGAACATCCAGCAGACGAAGCTGTAGCTCAAATGGAAGGGCATGCAGAGATGTTTCGTTGCGAACAAAGAGCACGTAAATTGGAAGTAATGCAAGCTGCAGACAGAGCACGCCAAATCCGAGAAGCTCGCGTAATACAAGCTTACGCATGGAGAAACAGTCTTTTCGAGCCAGGTGACGCCCCACGCCTAGGCTACAATTTGAAATTTCCAGGGTTAATGGGACCGCAAAAACAAGGACAAAAAGATTATCACCAATGCCTTCACAAATGAAGATTGCTAAGTAAAGATAGCAATACATTTTTAGATAAGCACAAATCACAGGCCGGCATAAATTTAATGTTTATGTCGGCTGTTTACTTTTGAAACGAAGATGGCTTAACCCATCGCTCGGCTTGTCCGACGTAGCCACCTGGGCGAAGGCGGGAAGAGCGACTGGAACGGCAGGATGGGCAGCCCAGATTGCCTGGGCACCGACGTATCCATCTATGAATTTTTAGGCCTGCATTATTTCAATTGATTTTAGAAGTCTTTATAGGATATGGTAAGGGATAGGGTGCGAGTATTGAACCGTTACAACTCTTAAAATTTGATAAACAGAGCTAAGAGGATTAATTTATGAAGTTTTCTAAATACAATTTTTTATTTTATATGCTGGCTTTTTTACCCGCTTGCACATTCTTCAAGTCAGACATTAAAGAGATCAACTCAGTCAAAGAAGTTAAATCTGTTTTTGATCGAGCATCTCAAAACGACCTGTTCGTATTTGATATTGATCAAGTGATTTTGGAACCGTCAGAACCTGTCATGCAAGCGCAATTTTACGATAACCCTGAATTTAAAAAAATAATCGACAATTTCTATGCATTTTTTATGGCAAAGAAAAATGGTGAAAAACATTGGGATTTGTTTTTCAGTAAAATGAGACTAAAAGTTAAGGCTCAGCCAATTGAACAAAAATTGATTGATAACATTTTGGCACTGCAAAAAAGAAACATAAAAGTGATTGCCCTAACAGCGCTTGAACCTGGTAAAGTTGGCGTGATAGATCGTTTGGAAGATTGGCGATACAAGCAGCTTTTGGGTCTTGGGCTTGATTTTAGTTCAAGCTTTGCCGCTCAAGATATCGCATTGGATGAGTTACAAAAAACTGAACCTGCTGCAAAATTTAAAGCCAAAAATGGAGAGAATCCACGTTCAGCAGTTTTTTATAAAGGCATAGCATGCACCGGTTGTTTCCCAAAGGGCATTGTTTTAAAAGCCTTTCTTGAAAAAGTCAAATGCAAACCTTCACATATATATTTCTTTGATGATAATCGTAAAAATGTTGAATCTGTCATTGAGGAAATGAAGAAAATGGGAATTCGATGCCAAGGTTTTGTTTATAAAGCTGCTACATTCAATCAGCCAATGGATGGGCTTGATATAGACAGGACTTCCTCAAAATAACAAACTGCCTGATCTAGTCTGATCTACAAAAAAAATGTACTCTCTCAGAAGGGTTTGATCGTACAAATCAAAATCTGAGGAGAGTACAATGCTTTATTCAAGCACAGTTCTAAAATATCCAGTCTTAACATTGTTGTCTAGAGGCAAGAGAAGCTTCGAAAATATGGGATTACTAATTCAGCGAAGTGGTGACACTGTAAAAAGGTTGCTACATCCAGCAGCGCACAGCTTCAATATATCAAGAAGCATTTGCCAATCTATGTTTGCAAAAAATGAAATTTTATGTGTAGGCATTGATGATACCTTGTTGCGAAAAATTTATTCGAGATTTATGCAGGGTGCTGGAATGTTCTTTGATACGAAAATTGGTCGCAGTATCATGGCTTACAAGTTGGTGATTGGCATAATCACAGATGGTAAATTTGCAATCCCAATCGATTGTGCGTACATTTTTGCAAAAGAAATTCTCGATTCAATCGACGAAAAATTTCCAACAAAAGATGAAATTGCAAAATCATTTGTAAAAACAGCCATAAAACTTTTCCCAGACAAGAAAATAATTGTGGTTGTTGATGGACTTTACACATCAGTCGAGTTTGTACGATGGTGCAAGCTCGAAAACATCAAACTGGAGGCTCGAATGCATAGCAATCGCGTTGTTGAATACGATGGCGAGCGAATTAAAATCAAAGATCTTTTGAAGAAAAATGGATTGCGGCCCTTGGGCCGCCAGATGGCTCGTACAATATCTGTCGCTTGGCATTCAATTGATCTAGAGCTTACAATCGTGCGTCGTTTTGACAAAAAAGGCAGAGAATCGATTGTCTTTCAAGTGGCAACATATAAAGCTTTGCCTCGTGAACATGTTGCAAACTATAAAAAACGATGGAAAGTTGAAGAGCTGAACAGAACCACAAAACAAGAAATCGGGTTGCAAGAATGTTTTTCTAGATCGCTTGAAACACAGCACAATCATGTAGCGTCTGTGCTTTTGGCTTATGCGTTTGCCCAGCTGGAGCGCAAATTTTCTAGACTTGATAACGTAGAACAAGCGCTCAGACGGTTTGAGACGAAAACTGTGAACTTTTTAATTGATAGATTTTCTAGATTTTCAAAGGGCTTTCAGCACTTTGATGCGTGAGTCCTGTATAGAAGTCGCACGTTTTCAACATGAGTTGATGAAGCAACGTAACGACGATGATTATATAAGCTACTTTGAGGCAAAGAAAATTTTAGAACAACAGAAGGGTTTAAATAAAGAGCATGCACAACCAATTCAATGCACACCGTAAGGAAGTCGATTAGTTGAATGCTTCATTATATCTTCTTCTCCAATGTTTCATTAAGAAAGCTTAGAACCTCTTTCCACGCTTGCTTGTCCGCACGCGCATTGCCCTGCGCAGTTCCGCCTACAGTTTCCCAAGCTTTTGCTACAGGATGATAATAGGGGCGACCAGGTGTTGGACCATATGGGTTTTGCACTCCGTGCCCAGCATCCGGAAACTGGAGATGTTTTCTTATAATTGTAGATTTTTTCTTATCTAAACGTTCCATAACAAGATTGCTGAACAAAGTTGAAGGCCACATTTTGTCATCTTGCCCAGAAATAAGTAGTATTGGGCACGTGATTTTTTCAACAGGAATTGTTGCGGCTTCAACATCTTCGCTAAATTTTTTCATCAGATATAAAAAATTAGAAGTATTTTCTTCAGGATCATCAAATGTTCCCTTGTGGGCAGGAACAAGTCCTTGCTTAGCAGCTTCAAGCATTTCTTCATCAGAAGGTCTTTTTATAAATGGTATTGGCTGATTTTTGTATGTCCAAGCTGGTTTATTTCCATCTGACATTCCAGCCCACACTATGCCACTTGGTACATACGCAACAACTGCTTGCATCTGCTCAGGAAATGTTGCGGCCAGAAGAAGAACTAATTCGCCTCCTCGAGAACGACCACAAATAGCTACATGGTTTTTATCTACCTGTGGCTGTTTTTTAAACCACTGCATTGCATTTTGAAAGTATTCCAAAGGAATGTTTTCCAAGCCTCTGGGTAGACCTTCGACTCGAAAAAATCCCAAGGCAAGTACGGCATATCCATGAGATGCAAGTAGTTGAGAGATATCTTCTGGAATTCTGCCACCTGATCCACCAACAACAAGAACACCAGGACCATTTTGCATGTTTTTGGGATAAAATAAGGTTCCAACGATACCTTCTTCACGGATTTCTTTTCTTTCTACATCGGATGATACAGACAGTCGATGTATTGTTTTTTGAGCCCTTAGTTTACTTTTTAAAAAAACAGATAAAAAAATTTCATTGGTATTTAATGGGCCCGTTCACTGTAAAATTTCTTTGTCAGCAGGTGCTATCGACCAGATTAATCCCATCGGATCTACGCCGCTGTATGATCCTGAAATGGGTGCTTGCTTGGCTACATTCACTACTCCTTTTCATCAGCCTGAAACGTTGCTCGTGAAGTCCAAGCATTGTTGTCTTTATCTTTGCATGAAGCCTCAATTACAATTTGTGCATTAGCTGGAAGATTTGAGATGGAAATTTCAACAGACTCATCAATTAATGGCTTTTCTGGGGTTACAAAAATTTTGGGTGTGATTCTTCCATAGAGAAAAATAAAAACCAATATACTAA
>CAVXAT010000002.1:0-226291 GCA_963759805.1 uncultured bacterium
AGTGATTGTGTTAAAAGTCAAAACTTTTTTTAAAAATTTTCGAAAATTAAACTTTACATAACTCGCCTCTTTTTAACAGCGAATTGGCAAGAATAATTAGTTTGCGCATAACGGCAACTATGGCCACTTTGAACGGTTTTTGATTTTTTATCAAGCGATCATAAAAGGCTTTAAGAATTAGGTTATGTTTAATGGTTGTTAATGCGCACATGTAAATCTGATTTCTCGGGGTCATCCGTCCTCCCCGAATTCTTCTCTTACCCTTGAATTTACCGCTTTCATTGTCATATGGACACACACCAACAAGAGCCGATATTTTATTGTTACTTATTGTTCCAAGCTCTGGAACATGTGATAAAAGAAGAGCTGCAGAGGCAATTCCAATTCCAGGTATAGATTCTAAAATCTCAGCTTTTTGACCAAGTTCGCTATCGTTTTTGAGTAAGCCAGATATTTGCGTATCTACCGTCTTGATTTCTGCGGTAAAAATTTTAATCAAACGTTTAATGCTCGGTAAACTCATTGCATGTGAAGGTTGCTTTAATCTTGTTTTTTCCGCAGCCAAAAACTTGGTAAGATCGTTTTTACGATTAACGAGAGCTTGCAATTTGGCTTGATTCTCAGTTTTTTCAACCGTCGAATAGCCACGCGTATTTTTAGAACAAAATTCAGCAATTTTTCGTGCATCAATTTTATCGTTTTTGCTTTTGCATCCAGTTGAAACAATAAAACCCCTTATTCGCCTCGGATCAATAATCCAAAGGTTGTAGCCATTCTTTTTTAGCAGCGTTGCAAGCAGCTTTTCATATCCTCCTGTTGCTTCACATGCTATTTGTGCAATATCTTGCTGGGCTATTTTTTTAATGAAACCCTGTATCGCAGCTTCTGTGTTGTCTATTTTTAAGAGTGTTTTTTCAGGATAAATGCAAATATCTAAGCTGTTTTTAGAAATATCGACGCCTACATATATATTTGATACCATAACGATTACCTCTGGCTTGTAAACATGCGAGATCGTACCCAATACGTCTCAAGTGATTGTTCGAGGTTGTTTAATGTAAGTTGATAGTCTCAAACTATGGCACGATCCCTTATGATCAGCTCGAGCACGAGATCTATCAACTTCCTTGAACAATCGATATTAAAAAAAATAACTCTGGAATAAAGTTAATAAAATTCTTATTTATTTAATAGATTTCTAACATACAAGCTTTAGCGACGGCTGGGATCCATGGATTAGTTGCTCCTATTGCCAAATTGCAGAAATTTGGAATAAATTTATCCATTATATTTTTAAGCATTTTTTTGCAGAAAAATTTGCACGTCAGGATCTGTAAATGGGGAACCCCGACGAACAGGTCTATGTGCTGACGAATACGAATGAAAAATGAGAAAGACATCCCTGAGAAAAATGCTCAAATATTAAAGAATCATTTAAACAACTCGATTTGAGCAATTCTTTTTCTGGCAGAAAGCTGAGATGTCAGAAAAAGTTGTCTCTATCATTCTTTGAATTGCCTCATGGCTATTGTATGCATTATGCGGCGTCAAAATGACATTGTCGAATTTTAATAACGAGAAGGCTTCAATTGCCTGTTTTAGATTTTCTGCCGTTGGAACTTCTTCCTTATCTAAAATATACTCTTGATGAATCCAAATATCTCCCCCTTCAAATGTATCCATTGCCACCCCTCCAAATATACCATCTTTAAGCCCTTTGCGAATTGCTGAGATGTTGACAATTGGCCCACGGGATACGTTTATAAACAAGACGCCTTTTTTTAATAATCTTAAGGTATCAAAATCAATAAGATGATGCGTCTCTTTGGTATATGGAAGATGAATAGAGATAACATCTGAAAGTTTAAGCAGCTCTTCTAAAGATTTATATTCTAACTTACATTCTGGGAGTACTGCAGGTTTGGGTGATATGTCATGACAAATGATATTCATGTCAAAACCATTTGCCATTTTAGCAAGTTTGCAGCCTATTTTCCCTGTTCCAATAATACCAATGGTTTTGCCTGCCAAATCATGCCCTCGTGTTGTTTTCTGATCAAAGGTCCCATGCAAACTTTGTGCAAATGTTACACCTAATCTTCTGGAAAGCATTAAAATTAATGCCATCGCATACTCAGCAACAGTCTCTTCTGCATAAGAAGGTAAATAAATAACAGCAATGCTATTTTTTTTGGCAAAATTTATATCAATACGATCAAGTCCGGTAGCACGTGCGTTTATAAGTTTCAAATTTGGCAAAGCCTGCATAATTGATTGATCTACCCTTGGAAAGTTCTAAAATGAAGTGCGACACCTTTCTGGTATACTCCAGAAAACTTGTAACAAAAGGTGTCGCTATGAAAGAATACACGCATTTGAAATTGGATGAAAGAAAAAAGTTGTACGTGAAGAAAAAAGAAGGCATGCCCATGGCTGAAATAGCTAGGGAGCTAAAAAGGGATAAATCATCGCTTTACAGAGAATTGGCCCGCAATACGGCAGATTCTGTTGTTGGCTATCTTCCGGACGAGGCTAACAACCTGGCCGAAGAGCGCAAGGCAATGCCCATCCCAAAGCTTGATAGGCAGCCAGAAGCCAAAGCTGTTGTAATTGAGCAATTGAAGGATGGTTGGTCGCCGGAGGTTATTGCTGGAAGAGGGAAACTTGAAGACTTCCCCTTTTAGGATATCCCATGAGGCTATCTACCAATTTATATATGGCAACGAAGGGCAGAAGCTTGGATTGTACAAGTTTTTGCTACGAGCAAGGCCAAAACGTGGATTGGTTCACGGACGTAAGGCCCAAAAAGCTAAAATACCTGACAGGATATCCATCCACGATCGTCCAGTACATATCGCAACTCGAGATGAGTTTGGACATTACGAAGGCGATTTGACATTTTTTACCAACAATCAGTCCATGAATCTTGGGGTTATTGTAGAGCGAAAAACGCGAATGCTAACTCTTATTAAGAATGAATCAAAGCATGCTGCTATTGTTATGAAGGGCATGTTTAACAAGTTGGTGAGTTGCCAAATTTTGCACGCAAATCCATAACCTTTGACAATGGTCTTGAATTTGTAAAACATACCGTACTCAAACGATTTATGGGCATGGATACATATTTTTGCGATAAACACTCGCCTTGGCAAAAGGGCCAGGTTGAGCAAACGAATTCGATGTTGCATCGATATTTACCAAAAAACTCTAATTTGAAGGAGGTGACGCACGAGCAAATTAAATTTATAGAACACAAATTTAATAGTAGGCCCAGAAAGTGCCTGGGGTTTAGAACTCCGGCTGAGGCTTTTAGTGAACAATTATCAAAGTTTGTTGCACTTCAAACTTGACTTTACCCTTGAAAGAAAGATAGAAAGTATTTCAACATCTTTTATCTGCGCAATACAGGTTGCATCAAATGGGGCAGTTGATGCTTTAATTAACCTGAGTTCGACGTTATAAAAAGTTAAGCATGGGCTGGTAAATTAAGCATAAACTTGCTTCGAAGTGATGGCTTTTTTGGCAAGAAACAATATGCAACAAGTCCGGCAATAAGATTGACAACAAAGTTTGTTGGGCTGCGATGTCGAGAGTGCTCTATTTGACAGGTTTCTTTGAGTATACAGTTGACTGATTCTATGATTCCACGCTTACTAAGGCCAAGTCTATCTTCCATTTCCATGATTTGAATTTTCATTTTTTTCTTCAATTTTGTAATGAGTTTTATGCCTTTTGCAAAAAGCGCGTCAAAGAGCTTCTTTGAAATATATCCTCGATCTCCCCAAAGCTTTCCGAAGCACTTTCGGGCAAGGTTGGTTACTACAGATGCGTTGTTGTCGGCAACATTACCAGGTGTGAGCATGAAAGATACTATCTCTCCGCACTCATTGATAATCAGATGAAGTTTAAATCCATAAAACCATCCAGTAGACGTTTTTCCGCGTGCAGCAATTCCAGAAAACACCTTGTTTCTGTTGATTCGCAAATTATGACATACCTGAAGCTTTGTTGAATCGATAAATCCAAAGCCTGTACATTTGTTTTTACAACACAAATTCATAAAAATTGTTAACGGCACAAGAGCCTGCGGAACCAGCTCTATAAAGCGATTATAGCTGACGATCCCGTCGAATGCGCCCTTCAAATCGCCACATTCTTTATAATATTTTTTAAAAGTACGATATCCAGAGTGATGAAAATAAATGAGTATCGTCAGAATGTCACTGAGAGACATTCTTTTCTGTTCTCTTTTTACCAATGCCGATAAATCTGCAGAAATTGAATGTGCATCTAGATGTGTTTTAAAATCTTTACAAAAATTGTCTACGTCATAAAAAATTTGAGTTAAAATCATTTTACTTCCCTTTTTGAAATCCTTTTTTAGATTGGTTTTAACATTCTAAATCTATAGAGGATTTGCTTTAAGGGAAGTCCTTTTCAAAGAATTTTAATTGTCGAACTCAGGTTAATTAACCACCTGTCCCTAAATTAATTATTTTTATATTCGACAACTTGCACAACAACATCCTGACGAACAACAGGCTGCGCGGGGGGATGTTGCACGCCAATATTCTGGGTAGGCACCTGCGGTTTGATCGCTTGCGGCATAGACACTTGCGGCGTGGCAACTTGCGGGGTAACTGTCACAGTTTGATTTGGCTCAGCCCGAATAACTGTTGTAGTTGTAGTCGCAGTTGAAGTAGATTCAATATCATGAGATTTGTCCTCAGGAGTTTCCATTCTGGACGAAGAACCGGTCCATGAATTATCAAGCGAATTATCAAGCCATGACTGGCGAAATTTCATATTTTCTTTTTCAAGATTCTGTACGTCTTGTTCAAGCCTCTGATTCTCTTTTTCAAGTTTCTGAATTTGTGAAATTCCTTTTTGTTCGGCTAGTTTGGCAAATTCAACATGCTGCTTTAACCCATTCAGCTCTTGCGCCATTTTTGCCATATTTTCTTCAAGCTGTTTTATGCTAAGATCAACACTGTAAAAAGATCCCGCATCAACGCTACTGTTGATTTTATTCACATCCAAATACTCTTTTTCATCTTTTGACACAGATTCACTTGGGGCTATTTCTTGTGGATAAAGATCAATTTGTAAGAAAAAAATATTTAAAATCCCCAAAATAAAAATACGCGGCAAGCGCAGCGTTCGATTATCTGTAAGATCAACCATGAACTTGTCCCTTTCAAAATAAGAAAAAATATTAGCAAAACCCATTAGATTGCTATCTGGATTATATAATTTATTCGTTTTATCAAACAGATCAAGAGATTTATTTTGTTTCAAGCTTTCAGCTCAATCTTCCAGTTCAGTCTTCCCTGTTTTTCATGCTACGAATTTTTTTAATCAAACTTCGATGTGTTTTTTCACGAAATCGAGACTCTTTTGTTGCTTTTGATACACGTGTTGCCATCCGTTTTTTCGGAACATAAAGAGCGTTACGAACCTCTTGAGCAAGCCGGATTAGCGCCATCTCTTTATTCTGTTGCTGACTACGCGATTCACTACTGTGAATAATCAAATCGCCATCAGTAGTCAAACGTGATTTTAGATTTTCCAAGAGGCGGTTTTTTTGCTCTTCATTCAGTGCACTTGTTGTTTGGACATTCCAACGAACCGTTATCCGCGTATCTGTTTTATTAACATGTTGCCCGCCAGCACCACTAGATCTGCTGGCAACTAAGTCAATCTCATAACCCGGAATGGTGATACCGTTTTTAATGTGTAAATCGTTCTTCATTTGCTACAAACCCCTTTCTATAAAATAAAAAAAGCACCTACTATAAAATAATAGATGCTTTTTAGTTTTTTAAATAAATTTAATTAACTTAAATTAAACCCATTCAAGTCGTGCAACTTTTGCCGTGTCGCTTTCACGTTGGCCGAGGGGGATGACTCGTGTGTACCCACCAGGTCTGCCAACATACCTAGGCGCAATTTCCTTGATCATTTTCATAACAGCTTTGTCACTGTATGGCAAAAGAGATTTAATTCTACGAATAGTATTAAAATCTGATCCTTTAGCTGCAATTGTGACAATTTTTTCAGCGAGTTTTTGTACTTCTTTTACTTTAGTTTTTGTAGTTTGAAGCACACCATACTCAATAAAGTGAATCACTTGATTGCGAAGCAACGCTTTTCTGTGCCCTGATTTTAGATTTAATTTTTTTCTACCAAACTGATGATTCATGATTATTCACCACTTTCTTGATCTTTAAGAGCTTTTTTAAGATCCAATTCTTTAACATTCATTCCCAAGTGCAACCCAAATGCCAACAGAATTTCCTTAACCTCGCGCAAAGACTTGCGACCAAAATTCTTTATCTTGAGCACATCGTCTTCTGTCAGATTAACTAAATCAATAACACGCTTAATTCCGGCTCCAACAAGACAGTTGTGTGCCCGAACCGAAAACTCTAATTCATCGATAGGTTTTAGGAACAAGTCTACTGGTAATCCTTTGGTTGGTCCTTCCAAATCAAATTTGCCTTCGGCCTTACCTTCTTGTCCGATTTCTTTTGAAATCTCATTGAATGGAATTTCCGTTGCCTGTAAGAAATGTTCAAGCTGTGTCCTCAAAACGGATGTTGCGTAATGAATAACATCTTGAGGCTTTGCAGCTCCGTTTGTCTGTAAACAGAAAATTAATTTGTCATAATCGATTCTTTGTCCCACACGAGTCTTTTCTATATTATACTCAACTCGTTTGACGGGCGAGAACATTGCGTCCAAATAAATTCTATTGTCATCCTGAAGTGATTTTCCCGCAGGCCACTGTGCTGCAAGATACCCTCTACCAGTTTCAACAAAAAATTCTATTTCAAGTTCCCCATCCGGAGCCAAATGTGCAATAACATGTTCTTTATTGATCAACTCAAGGTGTGCGTCAGCTGTGATATCAGCAACTTTGGCAACACCGGCACCCTTAACCGAAAGGTGCATCTTACCTGGTTCGCCTGTAGAATTTTTAATCGCAACCTGTTTTATATTCAACACCAACTGCAATGTATCTTCAATAACACCTTTTACCGTTGAAAATTCATTATTAACACCTTTTATGATAACAGATGTTACAGCAGAACCTTCGACAGAAGAAAGCATAACCCTTCTCAATGCATTGCCAAGAGTAGTACCATACCCCGGTTCCAATGGCTGAGCAATCAACTCACCATATGTCTCAGAAGATACCTGTTTGTTCCAGCTCAACTTAGGCAGTATCAATGGCTTATAATTCATTTGGAGCAATCCCTTTTTAAAAACCAACTACAAACTCATAACCTCAAATTCTTTACTTAGAATACAACTCAACAATTAAGTGCTCTTGAATTGGAGCGGTAACATCGGAACGAATTGGCAACCTTGCAACTGTTCCCTGTCGGTCTTTCTTGTTAAGCTCCAACCACTCTGGAACCTTTACTCCCATGCCCATTCTCTTATCAATTACAGTTTCAATAAAATTTGAATTTTTTAAAGTTGAACCGGTAAGAGAGATAACATCACCCTCTTTAACCAAAAAGGATGGCGATATCACACGCTTACCGTTAACATTTATATGTCCGTGGACAACCAACTGTCGAGATTGGACTCTTGAAATAGCCATCTTCAAACGATAAACAACATTATCAATACGACGCTCTAAAAGACTCAAAAGGCTCTCGCCGGTAACGCCTGTAGAACGAACAGCGATATCGAAAAACCTCTTGAATTGAGCTTCTCTTAAACCATACATCAATCTAACTTTTTGTTTTTCTTGAAGCTGTTTTCCATATTCGGAAAGCTTCTTCGTGCCAACACGTTTTGCGTGTTGACCAGGTCCTGTGGGACGCTTCTCAAGCGTACACTTTGCAGTGCGACACTTTGCTCCCTTCAGATACAATTTTTCACCAGCTTGTCTGCAGCGGCTGCATTTTACAAATTCAGACATGTTAACCTTTTTATATTATAAATCGCAAGTAATCAACATTAAACTATACACGTCGTTTCTTAGGAGCTCGGCATCCATTGTGAGGAATTGGAGTAACATCTCTTAACATAGAGATGTTCAACCCGGAAGACTGAAGCGCTCTTACAACGCAATCACGTCCAGACCCTGGTCCCTGAAGGTTGACCTCAACAATTCTTACACCCAGCCCAAGCAATTCTTTTGCTATCTTAGTTCCAATTTGAGTTGCTGCGTATGGAGTACCTTTTCTTGCGCCTTTAAATCCAAGCTGTCCAGAACTACCACGAACAAGCACATCACCATCAACCGTTGTTACAGCAACCATGGTGTTGTTAAAACTTGATTTTACGTGTGCAACCACTGACTCGATATTCTTATGTTGCTTTTTTTTACTCTTTTTATATGCCATCTTTACCCTTGCCTTATATCAATTATTTCTTAGCCAGAATCTTTTTGTTTGGCACGACATTTGCAGGTTTTCTTGGTCCCTTACGAGTACGAGCGTTTGTTTTTGTACGCTGTCCTCTGACGGGCAAGCTCTTCTTATGACGAAGCCCTCTGTAGGAACCAATCTCTTGAAGTCGCTTGATATTCATTGTAATCTCTTTTCTCAACTCGCCTTCAATCTTGAAAAATTGAGTTATATACTTCTGAATAGCTGCAACTTGTTCATGAGTCAAGTCCTTGATTCTTACATCCGGACTTACTTTTATATCTGCCAAAATTTGTCGTGCTCTAGGTAACCCTATACCAAACAGGTAGGTTAACCCTATTTCAACACGTTTTTCGTTAGGTAAAACAACACCTTCTATTCGAGCCATTAAAATTTACCTCTCAGAATAAACCTAAATTAATTTTTTAACCTTGTCGCTGTTTGTGCTTTGCAATTTTGCAAATTATACGCACAACGCCATTACGTTTAATAACCTTACAATTCGAACAAATTTTCTTAACGGATGTTCTTACTTTCATTGCATTTTCCCAAAACTTACTTTGAAACCTAAAAATTCACTCTATTCTTAATTACTTACAATTACTTACAGCGGGAAACTATTCTACCCTTCATCAAATCGTAAGGAGACAATTCGACTACAACCCGATCACCAGGTAAAAGCTTAATGTAATGCATACGCATCTTTCCGGACACATGTGCAAGGACCATATGGTCCCCACCGCTTAATTTGACCTGGAACATCGCGTTAGGTAAGGCCTTTTCAACCACACCTTCCATTACAATAACATCTTCTTTCTTTGCCATATGAATCCGTTTCCCAAATCTTTAAATTCTTGTTAACACTTCTGAGCCATTCTTAACAACCAAAACAGTGTCTTCAACATGTGCTGATAGCCCACCATCTGCAGTTTTAGCCGTCCAACCATCCTGTAAAATTCGAACTTCATGACTTCGCTCTGAAATCATCGGCTCAATCGCTAACGTCATTCCTTCTCTCAAAACTGTATCATCTACTGTTTTTCTGTAATTAGGAATCTCAGGCTCTTCATGCAAATCCTTTCCAATTCCATGCCCTGCAAAAGCTCTAATTACGGAAAAACCATCAGTTTCAACTTTATCTTGAATACATGCTGAAATTTCAGAGATCTTAACACCCGGCGCAACCTTTGCAATTGCAGCGTCCAAAGCGATCTGAGCTGTTTGCGCCATCTTCCTTGCAGTTACACAAACATTTCCCACAAAAAAGAACCTTGTAATATCAGCACAGTAACTTTTATAAGACCCTACAACGTCTATCTTAACAAAATCTCCAGATTTTAAAATAAGATCTTTTGATGGAATCCCATGAACTATGACGTCATTAAGCGAAATACACGTCGCATGCTTATAACCGGCATATCCCTTGCAGAAAGGAACAAGCCCGGATTTACGCATTTTTTCTTCAATTATTCTGTCCAAATCCCAGGTACTAATTCCAGCCCTAACCTCAGGTTGTATATCATGTAAAATGGTTGCCAGTCGTTTACCGGCGATTCTCATCTTCTCAATTGCAATCTTATTTTTTATCAACATGACCCTCTTTAACGTACATAGCGGCCCTTTAACCTGCCGGATGCAAGAAAGCCTTCATAGCGTCTCTCGATTAAATGGGATTCAATCTGAGCAGACGTATCAAGAGCCACACCTACAACAATCAGCATACTCACGCCACTAAAAAACACGGGAAAGTTAATAAAATGTCTAATTATGGTTGGCAAAATAGCCAAACCAGCTAAATACATCGCACCTGGAAAGCCTATTCTTGTCAAAAGATAATCGAAAAACTCAGCCGTCTTTTTACCGGGGCGAATTCCGGGAATAAATCCACCTGATTTTCTAATATTTTCAGCTAATTCTACCGGATTGAAAATAATCGCAGTATAAAAATATGTAAAAAACACTATCAAACCGGCATTTAAAACGTTGTAAAGTACTGAATAAGGACTAAAATAATCCGACATTATGGATGAAATCGCAGGCCACCTGTATGCAAATAACCCGGCAATAGCCATCGGCATCGCCAAAATAGATTGGGAGAAAATCACAGGAACAACACCTGCTGGATTAATTTTCAAAGGAATATAAGAGCTTTGCCCACCATAAACCTTATGCCCAACAACTCTTTTTGCGTACTGTACAGGAATTTTGCGCTCACCTCTTTCAAGAAAGATGATGCACATAATCACGCCGACCACAATGGCAAGAAGCAATGCAGCCAAAAAGAGTCCTATTTGCCCCATCTGATAATTTTCCCACAATTTGATTATTGCACCTGGTAAAGCAGTAACGATACCTGCAAATATTATCATCGAACTACCATTACCCAATCCGTGAGCATTAATTTGTTCACCAAGCCACATCACAAAGAGAGACCCAACGCTTAAAATAAGTACTGTCGTTAGCTTGAAACCCAATCCGGGAGCAAATACCAAACCAGTTTGATGCTCCATGTACGCAGCAATACCAACGGATTGCACTAATGCAATGCCAAACGTCAAATATCTTGTATATTGATTAATAATACTTCTTCCATATTCACCCTCTTTTGACAATGCTTCCAATGAAGGAACCATAATCGTCAAAAGCTGCATCATAATCGATGCACTAATGTACGGTGAAACACCAAGCGAAAATATAGAAAAAAGTTTTAATGCTCCACCGGAAAAAAGATCCAAGTAGGAAAGCAAACTTCCTGCCAAACTTGAATCAAATCTTCCATACAGAGCAGCAACATCTATTCCGGGAACACTTATATGTGCCCCAAACCTGAATACTGCAAACATTCCAAAGGTGAATGCAAGCTTTTTTCTTAACTCCGAAACAAGAAATATGTTCTTGAAGTTATGCAGTTGTACCACCACTTCCAGACTCCTTCATCAATATTGCCTTACCACCAGCGTTTTCAATTGCCTTAATAGCCGATTGACTAAATGCATCTGCATTTACAGTCAGCTTTTTGGTCAATTTTCCATTACCAAGAATTTTTACAAAGAATCCCTTGTTCCCCTTCACCAATCGCAAATCTTTTAATGCTTGCAATGTAACTTCATCACCAGCATTAAACTTCTCTTCCAAAACTTCGAGATTTAAAACAACATACTCTATTTTAAATTCTCTGTTGGTAAAACCACGTCTTGGAATACGACGATTCAAAGGCATTTGTCCGCCTTCAAATAAAGGGCCAACCTTATGGGTTCCTCCGGTTCTTGCTCTCTGTCCCTTGTTACCTCTGCCGGAAGTACCCCCACGATCACCACCGCGACCTTTGCGTTTTGTTTTTTTGGTAATTTGCGTTAATTTTTCAAGCTGCAACATGTTTTTCCTCAAACAAGTCTTTCATTGTTTTACCACGCAATCTAGCAATCTCTTTTGCGGTTCTCAATTTGCCCAACGCCTGCAACGTTGCCTTAACAACGTTTTGAGGATTAGACGATCCAATCGTTTTTGCTAAAATGTCTTTGATTCCGGCAACTTCCATAACTGCTCGAACGGCACCACCAGCTATGACACCGGTACCTTTTGATGCAGAACGAATAATTACTTTACTGCCACCCTGCTTTCCTTCTACGTTAAATGGAATTGTTGTCTTGTAGAATGGAATCGAAATCATATTTTTTCTTGCACGACGCAGTGCTTTGGCAATTGCAGAAGAAACCTCTCTGCTTTTTCCAAGAGCAACACCAATGTTACCCTTTTTATCACCAACAACTACTAATGCTGAAAATGCAAAACGACGACCACCTTTAATAACTTTTGCAACTCTTCTAACATTTAGAACAGCTTCAGAATACTCTTCTGCCTGCGGAACCGATGCTTTTGCTAATAAGCTTCTTTTGTTTTTCTCTTCGGCCATAATCTCTTCCTACGTTCCTAAATTTTCACAATATTAAAAATTCAAGCCAGCTTCTCGTAACCCGTCAGCCAATGCTTTTACTCGACCATGATACTTATATCTGCCACGATCGAAGAAGACCTCTTTGATCGCTTTTTCTGCAGCTAACTTCCCAAGCTCCAAACCAACAAGTTTGGCAACTTCTTTCTTATCCCCTTTTGCTTTTTTTAAATTAAGAGAAGAAAAACTGACTAAAGTTTTTTGGGTGCTATCATCTATGATCTGAGCATAAATGTTTGCAAGGCTTCTGAAAACAGCTATGCGTGGCTTTTCGCCTCGACTAACCTGGTTTCCTCTAACCCTAAAAACTCTTCTCTGTGTTTTCTGCGCTTTTTTTCTTATCAAACTCACGTGTATATCCTTTTCAACACAAAACTACCCAGACAAAAATTATGCTGCTGCTGAAGCTTTTGTTTTACCAGCCTTACGAGTAATAACTTCGTCAACTCTCATAACACCCGTACCCTTATAAGGTTCTGGCTCTCTGAAAGACCTCACCATATCACAAACATTTCCAAGCACGAATTTATCGTGAGATTTGAATGTAAGAAGTTGTCCGGTCTTATCAACTTCAACGGTAACCCCTTCAGGAAGATTCAGATCAATTTTATGGGTATACCCCAAAGTAAATGTTAACTTTTTACCTGCAAGTTGCGCTTTAAATCCAAGCCCTACAATTTTCATTGCCTGTTCAAACCCCGCCTCCACACCCTTAATTTTATTTGCAAGCAATGCTCTATGCAAACCCCAATCCATCTTATTTTTTTTAGATTGTTTTTCACCTTTTGCTAAAGACAAAATAAGATTTTTGTCTTTCAATGTTGCTACCAAAGTATTTGGTATTTCATGAACAAATTTTGCCTTAGCCCCTGCAATAGTAACAGTGTTTCCATTAACCTGTACCTTTGCACTCGAAAATGAAATTGCTTTTCTACCGATCTTTGACATATTTCTGCCCTCTACCAAACGTGACAAATAACTTCTCCGCCAACACCGAGCTTTTTAGCCTGTCGATCGGTTATAACACCCGAGCTTGTCGTTAAAATTGAAATTCCAAGACCCCCGATAACAGGCGTAATGGATTTTGAACTCTCATATTGACGACGTCCCGGAGTACTAATACTTGTTATTTCATGGATAACAGACTCACCATCAACATATTTCAAAAATACTGTTAAAGTTTTTTTGCTGTCTTCTTCTGAGATTTTAAAATCTTTGATGTACCCCTCGTCTTTCAAGACTTTAGCAATCTCAACTTTTAAAACTGAGCTAGGAATAGCTACAGATCTTTTATTAACTTTTAATCCGTTTCTAATAATTGTTAAAAAATCGCCTATCATATCTCTGGACATAATCAAATTCCCACTTTTACCAACTAGCCTTTTTAATTCCAGGCAAAACACCCTGCAATGCATTTTTACGAAAACACATCCTGCACATCTCGAAAAAACGCATATACGCACGCGGTCTTCCGCAGAGCTTACAACGATTTCTTGCTCGAGTCGAAAATTTAGGAGTTTTATTACTTTTTTCTATCATCGCTTTTCTTGCCATATCAATCCTCTATTAACTCTTCTTTCGGAAAGGCATATTAAATTTTTTTAGCAATGCAAGCGCATGCTCATCTGTTCGGGCTGTAGTATGAATTGTTATATTCAAACCACGGCTTCTATCGACTTTATCATAATCAACTTCAGGAAAGTTAATCCAGTCCGATAACCCAAGATTATAATTACCCGTTCCGTCAAACTTAGTCGAAATTCCCTGAAAATCACGAACGGATGGTAATACAATATTTATAAGCTTGTCCAAAAAATGATACATTCTCGATTTACGTAAAGTAACGCAAACTCCGATTGGCATTCCCTGACGTAACTTAAAACTTGCAATCGATTTTTTTGCAAGTGTTTTAACTGAACACTGTCCTGCAATTTTATCAATCAAATCCTTTACCTGTGTTACAACTTTTGAGTCAGTAACACCCTCTTTTACGGCAATGTTAATAACAATTTTGGAAATTGCAGGAACTTCCATAACATTCCCAACGCCTAACTCTTTTTCAAGTTCTGGGCGAATTTTTGTTTTATATAAATCTTCAAGTCGTGATTTATTCATAGACCTTACCTACCATTAAAAAGATTCTTTGCATCTATGACAAATTCTTGCTTTGTCATTTTCTTCTAAAAATTTAACCTGTACACGGCAAGGCTTTTTGCAAGAAGGACAAATTGGCATAACTTTATGCAAAGGAATTGGACGTTCTTCTTTTACAATTCCACTTTTTTGGCCAGCTTTTCTTGCTTTTACATGTCGGGTCACAATTTCCACATCTTTTACAACAACAGTACTATTATGATTATCGACATTAATTACTAAACCTTGCTTGCCTCTATCTTTTCCGGAAAGAACAATAACTGAATCGTTCTTTTTCACTCTACTTAACATATTTTTACCTCAACACTTACCAAACTTCAGGCGCAAGCGAGATAATCTTAGCATACCCAGCAGCCCTCAATTCTCTTGCAATAGGACCGAAAATACGCGTTCCAACTGGCTGTTTTTCTTTATCAATGATAACAGCCGCATTATCATCGAAACGAATATAACTGCCATCAGAACGACGACATTCCTTACGAGTTCTAACAATAACAGCATCCAGCACTTCGCTTTTTTTAACAGTCCCACCAGGGATTGCATTTTTCACTGTAACCTTAACAATATCACCCAAGTAGGCATAACGTTTTTTGCTACATCCTGTGATACGAATAACTTGCAACTTTTTAGCGCCAGAATTATCAGCAACCTCAAGCATTGCACGTTCTTTAACCATCGCTAGTATCCTTTTCTATGCATATTTAACTTTTTGGCAAAATTCGAACCAAGGTTGCATGCTTTGTTTTGGATAATGGTCGACATTCTTTAATTTCAACAACATCCCCAATACTAGCCTTGTTTTCTTCATCGTGCGCTTTAAACTTTCTGTGTCTCTTGACAACTTTTCCATACAATGGATGCTTTAACAATCTTGTAACTTTAACAACAATTGTCTTGTCCATTTTATCAGAGACAACCTCGCCGACAAACACTCGGCTCCCTGATTCTTGAATATTTTGTTTAGCCTTATCCGACATTTCTTACCTAACCTCTAATCAATAAACTGCATTTTGACAACTTACTGCTGCTTTTGATTCAAATATGTAAGAGCTCTTGCAATCTGAACTCTCAATTTCCTGAACTGAGATAAATCCTTTAACTGACCAGTTATCTTAGTTAATTTTAGATTAAAAAGCTCTTTTTTTAATGAAGCAACCTCTTGCTTAAGAGCTGCACATCTAAATTTTTCAATTCTTTTTTGTCCATCATAAAATGCAACTCCCTTAAGCAGACTTATCTCAGCCGAAATCAAATCAGCCTTGGTAACAAAACGAGTTTTCAACGGAAGCTTATATGCAGCAAGTCGCAAAATCTCTTTTGCTTCTAATTCCGTAAGCCCTCCGCCCAACTCAACAATCACACGACCACGTTTAACAACAGACACCCAAAACTCAGGATTTCCCTTACCTTTACCCATTCGAGTTTCAGCAGGTTTTTTCGAAATAGGCTTATCAGGAAACATTCTTAAATACAACTGGCCAACTTTCTTAAGCTGCCGACTAATGGTTACACGAAGTGATTCAATCTGCTTTGATGTAACCCAATGAGGTTCCATTGCAACTAAGCCAAAATCGCCAAAAGCCACAGTTCGGGCACCCTTAGAGAGGCCCTTCATACGCCCTCTCTGCGCTTTTCTAAATTTAGTTTTCTTTGGCATTAACATAGCTCATTCCTTCCAAGGCTGTATTAATATTCGCCTTTGCAAATCCAGACTTTCACACCAATCACACCATAAGTTGTAACAGCTTCGGCAAGAGCATAATCAACATTACTTCTTAGCGTATGTAAAGGAATGGAACCCACTCTTAACCATTCAGTACGAGCTATTTCAGCTCCCCCAATACGTCCAGAAATACAAATTTTAACTCCGCGTGCACCATTTTTTATTGCAGTAAAACCTGCTCTTTTCATTAAACGTTTATAATTGGCGCGTTTTTCAAGCTGTTCAGCAATGCTTTTTGCCACAAGCGCTGAGTTCAAATCTCTGGTCCTAACTTCCTGAACCGAGAGCTCGACGTTTTTACCTATAAAACTGCCTAACTCCTGCTTGACCTTTTCAATCCCTAAACCCTTTTTTCCGATGATAACACCGGGACGAGAAGAGTGAATTGTAATTCTCACATTTCCAACCGCTTTATCAATTACAATTTTGGCAACTTCAACGTCATTTAGTTTACTTTTAAGATATTTACGAATCTGAATGTCTTCAATAAGATCAGCACCATAACCCTTTTTAGCAAACCAATGAGCGTGCCAATCTTCGAAAACCCCTAACCTAAAACCTACTGGATGAACCTTTTGTCCCACAGTAACACCTCTAATTTTCTTTTATTTTCAACCAAATCTTAAAATTTCTTGTCAAGAACAATTTCCAAATGACTCAACCGTCTTCTCTGCATATTTGCACGCCCCATAGCCCCAGGCTTAAAATACTTTATAACCGGACCATGATCAATGGTAATCTGTTTAATGTAAAGTTTATCCATCGAGTCAATTTCTGGATTCTTAAAGCGTACATTTGAATATGCGGAAAATAATGTCTTCAATATTGGTTTTGCTTTTCTTACGCCAACAGTCTTCAGAAAGGCAAATGCCTTATCTACCGAATACCCGCGAATCACATCCACCATTGGGCGAAGTTTGTAAGGGGAAATTCGTATATATTTACATTTAGCACGTGAAAGCATTATTAACAACCTTTATTATTGTAACAAAAAACTAACTATTTGTACCTACTTCTTTTTTGCGGTACCTGCTGCAGGAGCAACTGGAGCTGCAGTAGCTGCAGGGGTTGCCGTTGCAGTGGCAGCTGGGGCGGCCGCACCTGGTACTGGAGCCAACGGAGTTGGAGCACCTTCCACACCTGCTTTTCGTTGTCCGCTGTGTACACGAAATGTTCTAGTAGGAACAAACTCACCTAACTTATGCCCCACCGCATTTTCAGTAATAAAAACTGAAACAAATTTTCTTCCGTCATGAACGGCAATAGTCATTCCAACCATTTCAGGAAGAATCATACTGGCGCGTTTCCAAGTTTTTATTACTTCCCGCTTTCCAGATTCTTTAACTTTTTCAATTTTTCCCATCAAACATGGCGATATGTATGGGCCTTTGCTCAAAGATCTTGACATACTCAATTATCCTTTATTTTCTTCTTTTCAGAATAGCTGTACTCTTACGTTTACGCGTTCTTACACCTTTACAGCTCTTACCCCATGGAGTCATTGGGTGAGATCCAGATTTTGAACGACCTTCACCACCACCATGTGGGTGATCGACCGGATTCATGGCCATACCACGAACCGTTGGTCTAATTCCCATACGACGGCTTCTTCCTGCTTTACCAATCACAACGTTTTTATAATCTGCATTAGAAAGAATTCCAACAGTAGCCCAGTTATCCAAACTTACTGTTCGCATTTCTCCGGAAGGCATTTTTAAAACGGCCAATTCGCCATCTTTTCCTACCAACTGAATAGCACTTCCTGCACTTCTTGCAAATTTTCCACCGCGACCTGCATAAAGTTCAACGTTGTGAACAAAAAATCCGACAGGAATATTTTTTAATGGCAAAGCGTTGCCAACTTTTGCCTCTGCCTTATCGCTTGCCAAAATTTCATTTCCCAAACCCAAGCCTTCAGGTTTTAAAATATAGGATTTTGCTCCATTCTTAAAATAAATAAGAGCAATTGACACATTTCTATTTGGGTCATATTCAAACGCATGTACAACACCAGGAATGTCTCTAACAACTCTTTTAAAATCAACGATTCTGTAAAGCCTCTTTGCGCCACCACCTTGATGACGACTTGTAATGCGTCCATAGCAATTACGGCCACCAGTTTTATGTAATGGTGTAACGAGCGACTTCTCCGGACGCTCCTTACTCAGATCAGTATATTTTATGTACTGCTGTGTACGCAAAGAAGGATTTCTTGGTTTTCTACTTACAATAGCCATTTTTTATTTTCCTTCAGCCTGTACATCCTTAACTTTCTGTGCACCAAAAGACTCAGCCGCGCCCATGGATTCAAACATTCCAGGTATCTCAATCTTATAACCCTTTTTAAGAGTTATAATTGCTTTCTTTTTAGCTGAAGTCAAAAACTCTTTTCTACCAAAAGCCTTAAGCTTAGCCGGCACGGTTACCACACAAACATTTGCAACTTTTACATTCCAAATTTTTTGAATGGCATCCTTGATCATGCTTTTATTTGCTTCTTTGTGCACTTCAAACGTAAGCTTGCCCAACTTGCGATATAATTCAAAGCTCCTGCTCGTCATTATAGGCTGTTTGATAATATCATAAACTTTTAGTTCCATCGTGAAATCATTTCTTTAAATAAATCCACATCCTTTTTAAAAAACACCCAACAACCACCGTTGATCAAATCAAACGCATTTGGTTGATCAAACGAAATGATATGAACATTGGGAATATTTCTAAAAGATGCGATGCTTGTTATATCATCAAAAGGCAAAAACAACAACACCTTTTTATTGTCCAAAGCTGCGGCCTTCAACATTTTCTGTGCTAATTTTGTAACAGGCTTTTCAGCTGAAACAGTAAAATCTAGACAGGAAATTGCTTTTTCGGCCAATTTGGAAGATAAAATATTGTTAAAAACCAAATCCATCTCTTTGCTGTTCATTGACAAAGTTCTTGTTCTTGGTTGCGGACCAAAAATCACACCACCTTTTCTCCAAAGTGGAGATCTTAATGATCCGGCTCTTGCTCTACCCGTACCCTTTTGCTTCCAAGGTTTACGATTAGAAAATGCAAGCTCTGCCCTGGTTTTGCACCCTACCGTACCCTGTCTCCAGTTTTGACGCAAAACGCGAATTGCTCGTGCAAATGCCACAGGATTACTCTCTTTTGCTGTGATGTCAAAACTAACAGAACCTTGAACATTGCCGTCTAAATCATAAACTATTACTTCTGACATGGCTATTTCCCTTGCTTTCTAATCAAAACCAGAGAATCTTTTTTACCAGGAACGGAGCCCTTAACTAAAACGAAGGATTTTTCTCGATCAATTTTTACAACCTCTAAACCACGAATGGTAAATTGACGACACCCCATATGTCCTGGGAATCTCTTGCCTTTAATAACCTCACCTTGTGTTCTCATGTGACTAATTGCACCGGGCCTACGATGAAATTTGGAACCGTGAGATTTTGGACCACCCGCAAAATTCCAACGCTTCACGACACCTTGAAATCCCAATCCTCGACTTGTACCGGTAACAGCAACTTTTTGACCTTCTTGCAAAGCAATATGATCAAAAGCAACACGCTGTCCCAAGCCAAAACTTCCGGCTCCATCTTCTAAGCGTACCTCTTTAATGTTGGAAAAAAACTTATTTTTTGTTTTTAACCAATCATTAGAAAACTCTTTACCCCAGTATTTTTCTCTTAACATACCCAATTGTAATGCAACATATCCATCTTTATCTGCAGATTTCAACTGTGTTACATACAAATTTCCGGTATCAATCACCGTAACGGGAACAACATTCCCTTCAGAGTCAAACACCTGAGTCATTCCAACTTTTTTACCTAACACACTATTCAACATAGCTGCCATACCTCATCTTATCTACTTAATTTCCACATCAACGCCAGCTGAAATGTTAAGTTTCATCAACGCATCCATTGTCTGTTCCGACGGAGATACAAGGTCCAAAATTCTCTTGTGTGTAATAATCTCAAACTGCTCACGAGACTTTTTATCAATATGAGGAGACCTTAAAACAGTAAAGACCTTTTTATTGTTTGGAAATGGGACTGGGCCCAACACCTGAGAGCCAGTCCTTTTTGCCGTCAAAACTATCTGTCTTACAGCATTATCCAACAAGCGATAATCGTAAGACTTCAATGTTAAACGAATTTTCTGTTTTTTCATCTTTATGCCGCTATCAAATTATTCAAGGATTTCAGTAATAACACCAGCACCGACAGTTCTTCCACCTTCACGAACAGAAAATTTCAATTCGTTTACCATAGCAATCTTGCTGATCAAATCAACTACAACTTCTACGTTGTCACCAGGCATAACCATTTCGCGACCGGCTGGAAGGGTTATTGTACCTGTTACGTCTGTTGTTCTGAAATAAAATTGAGGACGATAGCCATTGAAAAATGGACTATGACGACCACCTTCTTCTTTGGTTAACACAACCAACTGAGCTTTAAATTTCTTATGAGGAGTAATTGATCCGGGAGCGGCAACAACTTGTCCACGGATAACATCTTCTTTATTAATACCACGAAGTAACAAACCTACGTTATCACCGGCCTCAGCTTCTTTCATCTCTTTGTTGAACATCTCTATGCCAGTTACCGTTGATTTAGCTGTGTCGGTAAATCCAATAATTTCAACGTTTTCGCCAAGTTTAACTTTACCTTGATCAATTCGTCCTGTTACAACAGTACCACGGCCTGAAATTGAGAAAACGTCTTCAATAGGCAACAACAATGGTTTTTCAATTTCGCGTTTTGGTAGAGGAATGTAGCTATCAACAGTGTCCATAAGTTTTAAAATTGATGGAACACCAATTTCACTTTGATCACCCTCTAGAGCCTTGAGTGCTGAACCGCGAATAACCGGAATACTCTTACCTGGGAAACCATATACTGTTAAAAGATCTCTTACTTCTTCTTCGACCAGATCAATCATATCTGGATCATCAACCATATCAACTTTATTCATGTAAACTACAATTGCAGGAACACCAACTTGGCGAGCCAACAGAATGTGTTCTCTTGTTTGAGGCATTGGTCCGTCTGCAGCAGAGACAACTAATATAGTTCCATCCATCTGAGCAGCACCTGTTATCATGTTTTTAACATAGTCAGCGTGCCCAGGGCAGTCTACGTGAGCATAGTGTCTGTTTGCAGTTTCATACTCAACGTGTGTTGCGTTAATTGTAATACCACGAGCTTTTTCTTCCGGCGCCTTATCAATCTGATCATATGCTTTAAATTCAGCCAAACCCTTAGATGCAAGCACTTTTGTAATTGCAGCAGTCAATGTTGTTTTACCATGGTCAACGTGTCCAATGGTACCAATATTTAAGTGAGGTTTTTTACGCTCAAAAACACCCTTTGCCATCGTTATATTCCTTCTATTCTTTTAAAATCAATACCTACTTTTTAACTACCAGTTGATCTTGTACATGTTTAGGAACTTCTCGGTAAACTTCAAATTGCATGCTATAACTAGCTCTACCCTTTGACAAAGATCTTAAGGTTGTTGAATAACCAAACATTTCTGCCAAAGGTACTTCTGCGGATACAACCTGAATTCCCTTCTTACTCTCCATTCCCAAAATTCTGCCTCTTCTGGAATTAAGGTCACCAATTACATCACCCATATTTTCATCCGGTGTAAAAACTTCAACCTTCATTATAGGTTCAAGAATTACAGGGGATGCTTTTGAACATCCATCTTTAAATGCCATAGATGCTGCAATTTGGAAGGCCATTTCCGAAGAGTCAACATCGTGGAATGAACCATCGAAGACGGAAGCTTTTACGTCTACAACAGGATATCCAGCTAAGACACCAGAATTTGTGGAATCTCTAAATCCTTTTTCTATGCCGGGAATAAATTCTTTTGGAACTGAACCACCAGTGATTTCATTCTCGAACTCAATACCAGCTCCACGCTCAAGTGGCTCAATCTTCAACCAAACGTGCCCGTATTGCCCACGTCCACCTGATTGACGAATATACTTTCCTTCAGATTCAACAGATCTTTGAATCGTTTCTTTGTAAGCAACCTGTGCTTTACCAACGTTTGTTTCAACTTTATGCTCTCTAAGCAAACGATCAACAATAATTTCCAAATGCAACTCGCCCATTCCGGAAATAATTGTTTGATTTGTTTCTGGATTATATGTGAATCTAAAAGAAGGATCTTCTTGCATTAACTTACGTAATGCGACACCCATTTTTTCATATTCCCCTTTACCCTTTGGCTCAATTGCCATATCAATAACAGGATCGGGAATGTAATATTTTCAAGTAAAATAGGCTTATCTTCCGCACAAAGTGTATCACCAGTCATAACGTCTTTTACACCAACTATTGCACAGATATCACCAGCTGAAACCTCTTTAATTTCTTCTCGTTTATTTGCATGCATTTTGAGCAAACGACTTACTCGTTCAGTTTTACCCTTCGAAGCATTATAAACATATGAGCCAGACTCAAGATGCCCAGAATAAACTCGAGCAAATGTCAACGATCCAACAAATGGATCTATCATAATCTTAAATGCTAATGCACAAAACGGTTCTTTATCGCTAGTCTTTCGTTCTTCCTCTTTACCCGTATTCGGATTAACTCCCTTAATAGAAGGAACATCTAACGGTGATGGAAGATAATCAACAACCGCATCAAGCATTAACTGCACGCCCTTATTTTTAAATGCAGAGCCACAAAACACAAGTGTAATCTCTTGAGCAATAACACCCTTATGCAACGCCGATTTAATTTCTTCAACTGAGTATGACTTGCCATCCAAATATTTTTCAGCTAGAACTTCATCAAAATCGCATGCACGTTCTACAATTTTAGTACGCATCTCCTGGATCTTGTTCTGAAATTCGGACGGTGCATCCTGCCAAGTAATCACAGAACCTTTATCTTCTGCGCTAAATGTTGCCATCTTGCCGGTTAAAACATCAATTAGACCATAAAAATTTTCAGACTCTCCAACAGGAATCTGCATAGCAACCGGATTTCCATGCAACTTAGATCTAATTTCTCCAACAACTGAAAAATAATCTGCCCCAATTCGGTCCATCTTGTTAACAAAGGCAATTCTAGGAACTCTGTGCTTATCTGCTTGTCGCCAAACTGTCTCAGACTGAGGCTCAACACCACCCACAGCACAAAAAACAGCAACAGCTCCATCAAGAACACGCAGCGATCGTTCAACTTCAATTGTAAAATCTACGTGACCGGGAGTATCAATAATATTGATATGATGATCTTTCCAGAAACATGTCGTCGCAGCGGAGGTAATCGTTATACCTCGTTCTCTTTCTTGCTCCATCCAGTCCATGGTGGCTTCGCCCTCATGAACCTCACCAATTTTGTAAGAAACACCAGTATAAAACAGTACCCGTTCTGTAACGGTAGTTTTACCGGCATCAATATGCGCCATAATTCCAATGTTTCTATACTTCGTTAAATCGTTACTCATTTTAAATAAACCCCCACCTTACCAAGCATAATGAGAGAAGGCTCTGTTAGCCTCTGCCATCCTATGTACATCTGTCTTCTTTTTAAGAGCACCACCCTGACCTTGGACAGCATCCAACAATTCGTGCGCCAACCTCATTCCCATTGTTTTATCAGAACGGCTTGCCGCCGCTTCAATAAGCCAACGCAAAGCAAGTGCAAGCGCTCTTTCCGGACGAACTTCGGTAGGAATTTGATATACACCACCGCCAACACGTCTTGCTTTAACTTCAACATAAGGTTTGATCTGAGAAATTGCCTTTTCAAATATCGCATATCCCTTCAAATCATCCCCATTATTTTTCGCTCTCAATTCATCGAACGCATCATAAACAATTCGACGAGCAGTATCTTTCTTCCCACGCTCCATGATTGTATTGATCAATTTTTGAACCAAAAATGATTTAAAGCGCTCATCAACCCCAATGTCTCTTTGAGCTCTTACCGACTTACGTCTAGGCATCTTTATGCACCCTTCTTACGTTTAGCACCATACAAAGAACGCGATTGCATACGTCCAGTAACACCAGCCGTATCAAGCGTACCTCTAATAATGTGATATCTTACACCGGGCAAGTCCTTTACTCTTCCACCGCGAACAAGCACAACTGAGTGCTCTTGAAGATTGTGGCCCTCACCAGGAATGTACGCTGTAATCTCTTTTCCGGTCGTCAATTTTACACGAGCAACTTTACGCAATGCTGAGTTTGGTTTTTTAGGAGTCTGCGTGTAAACACGAACACATACACCTCTTCTTTGAGGACACGAATCAAGCGCAGGAGCCTTGGTCTTTACCTTTGTACCTTTGCGGCTACTACGTACTAGCTGGTTTATCGTTGGCATACTATCTATTCCTATAAAAAATAATCAAAACTAACAAACTTTTTTCACTCTCAATTTTCACACTCATGCCCAAAATAGCCCCTGTTAATAGCTTTCATTTATGACAAAAGCTACGTAAGAATAGCCACTTTAGCTCGCAATCACAACAAAAAATGTGTATTATACAAGCGACACGTGATAGGCATAATTGTATAGTTTTCTACACTTTTTTCAAGTTTTTCCAACTAAAAAATATTTATTGCACAAACTGTTAGAAATTTTGCCTCAAATTCTGTATTCTTAAGACTTAAGCACATTTGTATGTAGGCATATTAATTTTAAGTACAGGAAGGAACAGAATGCATTTAATAGGTTTTTCTGCAAATTTTATTTCAAAAATTCTCCCAATAGCACTTTCACTAGCCGGACTGGGACTGTTAATCACCGTTCATGAATTCGGCCACTTTTTCTTCTGTAAACTATTCAAGGTCCACACCCCTACCTTTTCAATCGGATTTGGGCCAAAACTTTTTCAAAAGAAAATTGGAGATACAAATTTCAGGTTGGCGTTAATCCCTTTTGGGGGCTATGTCGAAATTGCAGGCCTTGCCGAAACCGGGCAAGGGGAGCAAGAACATGCCAAAGACACCAGCGACAGGTCCTTTGACAAAAAATGGTACTGGCAGAAATTTTTCATCCTCATCGGCGGTATACTTTTCAATTTGCTGTTTGCGTACACTGTCTTCTGCGCACTTATCTTCTTTACGCCCAAATCAACGAATGGTGGTCTAAAAATCACACAACTCGTCAAAGACGCTCCGGCTGAAAAATACGGCGTACAAGTTAATGATATGGTCATTGGGATAAACAAAATTAAGTTCGATCCACAAGACCCGGAAAATATCTTGGAAAACTATAAAAAATTGCTCACAGAGATAAGAAGCAATCCAGGGCAAAAGATTGAGATGTTCGTTAAAAGAGACGGTGAAATCAAGCAGTTAGACATTGTTTTGAATACGGTAAAAGAGGCCGGAAAAGAGATAGGCAAGATGGGAGCCTCATTTGAACCGCAAATGCCAAAAATGTCATTCTTCAAATCAATAAAAATGGGAATTAAGCGCACAAATGAGATTATTGTGGGATTAATAGTCGGAATACAAAAAATGTTTACTTCTCGCAGCCTTGATGGCACAATGGGGCCCATTATGATTATCTCACAGGGGGCAGACTTTGCGAAAGCCGGAGTGCTAGCATTGTTAATGTTTTTAGCCCTGCTCAGCATAAGCCTTGCCGTTATGAACTTGCTACCAATCGGGGCATTAGACGGCGGCCAATTACTTTTCGTAACTATCGAAGCAGTCATTCGTCGCAAGATTCCAGATACCATCAAACTAGTAATCAATCTGGCCTCTTGGGTACTTATTCTAGGACTTGCTGTTTATCTATCGGTCCAAGAGTTACGACAACTCTTTTGGCCAAGCATTAAACGCTTGGGATGCAAAGTTCTAGGATTCTTTAGGTAAGCACTTACAACTTATTACCAGCTTCTACCAGTACCTAAATTCACGCTTTGTATATTTATTGTAAAAGCTGTGATAAGTACAAATTATTTTGCTTGCATCAACTCCAGCCGCAATCTGAGCAAGAAAATAGTTTCACTGCGCAACTTTGTTTTTACCCATATTTTTTGCTTTGCATCTAGCACTGCACCAATTCCTGAAAGGATTCCACGATCGCTCCACTTATGAGCTAAAGGTAACATGACATGTTACCTTTAGCTCATAAGTGACACATTAGCCTGGCTTTTGCAATAGTTTTGCAAATATGTTGCGCCCCCGCTCACGATAGCTAAAATCTCGCGATTTAATTCATCAAAAAAAATTATTTTCAAAACTTGCTTTTACCCCCCCCCTTATTATTTATTACAATTAGAATAGAAAGTTATTTTATAATATTTTTAATATCTTATTCAGGGGAGGAAGGTATGAAGAATTTCAAGCAATTATTAGGTCTTTGCTTGGCCTATGCATGCATCAATGCAAACGTACAGGCAATGGAAATGGGTGAAGTTGAAGCCGATGCTAGAGAAGAGGCTGCCGCCAAAAAGCTAGCTGCCGAGGAGAAGGCCGCCGAATCGGCTGTCTGAAACCCTGCTGCCGGACAACCAAGTGCTAAATAAGCTATACACGAAGATGAGGAGGCATAACCCGCCACTGATCGGGATTAGAAATATAGTGAACGACAACTTCGCGGTTAAAGCTGTGGCCAGTTTTAGCCGCGATTACTTTTCCGGCCAGAGATAAGCCCAACAGGCTTAAATCACCGATAAGATCAAGAACCTTATGCCTGACACACTCATCATCAAACCGTGTTTCGTTTAGAAAGCCTTCGTTACTTAGTACAACAGTGTTACCAAGCGATGTTCCCTTTGCAATCCCAAGCTTGCGCATCTGTGGAAGTTGCTCCAAAAACCCAAATGTTCTTGCCGGCGCAATATTTTGAGCAAAAAATTCTGGCGTTAATATGCATTCAAACTGGCTGCTGCCAACAAGTTTATGGGCAAAGTCCGCCGTATAAATTAAGTGAAGAGCTGGAGAATTATCTTGTGAGGTATAATTATCTTGCGTGGGATGATTGCCCTGTACGGGATGATTGTCCTGTGCAGGATAAATCTCAATAAAGCGTCCCGTTTTATCTTCAAATCTAAGTTTTTCTTTGGGGGTAATATACTTTTTTGCAACATTTTGAAATTGAAAGCCACAGTCTAAAATACCCTGAACAAATGGAGAGGCACTGCCATCCATGATTGGAATCTCGACACCATGTACCTCTATCAAAACATTATCAAGTCCGGTTGCAACAATTGCCGCCAGCAGATGTTCTGTTGTACTCAACATCCAACCACTACTATTTTTCAAAACCGTTGCCTGCATTGCAACCTCAGGAATTACAGACCCAATTTTAAAAACATCATTGGGGAACGCCGGGTTTGTGAAAACAATGCCAGAATCTTGAGCTGCCGGCTTTAAGATAATCTTGGACAACTGTCCGGAATGAACCCCTATTCCTTCAAAAATGACTTCGTTTTTCAGTGTGCTTTGTTGCTGCATGTAATGCCTAATAATATAAACCCTAATCACGTAACCCATTTAAACAATTATAGCAGGTCTACAAATCTGTAAACCTGCTACAAAAACTTATTTATCTTGCTGACCTGGTTGATCTGGCCCAAAGCCAACTAATCTTTTAGCTGCGCTTGGTGTGGATGCTCTGGCCCAACATAAATCTTAAGTTTCTTAAGAACTTGTCGATTCAGTTTATTTTTTGGAAGCATGCCTTTTACACCGTGCATAATCAGTCTGGATGGATCTTTTGCAAAAACATCTTTGGCTGAAGGCTCTTTTAAACCGCCTCTCCAACCGGAGAAACGAGCATAAATTTTATCATCCCACTTATTTCCGGTTAAAACAATTTTCTCACAATTTACAACAACAACATAATCACCGCAATCAGTGTGAGGAGTGTATGTAGGCCTATCCTTCCCTCGAAGAATATCTGCAATCTGCGTGCACAAACGACCTAAAACTTTGCCTGAAGCATCAATCTTACGCCACTTTGGCTCGCGTTCTTCTGGTTTCAAAATATAACTTTTATTCATATCCATGGCTGATAACCTTAAATCTACTATTTAGAAATCTACTTTTAAGCCTTAAAATTCAATAAAAATGACATTCTTCATTCTAGGGCAAAAAACGGCTATGGTCAAATATTTTCTAACCGCTCGGTTATTTTTTCTCTTATTCGGTTATTTTTTCTCGACAACCACCCTCATGAACTCCATAAACAGCGGATTTACCTTCAGGGGTGATGAGGTAAACTCCGGATGAGCCTGCGTTCCAAGCATAAACGGATGATCCTTTATCTCTGAGATTTCCACCAGATTTTTCTCAGGGTAGATCCCTGAAAATACCACGCCGGCTGCTTCAAATTGCTGCCTGTACGCATTATTGAACTCATAACGGTGACGATGTCGCTCCTCGACCAAATCTTTGCCATAAGCCTGATATGCTTGAGATCCCTTCAATACTTTGCACGGATATGTGCCAAGACGCATTGTTGCACCCTTACGCTCAATTCCAAGCTGTTCTGCAAGCATTGATACAACCGGATTGGCTGTTTTTTTATCAAATTCCGTGCTATTTGCGTCTTTAAGCCCAAGAACGTTTCTGGCAAACTCAATAAGCATTACCTGCATCCCAAGGCATAATCCAAGATATGGAACCTTGTGCTCACGTGCCCACTGCGCTGCCAACATCTTACCCTCAACCCCCCTGTTATCAAAACCACCTGGCACAACAATCCCATCAAGGCTTGCCATATCCTTCCAAACATCGGCACTTGAATCATCCTTTGCCCTTTCAAGTTGCTCAGCCTCAATTACTTCAAGTTGTACTTTAGCTTTATTCCAGTATCCGGCGGATAATATCGCCTCAATAACGCTTATGTATGGATCGTTGCTCCCAACATACTTTGCCACAAGTCCAATTTTCACATCTTTTTTACTATTATCGATCAGATCAATTAATTGCCGCCACTGAGATAAATCAGTTGGCTTGGCATTCTCAATTCCAAAATAATTTTGAATCTTTTCACACAGACCCTGTTTTTCCAGATCCAAAAACAACCTATAAATTGGTCTGTACGTCAAAGCCTGGAATATAAAATCCTTCTCAACACCACACATTACGGATAACTTTTCGCGCGGTTTTATTCCCACCGGCTTCTCCGCCCGCAATACCAAGCTGTTAGGAATTAGCCCAAGCCCCTTCAAAGTATACACACTGTGCTGGGTTGGCTTTGTCTTAATTTCATTGGCCCAATCCAAAAATGGCACATAACTGAGATGACAATGGAAAAGCCTGTGATAACCAAGTTCAAGCTGAATCTGACGTATCGCCTCCAAAAAGGTGTTCCCCTCCATATCCCCAACAGTGCCACCTATCTCTATGAGTACAAAATCTGTCTTTTTATCAATGGCAAAATCTAATAAACGATTTTTTATTGTATCGACCACATGAGGAACCAACTGAATGCAACGCCCTAAAAACTTACCCTCACGCTCGCCTTGAAGCACCTCTTCAAAAATCTGTCCTGACGAAACTGATGATGTTCTGGTCAGATGCAGTTGCATTAATCTTTCATAATGGCCTAAATCAAGATCTGTTTCTGCTCCATCTGCTGTAACAAAAACTTCGCCGTGCTCCATCGGCGACATTGTTCCAGGATCAACATTCAAATATGGATCCCATTTGACCACTGCAATTGAGTAACCCGCATTTTTAAGAAGTACGCCGATAGAGGAAACCAAAACCCCTTTACCAATTGACGAACAAACCCCACCGGTAACGGTTATAAATTTTGTGCCATTATCAATAACAGTCTTTAATTTTTCACTGAAGCTCACAGACTCTCCTTTAAAGAAATCGTTAAATACTAAAGTACTTTTTTTTCAAGAGTAACGTGAGCTCGATAATTCTAAGATTGATATAATGACCCAAAGCAACGCCGCATCGTAGCACTGTATCATCCTGAATTTACCTGCCTCGCCGTAGCCACAGCATGGCGTAGGCGGGTTTCAGGCCTGTCCGAAGTGTTAAATTGCCTCCCTTAGCGCCATTTTGTCATCCTGAACTCGTTTCAGGATCCATGGATTAATAACCTTCCTATTTTTGTTGTACTTAGGTTATCGAGTTCGCATTAAACAAAATATTTACAAATTATAGCCAAATTTTGGGTTAAATACATAAAATTTTTACATGTTTTTAAATGAAAAGGCTAATTATTAACTAAAACAAGCATAAATGTGCATTGCATAATAATTACTAATTACTTGAACCAGCACACCCATTTGCAAATCCAGCACACCCATTGTTCTAGTCCAGATACATATGAGACTAAAAAGTTGAATTTTTGAATTTGCTTGAAATATAATAAAGACCTCCAGAAAACATAACAAACTTTTTAGGAGGCCTTTATTATGCAGACAAAACGTCTACACAAGAAATACTATTATATTTCTAAAATAGATGAAAGAGATTATTCAAAAATAGTTTGGGAGCGCAAGCAAAAGCTCGAGCTATTCGATACATTAATGTGTGATGGATGCTCGGAAGAAGTTGCCATCCAAGCAATTGGAATGTCTCGATCAAAATACTATCGATTAAAAGCTCGTTATCAAAGAGATGGCCTTGCAGGCCTTGAGAATCAAAGTAGAAAACCACATCGCTTAAGACAACCTCAATGGCCCCCTGAAATTGAGGAAAAGGTATGTGGGATTCGAAATAAATTCCGTGTTTGGGGCAAGGATAAAATTGCTGTTATTCTTAAACGGGAATTCAATCTTAAGGTATCGATTAGCACGGTTGGACGCATATTATCAAAGCTTATAAAAAATGGAAAATGTAAAACTGTTTCGTTTTATACTGGAAAATACTCACCAAAGCCAAGAATATTTAATGATCATGCTCAGCGGTTACCAACTGGAGCCAAGAGCAAAAGACCTGGAGAACTCGTACAAATTGACCATATGACGGTTAAACTTGATTCAGGAAAAGAAGTTAAACACTTTGATGCAATGTGTCCAACGACGCACGTTGCCGTGGGTAAAGCATATCGCCAAGCAACGAGTTTAATCGCAACAGATTTTCTTGATTTTATGGTTCAGCAGCTGCCTTTCCCGCTTTTATCAGTTCAGGTCGATGGGGGCAGTGAGTTCAAAGGTGAATTCGAACAAGCCTGTAAAAGTCGCAATATTCCCCTTTTTGTTACCCCTCCGAGATCGCCTCAAATTAACGGTGCTGTTGAACGGGGAAATGGAACCGTTAAGTATGAATTTTACAGCCTGTACGACAAAGGCGACAACCTTCAATTCATTAATGACTCACTGCAACAATTTATGAATATATATAACAATTATCGACCCCATCGCAGTTTACAAGGACTTACGCCTATGGAATACTGTATAAAGATGGAGGTCTTTCAATCGAATTCTCAGTCTCATATGTATTGAACGCAGTCACCCATTTGCAAATAAAGAATTTATAAATTAATCTTGTTAGTAATCTAAGTAGAATATTGTGAGGTTATATTTTAATATTTTTTTGGGAGGTTATTTCATGAAAATGTTTAAGAAAATAATATTATCGATTCTGATAGCTGGCTGCACAAGTTTTGCAGCATTTGGAGCGAAAGATTCCGGTACAGCGCCAGCAACTGCGCCCAAAGCAGATTATATAAAAATACAACTCAAGAACGGAAGGGTCCTGCATCTTCCCAAACAAGTCGCAAATATTACAAAATATTTCAACAACCCTACGCAACAAGCTATGCGCACTGGCATTGAAACCGGTGTTAAATTTGAAAATTTTGATGATAACGTCGTTGAGCTAACCTGCAGCATGATTAAAGTAATTTACAACTTGCGCCAAGATCAAGAGTCCCAAGCATACAGTAATGATACCAAAAATAAAATGCTTCAAGATATACTTAATCACGCGCTTAATAATAAACGCACATTGCTCAAGCAAACTGATTTTGATATCAACCAAGCATGGTGCTTTGCCGATTATCTCGATGGAATTCCAGAATTAGAACAAGCCATTATGGCTGTGTTGGCCAAAAACATTTGTACACCAGAATTTCTTGATACATTCCAAGGCAATGAATTTTTATCAGATGATCCAACCAATGATCTAACCAATCAAAAATTTAGGGAGCAATTAAAAGAAGCTTTAAATAAGTATATAAAAATACATCAGCCTGATGTTTATGCGCGCATAATGCCTTACAGCTGCTCTCAAACATTGAGGTTGCGGAACGACAGCGCCTGTAGCCTATGCGTTACACCAGATGGCAAGATAGTTTCTGGATCTTTTTTTGGATCCATAACCATATGGATCTGTAATCCTGTAAATCATAAATATAGGCTGCTTCAAACACTTAATGCTTCAATTGGCGGTCTCCCCGATCCGTGGGTGCTGAGCGTATGCGTTACACCAGATGGCAAGATAGTTTCTGGGTCTGGTAACAATATCATCAAAATATGGTCATATAATCCTGAAACCCTTCAGTACGCCCTGTCTCAAACACTTGATTCTACGGTTGACGGCCATACCGGTTGTGTCAATTGCGTATACATTACACCGGATGGCAAGATAGTTTCCGGATCGAATGACAATACCATCAAAATATGGACCTATAATCCTGAAATCCATCAATACACGCTGTCTCAAACACTTAATTTTCCATTTGATGGCCCTGCCGGCCATACCTATTGTGTCAATTGCGTATGCATTACACCGAATGGCAAATTGGTTTCTGGGCTTTATGACAACTCCATCAAAATATGGGCTTATAATGGAGAAACCCATCAATACACCACCCTCCCTCAAACACTTGATTCTAGAGTTGGCGGCCATACCAATAGTGTCAATAGCGTATGCGTTACGCCAGATGATAAGATACTTTCTGGGTCTTCTGACAGTACCATCAAAATATGGTCCTACAGTCCTGAAACACATCAGTACGCCCTATCTCAAACACTTGTCGTCGGTCATGTGGGCAGTGTTGAAAATGTGTGTGTTACTCAAGATGGCAGGATCGTTTCAGCACTTGAGGTCCCCCCAGGTTGGGGCGACATTATGGACTCAGCCATAAAAATATGGTCCTATAATACTGAAACCAATCAGTACGCCCTATCCCAAACACTTGATTCTACAGTTGGCGGTCATACCAGTTTTGTCAGGACGGCATGCATTACATCAGATGGCAAAATAGTTTCCGGGGCTAATGACAACACCATCAAAATATGGGCGGCGCCTAATTTAACGATTGAGCAGATTATTGCACGGTTAAAAAAAGAGCTCGTACCAGCAACTCAGGTACGACAGAAACACAAACATAGGACGCAGTCTTCGTGGAAATAACTGTTCAGTTATAAAAATAGTTTGTCAGCAACAAATAATTTGGTTTCATAAGTGGGTCGATTAAAAACCGGCCCACTTAATTTTTGGGCGAATAATTAAATAAAATGAACGAACGTTTATGGCTCAATATACTCGATCTATTCTAAGCTTAACGTCTTTCATGGTCAAAATAGACGCATACTTTTGGCATTCCATGGTTAAAATAGACGGTTGCTTATGCCAAGGCCCAGCCCAAGCGGACAACGCCATCATCTGCCATAGCATAGAGTACAAAAGTATGCTAAACATTGACTTATGGTATTACTGCATGGTACCATAATAACAATGTTGTAAATTGGGTATAAAAAATTGGACCCAAATGAATAAAAAACAAAGCGAAACATTGCAGGCGATTTTTAAAGAGCCAACAAAATCAAATGTAAAATGGACAGACATTGAGTCGCTATTTAAGCATCTTGGGGCTGAAGTAAGTCAAGGCAACGGATCTCGTATAAGAGTTGCACTTAATGGGGTAAGAGCGGTTTTTCATAGGCCACATCCAAGAAAAGAGACCGACAAGGGTGCTTTGGTTTCGGTACGTAGATTTTTAGAAAATGCAGGGATAAAGCAATGATGAAATATAAAGGCTATTTGGGCGAAGTTTCTTATGATGCAAATGCAAAAATCTTTCATGGAGAAGTTCTAGGGCTAAAAGATGTTATTACGTTTCAAGGAACAACGGTCGTTGAACTTGAAAAGGCATTTAGAGATTCAGTTGATGATTATGTAGCTTGGTGTAAAGAGCGTGGCGAAGAGCCTGAGAAAGCATTCTCTGGAAACATTCATATAAGAATCTCGCCTAACCTTCATGCAAAACTTGCACAAACCGCTATAGTGCAAGGCGTAAGTTTAAATTCTTTGATTATTGATAAATTACAAAAAAATAAATAGACGATATGGCGTAACACTCTTTATTTAATCGATTTCTACTAACCCATCATATTTTCAATGTCATCAGCAGATTTGGGCAAGGCCCCACTCAGACAAACGACACCGTCATCAGCCATTGCGTAATCGTCTTCAATTCTAATCCCAATGTTCTCTGCTTGGATATAAATTCCTGGCTCGATGGTGAAGACATCGCCCGGTTGAAGCGGAATTTCGCCATTGCCAACGTCATGAACATCAAGGCCAAGAAAATGCCCTATGCCATGCACAAAGTATTTTGAATAGCCTAACTTTTCTAAAAATTTAACGGCCTGATGGTGCAGTGATTTCTCAGGCAAATTTGGATTATTCAGATACATTCCGGGCACGGCCAGAGATTCAATATATTTCTGTGTTTGCAACACAACATCATAAATCTCTTTCTGTCGCACGGAAAATTTTCCACCAACCGGAAAAGTCCTAGTTAAATCTGATGAGTAGTTCCCATACTCAGCACCGATATCCATAACGACCAAATCGCCGACAGCAAGCTTGTCAGTGTTGTTACAAGAGTGTAAAGTTGTTGTATTTTTACCCGTCGCAACAATGCTGGGAAATGCCGGAACTGCGCCGGCAGCCTCTTGAAAAATATACTCTATAATTGCCTGAATCTGATACTCATACTTACCCGGCTCAATACTTTTTGCAGCAGATTGAATGGCAAGTGACGTAATTTGTGCCGCTTTATAAATCAAGTTTATTTCATGATCTTCTTTAATGCGCCTGGATTTATGAACAATGCCTGAAACATCAGCAATTGTAATTTTATAATCAGACAGCCAGGCCTGAAAGCACGAAACTAGCTGCATTTGAGTAAAATATCTTGAGTTTGTGATTGAATCCATCAATGTATAAAGAACCCCGCCAATGCCAATATTTTTCTTTATATCGGCAATAATCTCGCTGTAACGCTCAGGTGTAAAAAATGGGGCACTCGAGTAACCCTTGATTTGCGCTCCAAGATATTTAATCTGATCGACAGACAAATTTGCTTTATCGCTTTTTATGGTCAAACCCGTTTGTACCCACTGTTCACGACTTTGACTATAAAAAGGTAGATACAAAAGATCAGTACCATTAACATCAATACCATCAAAATAGCAGCACATAACAACTGCCGGCTCTGTTATTCCGGTTAAATAGTAAAATGATGATTCCTGTTTAAACACATGACGTGCTGATTCAAAATCTGCTATCAGCAACAACGCTCCAGCCCCACCCTTGGGGTTCAATAATTTGATCTGCTCTATAATTTTTGTTCGTCGATTTTTGAAACGATTTAATTTCTTTTCAGGCATATAAAACATCTCTTCTCCCGTTTCGACTAATATCTTCTGAAACTCGCATCCTTCGACAGGCTCCCAGACTTCGCCCTTCCCACTCCGCTCAGGTAGCTCCGAGGGACAGGTCGTGGCTACGCCGGGCACGGCAGGACGAGCGCCATGAAGTAGGCGCGCTCGTGGTGAGCTCGTCGAACCATCACCCTGTGACGCGCCGGGCCTCTACTGCTCCCTGCGCATTATAGGCTGACGTCTAAATTTTTTAGCAAATGTACCTAGCGAATCTAACTTTAAAGCAAAAACAAATGTATGCTCTGTCGTATTATTACCATACTCACGATATTTTTTAACCTCAATTCCAAAATATAAACCCCAACAGTGTCCGTTTATTTCCATTCTTACTCTATGAATCAAAGGGTTTAAGCCTTGTAAATCTGCAAAATGGCAACCCTTTTCATCATAAAACTGGCCATCATAACAAAGTACTACCTCTTTGCTAATTGGAATTGCAATATTCACAAAAATAAAATGCGGAACATTTGATAAAAGCTCACGGATCCGTTGTAATAATGGGTACTGATAAAAATAACCGGCGGAGATGTTTAGCTTATCTTTAAAAATACCTAACCCTATCTGAGACTGAAGTAAACGAGCCCGACCAAACTCAACTTCTTGAGCTAAAGAAAGTTTTAAAATACTGTATCCAATACTAAAATCATAACTAAGCGGTAAAAGATGCCGTTGTCCTACTCCGCGACGCAGGTAAAAAATATCGGATTGACTATAAAAATCATACCCCTGCTCAATATTCAGATCGATATTCCAGTTTTTCCAATTCAAATTATTGGAAATATTTCCGGACAGTTCGTTTATTGGATATGCTCGATCCCACAAATCCATGTAATACCAATTTTTTTGATAAAATTTAGGCAAGAATGTCCACTTAATTGTCGGCTGCATAAAATTAGAGCAACTAAAATCATCACTATAACTGGTGACCTCAGGCAGAGCCCATTCAGCACCATATTTTGAGTAAATTCTATAAGCTCCATTCCCCAACAGATGATCCTCGATAACATTTTTTTTATGAATATCTTTTGAGAAAGTGTTACTTCTAAACTGAACTTGCGGTTCAGCAAAAAGCCTAATGTTGCTATTTTTTAAATTAATGCGCGAATGAAGATTCCCCTTATATCCAGCCCTGAATACATCATGCTTTTTAGGAGGAATCAACAACGATTCATTAATCATTCTTGAATTTACAAAGATACGCCCTATCTTAATTTGGCTACAAGAGATCTCATCAAAAAACAGGTCATGCCGATAAAATAATGTATTATATAGGCTCCAGTTGGAAGCATTCCACTCAAAATGAGGTAGCTTTACCGTGTTAAACCTATCTTCAATCTCTTTTTTTGTAACAAAATCATCATTAAACTCAATAACTTTTTCTTTATGATCATTAGCGAATTTTTTAGCAAAAACAATCTCCTCCCGAGTAAGATTTAAAAATTGCTTACGACTTGTACGCTCTTGATCCCATTTTAATTCAACCAAATGCTTACTGGATAACCCCCTAAAAATAACCGAATTAAAGAATGTGTCATCAACCTCTTCAATGTTATTATAAAAGTAGTATCCAATCTGTTTATCCGTACCAAAATCTGCACGGATAAGACTTCTAAAATCAAAATTTCCAAGATGCGTCAGATATGTAAAATCCTTACCCTGAATCCAATACCTATGCTCTGTTTTTGGAACAATATTGTCATTTTCTAAGGCATACGAATCGTTGACTACGGCGTACTGCCCATAGGCAGTTGTAAATGAATCGGGAGACCGCGCCCATCTAAATTCATCTGAAAATACACAGCCTCTTCGCGTTTTAAAATCTAAGCCAAACGTAGTATCACAATGTCGATTGATATATTTGTAATACTCTACTTTCACGCCAAAACCAAGACTATAATCAAATGAAAATTTTGGAATTAAAAAACCTGACTTTGAACGGCCCTGAATTGGCAAAGCCATCCTTGGCACATAAAAAACCGGAATTCCACCTGTTTTGAAAAGAATATTCGACGCATCTATGAAATAACTTCCGTGTATAACAGCCTTTGTCGCACTAAAATACCAGTGTAAATCCTCTTGATCACAAGCCGAAAACAGAATATCTTCCATTCGCCAGTTAAAATCATTAAGTTTTTGTGCCCTCTTCGCAGAAATATACCCTTCATCCATATGAATTTTTATATTCTCGGCATAACCTGTTTTATTTTCAAGATTCAAAAGAATATAATCAGTTAAAATTACAAAATCATTATTTTCAATTTTTACCGGACCACATTCAGACATCTTTGCAATCAGTGTCTGCTCCTTACGATCTATCTCTACCCTGTCAGCAGACAAACGAAATTTTTGATCTATGATCGCATCGACGGCGCCTTCAAAAATGATTCTGTTCTCATCAATAACCGTCTGTTTTAAACTGTTTACGCGCAAAAATTTACCGGACGTTGAGGATTTTATAGCGGCATTTAAATTAAAAGAAAAAAATGTAAGAATAAGCAGCAAACCCGCTTGTCGCAAATAACTTTTAAGCATATTCAAAATCAAAATGGTCTTCTGCCTGTTAAAGCCTTGGAAATCGTAACGCGATCCATATATTCAAGATTTGATCCAATCGGCACACCACTTGCCAACCGAGAGACAGGAAGCGATAAATCTTTTATCTTTGAAAAAATGTAGCTTGCTGTCGCCTCCCCTTCAGGGGTTGGATTAGTTGCAAAAATCAGCTCGTTAACCGTTTTTGTTCTTAATCGCTTAACCAATGAATCAATCGTTAGATTATCCGGCCCAATACCCTCAAGAGGACAAAGCGCCCCACCCAAAACATGATACACTCCATTAAATCCACCGCTATTTTCGATAGCGAAGAGATCATGCAGCGTTTCAACAACGCAAACAGTTTGTTTATCGCGCTTTGCTGAAGAGCAAATCGAACAAAGCGCATCACTATCTTCTGCCTTTTCTGTCAAATTAAAACAATCTTTGCAAAATTTAACCGAAGCCTTTACGTCAATTAATGTCTGACAAAATTGCTCAATACTTTTTTTGTCATTCATCAAAAAGTAGACAGCCACCCTGTAAACGTTTTTTGAAGCCAAGAATGGCACTCTTTGTAACTGACGGATAAGCCTTTGAAATGTCGGTAAATCTGCAAACATGCAAAGCCTATTTTAATATCTTGATAATTTAATGGCTCAATACATATTTTCTGAAATAATCTTCCACTAACGTCAGAATATTATTCATGGTCCAGTATAAAACCAGCCCAACCGGAAAATTTGCAAAAAGAGCTGTCATAACAATAGAAACGAAGTACATCATTATCTTCTGTTTTTCATCGCTTGATGGAGTCATAGCCTGTTGCCAAATCATTGTAATTCCCATTAACACAGGAATAACGTAATATGGATCCTTGGCTGAAAGGTCCATAATCCATCCAAAAAATGGTGCCTGATAAAGATCAAGATAGTTTCCCAAAACACGATACAATGCAAATAAGATAGGCATCTGTATCAATAAAGGTAAGCAGCCAAGCAGCGGAGTCGCTGTCGATAAATTATGATCTGCATGGAACTTCATCAACTCCTGATTCTGCATCTTCAAATCCTGTTTATACTTTTGACGAATGCGCTGAATTGTTGGTTGAAAGCGTTGGTACTCTTCCATCTTTCTTCTACTAAAAATTGAAAGCGGAACAAATGGGAGACGAAGTAAAATGGTCATGACAACAATTGCCCAACCATAATTTCCAATCAGCCCAAATAACCAATAAAGCAGTTTAAGAAGCAGCTTGCACAACCAAGAAAGCCACCCGAAAGCTAATAAATCAACCAAGCGACTATCAACAACCGACATGGATTCCAAAACCTTTGGACCAATATAAAAAGATACATTAAAACTCTTTGCCTCTGTCAACTCCGGGCCTTCAAATATCGTTATAACCTTCTTGGTATCAGTCCGTTTGACATAGGCACGTTGAACAAACTTTGCAGGATCATTGACCATGCCATGAGCAAAATATTTATCTTCAGATCCAAACATAACTTTTGGGGTAACCCAATGCCATGCCAAATCTTGGGTTGCCTTCAGATCAATCTTCTCAACCGACTCTTTTGATTCATTAAACACAAAAACATTTATTGTATCATTTTCAATTTCACTGACACATGGCGAACTAACTAAAATTCTTGCACGGATGGGGAGCAATTCATCTGTCTTGCGTGGTTCAAAATTAACGGTCAAATCAATTTTGTAACTATCTTGATAAAGTGAATAAATCTTGCGAATAGTCCAAAATTCGGTTTCAATTTGATATGCCACTTCCACAACATCGTGCTGATCAATTTTTTTATCCTGTTTATGCAAAAATTGATATTTAAATGGCGTATTCTCTTCAAGAGCTAATAAGAAACAACCGTTCTCACGATTATCTTTTCCAGCGGCTGACTTTTCACCAGCGACTTTTTCACCAGAAGCCTTTTCACCAACGGCGCCACCATCTTTACCAACGCTCTTGCCCGCATCTTTACCCTCACATTTATTGCCATCTTTATCAGCATCTCTTGAAATAGTTTTTAATGGCGAGCCGTTTTTGCCTTTATGATCGTTCAGTTCAAATTCCGCCAAAACTGCACCATAATTTGAAAAAACTGCTTTGTACTTTGGCATCTGCACATCAGTTAAAACTTCTGCCTCTTCATCCCGAGATCCATCTCGTACAGATCCATCTCGTTTTTCTTCAAACTTAACCTGCATATTCAACGGACGGTAAAGCTCCTGAACTGCCGCGACCTTTATTGGCTGACCTGCGACGGGAGCTTGAACCGTTTCAACAGATGAAGGTTTTTGAGCAACTTTTCCACTGAAAAAATACTGCAAGCCCAAAACTGTTAATAATGAAAGCGATAATGCTATAAAAAACTTTTTGTCTATCATGACTTGTCCTTACCTTAATTTTTAACAAGACCTTAAATTATAAGCACACTAATTTTAACGAGAAAACTAAATTTTAACAGAGAATAGCCCATCAAGCTAGCCCTGATTTCAAACCATTCGGTTTTCAAGTCTTCGACTTTATACCATTAGACTTTTCAAACCAACCCACCCAATCCCCGAACAATAGCCTCCAAAACGACGTGCCAGTCATCATCCTGGTTAACTCCAACCTCAATCAAAAGGGCTGGGGCAACAATTCCACACAACGGTTTGAGCGGAATGCCGTAAAAACCCCCAAAATCAAATATTTTCTGGTTGTCTGCCCCTGAAAGTGCATTTGACAACTGTTGACCAATATTTTTTGTTCTGAAAATACTAACTTGATGCGCCTGCAAAACCGATATCATTTTAAGAGATGGGAATGTCCTGTCAACAAAATCGCCAACAGGGTCTGCCACATGCTGGTAAACATAGACCTTTGGCCTAACTGACTCTAATTTAAAAAGATGGACACTTATGAATAGATCTACGTTTAAACGGTTGGCAAACGAGGCATTCTGAAAATCGACTATCTTTTCCCCGGGTACACGGGTCAAAACAACCCTGAAATCATACGCTCGTTCAAAAGCACTTTGAAGCTCTTGGGCAAACCTAAACGTCGCGGCACGCTCAAAACCACTCAAGCTACGCCCCGGATCCCCCGCATGTCCGGCGGGATTGATCATAATGACCTTCTTTGCACCCTTGAGAGAAGGATCAAGAAAGGGGGCATTAGCGTAAGCCATAAAATTAGTTGCGAAAGTAGACAACCCCGCCATCAAAGTTAATGTGATTAAAAATAGTCTTCTTGCACAACTTGGAATTTTAAAAAGGCGCGCTCGTGGTGAGCTTGTCGAACCATCGCCCGGCTTGTCCGTCGTAGCTCGAAGAGCGAAGTCGGAAGGGCGACGGGCCTGGTCATGCAAGAGATCTATTAGTCTGATTAAAGCTGATTTAAATATCTTCATGCTGTCATTCTAGCCTAAAACAAGTATCTTTACAAATTTGGCAAAAGAAAAACCCCCGGTTTTTCAACTAGGGGCTTAAATTCTGTTCTTATTTTGGACAACAATTCGGATGTGTTCCACGTGGACCGCATACTCGATCTTTAAAATCATATTTATTACGATCATAACCAAAGCCGAGACAACCGTCTGTCTGTCCAGGTTTTGCAAGTGGAGAATGATGCATAACGTCAGGTACCCAACTTAATATATACTTCACTAATACAAAAGGCGCATATAAAATGTCAGTCCGTCCGTAAAACCATAATACTACCAAGCTAACTCCTCCTACCATAATAGCCGTACTTACAAGAGCAACTGGTCCGTGAGCAAGATATTTTATCGCTTTCCAAAAATTATTGGGACCTTCTTTTAAATCACCTATTAAAGAATTTTCTTCTTTCTTTTCTGGCTTTTCTGTTAATTTTTTTAATAACTCAATTTGAGCTTTACCAAGCTCAATTTCATTTTTGAGTCTAACAACTTTTGCAATATCATCTGCAGACAAATTAGGATTCGAAGAAGCAGAGCGGAAAAACTCAGTTGCTTCCATTATTTTTTTATTTTCACCATCACTTAAAACCACGACCGGAATAGGGTCATTGATAGATGCTTGAACCTCATCTTTTTTAACCATCGCAAAAAGATATATGGAATCTGTTAATGCATAACTCATTGCAAGACAAGCAAAACTCAAAATTAAAACTTTACCCTTAAAAGTATATATGTTAATCATAAAAATCCCCCCGAAAATTAACCCTAAATCTCTCAAATATGCGATATCTAAAGCTACCTTACTCACCCACTTGTACTCTATTTTCATCTTACAAGAAAGGCGTAATTTTGCAACAGGCACGCAAAACCAAACAATAATCAAAACAAGCAAAATCCCATTATTAATTTCAAATATAAAAAACCAAAATTGATTCTAGGCCTAGAGGCCACGACTTGGACGTCATCAGCCCCCAGCGCTAGAATCAATTTTTTATTTTTCTAATAGCCTTGTTACAAATTTGTGAATTAAAACATAGCACAAAGGAATAAAAAATGGTGTCATTTCAAAACTTCCATATCTGGCTATGTGCTGATCAAACGCACAAATCCTATCTAACGTATAATTATTATATCGAGCAACGCTACAGTTTGCTTCTGTGTCCTTTCCATACTCCGTATGAATCAAAAGAAACATCGTCAAAGATGCCATAAAAAAAGCCCCCAAAATAGCAAATGGCGCTTCTATAGTAAATCTAGACACATTTAATGCAATGCCACCTAATGAAGTCGTTGATCCACTAACGACTTCTAATCTTCTTAAATACTCAGGGCTTATTGCATTTAGCGCAGACAATATTGTGGTTGCCATTTTTTGATCAACTGACGATAATACACGTTCTAGTTGTGCAGCTGCAGCTTCTGGTTTTATCTGTAATCTTGCTACTGCTGCCGCTGATCGACTTTGCATAGGTATAGCTTGTCCTTCTTGCAACGGTATTTCAGATTCTTTGTCTGAGATTATTCCGAACACATCTACTGTTTTCGGTAATGCTTTTAGAGATTCGCAAAAGGACCCATACCATGTCTCACCCAATGCACGCCTTGCTACTTTTCTTGCCGCTTTTGCTCGTAACATTGCTGCTGCGTGCGCTGCTGGGTCTTGTGTTTGTGTTGCTTTATATTCTGCTATGGCTGACGCAATAATTGCTGCTAGAGCATTGGCTACTTGTGCTGGGGTTACTTGTACCAGCGCGTCAGACAAATCACCTTCTAAAATAGCTGCTATTACTTCTGCGTTTTTTGTATGCGGTGAGATCAAACGTATTAAACTAGATTGACCTGCCACTTCTCGTACTACTGGTACTACTGGGGCTGTTGTTGTTGATGTTGATGCTACTGGTTGTGGGGCTGGGGCTGTTGTTGATGTTGATGCTACTGGTGGTATTGTTAATGAACTCAAGCTCGAAGATCTCGAAACTCTTGTTGATGTTCCTGGCTTACGCTGTTGCTGCCCTTTTCCGGAACCACCCTTACCAGGGTTGCCAGTCATGGCAGATAGACTTGTAGAAATCAATAATCCCATCGAAACGATAAAAGCTAAATGCTTTTTCATGATATAACCTCCTAAAAAAATAAATAATATAACCTCACATTTTTAAAGACTACTATTCTTTGTAATCTCTTCTATTTTCTCAAATAATTGCATAACAGTCAAACGCATGCAATGTATCAAAAAACTGTAAAAATCAACAAAAAATGACTTTGAATGTTTCTATGTGAAAAGATACAGAAGTTGCCGTTTAGCAGCCACGTAGGTTTTTATCAATCGCGCACAATGATGGATCGCACAGGGTACCATCAATCTCGCAATAGCCGGCAAAGCTCCCATCCGGCAAAACAACGGCCGGAACGCTGTTTGAAATCAGTTTCGCTGCCTGCTTTAATTGGGCTTCTTGGGCCGAAATTTTGTTTAACTGAGCATTACAAATCCCATTCTTCCCTGAACCCCAACGCTCTGAAATTCCAGGTATCCAATCTGCAATCAAAGGCCCCGGCCCATTGCAGTAGGCAGGAATAATCAAAAGTTGCCACACAATTGCTCCACCTATCAATAAAACAACCCCCATTGTTGCACCAACTGCAACACCTTTGATAACAGATTTCGAAAGCGATTTTAACGACTGCCCTACCCCTTGCAAAGATTCTTTTAAAGTATCAACAACAAAAGAGTCTTTAAAGGCAGACCTAATCCAGTTCCCTACTGAGCCTGTTGATGGTAAACCATTGGCACTACGTTGGTCGCTTAACTCTGCTAATCCATCTGGTCTGGATGGTAAAACTCCTCGATCCAAACTTCGCTTAAGATTAAGTACGTTTTGAAATTCCTCTTTATTTTTCATTTTTCCGGCATCTTCTAAGGCAACTTTCAAAAATTCCTCCATCGGAACAACTTTGGATTCTTTGCCGTCACTCATCATAACAACTGGATGCAAAGCAGCATCTTGTGCCGGAGTTGGCATAGCGGAGAATAATTCAGTTACGTAACTAGTCACACAAATAAATGAAATCAGAGTAGCAAAAAGAACTTTGCTACCCCAAAATTTACACACAGTCTTAAATTCATCAAATTTAAACATTTTTTATCTTTCTAAAATTATACGCTTAAATGAAAGCCTACAAAAGCTTACAGATAAAAATACTTTTATCAAGTAAGATTATTTAATAGAAAAACCAAAAAAGACGGTAGATTTTTAAAATTCTACCGTCTTAAAACTTCTTACTTACAAACTTCTTAATCTTTTCAGATTAAAGATCAATTCGGATTAGTCGTCAAGGCCAAATGGATGGTATCCCCATCTTCTTAGTTCTGGGCGTCCAAAGAAAAAACTTACAGGCAGCTTAATAAATAAATCATAAGCACAACGCAATCCAATTATAACCCCAAAAAGCCATCCACCAAAACGTAAGCCACTCAATCCAAGAAATGTTCCCAGATACTGTAATCCCGAAATTGCAGTCCATAATCTTGAGACCGTATAGTGAAAGGAGATTCGAGAAAATACATCCTCCAATGCAAAACCGGCCAATCTCAATCTCTTATTCGCGGCATCTCCAAGAGCATCGCTTGATGTGAGATATAACATTATTCCGCATAATAAACCCTCTAAAACACATCTAATTAAAACTTTTGTTGTTGGCTCAGCATTAGCTGTAGAATTAGTAATCCAAGAGGTTATTGATGACCCTAACTCCCAAGGAGCAGCAAGTAATTTCTTAAGAGCACTGACTGCTGCCTGGCGATTAGCAGGCACTGCTGCTGCAGAGGTACTCGCACCAGGAGTAAGAACATTGCCTAATGCCCTGCGATTAGCAGGTACTTCCGCTGTAGGTGTACTCGCAACAAGAGTAAAAGCTTTGCCTCCTGCCCTACGATTAGCAGGTACTTCCGCTGTAGACGTACTCGCAACAGGAAGCCTTTTGACTTCCTCAACAGAAGAAGTTTGCGTTGCATACGTAACAGCGCTGCTGTGATAATCCTTCTGTTTCTTCTGGGAAGAATCCTTCTGGGAAGCATTCTCATCTTTTTTCATGGCATTTAAGTCAGAACTCAAAAGGCCCATACTCAACCCTGCACCCACCAATAAAAACACAAATATATTCTTTTTCACGATAACCTCCATATTTAATAAAACTAAAAAAACCACCATCTTTTTAAACTAAAATTTATCACTTGTAATATTATACTAGCAGACAAAAATACTAAAATCAAAGGCCCCCACCCCATTGCAAACTTGAAAAACAAAAAATATACTCTATCATCACATAAGATTTTAAATAAATTATTAAATAAACTATCCAATTGTGTGTTAGGAATTAGATGTGTGTGTTAGGAATTAGATGTCTGAATCATTGACAGAAAGTAGCTTGAAGTTTTGGGAAAAGCAGGCTCAAAAATTACCTTGGTTTAAAAAATGGAATCATGTTCTAGCATGGAATGAACCATTTGCACACTGGTTTGTTGGCGGTCAAATAAATGCCTCATACGCATGTCTAGATATTCACATTAAAAACGGATTGCAGGACAAAACAGCAATCATCTGGGAAAGTGAGAATGGTAGCTCACAAACTCTCACATACGGCCAACTTTATGATCAAGTAAATAAATTTGCCAGTTTTTTACAAACACAGGGTGTTAAAAAGGGCGACATCATCGTCATTTATCTTCCAATGATTCCTGAAGCAATTGTGGCCATGCTGGCAGTGGCACGGCTTGGGGCAACGCATTCAGTAGTGTTCTCAGGCTTTAATACAACGGCATTAAAAGATAGAATTGTCGACACTCAAGCCAAATTCGTAATTACAACTGATGCGGCATTTTATAGAAACAAAAATATTGTCCCGAAATATGTTGTATCAGACGCAATCAGACAGATTAGCCAGACTGCGCATGACAATGCAGCGCAAGCAAATTTTGTTAAAAAAGTTATTGTAATTAAGCGAACAGAAAATTCAATAACTATAAATCCCGATCTTGATGTTATTTACGACCCAAACACCTCAACGGGTCCGATGGAACCTAGCCATGCGGAATTTGTTCCCGCCGCCGTGCCCGGCGTAGCCACGACCTGTCCCTCGGAGCTACCTGAGCGGAGTGGGAAGGACGAAGCCTGGATGCCTGTCGAATCCAATCACCCTCTTTTTATTTTATATACATCCGGAACTACAGGAAAACCCAAGGGCATCGTCCACTCAACCGGCGGATATTTAACTTATGTTTATTCAACAATTAAATGGGCTTTTAATATCAGCAAAGATTCAATTTACTGGTGCACGGCAGACATTGGGTGGATTACGGGGCATTCGTACGTAGTCTACGGCCCCCTCATGCACGGGGCAACAATTTACATCCGCGAGGGCGCACCTGACTGGCCAACTCAGGATGTCTGGTGGAAGGCAATTGAAAAGCATAAAATTTCAATTTTTTACACATCCCCAACGGCATTACGTATGTTCATGAAAATGGGTAACGAGAATATTTTAAAACACGATTTATCCAGTTTAAAAACGCTTGGTTCGGTTGGCGAACCGATAAACCCTGAAGTCTGGCGATGGTTCAATGATGTTATCGGACAAAAAAGGTGTCCGATAATTGATACGTGGTGGCAGACGGAAACAGGTGGTTTTATGATCTCTCCAACCGCAGGACTTAATCCTACCACAGAGCTTAATCCAATTGCAGAAATAAAACTTAAACCCGGGTCCGCAACCTTTGCATTACCGGAAATTGATGCTGACATTGTTGATTCAGGCGGACAATCCGTACCACCCGAAACCAAAGGGTTTCTTGTAATCAAAAAGCCTTGGCCGGGAATGGCAATTGGAATTCATAACAATCCACAAGCATTTCGTGAGATTTATTGGTCAAAGTTCCCAAGCATGTATTATTCAGGCGATTATGCAATAAAAGATTCCGAAGGGTATTTCTGGTTACTTGGCCGAGCAGATGAAGTATTAAAAATCTCCGGCCATAGAATTGGAACATCAGAAATTGAAAGCATAACACTTGAACATGAAGCAATTGCTGAAACTGCAGTTATCGGAATTCCTGATGAGATAAGAGGAGAAGCAATAATTATATTCTCGATTCTCAAAACAAGTTTCACCGTGAGCATTAGCACTGAACACGAAGTATTAAAACACGACGTATTAAAACACGACGTGTTGGAACACGAAGTGTTCAAGCAAGAAATCTTGCAAAAAATCAGAACTCAGATTGGTGCATTTGCAACTCCAAAAGAGATTCACTTTGTTGAAAGTTTACCAAAAACCCGTTCGGGGAAAATAATGCGTAGACTGCTTAAAGCAGTTGTGCAGGGTCAAGCAATCGGAGACCTGTCCACATTGGAAGATGGAACGTCGATTGAAGAAATTCAAGCAATTTATAATATGATTAAGAAACAGTTGGGATAAATTCCACAAAATTAAGAATATAAATTAAGAACGTGCAAATGTAACTAGTTTTGAATAATCTCCTTGATCTGCTAACTTCAATGCATCAATATACTGTTTTCGAATTGGTGTAGCCTTATATAAATCCTGATTTATTCCCCAACTAAAACGGGGATGTCCCAATTGCATTATAAGCAAATCAGCCATCAAGCGCGCATGTCGCCCATTCCCGTTAGGAAAGGCATGAATCCACACTAAACGATGGTGTAATCTTACCGCAATTTCGTCATCAGAAAAAGATTTGTTCTCCAGTTGATAATTAACATCATCACAAAGTTTTTTCAACTCGACTGGAATAATAGGCCAGTCAACACCTATATTTTTCCCATAATGACGAAAGATCCCTGCCCACTTCCATGTTTCATTAAACATCTGTTTATGTAGCTGCTGAATAAAATGAACCGAAATAATATCCTTTTTTTCACGCCCCCATTTTTCGGCAGCAATAATATTTTTTTGTTCCCAAGCATTCAGTTGTTCATGAGTGGTAATATGTGTTGGGATTAAATCGGCAATTTCCTCCGGCTCGATGGGCGTAGCGCCCTCCGGATAATTAAATTTCATCATCACTCCAAAGATTTCTTGGACTCCCTTGAAGCAATTCCTCTATCAGATCATCCTCCTGTTGACGCCTCTGCTCAGAAGAAAGCCCCTGTTGTTCCAATTTCATTGAATGCTCCACAACGCTAAGGCGTTTTCTTGCAACCAATTGCGCTCTTTCTTTTAGTATCTGATCAAAGGGCTTGTTTGGAATGAAAAAATATACGCAACGACAATTCATCGCCCTTGCAACCTGATCAAGAGCCTCTAAGGAGATAGTTCGCTCCTTTTCACGACGTTCAAATGCCATCACATTCGACTGAGTACACCCCAACCGCTTGGCAAGTTGCTGTCCTGATAACCCCAGAACTTTACGAATAACCTGAATCCATCCATTCTTGGGAACATGTTTTTGAGCTAAAATGTTAAGGTCAGTTAAGCTCGCCTGTACTTGATCACGCATCATTTTCTGAAAATTTTTTCTCATAATAATCACCTATAAGTATTAATTTAATTAAAAATTATAATCTATAAGTGATTATATTGGAAAAATTAATATAATTAAAAGGGTTTGCTAATTTTATATATTTCTACTATTTAACAAACGAATTTAAGCCGTAACTGGAGAGTGTTGTTGCACTGCAGGGATTTCTTTCGCATTATCTCGATTTGCCAAAGACTCTGCCAGCATTAAAGATCTTTCATCAAGATTATATGCCCTTACTTTGACATCGGTATGTCCATAGCGAATACCTACAAAATTCATCCCCAACTCTTGGGCGGCAACTTTTACAGATTCCACGTTTTTTAGCTTATCATCAACAAAAACAATCTTTTTTACTTTCAATTCCGGTTTACCCAACAAAAAGGCCTTAAGCGCCGGCCCTTTGTAATACCCATCACAAAACAAAATGCCATTACAATACTTGGACCCTAGAGTGGTAAGTGTTGCATTAATTCCATTTTCAGAAATGGCTCCCTGTTCAACATCAATTCCAACTGATTTTAGCTGGTTAAAAACGCTCTCTATCAGACAGAGAGACCTAACAGTTAAAATCATCACGCTATGGCCATTGTTTTTCAAGTCTTTGATCAAATCTTTTGTACAAGATTCAACAGCCTGAACCGCCGCAGAACGCTGAATTTCTACGTAAACTGGAAGCAGTTTAGACTTCGCATCTGCATTTGATAACCCATTATCTTCAAGTTTGTTCATCATTGCACAAAACCAAGCATCAAAGCCATAATCCACTTTACCTTCAACAAGTACATTATCGTAATCAAAGATAAATAAAGTTTCAGGCTCAATAAATCTTTTGACATCTTCAATAGCATTACTTTCTATGATCTGAACGGATGTATCCGCAGGTACACCAATGGGAAGCTTACGCGAGCCCTGAAATTTATAAAAAGCAATTGCAACAGCCAACGAACATAATGTTAACACAAATAATTTTGTAATTTTTTTCATGATACTCTCTTAAATATTGCTAGAAACTCTTTGTTACCAGACTTATCGCCTTTGATTGGCGATTCCATTAAATCCATCATTTCAAAACCAAACTCCAGCATCCCATTTTTTATTTTTTCGACAACTTTTTTGTGCACGTCATCGTCTTTAACTATTCCGCCACGCCTAACATCTTCTCGCTCTGCCTCGAATTGAGGCTTGATCAATGTAATAATTCTTGCATCGGGCTTTAATAACTTACAAACCGCGGGCATAACTTTAAGCAAAGAGATAAAAGACAGATCAAGAGTTGCCAAATCTACCAACTCCGGCAAAGAGTCAAGATAACGTAAATTTGTTTTTTCGTACAAGATAACTCGAGGATCTTTGCGAAGTTTTTCATGAACAATTCCAAAACCGACATCCACGCCGTAAACACGTTTTGCACCTCGCTGCAGCAAGCAGTCAGTAAAACCACCTGTTGAAATTCCTGCATCAAGAACCACCAAGCCTGTAACATCAATCTTGAAATTATCCAAAGCACCTTCAAGTTTAAATCCTGCACGGCTTACAAATTTTGGCGTTTCATTTTCAAGCTCAATTTTTGCATCAGGAATAACCTGTGTGCCGGCCTTATCTACAATCTGGTCATTAACCTTGACCTTGCGCTGCAGAATAAAACTTTGTATCTGATTTCTTGATAAATTCGGGAATCGCTCCTGAATAACCAAATCTAACCTCTTTTTCTCAGCCATAATTTATTCAAGCATAACTTTTATGCAAGCATAAGTTTTATGCAAGCATAAGTTTTATGCTAGCCCCTCCAATAATTTAGATTTTTTATAGAAGAAGCGATCTGAAAGCATCTCTTCATCCTTCAAAAGCTTCTCAATTGAAAGTACCGCACATAATTTATCATCCGTCGTAATAGTTATATAACCACTCTGCTTGCCCTTAAGCACAGCAGCTCTAAATTCAGCCAACGTCTTAATCTCTTCCCCATTGATTTCTGTAATTATATCACCCGGACGTAAAATTCTGGTTTTACGCGCCTGAGAATTTGGCAAAACATGCGAAATAATAACTGCAGGATCGTACTGAATATCAACACGCATGTATTTGACTAAATTCGAAGCGCTGTTAATCAATTTTTGTACGTGATTCAATGTCAACTGCATAACAACCATTCCACCTATAACTTCGTAATCAGTCATATCCGGTTCAAATTCAGGATAAACGGCACGAACCTCAGGAATATATTTGTGTTCAAGCGGAAATGTAAAAACTCTCGCAGCCCCCTTGCGATACATCAGTAATCTTAGATTGTCCCCCACCTTCATTCTATTCAAAAGTTCAAATAACGAAACTTTATCTTCACTCCATGGCACATTCATCTCACCATACATATCAACCTTATATCCGTTGATCTCATAAAGCATGTCACCGTCTTTTACGCCAACACCACTGAGCAGAGTATTCTCAAAAACTTTAGCAACATACCAGCCACCCTCTTCCGGATTTCCAAGATAATCAACAAGTTCAGGTGTTGAAGCGGTAAACAGACATCCAAGCGTTGGACGACGAAGCAATTTAACTTTATATAAATCCTTCAGTGCAGTTTTAACCTCATTAATTGGAACAATATATCCAACATTTTGAGCATCTGCAATTATGCAGGTGTTAATACCAATGACTTCACCCTCAACATTAAGAGAAGGCCCACCGGAATTTCCAGGATTGAGCGGAGCGGTTATCTGAATATATCCAAAGTTTCCATGACGCTCACGACCACTAACAATTCCCAACGTACTTTTTAATCTGAATTGAGCCAGAGGATATCCCAGCGCAAGAACCTCTTGTGAGCGTAAAATTTGATCAGAATCACCAAGAGCCAGATAAGAAATTGTTTTCAATTTTGTCTGTATCTTTTTCTTGGACTCATCTGTTAGCTTTAACAAAGCAATATCACGCTCAGGGCTGACACCAACAATTTGAGCATCAAAACGCTCCATTCCAAAAGATGGAATTTGAATTTGAACACTTATGGCCTGAGCAATAACATGGTAATTTGTAATCAAATCTCCCTCGGCGTTAATGAAAAAACCACTACCGGCGCCTTCATTCTGGCTGGGAGTTTTGTAGGGCTCCGTCCAGTTAAACTCAGATGTTTGTGAAAATACCTGTACGACGGTATCCTTCACCTGCTTCTGCACATCAAGCCAAGTTTTTCCCGTCTTTTGCGAAACTACCCTTGAAGGAGTAATCTTTGTCTCTTTATTTGCATCTGCTGTTTTTTCTATGTCTACGGCCTGTCGATATTTTCTGAATGCAAGTCTATTCATAAAACTTGTATATAATACATAAACCGCAATTACGGCGACAAGTGTCAACAGAATGGACAGCCCACTCTTTTTAAAACTTTGCATTAAAAAAGCCTTTCAATTCTGGAACTAATTCAGCGATATTTAATTTATAATTCTAACAAAATGAAAGAAAAACACCACGCTTTGTGGATAAATTTAAGTTACTTGTGAAAAATCGATTCCTGTAGGGCATCATGAACTTCACACGAACAAGATTCGTGATCCTGAGCTTCATGTCTCTGAAATCTAAATTTTAGATATAGAAAAATTTGGGATATTTTAATAAAAATAGCTTTGCACAATGCAAAGGCAATGTAAGCAGCATAAATAAAGAATAAAACCTTTATACATCCAAACACCATTGCAAACGCTACAAAAATAATTCCGGCCAAGGCATAAAAGCCTTTTCTAATGTGTTTAAATGTTGGAATTCTTACCGAACATATCATCAATCCGGACAGAACAATCATGGCAAAGGCCAAAGCAAACAAAGAAAAAAGCGATTTAAACGACACTTGATGCATATTCAGAATAAGTGAGGCGAGAAAACAGGCTGCAAATGGGGTTGGAACTCCGATGAAAGACTTTGACTGCTCGTTATGCGTTATATTAAATTTTGCAAGGCGTAACAGGCCGCATGCTAGGAAAAGACCACAAATTCCCATACCGATTACACCAAATTTTTTAAGCTGCCAACAGTAGACCAAAAATGCCGGAGCAAGGCAAAAAGTTATGGCATCGGACAATGAATCAAGTTGTAGGCCAAACTCGCTTGATGAACGAACCCAACGAGCAACCTGACCATCAAGCGCGTCCATTAAAGCACCAAGAAAAATACAAAATGCCGCTGCAACCCAGGCCTCACGCGCTGCAAAAATTATAGAACAAAAACCAAAAAACGAGTTGCCTAACGTGAAAATGTTTGGGATAACACGCAAACCCCTACGAAATGGAATTGGGCGAAAATTGAACCCTTTTCTACCTCTTCCAAATCGATGGGTACATTTTGATTTAAAATTTAAAGCCATAAAACCCCCTTGGTTTTTGTTATCAACTAGAACTCTTCTGTAACTATGCACTTTTTACTAGCCCGCTCGTGGTGAGCTTGTCGAACCATCGCCCTATGGGCGACGGGCAAAGTTAGGAAAAAAGTCTCTTTCATTTCGCAACAACCACTTGAGCGTACTTAATAACTTTATCTTTGAATCGATAACCCTTACTCATCACCTCAATGATCTGCCCTGATTTATGCCCAACTGAATCAATTTGTGCAACAGCTTCGTGAAGTTCCGGGTTAAAAACTCCAGAAGCAGAGATCTCTTCAACGCCCAACTCTTGCAAAGCTTTTTTAAAATTCTTCTGCACGACAGATAACCCATCAATCCATTGTACAACAGCAGGCTGGTCACTCACAATTGATGAACTTAGGGCTCTATCCAAATCTTCAATAACAGGAACTAATTTCAAAATTATAGACTCTTGTGCAACGGCAGTCCACTCTGCCCTTTGTTTCTCAACCCTTCGCTGGTAATTCTGCAAATCGGCAGAGACACGTAAAAATAGATCTTTGTAATTAGGCTGCTCGGCTTTAGATTCGACTTTTGGCTCAGTTTTTTGTTCAGTCTTTTCTTGCAATTCAACTTTTTCTTGTTGCACAGCTTGCTCTAGCTGTTCACCCTTTTCTGGTTGCACAACTTGTTCATGTTTCGAGGCCGCAACAACTGCTGGCTCTGTGTTCACAGATTCAGTTTTCTCAGAATTTGAGTCATTATGCCCGTTTTTACCGCTGTTATCCATTTTAACCTGCCCTTTTCAACCTGAAAATCGTATTTTATTATTCCGAATTGTCATCCTGAACTCGTTTCAGGATCCATGGATCCTATGTTTTCCACATATTCTATCAATATTAACAGCTTTATTATAAATAAAAACCGCTCAAAAATAAAGAAACCCCCACTTTAAACCAAAAATCAGGTGCACAGTATAATTGTTATAATTTTTTTTATAATTTTTTTAAAATCGTTTTTTGATAGAAAACTGCAGCTTTTCGCATTTTTTGTTTCAACTATTCCTGATGCAACCATAAAAACTTCAAAACTTATTACAGCGTGAAAACTTTCTCCCACATGGCCTTTGACGAGCACGTTTTAATGCGCTAAATTACAAATAGATGTAAATTGTTTTTTTACAAAAACGGTTATTTATTAATAGGAGGTTATCATGAAAAAGATTTTTCATGTTTTTTCGATGTTACTGTTGTTAGGTTCGTTACAAGTTGATCTTTGCGCAATGCAGGAACCAGATGATGCAACGACTCCCGTTGAAATACCAGTAGATCATCCAAATTCCGGCCTGATAAACGGCCAGAGCATCTGTTATCTAAACGCTGTAATTCAATGTCTTTCAAATCTTAAAACTTTCAGAGAAAAATTGTTAGCCCACGAAGACACTTATCAGAACAATCCTCTTGTTTTAAATTTAATCAGATTATTCAAAGACTTAAGAACAACCACAGAACCTGCAATACAAAATGACACCTTGATTGGCCATGTAAAAACGTTAATCACAAATCAATCAGGAAATGCACGAGAACACTTTCAAGATGCGGATGAAATTCTAACTCTGTTGTTAGGACAAATTAACAAACCAAACAAAATTTCTTTAGAGTTACAACTTGATCAGAAAGTTAAATGCCTTGGAGCTCATGGTGCAGCCGGTTGTCAGCACGAATCCCCAAAACATGAGACGCATGAAACAATTGCATTACCACTTGATGAAATTGCCACTCAAAATACACTTCAAGCATTGCTTGAAAGCTTTTTTACATCATCATTCGCACATGATTATGTTTGTGATGGTTGTGGTAAAAAAAATACATCTTTTAAAACTTCTAGAATTTCAAAAAACCAAGATGAATTAATTATCACGTTAAAAAGATTCAATTCAGATGGGACCAAGATAGATACATCTATTTCATTTCCAATGGAACTCGATTTAAAGCCTTATTCAACAGATGGGCTAAAACAACAAGCCGGCGTAGATCTTTCATATGAATTAGTTGGTTTTGTTTGTCATGGCGGTAACCATTATATTTCATTTGTAAGAGATTTTGGAAATGGGGAATGGTACATGTATAACGATTCGGCAGTCAGCGATGAAATAAATTTGCAACTTATACAAGGGATTACCACGACAGGTAGTTTTTCACTAAATTCTCAAATTTTCACACCATACATTTTGTTTTATCAAAAAAATGGAATCGGGGGGCAAACGCTTGCTCATCCAACAGCACAACAATCTGTAGATCAAGATGAAGGCGAAGATTGGGATTCATCAGATGGCGAGGATGAACTTCAGCCGCCAACAACTAAAGGCTTTTTTAGCTGGTTTCTTGGATGGGCTACCGGTAACAACCAAAGAGAAGACGAGCGAAGAAAACAAGAAGAGGTTAAATTGCAAGAAGAGGCGATAAAGAAACGTCAAGAGGAGAAACTAAGGATGCGAAGGGAAACTAGACTACAAGAAGAAGTGATAGAAAAACGCCAAAACCTAGGACTCATGAAAGTCGAAGCACTCCCATATTTAAATTCAGTCGTACAGTGTCTTTCGAATCTTAAAAAATTTAAGACTAAACTATTTGCAAGTGAAAATGATTATAAAGATGATTTTTTAATTCTTAGCCTTATTAATCTTATCAAAAGACTGAAGAATTCTAGCGAATCATTAGGAAATCAAGATTTTGTAGAGCAAGCAAAGATTTTGGTGCAACAAAGTAAAAATAATGAAGTTGCACTTCAGGTGGCAGATGAATTTTTAAATTTGTTATTTGATCGTCTGCATACCCAAGACATGGAACCTCTTAATCTCCTAATTAATATAATTACCCAGTGCATAAAAAACAAAGATATATCAGGTTGCGAATATTCTTTAGATGAAGATGGAGTTGTGCAACCCAAGACAAGCCTATGTTTTAAAGAATTAAAAAGTGTCCAAGAAATTTTGGCAAAGCAATTTTCACCTTCTTTTGATAAAGGGTACACCTGCAAATGTTGTCATAAAGCTGGAACTTCTGTTATTACACAGAAATTTTTACGCTGCCCTTCCGAATTAATAATTTCTTTACAACGATTTGATTCATCTGGAAATAAAGATTTATCGCCAGTTATTTTACCATTGATACTTGATTTGACCCCTTATCTTAGCCATGAATTACTACAACAAATCGATCAGGCTCCGTATGAATTAGTGGGCATTGTTTGTTGCAATCGAAACTCTCAATATTATTCTTACATGAAAAATATTGCATCAGATAAATGGTTCCGGTACAACGATGAGTCCGTTGTAGAGGTCAGCAATCAAGAAATTAAAACGCTGGCAGATTCCGGAATAGATTCGCAAAATTTTGTGCCATACATTTTATTTTATGAATTAAAGGAGTCCGAATGCCATACAAGTGCATCTCAAGCGCAACAAAGTTCAACTGCAACGAAAGATCAAAGATCAAACGCTAAAAACACACAAGAAATAATGGCTCAAATGACGAAACTTTGGAATATAAAGAAGCAACAAGAACGGGACCTTAAACGTGCTCAGGGCGTTGCAAAATCGGCTGATAAAAATCTAGTTAATGCGCAGTTGGATGGAGCCGATTTAACCGATTTGGATTTGAATGGGGCAGATTTAACGGGTGCGTCTTTAATCGGTGCAACATTGGTTAGAACAAAATTGAATGGCACAATTTTGGCCAATGCAAAGTTAAATAATGCAATTATTTCGGATGTTCAATTATGCAATGCGACACTAAAAAACACAGATTTGAATAATTCAACAATAACGAATATAACCGCTCATAACATAACTATCTCAGATGGTACAAAATTTGAGAATGCAACAATAAGCTCGCTAAATCTAAAAAATATCAAACTACAAAATGTGTCTTTTGCAAATGCAACATTAAAAAATATCACATTTTCAACCTCATTAATTGATCATGTAAATATGGCACACATACAAGCTGAGGAGTTATATTTAAATGAATCTTCGCTGACAAACATAGATTTCAGCAGGGCTTGCATTGTAGGTCTTGATATAAGCAATGCAAACATCATAGGAGATTGGTTAAATTTCAGATATGCAACGATAAAAACGGGGTGCATTAGGGGAACAACCACATCTAGAAGACCTAGCCCTGGCGAACGCTCAGATGGCATCACAGAAAAAGAAAATACAGGACTAATAATGGATACAGTAGGCGTTTCAACACTTGTGACATCTACAGCTTTTGGTACTGTTACTATTCCTATTCCGATTGTTGGATCTGCCGCTGGATTTTTCTATGGATTGTTTTTGGTTGGAGTTGAGCTTATCATTCACGATGAATACCTCGACTCAAAAAAAGATTTTGGCGCTTCAAATATTAACAGCATTTTGCTCAATTCCGATTTTTATGGAGCATCATTACAAGACGTGATTGTGCAACATGTAAAGCTTGGTAATTGTATGAATATTGGAAGAATTAGAAAAGCAGTTGGAACCAATTTTGATAACATTGTAAGTAGCAATCCAAAGGATTTGGACGATTTAAGACACAAGGGCGCTTGTGTAAATGAAATTCCATCAGACGAATTTAAAGTACTATGGCCTACAAAAGGAAACGATCAGAAAGTTTTTTGGGTCAAGCTACTTGCTGGTGCTGCGCATGGAACCCTCTCAGGCACCATATCAAAAGTTGAGACAAATTTACGGGACAAACAACAAGAGGCAAAGTATAAGTCTTTTATATCTGAAGAAATACAAAAAACAAGAAAATAAAGAATAATAAAGTTAGGAGGTTATCATGAAATTCAAAAATGTTTTTTCACTCATTTTAATTTTAAACGCTGCAAACTTATTTGCATATGACCAACAAACATATAAAGAACTGCTTGCTGGTGGCAAAAGGTTTGCAAATGCAGACTTGTCAAAAGCAAAAATCGAAAATATGGATTTATCAGATGTTACTTTTGTGAATGTAAATTTAACTGATGCATGCTTTCATAATTCGATGCTTACAAATGTCACATTTGATTCATGTAATTTATCGGGTTCTATATTTTATGATATGGTATTTAATAATTCCAAAATTTTAAACAAATCTAATTTGGCACATTCTATTTTTGAAAAGGTAATTTTTGATAGCTCAGAAATAAATAATTCATCAATGGCTCATGTCAAATTGTCAGAAACTGATCTTGTGGCAGCTAGAATTTACAATGTTGACATGTACAACACCAAGCTTGAGTCTGTAAATTTTTCTGCGTGTACCCTGGAGCATATAAATTTCAGGGCAGCCAAACTCGAATTGGTAAGAATCTACGAAACAACTCAGATTGGTACTGATCTGATCTTTGATCAAGCAACTCTTTCACAGTGCTGTTTCCTAGGCCAAAAGGAACGCAGTTCAGTTATAGGGGGCGACTTTTTTGGCACGACTATTATGCATAGCTACTTTGTAAATCTAAATTTTGATAACTGTACACGCTTAGATCAAGTTGGCGATGCAACAAAAAGTTTATTCGACAATATTTCCTCTATTAGTCCAAATGACCTAAGAATATTTGCTGAAAGGCTGAAATTTAAAGAGGCAAAAGTCAATGGCGAATGGACTAAAGACAAAGACTATTGGAGTAAATTTGAATCTCATTATTGCAAGCAATTTTTTGCGGCATTGTGGCCATCAGTAGCTTATTTAGGTACTTTCGCCTTTGTTGGATTGGTTTGTCCAGCTGCTGCACCTATAGCAGCATCTGCAGTATCTGGAGGAGTATCTGCAGTAGTTAACTAACTATATTAAATTTAGAATACTGAAAAATTTGGAGGTTATCATGAAATTTAAAAATATTTTGATTTATCTTTTTGCTGTAGGGCAGGTTGGTTTTGCATGGGGAATGGGAAGAACACAATTTGCTAGTTCGTGTACAGAGCTCTGGTTTCAGGGAAGCAGTATACAGGACCAGGCACGTCCCACAACCTCTAGTGAATGGGGTATCAGAGTTAATTTACCTTCACGCAGCAGGTACACGAGCGAATCCTCATATTCACGGTCTAGCGGTCCTTTGAGAAAATGTTTTGCTAATTCACCAACGAAGGCTGTATTTAATTTACCTAATCTTGTGAGTTCTCATCAGTATAAAACTCTTGATAAGGCATTTAGTGCACTACTAAATTCAGACGCTACTGTGAAAGCTGTACAAAATGACCCGAATGTTCTTGTACAATTGTATTCCGCATTGGCACAACTTCATGAGCAAATGGCTTTTCAGGATAAAAAGAACACTTTGGTTACAGATGGTACACACTGGTTTTTACAAAAACCAAATGGAAAACGGCTCGATTTAACATCAAAAGTGTCCAATGCCTCTTATGCAATAAACCAATTTGTCTATGAAATTAAAGATGAATTAGAAAGCAAAGGAATCCCTTTTGATCTTGTTTTGCGCAGCCATCGCGAATGTGTTGGTTTTTCTAAAGATGGCAAAAAAGTAATTCATCGATACTCTGGTCTCCCCGGATCCGGGCAGGAATATGTTCTTGATTTGATTGTATCCACGGAAGATGATGGATCCAAAAAGATTACTCACAAGATTAAGAATAAAAATAAAGTAAATGATAAAAATTTACGAAAACCAAAAGATGTACAACCGCCAGCTCCCACAATTCCACATGCTCCAACTCCCACTCCAGATATCCTATACAAGGGCGTAATTTTATCCCAACAGCCTCTCTTGATTGATACAAGTGTTGATGCACGTTGTAAAGGCACAATAAAAACTTACATGGACTCTCCTAAATTTGCCGAAAAGGCATATTCTCTTTTTAATTCCAAAGATGCATTTAGGGGAATCCGTTTTACAGAAAATGATTTTAATTTAACAGAGAGGAGTCCTGATGGAACACTTGTCTATATTGCAGGAGCTTTAGTGGAACACGAAGATGGCACGAAAGAAGCTGGCGCTATTAGAATTGTTGTAAAACCTAATCCAGAAATGCCTGAAATAAGAGAGATACATTCTTATGTTGGAGAATTAAATAAAGATGTATCCAATGGGTTGGATGTTAATCCGCTCACTCAGGACCGACCCGGCAAAAAGGACGATGGCGTTTCTTCTGATCCTAAAATCTCTCCCACACCTAAACACATCTTTGATATGTCAAAGCTTTTAGATTCTGATCTTAAGCAGATTGACCTACACCATTATATGTTGAATCAATCGACAAAACAATTTGTCAGATTTAACTCTCACATTGACAGCTTACAACAGGGTAGAGGAACACAAGCCGCAGATGGTTCTACTACAAAACCCCAGCAAGGTCCTAATACTGGTGCAGCTGGTGATAGAAAAGACAAAATAGCTCCCGAAAACGAATATACAGAAGCAGGTCAAACGCATAAAAACCTTGCGGGTCAGCATCAACTTGAAACTCAAGATCAAGATGATGAATTGCCCAAACAAGAATCCTCTCAGGCAGGGGCAGCTAATGTTGACGCCAAAGCTGCCGAAGAGGCAGCTGCAGCTAAAGCCCAAGCTGAAGCCGAAGAAACAGCCGCCAAAGCAGCTAAAGAAGAAGCCGACGCTATGGCAAAAAAAGCAGTCGATAAAAAAATAGCATCTGAAGCCTCAGCAAAGAAAACCAGAAGATCTAAAGCCATCCTAGCTCAACAAAACAAAGATATAACCCAAAAATCTCTACACCAAGCTGAACAAATTGAAGCATTGGTAAATAAGGGGTTCACTAAAGATCTCGCAAAAATGAAAGTATGCGCACCCAGAGAATACAGTGCATTTGTTAAATTGAGCGATAAACAGATTTTGCAACGTGAAGAGCTATCCACAGCTAAAACAGATGTAGGGGGCACAGCTAAGCCATCCCAGCCAGTTGAAATGTCACAACCAATCAGACTCACACTTGCAGATCGTTTTCAACAAGCAACTTCTGTTGATTCAGGAACTCAAGGAAAACAACCAGCGCTTAATTTTTCGATAGAAGATCGAAACCGTGGATTCAAAGAGCGCATAGCACGCATGCAACAACACTCAACAAGCAGATTATCAGAACAACCAAAAGCACCTGTAATACCAGAAGTACCGGTAAAACCAGTTGAAACGCCAACTCAGGCACCACAACCGCAACAACCAACATTTATAGAAAGAATTAGAGAGCGTGCTGCTGAAGTTATTGAAATGGCCAAAATACCAGCCCTGGAAACACTCAAAACCGTTGTGACATCTGCCACAGATAATCTTTTAAAATACTTTTTTACTTCCCCTCCCACCATGGACGGAAAACATTTCTTTGGTGAAGGCCCAGAAGAGACAAGATATACTCCATATTTGGATAGGCCACTACTAAATTTGCAAAGTAAATTGCATCCAGACATGGAAATGCAAGACTCATCACAAAATCTAGCAACTGCAGCTGCTTCTTCTGGCGAACAGGAATATCCGATTATGTTCGATCCCACAGCTCGCCCAGTAAAAATAACGCACACTGGATATTCTTCATCTAATCCTACGGAAGTAGAAAAACCCTTTGTAATGCCTCACGATGTCGGCATTGAAGGACCAACTGCAACAACACAAACTGGTCACTTAAACCTGGAACAATTTAAACGCCACACAGACTACACGGCAAAGAAAAGTGCAGAATTGGCAGAGATTACTCGTGATAACCCAACGCTGCAAAATACCTGCAAATTTGTGGATGCTCTGAATAGATTTGCTAACTTATATGCAGAGGCTGATGATGGGGTTGGAGCAACCGCTTTGGGCAAAGCCGCACAAAACACATTGCGCAATGCACAAAGGGCTGCGACAGCATTGGGTAGAGGTGCAATTCGAGGTGCTGAGAAATTTGATCCCAAGGTTATGTTTGTTGCCAATGCAAAACTTGCAATGTTTGCAATTGGGGAAATTAGCAGGCAAGAAACTGTCGACCAGGCCTTTTTATCTTTCAATCCTGAACAAGCTGAGCAGGCGGCTTCGGCACATGCTCAACATTGCACAGAACAGTATCAAGCATTTTCAACGGCTGCCAAACAAACTCTTGAGCGGTTAAGGAGCATGCCATGGGAAGAAGTGCTTGAAAATGGTTCTGAGCTTGGTGTTGATCTTGTTATGCAAGGTGTGTTTATTAACGGACTGGGCAAACTTGGTGGAACAGCATTGCAGCGTTTTGCTGCATTAACATCGGATTTAAATGAAATTGTCAAAGCTGAAAAAATAGCCGCTGCCACTGGAAAGGCTTCCGCTCAAATTACAGAGCTTGGGCAACAGGTTGCTGTTGTAGGTAAACTTACTGAACAAGAGGGATCTGAAGTAGCAGGAAGAGTTGTTGGAATTATTAAAGATAATCCCGAGCTTATCCAGAGCGAATTTGGTTTTGTACAAACTGTAAGAGCTGTATCAAAAATTGAGCAAAAGCCACATTGGGAATCGCTTGCGCTTGACCCTGCCCATGGAAATAAAATAAGTATCAAAAGTATTGAGGAAGCTTTGGCTGGAATTGCTGCTGAAGAAAAAGGATTTTTACCAGGACCTATTAGGCGCGATCCGAGCGCAGCCGCAGAATTTATTGATACATTAGGAAGAGCTTGGGATGTTAAAACTCCACTATCACTTGCTCCCAATGGGCAACATGTTTTCAAAATCGACCAGGTATTTAGTAGTATCAAACGAGAACTAGGACTTGGCGAAAATGTCATCTTGAGTATGATTAAACTTAATAAAGAGGATGCGTTGTCTTTGATTGCAAAATTAAAAACAGAATTGTCAGCAGCTGAGATCGAAAAAATTATTACTGTTTTTAGAGAGGACTTATTTTAATATGGCAAACCTGATACTGAAAAATGACAAAGTTATATGGAAGTGTTCCAACTCCATGCTGGCTCTTATTTATGAAACAATTATGGGAATTATGAATGATAAAAAAATGAATAAAGAGTCCGCAGTTTGCAAATTTGTGGAAAAATTAAATCAGGATATCTATGGAGATGGATGTATTTCTATTGATCTGGATGATTATCTAAAAAACAATGACGATATACTTGTTTTTGCAAAGTTATTTAAGGAATCAATAGAACAGCTTAAGAAAAAATTTGAATGGCAAGAAGAACTATATAGCCACACATTAAAATTATATCAACAGCTGACATGCCCTGATTAATTATCATAGAGCATAATGTTTTTGTCATTTTCATGCCTCGGCATGTATAAAAGTGCTGGGGCTTTTTTGCTGCACTCGCTACCGTTGGCATGGAAGGACCAACTGCAACAACGCAGACTGGTCGCTTAAACCTGGAACAATTTAAACTCCACACAGACTACACGGCAAAGAAAAGTGCAGAATTGGCAGAAATTACTCGTGATAACCCAACGCTGCAAAATGCCTGCAAATTTGTGGATGCTCTCAACAGATTTGCTAACTTGTACGCAGAGGCTGATGATGGGGTTGGAGCAAACGCTTTGGGCAAAGCCGCACGACAAACAGTGCATTATGCCGAAAATATAACAAAAATATTTGGCGGTCACATTCAAGAAGCTCTTCTTGGCGTTTCAGATTCAGGCCTGGATCACCTTGACTTTGGAACAGAAGCTGCGTCTCATCCACAAGAAACTTTAGTAAATATGGCTAATGGCCTCAAAGAGCTTACAATTTTTACTGCAAAAATTATGGCAATAGGAGAGATGTCTCTAGATAATTCAGAATTAGCACTTGATGCATTTAATAGAGAAATTAGGCCAACGGTGCAACCATTGTACGATAGACTCGAAGCTATGACGGGACCGGAAAGAACCAGATTTATAACACGTACATTCTGTAATCTTTTTTTGGGGAAATATCTATCGATTGGCTTGCAAGCGGCATCCCTTGGTATATCTGTACCAAACATTCAGCAATTTAGGTTAGCAACTGCGGCAGCAAAAGAGTTTTATGGATCTTTGATTAATGAAGCAGAAATAGTAAGTAGAATTCCAAATTTTGCGAATTTGCCACAAAATATGCAAACTCTTTTATCTCCTCTTATATCGATGACTGAGAATCCTGGTAAGTTGGTTGAATTAGGAATCAACAAAGGCCAAGAATTTGCGAGAAGGATTGCAATAGCACTTGGGCAAAATCCAGAGTTAGTCGTTACAGAAGGCTCATTTGATGGTGCTGTGGCAAGACTTGTGGGTGATTTCGAAAAAGAAGGTGCGGCGGCAGCTGCAGCCGATGATTTGGCAAGTTTTAGAAAAAGTGAGCGTGGAGCCTCTTCAGGTACTGCTGTTCAAGCTGAGCAGAGTTATGCTAAAATGTTTGAGCAGAGAATTAGCAAGATGCCAGTGGGTGAAAGAGTTGCAGCGGTGACAGAAGAGGCTCAAAGAATAGCTGCGGCTAGAGGATGGGAAAAAATGGGTCAAATATCTAGAAGAAATGGGGAAAGAATTGTTTACAAAGATAAAAATGCATCGAAACTTTATTCTGTGGATATATACTGACCCCATAAAACTAGACAGTGCAACTTGAGAAAATAAGTACTTTAAAAATATTAGTTATAACAATGAGCCCGGGGGGCATTAAATGAGTAACAAAGTAAGCAGAACCCACAGCAACAAATTTAAACTAAAAGTTGCATTGGCAGCTATAAAGGCTGATAGGCCAATAGCTGAATTATGCCAAGAATTTGCATTAGCGACAAGTCAAATTTATGCATGGAAAAAACGGCTTGAAGATCGAGGCATTGAAGTTTTTTCGAGTGAAAAAATGGCTGCAAAAAAAAGTTTAGATGTTGAAAAGTTTCATGTGATTATAGGCAAGCTTATTGTAGAACGTGAGTCATTATTGCGGGCGCTTTAATGCAATAAACGCAAATGGATAAACTGTGTACAACGACAATAATAATGAATTAGCATGAGAATGTTAAATCTAAAAATTTGCTTTACAAGAAAGGCATTCTCATGAGTGATGACACGAAAAAAAGTCATGATGACAAGCTTAAACTTAAGGTGGCTTTAGCTATGATAAAGGCCGACAAATCAGTTGATACCATCTGTAGAGAATTTAATATTTCAACATGCCAAGCATATGCATGGAAGCAACACCTAGAAGAGCATGGCAACGAACTTTTTGCAGACAAAAGAAAAGTTAAAAAAGAAGAAACATATGACAAGATTTTGGCAGACCTTGAACAAGTAAAGGAAGAGCGCAATTTTTTAGTACAAGTGCTCAGTCGCTAGATATCCAAGTGCGCAAGCAATGGATTGAGCACAACAACAAATTGAACTTGTCCAGAAAATGCGATCTGCTCGGTATAAATCGAAGTAGCCTTTATTACAAGCCAAAGAAGGCCAACAACCAAGACGAGGTGATTATGGATGAGATACGCAACGAATATGAGAGACATCCATTTTATGGATATCGAAAAATACACGAAGTTCTTATCGAAAAAAGCTTTAACCACAACATTAAAAGAACACAGCGGCTAATGACGTTGACAGGTCTTTGTGCAGTTGCCCCTTATAAAAAAACTAGCATTCCAAACAAGGAACACAAGGTGTACAAATATCTTTTAAGAGGATTACGAGTTTGCCGCCCAAACCAAGTCTGGAAAACAGATATCACATACGTAAAAATAAGAGGTGGGTTTGTTTATTTGGTTTGTCTTATCGATGTTTTTAGTCGCAAGATTATGGGATGGGCATTGTCACCATATCTCGATACAGACGTTTGTCTTGAAGCATTGGAAATGGCTCTCGTACTCGGTAAGCCTGAGATTTTAAATAGTGATCAAGGGTGCCAGTTTACAAGTGAAAGATGGGTTGCTCGTTTAGAAAAAGAAGGTATCAAAATTAGTATGGATGGAATAGGTCGATGGGCAGACAACATCATTATTGAACGATTCTGGCGAACTATTAAATATGAAGCACTGTGTTTTTATGTTCTTGAAAACATTGCTGAGACGCGATTAATTATAAAAAACTATATCAACTTTTATAATAGAGAACGCTTTCACCAATCACTCGAATATAAAAAACCAGATGAAGTTTACTATGGAGCTATCATTGCAGTAGACCAATCTGATTTTACTTTCGAATCATTGGCTTTTGTATGTAATAGCAAAATCATCGTTCAACAAAATAAATCAATGGGGATACAAATGGCCTGATAAAAATTCTGAAATATAAGTTAAAAATTTGTCTTGACAATGGGGGTCACTATAATACACAGCATGGACGATTTGAAATATTAAATGAAGAAGGAAAACATTTGGGAGAAGTTGATTTTGATTTCAATTTTACAAAAGAACGTGATGCATCAGGTAGCCACGATTTAAATACGCGATAAGAAAGGTTTAAAATAATGGTAGACATTGTTTCTAAAACAATCGATTATTTTTACAAACAAAAAAATTATAATGCCTTTAAGGAATGTTGTAAAAATCCATTGAATTTGTTTCTGGAGTTACAGCAATATATAGATAGAAACGGATTAAATTCGTCTGGAGGACCCGATAATAAGTACTACCCGGCCAGAGATTGGCACATACATTTTAATGATTATAAGAAAGGTGAATTTGAAATTTCTTATACAACAGTTCTTAATATTTCAAAACTTGCACCATTATATTATGTTCAACATGAATTTTCAGTTAAAGATAAAGATGATGATAGAATGACTCCTGTCCTAGATGGTTTTAGTAATCACCCATATACAAAGAAACAGTTTGTTTTGCATGATAAAATTTCATCTGTTTTAAATAAAAAAGGGTATCATGAACTCGAGTATGTTGACATAAGTGAGGCGGTAGAAGGTTTTAAAATGCCAGAGGGGGTAACTATCTTTGGGCCTAATGTTACAGTTGAAGATTTATTGTTTGCAGATTTATTTGATGTACGTAATAAGTAGGCGTTTTCAATAAATAAGCTTTATTAACACTTTATGCCCTGGCCGGTAAAACGGCTGGGCTTTTTTTGTAGCATAGAAACGTTAGTATCCTAAATTTAAAAAACGACGGGATACAAATTTATGAGCCTTAGTTTCTAGCGTTTTCTCGAGATAGTCTTAATGCCTCATCTCGTGCATTCGCAAACTCTGTTCTTGCTTCTGCTAATTTATGAGATATATCAAGCCTATTTGCCTGTAGGATTGTGGCTTGTTCTTTGAATTTGTTCTCCTCCATTCTTCTATCAAATTCGCGACTAACAATTTGCTGAATTCTTTGTGCTTCTTTTTCAGCATAAAATTGCCTTCCCAGCCATGAATCTCGTGGAGGGTGCATCCTTTCATCAAGAGGTATCCATGACTCATTTGCGTGAATGTTTTGCCTAAAAGATACAGCACGTTCTTCCAAGGCTGTGGTTTGTATAGCCGCTTTTATTTGGACCAATTTTCCGTCTAGAACGGAAATCTCTGATTGTTTTCGATCAGCTTCTTCCCATGCCAACCTGCTGGGATCATTTGCTGGTCTACCTAGTGCTTTTTCTCGCAACTGTGTTTCTTCTGCACGCCTGTATTCTACCTCTGCCCATTCACAAGCAGCTTCTTCATCTCTAATTTTTTGTAGTCGTGCTTCTTCTGCTTGCCTGCTGGCTTGCTCTTCTTCTAGAATTTTTCGCTTACGAGCTTCCTCCGCTTCTCTACGAACATGCTCTTCATCTCGGATTTTTTGTAATCGTGCTTCTTCTACTTGCTTGCGCACTCGTTCTTCTTCTAAGGCCTTTCTTTGAAGAGCTCCCTCAGCCTGCCTATGAGCAGTCTCTTCTTTAAAAAATGCTTCTTTTATTTTGTTAGTCCCATAAAGATCTTTTATCGACATAATAATGCTTAGCCCCAAAGCAACTCCGTACAATATCTGTTCTGGACTCTTATCTTTACTGATAATTATATTATCAAATAACCGAAATGCGGAATTCAATGACTTACACTTTAATCTAAAATCTGCATCTTCAATTGTAGCCCTATCTTTAAGTGAAGCAAATAATGCAGTTAGGCCTTCGATAAATGGAATTAATCCCGTGTGAAAAGTTTTAAGAAATCCTTCTAATTTTTTTATATCTTCCGAATTTTGAGTTATATCTTCAGGTTTGTTAAATAAATCAACTAAATGTGTAACGAAACGTACTCCATCATAGGCTGCCCAAATATAATCGTACTTATGAAATTCCAATTCTCCATTCTTATTAATTATAGAAAGTACTTCACTTGACAATCGAAGAACATCTACTGATAAATTCAAAATATGATGGTACTTTTTACTAGATTCGGGGCTTAACTTATTTTTAATTGCAAGCGTCGGAATTCTTAAAAGTGCAACAATTGATTCAACATTGTTTAGATCTATTTCAGAAAATAAATTGCTTGAATATGTGCTTGTGCTGAAAAAAAGAATAAGCATAACTATTTTTTTAAGCATAAAAATCCTTTTGAACTAAATAAAATTACCTTGATGGAGGCTTCAGGTTGTTAAATTTACGCCGGCTTTGCTATTTCATTTGAAGTGGCTTCTTTTACTGTTTTCAAGATAAATTCTTTCAATATATCTTTGAGCGTAGGGTGTGTTTTATTGTTGTAATGCTCTAAAATTGAAAATAATTTATCTGTGGAAATAGGCGAAATTTTATCTTCCATTTCAAATAACACGTTTAAAGATTTATCATAGAATTTAAACAAGCCATAATTTCCCAGGGAAATTAGAAAGGATGAAATTTGATCAACATCCTTCCATTCGATACTTTTGCCATTCCAAAATTTAATTTCATGATAATTCATTATGAGAAACGGAACCTTGCTAAGATCATAATGTAAATTTTTGCATAAAATGACCAGCGCCAGCAAATCGGGTATCATAAAGAGAGAAACCCCAAGCAACCGAAATATTTCCTCAGTAGAATCTTTACACGGAAAAGAATTTACACAATAAAGGCAAAAACCTGTAAAAAACACCAAGTTAAATGTAGCAACAAGATATGCATATGAGCTTGAAGCCGCATATAAAGTTAAAGTTTCTCCATCGTAGGCAATTTTGTCACTTTTCATTTTATCCACAAATTCTTTTATGAATGAATCTTCTGTTTTCGATGTTAATTCTTCTGCTTTTGGTTTGGTAGAATCCTGCATTGCTGGCAAATTGCCCGAAAAAGACATCGCGATAACTGTTGTTAAAAACAAAAATTTAAAATTACTTTTAATCATGTAAATCCTTATCTTTTGCCCCATATTTTTTAAAATAAAATCCCAAAATTACAATTAATTCCGAAAGTTTAATTGGTAAATTGTTGTTATCAATAACAAAAAGGGGTATGCCGTCTTTGTCACATAGCATAATCGAATTATCGCTTAAAAACTTCATTATAGATGCATCAGTCCATTTAATTTTAATGTTATTACGGGCCTCAATTTGTTCACTATCTATTGATAAAAACGGAGTAAATTTTTTGAAAAATAGATTTGTTAACATATTCACATATATGTAGAATCCCGATGCAACACCAAATAATATGCAAATCGCACCAAATGCATCTAAACATTCTCTTAAATTTCTGCGTCCATCGTTACTTTTTATTAAGCATCCAATTCCCAAGAATAGACATGTCGCCGTGAAAATTAAAGGCCCCTTCATACTTGAGCTTGTATCCATATATAATCTAAGAGTTTTCCCATCATATTTAACTTTGGGATTATTGATCTTTTTCGCAAATTCTTTTATGAAAGCATTGTCTGTTGCAGGTGATAATAAAGATGATTCGGCTATTTGTTTGTCCGCAACTTCTTGCATTGAAAACAAACTGCTTGCAAAACATACTGCAATCAACGTCATTAAAAGTAGTATTTTAAAATTATTTTTACACATAAAAATCCTTTTGAATTAAATAAAATTACCTTGATGAAGGATAGCAAGATTTTAAAATAATTAAAGCGTAAAAATGTAATTATTAATGCGTAAAGGCGCTGGAGCTTTTTGAATTGACTTTGACTCATAGAAAAACTATAAAATAAATGTTAAATTTTCCTGAATTTTTATTTTGGTAGGATTGTATTATGGCTTCAACGTATTCATAAAATTAATGGGAATCCTTTGATTGTAAAACTAATGCCAAATTTTTTTAATAAATATAGCATATATATGAGAAAAACTTACAAAAACAATTGATAGTGAGTGTTAAAAAGCTTGGCAAGTTTTTGTGCCATCTTCTTTCCAATAACTCTCTTCCCGTGTTCCATCTGAGAAACATGGCTTTGACGAATATTGAGTTTTTTAGCTAGTTCAGCTTGTGTCATGCCATCACGAGATCTAAAGCCACGAATAGTGGTCCCTACTTTTCCATATTTCTGATGCAAATTTCTGAATACTTCATCTGCCGGAATAAGTTCTTCATCATCATTTAAAACTTTGAATGGCTTGAGCTGCTCAAACAGTTCTAGTGCTGACTTGCGAGGAAGTAAAAATTTTGTGTTTAATTTATCATGAATCGTAACTTCAATAAGATTGTCAGTAAGGGGATTTTTCATGCGTTCCGACATAATACACCTCAACAATTTGAATTTTTTTATTTATCACTTCCCAGCAAATAACATATGTTGGCTTTCCATTTTTAATATGGCAGTGATAACAATTTTCAGTCCCACCAAGTTTGCTAAAGTTTTTCCAATTATGGCGCAATGGACCTAACTTTCTTATTTCCTGCACCAAGGTTTGAGCAGCCTCTTGAACGGATATTGGCAAAGCATCAAATTGCTTTCTTGCCTTCTTATTAAAATAGACATTCCAATTCACAATGCCTCTTCAAATGGCTAGACCTTCAACGTTTTCACCATGCAACTACTTTAAAAATATATCATTTTTTGGAATAAATCAAACAAAAATCTTTTAGGGTTTTATTTTAAGAGAGTGTTGTTTATGGGTGTTTTTTTAATACAAGCTTTTTGTTGTGGGTAACATTTTTTTTGGGTTTATTTTAAGGGTTTACTAGCTGTTAAGAGCTGTATTTAACTTCATTTCTTATTTTTCTTACTTCTTCTGCAAACTTAAGCTCTCGCTCTTTTTGGGTTGTACACTTCTCTGAGCTTTCTTAGAAGAGCTTCATCCGCTTCTCTACGAGCAGTTTCTTCATCTCTTAATTTTTGTAATCTTGCTTCTTCTGCTGCTTGCTGGCGCGCACGTTCTTCTTCTTGAGCTTTACTTTAAGAGCAGCTTCCTCCGCTTCTCTACGAGCAGTCTCTTCATCTCTTAATTTTTGTAATCTTGCTTCTTCTGCTGCTTGCTGGCGCGCACGTTCTTCTTCTTGGGCCATTATTTTAAGACCTTCCTCCACTTCTCTACGAGCAGTTCTTAACTAACTCGCGTGCCGTTTTCGACAAAACCGCCAACTGTCAGCATTCTCATATTCCCAGATTCATCTTTAGCAAACAGCATCATCCCTTGCGACTCTTGACCAAGCATTTTGCGTGGCGCAAGATTGGCCACAAAGATACCCTGCTTGCCTGCCAAGTCTTCTGATTTGAACCACTGAGCAACGCCTGATAAAATTTGACGTATACCGTGTGGCCCGAGGTCAACTTCAAGTTTTAGCAACTTATCTGAGCCAGAAATCGGCTGGCAGGTTTTAACTGTACCAACAAGCAGTTGAACTTTGGCAAAATCAGTAATATTTATGATTTCGGTAAGTGACGCTTGAGTAACTGCGTTACTTGCAGCAGCTTTGCTTGCAGCGTTTGTTTCAGGTTCTTTTATTCCAACTTTGGATTCTGTCTTTGAATCTTGCAAAACTTGCTCGACATGAGATTCAGGTCGCACAAAAAGTTGTTCAGATACTGCACGCAGATTAAATGTTTTATTCCACTTACTTTCACGCAGCTCTTGTTCATATTTATTTGCAATATTAAAATCATGCCCGAGATGTTTGAGGAGCTCTTCCATTTTTTTAGGCATAACCGGCCAAAGCAAAATAGCAATTTCGTACATACTCTGACAGGCTGTGTAAATTACCTCTTCAAACAGTTCACGGTTCTGTTTTGCCAAAACCCATGGCTGCATTGTGTGAAAATAGGCATTTACATGTGCAACAAACTTCCACAACTCGGCAAGTGCAATGTGGGGATGAAGATTGTTCATCTCTTCCCAGTAAACTCTGAACGCCTCTTCGCTTTTTTCTTTAACTGCAGCAGAACGAGGCTCAAGAGTAGATGGAGCCCTGGATGTGTTCAAATTATTATTTAAAGCCAACGTTAAAGTCCTGCTCAATAAATTACCAACACCATTTGCAAGATCGGCTGTGATGTAATTCTCTAGATCTTTCAAATCAAACTGTGAATCTTGGGCAACTGATATATGACGGGCTAAATAGTAACGAACCTGTTCAACGCCATACCAGGTTGCAAGATTATCCGGATCAATAACATTGCCACGCGATTTAGACATTTTGTAATCGCCCATGAGAATATACCCATGAACGAGTAATTTTTTAGGTAACGGCAAATTTAGCGCCATTAAAAATGCAGGCCAGTAAACTGCGTGGAACCTCACGATATCTTTGGCCATTATCTGAATATCTGCAGGAGACCAGAATTTAAAATTCTCTTCTGCTTTTATACTGTTTTGGCCATAACCAATTGCACTGAGGTAATTAAGTAACGCATCGCCCCAAACGTAAACGGTGTGAGTTGGGTCTCCGGGAAATGGGATTCCCCACGTGACATTTTTTCTAGATATACTTAAATCTTTAAGTCCTGATTTTACAAACGAGATAACTTCCTGAAGTCTCTCTTTTGGAGTAATAAAATTTGGATTTTCTTCATAAAATTTTAGAAGCTGATCTTGATACGCAGAGAGCCTGAAGAAGTAGCTTTCTTCGGAAACTTCTTTTAACTCGCGCAAACAATTTGGGCAGACGTTTTTGCCACTTGCGTCCTTTGGAGTTTCAGTATTAATTGTCACAAATGTTTCGCACGGCACGCAGTACATGCCGGTGTAAGATGATTTGTAAATATCGCCCTGCTCTTGTAATTTTTCGATAAAATATTTTACAGCTTTTTTATGCTCTTCGTCGGTGGTGCGAATAAATTTGTCGTACTCTATCTCATAATCTGCCCAGGTTTTTTTGAACTCAGGCACAACAGAATCTACAAACTGCTTTGGTTGTAAGCCGGCTTTATCTGCAGCTTCCTGCAGTTTTTGACCATGCTCATCTGTTCCTGTTAGAAAGAGAACATTCTTGCCCATAATTTTATTCCACCGGGCAAAAATGTCTGCAAGTAAAGTTGTATAAAGAGTCCCGAGATGCGGTTTTGAATTTACGTAATAAATTGGCGTTGTGACATAAAATTTATTTCTGTTCATTGTTGCTCTCGATAACTATGTTGCTCTCGGTAATCATTCTTCCATTATGCTTCCACAATGGTCTGAAAAAACGATCCAAGCGAATTGATTTTGTCCAGAATGTTATTGGATGTTTTATCAACTCAAATAACCAAAAAGCCTCTTCGCTATCAATAGAATAAATTATAAAACTTGCTCGACCATGGACACGTTCTTTGTCCAAGAAATGCCACCATCTACTATCGCGGCTATTTTTGCGACTATCTCCCATCATCCAGTACTTCCCTTCAGGAACGGTAAGCGGACCAAACACATCAACGCAGAAAAATGTTCTTGCAGAATAATCAAATCCATATGTTGGGGAGTATGGCTGTGCGAAAATAGGTTTGCCTGTCTCAGAGTTCATAACAACTTCATCCGGATTTAAACGGTAAAATGGCTGTTCATCAAGGGATTTTGATGTATCGAAAGTATACATATAATCATCACGATAAGAAAAACGTAAAAACTCCGGAATAACAAACGGCCCAAATGAATCCAGAGGAATAAGGCCTTTAGGTTTTCGGCATCTAATCAATGGATATGGATTTACGTACGGCTCATCAAGCTTCTTGCCATTGAGATAAATAACAGGTTTTCCATCCTCAAGTTTACCCTCAATGACATCTCCCGGAACGGCTATCACACGCTTGACCCAGTTATCAGGCCCGCCGCTTAAACCTAACAATGGTATGGGAAAACCTATATATCTCTGCCACCAGTATTTAATAATATTACTTCTATCATATTTAACTTCAGGATTATCAAAAATGACCAGATCTCCACGTTGTGGTTGCGCAAAATAATAAGCCATTTTGTTACCCCAAATTCTGTCACCAACCAAAATATTTGGCTCAGCAGAACCTGTTGGAACATGATAAAGACCGAATACAAAATTTCTCAAAACAATAGCCAAAACAACGGCAATTACAATTGCCTCTACCCACTGTTGCAAAACAGGTTTGGTTATATCATTTAATTTTTTATAAATAGCTTTAAAATCTTTTAATTTGGATTTTAGAATTTTCTTATCTGCGCCCGGAGTCAAAGCTTCTTGCAATAACGTAGCTGCATAATTTTCGGCTTTTTTGAAAAGCTCCATTGCATTTGCATAATCACTGGTGTATTTTTTCTGTCCCCACCTATCTATCACATTTTTGAATTTATCACGCTTTTGCTTATATTTTTCTAGGATGCTCTGAATTTTTATTTTAAGTTTTTCCATATTAGTACCTAACTTTTACTAAGTTTTTCAAAATTCCTACCCTCAGGAAAACCTCACGCCCAACCAGATAGAGTCTACTCTATCAAGAGAAATTTCATTGTTTATTAAGTGAAGTTTATCAAACATCTCATCTTTAGGGAAAAAATTAGAATTTTCCGGTTTTTTTTCGTCAATTGCAGATGCATTGCTTGCATTAGTTCCATACAAGCTTGCGTGGAATAACTCTATTTTTTTCGAAATCAAAAAATCTATAAATTTATGCACCATATCGGATTTTTGAGTTTTTGCCGGTATAGCAATATTTTCAATTACCATTATGCTACCATCTTTTGGAATTTGAAAAACAAATTGATCACTAATTTCCAGCAATTTTCTCATTCTATGGCTTGAAATTAAAGCAACCGATGCAAGCCCACCGGTAAGACAGTAAGGTGTACCAACATCAGTGTAACTTTCTACCCAGTTTTTCTGCTTACTTAACAAGTCTTGAATCTCATTCAATTCGGTATCTGTCAGATTTTTGGTTCGCCCGTAAAGATATATCGCAGCCAAATAAACCATATCCCGCGGATCTTGAGCCATACAAATACGGTAATGTTTTTTAACTACGTCGGCAATTACAAGATCCCAAGGATCCTTAAAAAGCATATTCAAACCGGCTTGTTTAAAATTTTCACCCACAAGATCTTTATCATAAGCAATTCCATAAACAAGCCAACAGATTGGAACAGAGTATTTATTCTCAGGATCAAAATACTTACCCAACAAGCGCGAATCAAGTTCTTTAAAGTTTGACAATTTAGAGTGATCAATCTCTTGTAACATTCCGTCTTTTCGCATCAGCTCAACCATGTAATCAGACGGTGTAATTAGATCGTACCCCTCCCCCTTATTTATCTTAAATTTGGCATAAAGCTCCTCATCAAACTCAAAGTACTGAATTCTGACTTTAATGCCGGTATCATGCTCAAACTCCTTAATCGCTTCAGGGGAGATAAATTCGGTAAATGAGTATACGTTAATAGATTTTCCATCCGCAAAGTATTCAAAAATCCGAGGCGAATACAGTAAACATGCGATTATCGCAAGATAAATGAAAGCAATAACAATCTTGCGATGCCAATTATCATAAAAATTGTCACAAAATTTTTTAAAAGAGCTAAAAAAATTATTCATTTGAGACTACCAAATCAAGAACTTTTAAATAAGATAAGATTAGTATTAACAAACTACTTAAGGCCAAAAATATTGCTGAGACGGCGTTAATTGTAGGATCAACTCCCCCCTTGATCATTGAATAAACATAAACTGAAAGTGTTTGGATTTTAGGACCCGAGCAGAAAAATGCTATCATAAAATCATCCAGAGATAATGTAAAAACCAGCAGGCTAGATGCTACAATTGACGGCATTAAAAGCGGCAGCAGCACCTTTCTAAATGTTTGGCCATAGGTTGCACCAAGATCCAGCGATGCCTCTGTTAATATCGGATCAAGCTCCACAAATCTTGCTCTGACAACCGGAATTACAAAGCCAAGTCCAATAATAGTGTGTCCGGTAATAAGACTCAAATATCCAAGCGGAATTTGAAAAAATGTAAATATACTTAAAATACCAATTGCCATCACAATTTCAGGCAGCAAAATATTCCCATAAAAAATCCACGAAATGTAATCTGATTTTTTCCACACACTTGCAACAACAAATAACGTCCCTATGATAACACTGAGCAGTGTGGCAAAAAATGCAACAAGCAGAGAAACCGTAAGCGCATCCAAAATTTCAGGAGTTTGGAAAAGCTTTTGATACCAATGCAACGAAAAACCTTCCCATCGCACAGAAATTCTGCTTTTGTTAAAAGAAAAAAGCACCATAACTATGATAGGTAGATACAAAAAAAGATAGATCATGCCGACAAAAACCGGCTGCAATAATTTTGAAAATCTATTCTTACCTTCGTTTATCATTTAACTTCCTAGTTTACACGACGCAAACGTTTTAAAAGTTTTCCAATCACCATGCTACCTAAAATAATCAGGACAGAAAGCATAATTCCGGTAATGGCCAGAGCAGATCCAAACGACCAATCGCGAGCTCTTAAAAATTTATCAACAATCAAACTACCCCAAACTACATAAGTTGAGCCACCAAGTAGCGATGGAATGGCAAACTCCCCAAAAACTGGGACGAAGACCAATAAAAATCCGGTGTAAACTCCCGGTAAAGAGAGCGGGAAGATAATTCGTTTAAATGTTTCAAACTTATTTGCACCCAAATCAGCAGATGCTTCAAGCAGGCGCGGGTCCATTTTGTCCAAAAGCACATAAATCGGTAAAATCATAAATGGCAAAAAACACGAAACCAATCCAACCATAATTGAAAAATAATTATTAAGAAGATGCATTGATTTTGGAACAAGTCCAATCCAGTGTAATGTCCTACTGACAAGTCCATCCTTTTCAAGGAGAAAAAACCAGGCATAAATTTGAACAACCAGACTAGTCCATGATGGCAAAATTAACGAAAAGAGTAGAAAAGTTCTAAACCGCTTTTTAACCTTTATTGCAAGAAAATAGGCAACAGGATAGGCTATTATAAAACATATAAAAGTAGCAGTGAATGCAAGCTTTAACGAATTAAGTATAACTTTAAAATAGAGAGAATTAAAGACCTGCCCATAATAATGCAACGTAAAAAACCAAACATTTGTTTGGGCTGAAATTTCAAAAAAACTGTACAAAGCAAGAACAAGTAATGGAAGATACAAAAATATGCACTCCCACAGTAGCGCAGGACAAGAAAAAATAAAGGCAATCTCTTCAGAAAAAATTTTACGTAATGTCTTCATTAACTCTCCAATAACACTATGTTCTCTTTTTGGAAATATAAATGGACATTATCATCGTAATCAATACTCTCTTGAGGAAAATGTTCTTCATTCTGCTCAAAAACCATCAATCTCAAGCCATTTTTTAATTTAACGTTGTACTGCGTAGTACGACCGTAATAAATTATATCAACGACAGTTCCCTGTAAGTGATTTGAAAATTCAGAGCGCTCTTTTTTGCTTATAAAAATTTTTTCAGGACGAATGCTCATGAAAACGTTGCTCGAGGAGTTAATAAAAGATTTTTCAGGCGTTAAATAAACACTGAAAAGCCCTAGACCGTCAACCTCAACAAACTGTCCAGCCTCGGACTGCTCAAGCTTGCCTTCAATTATGTTTGTGTTTCCCACAAAATTTGCAACAAAACGTGATGCCGGAAATTCATAAATTTGCTTTGGCGTACCAACCTGCTCAATACCCCCATTCATGTTCATAATCGCCATTTTATCCGCAACAGTCAATGCTTCGAACTGATCATGCGTTACGTAAACAAATGTGGTTTTGAGTTTATCTTGTAAGTCAATTAACTCAAGTAACATCTCTTCTTTAAGTTTTAGATCAAGAGCAGCAAGCGGCTCATCCAAAAGCAGCACTGCAGGACGGTTAACAATTGCTCGCGCAAGAGCAACACGCTGTTGCTGTCCTCCGGAAAGACTTCGTGGATATTTACCCTCGTGACCAAAAAGTCTAACCATTTTTAAGACTTCATAAGCTCTCTCTTTAACTTCATCATTTTTTATGCCTTTGACCCGCATACTGTAAGCAACATTTTCAAAGACCGTTAAATGAGGGAAAAGGGCATACTGCTGAAACACGGTGTTTATACTGCGCGTGTAAATCGGCTGATATGTTACCTCCTGATCACCAAGAAAAATTTTTCCGGAGTCAACAGTATCTAAACCCGCAAGTATACGTAATACAGTTGTTTTACCACACCCGCTTGGCCCAAGTAACGCAAAAAACCGTCCCGCAGGAATTTCTAAATTCAAGCGATCTAAAATTAATTCACCGTCAAACGATTTTGAAACATTTTCAAATCTAATACTTCTCATCAACCATCCCTTTTGTTCTTCCTGTTACCAAAACGAGCAAAAAATACCGGAACAACAATATCAGACATGATACATGGAATAAGTACAGCAAAAACTAGATATAAAAATACAAACCCCATTTTTTTCCACCAATCATTAAAACCAAAGCTGATCAGATATAGCAATCCGGCCATTGAGCTAACAAAAATATGGGCAAAATGAAATCCAAGCGAATAAAACATCTGTTTACTGTGCGCATGCGCACTCATCACCCAGCCATTAACAACGCCTCCGATAAGAAATGGGAAGACCGTATCAATATGCCTTATAAAACACCAATGAAAATGCATATCCAATCCTAATATTTTGCCGCCAATGTAGGGAAGGAATGCATCAGAAATCGTACAAAAAACAGCAGGAACGGTAAAACCAACTAACACGCTTGCAAGAAAATTATTCGAATACCGCCTGAACATCAAAATTGTACCGCTAGCAGCAAAAAGTATGTGCAGAAAATGGAAGTTGTGAAAAAGTCGGTAGGCAACTTCCTCAACAACTTCAACTTTTGGATATGAGATAAAACTCGTGACCACCATCGCCATAGCAACAGAAAAAATTGCATATGGAAAATGACAGAATATCTCATCTTTTAAAGAATGATGATGTACGAAAATTTTCTCATTTTTATTTGCATCTAAATTGTCATGTAAATGATCATGATTGCAACATGAATCGCCCATCTTTTTACACATCCCTTTTAAATTAAAACATTAATTTTATTAAACATCAAACTGTTCGGCTTCCTACACTACACACAACTGTGGTAGAAATTGTCAATATAATTATTTACTGAGTAAAGTAAAGAAAGATTTTAAACCCAAAAACTAAGTCCCAAACTAAGTTAAAAATCAAGTCCAAAACCAAGTCTCTGTACAACCCCACTTTAAGTCCCCAAATACAAGCTAATTATAAATTTATTATAAAGTCGATTAAGTATTTAGCAAACGGTATTTGGACCTGAATTAAACGATTTTTAGCAAGCACCTCTTAGATCATCCATGCAGGCAAGAAAAGTATACGATTTTCTTGATCGAATGAAAGAGGCCCCATGTAGCAAAAAACCCCAATAGGAGCTTCTGGAACAGCTGTCATGAAACCTTTGAGGTTATTGAACTTTTTGATTTCAATCTGAGAAGCATATGTTATTTTGAACGGAATGACTTGCCTTCCGAGTGTGACAACAAAATCAACTTCAGCCCCACCGGCAGTTCGCCAGAAATAGATTTGACGATTTTCAGATTGTGTGTCAAGCCACGCTTGAATCTCATTAAGAAACCAGTTTTCAAATCTATGACCTATCAGGCTGGTGTTTTTTAAAATAGCAAAGTCATGGATACCGGTCAGATAGCTAATCAAGCCATTATTGATTAAATAACCCTTTGGAGATTTCACCAGTCGTTTAATAGAGCTTTTGATGTAAGGGAACAGCTCGGTGTACTGCAGCGTAGCTAGTAAGTAATCTCGATACTTCAAGAGTGTACCTCTTGAACAGTGCAATGCATCTATAATTTTTTTGTCATCTCTAACTGATCCGGTAACTTCGGCACAAATTTTCATCAGATTCTGATACATGTGCAAATCTCCGATTGAATCAATTGCTCGAATATCCTTTTCCAGATAAGTTTGAAGATAATCACCCAGATATTTTAAACGAGATACCTCCGAGTCGGCTTCTATGACTTCTGGAAGCCCACCCCAGATAAGATGGTTTTGTAAAGATTCTTGCAAGATGTTTTGAAAAGGACGAACATTCTCAACAATTTCTTCCAGTACCTGCATATCTTTGGCATTAAAAATTATATCAAAAACGTTCTGAGAAGGCAGTGAAACGTTCTGATGCAGCAAAAGTGTCATTTCTCTAAGGTTAAATTCTCGCAGGCTCAAAAGCTCTACCCTACCAGCCAAGGACTCTGCTGTCAGTTTATGCAAATTGAGATGTGCTGAGCCGGTAAGAATAAATTTGATATGATCTTTCCCCTTATGAGCATCGTATACAATCTTTATTTGATCGAACAACTGAGGACATTTCTGCGCTTCATCAATAAAAACCCACAGTTTTTTTGCCCACCGATCTTTTGCAATGCGGCTTGTTCAATCATAAGCTCAAGTTCTTCGGCTGCAACTCTGTTTCTAAAGCCCCGTATACCACATTGATTTTTTGTAGCTTTCGAGCTACAATCAAATTATGAATTATATAACGATCGAAACCTATACCACATCTTCCGGCAGGGATAAGACCATGAAAAAACGACCAACAACAAGTTATCAAGAAGATTTAATCAAAGAATTGCAAAATCCAACCGAAGCAATAGCCTATTTAAATGCAGCACTCATGGATGAAGATGCACGCATCTTTTTGGTGGCACTCAAAAATGTTCTTGAGGCTCAGGGGCTTGGTGTGGCTGATGTTGCAACAGCTACAAATCTCAACCGCGAAAACCTCTATCGCATGCTTTCAAAAAGGGGTAATCCAAAATTAACAAGCATAATTCCCGTACTGCATTCCCTTGGTTTTAATTTGGCAATTCAGCCATATCGTCACAAATAATCCAATATCCACAAACATTGCATTTTCGCAGGCCACCAGCATCTTTTGCTCTAATAATTTAGGATTTTTTGAATTACGAACCAATTAGGATTTTTTGAGTCTATATATCTTGCCCCTGCCGCTCTGAGTACAGCTAAGGCTTCCGTATGACCACTAGCATTATAAAACGGGCTATGGCCCTCATTATTAATAGCATTAACATCCGCTCCTGCTGCAATGAGTATTCTTATGCACTCTGCGTAGCCATATCTAGCAACCGCATGCAACACTGTCTCCCCATTTTCATCAGTCACATTGACAATATCTGGTCGCTGGGCAATTTGATTTCTGACAAAATCTAAATCGCCACGTCTTGCAGCTTCAATAAAGGCTTGATGTGGACTAATTAGGCAACGTTTACGAAGTCCAGACGGAGTTGTAATAACTGGATTCTCCATTCCAAATGCCACAGAACCTGTAGCACCTGCTATCAATATTGATAATATTGTTTTCTTGAATATTTTCATAAAATAAACCTTTCGTACAACTGTTAATCTAATCTAAAATATAAAAATGTGTTGGATAGTCTAGTTAGACAAATTATATTTAGCAACCATATTTTGGTGATATCATAAAAAAGCCCCAGCAATTTTACATGCCGGAGCCTACAATTTCGATTGGTTTGATTAGCCTAGAATATTTTTATCTTCCCCCTGCCGCCAAAAGCACTTTCGTACACACTGCGCTCACTGCACATCCATCTCTACTTGCATTAAACAATAGGGTGTGGCCATATTCATCAGTAGCATTGGGGTTCAAACCATTATCCAAAAGAATCGTTGCTATTTTTTGAGGTGTTAAGGAATATTCAAGTTCTATGCATAATTTACACAATCTTGTAATCGCTTCTTTTAATCCACTGTATTTGTTTAGATCCAATTCTGAAATTGTTCGCCTAAAACTAGACGGCTGGATCTGGATGCTAATTGGTAGGCGCAAAGATTCAGCCTCACCAGGTGAAGCAGGCGCTACGGCCGGCATATCCACCTGTTGTAAATAATTATGAGCAACAGCTTCTGTATTTTTAATAAATCCACTTAAAAAGCTATCCAACATCATTGGATATAGTTCACCCCGCATAAAGCTTTTCACCAAAACTTCTTCTGGGCGAAATCCATGAAGAAATTGCTTATACTGAGCAATATACGAGCGTCTAAGCTGATTTATATCTGACTTTTTGGCTTCAGATTCAGAATCTGCTTGAATTATTCCTTCGCATGCTGCCTTAAATTCGCTACATAAAGCTTTATCTTTGTCAATCATGGCTTTGCCTGTTGCGTCGACCATACCAAAGCTATTGGTAAAAAACAGGCCACTAGCTATTGCAAGCGTAGCTAATGATTTGTAAGAAAACATCTTCATAAAATAAACCTTCTGTTAAAAAGTAAAAATATTAATGATAACTACTATCTTTAAACTTATAGACTAATTGAAAATAATCAAGCGAATGAAAATTTGCGACAAAACCTTATTTTTCTCTTAAAATTTGCAAAATGGCCTAAAGATGTGGTATGAAATAGCCATAGCTTGGTCAAAACTACCCCCATATTTAAACCATTTAATGTCAAAGGATACTCTCATGCGCAGATTAATTGATTATCATCTTGCAGCTTGGAAAACAAATCCATACCGAAAATCGCTTCTTTTACATGGTGCGCGTCAAGTAGGGAAAACATACGCCATACGCCAACTAGGAAAATCTTTTGATAATTTCATTGAGGTAAATTTTGAATCCCAACCAAAATTGAAAACGCTATTTGAGCACGATCTTGACCCAAAACGAATCTTGCGTGACCTTTGCGCGGCTATCAATGTGCAGCAACCCGTAGCCGGAACAACGCTTCTTTTTTTCGACGAAATTCAGTCTGTTCCGCAAGCCATAATCTCATTGCGATATTTTTACGAAGAAATGCCGGAACTGCATGTCGTAGCCGCCGGATCACTCTTGGATTTTTCTATTCAACAAGTTGGCGTACCCGTAGGGCGCGTTCAATCATTGTATATGCATCCCATGTCGTTTATTGAGTATCTTGCAGCACTAGGACATAAAATGGCTGTCGATGCCATTTTTAATCACGATTATGATCAGGAGATGAGTACTGTAATTCACGACAAACTTATTGGTTTGTTCGCGCAGTACAATGCGCTTGGCGGAATGCCTCAGGTCGTTGATGTATGGCGTAATTCACAGGATCTGCTTCAATGCGCTGCGATCCATCAGTCCTTACTCAGTAGCTATCGTCAAGACTTTTATAAATATGCAAAACAAAAGCAGGTCCAACATTTAAGTGCCATTTTTGATAATATTCCTCTTCAGTTAGGCAGAAAATTTAAGTATAGCGAAATTGAAGGCGGCTACCGCTCACGCGAGTTATCTCCAGGTCTTGATCTGCTTTGTACAGCCGATATTGCACAAAAAGTCTGGTACACTGCTGGACAAGGAATTCCTCTTGGAGCACAAAAACGTCTTGATGATTTTAAGGTCATTTTGCTGGACGTGGGATTGAGCCAGGCAATCTTAGGATTACAACTTGGTGATTGGTTGCTGCAACCTACTACAAATTTTGTTAATAAAGGCGAACATGTTGAAGCCCTTATTGGTCAAGAATTGCTGGCATATAACGATTCAATATATGATACCGAACTTTATTATTGGCATCGGCACAAAGTCGGAGGTGAGGCAGAAATTGATTACCTTATACAAGAAAATGAATTTATAATACCAATCGAGGTCAAAAGTGGCAAGGGTACAACGCTAAAAAGCATGCATGTATTTCTTGAAAATCACCCACAATCTCCATACGGTCTTAGATTCTCAACTCAAAATTATTCGGTTTACCAGAATATCCGGTCTTTGCCACTTTATGCTGTTGCAAGCGCTTTTTTGTCCAAGCAACGAGCTGCGTTTGAGTCTTTACAATCTTGAACCGTTGATAGTGCGCTCGTCGTAGGCCTAATCACTAACTTGTAATTGAATCTGAAGGGGCTGTTCTAGCGAAACGATTGATCCGGAAATTGGTCGCTGGTCAATTACGTGGCAGTTGCCACAATTATGCTCTTCAGAGACACTGTGTGAATGTACAATTTCGGGCGCTACGTCATTTGAGCGTAAAAAATCTTTTACCTGTTCAACCAAAAAACCCTTAAAATTTGGAATAATAAAAAGAGGATAGCCTCCCATTGAAATGCATGTAACCATGCGCTTGCGAATAAGCTGCGCGCCTGGGCATGGATATTGAGCAACGCAGGTATTTCGCGGAGATGAGCAAAAAATATCTACATTAGAAACATCTATCTCGCTTCTACCTGAGCGGGTTTGAATATCTTTGGTGTTGCACCCAAGAAAATCGGGCGCCTCGAGTAATGAAGGTTTTTTTGACACAGTTACGAAAACATTCTGATTTTGTCTAATTTTATTACCTGATTTGGGAATCTGGTCAAGAACTATCCCCTCCGGCATCGATACATCCTCCTGCTCGCGCATTAAGCGTATCCCTAGCCGCTGTTTGGACAGAATTGCAACACTTTCCTGCAACGACCGACCAATAACATTGGGGGTTATGGTGGTCTCTTTTTGCATAAAAAGATAGGTACCCATGTACCCTAAAACAAATCCTATGAACGGTAATATCCAAATTATTTTAATTTTTTTCATGTTTGTTGAAAACTCTGGGGCAATCCTTTTGGGCGACTTGTAAGCTGGATTCTGTAATTGAATATTACTTCAATCGACAACCATTTATCTATGCGACATACCCGCGAGTATAAGGAACAGGTGACCAACTCGCTTACTTTGTCTTGCTCCGGATGGGGTTTTCCCACCAACCGCATTACTGCAGCTGTGCGTGCGCTCTTACCACACGGTTTCACCCTTACCCAGGATATGATACCCCGGGCGGTATATTTTCTGTGGCACTTTCCATGGGCTTACGCCCCCCTTATTTGTATAACCCCCGATTTTACTCAGTTGTCATCTTATAAGGCATCCAACCTGCTAGGAGTCCAGACTTTCCTCTCTTTACTGATTTAAACGGGCCCGATTCAAACGGAATCGTTTAAATACCGGTAAAAAGCGATTGCCCCGTACACCCAAAAGAATTACTTTTGTTATTATTATATTAATAAAAATTTCAAAAAGAAAGTCAGCATTAAAAAATGGCTTATTAAGCAGCATTTTTCCAATCAAAAGATGATCAAAAAAGAGAATTCCTACGATTAATAGATAACAGACATACTCCTGCTTAGCATCAATTACCTCCCGTAGGTATGACATCAAAACTATGACAGGAATCAAAAAAAGAAGAATTAAACCGAATCTACCATTCAGAAAACAGTCCTGTAAAAGCAGCAAAATTATGGGAAAATAACAAAATTTAAACGATGCTTCAAAGCGATCCTGCTTTAGAGAATGAACAATAAAATAGATAAGTAAACTGTTCAGATACCACCCATTCCAAAAGGAGAATGCCACAAAATCCAGAAAAAAGAATACTAGTGCTATCATTTTTACCCAAAGATCATTTCTGCCCAAACTGTACTGATTCACCGACTTTTAACAAATTTAAACTCTTACCGTCAAGCCTATCCGCACACTTTTCCCACGATCTCAACAACCCCTGCGCAGGAGCCGAGAAACTCTCGTATGCCGATTTAAAAGTTCCCCAGTGCATGGGAATAAAACATTTCGCATTCAGGTCTAAAAAACCCTTTATGGCTTCCATCGGACAAGTGTGCGCCTCGCTAATTAATTTACGAGGTTGAATTGGACCAATCGGCATCAATGCTATATCTATCCCCTGAAAAATTTTGCCTATTTTTTCAAAATGGTCAGCATATGCCGTGTCCCCAGCAAAATAAACTTTAAACCCTGAACACTCAATCATCCAACTACCCCACATAGTCCTATTAATATCATGAATACCCCGGCTGGTCCAGTGTACAGCCGGCAGGAATGTAAATTTTAAATTATCCCCAAAAACCTGCTCCTCCCACCATCTTTTTTCAATCACATTCTTAACGCCGCGTTGTTCAAGCCATTTTTTGTTTCCATGAGGAACTAAAATTGTTGGTTGAAATTTAGCATTAAGAGCTTTAACACTTCTTAAATCCATATGATCAAGATGATTATGCGAGATTATAACAAAATCAATTTTAGGAAGTTGATCAATCGTAAGTCCAGGCTTTAAAACCCGCGGTGCAAAAAACGAAAGATTAAAAAACACAGGATCAGTAATAATATTAATTCCGCCAACTTGAATCAAAAACGTAGAATGCCCAATCCATGTAACCATCGGATTATGACTTCGCTCCAGCACGTTTGCAACTTTAATCCAATTTTCAGGAGTAATTTGAACATCGCAAGCATATTTTTTTCTCACAGCCTTGCGAGCAATTTTCCCTGCAAAGCATCTTGCAGCCCTGAAAAGCCGTAAACCTATCGAATCCCTATTGTGATTATAAAAACGTCCAATCCAGATATACGGCTTATTTTTCATAGTTAATCCCGATTAATCCCGCCGATTTAAGAACAGATCACTGCGCAACCCAAGCAGATATCACCATCATAAAAGACGGCAAACTGCCCCGGCGCAATGCCCTGATCATTGCCCTCGATTTTTACGACGCCAGTAGTTGGGCCATTATCTCTCTTCTGGCACTCGCATCCTTCGACAGGCTCCAGCCGTCGCTCTTGGAGAGCTATGGCCGGCACGGCAGGACGAGCGCCATTAAGTAGGCGCGCTCGTGGTGAGCTTGTCGAACCATCACCCTGTGACGCGCCGGGTTTCATATTATCTGGGCCCAAAAGATCAAGCGTAGCTTTATACAAGCTTTCACCATGCCTGATCTTAACTTGCAGATCGCGTTTTTCAGGCGCATGCTGCGCAATCCAGTTAAAATCACATACAGTAAACGTGTCTCTTGATTTATCTTCTGAGTAATAATTTTTTGAAATATAAACGATATTTTTAACCGTATCTTTTTTAACAACATACCACGGGCCGCCTGAAAGGCCTATCCCCTTGCGTTGGCCAACTGTGTAATACCAGAAACCCTCATGTTTTCCAACCACCTTGCCCGTCTCAAACTCAATCAAGTCCCCCTCACGCTCCTTCAGGTGATGTTTTATAAAATCACTGAATTTAATTTTGCCAAGAAAGCATATTCCTTGGCTGTCTTTGCGATATTTGGTCGGAAGATCAAATTTTTCAGCCAATGCTCTTACTTCGGATTTTAAAAGATGACCAATTGGGAAAAGGGCTCGGGACAACTGTTTTTGACTCAAACGTGCTAGAAAGTATGTCTGATCTTTAACCGGATCTTTGGCTTTTTTTAAAACAAACAGGTCTTCGACCGGACCAGCTTCGCCTTGCCCATTGGCTTTAATCTTCTCGACTTGGGCATAATGCCCTGATGCAACTTTTTCAAATACCCCTGGCCTTAAACTGTCGATTTTGTCGTAGAAACATCCGAATTTAATGAACTGATTGCATAAAACGTCCGGGCTTGGCGTCCGTCCTGCCTGAATCTCTTTGATTGTGTATGCAACAATTTTATCATGATACTCCTGCTGCATGGGTATGATCTCAAGCGGAACTTGCAGTTTTTCACAAACTTTTTGAGCATAGTCCAAATCTTCCTGCCAAGGACAATTTCCAAGGTAAGAGAGCTCATCTTCAAGCCAAATCTTTAAGTAAAAGGCGGTCAGATCATGCCCCTGCTCTTTGAGCAACTGTAGGGCAACCGAACTATCAACCCCTCCGGAAAGTAAAACAGCTATTTTCATTTTGATATCAAAAAACACTAAAATTAACCGAATAAACCAATATTTTGCATATCTAAAATTATTGAATTAAATTGATTTTGTAAAGGCCAAAGCCTAAATTAAACAAATGGGGGAATACATGAATCTTAAAAACTACTATTCGATACTTATATTTTTGATTTTTGCGGGATGCGGCAATTCAAGTAACCACTTGACCGGCAATCAGATGACCGGACTTCGTACGCAAGCACAAATCTTTACACAAGCACAAAACAACACTAAACAAGTACAAAACAAAACTCAAAGCGACAAATACACTTTGATAGTTTTTGTGCATGGCACAATTCTTCCACTTCCATCACCCAGCTGCTTGTTCTCTTCATTAAACGATCGTTTCGAAAAAAGGCAACCTGAAGAGCCAAGAGGAAAAAAGTCATGGTCTGATTACTATTATAACGAGTTAAGATATAAAACTTTCGTTAAATGCCAACCAATTGCAAATTTAGGACTTGAGGACATAAACAAGTTATCCGTTAAAGATACCAAAAAATACCCATACACAAAGTTATCAGCAGACTTATATAACAACAGTTATAGCTTTGCAAATCAAAACAAACACTCAAATCTACATTTTTATACATTCGGGTGGGATGGCAGATTGAGGCAGAAAAGTCGAATTCATAGCGCAAAACTTTTATATAAGAGTCTCCTGACCGAAATAAATAGCCTAAAAAACAGATTTAAATTATCTGATCAAGATCTGGAACTAATTTTGGTTGGGCATAGCCACGGCGGTAACGTGTTGCTAAATCTTGCCCAAGCAGAAGCAGAATTCAAAAATAACCTAATAATCAACAAATTGATTTTGCTCGGGACACCTGTTCAAAGTGAGACAGCAGAATTTATTAATCACATGATGTTTAAAAAAATTTACAGCTTCTACTCAACCAATGATATAGTCCAAATTATGGACATCTTATCAACCCAAGATGATATCTCAAAAAGACGTTATAAAAACACTGATAAAAAATCAAAACTCGTACAGGTTGAGCTTGAAATTGGCAACAAAAGACCTTTGCACAACGAACTTTGGATGTTTGGCGACAAATCCAACATTCTTTACAGAAGCAAACTAGCAATTAATCCGTTACCTGCCTTTGTTTTCTTACCAATTATAATAAACGAAATCGAAAATAAGCATCCTGGAGCCAACGAGCTACTGGCACATATTGATAAAGATAAAAATAAACAGTGCTTTACCGTAAAACTAAAAAATAAAGTAAATAATCAAGACCAAACGATAACATCAATGCCTGCCAAAATTATGGCATTTAATAACCTTAATCCAGATAAGAAAAAAAAAAAACAGCTTTAAAACTCCAAACACCGCAACTTTGTTAAACTATTTGGGTTGAGAAAATATTTATGTTAAATTAAACCATCTATTTTCAAAAGTATCTATATTTTGTATTGAAAATTAAAAAATTGGGATAATTAATGATTGCACAAATTCTTGCCAAAGTTTTTGGCACACAAAACGAACGTGAATTAAAAAAAATACGCCCGGTTGTTGAGCGTATCAACGCGCTTGAACCCGAAATTTCACAACTGACGGATGAACAGTTAACATTAAAAACAAATGAGTTCAGACAGAGAATTTCGCAGGGCGAAACTCTTGATTCAATTCTGCCTGAAGCATTTGCAACCGTAAGAGAAACAAGCAAGCGATTACGAGGGGAACGTCATTTTGATGTTCAGATGATTGGTGGCATTGTTTTGCACCAGGGTAAAATTGCAGAAATGAAGACGGGTGAAGGAAAAACGCTTGTTGCCACTCTCCCCCTCTACCTCAACGCTCTTGAAGGTAAAGGCGCCCATCTTGTTACCGTTAACGATTATCTGGCAAAATATCACTCCGAAATAATGGGCGTAATTTACAAACACCTGGGACTTGAGGTTGGCGTTATTCAAAACTACATGAACGATGAAGAGAGACAGAAGGCTTACGGTGCCGATATAACATACGGAACAAACAACGAGTTTGGTTTTGACTATCTTCGTGACAACATGAAATTCGATTTAAGCGAACTTGTACAACGAAAGCTAAATTTTGCAATCGTTGACGAGGTTGACTCGATATTAATCGACGAAGCGCGAACTCCACTCATAATATCCGGACCTGCAGAAAAGGGCAGCAATCTATACAAAGAAGCCGATAATGCTATTTTGAAATTACGTCGAGAGGATTATGATATCGATGAAAAAGAACGCTCGGTACATTTGGGAGAAAGCGGCGTTGATAAGATCGAAGAGATATTTCATATAAAAAATTTATATGCCCCCGAAAATATTCTCACACTCCATCACGTGACACAAGCACTGCGAGCACACACATTATTTAAAATTGACGTAGATTACGTTGTTCGTGAAAGTGAAGTATTAATCGTTGATGAATTCACAGGCCGAATTCTACCCGGACGTCGTTACAGTGACGGACTTCACCAGGCACTTGAGGCCAAAGAGAATGTCAAAGTCGAACGAGAAAATCAAACCCTTGCAACAATTACATTACAAAATTACTTTAGGCTTTATGGCAAACTGGCAGGTATGACCGGTACGGCAGAAACCGAGGCCGCAGAGTTCTGGAAAATTTATAAATTGGCAGTTGTTGTAATTCCCACAAACAAACCAATGATCCGGTTGGATCAACCCGACATCATTTTTTTAACCAGAAATGATAAATATAATGCTGTAATTGATGATATAAAAAATTGTTACAAACGAGGGCAACCGGTTCTTATCGGTACAATTTCAATTGAAACCTCCGAACTTTTGAGCTATAAACTTGCCCAAGCTGGCATTCCACACAACGTTTTAAATGCAAAGCAACACGCACGAGAAGCAGAGATTGTTAAAGAGGCAGGCGAAAAATACAAACTCACAATAGCAACAAACATGGCCGGTCGTGGTACCGATATTAAACTTGGAGATGGAGTTCGCGAGCTGGGCGGACTACGAATCATAGGCACTGAACGGCATGAAAGTCGCCGAATTGATAATCAATTACGAGGCCGATCCGGACGTCAGGGCGACATGGGATCATCAAAGTTTTATATCTCACTTGAAGATGATTTAATGCGTATTTTCGGCGGTGAACGCTTGAAAAAAACAATGGAACGCATTGGAATGAAAGAGGGAGAGAGCATTGAGCACCGTATGGTCTCGCGCAGCATAGAAAAGGCTCAAGAGAAAGTTGAAAAACATAACTTTGACATTCGTAAACATCTGATTGAGTACGACGATGTGATGAATCAACAACGTAATGTTATTTATCAATATCGCCGAAGCATTCTTGACGGTGGAGATAATTCAATTGGCTTGATAAAAGACATGATCGCCGACGTTGTTCATGGACTTTTTGAAATTCATTGCCCAAACAATGTTTACTCGGAAGAAAACAGGCGCGAACTTTTTGATGCCATTGAGAAGCTTACAGGAATTAAACCGGAGATTTTTGAATCGGTAGAGTTCAAACAAAGAACCAGCGGCACTCTGGAAGAGGGAGTTTGCGAATTTTTAATTTATCTGTATGAACAGTTCAGAAAAACCATTCCTGTGGACTTTGTTGATAAAGCAGAGAAGTGGATACTTCTCGAGACTATCGATCATGCATGGAAACAGCATCTTTTAAATATTGATCATTTAAAAGAAGGCATTGGCCTACGTGGTTATGGTCAAAAGAATCCGCTTATCGAATACAAAAGAGAGTCATTTACTGCATTTCAGATGATGATCGGGGAAATCAAGTGGGATATCGCTCAACGCATATTTAGAATGAAGCCTGATGATTCAACAGTTGAGATGATTGAGGAAATAGAAGAAGAAAAAGAAAAAGAACTTGACTCGTTGCAGCTGGGAGGAGCTAGTGAGGTCTCCAAACCACAGCCAACTAAACGCGCCACGCCAAAAATTGGGCGTAATGAACCTTGTCCATGTGGATCCGGTAAGAAATTCAAGCACTGCTGCGGAAAGTAGAATACTTAAGAAATTATTTCAAAACCCGTTTACGCAAATTAATTGACGAATCTCTCTTACTTAATTATCAGCCAATCAAAAAGTGCTTTCTCACCAGGGTACTTTTCAAAAATTATATCTTCTACCGCTTCAAGTTTTTTAATGTTAAGCTTTGTTTTTGCCATTCCCCTTAACGCCTTTTTAAAGCGCTTGTATGGCGGCCCACCGTCATAAATTTCTTCCATCGACATAAGATCTGTAACTCCAGTATTAACTTTTTCTGCTTTTATTTTTTTCCAAACTTCTATTATCGCATCTATTTGAGCATCTGTGATTCCCTTAGGATCTTTAATGGCTGCATCCCACCATTTATCCGTATTCTTAAAATCACCAACTTGCTCTAATTTTTCTTTTAAATTAACTAATTTTGTTGAAAGCAATTGCAATTTTTCATTTAACTGAGAAAGTTTTGTCTTTAGCAATTCAAGCTTATCTCTTAGTGGCTTCGATGAATCAGCATGAGAAGGTGGTTTAGGTCGAGAGGGCAGCGGACGATGTGTGCCAGACTGAGGGAGCAGAGAAGCGGGCAACTTAACTTTTTTCGGCAAAAATTCTTTTATTGTCGATAATTTCACAAATTTGGTCAATCTTTCAACTTGCAGATTGTAAGATTGCATTTTTTCATCTTTTCGCTCTTTAGACCAACTTAATAAACGTGTCGCCTCTTTTTCTACAAATTTTTCTACTTCTGAATTAATATTAACATTCAATCGCCCCGAAAATGCAACTAAAGCTGAAATAGCCTCGCAAGCATCTTCCGTAAAATTTAATTTGCTTATGTATGAAGCAATTGCATCCCAATTAATACTCAGATCGGAGCCCGACACACATTTCGACATCGGAACTATTTGATTGTATCTACGTAAAAATTCGAAAAATAATTTTATTTGCTTATTTTTATCTGAAATCGATTGAGGACTTGGGGAGGGTTGAAATGTAAACAATTTTGATGCCTCTCTTTTCATAACATCTCCCACTGCTTTGCTACCTTTTGAAGGCAATGGATATGATCTATATTTTTCCATTATTTTTAAAATAATCGGACAAGCACCGTTGATAAAATCTAGTTTAACATCTCTCAAATATCGAATAATATCATCCCAATCGCTTGACGTGTCTAGCGCATTTTCAGTAAACGCCACATCAACCGCATCAATTCGCACTAAGGCATCTGATACTGATTTTATTTTATCAGCCCCAACACCAAACTCTATAAAAAAAATACTCATCAGTAATATTATTAATTTTTTATTCACGGCCTCTCCTTGCTCCTTCCTCAAATCCATTTTAAAAAGCTGAAACTTCATGTACTATGAAACCATATAACAAAAGAAAGGCATTATATGCAATTAACTCAAATTTTTTCTCCACAAATATTAGTTTGGCTGGCAATGTTGCTGTACACCCTGTGCTTCTTGCCACAAATTATAGAAAACTATCGAATTAAATCAGGCACGGGATTGAGTGATTACTTTCTGCTGGCATATCTAAACACCTACATCACTCTTATTTATTACGTGTTTTGCTTGAACTTACCGATTGCATACAAAATTGCATGCCCGGCCCAGGGCATCGCCACAATAATTTTGATAGCACAGCGGCTTTATTACAATCATTCAGAAACCCATGGCGCAAAATTTTATGGGTTAATTTATGGAGCAAATCTACTTGGGGCACTGATTTTTATACCACTAGCAATCATGCATCCCACTCATGCCGGCCATATTTTTGGCTGGATTTCATTTATTCTGATTCTTTTAAACCAGATGCCTCAAGTCTTCAGGGTAATTGCAACCAAAAGCGTTGCCGGATTTAGTTACATGTTTATACTGATAATGGCGGGTGCAGCAGGCATAGAACTCTACACTTCATTGGTACTAGGGTTACCAATGCAGACAATTTTATCGGCAGCGCGAGGGTTGTTATACTTTGTGATCTTCAGCGCGTTGTTTTTGATGTATCATAGAGAATAAACTTATAACGCAAGTGATTTCTTCTTTAGAGATTCAACTAGTCCAGCCGAATCTTGCCAACTTATCAAATGCCCAGATTTATTTTCTTGAGTGTGCTCACCCCCATAAATCACATATCCACCAGATTTGTCGGAATTAGACATCTCATTCCATCTGTTCAATCCATCAAAATAGTCATTCAAAGCAGATGCTCCAGATTTTATTTCTATCGGAATTAGCTTAATACCTAAATCAATTAAACAATCCACTTCAATTCTACCATTCAAGTCACGCCAAAAATAAATAGGCGCCGTACTGCCAATATTAAAGTACTGCTTAAATATATCTGCAATTATGAAGCACTCAAAAAGAGGCCCTTTGAATGAACTTAACGCTAATTCTTCAGAAGATCGAATACTAAGAAGAGAACAGGCGAGTCCTGTGTCATAAAAAAAAAGCTTAGATGTCTTTGTAACCCGTTTATTAAAATTTGCATGGTATGGTTTTAACAAAAAAATTATGTAACTTGCCTCCAAAATAGAAATCCAGCTTTTGGCAGTTTTCTGGTTAATTCCGCAGCTGGTTGCCAAATCCGTAAGATTTAAAAGCTGCCCAACCCTGCCTGCACAAAGCTGCATAAATTTTTGAAATGTACTCAAATTTTCAACGTTAATAAGTTGGCGAATGTCCCGCTCTGCATATGACTGAATATATGATGGGTAAAAATCCAATGGAGACAAACCTTTTGCGTAAACCCTTGGATATCCACCATTAAATATTTGCATATGAGCATTGTTATTTAAATGGCCATTCTCTTTAAGTTCATTTATAGATAATGGAAGCAAACTCAAAATCCCAATTCTTCCAGCCAATGACTGAGTAATCGCCTGATTCATCAAAAAATTTTGTGACCCCGTTAGTACAAAATATCCTGGTCTGTCTTTAGCATCAGCATCAAGCTGTATGTATGAAAGAATTTGTGGAACATATTGAAACTCATCCAAAATTACTCCATTCTCATTCTCATACTCTAACAAAAAACCCTTGGGATTTTCTGCTGCAAATTTACGGATTAACGGATCTTCAAAATTTAAATATTTATGTTTAGAAAAAAAATCCTTAACCAGAGTTGTTTTTCCCGATTGCCGAGGCCCAAAAACACCAACAACAGGAAACTTAGAGAATCTCGCCAATGCATCTCTTAAATCTCTTCTAAAAATCATCGGTAACTCCTAGCATAAAAAGTTAATTTCGTGCAGATGTGCCAATCAACTACCATATTAGCACAAAACCAAGTTTATAGCCAGCCAATCAACATTTTCCAAGCATAAATAAGCAAAAAACAAGTTTTTATTCCAATATTTCCCAAAAATCCCCAAATTCGATAACATTCATTCTCAGTGTTACCTTCAAAATTATTAGTAAGAAATATCCATGCTAGATCGAAATAAAATAGCCCAAGAACTTGAAAAATTAAACTCCAATATTTTTACTTATGACGACAAGCAGTTCAACACGGCCTGCAGTAAATGGCAGGAGATCATCCAAAAACCCGATTTTAAAAAACAGGTCATAACGTCAAAAAGCTCATTTTTGCTACCAAGCTGGCAAGGCAGATTAACCGATGTATTTGAAATTAAACCTGATCTTAAAAATTATGCTGTACTGGCCGTTGACGGATCACAAATTTATCCCGACAGACACATTTCGGGCATAAACTGTTTTTTAATCAACACGGGGCAATGTTTGCTGGAGTATGGGCAAACAAGCAAGGCGACTCTGACATCACAGCCATATGTTTTCACACCGGACAATGTGTTTGAGCAAAAGCCGGCACCCTACTTCGCACCTGAAGTGCTACGACGGGCAGGCAGGCAGGACGATCCCTCGATACAAATTTGCTTCGCAAATTCACTCCCAGCCGTCGCTCTAACGAGCTATGGCGGGCACGGCGGGACGAGCGGGGGGGGCATCGAACCATTTCAACGGGTTCTTGATTTTGGGGATTTCTCACCCGATATAGTCGACTTAAAACGCGAAGAGCTTGAACTTGAAACTTCGTTTAAAACAGCACAGGAATTAAATCAAAAGTATTTAACTCAAAACAAACCGTTTGCCGTTTTTGCCGACGGCAGCCTAATTTTTTGGCAACTTGAAAGCAAATCCCCTGAAGTTAAAAAACACTTTCTTACTAAATATTTTGAGCATCTGAACAGTTTTTATGAAAAAAATATCCCAATTGCCGGATATATCAGCATGCCAAAAAGCCGTGAGTTAATAAATTTAATAAAAATCGGACTTTGTAGATTTGAAGTTGCCAACTGTATTCCATGCCACAGCATGCACAAAACGTTTCCATGCAAAGACGTTGAACATGTCCTGGACACGCAACTTACATCAACTTTTTTGAACCAAAATTTTAGAACAACAATTTTTTACAGCAGTTCAAAAGTCGTAGATCTTTATCCGGAACATTTAAAGCCATGCTTTGTTTATCTAAACGTGGGACAGGAGATTGTACGACTTGAATTCCCAATTTGGATGGCTCAAAATCCGAAATATCTGGATTTAATCTGTAAAATCGCAATTGATCAATCAATCAAAGGACAAGGGTATCCGGTAGTTCTGTCGGAGGCTCACGAACAAGCGGTAGTCAAAAATAACGACCAAGAGTTCTTTTATAAGTTAATTTGCAAAAAAAGCATCGAGCAAAATCAACGAATCTTACTTTCGCCCAAAAGCATTAAGAAGCATAATGTCAGTATTTAGATACCAAATATTTAAAGCAGCCGACCTAGCATTTTCAAATAAAGTCGTGGCATAAAATCCTGTAAAATCTTTGTAACTTTTTGATAATCTTCCGTACTAATCTCGGCTTTGGTCTCATGAGATGTTCCTGACTTGAGTTTTTGAGTTAAATCACCGTTCTCATCAAGTGAAATGTTTGGGATTTTCCAGTACCCACCCAAAATCTCAATTTTGGGAACACAATTATCAAAACATAAAATAAAAATCAATCTCATCGTTGGCTCATATAGTTTTTCGCCAACCTGAATAATTTTTGAACCTACAAATTCCTGAACAAGACATAAGTCATTTTTATCATCCGCCCAAGATTTAAAGCGAGGATTGATATTTTGGGGTCTCTTTTTACTGCTATATAATCGTAATGTATATTTCAAAGTTTTTGCCAATTCCTCTTTTGAAACAATAAAAACCCCTTTTCCCATTGTTCCGCAAGCAGGTTTTATAACATAATAATCGCATTTAAATTCTTCTATAATCTCTTTTGCAGATTTTTGGGCATAACCGGAAACATCACACATATCTAATCGTTTGAGGATTTTAAATTTCGGACAATATTTACCAAATTCATCGTCATTTAAAATATTTACAGTATTAATCTTACTGTTGACATAAAATGCCGTGGCCAAGTCCCAAATTAAAACATTCGGATATTTTTCCCTAAATATTCTAACACTATCATCCATAAAACTTGTACATATAATTGCTTTATAATTTGAAATTTTATAGGGATCTTTAACTGGTCCATCTTTAACCAGTGCTTTAAATTTACTGCTCTGTTCCAGCTTTTTCAACGACGGTAAAATGGCACCACCACACTTAATTAATGATTCAGTGGCCCTCATCTCATCAAATTCGTTTGGTATATAAAAACCACCCACATGCCAAATTGGTAAATTAAATTGCTTTAAATAATTCCAATATTTATCCCAATAAAATCTATTCATTCCCTTGAATGCAGAACGGCGACCTTCACCAAATTCACAAATTTTGAAATTTTGTCCATCAAATTTAAAATCAACGATACAAAATGAAATGTCTGCACAAATTTGATCACCAAAATACGGAACACGACAGTAAACATTAAAAAAACAGGTAAGTCCCCCTATCAAATTTAATAACAACTTAACGTTTGGCACGACCTACACCCCTTTTATTTTTTTGATTTCAACAACGGATTTCCTTTTAACGGTTGATACTTTTTCATGGAACAAACAACCCGCAATATCTTTTTTTGAAGCTCTGTATCTACCTTAAAATCGTTCAATCCTGTCGCCCTATCAGCAACATATAAAATATCCGAAATAAACATATGCCTAAACCCGGACATTTCGAGCATTGGATACACCATTGCATAATCACTACCCGTTTCAACAAAATCACCCTTATACATCAAATCTTCGCGCTTAATTTTTTTAAATAACCAGGCATAGTAGGATCTAAGCCCGGATGAATTCCAACCAAATTCTCTAAACTGATTTCTCTTAATAACATCATCAGGATATGCCTTTTGTGGTCGAATCATATTCTGTGGCCAGCTCAGCAAACTACCATATGTCATCCAAATATTTGGGTCCTGATAAATTTTGTTTAACAATGCCAAAACGTGATCATTCGCCCAGTAATCATCACCGTCGCAGGATGCAATTATATCAAAATCATCACACATATAAACTGCATTGTATATATTGGCCATGGCTTTACGTCGCTCTGTATTCTTTATCAATATTACACGATGCTCTTGGTTTTTCTCTTTGATATATTTTTCGACCAAATCTCCGGTTCCATCAGGCGATGCATCATCAATATAAATTACATTATAGTTATCATATTTCTGCATAAAAATTGAATCGAGATTTCTTTTATAACGTGTACTGTTATTGTATGATGGAATAATAACAACAAAATGCTTTTCTTCGCTTGTTTTGAGCTCTTTTAACTTATCCCAAAGGACATTATACACAGAAAGATCTACAACCCCATTTTTCATCGGCGCAGGAATGTATCTCTTTGAAGAACTAGTTTTTTTACATGTAACACGATGTCCGGTATCATACGCAAAAGCTTCAAAACCAATAAATATTAAACATATAAGTAAAATAATCGATTTTTTTTTCATAGCAACAACACTCCTTTTTTTACTATTGAAAAACATATATTAATAACTTATCATAAACTTATTCAAAGGGAAGATTTTTTAGGAAGAAATGCTTACTCGCAAAATCTTAAAGGAGAATATAATGTTTAAGTACATGGCACTGTTTGTTTTTTCGGTGCTTTGCTTACCATATCCTCATTGTATATCTAAAAGTATATCAAAAACACATGAATCGTTTAAATACTTTGATTTTGGATATGATAGGGAAATAGATAAACAAAGTAATATTAATATTTTGTTAGCTCGATTTCGTAAAGCTGATTGCGGAGTTCAGCATCATATTTTTGCCTTGTATAAGCTACTGCTTGATGAAGGAATAAAAGTAAATATCGTAGTCATACAAAATACATCCCTGCAAAAAAGATTATACAACGCAAGACTTCCACATTTTGCAATCAGTGAAAACCCCAAGGATGAATTTAATCATTTTTATTCTGCAACTAGCAAAATTTGTAAGCAAACAAAGGCAAATATTATTCATATTAATGGTGCTAATTTAGAATATAGAGTTGCTCAAGCAGTTGCAAAAGATTTAAATCTAGCAATAATTCAACAACATCATGACTACAAAGAACCAAATTTAAATATATGTAAAAATATTGATGCACTAATATTGGTTAGCCCAGAATTGACAATTCGTTTACCCCAAAAAGATATCTATAAAAATATCAATGTTAAATTTATAGTTTTTTTCCCACCATTATGCAATGAAGAAAAATTTTTGAATTTCAAACCAATGTACTCCAAAAAAGATTTTTTTAAAGAAAAATTTGGAATTGATATCAAAAAATCACCAATTTTATGCACCGTCGCAAATTTTTATTATTGTAAAAATCATGAAACCCTTTTCAAGGCCATTCATAATTTAATTTTTAAATATAAAAATGAAGTACAACTTGTCCTTGCCGGAACGGGAACAAGTAAAAGAATCACACAACTAAAGAAACTTTGTATCGATCTGAAAATAGATTCCAATGTTTATTTTCTTAATTTTGTTGAAGATATTCCAGAACTTTTATATCACAGTGACATAAAAATTTTGCCTAGCATTGGAGAAGCATTTTCAATTGCAATAATAGAAGCATCTTTGATGAAAAAACCAATAATTCTTTCAAAAACGGCAGGATCGGCTAACCTATTAATCAAAGACATGGAAACAGGCCTTTTATGCGATCCATATGATGCTGAAGATATAGCAGCACAAATTAATAAAATTTTGAACAATAAAGATTTGGCATTGAAACTTTCAGAAAATGTTTATAGCTTTGTCGTTAAAAATTTTTCAAGAAAAAACATAGGTCAAATCTATATTAATTTGTATGAAAAAGTTCTTAACAATTCCCGCAAATAATTTTACTCAAAAAGCTTATTTATTCCAAATCACTTTTCAATAAAGGCTTATATTGCGGTAGTTTTTTAATTTTTGAAGAAACATTCTTTGCTGTGTTAATAGATGCCTTATTATTTCTAAGCTTACGCCAATAACTATTTGAGTTATCGGTATTGTAAACATACAGTATTTTGTTTATAAATTTTGAATGGAAACCGGACATTTCAAGCATAGGAAACATAATTGCCACATCACCACAAACTCGAACAAATTTACCATCAAAGATCAAGTCCTCTATCTTAATTCTTTTATATAACCATGCATAAAAAGTACGCAAATGTGAGGTAACCCATTTATATGATCTAATTTTATTTTTACTTATGATATCTTTTGGAAGGAATTCACTATTACCGGACTTTCCGCCCGGGTAGGTCATAAATCGCCCGTAAGTTATCCAAACACTCGAATCCAAATAAACTTTATTTAAATATTCAAGAACATCATCTCCCGCAAGCCAATCATCACCATCAACAATCAAGACTATCTCATCATCATCAAGTGAATGAACGGCCCTATAAATATTCTCATGCGCACCAACATTAATTTTATTCTTAACAAGCCTAAATTTAGATTTTAATTCAGAATTGTTTTCTAGATACGCTTGGATATAATCAGACATCCCATCATCTGAACAATCATCATAGTAAACTACTCTAAAATTTTTATAGGTCTGGCAGGCAATTGAATCTAAATACTTTTGAACATATTTAACATTATTAAAGGAAGCAGTCACAACCGCAAATCGTTTTCCTACAAACTGTTTTGATAGATCTGGTTTTGAAAAACAGTTATTAAAACTCACAAACAACAAACTCAGTACTAAAACTTTCATCATAATTTCTCCTAACTTCTTTTATATTCAGATTTTTCAATAATGCTACCGTTTTTTTTAGACTCAATAGGCCTAGCCGCAATAACATTTTTATGCTCAATTACTTGCTTGTATAAATCCAAATAATGGCTTGATACTTTTTCAATAGACAAGTTATTCAAAACAAATTCATAAGCATTTTCTCCAAGACTCTTTGCAAATCTAGGATCATTAATAAGCCTTTTTATCTGTAATGCGATGTCCTTGAATTTTTGGGGATCACACAAAAGTCCCGATTTCTCGTGCTCTATAATCAATCCAGCCGTACCAGCAGTTCGAGAAAGAACTATTGGTTTTTTCATCAATGCAGCTTCAACAATAGCAATGGAAAAAGATTCGCCCCAACTAGGCAAAACTTTTATATCAGAATGGAATAATAGCTCCGGGATATCACCAACATATCCAACAAAATAAACATTTTCTGCTATTTTCAATTTTTTACACAGTGCCTTATATTTTTCAACGCTTCTAGCTGGACCGGACCCAGCCAATACAACCTGAACAGGCATTTTTTCAACATAAATTAACTCGTGAATAGCTTCAAGAAAAGTTTGATGATTCTTACAATAATAAAAATTAGCTATCATGCATATTACAGGACAATTTTTAATTTTGATTTTAAGTTTTTGCTCAAAAAACTCAGACCTTGAATATTTAGGACAAAATTTCAAAAACTTTTCATTGTCACAAATTGGCGGAATAAACTTTATGATACCTGGATTAATAGCCCCATTTTCCTTTTTATTTTGCAAATCAGCAGTTAAGGCAGGACTCGATAAAATCAATGCATCAATATTGCTACATAAATTAAAATCAAAAACTTTGTAAGAATGATATTGTTGAACAATCATTAAATTAAATTTTTTTGCGAGAGCCTGCGCAATTTTTAGTTCAAAATCAAATCCATTAACATGAATTATTTTTATGCCGAAGTTATCGCAAATTTTTGCTACACTGCTTGTATAAAATTTTAACTCTTTACTTGAAGTCCCTCCTGAAATAGCAAAGTGTGGAAGCTTGGCATCAAGCAAGCGTTTTTGCAATTTTGTCCCCTTTGCAACAACAATATGAACATCTATTCCCATTTCATATAATTTTTTATAAAGAGTAAAAACATGATGCTGGACCCCGGTTTCAATTTTATGAAATCTAACTAAAAGAATTGGCACAATTTTTTTATTCACAGTTCGAATAACTCGCTTAGAACCAAAAGAAAAATACTCAAACCTACCGCTCTTTTCTTGCGCCAAACAGTTTTGAAAATAAAATAAAGAGAACATTAAAACAAAAGCCTGTATATTCATTGGGCCCTCTTTCATTTTTAAATTATTTTTTAATCTCACGCAATGGATTATACTGTGTTAAATGCCTTATGTATGTATCAATTTCGATATGAATGGCTTTATATATATTTGCAAGAGCTCCAGACCTAGAAGTATTTTATACTAAAAAAATTCATCCGACTTATCTTTATGTGCAGATATATAGTTCTAACAAGCACCCCAGTTCATCAGTAGAGTTATCATCTTTTCAAATTTGGATAAATTATTCTTAATCTTTTGGCTCAAAGTTTAAATTTTTCCCTTCATTACACGGTGAATTTATAAATTCAATGTACCTTATTCCAAGATCATATTTCTTATTTGCCTCTTGCATAAAGTTAAAAACTTTGAGGCTCGATGACACAAACGCATCGAATCCCTTAAACAATAAAAACTTCTCTTGAAAGAAAAATCCTAATAAATTATTATAAACGTATCAAAATAAAGTATCAAACGAAAGGGAGATTGATGAAGTATTTTTTTATCTTTGCCATGACCTCATGCTTCGCCTTAAATGCTACCACCATTCCACAAAGGTTTGACGACATATCAAATCTATCCAACAAACTGTTTTTATCCGTTCTTGATCAAACAATTACAATTAAGTCCAATTCGTATGCCAACCTACCTCCAAGTCTCTCGTTCTTTTCTGCTGATGCTAAATTTGATGGAGAACGCCTTAAATTTTGCGAACTGGGAAATGGGCTGTACGGGGTGATTTACCCCGTCTATGGGCTTCTAGATGAAGAAAAAGCCATTCTATACCCACCATACTGGGAGTTTTTATGGCTTTATACATCCCAATTTAATATCCCAGTTTGGTGTATAACTTGCTACAAAACAAATATGGCATACAAAACTCTGCAACGACTTGATGGAAAAATATTTAACAACATCGAGTCCTTCGAAAAATATTTAGAAACAAATTACCCTAAAGAAAAATTAATAACAGAAAAACCTAAGTCCATCGAATCGCATTTAGGAATTCTTGCTTATAACGGACCCAGAATTGAGAATAGTAAATTAGAAGAGTTTAAAGCAAGACACCCTGGAATACTTTTCATAAACGATTCTCCGGCACTCTACCAACGCCGTAAAGATCAAATTCACAAAATTTTTGATGATGAATTTTTGAGCCAATTCAGGCCTCGCTGGGGAGTTTACCCTGCAAAATACAGCACAAAACTTGTCGCGCAAATCAAACATGAAATTAAAAGCAAATTCTATATCATCAAGCCACTAGTAGGACGACAGTCACGAGGAATTACACTTGTTGATGAAAAGGATTTGGATTCAACACTAAAAACTATATTGAAAAAACCAATCAAGAATTACAGAAACAACAAGAAAAAGGGCTCCTCTTTCGATTGGAAAGACTACGAATATGACAAATTCATTGTTGAGGAATTCGTTGAATCAAAACATATGTTAAAAAATGGGCAACCCCATGATCCAACCCTGCGACTTGGTTTTATAATCAGCCAAAATAATGGGGAAATAAGCGTTAATGTAATTAATGCCTTCTGGAAATTTCCACTCAAATCCTTAACTGACAATTGTGAGCTAACTGAAAAACATGTAACCAGATCCTTAATTGGCATAAAAGAACCGGCATTAAATACAGATGCGAAAGATCTGAAAAAAATACGAGAAATTTTAAACACTATGCTACCAAAATTGTATGAAAAATATTTAATCTCAGGCGAAGGGAGATAATAATGGCTAAAAAAACATTAAACATCATTTTTTTGTTCTGTGGGCATCAGTAAGTTTTTGCAATACTTTGTTACATCCGGCTGATAATATCTCTTTAAATAAAATAGCTGTTATTGGCGCCGGATACGTAGGGTTAGTAACCGGAGCATGTCTGGCAGAAAAGGGTTTTCCCGTCATTATAGTTGAAAACAATCTTGCAAAAATTGAAGCTTTATTGAACGGAAAAGTTCCATTTTACGAACCAAAACTAGATAAACTCGTTAAAGACAATATCGATAATAAAAGAATTAGCTTTGTAAACAGTATAAAAGAGGCATTTGAACTAAAGCCAAATGTTATTTTTTCATGTGTTGGCACACCTCCCAATGAGAATGGCTCCGCCGATCTTTCTTATGTTTTCCAAGTCGCTACAGATATAGGAAACAATATGTCTGAGTACTGCTTAATTATAAATAAATCAACAGTTCCGGTTGGAACCTGCGAGAAAGTTAAAAATATTATTAATACACAACTCAAAAATCGCAGGGGTCTCGATTGATTTTGATGTCGCATCCAATCCAGAATTTTTAAAACAAGGCGATGCCGTTAGCGACTTCTTTTTTCCGGATAGAATTGTAATTGGTGTTGAAAATAAAAGAGCCGAAGAAATTTTACGTCAAATTTACTCGCCATTTATAATAAATTCCAACCAATTATTGGTAATGGACATCCCATCTGCCGAACTTACCAAATATGCATCGAATGCTATGCTTGCTACAAGAATAAGTTTTATGAACGAACTTGCACTGCTTGCAGACAAAGTTGGTGCAGATATTAATCAGGTCAAACTTGGAATGTCAAAAGATAAAAGAATTGGATCTTATTTCCTCAATGCTGGCATTGGATATGGCGGAAGTTGTTTTCCAAAAGATGTTAAAGCTTTGGTGGCAACAGGACTTGAATATGGCCAACCAATGACAATAATCCAAGCAGTAGAAGATGTAAACAATAATCAGAGATTAATCTTTGCTCAAGAAATATTAGATTTTTATGGAACAGAAATATCAAATAAAAACATTGGAATTTGGGGGCTTTCATTCAAGCCGGAAACAGATGATTTACGCTGTGCTCCATCAATCGATATTGTTAGTTTATTACTTGAGCATGGATGCCAAAATCACAGCTTACGACCCGGCTGCACAAAATAATTTCAAAGCTCTTTTTGGTAATAAAATAAATTATGCACAAACTTCACAGGAAATTCTTGAACAATGCGACTGCTTGGTTATTTTAACTGAATGGAAAGAGTTTCTTAAAATATAAGCCATCTGACTTTAATTTATTAAAAGAAAAAGTCGTTTTTGATGGTCGCAACTGCTTTGATCCGGCAGAAATGTTGGATGCTGGGATCAAATATTTTTGTATAGGCAGAAATTTAAGTTGTTAATTATATTTAACCAAATCACTTTCCTGCAAAGGAGAATATGGCGCTATCTCTTTGCGAATATGCCAGTCCACAATAGCATGTATTTCATTTGATTTTTTTGACTTATTTTTTGATTTGTTTAAGTTGTAACCATTGCGCGCATTTGTTCTGCTAGACTTAGCCCTTTTTCGACGGTTATAAAGATTGTGCCAATAACTGATTTGATTATCACAATTATAAATATATAAAACTTCTGGAATAAATCTTGAATGAAAGCCCGCCATTTCAAGCATAGGAAGCATAATTGCCACATCACCACAAACAGGTACAAACTTACCTTCAAACATTATATCTTGCATTTTTATTCGCTTGTACAACCATGCATAAAAAGTTCTCAAATGCGAAGAAACCCAGGTATATGATCTAAAAGAATTAGCTTTTATAATTTCCGCAGGAATTTCCCTACAACATCCAACTTTATTAGATGGATATCTTTGAAGTTGTCCATAAGTAATCCAAACATCCGGATCTGAATAAACTTTATTCAAAATTTCCAATACATCATCCCTGGCCAACCAATCATCTCCATCTACAATCAAAATTATTTCCTCGTTCTTACATGAATGAATTGCATGATATATATTCTCATGCCCTCCAATTCTTGCTTTGTTTCTAATAATGCAAAACTTATCACCCAGATCAAATTTTTTCTTATACGCTTCAACAAATTCTCCAGTTCCGTCCTCAGAGCAATCATCATAATAAATCACGCGAAATGTAAATTCCCTTTCATCACATTTTTGAGAAAAAATAGATTTTAAATATTTATCTACATAATCAATATTATTATATGATGCTGTAACAATAACAAATTTTTTGGGTTGTAATCCATTTTTCGCATGGACAGATCCACAATTAAAACATGCCAAAAAAATTAATATTATTATGTAAAACATAAATACTCCTACAAATTTATAGACCTCAAACTTTTTAGTAACTTCTTTTTATCAAGCTTTACAATCCAACACTCATGGTCTTGTTTGCCATAGGATATCCAAATATACTTATCATCCAAAACTAACCCCATAGGAAAAACAACACGTAAAGGTTTCCATGTTTTAGTTTCATAATCTTCACCATTATAAAAATCATCACAAACAATTGGGTTAGGACTAATATGGGTAATATTAAAAGGAGGATGTGGTTCAAACATATATGCACCCATAAAATAATGCGTAATCTTTTCTCCTTTTGAATAATCACTTTTGATACATTTAGACGAGTGGAAAAATGACAAATACTTTCCATCTACCATAAGAGCCGGCGTCCCACCTCTTAATTGCCCCCAATTCCATGGAACATTATGTTGAGAATATGCATAAGTTGTACACGACTCAGTCCCTTCTACAGGAAGAAAAACCTTGTGAGGAGAAATACTACCTGCAAGCAATAGATTGTTATCATATTGAAAAGGTACCCAATTTTTTTCTATACGGTTTGAATCCGCATTTTCAAAATGCAACAAACACTCGGGATTATCCAAGAAAATGCTGTTTTCATCACAATGAATTTCGGCAATCAACATTCTGCCGATTTGAAAATTATTGTACACCATATACAAACGATCATTAATAGTAATAAGTCGAGGATCTTGTTCTGCAAGTTTAGAATCTTTATGAACAAAAAAAGTATTTTTTTTCTGATTACGTATTTCTAGTATGTATGGCTTGCTTTTGATATTAAAATTTTTATCGAGCCAAATAAGACCTATAGGTTTTACGGACTGTTTTTTCCATCATGTATGCGAAATGACATTAAAAAAGAATCTTGCCATCTAACAATTGATGGGTTAAAAACATAGGGATACTCAGAAATCTGAATTCTTTTAGTTTCCAAAATAAAATCACATCTCATTGCGCTTAAGGCAACCGTTGATGCATAGCATGAAGAATTAAAAAGCAACAACAATAAAATTTTATAAAAAATTGTCTGTCGAGTAAAAATCATGATTCAAACCTTTCTTATATTGCATTTTCATGTTTTTTCTGTAGCTCTTTTATCTGCAAAGATTCCTGCATTTTTTTCTTATTTTTCCAGACATTTTTCGTTCACTATTACTTCCCCAACAATCAAATGGAAATGCTGCATAAAGTTTTTCAAGATCACATTCAAACGGAGGCTCACCTCCAAGCCTCAATGCCTCTTCAACAGAAGTTGCAAAACGAAAATTCGGACGATTTGTACCTGCATAATAATCTTTATATTTAAATATTGGTTCATTTTCAGTAATTCTAAGCATTCTAGCTGGAATGTTATAAGCTTCTGCAACAATTAACCCATGCATCGCACTTGATATAACAAACTTACTATCTAATATTTTTTCAATTACCTCATCCCATGGATCTGTTGGATAAACAACATTTTTGTACTTCTTTTTAGGAAATAACTTCTGCTCTGTATAATGAGGAATAATAATATAATCATACAATGGCGATTTTTTCTTTTTAAATTCAGGAAAAAAATATGGTAAAAGCAGAACAGGATCACCATAAACTTCCGGACAATCTATATTAAAGTTTTTCATTATAAACTGACGTGTTAAAGGCCCTCTTACTGCACGAATATCAAGACTCGTAAATGTATAATCGGATTTATTTAAACGCTTACCGCTTACACCGGAACCCCATATAATGTCACCATCAGAGGCCTTAGCAAAAATAGATCCAACAGCAAGAAGCTTTTTTTGTTTTGCACCAATCTTTGTTTTAATTGGCCGCCCAACTATTCTTTCTACTAATTTTAAAGAAAGATAATCACCGAAATTAACAAACGACTCCCTCAATTGCCAATAAAAAAGAGGAATTCCTTTATTTGCAGATACATCATTTTTCCCATTACTCGTACAAAAAGAAGCCAAGGATGCAGCTAATATTAGTAACTTAATATTAAAATTTATCATGAGGGAAACTTTCTAATAATAACTTTAGATCAATAACAGGTTTGGATTCTCCTCCCATTTTGAGTGCTTCTTCCAAAGAATAAGCAATGTGGAAGTTTGTCCTACCAGTTCCATAATAATAATCTTTATACTTTAAAATATTTTCTTTTTTGGTTATTCGAAGTAATCGTGCTGGTATGCCAAATGCCTCTGCAACAATGATGCCGTGCAAAGATCCTGTTATTACAAATTTTGCTTTTAAAATTTTTTCAACAACGGTCATACAACCTTCCGTAGGAAGCACCAAGTTGGGAAACTTTTTAAATTCTTCTATCTCATTTATATTTGGGATAACAATATATTCCATAGTTGGATTCACTTTTAATTCTGGAAAAAGCAATGGCATTAGTAAAGCAGGATCGCCATAAATCTCGGGACATCTGATGCCTTTTGATATTAAAAACTTTCTCGTCAAAGGTCCTCTAACAGATCGCACATCTAAACGGGTAAACTTATGGTTCTTGAGTGGAATTTTACCATTAAGGCCACTTCCCCAAATAACATCATTATCTTGCGCAAAATGTAAAATAGAACCTAATGCAAGCATTCGCTGGCTATAGTTTTTGTTCTCTATTAGAGGTTTTTTAATAATTCTTTCTATAATTTTTGGCGAAAGAGCGTCCCCAAAATTAGATGCAAATTTCGCAGGCTTAAAATAAACCAACGATACATTTTGCTCTGCTTTTAAGATATTAGCAGCTACATCTATTAGAAACACATGTAATAACGCTACTACAATGATAAAAAATCTATTCATATCTCTACTTTACTTTATTTTTTTATCTTTTATAAACACTTTTTCTAAAAATACTTTTCTTCTGTTTTGTACAATCTTATAAATTTTTTTATATAAAGAAATTAAGCGGCTTAAACTAACATCTATTGTACAATTTTCAGAAACAAAATCATATGCATTTTGCGCCAATAAATCTGCAAATTTTTTGTCATCAAGAAGCCTTTTTATTTGCATGGCCAAATCAATTTCATTATCAACGTCAAACAGTAAACCCGTCTTCTCATGTTGTATAATATAATCAGCCGGAAATCTGCCGCGCGAGACAAAATTATAGGGCACTTCATTAATGCAGCTTCCATTAAAACTATACCAAACGCTTCCTTTTTGCTTGGTAAAACTCTGCATATCAGAAAAAAATAACAGTTCAGGGATTTTATCAGTAAAACCTAAAAAATTTACATACTCTTTTATTTCAAGTTTATTTGCTACAGCAGAAAGCTCCTCTATTCTTTTAGCAAAGCCACTTCCTGCAAATACAGCTTGAACTTCTATGTTGTGTTTTTTAATTAACTCATGCATTGCTTTTATTAATATTTCATGATTTTTATACTCATACAAATTTGCAACAACACATATAATTGGGCATGGTTTTATATTTAAATTAAAAGTTTTCTTAAAAAACTCTTTTCTTCTTTCTAAATACTGTTGAAAAATTTTCACAAGTGTTTCATCAAAAAATGGCGCCAATAATTCAATAAATTTTATATTTCTACTTTCTTTCTTTTTTAACAAGACTAAATGAAACCGGACTAACAGCGATGAAACCCTCCATATTTCTGTATTTTGAAAGACCAGGCTGTATTGAATTATGATAATGAGCCACCATTCCTATCTTAAAAATATCACACACTTCACGAACAACCTCTAATTCATTAGATGCATTACAATGAATTATATCAGGACAATCCTTATTGCAAAAATCAATAAGCGCTTCTTTCAAACATTTATAAAAAACATCAGGATCACTCGATTTAAACGTATGATACTTAAGATTTGTATTTTTTGCTTTAAGATAAGAATCGAAATGACCAGGAAGAAGAATATTGATTTTCATGCCGAACTCATTTAAATGAGCATACATATCCCAAGCACACTCTTGGACCCCACCCCAAAACTTATCTCCCAAAACTACTAATAAAATCTTCGGCCCCGACGATTTTGCTTTGTTACTTTTTTCGCAAGATAAATATTCAAATATCCCGATAAAAGCACCCAATATTGCTATCATCAAAAAACTATAATTTCTAAATTTAAGCCTATTCACAATCATATACTCTTTAGCGAGCTAAGTGTATTAATAAATGTAATCACGATAAGAAACGTCCACTTTGTCAATCAGCAAGACTGATTCATTAATCCATCGAGCATGTTTAGGGAATATGATAATCTTGTGATACCCTAAAAGAGATGCACACATAGAATAATTAGATTCTGGACGGATCAGACAATCAAACTGAAACATACCATAAAAGTCCTCTACGACATTACAATCATCTGAATTACCTTCAGTTCTGCAACTCCAGATAATATTGGGGAGATTTACTCTTTTTTTAAATTCGTTCATAAGCGGAACAGTATCCTTCGTCAGTGAAAAGATGCACAAATAGAGGAATATTGCCAAGAAATTTCGACAGCCTTATTATTTGATCAACAAAATACTGTTTAGGTGGAACTTTAAGAGGATAGGCCTTATCAACCGGCATTTTTCTTGTTGGCATTATCAGCGGCATCTTCTTATCACCAAGATCTTCACTATTACAAGGATCTTTACTATTATAATATTGCTGTGAAACAGTTTTTGCATCAGTCCCAGACCTGCGCGAACATGAACAGCAACAGTAACAATATCACGAGGATTTTTAACAGCAATCTGATTTATGGGTTTTAACATTTTCTTCAATTCTGAACCAAATGGTTCTTGTAATGATAAAAGGTACAGTTGCGAACCTGATAACCCCAAATGTCCGCATTTTTTGATATGTTGTTTTATCTTGATATCTTGTTTTTCAGATACTTTTTTGAGACCTTTTTTCCATAATTTAATGGTGGAACAATTTAACCTCGTTTTAAACTTGCATATAAACAATGTAGGCATTTTTGCCTCTTTTAGAGCAGTAACCAGTTGACTTTCTTCCTCAATAATAATCCCTTGGGAATAGGGCTCATTGAATGGCATTTTTTCATTGAATTTTGCACAAATTTAACCAATTCCTCACTCGCATGCTTTTCAGCATGAAACAGTTAATTCTTGTGAATATTTAAAGGGAATAAATAGAAATGGAAGTTTATATTTATATGAAAGCCATTTTGTTTTACTATATCCACAAATTTGATCTCCAAATCGAGACCCAGTTGGATTATATGTTATAGCATGCTTGTATTTATAATTTGGTTTATTATTTGAACATATCCCTGATGAATAAATAAAACAAAGAAACAATACTGCAATATGAGTATTTTTTTTTCGAATAAAAAAGCTAAGAAGAATGCATAATAAATTTCCCATTTTTAACAGTATTTCAAACATATTAATTTATGTGATCGCTAACGCTGTCCATGTATTTGTAGAGCATTTTTTTGTTTATGGAAACCAATCTAATTGCTGAATCATTATCACCACCAACAATATGAAAAATCTTACACCCTCCTTCTTCACTCACAACAAAGCCGCATGGAAAGAACGATCTAACGTCCCTTTTGCTGTTGGCAAACCAAACGTTTTTGGATGGCTTATGCGTATAAAACTCTCGTGAAATAATAGGAAAACGTGAGATGCGCTTTATACTAAATGGAAATTTATTTTCGAACGTCATTGCACCAAAAACATAGATCCTATCGATACCTTGAGTGATACAACTATGAAAAAAAGTTAGATATTCATTATCCACAAGGAGCGCTGCCTGTTCCTCCTCTTATTGTTCCCCATCTGTCTTCCCAACTTTCTCGCAAAAAATCTGAGTATTTATCGGTCTCAACAATTTTTTTCAATGTATAAAAACGATCAAAGAGCAACAACGGTGTAAGGGGCAAACTGGTACACAAACCCAATGTTGTTATTAATGTTTTGATTATTGAAATTATCACTACTATTTTCTGCAAAAGAAAATGCAGTCCAATTTTTCTCCCAAAAGACATAGGAGAAAAGCGCAAAATCTTCGTATTCTCTTTTTGAGGAATTAGCTTTTTACCATGATTAAGCAAATCGCCAAGTCTACTTATACCAAACGAAAATGTAAAAGATTTTTTTCCTTTTTTCATAACATCTTCCAAAAATGTATATGTTAGATATATATCATTATTGCAAGTAAAAAGCCTGGCATCTCTTGCTCCTTTTATTCTTTTATCCAACAAAGACAAATCTAGAAACATAGATGAGCCTTGTTGCTGAAAATTTTGATCAAATATTGCCAACCCCAATTCCACCTTTCCATGTGGCCTGTTATTACGGAATGACAATAAAAATTCATCACTATATTTAATGATGGATGCATTGCATGGACTAGTAATACCGGAGACCTCAATAACCTTAGTATTTTTTATAACTCCAATATCCTCGGCATAGGGAACATTAATAAAGTGCTTTTCGAATTTTTTGATATGAAAAGAGTAAGCCGAAACAAAAAGTAGGGAAAAAAACAAAATAAAAAATTGACTTCACGTTCAATAACTCCCTTCAAAAAATCAATTCTACTTTTAAAATTATTTATTCAAAAAATACCATTATAATTACAATTTACCATACCTTGGCATATTACGAATATATTTATCTAATGAAATCTGAAGATCAGTGTTTGTTTTAATATCATTCCATGGTGTGTCAAAATTATAAACATGCAAAACATCTTCAATAAACATAAATCTATTACCGGCCATTTCAAGCATTGGAAACATGATAGCCAAATCACCCGTCATAGACATAAACGCACCTTCAAACAACAAGTCTTCTCGTTTAATTTTTTTGTACAACCAAGTATAAAATGTTCTTAAATGCGATGTAATCCACCTGTAATTTCTATAATCCCGATTTGATATGATATCATCCGGAAATTTTTGGCAAAGGCCACTGACACCCTTAGGAAATCTAATATACTGCCCATAGGTAAGCCAAATATTTGGATCATCATAAACTTTATTTAATAAGTCGAGAACATGGTCATGCGCAAGCCAATCATCTCCATCAAGAATTATAATTATATCTTTATCGTCACACATATGAATTGCGCGATAAATATTGGCAACAGCCCCAAGTCTCTCTGTATTCTTAATTAACAAAATTTTATTTTCTAACTTTCGTTCTTTAATGTACTGTTCAACTAGGTTTCCAGTTCCATCAGGAGAGACATCATCTGTATAAATAACATGATAATTTTTATATTTTTGAGAAATTACTGAGTCTAAATTTGACTTATACCACTGCTTATTATTGTAGGAGGCAATGACAAAAACAAAATGTTTATCTTCTTGTGTCTTCTTATTTTTCAATTTTTCCCACAACGGTCCCTTCTCATTGGCTCTTGGAACAAAAGAGACTTCATATGAGATATTGGACGATTTATTATTCATCCCATAAAACGTATTTATATTAATCTTAAACCCTGAATTAAAAATACGTAAAAGCTTATTTTCTAAAAAATCTTTGATAGTCTCATCTTCTTTTAACTTATTTTGAAGAATAAGAGGGGTCAGCATTATTGCTTTAGATTTACAAAAACACGCCATACTTAAATTTTTATTGATATGCTGTGACCATGCAGCCTTAAAATCTTTTGTTGGTTTAGAATTCAACCCACGCAAAAGAGTGTCTAAGATTATTTTTCTTTCATAAACAACCATGTCAACCAACTTGGCAAATGAACCCTTCACAAAATCCTGTATCTTCCAAGACAGAACATTTTCACCAATCTGTTTTATTTTTTTAGAAAGAATTAAAGAATCTTTTGTAATATTTTCCCCAAGACTCAAACAAAGGCCGAAAACATCAGATTCTTTGAAAGCACAAGCACAATCTCCAAAATTAACACGCTCTTTTACAATAATGCCATCAACTGTAAGAGCAACATATTTAGTCTTTATGTGCTTTATTAAAAGAGAACAAAGGACAGACTTTAAATTTGAATTTTTCACGTCTCCTACATACCTAATCATTGCCACACCGAGAAATTCTTGGCTTATATTTTCATAAGCCTTTTCAAATTTATCATCACTAGCTGAATAAAGAACAAAAATCTTATTGTATCCATTAACATACAACTTAATAGATTCCAGACATGCATACAATTTTATAGGACAGTTGTTTGAGATCACAATTATATCGACATCATTTGTTTTTGATTTTTTTCTTGCTCACCGGAGCAATCCACAAAACTCAAAAAAATTATTACCCAAAGCAAATGAACGCTCTTCATAAATCAACTCTCCAAATCCAATATCAATTACTTAACATAAAAACACGATTATAAAGATCAATGTACAAATCTAAGACGCAGCTTTTTGAAAAATTATTCATAACATGGTTAAACGCTGAATTACCAAACTTACCTCTTAATTCTGTAGACTGAACCAATGTTTTAATCTTTAATGAGATATTTTCGAATATTTTAGGATCACATAACAGGCCTGATTCATTGTCTTTTATAACCAAGCCGGCAGCTCCGGCATTTTTCGATAAAATAATGGCTTTGTGCATAAAAGCAGCCTCTAAAATTGTAATAGAAAAAGCTTCTCCAATGCTAGGCAAAATAACAATATCAGAATGAAACATAAGGCTTGGAATATCGTTAACAAAACCCAAAAAATGAACAAAATCATTTAAACCTAAATCAGAACAAAGTTTTTTTAACTCTTTATCCCTTGATTGCGTGGAAGCATTTCCCGCTAAAACACATTGAACTTTAATATTTTCTTTGTAAATAAGGTTATGCAAGGCATGCAAAAGCCCTTCATGATTCTTGCATTTATAAAAATTTGCAACCATAGATACCAAAGGGGAATCATTTAATTTTATTCCAAAATTTGTCTTGAAAAATAACTCTTTTGACAATGTAGGAACAAAGTTTAAAAATTTATCATCATTACAGATCGGTGGTATAAATTCTATAGTTCCTACATCTAGTTTTTCATTTTTTCTTTTTTTATTCAAAATATTACAAATATCAGGACTTGCTAAAACTAATACATCTGCTCCGTTATAACATTTAGCAGGTGGAACCTTATAATAATGATACTGCTGAATAACTTTTAAATTCAAAGTTTTCGCAACCTTTTTTGCCACATCAAATTCAAAAGATACCCCATGAGTATGAATAATCTTAATATTTAAATCTTTACAAATTTGATGAGTTGCAAAATAAAACAGATTAAATTTGTCTTTTGCAGAGATATTATCGTTATATGAAATAACATAATGCGGCAATTTTTCATCCACTAATCGCTGCTGTAAACTAGTCCCTTTCAACACAGCCAGATGCACATTAAACCCTTTTTCCAATAAGCCTTTATAAAGGCTTAAAACGTGGTGCTGAACGCCACTTTCAGCAGGATGAAATCTAACAATCAGAACGGCAGGCTTATTCTTGGACAAAATTAATTTTTCTTTATGATCAAAATTTATAAATTCAAAATCAGAACTCTTTGCTGGAAGGTCTTTGGCATGAATATTATATGAAAATATTGTTGATTGCAAAAATAGGAACATCGATATAAAAAGTATATTTCTTTTCATTACATACCCTCTAATCACAAAGATTTCGCCTCGTAAATACCCTTTTTTTATTAGCATAAATTTATCAGTGCAAAAACATTAAGTAAACAATTTTTTATTGAGTTAAATTTGACTTCGTCATGGCTATCACTTATGTATAAACGCCCAAACCAATTTGCAAAATACAAGTTAATACGCAATTATCATACTTTAATCTTAGTTTATTGCTATTAGCCATATTTCTTTGATAAAAGTAAATCAATGTTGCATTCATTGGTTTAAAGTTTTTATCAAAAAGGAACTTATGAGGAGAAAAAAATGAAAATTTTACAAATTTTATTACTTAGTGGCTGTTTTATTGCCCAAGTTAACCTATGTAACAATATTCAGGCACAAGTTAAGTCTGATAAACATGTTATAGGAGCTAGAAAATGTGGATTTTTTTCTGAATTTTTAGGAGTACTTGCACACATTGCATGGTGCGAGGAAGCTGGAAAAAAACCGGTTGTATTTTGGGATAAAAAATTTGTTTATTATGAACCGGATGGTTGGAATAATATACAAAATGCATGGGAGTACTATTTTGAGCCTATTTGCAATGCTAAATATGAACCAACTGACATTGTTGATTACAAATTTCAAGCCCCAAATGGATTTTTTTTCCCATGGAGCGATTTTCGTAATATAGAGATAATGCGACCTCTGGCACACAGTATCATCAAAAAATATATAAAAATAAAGCCCTATGTTTTGGATATAGTGGACGATTTTCATAAAAAAACTATGAAAAATTGCATCACAATTGGAATCCATTTGAGAGGCACAAACAAAGGAACTGAAGCTAAAACTGAAATAAACCCTGCAAACCTTATTAAAAAGGCACAAGAGTATGCCTACCTGGCCGCATCAACAGGAAAAAATGTAAAATATTTGGTGGCATCTGATGAACAAAAGTTGATTGATTTTGCAAAAAAAGAATTGACTCGGCAGAGTGATGATACTGTACATGGAGAAGTTATAAGCTATACAGCAGAAAGATCAAAGGGAACGGAGACAAATTATTATACTTTCTTGGGCACGAAAAAAGAGAATGGCTTTTTTGCTAAACGAGGCCTGGACGTTTTAGTTGAAGTTTTATTACTTTCACAATGTTCATATTTTGTTCATACGAGATCAAACGTTTCGACAGCAGTAATTTTCTTTAATCCGAATTTAATCCATTATCAATTTGATGGATTTGCAAAAATGCAAGAACAAGTCAAAACAAAGCCGACAACAACCAAACCTGCTGCAACCAAACCAACAACAAAGCCGGCGAATTTAAAAATTAAGAATAAAAAGTAGATAAACAATTAGGAGTAATACAAAAAATAGTTGGTAATTATCAGGGGAGGGGGACTTATGGACATTAGATACATTTACTCAATAATTTTAGGCATCTTCGTATTTACAATTCCAATGTTTGGTGCAATTCCCAAAAACGCTAAAATTTATGTTTCCGGACACCGTGGCCTTGTGGGGTCTGCACTAGTAAACAAATTACGCACCGATGGATACACAAACATTCTTCTAAGAACATCTAAGGAACTTGATTTGCGCAATCAAGCCGCAGTAGAAGCATTTTTCGCCAAAGAACAACCTGAATATGTTTTTCACATTGCTGCAAAAGTCGGCGGAATTAATGCTAATTTGCTAGCTCCAGCCGATTTTATACGTGATAACCTACAAATTATCACAAACGTCATAGATTCTGCACAAAAATATGGAACAAAAAAGCTTGTTTACATAGGATCTTCCTGTATTTATCCTCGCATTTGTCCACAACCGATCAAGGAAGAATATTTACTGTCCGCATCGCTTGAACCATCTAATGAAGCGTATGCTGTAGCAAAAATTGCAGGGATCAAATTATGTCAGGCTTTTAATCATCAATATGGAACAACATTCGTTTCATGCATGTTGCCAAATATGTACGGCCCGGGTGATAACTTTAATTTAAAAACAAGTCACGTCCTACCCGCAATACTTGTAAAAATTTATCAAGCGAAAAAGGAAGGTCATAAATCGGCTCCCATCTGGGGAACAGGTAAAGCAATCAGAGAATTTTTGTATAACGACGACCTTGCTGACGCACTCATGTTTTTAATGGAAAATTACAATGACAACGAAATCATAAATATTGGCACAGGCGAACCTGTTTCAATTCTCGAACTTGCCAACTTAATTAAAAAGGTGGTTGGATATGAGGGTACACTTGTTTTTGATCCAACCAAGCCGGAGGGCACACCATGCAAGGTTATGGATGTAACACGCATTCATGCTCTTGGATGGTATGCAAAAAATACGCTTGAAGAAGGCATTCGTAAAACATTAAAGTGGTATGAAGCTAATCTTGAAGAGGGCATTCGTAAAAACATTAAATAAGGACTTATTTACAATAGGGGGGAGAGGATGATGTTATCTAAATATTATTTATTTTTAGTGTATATTTTAGCATCAATTTTTTTTATAAATACACAGGCATTGGATAATCAAGCAATAGAGCCCAAAAAGGCTCTGATCATTGGAATAACAGGACAAGACGGTACTTATCTTTCTGAATTTTTACTGGGCAAAGGATATTGCGTTCATGGCATGGTTCGCAGATCATCGTCAACCAATACAGGAAGGATAGACCATTTATGCCAAAATCAAGAGCTGCAAGCCAAAAAACTTTTCACCTTGCACTATGGTGACATTACTGATGCCAGTAACGTACTCAGCATAGTTCAAGCAGTTCAGCCTGATGAAATATACAATCTTGCAGCTCAAAGCCATGTACAAATATCATTCGAAATGCCAATTTACACTGCGCAAGTTGATGGACTGGGAACATTAAACATTTTAGAGGCCATTCGATGCGCCGGTTTGACAAAAAAAACAAAATTTTATCAAGCATCAACAAGTGAACTGTTCGGCAAAGTACAGGAGATACCACAAAAGGAAACAACCCCATTTTATCCACGTTCTCCATATGCTGCGGCCAAGCTATTCAGTTACTGGATTTCTATAAACTATCGTGAAGCCTATGGCATATTTGCTTGCAATGGAATACTGTTTAACCATGAATCACCAATTCGCGGTGAAAACTTTGTTACCAAGAAAATTACACACGCAGCGGTCAGGATAAAATATGGATTGCAAGATGTTTTATCGTTAGGAAATCTAGATTCCAAGAGAGATTGGGGCCATGCACGAGATTATGTTGAAGCCATGTGGCTTATCTTGCAACAGCCTCAACCTGATGATTTTGTCATAGCTACAGGAGAGACGCATTCTGTAAGAGAATTTGTTGATCTTACTTTCAAAGAAATTGGCATTGATATTGAATGGACGGGCCAGGGATTAGATGAAAAAGGCATTGATAAAAATACCGGCAAAACACTTGTCGTAGTTGATAAAAAATTTTTCCGACCAACAGAAGTTGATTTTTTACTTGGTGATCCAACTAAAGCCAAAAATGTACTTGGCTGGAAACCACGCATTACATTTAAAAAACTAGTAAGCGAAATGATAGAAAGCGAATTAAAAGGCATGAACAGTTGGAGAGCCGCTAAGTAATCAAGCACGCTCACTCTGCGCTTTTTTTGCAACGAATAAATCTTTGTCGCATAAAAAACATATTATATCATTTCCATAATTTACTTTATCTTAAAATGAATGTCGGTTCGTATGGCATATGAGGTGATTTATTTTCAATTTTATACAAAGGCTTGATATCAATTTTATATCCTCCATTAAATACATCTAACATTTTATCTGCAGAAAAACCTTCCATATGCAAATTACTGTAATCAGTTTGACTATTTAATGGGATATTAATTATCTTGGATTTTTTAAAACAAAGACCTGTCCATTCCAGATTTACTTTTTTAGCCCAAGCACTCTCCAACCTGTTGGGAGAATAATAATTTAACTGACTGAAATTTTCTGCTATATCAGCTTTTCTATAAACGGTCATATCGACAGTATTTGGATAGCTCCAATCGCCACCTGTTCCGTCTTTAAATTTCCAAGCAATAATCCCATTTTCATATTCTTTAAAATTGGGCAATCTTGGATTTTTAAATGGAATAGTGTAATTTTCGGTTGTATTTTTGCCTAGCCTTAGATAAAAGCCGTAAGAATCATGTTTTTCGAGAGCATTTGCGCAAGCGTTCAAGTCAATTCGATCTTTAACAATTATATCATCTACAACAAATGCAATGTACTTGCTTTTGGATTTTTTTAAAAAAATATCAAGAAGTAGTGGCTTAAAATGCTCCCTCGGCTTATTTGAATCCTGAATATACATTTTAACATTAGGGAAATTTTTATTTACCAATTCATATGCTTTTTTAAATTTTTCGTCACTTACTCGATAAAGAACAAAAATATTCTGATCCCCTGTTACATAAGATTTTATTGATTCAAGACATGCATATAATTGCAATGGCCGATCATAAGAAAAAACTATTAAATCTACACTAAGATCAGAATTTACACTCTTTTTTAAACTTTGTTCTTTAGCAATAACAGTATGAAATCCAAATAAAAATACACCAAAGACAAAGCAACTTAATACACACAGCTTGCTAGACATACACATTCCAACTCGTCAAGAAAATTAATAAGATATTCATTATTCAAATACCACTAATTTATCCAAGATATGAATGACAAGATACATAATGATACCCTTTATTCTTAAACAATTCCAAATTTTGCAACTTAGTATTAATCCATTTTAGTTTTCTGATTTCACATTGATTTGTTCTTAGGAGCGTAAAATTGAAATAAAGTTCATACTCTGAAGCACATGCCCCTTCAACATCGTTTAAATCAATACAATTGCAAAAGGCTTCCCAAAAACTTATTTTAAATTTTTTTTCTACTATTAAAAACATATCCTCCAAAATACAACGCTGCACAAGCATATGATGTGAAATTCCAGAGTATTCTGAGAATACTCTTTTAAATCCGGGTATTAATTTTTGCCCATGATTAAAATATGGAGGATGAAACTCTTTTCCGGGATTGAAAAAACCTGCCCCTGTATTCTTATCACAAAACATTACAGGATTTAAAAAAATAGTATCTGCATCAAGAAGAAGAATATTTGAAGAGATATTTGGAATAACAAAAGGGGAATAGAGTTTTAATAGTTGCTGATAAATCCATCCAATTCGATCTAATTTGTAATTTTCGTCTTTAAAAAGTTGCCTAAGTAGATCCTTTTTAGAAAATGGAAATTTTGCCTCATCAAACCATTCAGCCTTGGCGGTTAATTTTTCCGGTGAAATAACAATAACACGTCTGATATTTGAAGCGTTTTTCTTGATGCCTTCTATGCACATATCCAGTGTTCTAGCATCCTTGACTATGCATACAATTACGACGTCAATGGGGTCTTTATTAAATTTGTAAGCAACTTTTTGTATTGGTAAATAAGGGGGATTTTGTGTAAGAGCTTGAGTTTTATTTTTCGCAAAGCTACTAGCAAAACTAAACAACAAAAACCATATGTATGCAAAAAAAACAGTGTTTTTTTTCATCACTCTATCCTTATCGAAAAAGACCCCGTCCAAAAAACAATTTATCAATGCCAAAATATTAAGTAAACAAAAATTATAAAATATAACCAAGCAAAAAACATAAAAATCAATATATAAATTCTCTTGACTTTTATATTTAAAATCATAAATAATTATCCTATTGATCAAAGAAATTAGAGAAAAGGATATGAGTGAGAAACAAATACTTCCTTAAACAATTTGCTATATTTTTTTTAATTCCATTAGCAACACAGTCAATGACAGCAACAAATACAAATAATATGGTAATAAATACCAAATTAATTCAATTTAATGAATCAATAGACAATGCATATAATGCATCCATAATTGAGTATGGCAGTGGGTACCTTTTAATTTTTCGACATGACACTGAAAATAAATTATGTGCATGTGGGTACAAACAACCACAAATTAAAATGGTGTGCCTAAATAAAAATTTCGAACAAGTAACTCCTATTAAAAATGTTGAAATTAAAAAAGCAACCTCAAAAACAAATTTGACAGAGAAGCTTATTCCATTTACACCAGAAGATGCACGAATACACTCTTGTCGTAGACAGTTGTTTTTAACTTATAATAGCGATGTTGATGTACATCAACATACTACGAAGAGTAAAACTCCATGGAGAAGACAGATGTTTAAAGGGAAATTCGACCCCAAAAAAGCTTACCTTTCAGATATTGAACAAATTCCATCAAATAATATTCCATTAACACTTGTTGAAAAAAATTGGACCCCATTTGAATATCCTGAAGGATCCGGGGGGCTTTATTATAACGCCAGTTCGATAATTAGTTAAGGCTTGGAATTTCAGCAAAAAACCCCACACCTATCGCAGGTTTGTGTTGATGAAAAGAATAGGCTGAAATTGCAGCAAAAACATTCGTGAAAAAATTTTTAACACATCTATGTCTAGTATGTTCGATTTTAAAGGTATTTTTCAGGATATTGTTAACAGATTCAATGATGTTTCGTTTTTTTAGAAAAAGTTTTTCAAAAAAGATCATGAGCTTGTTTTTCATACCCTTTTTAAGCTTTGTTATAAGCTTGAGACCACGCCTAAAAAGTTTTTCAAAAAGAGGTTGTGATATATAACCACGATCGCCAAAAAGCCAACCCCAAAGATTTTTTGTAACTTTAGAAATAACTGATTCGTTACGGTCATCAGTATTTCCTGGGGTAATCCAAAATGACAAAATTTCACCGAAATGATTAATCACAAGATGGAGTTTGAACCCATAAAACCAGCCCATTGATGATTTTCCGCGCTGAGCAATACCCTTAAAAACTTTGTGTGAGTAAATTCGAAGATTGTGGCACACAACCAATTTTGTGGAATCAATAAAGGCAATACCGCGCATATTTTTACTGTTGCGACTTGCAGCAAATAATGCCAATGGCTCTGCAGCCTCATGCATTAACTCAGTAAAGCGAGTGTAGCTAACCAAAGCCCCAAAGGCTGTTTTCAATTCTTTGCAAACATGGTCTTTGTAATATCTTTTGAATGTGTGATATCCAGAATAATGAAAATATACGCAAATCGTAAGAATATCGCTTAGAGTCATGCCTCGTGGGCGTCCTGCAGCATTTAACGTGTTATTCTTTACTCTCTTTTCTTTAACATATTTTTCATATTGCTTGCAAAAATCATCAATTTCGCAAAAAATAGTTGTTAAGAACATGTTTAGCCTTTCTCTTTTTTTTTGAGGGTTTCATTTTTCTCAATTTAAACGAGAAAGGCTTTTTTTAAAGAACTTTTTTAATTATCGAACTGGCGTTATTATATATACATGACATGCCCTCATATAATTATAGATCTATCTAAATCATGTAAAATAATAAAAAATGAATTAAATTTAAAAACTTTATGGGACAGTGAAATATTTGGAAACATTAGAGGTGGAACACCAGCTCGGTTGGTTGATGGAGTTTATCTCACATTTTTTCATTCATGGAAATTTCATACAAAAACAAAAGAATATCGATACTTCATGGGAGCATATATTTTTGAAGCAGCCCCACCATTCAAAATTCTCGCTATTACGCCAGAACCAATTAAAAATGACGAATTATGTACAGCCAAACACAGAGTTAAAAATTTACATGTTATATTTCCTGGTGGATTTGTTGTAGAAAAGAAAGATAGGCAAACTTTATTGCATGTTGCTTGTGGAGAAAATGATTCATCAATTCGCATCATTTCAATAGATAAAGATAAATTGTGGGAAAATATGAAAAAATGTTTTTCATAAAAGTATATTATTTAAAAAAAGGGTAAAAATGACAATAAAAAATTGTTTCCTTGCACCTATTCTCTTGCAAACGTTGGTTTCAATTCAAATAAATGCTAGCTCAAAAAAAATTGTACCTCCAAAAGCAGTAGAAGCCAAACAAGAAGCCAAAAAACCTGATACAAGCAACATTTTTGACCTTAAAAATTTTGAACGCCTAGCAAACATAACGATATCTTCTGATATAAAAAAATATTATTCAGATATAGATAAAGTTGATGGATGGTTTGATAAAAGACATATTATAATACTCCTCTTAATAAATTTATTTCAAACAAAAAATAGCATTAATGGAAATTTGGGTGAAATTGGTGTTTGGCAAGGCAAATCTTTTATTCCATTAATGCTACTTGCTAAAAACAATGAATATGCTGCTGCTATAGACTGCTTTGAATCATACGAATTCAATCGCGACAATTCCGGAGGAGGTTCTTGTAGCTTCGAAATTTTTAATAAAAATGTAGAAAAGTATTGTTCAAAACATAGTAATCTTAGAGTTATAAAAGGTGATTCCTCTAGCTTTTCAGCAAAAGATTATCTCAGTGTAATGGAAAATGGGAAAGGCTTTAGAATATTTAGCATTGATGGTTGCCATGAAGCTCCCTCTACCATTAAAGACATGGAAAATGCATTTAACTGCCTGGCTGATGGAGGCGTTATAATCATTGATGACTATTTTCACACTTGTTGGCCAGGAGTTTCTGAAGGCCTTAATTTTTTTATGAATAAAAATGTTAATTGTTTGAAACCATTTTTAATTGCATGGAACAAAATATTTTTTGCACAACCAGCCTTTGCAAAAAAATATTTTGACTTGATTAAAGAATTTTTGATTCCCAATGATGTAAGAATAAAAAAATTCTTTGGCGTAGACACGTTAATATATGATAAGCAAGGATAATAAAAATGAATTATAAAATACTTTTTTTATTTTTTTCACTAAGCATTAATCCCATATCAGCTAACGTTGAAACCCATCTAAAAAAAATAGTCGGAAAATCTGGAAATCACAAAATAAAAAATATAGATTTTATCTACATGATAAATTTGGATAAACGACCAGAAAAATTTGCCCGTTGCAAAGAACAACTATCTAAGTACAATATTGAGCCATTTAGATTTTCTGCAGTTAATGGATGGGAATTACCAATGGAAACCATTAACGATGTTGGCGTAAAATACGAAACATGGATGGCGAAAGATCTATGGGGAACTTATTATTCACCAGATAAAGGAGAGTTTCAGCATGAAATTATGAACGTCAAAGGAAGAACTTATTTCTGTCATTGTACGGTTCGCGGGCCAATTGGAATAAACCTAAGTCATCTTTCGATTCTTAAAGATGCATTGGATTCAAAATATAATACGATATGGGTAATGGAAGATGATATTCAGATTATTAAGGATCCACATAAAATTTCATCTTTAATTGATAAATTAGATAATCTTGTAGGTAAAAAAGGATGGGATATACTGTTTACAGACAAGGATGCAAAGGATCGAAATGGAAACTATGTTGTATGTTTAAGTTATGCCAAAAGACCAAACTTTTCCCCTTTGCATCCTGAACGATTTGCGGTAAGAAAACAAATTGATTCTGATTTTATAAAAATTGGAGCACGTTATGGAGCACATTCAATGATAATTAGGAAGTCTGGAATACAAAAGCTTTTAAAATTTTTTTGTAAGTATTCCCTATTTCTTCCATATGATATGGATTTTACTATGCCTGACGACATACACTTGTATACCGTTACAGATGATATTGTATCAAACCAGCCTGGAGCACTTTCAGACAACGGATCTCCAGGATATTTGAAAAAAGAAAAATAATTACTAAATAATTCTGGTATTTTTATCAAAAAAAAAGCGTTAGTTATGCATATAAAAATATTTTTTATATGTGGCTTGTTATTCTACGTAAATTTGTCAGCCACTACCAAAAAAATAATTTACTTAGTTCCACCTTATTCTTCAGGAAAAGAGAATCTACTTTTTAATCCAAATGAAAGGGATGACTGCAATAAGCCATTTATCGAATTAAGAAATGCAGCAGAAAAACTTGGTCATTCTTTAAAAGTAACAAAAGACATTACAAACTCAACCAATGTAGCCGCCATTGTCGTTATTACAACAAAACATTTAAATCCTGAATTTTTCAGGCAACTAGAAAAATACCCTTTAGAAAAACGTATTCTTTTTTTATACGAATCTCCATTGCTTGAGGGATGGGCGCATATTCCAGATATTACAAAGCATTTTGGAAAAACGTTTACCATGCTTGATAATTTTGTTGATAACAAAACTTATTTTAAATTCTACATGCCACAACCATACCTAAGTATGCTTAAAAATATTCCAGATTTTGCTAAAAAGAAATTTTGTACATTAATCGCAGGAAACAAAAACTGGAACAACGAGAAAAACCGTAACGAATTGTACTCTGAACGTAAAAAGACAATAAAATTCTTTGAATCTCTTCACCAAAATGAATTTGACTTATATGGCATAGGCTGGAATACAAAAGAATACCCATCTTATAAGGGGAATATTACAAATAAAGCACAAATTCTGCAACAATACAAATTTTGCATCTGCTATGAAAATATTCAAAACGTTTTTGGATATGTTTCTGAAAAGATTTTCGATTGCATGGCGGCAGGATGTGTTCCTGTTTATTGGGGAGCATCAAACATCCCAGATTATGTTCCTGCTAACTGTTTTATTGACCGCCGTAAATTTAAGTCGCATGACGATTTATATCTATTTTTAAAAAGCATGGATAAGAAGACATATAACAAATATCTAGAAAACATAAAAAGGTTCTTTAATTCTTCGCAGGCATCAAACTTTTCAATAGATAATTTCATAAAAATATTTTTTGCTGCAATCGATAGCTCCAAACAACAAGATCCTGGAAATGAATAAATAACAGCCCTTAATCCTGCAGCGAGCCCCTTTATCACGAAAAATTTTTAGCGGGAATTGCTTTTAATCCTGAGCATACTCTTTTGATTATTCCAAATATCTGTACATCCAAATTAATTTTCGTATAAGTTGTTATGTAGAGAAAGTGCAATCATTCTTTTATTAAGGGGGGAATATGAAGTTAGGATATCTGCTTGTAATTTTATTATTAACTTTTACAACTAAAACATTATATTGTACAAATAATCACTCTCTAAAAACACATCCACAAATCTCTCGAAAGTTTAAACTGTTGACAACGCTTTACAATGAAAAAAACGAAAAAAGATTTTTAGAATTCGTAACATGTATTGAAAATAATTTAAAAAATACATCAATAGACACTATTCATGTCATTTATGACACCTCTAAAGACGACTCAAAAAATAGCATGCTACTCAACTATCTTAAATCCAAAAAAATAAGACTTTCTTATATTTCAGACCGAGCATCATACGGAGATTTTTTCAAAATAGCAAATAAAAAATATCCAAATTGCAGGGTAATCGTAAGTAATGCCGACATATTTTTCAACGAAACCTTATCGTTACTCGAAGCATGTGATTTATCTAATAAATTTATAGCATTAACCCGTTGGAATGTACAAGCGGATGGATCGCTCACTGAATGCGCCCCTAACGGGGGCTCTCAAGATGTGTGGATATTCCAAACCCCGCTACCAAAATTCGAAAATGATACAATTAAAATTGGGCTGTTGGGTTGCGAAAATGTTATCGCTTATCAAGCACAAAAAAGCGGACTTACGTTATTTAATCCATCATTCTCTATTCAATGTTGCCATCTTCATTTGTCAAAAATCAGAAATTATCCAGGCAATCGGCCCTACAAAAACATGAAGAAGATCGGCGTACCCAAATGTACAATATCTAAACTCTTAGCACCCGACATTTTTTAGTCCTCAGTTAAGGCAAAAACTTGTTTTTCACTAAGATGCGGGAATTGCTTTTAATCCTGAGCTTACTCTTTTGATTATTACAAATATCTGTACATCCAAATTAATTTTCGTGTAAGTTGTTATGTAGGGAAAGGGCAATCATTCTTTTATCTTTTATTAAGGGGGGGATATGAAGTTAGGATATCTGCTTGTAATTTTATTATTAACTTTTACAACTAAAACATTGTATTGTACAAATAATCACTATCTAAAAACACATCCACAAATCTCACACATGTTTACGCTTTTAACATTTCTCTACAATGAAAAAAATGTATGTCGTTGTGCCGAATACATGGCAACTTTAGAAAAAAACCTGCAGCATCATTTGATTAAGAGAATTCATATTTTATATGACGTATCAAATGATGACAAAAATCCAGAAAATAATTTTTTGTTTAATTATTTAAAAAAACAACCTATTACAATTACTTTGACCGCTCATCGACCAACGTATGGAGATTTTTTTGCACTTGCAAACAAGCAGTATCCGAAAGAACAAATTATCGTGAGCAATGCAGATATATTTTTTAATGAAACGCTAGATTTGCTTAAGTCATACGATTTTACTGGCAAGTTTATTGCGCTTACTCGATGGAATGTGCAGCGTGACAATCAACTTGTCATGCGCAAGGACCTCATATCTCAAGATACGTGGATATTTGTAACACCGCTGCGAAAATTTGAAAATGACGACATAATGCTTGGTTTGAATGGCTGCGACCCAGAAATTGTTTACTATGCACAAAAAAGTGGTTTATGCGTAACAAACCCGTGTCTCAGTATTCAATGTTGTCATCTTCATTCATCAGGGGTAAGAAATTACATATTAAAAGATCGTCCCTATAAAAAGGAGCCACCAGTGCTGATTCCACATACCAAATTGTATTGATGCGATTTCTAGAAAAGGGGCAGAAAATTATGAAAACAAATCATTCTATACACCTGGTTATATTTTTAGTTTCTAATTTTACAACCATGATCTTGTGTAGTGCAACCTTTATACAAGTAAAGTCGATACCATCGTCAAATAAAACACAAAATATTGATTCTGAAAAGTATATCCTCAGGGCTCGTGAGAACTGTGGATTTTTCTCAGAATTTTTGGGGGCAATTCAAAACATTTCATGGTGCGACCAAGAAGGAAAAAAAGCTGTCATATACTGGGATAATAAGAGTTTATATTACGAACCCAACGGTTTTAATAACTCACATAATGCTTGGGAATATTACTTTGAACCGATTTCTGATGCCAAATATGAACCGGGCAATAAAATAAATCGAGTGTATGAAACACCAAGTGGATTTGGAATCCCTTATAAGGATTACAGCCATATGGAAGAGCTACGATCGAAAATGCATGCGGTTATTAAAAAGCATATAAAAATCAAACCCTATGTTTTAGATGTAGTAAACAATTTTTATAATAAAAATATGAAAAATTGCATTGTGATTGGCATCCATTTAAGAGGAACAGATAAGAAATTTGAGGCAAAACCAATAAATCCATTGGCTGTTATAAACAAGGCAAAAGAATATGCTCAATCGGCAAAAAAAATAGCTACCCAAAAGCAAATTAAGTTCCTTGTTGCTTCTGATGAACAACGCCTAATCAATTTTGCCAAAAAGAATTTGAATGGAAATGTGATAGTTTATGCCCAAGCAATGCGAAGCGCTGATGGAAAACCTGTTCATTATACCCATGCAAATAATAAAGTAGAAAAGGGATATTTTGCCAATCTGGGACGTGATGTTCTGGTTGAAGCCCTTCTGCTTGCACAATGTGATTTTTTTGTTCACACTCGATCAAATGTATCAACGGCTGTAATTTTATTTAATCCAAATTTGATTCATTTTCAATATGACGGATATGCTAATCTTGATTAAACATTAAACCTAACATTGATGCAATCGCCGTCCTGCACCACGTAATCCTTGCCTTCGACTCGAAGTTTACCAATTGCTTTGAGCTTAGCCTCAGTACCAACTTGAAAAAGATCTTCGCAGTTATAAACCTCAACACAGATAAAACCACGTTCCAGATCAGAGTGAATTTCACCTGCTGCTTTTGGTGCAAGTGTACCTTTGCGAATACTCCAAGCATGAGCTTCTTTGGGACAAACAGTAAAATATGAGATTAAACCAAGATTTGAATAAGCTTTTGAAATAATATTATCAAGACCTTTTTCTGTTATCCCTAATGACTCGATCATTTCTGCCGCATCAGCATCACCAAGCTGTGCCAATTCTGCCTCAATTTTTGCACAAATTGGGATAACTCTTTCGACGCCAAATTTTTCAACCAAGCTTTGATAAAAGGTGTTTGTTTGATAGTTTTGGCCGACATAATCATCTTCAGATAAATTCGCAATTATTATAAAATTTTTGGCTGACAAAAATGGAATCATGTTAATTCCGGCTGCCTTGCCTTGCAGATAAATTTCGCGAACCCTGTTATAATTCCCGGCATTTAATGCGTCTTTAATTTGAGCAATAACGTCTTGCTCCATCTCCAACAATTTTTTTTCTTGTGCCAGCATATTCTTTTTTAGATTTGATAAAATTTTTTGTTCGCGTTTTTCAGCAGACTCAAGATCTTTTAGCATTAATTCTGCAACTATAATTTCAAAGTCATCAATTGGATTGATTGCGTTGCTAACATGGATCACATTCTGGTCTTCAAAACAACGTAAAACATGCAAAATCAGATCAACTTCCATGATATGTGACAAAAATTGATTTCCAAGCCCTTCCCCCTTTGAAGCCCCCTTTACAAGACCGGCTATATCAACAAATTTGACTGAGGCCGGAACAAATTTTTTGGAATCAAAAAATTTAGCAAGACGATCTAGACGAATGTCTGGAACATTTGTTATGGCTACGTTTGGGTCAACGGTACAAAATGGATAATTTTCAGCCGGAATGCCGGCATCTGTCAACGCATTAAAAAGTGTTGATTTTCCAACATTTGGAAGTCCTACCAGCCCAGCTTGAATTGCCATAACAACCTTTCGTAAATAAGATGATATTCATGTGCAAAAAAAGAAATCTCGCTTCTATTTTACACGTTTTTGAAGCCAAGCCAAGAAAATATGCCCATCAGAAAGAGAATGTCGGCTGCGAATGCCAAATAATTGACATTCGTTTTTTGGGGATGCTATACAAGCCAAGTAAGTAGTAATTTGTATAATCCGTTACAGGATTGGGAGATCTTATGAATATGCGTTTTTTAACACAAATTTTGTCATTGTCTTTGGTCATATATACCAGCCAGCTAATTGCGGTTGGGACATCTGCCATTGCTTATAAGCAACCAGAAATTCCCAAAGATCATGTTCAAATCAAATGTACTATAAAACGAATTGATCGAAGCTCACACCATCGAACCCACCCACATATCCCAACGAAAGGTGAGATTCTAGGCTACAGCACAAACTGGAGTGGATATGTGGCAGAAACTAACCTGACCAAGCCAGCCCCCAATTCGGTTACTGCTGTATCTGCATATTGGATCGTCCCCGCTATAAAACCTGCTAACACCAACACTTACTGTGCTGTTTGGGTTGGAATAGATGGGTATAGCAATTCAACGGTCGAACAGATAGGGACTGAACATGATTGGTCGAATGGGGGAATACAGCATTATGCCTGGTTTGAAATGTATCCAGGTGATAGCTATTCGATCAATGGATTTCCTCTTAAAAGCGGTGACGTGATTACCGCTTCGGTAACATATTCATCGAAAAATGTTTTTACAATGATTTTATCCAACCAAACACAGAAAGTTACCACGACAATCCCAACTAAATATACAAAATCAGCATCTGCCAAAAGACAATCAGCCGAATGGATAGTAGAGGCGCCATATATGAATACTGTTTTGCCTTTGGCAAATTTTGGAACAGCTTATATGGCAAACTGCAAAGCAACTATCAAAGGGGTCACCGGTTTGATTAATAACAAAGCATGGGCCAGCAGTGCAATAGAGATGATAACTAATTCCGGTACCCCAAAGGACTCCCCATCAATTATCGGTAGTAGCGGCTCTTTTTCTGCTACCTGGATGCATCAGTAGGGTCCCATAAAACGGGTTTGAGCATTACTGAATTTTGGATATACTTAGAAAATACAGTATTACAGCAATTAAAACGCCATTTAAACTAAGTAGAATTCTAAATTAATTATGGTTACGTTTTTTAACAAAATTTATGGATGCCAAGCAAATTTTGCAGACTCACAAGGCCTTGCCAAATTTTTAATAGAACTGGGGTGCATACCTGTTGATTCCGAACGGAATGCCGATCTGATAATTATTAATACCTGCGCAATCCGCGAAAAGGCAGAACAGAAGCTTTATTCATACATTGGCAGACTGGCAGAATTAAAAAAAGATAAACCCCATCTGAAAATTGGTGTTATCGGTTGCGTAGCCAGCTACAAGAAAAAAGAGTTTTATGAATACTTTGAATGCATCAGTTTCGTCCATGGTGCACGCGAGGAAATCGCTGCACTGCAGGGATATTTGGCTGAATTAATCTCAAATATTCAAACAGCAAAGAATTTATTTATACAAAATCCGGATTCAAAAATAAAATATTTAAAACAGGATCGTAGGCTAAAAAAGATATTTGACAAAAGGGCCATTGGCTCAACCCGAATTAACACAGATCCAAGCAGTATCAGCAGACTTAATTTAAACGAGCATATCAAAGATGAATCAAACAAAGACAGGCGACTTCTTCTGAAACCCGGCGCGTCACCAAGTGATGGTTCGACAAGCTCCCAGGCTTCGCCCTTCGTGGCTACGCCGGGCACGGCACCACGAGCGCGCCTGCATTCAGAACAAATATCTGATGTTCGAGCCATGATTAACATCATGACCGGATGCAACAAATACTGCTCCTACTGCATCGTGCCATTCACCCGCGGACGCGAAATAAGCTATCCGATGGCCGACATTTTAAATGCCGTAAAAAAGGATCTTGATCGTGGGGCAAAAGAGATCACATTAATTGGCCAAAATGTCAATTCTTACATTGATCCACAAACCGGCACTCGCTTCCCTGATCTTTTACAAAAAGTTGCATCAATTGAGGGGGATTTTTGGGTACGATTTGTAAGCCCACATCCACAAGATATGACAAAAGATCTGTTTCAAGTTATGGCAGACAACAGACCAAAACTTACTGCTTTTTTGCACTTTCCGCTGCAGTCCGGATCAGACACAATTCTAAAAGCCATGAACCGAAACTACACAGTGGCAGAATTTTTAGAAAAAATAGGCTGGATTAAAGAGTTAATGCCGGATGCAGGGATAACTACAGATATAATCGTCGGATTTCCGGGAGAAACCGAGCAGGATTACTTGGCAACTCGGAAAGTAATGGAAATGGTAAAATTTGACCAAATTTACTCATTTATTTACTCCAAACGCAAATTTACCAAAGCTTATAACATGCCAGATGATTGTACCCAGGAGGAAAAGGCTCGACGTTTAAGCGAACTGCAAAGGCGCCAGCGAGAAATCTCTTTGGAACAAAACAGGGAAAAGATTGGCAAAACTTTGAAAGTTCTTATTGAAAAAGAGCTAGAGCCTGGTAAACTTTTAGCAAGAACAGAAGCAAACGCTCGGGTACTTATAACAGGTAAAAATGCGAGTTTAGTTGGCAGCTTTGTGAACGTGAAAATTGAAAGTACTACGGTTGTTAACTTGTCAGGGGTTTGTCATCCTGAACTCGTTTCAGGATCCATGGATTAGTAACCTCCCTAAACAGTTCTTTGAATTATACGGCGGCATAGCCAAGTGGTAAGGCAGCGGTCTGCAAAACCGCGACCCCCGGTTCAATTCCGGGTGCCGCCTCCAATCTTCTCAGCTCAAGTCTTATCGATTGTTGACATGTAAGACTGTTCATATTACTCTGCTTATCGTATGTGCCGGGGTGGCGAAATTGGTAGACGCAAGGGACTTAAAATCCCTCGGGTGTAATCCACCCATACCGGTTCGAGTCCGGTCCTCGGCACTCTCCTACGCTTTCGCCCTGTGGGCTCATAGCTACGAAGAGCAGGCCATCCTAAATTTACGCGCTACACAGATGGCACGGCCACCCAAATTAGATCTCCAACTCTTTACGTAAATTTGCAAATTCAGTCTTAAATGACTTTTCAAGCTTTTGTTTCTGCTCCGCAGGTAAAAAACTTGCGTGCACTCCATTCAAGCTAATTTTCTCAAGATCGTTTAGATTAAATCCAAAATGATCGGCCAGTATTTTGTACTCATTATTTAAATCTGTGTTAAATAGCGCAGGATCATCAGAGTTTATAGTCAATAAAAGTCCGGAATCCCATAATTTACGAAACGGGTGAGATTTAAAATCAGGAAATACACCCATGCAAATATTGCTGGTCAAGCAGATTTCTAGCGGAATCTGTTTGTGTTTTAAAAAATCGATTAATTCGGAATCTTGAACGCAGGTAACTCCATGCCCTATTCGATCAGCATGAAGAAGATTTATAACACTCCAGATACTTTTTGGCCCGGCCATTTCTCCTGCATGAGCTGCTATTTTAATTTTATTTTGATGCGCAGTTTCGAATGTTCCACTAAAGTCCTCTGTGTTAAAAAGACTTTCACTTCCGGTCAAACCCAAGCCAACAACACCCTGATCTTTGGAATTTAAAGCGGCATCAAGAACAAATTTTTGCGATTCCGGTTCATCGCGCAAAATATCAAATATCCAATTCCAAGCAACTCCAAAGTCAATCGCTGCTCTCTTTCGTCCACGATTTAACGCTTGCATAATTTCCTGCCAGGGCAAGCCGGTTGACCGGCAGTTGGTAAAAATTGAAAAAGTTACCTCTGCATAACGAATATTTTGTCTTGCACATTCACACCCAAATTGATATGAAATCAATTCGTAGTCATCGACAGTTTTAAGGCAACTGGTAACAAGCTCATAAATTTTTATAAATTGCTGAAAATTTTTGAATTTAAACAGCTCCTTCAACTTTGTTGCAGCTTTTATTGGCAGGTCAATGTTATTACGTGCTGCAAGTTCAAATAACGTATCCGGGCTAATTGCTCCCTCTAAATGCACGTGCAATTCAACCTTTGGCATACGCATAACAAATTCATTTATAATATTTGACATAAAATTCCTAAAAAAAAGCCAAACAGTTCTATCTTGAACGTAACTATAACAAAATGACCCCTAAAAACTGAAGCTTCTTCAAAAAAAATTTATACCATTTTTTGCTTTATTAAAAAGCAAAAAATGGCGCTCCCCCCCGTCGAACTTAAACATTATAACAAAGACACTTGACAAATCTGATGTGATCAGCAATTATGTGATATAATATATTTTAAGTATGGTGAAATCGTAAGTGTAACACTATTGATATCCTAACTTTATGTTGGATAGGAGATTTCTATGAATAAGGCAGAATTAATTGAGCATATGGCGAAGAGTACAAAACTCTCCAAAGCTGCATGCAAAGGTGCTATCGAGTCAATCATCGAAGCGGTAGAATCAACATTGAAAAAAGGTAAAGATGTTGTTTTGACAGGCTTCGGAACATTTACCGTTATCAGAAGAAAAACAAGAATTGGCATAAATCCTGCAACAGGAAATAAGATGACAATCCCTGCTAAAAAAGTTCCTAAATTTAAGCCCGGCAAACAACTTAAGGATGCAGTTCTCTAAACAAGAGCTAACTGATTTCAATTAGTAAAAACAAGGCGCAGATATCTGCGCCTTGTTTTATTTTCACAACTTCCTATATTTTAACAACATTTCAAACGACTTTATAAAATTCTTTGCAAAAAAAATCATCCTCACGTTAAACTTTTATGAATGTTAAATACATTTTCAATTTTTAACTGTGAGAGGATCGGAATTATGGAAAGTAACACACTGAGTACTACACTGACAAGCACACTGGATAAAGTAAAGACAGCCTGGAATGACTTTGATTTAAATAAATGGTCAAACGAAGTTGGTGGAAGCTCCCCGGTAGCAGAAGCAATTCAGGCAGGTATATATTTCTGCATCAGTTTTGGAATTGGATATATTTTAAAAAAACACTTCAAAACTATAGTATTGAGCCTGCTTTTAAGCGCACTAATCGTCAAAGGAATGGAGTACGGCAAACTGCTTACAATAGATTGGAACGCTATAAAAAACATGTTTGGGGCATCATCAGCTGATAGTAAAGATTTTATGACCCCAATGGTAAATCATGGAATTGAGTGGATTAAAAAGAACGTAATTGTATCCATAGCATCACTCATCGGATTTCTACTTGGCAGCAGATTAGGATAAAGATATGGATGACGGCACACTAAACACCTCATCCACATACTCACTATTCAACACTGAAGAAAAAATAACCCAAAATATGAGTTCTGATCCTATAATCGATTATGTGGATCAGATCATTTACAACGCAATCTCCATGCACGCATCTGATATCCATATGCAGCCTGAGGAGATGGGTGCTCGTACACGATACCGAATTGACGGCACACTCTACGACCAAGACGCAATAAATCCGGACATGCTAAAACTCGTGATTTCTCGAATAAAAATCATTGCGGGATTGGATATAGCAGTTCAACGGCTTCCTCAAGATGGTAAAATCAAATTAAATATTAAAACACGTCCAACTGAAGCTAGTATACAAAATCAAAACCAATTTCAAGATCAAGATCAAGTTATAGATCTTCGAATTTCAACTTTTCCGTCAACATATGGCGAAAAAATGGTTGTCAGAATTCTTGATCGATCACACAATCTTTTAAATCTTGAATCTCTTGGCATGAATTCCAAAATGCTCACACATATCCAGAGTTTAATTAAAAAACCTCATGGATTTTTCTTGGTAACAGGTCCAACAGGATCCGGCAAAACAACAACTTTATATGCCATTCTTTCGGAATTGAATAAACCGGGAATAAACATTGTTACAATGGAAGATCCGGTTGAGTATGCCGTTCCGGGTATTACACAAAGCCAAGTAAATGACAAAGCAGGCTTTAGTTTCCAAAATGGATTGCGCTGCATGCTACGCCAGGACCCTGATATTATAATGATTGGTGAAATACGGGATAAAATCACAGCGCAAATTGCAATTGAAGCCTCACTTACCGGACATCTTGTTTTTAGCACGTTGCACACAAACGATGCCGCAGGGGCAGTCACTCGGCTTCTTGATATGGGAGTTGAACCATTTCTCATCAATGCTACGTTGACCGGAGTTTTGGCTCAAAGACTTGCTCGTAAGCTTTGCAATAAATGTAAAAGCGAGACAGAATCTAAAAATCCTGACATAAAAAATCTAAAAACTAATTTTGCAGCACCCGGCTGTGCTGACTGCTTTAATCTTGGGCACAAGGGACGCCTAGGCGTTTTTGAATTATTGGTTTTGGATGATCAGATAAGAGATCTGGTTTTGCAAAAAGCTGCAACAACAAACGTTGTGCAACAGGCGCTAAAAACCGGAATGCAGACATTGATGAATGATGGGCTGGAAAAGGTTAATAGCGGACAAATTTCGCTCGAAGAGTTGTATGCAACTGTAACAGTTTAACGTCGAAACCAAAATTAAAAGGCCCGGGTTTCCGGGCCTTTTTTTATAAGCTTTGTTTAATAAACTCTTTTAGTCCATTCTATAGGATCAACTGAAATATTTCTTACTCGTAACTCCCAATGTAGGTGGTATCCATTGGCATATCCGGTCATTCCAAGATTACCGATTGGATTCCCCTTTTTAACTATATCGCCAACATTAATATCTGCAAAATTTTCTAAGTGAAAGTAAAGTGTGAAAACTCCGCAACCATGATCCAAAACAACAGTGTTGCCCGATATTAAAAAGCGATCTTTTATAATAACTCTTCCAATTTGACTTGCCCAAACTACCGCCTTTGGATTATCTATCAAATCAACCCCACGATGCATATATCTCCCCAACTCAGGAGTCATTCTTATCTCTCCAAAAGGCGTTGAAATTCGTTTGACATTTACAGGGAATTCAAATGGCCCATGCCACATTTTTTCTTTGGGTGACTGCTCAAGCCAACGCACAATTGCTTCGTCCAAAACCTTGGCACTTGCGCTAATCTCTTTTTCTTCCTCAAGTTTTTCCTTTTTCACAGTAAATCCGCGCTGATGAGGAAATTGGAATTCAATAATCCGGACTTGCGAATTTAGTTTCAAGTTATTATTTACTAGATCTTCCAAACACGCAGTGAGTTGATACTCTGCAGCAGCAGTCTCAGTTTCAATTGGAATAAAACATTCATAAGTTGTTGAGCCTTTGGAATCAGGAAAACATTCATATTTTGCAGATAAAAACTCAACTTCAGCTTTTGCCAGTTTTTTGTTTGATCGAATCTTAATATGCAACGTTTTGCCCTGATCAACCTTATAACCGGACTCTATAAATGCCGCCATAAGAGGGCTGTTGTCAACGCAAAACTCTGTCGACTGTACAGCTTTATTTTTATTAAAACTTGAATCTATAGCATAGACATCAAGCTTATGTTTTCCATCCGAATACGTTCTAATGTCTGTTGAGATTGGTATTTCAAATTTCTTCGCTCCAACCTTTTTTACCCCATTGAATTCAACCTCTTTCCCATCAATCAAAACACCAATTGGGGAAATTTTATAACCGGTATCTGCACAAACCGAGAACTTAAGCTCTTTTGCAAATGCTAAGTCAGTCTCAATTCCGCTAAGAGAAAACTTGGGCGCAGTGCTGTATGAAAAATATGTGTATATTGAACTTGCAATCCAACCTATTACACAGAAAATAACAATACCGCTGACAACCAATGGAAAACGTAATTTGTTAAACATATCCTACTTTCAGACATAAAATTAGATAAAAAATTAGACAATAACAAACCTAGGTCTATAAAATACATCATTTTTAAAGCTCTTCAAATAAAATTTGATAATTAATTTAAAATCAACAGTTTTTATCACTTTTAGCGAATTTGGATCTAAATATTGGGTTAAAAAGCGAAAAAACAACACCCATTTGAATAATAGAAAATATTCCCATACAATGTAAGTATAGTTTATGTAACAATAACATTTTGTATTTTATAGGAATTAACATGAATTTAAGAAAAATATTTTTAATCACAGCTCTCTTCACCTCTCCATTTTATTTAATTTATGGAATGGATGACAAAATGGATGACGGAAGGGATGATGAATTCCGTTGTTTTTTAGGAGTTCCACAACCATTATTAGAATATGAGGCTATGGAACAATCATCTGATGCAACCCATGAAGATTTGCAGATGCAGACATCTGATGCACAATCTTTGGTGGAAAAAATTAAACACGAAATCACAACTCTAAATCTTACAGCAATTGGGTCACTGTTGGCATCTGAGCCTGCGGCAAGATTGACCAGCGAACAAAGACGAGAGCTCTATCAAGAAGCACTCGGCCGTGAGGAAGAAATTTCAAAATTACTTGAAGACGGAATTTGCATATCAGGTGCAGCTGGCAATATAGAAAGAATCATTAGCTATCTTTATGCATTTCAGTTTATTGAAAAATTTGAATTCCCTAGAACGTTATTTACCAATCCACCTTATCATCGCAAAATTCATCCTGAAATTGGGCCCAATGTGCCATTAAATTCAGTTCTAGATGCATTAATAAAAAACGAGAAGGAAGGTATATTAGTTTGTTGTTTTCATATTTCAGATTCTGAGATAGCAAAATCTTTGATGTTTAGAAATAGGGTTGGTGTCAAAGTTGAAATTGTAACCAATCAACAACAGGCCGAGAACATGTCAGCAATTAAACTTTTAATTAGAAGTGGCATCGAGGTGTCATGTCCAGCTGGACACCGATTCGAAACCGACCATCATAAATTCATTATATTTAAACGTAATATATTAAATAAATGTCTTGTTTGGCATGGTTCATATAATCCAACAAATTTCTCTAATACAAGCGCATGGGAAGACGTAACAATAGATGACAATCCAGAAGTACACCAACGCTATTCAGCCAGATTTCTGGAAATTAAGGCCGCCAGTACACGTATGACAATAGATATGCTGCCCAAAACACACTAGATCTAATTCATGTATATTTTAAATAAAAAAATAAACTTGTATAACTGTATCGGAAATTTGAACTCATGAAAGAGATTGATAGTAAAAATCTAGAAACACAGATCAAAAATCTTCCCAGAAACTCTGGCGTTTATCTTTTTAAAGATTCTCAGGATCTTGTTTTGTATATTGGCAAAGCCAAAAACTTAAAAAGTCGCGTATCAAGTTATTTAAAAAGCGATGACATAAAATCCTACTCACTACGGCAAGAGAGTGAGCATCTAGATTTTATAGTAACAAAAAATGAACTTGAAGCCATGCTTCTTGAAGCAAAATTAATTCAAACGCATCAACCGAAATTCAATGTACTTTTGAAAACTGGGCAGCCTTTTTTATGGATTCTAATAAGCCAAAATCTATCATCTGTCACATTACCTGAACTTAAGCTTGTACGTAATCAAAAACAGAAAGGCACATATTTCGGCCCATTTTTAGAAAAAAACTCGGCACGAAAGGTTTATGATTTCCTAATCAAGACATTCAGATTAAAACTGTGCAAAAAAAAGATTCCTAGCGGCTGCCTTGCGTACCACATGGGAATCTGTGCAGGAAAATGTAGACCTGATTTTGATAAAAACAGTTATCTGGAAAGAATCGAGCTTGCAAAGTTTGCACTAAAGAACAATCATGCCGAATTTTTAAAACATTTAAAAAGTTTAATCAAAGAACATAACAAAAAGATGGAATTTGAAAAGGCTCGTCAACTTCACAGTTATATGGCTGCATTTGAGAGAGTTTTTGATATTCTTGAAACTAAGCCAATAACAAAATTCAAACTCGATGAAAAAGATATCTGGTTTTTAACAGAAGACAAGTCTGCACTATTTTTATTTAAAGAGAAAAACAGTGTTCTTATAAAAAAAGAGGCTTTTTACTTTCCCAAAGAGTATCAATTGCCAGCCCAGTTTCTGGCTCCATTAGAACAAACCCTTCGACAGGCTCAGGGTGAGCGCAGAGAGCACCTTGAAGAACCCGCTCGTGGCGCCTGCCCGCCGAAGCTAAACCTAAGCGAAGGCTGGGAGCTTGTCGAACCATTTCAATGGGTTCTTAAGGCTCAGAAGAGGGCTCAGAAAAACTCTAATATCAAAGAATCTAGTTATCTAGATTTTTTTGAAAGTTACTATCGAACTTATCCCGCCCCATCAATCATTTTAGTTAATTTTGAAATTGATAATGCAACCCAAAAACTTTATCAAAAATTCATAAAATCTTGGCATAAGAAAAGTTATGACGTCTCAATAATAATGAAGCCCGAATCCGGCCACTTTGCCAATCTGATCAAGTTAGCAAAAATTCATGTAGATGCAGAAATATCAAAACAGGCCACAATTCCAAAAGCACTGAAAAGTCTACTAAAACTCCCAATTGAGCCCCACACTATTGATTGTTTTGATATTTCACATAAACAGGGCATGTACATGGTTGGATCATGTGTACGTTTTGCCGATAACATCCCGGACAAAAAAAATTTTAGGCATTTTTATATAAAAAGCATAGAACAACAAAATGACTATGCCGCGTTGCATGAAATTGTTCAACGCAGGTACAGAAATACAAACGAACTTCCCGATTTAATCTTAATTGATGGAGGCAAGGGGCAACTCAACGCCGTCCAGAAACTATTTCCACAGGCAGAATTTGCAAGCTTGGCAAAAAAAGAAGAAACTGTTTTTTCTAAACGAATTCCTGAGGGTAAAAAACTGAATTTAAAAAGTTTTGTGGGACAAACATTAACCGCTCTTAGAGATTATGCACACCACTTTGCGATAAGTTTTCATCGCAAAGTGGAACACAAAAATTCATTTGATATTAACTCAATCGATTGAATCTAGTTTTGTAAGCAAGTCGACAGCCCCTGACATATTTTCTTTCAATTTTTCTTTGCAAATTTCAATATTATTCATGCAGATTGAATGTTCAGGATTGTGCGCAAGCGCCAAAGTATAAGATTTGATGGCATTTTGAAAATCACCTCTTCGTTGTGAAAGTTTTCCCAAATCATAATAAAGCTTACCCATATCTTCATTAAAATCATTAACAGAGTAACCACCATAGTCCTGATCGCTACTACTTTTAAAGAAAGGCAAAAAAAACCATACGCACATAAATAAAATAGCAACCCAAACAACCGGCACTTGCATTCGTAAAACCATCATCATCTCCACCCAAATATCAAAATAGCCCTTATTATTTTGTTAAAATATTATTTTTTGTTAAAAAGTTCTTTAATCGTTGTAAGCGAACCCATCAAAGCTGTAGCCTCATAAGGCATCATTATAATTTTATCGTCTTTGCCTTTTGTAATCTCAGGCAATGTTTTAATGTAATTAATTGCAACCATGTATGGCAAAGGATCAGCGTTGGGGATAGCTTTTCTGACAACTTCAATTGAATCAGCTTCTGCTTGAGACAAAATCAATCTGGCCTCAGCCTCTCCCTTTGCACGAGTAACTTTAGACTGATAGTCACCCTCAGCACAAAGAATTGCCGATGACTTTTGTCCTTCTGCTTCCAAAATCAAGGCACGACGATCACGCTCTGCTCTCATCTGTTTTTCCATTGCCTGCCGAATGTCAACAGGAGGCATAATCTCTTGTAACTCAACTCTATTAACTTTGACGCCCCATTTTTCGGTTGCATCATCAAGCACGTGCCTCAATCTCTCATTAATTCTATCACGCGACGTTAATGTTTCATCCAAATCCATCGAACCGATTATGTTTCGCATGGTAGTTTGTGTCAGTTTTTCAATCGCAAGGGGAAGGTCTGCAACTTCATAAATGGCAGCCTTAGGATCAGTAATTTGATAGTAAAGTAAAACGCTTATTTCGATCGAAACATTATCTTTAGTTATAACACTCTGCCTTGGAAAGTCATAAACGGTTTCTCGTAAATCAATTCTATCAATAAAAGAGTTATATCTGTAAGTAACTTTTCCGCGAGGATCATCTTTTAAAAGAGTCCAGTAAACACTTCTGGGTTGATCCATAAATGGCACAACAAAATGCAACCCAGAGGTAAGCATCTTGTGAAAACACCCAAAGCGTTCAATCATAACAACTTCAGCTTGCCTGACCAGATAAGTTGATTTCAGAAGAGCTGCAAGCAAAAATATAAACAAGACAGCAAAAAATACGGAAATAATCATTGTAATCATCATAAACTCCTAACAACAAGCTTGTTACCCTGAATATCAACAATTTTAACAACAGTGCCAATTTGCAACATAGAGCCATCTCTTATAATTGCCCCCCACAACTCTCTATTAACTTTGACCGCCCCAGGTTGATTCACACTAATTGGTTCAACAACTACCGCCTCTTGCCCAATCAACGCATCAACATTTGTTTTATTATCAAGATTTTTGGTTTTGTGTGTTGCAAAAAAAGATTTAATAGCAATGAAACAGACTGCCCCACCCAGAAGTGCAATCACAATTTGAAAAATTATTGAGAAATCAAAAAAAGCTACGATTGCAGCACACACGGCACCACATGCAAAGGCAACGAAAAAAAATAACCCTGGAGTTGAAAGTTCAAGAAGAAGCAGTACCAGAGCAAGAATCAGCCACACATAGGGCGTATATCCAAGATATTGAACCAGTAAATTATTATTAAGTTCCCTATAATATTCTTTCATAGTCCAAAAATATTCTTTCATAAAGCCCTCTTCTTTCGTAAAGACCTATACATCGGTTAAAATATAATTAGATTTTACCAGAACCCCATAAAATCTAAACAAAAATCTGTCATACCTACAAAATATCTTTGCCAGCCAAGCTTTAAAGCCAACCCAACAACAAATATTTTCAAACAAGCAAAAACTGCCGATCAGCTTGCACTATTCTTTCAAGCATAAATTTTTATATGCCAAACCAGCACATTATCTTGATTATCGTCTTAAAACATGTAAAGATAAACAATCGACTAAAGTAATAAAGGTTATCAAAAAGCTACTGACTCTCGCAAATTATAATTTAGATAATAATCTAGAAAATTAACGGTTTATTGAAAATAAGGGTTTATTCATGAATAAAAGTTTCGTTAAGACACGTCTTGTAAAAACAAGTTTTCTAATCCTATCTTTAGGCGCAGCAACATTTATCTGTGGCTGCAGTAAACAAAAAAGCCGAAATGAACTAGGATATGAAGAGCTCAAACAACAGGCTTACGCAGATTTAAGTAATAAAAAAGAGGATTCTGCATCGGAGTACTTGGAAGAGATAGTGACACGTTTTGCCGACCGCCAGGATATCTCGCAACACAAATTAGCCTTAGCCGAAACCTATTTTAAACTTGGAAAGTTCCCATCAGCTTACGAACTTTACAACAATTTTGCACAATTCTATCCATCCGATGAAAATGCAGAGTATGCAAAGTACCGTGCAATTCTTTCAAAATTTTACCAAACTCTAAATCCTAACTGCGACCAGACAACAACAATTGAGGCAACCAAGCTTTGCAAAGAGTATCTTGATACCCCTGCCTACAAAAAGCATGCCTCTGATGTACGTGATATACAACATACATGCGAATTTAAGCTAATAGACAAAGAGGTTTACGTATTTAATTTTTATTTACATCAAAAAAAGTACGTTGCTGCGCAAAATCGCATAAATTCATTAGAAAAAGAGTATTTACCTAAGAATCCAAGCCTTGAGGCCCGCATTCTTTACCTGAAGTGTCAGCTGGCAAAAAAACAAAAAAAGAACACAGAATTTAAGCAACATCTTGAACAGTTATTAATGAAGTTCCCGGATTCACAATTCACGCAACTGGCGCAGGGAATTAAGAGCAAACCTACTGATATGTTCTTTTAAGCCGCGCCATACACATAATTCATGACAATCACAAACAAAAAATTAGTTGGAATAACAGGAGAGCAAGCCGTTGAAAAATGGCTTGCTCTTAATAATTTTAAGATTCTCGCTCGCAACTACAGTATTCGATATGGCGAAGTGGACCTGATCGCACAGCATGATGACGTCATCGCTTTTATAGAAGTAAAAACCCGAAAAACAGAATATTTTCCAACTTCACTTGTCGTGAATAGATCCAAGCAACTCAAAATTATAAAAGCTGCCAAGCATTTTGTCTTGCAAAATCAAATTAGAGACAAAGTCTTACGATTCGATGTCGCAACCGTTCATTTAAAAGAAAATAATGAGCACGAAGTTACATATATTCCAAATGCCTTCATGAGACCGGAGTAACAGACAGCCCTTTTATTAAAAGCAGCCAAAAATAGTTCAAAAATGCCCATTTTTTACGTTTTTTTTAATTTAACGGCAATTTAATGGCAGTTTAATGGCAATACCAAAAAGATCACCCAATTTAATAAGAGATCTTGATGCTCGCCAACAGTTCAGGCCAAATTTAAATAAAAAATTATTTTGAGCATTAAAATTTTTCAGCGACCATCAATTTCAAATTCTTTTTTCAAATAACTTTGTTCAATAGGGGTAAAGGCACACCATGCCAAAATCAATTGAACCGGATCACCATCTTTGTTCAAGTGAGGCAGATTTACAATATCATAAAATTCATTCATTCTGTTTTGTTTTTTGAGATATTTAAGAATCAAAATTAATAGAACTTGATTAAAATCTGTAACATTACGACATATCATTAAAGGGACAGCAGGTATTCCCGCCCAAGTGACCACATATTTGCCATCAGGACTCCATGCCCCCGATTTCCTCCGGCCGTTTGATGTTACTTCGTATAGATCAAATGATGCCCCTTCAATAATATCTCCCTCGGGATTCAATGCTACCGAGCACATCGAATCTTTATACGATGCAAGCGTTCTGCATTCTCCTGTTTCTACATTCCATTCCCTTGCCGTTCCATCAGATAATACCCCTGCAATATATTCACCATCAGGACTCCATACTACTGAGCTCATCCGTCTTTCACTCTCAGCACCCAAGGTTTTGTGCAACACAAAAAAATCGGGTAATAAGCTCGCTGCCAAACCTTTTGGCACTTCAGGATCTTCACAATACTTTTCAAAAAAATTTAATTTTTCAAAAAAGTTTAACGTTTCGACATCCCCTGCAATCAATTTTTCTATAAAAGCGTCTGTTTTCACAATACTCGCAACACATGCAGTACAACTTTCCTGCAATTTTGGCATAGCAACCAAAACTGTTTTTTGAGAGCAAGTGATCAAGGGTAAAATCAAAAATAATTTTGTTGTTTTAAATAAATTTTTCATAAATTCTGGAGCACAACACTTACCATCTGGGGCACATCAAAACCCTTACCATTAAATACTTCTAGTGAGTATCGAGTTATCGAGCCATCTTGAAAACACTGTTCAAGCTCAGGGTCAATACCAAATCTTTCTTTCAGATAACGCTGTTCAATAGGAGTAAAGGCATACCATGCTAAAATCAACTGAATCTGATCGGCCTCTCTATTTAAGTGGGGCTCATTTACAATTTTATAAAATTCATTCATTCGATTGTGTTTTTTAAGATATTGAAGAACTAAAAATAATAGAATTTGATTAAAATCTGCAACTTCACGCCATATCGTTAAAGGAGTACCGTCTCGCCAACTGACCAAATATTCGCCATCAGGACTCCATGCTCCCGATATCCCCTGATGTTTATTCCAGCCATTTGATCTTACTTTGTATAGATCAAATAATGTGCTGTGAAGAGTTTTCCACTCATGACTAAATGATACCCAAATCGAATCTTTATACGATGCAAGCGTTCTGAATTCTCCTGTTTCTACATTCCATTCTCTTGCCGTTCCATCATATAATACCCCTGCAATACATTTACCATCAGGACTCCATGCTACTGACTTAACCCCACAACCATGCACTGTAAACACTCTGCATTCTCTTGATGCTACATGCCATATGCTTACTATTCCATCAAATGAGGGAATTTTAAATGATGCACTGGCAATATATTTACCATCAGGACTCCATGCTACTGATGACGTCCACGTTGCAACCTCTACAGCCAAGATTTTGTGTTGCACAAAGAAATCGGGTAATAAGCTCGCTGCCAAACCTTTTGGCGCTTCAGGATCTTCACAATACTTTTCAAAAAAATTTAATTTTTCAAAAAAGTTTAACGTTTCGACATCCCCTGAAATCAATTTTTCTATAAAAGCGTCTGTTTTCACAATACTCGCGATTCGCGCAGCGCAACTTTCCTGCAAAGTCAACATTCCAAATAAAATTGTTTTTTGAAAGCAAGCGATCAGGAATAAAATTAAAAATAATTTTGTTGTTTTTACTAAATTGTTCATAAATAATCCCAAAGCTAAGTAAAAGTTAAGTAATAGAATAAACATAATACAACTAAGTTGGGAGAGTTTAGCAACAAAAACGAAAAAGTAAAATTTAGATTATGTTTTTATATTTTAAATTGATAGCTTTAAAATTACGCTCTATTTTTATCTTCCAAGCACCTCTTGCCATGTAGGCAAAACCATATCATCAATCATTATCTCATTGATCATGCGCAGCGGCAACTCCGACAATGATTGTGCCGGGGAGTTCTCGCCTAGGCGCGGATGTTGGACGAGGGCTAGCGTTAACATTTGACGTTTTTGAAGTTTTCTTTCTTGCGTAATTCTTTGTGCAGGCAAATTTGTCCATATTACTACTCTAACCTCAGATCCATTAAATCCATTCTGTGTAACAATCATGGCCGCTATTTGCATCCCATCTGGGCTAAATGCTATTTTGAATACGTAACCATCTCCATATTTAAATGTATGAATGCAAGTCTTACTCTGCATATCCCACAACTCAATTTTTCCATCATTGTCTCTATTCTCACATGCGATAGCAAAAAGACTTCCATCCGAACTGAATGCTACTGCATTTGATGTTGCATAACAATGTCCCACCACGGGCCATAATTCAAACAGTGGAATACATGTGTCTTTACCCAAATCCAATAAACCAAGACCTTTTAAAAGGCGCGACTCACCTAAAAGGCACGGCCCACAATAAACCAAAATATTATCATACAAATTGAATGCTAACGCATCTACAGAACCACTGCATTTAATCGTATGTATACGTTCCATAGTCGTCAAATTCCATACACTAACTTCTCCAGAATCATCTCCGGAGGCCAAAATGTTACCGTCTGAGTTGAATGCTAACGCTTCTACACAGCCACTAACTTCAAATTTATGTATATTCTTGCCCAACTTCAGATTCCATAATGCAACTTCACGCTGACCTCCAGAGGCCAAAATGTTACCATTGGGACTGATTGCCAATGCCCATGCTAAACAATCAATTTCAAGATCACGAGTGCAAATCCTAGACTGCATATTCCAAAATTTGAAATGATCATACCGTTGCCCCCATTTCCATTTAAACTCATGAACCAAAAATTCTCCCCCATGACTGGTTGCCAACGCAGTCAAAGGCGCACCGCCTTTGTAGCAACCTATATTAACTAAAGTCTCATCTATTACACTCTCATCTATGCCTGGTGCTGCAGCCGCCGCCGACAAATTAGCTGCATAAAATAAAACATGTGCAAACAGTATTGTTTTAATGCAATTTTTGATATTCTCCACTGCCTTGCCCCTTCTTCCAAATGGTTATATTTCCATCAGAACATCCGGCCGCTACTTGCATACCATCTTGATTTAACGCCACTGCAGTTACCCACCTAGAACCACATTTGAACACATTTATGCATGCCCTTGCCTTCAGATCCCATAACTCAACTTTTCCTAATTGATCTACAAAAGCCAAAAAGTTACCATCTGAGGTGAACGCTGCTGCTTGATCGGAAGGGTATACTGTTTGACTCACTTCCAACACAGAATTACATGTATTTGCCTTCAAATCTAACAGCTTAACAGCTCGGGCACTCACACAAAAAGCTAAAATGTTGCCATCTGGGTTGAACGCTAATGCGCATACCCAATCTTTACACTCAAACTTATGAATAAGTGTGTCTGTATTCAGATTCCATACCTCAACATTTCCGCCTTCCCCAATGGCCAAAGTTTTACCATCCGGACTGAAAGCTACTGAGAATACATAATTTTTGCAGGGAAAAGTAAATATATTTTTTTTCTCGTTTAAATCGACCAAATCAACCTTGCCATTAGATCCCACAGCCAAACCGCCACCTCCCGGACTAAATGCTAGCGCACGTGCAGAACCAACATATCCAAAATCACAAAAACGTCCATCCGACAAAAATTTCCATAATAGAGCATTCTCATCATGGGCAAAAGCCAAATCTTTCTCATTCGGACTAAAGGCTAATGCATGGACTGTCGCCTCCCCATACACCGGATCAGCGCAGGCAGCATTGAGATTAGCAGGCCCAAACAGAACAAATAAAAACAACCCAGTTTTAATAAAGTTTTTGATACTCTTCATAGATACATCTCCTTATTTTTTCACTAAACATTATTTTGATATAAAGCGTATCAAAATATATCGAATTTAATATTAAAAAAGAGAAAGTTTTTTGCAAAATTCACAGTCAGGGAGGCTGTTGTCATCCGCCGTCGCCAAAGCTTGGCTGTAGCGAGATTTCAGCCTGCCCGTCGAAGTATTAACTACATACCAAATTTTTTTGAACGAATAAAGCGAGGTCGGGCGTAATATCACGCTTCAAATCATGATCTTGCCACTATCCGCCGATTCATAGATCAACATTCGTTCTGCTACTCTTTGGAAGAGTGGGGCTGCAACTTCAGATGCCCACAAATGAGTTTTTTGCGGGCGATTTATAAACGTAACTATAACACGCTTGTAATCACCCTTTTCTAAAATTCCGACAAAAGTATAAATGTGCTCTTTATCCGAATATCCACCAGGTATAGCACAGCGAGCTGTCCCCGTTTTACCAAAAACAGTGCATCCACGCACCGGATGAAGGTTTCCAATTCCCAGTAAAATTTCACGCATTTGAGACAGAATTTTATCATCATAAAGTTTAATTTTATCAGGATGACAAACTGCCCCCTTTTTTATTTTTGGATCAATAATAAGAGTTGGATTTACCAGATATCCGCCGTTTGAAAAAATACAGAATGCACGTCCAAGTTGAAGCAATGATGCCATAATCTCATAACCAAATGACATAACTTTTGCAGAATGCTTACTCCAATTGTTTGGAGGGTTAACAAAGCCATCGCGCTCACCGGGAAACTCAATGCCGGTTTTAGCCCCAAAACCAACCCGTTTTAAATGATCATAATATTTGGGACCAATTCGCCCTACAACTTTTGCAGTTCCAACATTGCTTGAAAGTCTGATTACATCTGCAAAGCTCAAAATGCCAAGACTCTTCCAATTTTCTACCTTAAAACCATCAACGTAAGTAATCTTACCCTCGCAATCAAACTCTTCATCAAGCGTGACTACCCCTTCAGCAATGGCGGCCAGTGCCAAAAATGCTTTCATAACAGAACCCAACTCGAAACATTCGGATACAATAAAATTTTTGGTTATATCAAGCTTTTGAATATTTTTCTGATTTGGATCAAACGATGGATAATTAGTCATGGCAATAATCTGTCCGGTATCAGGATCCAGAACCAAAACAGACCCGGATACAGCTTGATAATTCTGAACAGCACTTTCCAGCTCTTCAAATGCAAGATTTTGAATATTTTTGTCAATTGTCAGTTTTACAGGTTTGCCAGAATATCCCTCTTGTTCAATTAATTTTTCAAAATAAAAATTTTTTGATCGTGCATCCTTTTGGATACTCATACGCATCGGCTTACCACCAAGCCATTTTTCAAGCTCAAGCTCAATTCCGGATATCCCCCGACCATCAATATCAGTAAATCCAATTAGGTGCGCCAAAGAGGGAGAAAAATAAAAACGACGAGGTTCATCAATAAATTGAATGTCATCTGTTCCATTTTTTTTCAACTTTGTAACCTGATCATCGGTAAGAATTCGATCAAGCCAGAGAAAATGCTTATCCGGTCGTGCTTTCATCTTTTTGTAAACAGTAGGATAAAAACGTTTTAAAAACCGCTCTGTCTTTTTCTGCTCATTAAATTGGTGGGGCAAAATGAAAGCCGATGTAACCTCTCTATTAAATGCAAGCAACTCCTGCCCACTCCTATCAAAAATTTCACCTCGAGGAAGGTTAACTTTTACTGAAAAGTTGTACTGTTGAGAGGCAAGATCTCTGAAAAAATTTTTCTGATAAATTTGCAACAAAAAAAGTCTCATTAAGATAAGAATATAAAGAGCTCCAAATAAAATCAGGACAACACCAAGCCGAATTCTGTAATCTTTTTGATTTTTTACCATATCTTATCCCTGATTTAAAAACCGGTAAAAGTAATGACTTGGGCAAACTTTAGTCTTTCCATTCCCCATTTCTCTTGTGCAATTTTTTTTATCTGCCCGGTGCATTTTAAGCCGCATAATTCAATACCCAAGTTGCTACAACTCTTCTTTAAATCATTTTTTTTCAGTTCTAACCGCTGTTTCTCGTAATTTAATTTTATTATCTGGTTGTGCTGATAAATTTTTATAAATATCAAACACAAAATAAATACGCCAACAATACGTCCCAATCGCAAGTTTGTCATCATTTTAAAATTTCCACTAAACTTTTTAATAAAACCTGATATAATACCATACTGCTTTAATTAAATAGTATCTGTACGAAATTGATTTTTCTAGATATTATACAATCAGAGTTGTTTTTATTTATTTTATTAACATTATTAATACTATTTTATTTCTCTTTTTTGAAAGGACTTTTTTTATGATGAAACATTCATCATGGTTGCTGGGTTTGTTGACATTGGTAGTTTTCACGGGTTGTGATTGGTGCAAAAAATGCAAAGAGGGCGAAGCACCTAAAACAGAACAAACCGCAACAGAAGCTGCTGCTCCAACCGTTGTAATTTCAATTGAGAACAAAGAACAGTTCGAAAATGAAGTTCTCAAGTCTGACAAGCTCGTAGTTGTTGATTTCTACGCAGATTTCTGCAGCGTATGCAAAGATATGAAACCGGTATTTGAAGAAGTTGCAAACAGCATGAAGGATAAATGCAAATTTGTAGCAATCTGCAAAGAAAAGGCAGAAGACGTATTTGCAGCACAAAAGAGCCTTCAAGGCGTTCCAACAATTATAATCTTCAAAAAAGGCGAAGAACAGGACAGAATTGCAGGGGCAATTTCTAAGGAAGATCTTTCTAAGAAGATTGAAGAAGCACTCGAAGAGCATGAATAAGCTCTAAAAGTTATTGAGCCCGCTGAAAAGCGGGCTCTTTTGTTATTTTTAAAGGAAGTTTATTAATTGATAGATCCTGAATCAAGTTCAGGATGACAAAAAGCAACACCAATCATGCCAAAAATAAAATTAACTAACACCTTAACTCGAGAAGAAGAGTTTTTTACCCCACAAGAGCCCAATCATGTGAAAATATATGTCTGCGGCATAACTCCGTATGATTATTCACATCTTGGCCATGGAAGGTGTTATGTTAATTTTGATGTTTTAGTGAGACTATTCAAATTTCTTGGGTATAAAGTAAATTATGTCCGTAACTTCACAGATATTGATGACAAAATTTTAAAAAAAGCTGAGGAACAGGGCGACATAAATCTTTATCCCAAAATTGTTAAAAAATTTATCGAAGCATATCACCTAGATATGAAAGCGTTGGGTAATATCAAACCTGACCACGAGCCACGCGTCACCCAGTATATTCCCCAGATAATAAAGTTTATTGAGGGTTTAATAAAAAATGGCAAGGCATATGTCATTGATTCCGATGTTTACTTTGATATCGCTACATTCCCAGAGTATGGCAAACTCTCAGGCAGAGAGCTGGATGAGCAAAAATCCGGTGCACGAGTAGAAGTTGACCTACGTAAACATAATCCTGAAGACTTTGCTTTATGGAAAGGCAATGAAGAAGGTGCGTTCTGGAGATCTCCCTGGGGATTTGGACGCCCGGGTTGGCATATTGAATGCTCGGTCATGGCACAAGAGTTACTCGGACAAACTATTGATATACACGGTGGAGGCATAGATTTAATTTTCCCACATCATGAAAATGAGATAGCCCAGTCCGAAGGACTGCACGGGGTAGTTTTTGCAAGATATTGGTTACACAATGCATTTGTAACAATAAATGAAGAGAAAATGTCCAAGTCGCTGGGTAACTTTGTAACTCTAAAAGACATTTTTAAACAATTCGATCCAATGGTTCTAAGATACTTTTTCTTGCAACACAACTACCGAACGCCAATCGACTTTTCTGATGAAGAATTAAAGGCCAGCCAAGTTGCATACAAAAAATTAGTGACTTATTTTGGCAAAACTTTGGGCCAAGAAAATACGCAAGTTATAAGCCCTACCGTCATTCTAAAAAATCCATTGGCAGAAAAAATTGTTCAAGCCATATGCGACGATCTTAATACCCCCAAAGCCTTGGGGTTAATATTCGAAAATTTCGCCCAGATTAAAGAAGATGAGCAAACATGCCTGGCTATCAAATTGTTAATACAGCAGGTTTTAGGCTTAACGCTTGATCAGATACACGAAGATGTTGTTACGTTAACGCCCGAAATTCAAGACTTAATTGATCAACGGGAGCAGGCACGCAAAGACAAAAATTGGGCGCTTGCTGACAAAATTCGCGATCAATTAAAAAATCTTGGGTATGACACCAAAGACAAAAAGCTTGGCTCATAAAACAATTTAACCCACAAAGTTCTATTTTTTAGGAAACACCATGAAACTCACACAATATTTTTTAATCATTTTAATTTCAATCGTATCAATTTGGAATTTAAATGCAGAAATTCCATGTACACACACGACTCTAAAGGTAGACCCTCTACATGGAATTTCAATTTCAAGAGATTGTCGTTTTGTTGTAGGAATTACGCTTGCAAATCAATATCTACATCAGGATGGATTTGCACGTTGTAGTGAATGTTTAAATTTTTGGGATCTATACTCAGGAAATAAACCAATAATAAATTTAGGAGTCACATTTGATATCCTTTTCCCTCAAATGATAACAAGCTCAAGCATATCTGATGTATTTGATGATGGCACCATCTTAATTTCTACGCAAACCAGACGTCATACAAGTTCGATTTTAGAATTTAATTCTAATGTAAAAGTAATTAGATACAATTTAAATACCAAAGAATTAAATTCCAATTTTTATGAGTATCAAAATGAAGATGATATTTTGGAGGTATTTATTCAAAACTATATTTTATATATAATCACAACCAACGGATACCTGCGTCAAATTGATTTAATAACTCATAATGAAGAAGATGTAACAAATTTATTCGAAAATCTTCCAGATGCAATTATATATAAAGTTAAAGTTTGCAAAGAAGAAAATTTAATTATTATTGCAAATAAGTATAAAGATACATCTAAGCGACATACAGTAAGTTATTGGCATAATAATAACCTTATAAATCGTACAAATATACCTTCGGAATACAAATTTGATGGAATGTTTTCCGACGGGTCTTTCCTTTTAAGACGCCAATCTGATCATGGCGCTGGAATTTACAATATTAACTCAAAAAAATTTCCTATAATTTCATACTCCCCTAATATCGAAATTTTGGGTTGTGATGTCATAAATGACGACGTTGGATATATTGCTTATAAGGAAAGATTGGCAACTTTTTTAAAACTAATTTGCAATCAAACCAAAGAAAATGTAATTTTTGAAATGCCAATTTTTCATACATTTTTAAGTGCACGCATCTCTGCTGACAATAAAATTTTAAAAATATTTTTACTTGAACAGGGTCATTTTAAAACAATTATGCTAGAAATTTGCTTATTCAATCCGTTTAATCATGTAATTAATCAAACAATACGAAAAAATGACAAGTCTGTGGAAATGTTAACAGGAGATTATCAAATAACTAATGGTCCAACTGATACATTTAAAATAAACAAAGTACCATAAAGAACCAGTCAAATGCCTGTACAACAGGATTTTTAGATACAAAACTCAAAATTGTTGTGTGCAAAATGTTGTATACATACAATAATCTTTAACAAAAAAAGGATTATTTATGATGGATTACTTTCAAAAAAAGTTGAAACTTTCCAGAAATGTCATTGTAATGGGATTTGTAAGCTTCTTCAATGACACGGCTTCAGAGATGATATACCCATTAATACCAACATTTTTAACGGTATGGCTGCACGCTCCCGTTTATATAATGGGTTTCATTGTTGGATTGTCTGAGTCAATTTCAAATATATGTAAAGTTTTTTCCGGCTGGTATTCAGACAAATTAAACACACGTAAACCATTTGTTGTGTTTGGGTACTCATTATCTGCCGTCTCCAAAGCCATGATTGGGCTAGCATACAGTTGGCCAATGGCAATGGCTGCCAGAGTCGCAGACAGATTAGGGAAAGGGATAAGAGTTTCGGCACGTGATGCCTTAATAGCTGATTACACAGAGCCAAAATACCGCGGCCGAGCTTTTGGGTTGCACAGGGGTTTTGATAGCGCAGGCGCAGCCATTGGACCACTCATAGCAATAGTATTGCTTTCAGTTTTAAATAATAACCTGCGTGCAATATTTTTATTAAGCCTTATCCCATCAATTATTGGTGTCTTTCTTTTAATGTTTTTAACTGATGGGCGAAAGCCGGGGCAGATAGAGTCGCTTGACGCACCACACGAAAAGATTGCACTAGTAAACATATCCCCAACATTTAATAAATTTTTGTTAATATCAGTACTTTTCAATATAGGAAATAGCTCAGATCTATTTTTGATTTTAAGATCACAAAGTCTTGCGCTTTCGCTCACATTAACAATGTCGGCTTACATTCTTTATAACCTGACCCACTCACTATTTGCACTTCCGATTGGCATTCTTTCAGACAAAATCGGTACAGAAAAAATTTTAATTTCAGGGTTTCTAACATTTGCCATATCATTTGCACTAAGCGGATTCATCACGGATGGAGCGTGGATGTGGCTTGTATTTGTTCTTTATGGGCTTTATCTGGCGCAAACCGAGAGCATAATCAAAGCGCACATTGCCAACATTGTTCCCCCAAAAATGTTTGGAACAGCATTTGGACTGTATCAAACGGTAGTCGGCATCTGCACGTTTTTTGCATCATTCATCGCAGGTCTTTTATGGACATACGTCAGCAGCACGGCACCATTCCTGTTTGGAAGCGTGATGGCAATTATCGCAACAATTTTGTTTGCTTGGGACAGAACAAAGAAATTTCGATCGTAATTAATTCAAAACAAAAAGAGAGTCAAGCACCGCTGCCCAACTCTCTTTTTTTAATTCTTTTTTATTCAAAAAAATCTTATAAACCTTGTTGTTCTACATCCGAATTTGTTAATTTGGACAATTCACCATTAGTTTTAAAAACTCTTTGCTTATGCTCTTTTTGACGATGCTTGGTCCAAGCTGAAACCGGTGTGAAGTACCCAATAATTCTGGTTAAATAATCAACAATCTGATCACCACAAACAGGACAATTCTTAACTTGTCCTGCTATTGTAACGTGGCTATTTTTGCAGCGACAAAAATTATAGTTAACCGCAAAGTGCTCGCATCCGCACTCGATTGCATACTTTACTAAACGTTCCATCTGTGATGTATGGGTAAGCTTTTCTCCTATATTCAAGTGTGAAATTCCGCCGCCGGTCAATGCACGTGAAAACTCTCCATCAAGTTTTACGCGCTCTGAGATATCACAATCAACCCAAAGTGGAATAAACTGATTCGCATACAATGGATAATCCATGCCGTAAAGCAATCTGTCCTTTGCTGCAAATTTTACAGCCAAGCTTTCTGCCGGAACCTGCTCGATATTAAATGGATTCCCAGTCTCTTTGCTTGCCTTATGCGAGTAGTCCTTAATAAATTTTAAAATTTTGTGAGCTAATGCTTTGCCCTGCGCTGAAAGCATGGTAAAGCCCATCTCATTGACACACTCATAAACCCCATTTAATCCAAATGTACTAAACATACGGGCTTCATGCATAATTCCATAATTAAAGAATGGTAAAAATCCGGCTGCAATATTTGCTTTTAAGAGTTTACGATGCGCACTCAGTAACATTTTTGCGTCATCAAGATTTTTTTGCAAAAGCTTAAACAGAACCTCTTCTGATTTTCTAGATAAACGGCCAATACGTGCAAGATTTAAGGTAACAACTCTGTGTGACCCAAGAGACACGCCTCCATTACCAAAACTGTCAACGCCTGCTAAATCCAAGTCATTGACCAATCTACAACAGCTTGCAATTTTATTGCCCGAAGAGATATAAATATTGAAACAGCCCTTTTCAAGATTGATATTGGAAAAATATTCAAATGATTTTTGATCAACAATTTGTTGATTCTCATCAATGCGAATATTCAATGTAACAACCGGAAAGCGGTAAGGCAGCCCTGTTTTGGGATCGCCGCATTTAAACCAATCACAAAAAATGTGCTGCACCTCTGCAATCAGATCAATATCAGGTTTGGAACCGTCCGGGTAACAGACATCGGCAAATAGATGCTCAAGATTTGGTTTGTCAAAAATTGAAAGGTTTGTAAATGGGGACTGAAATGATGGACGTAATTTCTTATTCAAAGTGTGAACCAAAGATTGAAAATCATTTTCAACAGCTTTTCGATCTTCCTCCTTTGATAAATCCAAATTCTCTTTTTTAACAAAATATGAGTAGTTTACAAAAAAATCTCCAATCGCTATCGCGCCACCGGCCTGCTGAGCCAACTCAATTGTCACCTCTTTGACTTGGTCAATAAACGAACGGCAATGCTTTGCAGGCAGTGAATGCAACTGCCCCCATCGACTACCTTCAAATAGAATAAATGATGTTGAGTACGCCCAACAGTAAGGAACCATGATGGAAGTACTGTCGTGAAAATAAAGATCACCATACCAGATGGAGGTCATCAGATCTGCTGCACGACCCAAGCCAACCTCTTTGACCAAAATATTGTACAACTCATAATAACCAATAAGCTTGTACCAACTTTTTGCGATTTCGCTTAAATAGTTTCCGTACGCTTTGGATTCACTTACATTTGCATTATCATCAATTGACATCTCTGCAGTATGTTTACTCATGTACATCTGTGCCATATTTGGAATATCAAGTTGATGCGGCGCAATTCCTTCGACATCTAAAATGGCTTCGGACATCTGATTATAAACATCTATAAATTCCTTAGAAAAGGTTACTGGCAATTTTGACAGATCCATGATCCACCTACTTTCTTTAAATATCTTTGATTTTTTGACGCAGGAAAACCTTTTACAAAAAGATCTTGCCTGAAAGGTCCACACACAATCATATCGATATTATCGATCAATTCCTGTGGTAGATCCTCAAATTCTCTTCCCGTGTAAAGAGCCTTGTAAAGTAAAATCTTTTTGCAAAGCTCTATTAAAAAATCCATTTGATCCGTTGGCTCCCCTCCCAAAAAAACTACACTCTCCGCTAACAAATTACTTTTTATTTTGGACAAAACTTCATTCATTGATGTCAGAGTATCATCATTTCGTTCCCACAAAATAGAATTTTGGCATTCTTTGCAGCGAATACTGCAACCGGAAAAATAGATAGCTACAGCAATCCTGTCCGGAACATCGATGAAGGACGTACAAGTACGAACTATGTATGCACTCCTGTCCATAAAACCCTTTGATAATAAAAATTTCTTAAAAATTTAAATGAGCCACTACCCCAAAATTCACACAAATTTTATTGCAATATTTTTTGAGTCACAGGTCATCTTACCAGACTCCACAGAGTAGCTCAAGCAAGATTTTTTTAAAGTTAAATTAGCTTGGTTTATACAGGATAAGTAGATAAATTTTATTTATGAACAGCGCGTGAATCAACGCTAAGAAAAATTAGAAAAGGAGATACAAAATGCCAGTGCCTGTTTACCCCAAAATTATCTTATTTTTACTTCTCCAAACCAAGCAAAAACTTACAAATTTTTTTACCTCTTGAATCATATCCAAATTTGGTAAAATTATCCAAACACTTGGGATGTGCTATATCCGGACTTGATGTGATTGTAAAGTCAAATATTTTTAGCGGTTTGTTTAAATCAACCTTTCTAGAACCTTTTACATCAGCCGCACAAACTAAAGTTATAAGTTTAAGCAGTCTTGAATCCAGTTTCTTTTCATAATCAGCCCAAACAAGAACTTTGTAAATATTTGCAAAAAAATCATATATAGCAGGCTTGGATCTAGATAATTTATCTAAATTATTCGTTTTTTGAGGCAATTTACTCAAAAGCATGCCTAGCTGATTGTGACATCCAACAAGAATTGCGATAATTTTAATTTCATCTTCGCTCAACCCTAAATTTGCAAAAAATTCAGCAAAATCAATTGTTTTATTATGCGTTAAATAAAAAGATTTTTTACCCAGAAGATATTTTAGTCCTTCAATTTCATGCCCCGGCTTTGTATAAAAAACAAAATCTAAATCGCCGGCTTTTCCAATATCATGCAAAAGTGCTGCTAAAACAGCAAGCTCTCTATCGTGCGCACTTAATCCATTACTCCAGAATTCATGATTTTCAAACCACTGATCAACAATAAGAGCTGTCCATATCGAGTGCTGATAAAGATCGCCCGCATGAAATCTTACATTTGTTGTCGTATATTTTTTAAAATTATCGATTAAATCCTGTAACTTATAGCTGTCGCTTGCAAAAACAGCTGGCTCAGTTTTTTGGGTATAAACAGTTATACTTACAGAATTTATTAGAAATACAGAAACTAATAATAATTTTAATAATTTTTTCATATTAAGCCTACTATTTTACCCGTCTTTGTTTAGCTGATAACTTTCTATGCTTAACTGAAGCCTTTTCATACCCCTGCTCAATTTTACCCAGCAATGTTTTTAGCTCTGTTTTATATTTCTTCAAATTTGGAGTTTCGTTACAATATTTAAAGATTTTCACACCACTTTTAGGATCAAGCATTTTTTTATTCATCAGAAGCCTAAATTGCATAGTATCCAACACATTCCCGGATAAATCACTGTCAAAAGAGTCACAATCCTTGTACGCCTCCAAATCTTTTGATGCTGGATTGTATGATATACCGCCAAATATTTTATTGAGGAGTGATTTACCACATGGGCCATATACAAAGCCTCCAGGGGCACACCGATATGCAACCTCATCAACTAATTTTTGGGGAACAAAAATTTGAAGCAAAAGACCCGTTTTTTCCTTTTCATAATCACCAAGCAGATTATTAAGTTCCTTAATCAATTCTCGATATTGATCGAAATATTTATTCATCTTGAAAGCCTGAAACGCCTGACTCACTAAATCACACACATCCACCTCTGTTACATTGCTTGAATTAATAAAATAACAAAAGGAGCATTCCCCTCCCCAATCCAAAGCCGTATTACCAAACAATGTTGAATTTACCGAAAGTAAATATTTTTTGACATGAGGCTGTGTGTCAAACCATACCAAATGGTTTGTTAGCTCGCCATTGTCCATATATTGCTTTATAAAGTTTTCAACCGACCCAAATTTACTAAAATCTTTATCCGGAAACCTAAGCATCACAAAATCATGTAAAATTTTTTTATAAGCAATTTTATAAAGCCCTTGATAAATATCCTGAGGCAATGTAAATTCACGCTTTTGGCCATGATAAAAAACATAATAATCATCTTTAAATTCAATTTCCTTTTCAATGATTTCTCTGAATAATTCCTTAAAAAAATTGGAGCCTAATTCATTTACTCTTTTGCTAAAATGCCAATTCAGATTTTCATAAAGGGTATGATTGGAAAGATATGCCAACGTCTGGGTCTGCTTTGGCTTATCAATGCTATTTTTTAAGCCCAATTTTTGATAAGCATCGTCAATTATATTCGTGACATTCAAGTCTTGGCCCGGACAATATGCAGCAAAAAGCGATGCCTGAAGAGACAATACATTCAAGTCTTGGCCCGGACAATATGCAGCAAAAAGCGATGCCTGAAGAGACAATAATATTAATGCTATAAATAAGAATCTATTTTTTAGATTTACAACCACCATTTTAACCCCCATCTAAAACAATAATTTACCAACCCTACAATTTACAAACCTCCGGATACCATATATCTAATCTATAGATTTTATAGTAGGTTTCAAACGGTAGGGGGGTAAGTGGGGGAATATGGGGCGTCAGGTCCAAGATTATTACAAATGAGAAATATTGCGTGCAAGCAATGCTTTAATCGTAAAAAACAGAATTAAAATTCATTATTTAGACAAAATCAAGCAGTACGGCCCTTGAGAGCGCCGCCTCTACACCTTCAAATTTGACGGGCAAGCAGATAAGAAAATATTCACCAGGACTTACATCGCCCAGGCGCAAACCTTCGATAATCGTAATATTAGCTTTAAAAAAAATCTTATGTGTTTCATGTTCGGGCTGGGCACGCTCAATGCCAAGATAGTCAATTCCAACCGTTTTTACTTTTTTTGACGCAAGATACTGCGCCGCCGTTTTATCAAGATAGACAAAATTGGGCTCGAATTGGCCTTGCGCAGGAAGTTCACTATTTTTTGTTTTGAATAAAACTATGTCATTTTCCTGAATATCTAATTCTTGTAAGTCAGACGCGCTAATCTTTTCCACCCCATTTTTTTCTTTTACTTCAGTTAAATCAAAAACTTTGCAGTTACTAATCAAGTGATCAAATGGCACTTGATCAACAGTCGCGCCATCTTTGGAAAAATGCGCTGGTGCATCAATATGCGTTCCGGTATGCATATCAAGATACACATGCGTTTGCGCAACGCCATCAGTCTGAATATCTTTTACTGCATCAAATTTTAACGCGCCCTTATTTTTATATTCGACTGTATTTTGATTTACGGGCCAGCTGATATCAATAACTTTATACTTTTTCATTTCTACGCCTACTTTTTATTACCCGCGATATCTTTGCCAACCCTGTCCACAGCATGTCCACCAAACTGATTCCGCAGCATAGCAACAACTTTTGTCGCATAATTTCCGCCATCTTGCCTGGAATCAGCACGAATCTGCAGTGCACGTTCAATTAGATCAACAGGAACGTTCTGCTCTTTAGCCTCGTCAAGCATCCATCGTCCTGTTTTGTTTTCGCCTATCTTCCCGGAGATTTCCGTTAAATTTTGATCATGTTCAAAAATGTTATGGGCTAGCTCTAAAATCCACGATCTTATAATCGAGCCATGATTCCATACGTCAGAAATTTTTTCAAGATCCAAGTCTTTATATTTGCCTTGTTTGAGAAGATGGAAACCTTCTGCGTAAGCCTGCAGTAATGCATACTCAATTCCGTTATGAATCATCTTAACATAATGACCGGCCCCGGAAGGCCCCATGTATGCATATCCCTGTGGAGCAGCAATGGCTTTAAAAATTGTCTCAAGATGCTCAAAAACTTTTTTATCTCCACCAATCATAAGAGAGAATCCAATATCTTTGCCATGTAGTCCACCGGACGTACCACAATCAACGTAATTTATTTTTTGGGATATTAAATTTTGATATCGACGAACCGTATCTTTAAAATTGCTGTTCCCGCCGTCTATAATTATATCGTCCGGCTTTAGATATGGAGTCAGTTCGTTAATAACGTTATCGACTGTATCACCCGCCGGAACCATAAGCCAAAAAATATTTACCTGCGTTACACCATTCGAAGTAAATTTTATGCCCGCATGGTTCGATACATTTTTTTTGGCCGCTCGCCCTGAGTGCCGAGCTTTGCGAGGCGTATCGAAGGGTGCGGCCTGCAAAAAACACTCACCACGAGCGGGCACGTTTGGTTCATTAACTATGCCAAGATCTTGCAGCTTTGCCACAGTTTTAACACCGACATCAGCTGCTAATCTTAAATTTTTTTCATTACTATCAAAACCCCAAACCTCATGCCCATATTTTAAAAGTCTGTATGCAATAGCATGCCCCATCCGGCCAAGACCAATTACGCTTATTTTCATAGAAAACCCTATTTTAATTAAACTTTGAACAAATCTTTTTGCTCTACTGGTCCATCACTAGATTTTTTATAAATATATATTTTGGCTTTATCAGTTTTGATCTGCTTTAAAATTTTCCATGACAACTCTACCTCATCTGATCGAACAAAGGCTGACTGATCGCCTTTTATAACATCAGTCAACAAAACTTGATACGCTTCAGGCGTGTTAGGACCAAATAAACAACTGTGGCAAAAATCCATTGAAACAGGCATAACCTCATTTGCAACCCCGGGAACTTTTACATTCAGTCCAAGATAAAAACCTTCGTCCGGATGTATTTTGATTTTTAGAGAATTTGACTGGCTTGGACAAAAATCTAATAAACATTCAACACGCTTAAAGGTTATTTCAACAAACGACTCTTGTTTATTAAGATACTTGCCGGTTTTTAAATAAAATGGAACACCGTCCCAACGTTTGTTATTAACTTTTAGTCGCAACGCAACAAATGTATCGGTCTTTGAATTTGGCTTCACATTTTTTTCTTGTGTATAACCTTCATACTGTCCAAGAACTGCCTTTTCAACCTCAACTCTTTTTAAAACATTTGCCTTTGCATCTCGGATGAAATCCGCCGTTAATTTTTTGGGAGCCTCCATGGCAATAAGAGCTAAAATCTGTAACATGTGGCTCTGAACCATATCTTTAAGAGCACCATAATTATCATAAAAAGCCCCTCGAGTTTCTACTCCCATCTCTTCAGATATGTTAATTGAAACAGACTCGATATGTTGATTATTCCATAATGGCTCAAAAACCCGATTCGTGAAACGAATTAGGGCAATATTTCCAACAAGTTCTTTGCCGAGATAATGGTCTATTCTATAAATCTGCCGTTCATCAAAAATTTGAGTTATATACTTGTTGATATTTTTAGCCGAAGTTAAATCAAAGCCAAACGGCTTTTCATAAACAAGTTTGGCCCACGGGGCACTGCTTGATAAAAAATCAGATGATTTAATCTTTTTCTTATCTGGAACTATGCGGTGATTTGCAAAATTTCTTGATATAACTTCAAAATGGTTAGGCATGGTTGCGAAATAAAAAATTCGATTACCAACCAGGCTATTTTTCTTTTCAATATCTTTGAGTAAATTGCTAAGTTGCACATACGCCGCGCTGTCATTAAAATCCATCTGAAAGTAAGCTGTCTTTTTCTGAATATCATTTAATAAATTTGAGTCAATCGCACCAAGAAACGGCCTGCTTTGATCGAAAATTTGTGCAACGGTTGTCTTTGCATTTGAAACCAAAACAATTGCAAATTTACAAATCTTATCTTCTGCAACAAGCTTACAGATAGCCGGAATCAATTTTCGTTTAGTTAAATCTCCTGTTCCCCCAAGAATTACAAACAAACTTTCATCAAAACATGTCACTTTCTTCATCGTGCCTCCAAATCCGTCGTTAAAAACTCTTTTAAAAAGGTTAAACGCTGCACACCCTTGGCATTCCTAATTCCCATCGCTATCGCTTTGGCTTGTCCCATAAGGATGCACATCTTTTTTGCCCTTGTAATTGCAGTGTAAATCAAATTTCTTTGTAACAGAATAAAATGCTGCATAAATATTGGAATTATTACTGCTGCAAATTCAGAGCCCTGACTTTTATGAATAGAGATTGCATAAGCATGAACTAATTCGTCAAGTTCTGTGAAATCATACTCTAAAACCCTATCACCAAAATTAATAAACATTTTTTGGTCGATTTTATTTATATCACTGATTTTGCCAATATCACCGTTAAAAACAAATTTTTCATAATTATTTCTGATCTGCATAACACGATCTGCAACTTTGTACTGATTGCCAAAAACAAGCACCTGCTTATCTAAATCGTTAGAGGGATTTAAGAGTTTTTGCAGTTCTTGATTAATTCGCTGCGTTCCAACAACCCCTCTGTTCATTGGCACAAGCACAACCGAATCGTCCGGACTTATGCCCAAAGCAGGAAGACGCTTTAAGTAAATTTCTCTTAACTCTGCAAGAGCCTCCTCAGGTTCAGTCTGTTTTATATACACAAAATCACGTTTAGTTCCGGCGGTAGCAGAGCTTGGGAATTCGCCATGATTAACTTTATGCGCGTTGACAATGATCATGCTGTCTTGTGCTTGTCGAAAAATTTGAGTAAGACGAATAACCGGTATTTTTTCGGAGTTAATCAGATCGTTTAAAACGTTTCCCGCACCAACGGAGGGAAGTTGATCAATGTCCCCAATCAAAACCAAATTTGCATTTGCAGGCATTGCTTTTAAAACGGCATGCATCAAAAAAACATCTATCATCGATGATTCATCGATAATCAGAAAATCAAGTTGTAACGCATTCTGCTCATTGCGCGAAAATCCCATTGTAGCAGGGGTAAACTCAAGCAGACGATGAAGCGTTTCAGAGTTTCGGCCCGTACTTTCAAACAGGCGCTTGGCAGCACGTCCTGTCGGAGCGGCCAGCTTGAAGCGAATATTATAGTCTTCCAGAATATTAATAAGATTTTTCACAAGAGTCGTCTTACCAGTTCCAGGGCCACCGGTGATTATGGTAATTTTATTTTGAAGACAGGTCAAAATGCCTCTTTGCTGATCCTCGTTTAATTCGATGCCTGAAGGGCTTGAAATTCGCATTTTATTATAAATTTTGTCGATATCAAAACCTCCAGTATCAAACTGGCGTGTATTTGTATACTCAAGCAGATACTTAACCCTCTTTGCGATACCTCTTTCTGAGTGATAAAATTGTGGTAAAGTTATAAAATGTTTGTCTTTAGTTGAAATCAATTTAATTTTATCTTGAGTATATAGATCATACAAAGCTTCTTTCAATCTCTCTTGAGATGAGGATTCATCAAGCTCGAGTAACTCGATCACCTTCTTTTTAGAATCATCAAGATCAACATAAAGATGCCCAGCTCCCGCCCCTTCTGAAATTGTAAACACAAAGGCTGCTTTAATTCGCTCAATCGAATCACTTGCAAGTCCAAGCTTAAGTGCAATTTTGTCTGCAGACTTGAATCCTATACCCCAAACATCATCGATAAGTTGATACGGATTCTGTTGCATTTTTTGAATTGCATCATTACCATATGCTTTATAAATTTTGGCAGCAAATGATGCTGAAACATCTTTGGACCGTAAAAAAATCATTACCTGAGAAATTTCTTTCTGTTCTTTCCAGGCTGTAACTATCAGCTCAACTCGCTTTCCTCCGACGCCTTCAACCTCGTAGAGTTTATCAGGATCTTGATCAATTATTTCAAGTGTATGTTCACCAAATTTTTTAACCATTCTTTGGGCAAATTTGGGACCAATGCCTTTTATCATTCCTGAGGCAAGATATTTTTCGATTCCTGAGGCAGAGCTTGGTAGATTCGTTGTGCATTCTTTAACGTCAAACTGCCTGCCGTATTTGGGATTAAATTGCCAAGAACCACTTAACGTAACCTTTGCACCCTCTTGCAAGCCCGGCAAATAACCCTTGGCAATAATATCATTTGAACTATTCAATTTAACTGAGAATATTACAAAACCGTCTTCTCCACTTCTGAAAATGACTTTTTCTACGGATCCGACAATTTCAATAATTTCCCCCACAATAAATCCTATTTATTATCTACTGTTTTACTATCATTATTTGTAGTTTTATTATTTTGTTTTTTGTTGGCAGTTAATTTATCCAGAAGCTTATTATAAGCATTGGTGGCGGGCTCACTTAAGCTTGCATTAATATCTGCAAAAAACATCAAAAATTCTGTCGCAGTTGCATTCAAATCCGGAACGGTTTTAATTGTCTTGCTAAAATATACGAGAAAAGACCCTTCAACATCAAATGATTTGTATATAAAAGAATTTTTGACTTTTTCTGTACCTAAACAATGTTCCAAAAGATTTTTAACAATATTCCGTTGTTCCTTTATGTCTTCCATAAATTTTTCAACAGGCTCAAGTACGAATGTTAACTGTTTTTTAACATACTCATGCTCCTGCGCTCCTGTTTCAAAATAAATCGGCTCACCGCGAGATGTCATTCCAATAGGATTAAGTTTTGCAATAGCATTCACAACCTTTTGGCCTCTGTCCGCAGCCATTGCCATTCGCAATGTAGTTGTTGGAAATTTAACGAAAACATTATTTAACATATTCATCCATGGGCTGTCAATTGGTTTTCCCTTATAGTCCTTGTTTTTCAACTGCGGCTACAAACACAGAACTATTCAAGACAACCAAAGCACCCACTAATATTAGTTTATTGAATTTCATAAAAAACCTTTCTTTTATAAATTAGAAACTAGCTGCTATTTTAAAATATACCGTCCAATCATTACCTATGCCACGACTATAAATTGCAGTATCGCCTCCTAATCCTACGCTTAAATCGCATCTTTTATACTTCTTTACATACAGGGCTTCTGCAAAAATCTTATGTTGCTCAACACTATCAGCTTCTGTGTCTTCAATTTTTAAAGCTGACATTGAAGAATTCGTGTTATAAATTTTTTCGATAGATTCTTTCTGTTGCGAGTAATAATCATAACCTATCGCAAATTTCATTTTTTTGATTTCCGTGCTTGCAGCAAGAACAAAATTAAAAATTCCACCGGGATACACTTCTGATTTAAAAGAGGTCGGTAAAAGATACTCTTGAATGAATGGTTTAAGAACATCCCTTATATATTTATCGTCTCCTTTTACAGCCACCGCATGCACCTCATCCGGAGTTACAGTTTCTTTATACATAAACAAACGATATTCATCGGCAGGAAGCAGTTTAACATAAGCCGCACGCATCCAAAGCTGGAGTAATCTATGGAATAGATCAGCCTTGGACTCCATGTAACACCCAAATCCAAAATGCCCCCCATTCCCAAGCCGTGGGTCAATAAGATAGTCCCTAATACCTTTTAAAACATTCACAATACCATCTTGTAAAGCTTCATTACTGCTTATATCATCAATAATACCACTTGGATCAGCGTCTATTTTTGTACTACGTGAAAGCAGGCTCGTAGGAATTATACATTCAAACCCAAAGTCATTTTGAAAATCTGTCATATTCAATGTGTTAATACCAAGCTTAAGCCTAGTATCACCCATTCCAAATCTTATACGATAAAGCTCACTTTCATCAAATTTCCCACCCTCATCATATTTTGAGAATAACTCTTTCAGCTCACGTTGACGTTTTTTGCTTATGTAAAAATTGCGCTCGGCCACCTGCAGCGACGTATGTATTTGAACTGAAAATGGTCCTTTTATGAACCCTCCCTGCAAAAGCACTCCAACCTTACGTTCTTGAAGTACAAACTCCTCCAAAAGTGGCACCACACTAGACAAGTCCTTTGCCTTTTGTTCGCCAACAAGCTGTCCAACATATAAATTAATTACCTGTTTTAACGCCTCTAAGCCCTCCCCTTTAATTTTTGCCACAAGACTTCCTGTAGGCGTATGCATGCGATTTGTCATATTAAAGAAAAGATTTCCTGCAAATCCTCCATATTCAATTGCAGCAATTTTATAAGGAATGTGATAAAGAATATCACGGCCCTGTGGATAAACGGTATTTGCCCATAGAGGTTGTTTAATACCTTCAGATAAAGCAATGGCCGCTTCTTGCAAGTTAAGCGCCTCCATTCTTGTATCTACAGAATCTTTCTCACTATCCTCAATCTTATCAATATCAGATAAATCAATATCCCCAATTCCAATGCGATCCATAACAGATGTACCGGCATCTAAACTACCACTCTGACCTACTTGATCATCGGCAACCAACTGAGGCATTAAAAATAAAGACAATATTAGATAAACATACTTGTTCAAACACCTAAACTTCATAAATTTAGTTCCCATTCCATTAAACTTATAAACTTAAATTTTATTCTACTTAAGACGCGCTGTCATTCAGACTAAATATTAATTCTTTGCTATGTCAATTTACCAGCAGATTAAGTCAGTTTTATCAAAACTTTATCTAAACATCCATTAACGTTGATTTTGAAATTTGAAGTCGAGATAATCCACCCCGACCAAAAACATACACCAAACTTAGCAGATTTTATAAAAAATAAAACATTATAATACGAATAATAGACAAAGTGAAAAATAATACCTCTTGAAAAGAAGCATTTATCCTAAATATAAATTTTTATACGCTCCAGCCTATTGCAGGCGCCACAAATTAAAAAAATTTACAAAAACCTATTAACTAATGACCAAAAAAAATATAATGTAATTTGTGTGATATTGAAAAATACAAAACTTAATATGAAAGAGGTGCGTTATGGCAGATGTTGAAATGGCAAAAATAGCCGCTTACGTTGCAGCAGGATTTTGTATGGGCATAGGAGCTCTCGGACCTGCTCTAGGCCAGGGCTTGGTTGGATCAAAAGCTTGCGAAAGTATTGGAAAACAACCGGAATCGGCAAATCTTGTAACAAAAACCATGGTACTTGCACTTGCCTTCATTGAATCAACATCAATCTACTGTTTAGTCATTGCATTGATGCTAATATTTTTTGTAGGCAGCAAGTAAATATAATCGAATAAAGGATATGAATGCAAATTAATTGCACCGTCTTTATTCAGATAATCAACTTCTGGGTAACATACTTTTTTTTGCGCAAAATCCTTTTAGAGCCGGCAATGGCAATGATCCATAAAAAGAGGGCCGCAATGGACTCTTTAGCTAATCATCTAAAAGAAAAAGAGCTCGTTATAACTGGGCTTATCAACAAAAAAAGTAAAGAGCTCGTCGATTTTCGCGAACAGGTACAGTTTAAATATAAAAAGCCACAATTAAAGCCCTTAGAAATTAAAACGGATCTAATTTATGAGTCAAATCCCAAACAGATAGAAGAATTGATAAATTCAAGCAAGAATTTGATAATCGAGAAGGTTTCAAATGCACTTTGAATTTCAGTTTTGGGACATGCTATTTCGCTTAACAATATTTGGTTTGCTGTCGTATAAATTTTTTTCGTTTGCTAAGCAGTATTTAATTCCATACCTACGTGGGCAGATAAAGGAAGAACAGAATGCTCGACTGAATTTGATAGAAAAAGAGAACATTTTAATATCAAGTCAGCACAAGATAGAAACTCAAATCCGACATCAACAAACCCTTTTCAATTTGCTTGAAAAAAATGTTCAATCTTGGCAAATGCTTCTTTTGACACAGAAAAACAACAAAGAAGAGGAATTTAACAAAATTAAAATATCGGCAGATCAAAAAAGAGCAGTCCAACAAAAAAATTATTTTATTGTATGCGAAAGTAAAGAGATACTTCCCTATGCCGTCAACAGCGCAGAAGCTGAACTGATTAATAAATACTCCGGACAGCCGGGTAAATTTTCATTTGATAATTTAATTGAAAAAATAGCGGAAAAAAATTAAAAAGATATCTAATTATGCTTACCCAAATTGATTCAGTTGCCAAAAAATACGCCATTGCCTATCTAAACCTATATATCAGTGAACTCACAACCAAAATGGTTGACGACTTGGGCCAGATTAAAAAAATTTTTATATAAAAATAAAAAATTATATGCTTATTTAAGCATTCCAAAACTATCTTTGAAGACGAAATTAACTTTTATTGACCGACTTTGTAACGCATTTAATCTGGCTCAAGGCGAAATTAGACTTATACGATTGTTAGTAGAACAAGGGCGCATAGAGATTCTGGATGCAACGCTCAAAAGGATTATCGAAGAATACCATATAAAAACCGGCGTGGTGCTATTAAATGTTTATACTTCACACGAAACTAATGATGCCCAGAAAATTATAATCAAAAATTTTATACATAATTTAATCAAACAAAAAACTGAAATTAAATTTTTTATTGATAAAAGTTTAATTAATGGAATTAGAATAAAAAGTTCCACATTTTTGTGGGAACACTCCGTAAGAAAACACATTAAAAAATTTAAAAACAATTTATTTCAACAGGCCATATTATGAAAGAAAAAGATACTGATCTTATATCATTGTTAGAAAAAGCACTTAGCCAACAGCCTCAAGAATATCCGGATGAAATTGGAACTGTTATTAAGGTTGGCGATGGCATTTGTAAAGTATTCGGATTAAATAACGCAACTTTAGGCGAGGTAATAGAGTTTGAAAATGGGGGAAGAGGCATAATTCTTGATATGGATGAGGATTTTGTTTCTGTGGTTCTTTTTGAAGGCACCAAGCTTGTTCTTGAGCAAGATGTTGCCAAAAGAACAGGACAAGTTTTAAGTATACCAGTAGGTAGTGGTCTTATGGGCCGAATTATAAGCCCAACCGGTATGCCACTTGATCTACTCGGAGATATTAAAGCAGAAAAATGGATGCCACTGGAACAACCATGTGCTCCTATAATTGATCGCTCACCGGTTAATGAACCTCTCGGTACTGGCATAACAGTTATTGACAGCATGTTCCCAATCGGTAAGGGACAACGTGAGCTATTTATTGGAGATCGAGGAACAGGTAAGACCTCACTTGTCGTAGATACAATTCTCAACCAAAGAGGCAAAAATGTCATCTGCATTTATGTTTCAATAGGGCACAAACAATCTGATACCGCTCGTCTAATTTATTTACTTGAAAAGCATGGATCTCTTGAATATACAGTTATAGTTGAGGCAGACGCAAAAGAGAGTGCTTTAAATCTATATCTTGCTCCTTATGCAGGATGCTCAATAGGTGAATATTTTATGAGGCAGGGAAAAGACGCCTTAATCATATATGACGATTTAAGTAAGCATGCGATTGCTTATCGTGAGCTTTCTCTGTTACTCAAAAGACCTCCGGGAAGAGAAGCATACCCGGGAGACATATTTTACATTCATTCCAGGTTATTGGAGCGCGCAGGTAAAATGTCAGCTCAGTTAGGCAGTGGATCATTAACGGCCATTCCAATCATTCAAACGCAGGAAGATGACATCTCAGGATATATTCCAACCAATTTAATTTCTATCACAGACGGACAAATTATTTTAGATACATCATTATTCAACAGTGGAATAAAGCCAGCCGTAAATGTCGGGCTTTCAGTTTCGCGTATTGGTTCTATTGCACAGACAAAGGCAATGCGTTCAGTTTCCGGTTCTTTAAAACTTGAATTGGCTCAATACTATGAACTTTTGGCATTTGTTCAATTCGGTTCAGAGCTAGATAAAGCAAGTCAAAAAGCGATAGATCGTGGCCAAAGAGCAATTGAAATTTTAAAGCAACCAGAGCATGAAACATACTCATTCGTTGATCAGGTTCTGTTTTTATTTTTATTAAGGGAAAATTATCTAACTAAGATAGATCTACATGATGTAAAAAAATTCGTTCTTCAATTTGCATCATACATACAGGGTGCACACGGTGAAACATACAATAGCATCTTAAATACAAAGGACCTAACACCAAACGACCTGACTAAACTTAAAAAAGCAGCGGATGAGTTTGGAATCATTTTCTCCAGCAAAACAAGCATTTTTTGAGATATAAGACAGAATGCAATACAACAAGTTTTACAGTCAAATTTTAATAATAAGTTTTTTACTTTTTACCGGCTGCGGGCGCAAACAGAAGAATATATTCTCCTTTGAGCCCGAACCAAAGATTAAGGTCAAAAAGCTGGATCTGCCTGCAGTTAGGGGATTAAATATAACTCCAAAAGACGGGTTCCCCGAATTAACTTGGTTTGATTTGTTTAATCAAAAAAACAGTACTCAAATCAATTCGCTACAAAAAAACTTTGTTGGATATGATGTTTTTAAATTAACGAAACAAAATTTTATACCCAAACATCCTCTCAATAAAAATCCTTTAACAGAGACACAATTTTTGGATAAGAGTAAAAAGCCAGCAAGAAAAAACCCTTCAAAATCATTTTACCTGGTTCAACCCGTTTTCAAATTTGATAATCAAATTATAAAAGGGCCATCCAGTCAAATTGTTGGCATCGAAAATTAAGAATCAAAAATATCCAGACTTGATAAACCATGGGATTTTCTGGCGATGGCGAATAAAAATCCCTCCAACTTAGGACAAGCTGGAGGGTTGGGGGGGCGAACAATACTTTTTAGTATTGTTCATTTAGGGACTCTTTAATGTTTTTTCTATGGAATCTGTCTCAAAAAATTTCTATCACACCATATGCACCGAAATGGTAACAAGGTCTAAGATCTATGTCAAGAAAAAAACTTTCTCTTTATAAATTTTACTCAAAAAACATTCCCTACCAAACAACATTCTTTCCCAACGCAATATCACGCATCTTTTGGATCTTGCTATCAGGCCCAAAATATGAACCCAAGAAAATACGTTTGCCGTTTTTAGCAATCGTTTTCCCACTTTCAATTTCAGAAAGATCAACACCAATTAACTCTCTTATCGCAATTTCTCTTACGCCTAAATCACTAATCGTAAAGCCAAGCGTATTTACATTTTTATCATCAAGATCTTTAACAGAAGAAAAACCCAATCCTGTAGATTCAACAACCTTTCCATCGCCTACATACATAACAACATGTGACACTTTCAGCCCTTGCTCATCGTTTGCAAAAAAGATCAGATCGGCTAGTTTTAAGTCTTGTCCATTTCTTAGCTCGTTTGCAGCTCTGCGCTGAGGGCCTGCATCGCGCGGAATTTCAAGCCCCCACGCCAAATAACATTCATTTGTAAGGCCTGAACAATCTATGCCTGTAATTTGATCAAATTTAGAGTTTAAAGGACTTCTTCCGCCCCAAACATATGAAGTGCCACTTTCAACGAATAATCGTGCATTCCTTACAATTTGATCACGTAACAAACTTTCTGATTCTCTTACAACTTCTGTCATTTCATAAATCGCATTGTTAGTTTGCAAATAGCCTGCAGCTTTTTGATCAATTATAACAGCCCACCACTCTCCATTAATTCTTCTAGCCTCAAGCCTAGTTCCCATTGCCAAGTCTCTTAAAACAGGACTTTTAACATCCATATCTGAAAAAAGTGGCATCCACAAATTTTGTAAAATAATGTTATATTTGGGAAATTCAGGAACAGGCATAAGATTAGATCTTAACACAAAACCGGGATATGGAACCCATTGATTATTTCGCCACGCTTTTTGACCTAAAACAGAAACTTTCATCCAATCTGGATTCCCTTCCACTGGCTCTGCCAAAATGCATTCTCCATAAAGCAGTTGCGAATCTTGTGCTCCTATGTCTTTTGACATTGCAGGCGCCTTTAAATGCTCCGGCACAAATTCCGGCTTACATCTTAAATCAGCTACGCAACTGCCTACGATCATTTTTTCATTTGGTTCACAAACTAAATTTGACTGTGGCACAAATTGGATCAAAGCACATACACAAATAAAAATAGTCTTTTTCATAAAAATTTCCTTAAATACAAAAACTCCACACACAACAATTGTTTTATAACCCAAAATATTGGGAAATACCTTTAAAATAAGCAGATGCGACTTCATAAATACGTGAAGAAATTATAACTCCATTAAAATTAAAATCTTTTAGCGCTAGTCGTTTTGCTTCGTCTGGATTATTTTGGATTAAAGTCTCTCCATAGCATAATGGACTATGTACCAGACGTGTTAACGCAAGATTGCGGCAGTAAATTCCATCCTGCGCAAATTTTACAGCATCTGACAGATAAAAATCACTATTCATCAACGGAACCTTCAATCCAGTTTCCAAGTTCTTTACGATAGCCTGAGAAAGTCGCAACGATTCTTCAACATCATTTGACACAATAAGCCTTACAAATTCATAGCGCGCCGCCTGCCCCGAAAGCTCTCCTTTTAAAAAACTTCCTGGTATAAAAGCAAGGTTGTAATCCATCATGGAAATATCCTCGCTTCCGCCATTGGCATTGAAATGAATTATTATGGTGAGATGAGGATTAAACTCATTTATTTTTTCTGAACGAGCTTTTAAATCAAGTGAATTATAACAAACCCTAAACAGTGTTTTCTTTATAAGTTGAACTTTATCCTCCAAGCTTGCCTGTGCCATTAATTTTAAGCGTCGTGCTAAATTTTCACTAGCAGCAACTGATGCCTGGGCATTTGCTAAATGTAAAAAAACTTTTTTTCGATTTTCTTCTGTAAGCCATTGGGTATCATCGGTAACGCCAAAAACATCCGCACACCACTCTTCAAATGACTGCTTAAAAACAGATTTCCCAGCCTCATCTCTTGTCAAAAAAACATCCGCACCTACTTGAGTCAAAAAATGTTTCAATACCATTGCTGTAACTGTTGCCAATGCCCCTTCATCAAATTGAATTCGTGTTTGTTGCTCGTCAGGAAGTTTCATATCGATAAAACGTTCTTCAATTTGAGCCATCCGTCCCCCCAGATGCCCTGGATCGATGGCAACCCTTAACCCATGAAACGGTTTATCTGAGTATGAATTGGGCTTGAAGACATTTGTACTTGGTTTGGGGGATATTCCAAAATGCAAAACATATTCTGGTTTATTTATCTTTTTATTTTCTGCTGACGAAAAACTAAAAAGGGCGTCATCCGTAATTGCATAAAAATCTTCATTCGCAGAATCATGTAAAATGTAATGTTTTATTTTGTGTTCAGCCTCCTGCCTAGTTACAGCATGCTGAAAAACATCAAAGTCACGAAAAGTCATTGGATATATTAAATTTGGTTGAATTAAACCACAAATAATTGCAAAAAAACAAATACCTATAACCTTTTTCATGTTAAATCCCTATGTTTAAACCAGATTTCAACCTAAAAATACTAAAATAAATTATATACTCTTTACAAATAAAATGTCGAGTTATAAGCTTTATTTTAAGGGGCGTCTTAAATTTTAACCAATTTTTAACTTAACAGGTTGATAACTTAACAAGTTAAAAACTTTAAAAGGGGTATACCTCATGCAAGAGACTTTTTTTCTAAAAAAATTAAGTGAAAACTGGAAATCCGGGCTCGCTGTTTCACTGGTTTCTATTCCACTTGCAGTATCACTGGCCGTCGCATCACATGCTACGCCGGTAATGGGCGTAATCACGGCAATTTGGGCCGGATTCATCGCCGCAATCTTTGGTGGTAGCAACTACAATATCATTGGCCCCACCGGAGCTCTATCCGGAATTCTTGCAACATACGCAATTGCCAATGGAACAGGAGTTTTGCCAACACTTGCAATCATGTCCGGCATAATAATTTTTGTTGCGTACATTTTTAAGCTAGAAAAATACCTTGTGTTCGTGCCGGCAAGCACAATTCATGGATTTGTTCTTGGTGTCGCATTAATTATTATATTTAATCAGATAAACTTCGCTTTCGGCCTTACAAATTTACCGACACATGAAAGCTTTGTTCAAAATGTTATCGAATCAATGAAGCATATTCCAAATGGATCAGCAAGCGCATTTTTATTATTTTTAATTTTTTCTGCTGTTCTTTTTCTTTTACTTAAAATACTCCCAACCATACCGGGAGCCATCATAGTTTCACCGTTTGGAATACTGATTGGATACTTATCAACACAGAAAATAATCCCAATCGAATTACAAACATTACAAACTCGTTTTGCAGATTTACAACCAAAATTATTCATACTGCCTGGCTTTATATTTTCACCAAAATTTATCATTCCTGCTCTAACCGTTGCACTAATTTCAATTCTTGAAACAATGATCTCTGCAAGAATCGCAGATGGAATGACGAAAACAAAGCACAATAAAAACAGGGAGATGCTCGGGCTTGGCCTTGCCAACATTGCCTGTGGCCTTGCAGGTGGCATTCCGGCCACAGCCGCGCTGGCGCGCACAACTTTAAATATAAAAAGCGGCTGCACAAGTAAAATTTCATCTGCTATAAACAGTGCTTTTATAGTGGTAATATCATTCATCTTCCTTGGATATTTCAAATTTATGCCTCTGTCTGTTGTGGCAGCAATTTTGACCGTAACTGGGATAAAAATGATTGAGACGGAACACTTCATCAAAATGTTTAAAATAGACAAAACTAATTTTACACTGGCATTTGTTGTCGCAGGGGTAACAGTTTTAGAGGACCCAATAATTGGAATTTTACTTGGGGCATGCGTGGCGATGCTTATTTTTATGCAGAAGCTTTCAAAGGGACAGTATGAATTGACGGAAAGCACACATATAACCGAGCCAATAAGCGTAGCAGAACCACTGCGTACAATAGCCCCAACACAACAACCAACAACTCCCCCCGCTCCATCCAAAAATGAAACCCTGGTGTACTCAATCAATGGAGAACTTGCTTATATCAATTCGCAAGCGCATGTAGCGCGTTTTGAAAAACAGAAAACTACCCATAAAAACATATTGCTCGACTTAAAATCTTTGCATTTTATTGATCAAGACGGCATTGACGCGCTTGATGAAATTGTAGAGTTTTTGCACGAACAAAAGAAATTTGTTGGAATTATAGGGGCAAATGCTTTTATTTCAAAAATGCTTGAACAATCAAAAGCATTCAAAATATTAGAGCAGAACGGATTTGTTTTTGAAAATTTACAGAAGGCACTGCAAGTAATTAAAATGCGAAGCTTTTGATTACTTGCAACCTGGCTATGAATGTCATGGCAAATCGTTCCAACTTTTTTTAATTTTTAAAAATACATCATGAAAACAAAAACACTCGGGGCGATCAAGTAATTTTTTACCAATATTTGGTTTGATAAAATCTAAATTTGCAAATGCATATGCTGAAGGGAAAATAATATTTTTAAAAATACCGTCATTAAATGAATTACAAATTGCGCGCGTAAATCCAATTGGGCCGGTTATATGTATCGTTTTAAATCCACGAATAGACCGACGAAGCCCCGCATCTGTAGTATTTTCAGGCCGCTCAACCATCTGATATATTATATCATCAGTAATATCCTCAAATTGCTTAATAAAATGTATCATGTTGATCAATATAGGATGATTTTGAATCGCTCCAAAATGTCCACTCGCTGCCCAAAAAATTAGTTGCGATGCATCTTGCGTAGCATAAAAATCATATAAAAAATGCAACTTTTCAAAGGATTCAAAACACAAAATATCTGTATCAACATATAAACCACCGAATTTATTTACTATTTCGAACCTGGCTATATCTGAGGCTTTTGCGTAATTTTTTTCCTCAAACAATGCTGTATCAAAGGTCCGCTGATTAAATAGACCGTCAGCAAAATATTTTGACAATAATTTTTCTGTCCACAAAACATATCTCCACCCCGGATGGCATTTTCTCCAAATTCGCGACCATTGCCTAAAAATTTGGGGGTAAATGTTTTGCCCAACCCATATTTGATGAATAATTTTTGGAATTTTATGCTTATTTTTATTGAAAGGCATGGCTGCTGATAAATTATTCTTTGCATAGTAACAGTTTATTTTCTTAATGATGTCTTGTTGCATTGCTGATGAAATGTAAATTTCAGATATCCTATCACAATATGGAACGGGACCCCAGCTATTCACATAATTACTGTTGACAACCATATTTTTTTCAAAATCAAAATCTATATGAATAGGAAAATCGTCAATATCATTTCTATACTTTTCAATATTTAAAACATAAATATCATCAATTTTTTTGTTTAAAAAGAAGGTTCGATTTTCTGGTTCAAAAGGACATATTTTATTAATAGTTCCATTTTGGGTCTTTGTTTTTATAACCTTTTCCTCGTTAGGGTGAATTGTAACAACATTTTTAACATAATAATGCTCATCACATGTCTCGCATTTTTCAGAGCATAAGATTTTGATTTTTTGATCCGAATCTATTTGATTTTTCAGTAAAAAACTATTTTGGCACAATTTTTGTATATTTATTGGCCTCAATGCTGAACTTGAAAAAAGGCAAAGACAGAATAATAATAACAACATGTTTTTATCCATTGCACTTTTTTTTATCTTCTTTATCTTGCGTAGTAACATTTGATTGACTAACTCCTACACTGTAGCTATAAATTCCACGAGCACAAAATGATTCAGGTTGGCTTGCTAAATGAGTATAAGCAGCCTGCACCGGTTCTTCGATATGATTAAATTCCATTTCAACATCGTTCCCATCAAAAAATGTTGCCGGAAATATTATATCAACATTAGATTTTTGATCGATACTGTTATACACACATAAGGTAAACATCTGATGACCAAGATTTTTTGAGGTCCAGTCATAAAATCCACCTGGCGGTGTTTCACAATTTTTTATGTAATCCATACATGCTTTTAGAATTGGATGACCAGATCGACTACCAAAGACTCCATTGTTAATACATCCCCATGTATCAAAATGGCCAAGGCCACAGTAAAAATCATATGCCTGATGAAGTGGTGCAAAACTTTCAAAGCATCGTATGTCTGGGTCTACGTACAAACCCCCATATTTATTTAAAATTTCATAGCGAGCAATTTTGGACATCGTGGCATAATCGTACATATCTTCGGCTTGCGTATATACTGCCTTGTTAAACAATCCATCAGGAAATTCCCGTTTTATGCGATCTTCATTCCATAGCATTAATGTCCAATCCGAATGTTTTGTTTTCCACTCATCTTGCCATTGTTTAAATAATTTGGGTTGCTCAAACCCACCAAACCAACAAATATGGATATAATGAGGAATTTTGGGAGTTTTTGATACTCCATTGGAAGCGTTTTGTTTGGCTTTTAGATTATTTTTTTGATAAATATTTTTTACTTTGCCAAAAAAATCCTTAAAAGAAACATTGACCGGCAAACATTTTACGTAATTTCGATGACCATTTTTAAGCATCTCATAGTCGTCATTATCTTTAAGTGTACTATCAAAATCAACATAGTAAGGAAAATCTGTTCGTTGTTTGGTGCCTATTTCAAATATTTTGCATGGGGGATTTACTTTAGAAGTTAAGTACAAATATGCCCCTTGATCGGAAACACTCATAGTTTTGATATAATTTGGCGCATCAGTAATCAATAGTTTTTCGCCAGCTTTGACAACAAACGTTTTTTCATAATCATCTCGAAGGCAAGGGCAATCGGGGCATTTTTTATAAAATGTAACATTAAGTGTTTTATCATTTGATGTCACATTAGTTACACGGGCTGATGGTAAAATCAATTTAGAAATATTAATTGCTGATAACTGAGATATTGTTATCAGAATCAACGTAGCAATATTTGATCGCACAAAATTAAAAACATCACTCATGCTAAACCCTTTAATCTTTAAAAAATATGTAATTGATATGGAAATGTAGCACAAAAATCGAATTATGGCCAAACAAGTCAAATAAAATAAACAATTATTAACACTTGTTGCGCTTTAACTTGAATTATCTAGATTTTCATGCAATTATTCTCTATTAATTAGAAAAAAACTTTTGTAATGAAATTTTAGAATGTAAGCGGCAGGAGTAAATAGTCATGGAAAAAACACTACTGGTGTTTTTGCTCATTTTCGAACAAACATTGGTAGCACAACAAGCAGCAAATCAACCTACGGTAATCCAGCAAGGCAATAGCCCCTCACAAGAAGATCACTTACTCACGAACGCAACAAGCAATAAGTCTGATATCGCAATGAACAAAGGGTTAAAGTTTAGAACTTTGATAGACTTGAACTTGGTCAAAAATTGGGAACAAGATGGTTACCCTGAAGATTCATATTCAGACTTAGATAATACAAATACAAATAAAGAAAACTTAATTATCAAAAATTTAATAAGCGATGGGAACATAATTTTTGATGTTGGGGCAAATGTTGGAGATTGGACCAATCAGGTGTTATTAAACCACAAAGATACTTGTATTTTTTCATTTGAACCACTTCATTTTTTAGCTGAATCAATGAAAGAACGCTTTAAGGATAAAAAAGTAAAAATATATGAATCTGCAGTCTTTTCCGAAGAAAAAACAATTATCTTTAATTATTATGAAAAATGGCCACAAAGCAGTTCAATTTATCCGCAAAATTGGCTTACGACTTGGCTTCAGGAACCCAAAAAGATATCGGTCAAGACTGTATGTCTCGATAAATTTTGCACAGACAATAAAATCAATCATATTGATTTTTTAAAAATAGATGTTGAGGGGAGCGAGCTGGATGTTTTAAAAGGAAGCTCTGATTTGTTAAAAAAACATGCAGTTGATTTTATCCAATTTACATACAACAGGGCGTATTTTGGCGCCCAAATACGCCTCAAGCAGATGTATGATCTGTTGGCTAGTTTTAAATATTATATTTTCAAAGAGTACGCAGATGGACTGGTTTACATTCCCCAATGGGATGATTCTTTAGAAAATTATAGACGCTCAAATTACATTGCAATTGCAAATTTCGATCCAAGTAGTACAAGGCAAAGAGACCTATGAGGCGTGCGGCAGCAAACTTGTTCACCGAGACCATGATAAAGAAGATATTGTCCGCATACGTCTTAAAAGTTTTGATTGGTTATCGTTATGCATAAACAAGCATACAACACAATAAAAAGAGTGTGCTATTCACAAACTCATTCTATCTGATATAGATTATTAATCTGAGTGATTTGATTTTGAAGATCAACGATTTGGTTATTCAGTAGCGTGACTTGTAGTTGAGCGCCTGTGAGCCCTCGCAAATATTGAAGCTCTAGTTGAATCTGATTGATTTGCCCTTTAAGTTGCGCAATTATAGTTGCTTTGGCTGCACGCCTATCTATCGTATACGTTCTTCCCTTTTCAACACTACTTTTCCACAGGTATACAGGGGCAACTCCGAGTACCGCTAATGTTACCTGAATGTAGGTACAACCTTTTAGCGGGACGGATATAGTTTGTTTATTAAGGGGGCATTCGGAAACCGAAACGTACTCTTGGGTCTTACATGTTGAATCTTTATAAAGCTCAATCTGATTTATCATAAATCCTTTTGGAATTATGAGTGCTGCAGATGGCTGATTAACAGCACATTTGATTTCTCTTGCTGTTCCCATAAGAGCACTCAGCAATACAACGGTTAAAGTAACTTTACAAGTCATCATACGTTCCCTTTTTTTAAAATGAAAATAATCATATTTATTTTCTAATATAAATATGACTGATAAATGACAGTTAGCACAAGAGTTTAAAGAAAAAACAATACGTTATAGAGTATTTAAGCTGGGACCAAATTTTATTACACAGATATTTTGGCTTTAAAATCGTAATTTTTCCTGTTTAATACGCAAGCCCTAGTTTAACCACCATTAAACCGGTTAATATAATAATTAAGTATTATGAATAAATTTTTGTTTTTTACAATTTTTTTAACCATCACGAAGGAGCACAGATAAAGGAGGAGATCATGACGATACATAAATGTTTGATTGTTGTAATTGTGCTAAGTATCATCGACATCCTCAATACCCCAATTGCCTCTTCAATGCAACAGAAGCAATCGACTCAGCAACCAGTGCAACAAGACCCATTGCACCAAATGGTTAATGCCGCGGTAGCAGAAGCGTTGAGCGGCCAAGCAAATATATTAAAAGAATTTAATAAGAAAATACATGAATGTATCGATCCTCTAAATGAATCTATACATTTAGCACGTTATGCTAATGGAAGTGCCCTGGATGCTCTGGAGAAAATAAAAGAAGTATCTGCGCATCTAAGCGAAACAAGAGCAGGTGTAGAGCAAGTCAAAAATTTACCGGCAGACTTGAAAAGGCAGGCTCAAGCTATTAGTGCAAATCTAGAACGTGATTCTGAACGGATAAGCACTGCACTTTTGAATGTTTTAAAAGTAGGCAGAGGCAACCCAGAAGAAAAAACTAAAACAAAACTAGCAGAAATAGCTGAAAAAAAACGACTCGGAATTTATGAGCAAGAAGCATCAATTATGGCTGAGGGAAATGTTAAAGTTGAAAAAGCAAGAGGAGAATGGGTCCGTGAGATGATAGGAGATCCAAAACTCATGATAAAAATTGCAGTTACAATAGTAGTAATTGCTTTGTGTATCTACATACTCAAGTATGGCTTACCAGTACTTGTAAATTATTTGACAAGACCACGTGTTATAAGTGAAACGTCAAGACCTGGATTGTTTGAATGGTTTAAACCAAAACAAACCGTTAATATTGATGACTTAATTTTTGCACCTTCTCTGCAAAATCAACTTTTTGATCTCTTATTGCGTGTACAAACTGCAAAAAAGTATGATGAATTACTCCCCAATGTTCTTTTTTACGGAGCTCCAGGAACTGGCAAGACAGCTTTTGTTAAAGCATTGGCTTATGAATCAGGACTTGATTATGCATTAACATCCGGTTCAGAATTTGCAAAAATTACGGACCTTAACCAGGCTAACAACGAATTACGAAAACTCTTAAAGTGGGCAAAAAGAAGCAAAAATGGATTGATTGTTTTTATTGACGAGGCTGAATCTCTGTTTGCAAATAGAAAGCTGCAAACCACATCCAAGTCAACGCAAGATTTCATTAATACATTCTTGTCACTTGTTTCAGATCAATCACAAAAAAAAGTTATGTTTATTTTCGCAACTAATCACCCATTTAAACTTGATGATGCAATTACCAATCGCGTTGGAACAAACATTGAGTTTACTTTGCCAGAAGCACCCGAACGAGAAAAAATTCTTTCTACATACCTTGTAAAATCTGCGCAAGAAAACGAAGCTGCAATTGTTGATTTGCATCCGGACGTTATAAAATTGCTTCCAGCTTATGCAGATGAGCTCAAAGGCTTTTCGCCACGAGCTATTAAATTTGTTGCCGAAGAGATGATTATTAATGCACGACGACAAGAATCTATGCAATTGACTAATGACATTGCACAAGCAGTAATGGACCAGGCAAAACATAGCTTGCGACAAGCAGTTCTGTGGGAAACGGAACGAAAAGAATGGAGTGGAGATGCAAATGTTATTCATTCATAATGACAATCTGCTACAAAGTCTGCTTTTCACAAATTTGAGATATCTGTTTTTTTGCATTGCATGTTTTATTGCTTTGAGTAGTTATAGGTCTTTATGGGCACAAAGTTCTAGTGAGAATCATGAATTTAACACTCTTGTGGAAAATATTTATGATCTCCTGCTACAAGGACATTCGGCCGACGATATTATAGAAATGCTCGATGATGAACAAGAAAATCCCTACAATGTTCAAAAACTCGTAACATACATTCATGATCAATTGAATGGGAACAAATCAAAGGGAGCTATTACAAAGGTTATTTCGAGTAATAAAGAATCCGAAAAATATTATTCGCGAAAAAATTTTTTAACAAATGTAAAAATTTGTTATTTTGTTTTGAAAATTGTTGCAGTTATTGTCGCTATTATAGTTGTTTGCAATTTATTATCGTCATGGTTTCCCGGAATGTTTGGATTCCTGCCAGGATTACCAAAACCTAAAAATCAGAGCAATGCTGATGTTGATAAAAAATCTGATACTAGTGAATCTGGTACTAGTGAATCGAAACATAACGAAGAGACTCCATTGGCTTGCAGCGAGTCAGAATCTCATGAAAAAAGCTCTCAACCAAGCCTGGAAGTCCTTGGTCCCTGTGTTGAAATGGATTCTTTTGATAGCAAAAAATACGCAGATATTATTGCCCAGCTTGAGTATGCAAAACGTGAAAATTATATACCCGCGAATGGGGTCTTTGATGTTATTGGAGCAGATAAAGAGCAAGTCGATACTCATTCATTATTTTACAAAATGCGATTAACGGAACAGATAGCGTTTGTAAAACGTAATGGCTATATAAAATAAGCCTGCAGTTGGCTTTACGATAGGGGGTGCCTAGAGAATTTCTCTTATATGCAAAGCATTCAATAACAAATATATTTTTAAATTTTAAAACGATTAGGATAGGAATTATGAAGAAATTTATGTTGCAATCAATATTATTTGCCGGAATGATTGTTTTCAACTTGGTAAACGCAGATAACGACCACATTGAATTTATTGAATTTGCCAGGAACGAAGTATCTATTCCAGAAAGATTAGGAAATCTTCAGCTTTATAAGGACAATTATGGATTTCATGTTTTTAAAGACGGTGAAACTTATGACATCCCCAATTATTTTTGTGATCCATTGTTACTAAGAATGTCCAATGAACAACTAGTGAATTTCTTAGGAAGAAACAAACCCAAGATTATTACTCTAACGCCGGAAGAAGTTAGCCAAATAAATCCAAATAACATGGTTGAAATAACTGACGCCGAAAAGGACAATCTTCTAAGCCTATTATTTGGTAGTGGATACATTGCAATTAATCAGATGGATGATGGCGAATATATCCTTCGCGCTAAAATAAGACTTCTGGGGGGAGGTTTTTTTGGATCTATGGCTAAAATTTTCACTGTGGGACTTGCCGTAGATCTTGTCGGCTGTATGATACTAAGCCCTGTAGGATACTACTTTGTATTGGCACCCATAGAATGTATTGCTGTAACAATTTATCAAATAGCAACTGAAGACGATCCTAAATCCACTGCCGCAAAACAACCAGAACCTAATCCAGCACCCAATCCAGCACCACAGCCTACAGATCAATATGAATTTGTGTATGAACCTGAACCTATACCCTACATTACTTCTGTTCTTGGTGAGTAGTTTTCTTTTTTGGGAATTTTTTCTACCATGGAAAACTAATCAAGAAATAGCTTGTAAATTAGACAAATCCAACCACTACGTTTTGGGGATAATCTGAACTTACATTCGAAGTGAAGCAATCAATGCAACAGGAATAGACATTTTCGACCCTTCAGGAAAAAGTTTTTTACGAGCATCACAATATTTTTTTATAAGTAATGCCCAACACCCCCATCTTCCCAATATCGATAAGCCATGAGCGATTTTAAGAGGGGCGCCTGAGACATCCATAAATTCTTTCCAGATTTTCATGCCATCTCCAGAACGGTATGGTGTACATCCATAAAAAAATTGATCTATAAGGGATAAGCTTATGACAAGTGTTGCATTAAGCAAGAATCGTTTTTGTTTGAGTGACAAAGCTTTTGTATTTAAAATATAAGTAAACGGGCTAGCCCCGTTGATGAAACTCTTTAATGTTATTTCGAATAATCCTTTATTATCGCAATAAGAACAGTATCCTGTTATTGTCGAGAGTAAAGTGTACATGAAGGCTGCAGTAGATAGGCCTCCTGCGACATATGCAATACTTAACTCTGTGGCAGATGCAATACTTAACTCGATATTTTCGTAAGCATCATGATTTTGTTTTATAGATCTTTTTCGCCCAACCCTTGTTATTCCTCTTTTCCATGGGAAAATGTTATAAAAATGCATGTTGTCTAATGAAAAGAGTCGGCGTTGAGGCATTGTTTCTGGCGTTGTTGTGCCTATGTAAATTTGAATTGGATTAGGGACATCCAATAAAGCCTTTGCTGCAACTGCATGTCCCGATTCATGAGTAATGGTTGCTATGGAAGAAATTAAAAACTCCAGGAGCCATATCTGTGCGACATCAATAAGAAATTCTTTGCTTAGCTCTTTAAATTCATTTTTATAATTTGACGTCTGAGTTTGTACTAGATCAGTATCTGCACATAAAGTTTCGTCAACAAATTCTGCGTCTTTAATTGAACTTGTAACATCATCAGGTGCTTGCGCACCGATTGATGCAAATGTTATCAATAATAAACAATATTTTAACCTTTTTAGCATGCGGTAAATTCCTTAAAAAGCTACGCTTTATTGAAATTTTCGGAAAAATTGGGAAAGCGGGGGACATTTGATGCAATACCTATTCATTATTGATATGCCGGCTGTGCATATTGATATGCCGACTGTCCATTCCACCAACTACTAACTCGATTCCAGGCATAATCGAAACCTCGCTTAATCTTATTTCTTGCGCTCTCTATATTTTCACCCATCGACTGAAAAGCATACTGGAATCGCGCTTTGAGCTCTTCCCTTTCTCTGTAGCTCTGATATTCCTTATAAATATAAGTGCTACAAGCTCCAACTATAAACAAAACAGCTAAAATAAGCATAAACTTTTCGCTTGATGATAATGATAAAGTTTTATTCGAACCTTCAATATCATTGGAAAAATTCAAATACCTAATTTCATTTGATAAACCTGCAAATTTGGCTGCAACTAAAAAATTTTTTACCTCTTCAACGGGAATCTTGTTTAAAATAGAGTATGCAATCAACACTCTTATTAGCTCTTCATCTAAAACACCAGCACATTTAGCCTCAGCTACAAACTTATGAATGTTTTTTAACAACTCCCTATCATCGCACATGCTAGCCATTTCAATATCCATACCCGCAACTTTAGGTTTTTTTCTGGCCCCAGTAACGGTAGTTGATTTTGTGGGATTCGATTGTTGTTCATAAGTGGGCTCCTGGCAATTGCAATTGCAACAACAAAGCACTATCAGAATTAACAAAAAAACCATGCGCTCTACATTTTTATTGTTCATAAAATTCCTGCTAAATGTAAATGACATAAATAAACTAATTATCATCAGTTACGCTTTCAGCCAATTGCTGTAACTCCTGTGCTTTTTTTATAAGCACAGCTTTGCGTTGCTGTTCCAAATCTTTTGTTTCAAAATATTTCTCAAGCAACAGATCAAAATCCATATCAACTGAAAGCATTGCGCGCTTCTCTCGTACTGCCGGCTGAAAAACTGGAACTACGGCTGCCAAAAAATGGGCCTTACTACACGCCCGCGTTATTGCAAACATATCTATTTTTTGGTTACTTCCAACCGGAAGACTGTACAAAATTTTCACAATGGCATTGGTTACGTCGTTTTTTTCAATTTCATCAATAATCTGCTGCGTGAAATCTTTGCCATCTACCACATCAAATTCAATCTGAACCATGGGGCGAACTTGCAATTCGACGAATTCGTACTTACAAACTTTGTTATCAATAGTAACACGACAGAAGCCTTTAGGTTCCCTACGTTCACCAAAGTCAATTCGCTCAATTGAACCGGAATAAACAACAGGAATCCCACCTTTATTCAAATTTTGATGTCGATGCAAATGCCCAAGTGCTACATAATCAAAAGGTTGGATTGCAAGTTGTGACGGAAGAAAAATTGGATCATTGCCAAAAATTGCGCATTTTTCCGATCCTGAAAATACTCCACTACTTACCGTTAAGTGAGCAGCCAGAACGCTTGGAATTTCGGGATCTAATGTTCGTGCCATTTGTTGAATTATCTGTCCAACTTTTTCAGACAGATATTTTGTAATCTCATAGTTATCCTTAAACCGGTGCTGTTCGGCCCCAATTAAATTACTACGAGTTGGCCAGGGAATTCCAACAATCTGGACAAGACCACTTTTTGTTTCAAGCTTTAATATCTCGGGCTTGCTCAAAACATGAAAACCATCAAACGGAAGGTATGAAAACACGTCAAGCGAATGAGCTTTGCCAAAACTGAGTGGATGATCATGATTTCCCACAATGATAACGATGGGGATTTTTTCGACATGTAAACGCATAAGCTGTTTGGCAAAAAGTTTTTGTTGAGTGGGAGTTGGATTTGCCGTTTTATATGCATCGCCACAAAACAGTAAAAAATCAATCTGTTCTGTTATTGCACGATCTATACACAACTCAAGACTACTATTAAAATCCGACAGACGGGAGTGAATTCCCGTCTGTGGATCAATTTTACCGTAGTTTTCAATGCCAAAATGCGTATCAGCCGTATGAAAAAATTTAATCATAGATTGCGCGTTTGTTTATAAATTGCTCTGCTTGTCTGTATCCGTTTTTACAGCACCTCTGAAATTGAAACCTACTTTATTTTCTCTATCAGATTGAGCATCATCATCACAGGAGTTATTTTTACTGTTTTTTATAGAGCTATCTTTGGAGTTATCTTTTTTTTTCCCAAGTAATTTCTGCGCATATTCAAGTTTATTTTCTTGCCTAGATCGTCCAATTCCCAATCCACCGGCCGGAACATCCTGTGTTATCGTTGAGCCACCCGCAGTGTAAGCTCCCTTACCAATATTTAATGGCGCAATCAATGTATTATTACTGCCTACAAAAGCCCCGTCCTCAATCTCCGTTTTAAATTTATTTACACCATCATAATTACACGTAATCGTACCGGCCCCAATGTTTACAGATTTGCCAATTTCAGCATCACCGATATATGTTAAATGCTTAGATTTGGAATTTTCCCCAATTTGAGTATTTTTAATTTCAACAAAATTTCCAATCTCAACATTGTTTCCAAGTTTGACATTGTGCCTGAGCCTGGCAAACGGACCAACATGAACATTTGTTCCAATAACGCTGTCTTGAATAACCGAATGTGAATGTATCGTGGTTCCTTCACCAATATTGGAATTTTCAACAATTGAAAAAGCTCCAAGAAAGCACTCTTCCCCAATAACTGTGTTCCCAAGCAAATGCACGCCTGTACCAATAAATGATCCCGGACCAATCTTAACATTTATATCAATGTGAATACTTTGGGCAAGCTCAAAACGAACCCCTTGAGCCATCCAATGTTTTATGAATTCCGACCGTTTTATCTGTTCCACATTCCAAAGTTCTTGTAAAGTATTTACACCTCGAACATCATCGTATGGAACCGGAATCTCTTTAACTATGACATCCTGCTCTGAGGCCATTTTTATAAGATCTGGTAAATAATACTCACCGGATGGGCTTTTTGAGATCTGGCTTATATTTTCTTCGAGCCATTTACGATTAATAACATAAACTCCTGCGTTTATTTTATTAATCTGCAGTTGTTCAAAGTTACAATCTTTTTCCTCAACAACTGTAAATTTTCCGCCTAATTCAACAACCCTACCATAGCTAGTTGGATCAAGAACAAGCGCAGAAAGAAACGTTAATGCAGCTCGACTTCGTTCATGCTTTTCAAGAGCCTCACATATCAACTCTTTTGTAATCAGTGGCATATCACCATTCATTATCAGCACATCGTCAAAACCCTGCCATGAATCAAATGCGCAATGAACTGCATGCCCTGTTCCAAGTTGCTCTTTTTGGGTTACAAAGGATAGATCTTCAACATTACCAGATTCGACTAATGGCTTAATCAAGTCTGCTTGATGTCCAAGTATTAGGGTTGTTGATATTCCAAGTTCCTGCAACGTTCTTATAGGATACATTATCATTGGACGCCCACAGATACTGAATAGTAATTTACTTTTTCTGGTTTTAAATCTAGTAGATTTTCCAGCCGCCAGAAGTATGGCTTTAACCTTTGCATAATTCATATCCGGCTCCTTTCGGGATCAACCGCTAATATTTAACCCGTTTTTTAAATTTCTAATTTTTTTCATTTTTCAATCATTACAAATGCATTTTTTATCGTACTATGATATAATACAGCGTAAAGCATAAAATAAGCAAATAATTATGTAAAATCAAGTTTGTTCTTTCAAATCCTATATTTTTTTATATTTTTATATTTTTTTACTCTTTAATTGGAGAGATGGCTGAGTGGTTGAAAGCGACCGCCTCGAAAGCGGTTATTCCGGGAAACTGGAATCGTGGGTTCGAATCCCACTCTCTCCACCAGTCTTCGCTGCTTCGCAGCTTCGTCTGGCAGGAAAGCAGCTTCGTCTGGCAAGCCATCCAATTTAGGCTAGTTACTAGCTTGCCAAAGCAACATGCTCATGTTGTAATTCAAGTACTTTGATTTTTATCTCTTCAAAAAATTGATCTATATCTCTAAGTTTTTCTATCTTAAGTAAATATGGATCGCTCCCTGCAAGCAGTCCATCAAAAAGCAGTATTAAGAAAATAAAGTAAGCAATTCCGGCGGCAGAACCAATGCCAACACTAATAGCCCATCATTATGACCTAAACTATAATTGTCCCCACGGCTACACCAAAAACCCCTGACTCTAAACAAAATATCGATTTTTCAAAGAACCATCTTATAATTTTTCTAAGAATACCCGCGCCACGGTCGTGATCAAGCTTATTCGCAATCAAGCCATAATCCTTTTCAAAAAGTTTCAAAATCAAAGCTGTATGTTCTTTAATCAGATCATCATCCGAAGAAATGGCTTGATGAATATATTTTTCAAAATTTTCTAAATTTTGAAGATTCTCATCTTTTTGAAACAAGCAGATAATCAAATAATAGTCGCATAGTTGTGTGAGTTAACACCGCCGCGAACAACCCTACTGGAATTTTGTTATTGGGCGATTTATCAAATTTTTCAGCCGCATCAGCGAAGACACCAGTAACCAATGATGCCATCAGATAACAAATCTCTTTAAGTGTTTTACTCGCTGCACTATGCAAAAATGATGATGATTTTGTCCGTAAAATTCTTTTTACAAGCTCGTTATATCTCTTTTTGTCAAATTTTACAGATTTAGATTGTTCAATAGGGTACTGCTCAACAGAGTTAGGTGGAGTTGACTGAATTAGATGAGTTTACTGATTCTGCAACTAAATATGATGTTTTAACAAAAACCAGTCCCAATAAAACGGTCAAAATCAGATAAATATTCTTTTTCATAGTTTTCTCCAGTCATGCTTTAAAGTTGCCTCAAATATAACGGTTCTCAATCTAGAAAAATTTTTGGTTAAAAGCAAGCCATATTTGACTTTTTGCTCCTTTTTGCCGATTATGATTGGTGTTATAGTTGCTGCGCAGAACCGCTTAAAACAACTATTATTTCAATCACTATAAATTTGGATATTATGAAAAAAATAGTATATCTGGCTCTAATTTTAACCACCATAATCACTGGAACATTATTTTTCCTTATTCAACGCAAATGGTTAATTATCCACTGGACGTTTCAACCAATTCAAAACTCCATTCTGCTAACTTCAAAATATGGCTCTAAACAGCAAAAAATTCGGGTTTATTTTGGGAAGGATGACAAATTCCGGCACGATGATGTAACAATAATATGGAACATGGAAAATAAGCACGATACGCTGAAGCATCTTATTGATAGTTGGCTTTCGACGCTACATGACGAAAAAATTTTAAATAAAAAGCTCAAAGTTGAAACCATAGCACTTGGTTCATCCGAACAGGAGGCATATATTTCACTCAGCCAAAATATACCCTGGCAGGAGTGGTCAATTATTCAAAAGTGGCTCTTAGTAGAATGTCTTTTAAAAACGATTAGAGAAGCCGGGCTTGGAATAAAGTTTGTAAATATTCTTGTTAATAATAAACCACTTGAAGATGCACATCTTAACTTTATTCAACCATGGCCAATTGAAGGTTTTAGAGAACAGCATTAAAGAAAAAGGGAGAGAAAGATGAAGAGAAATTCTGTAGTTTTTTTACTAATATCAATATTTATAATAAAAACAAATAATTTAACAGCACAAGAACAATTGGGACATGCTTGCTGTAGATCTTCCAACTCTAGATCTTACTCAGGTAGATTTTGCTCCGGATTCTGTCGAATTACGTAAAATTAAGATATCAGCGTCCAACATTTTTCAAGGACTCGCAACTGCCTGCGTATGTATAGCAAAAGTAGCTGAGGCAAAAACATCAAAGGAGAAAAAAGAAACCACGTGTGCTATTGTTTCATCCGCACTTCTACTGGCATCAGATGCATGCGAAAAGCATGAACAACATAAACAAAAAAAACAAGAGCAACAAACACAAACTAATAAAACAGAAAAAACAAAAACAGATTCTAAAGAAGATTCTGAAACAAAATCCATTAATTTTGCATATCTTCAACAAATTCAGGATTTAAGCACAGATCAGGAAAGAATGGAATTGGTGAATAACATTTTGCAGAACAGAGAGGAGACAGAAATATTACTTGATGAAGTAAACTCCGCCACAAAGCTTTTACTAATCGATGCTCTGTTCGAGTAATTAAGAGATAATTTTATTATCACACACTAATTTTTTATTGGTTTTGCCAACATATAAAGCTAACACAATCCAGAGCCCTACCATTCCCAGAGAAATTATAGAACCAAAAAAAAGTAGCGTAGACATGTCAACAAAAATTGCATTTATGGCAGCCCCAAAAGACTTTGCTGATCGACTGCCAAATACGTCAATCCAGCTTTTCGCCTTAAATTTAATATCGCTACTGGTAGGAATATACATAATCTCAACACAGGGCTTATTTAATGCGTAACTAAAGCCTTTCAACATAATCATCGCTACAAAAAACGAATATAGATTCGGATTAATCCAAACAAATAAAACTAAAAATCCAACAAGAGTGGGAAATAAAATTAGAGAAAAGATCAAGCCAAATCTTCTTATAAGAAAACTCGTACCAATCAATGAAATAACAAGAGCAAGCAAGTTGGCATAAAAACCATATGCACCAAGTAACTCCGTCAAAGTCTCAACTGATGGACAAATGCCGTCAGCCAGAAATTTCATCTGATAATCAATAATGGTTCCAATAATCTCATAAAGCGTTATCAAGCCCAATATTCCCAATAAATATGGTTTTGATAAAAGCAAGCGCAATCCTTCTATTGGCCCGGTAGATGCGTCTATTTGCTCTGTAGATGCGCCTGAATCTTTTATGATACATTCAGGCGCAAATTTAGAATAATTTTTTACAAAATAACTTACCAAAAACGGGACAATCATTATGCCACACACCACAACAAGAAGCAACGTTGTAATACCTATCACACTCGCCATTCTGGCCAATAGAGGTCCAACAACTGATCCAATTTGAGCGCCACAAATAATTAGCGCATACCCTTTTTTAGCAGAATTCGTATCATTTGTACTTGCAACAAACGACCAAAAGAGCGCAACAGCCAAAGACCCAAAACTTTCAATGCTCAAATAAATTATCCAACCAAGAATTCGTCCCTTATCTAAAACCGGATTGGCCAAACCAATGGTGGGATGAGCAACAAAATATGCTATACCCAAAAACAGAGAGGCATAAAACAGAAAAATAATGTAAAAAAGTCGATGCTTCTGAACCAGATCAACAAGCTTTGAATAAATTAAAATAAGAGGAATCATTATGAGAACTGATGCAATTTTTGCATATGGTAGATAACATTTTCCAACAATCCGCATGAAAAGTGCGTCTTTAAGAGGTCGCATCAACCAATAAGTTCCAACAATAAAAAGATATGTGCATGCAAGCAGACTAAGTCTTCTAATTTCTTTAGCGGTTAACCCAATCCAAAAAAAACGAACCATCCGCTTTAACATTGCAAAATCTCCCGAAGAATATTTAGTCAATCAACTGTTTATTCTCAATGACTTTTGTAAAGTTTTTTCCAACCAGACCCGCAACAAATATCCAACCAGCTATGCAACACAAAGCAAAGCCACCTACCAAGCTGATGTAGCTTCCCATAAGCCCATTTACTAACGATCCTGAAGCCTTTGATAATCGCATACCAAACATATCAATCCAAGCTTTAGATTTATATTTAATACTCTTTATTGTAGGAATATATAAACTTTCCTTAGCCGGCTGGTTAAATGCATAGTTTAACGATTTTCCAATTAACATCAAATATGTAACCGTATGTAAAGAGGGGTGCAAAAGATATGCAACCAAGGCTGCCCCAATTAAAACAGGATAAACAACCAAACAAAATGGTATTCCATATTTACGCTGAAAATATGACGTTCCAAATAACGCAAAGACACATGCAATTACTTGTACAGCCAAAGCATAATTAAATAAAAATTTATTTACAGCTCCCGGATCTATGTAGGAAGCCTTGACCATTAAAGAGAGCTGAAAACCAATAACCGTCGTAATAAATTCTTGGAAAAAAATTATTGCAAAAATTCCTGCAACATACGGTCTTGTTAGCAGTATTTTTAGACCTTCATTGAATCCAACATTCTCCTTTGCCATCTGTTCAGACTCTATTTTAACAACCTCCTCATAGCCCTGAGGATTATTTTTAATAATAAAGTGCTTTAAAACATAAACAATAACTGCCAACATTAAAAACATTGACACTGAGATTGCCGTAATAATCGGTACACTCTGCGCATATTTTGTGGGATCGTTTGAAAGAAAATTTCCAAGCAAAATAAACAATACACCACCAAGTTGCGTACCAAATGCTATCAAGCCATAACCCTTTTGGGCCGATTCCGGCGTTGTTACGTCATTGATAAACGACCAATAAAGCGAAATCATCAATGTGATAAAGCTTTCAACAAATAAATAGTAAATCCACCCAATCCAACGCGATGGAGAAACGGTTGTATTTGTAAGTCCAATTACAGGATCACACAAAAAATATACAAGAATGAAACCAAGAACTACATAAAACCCAACCACAAAATAAATAAGTTTTTCTTTTTCTAACAAATCCACAAGTTTTGAATAAAAAAGAACAACCGGGAAAAGCAGTGCTAATGAGATAAGTTTGGCATATGGAAGATAAAGAGGCCCTACAATATTAATAAAAATGCTTTCTTTAAGTGTCTTAAGCGGCCAGAAAGCTCCAATCAAAAAGAAAAAACCCAAAGCAAGCAGTAAGAACTTCGAAAGCTCTTTGCCCTGCAGGTCACCCCAGAAAAATTTGACTACCCTTAAAATTTTCATAAAAACCTTAAAATAAAAAAACTATCCCTAAATCACTTTTCAAATAAAACAACCAACCAAAAGTGACGTATAAGGAAAACCCTTAATTTCTTAATTTATTGAGGAATTTTGTTTTGAATTAATTATTTGAGAATTTGATTCTATCCTAAACAAAATTAATAGTCAAAACAAAAACACTATTGAAATCCATTAATTTCTAAATTAAAAATCAAGAATAGCGACTGCTTTATTATTTTCCACACTGAAAATACCGCCGCTAACAAATAGCTCCACACCATCATCAAGCCCAACTTTTTTGTAAAGCAGGCTATTTCCCTTTTTTATAACCGATATCAATGGACTGTGGCCCGGCCCAACCAAAAAGCACCCACTCAAACCCTCAACCTCAACCCACTCAACTGTTATCAACTGAGTTCCCATCGGAGAGATAATTTCTAAATCAAAATGATTTTCGTGCATAAAAAATCCCTAAATGGCTACAGATTAATGCTGGCCTTTTGCATAACATCCTCCAATGTTCCAACCATGTAAAATGCCTGCTCGGGAAGGCTGTCACATTCGCCTGAAACTATCTTTTCAAAATCGCTTACAGTTTTAGTCCTTGAAACAAATTTACCTTTTATACCTGTACTAACCTCACTGACAAACAGGGGCTGCGTTAAAAATTTTTGAATCTTTTTTGCCCGATAAACAGTCTTTTTATCAGATTCTGAAAGCTCGTCCATACCTAAGATTGCAATAATATCCTGCAACTCCTTATACTTTTGCAAAACAACTCTAATCTGCTCCGCAACGTTGCAATGAGTAGCCCCGACTATTGTGGCATTTAGTCCTTTGGATGTGGATTCTAGCGGATCAACAGCAGGATAAAGGCCCGCTTGTGAAATTTTACGGGAAAGAACAGTGGTTGCATCTAAATGCTGGAATGTTGTCGCAGGTGCCGGGTCTGTATAATCATCAGCCGGAACATAAACAGCCTGAATTGACGTAATCGAACCATTTTGGGTACTGGTAATCCTCTCTTGAAGCATTCCCATCTCTGATGCAAGAGTTGGCTGATAACCCACAGCAGATGGCATTCGGCCAAGCAGTGCAGAAACCTCGGATCCTGCCTGAACATATCTGAAAATATTATCAATGAAAAGCAGGGTATCCTTCTTTTCACGATCACGGAAATATTCAGCCATAGTTAAACCGGAAAGCCCAACTCGCAGTCTTGCCCCAGGCATCTCCCCCATCTGACCAAATACAAGAACCGTTTTGTCAAGCACACCACTTTTTTTCATATCAAGCCAAAGATCATTACCTTCACGCGTTCTTTCACCAATTCCAACAAAAACGGAAAATCCACTGTGCTCAATGGCAACATTTCGGATAAGTTCCTGGATCAACATGGTCTTGCCAACACCCGCACCGCCAAACAGACCAATTTTGGATCCCTTCACGTAAGGGCACATCAGATCTAAAACCTTTATCCCGGTTTCCAAGATATCTTCTGAAATTTTTTGTTCGGAAAGACTGGGGGCGTTTCTATAAATAGACCAATATTCGCGTTTCTCAGACTCCTGGCTACCGTCTATTCTTCTCCCCAGAACGTCAAAAACATGGCCCAAATTTTCTTTTCCCACAGGAACAGTGATAGATGACCGAGTATCTATTACCTCAAGTCCTCGCTTAACTCCATCCAAAGCATCTAAAGCAACACATCGCACCACCCCATCACCAATATGCTGAGCAACTTCCAGATTAATTTGTCTGGCAACACCCCCTGCCTCAGAAAAATTTACGATCAACCTATCGAACATCTCCGGGATGCTGTCCAGATTAAATTGAACATCGACAACAGCGCTACTAACACGAATAATCTTACCAATTCTGTTTGCATGTTCTTGTCTGCTTGACTGTTCCAGTCTATTTGAATGTTCTTTGTTAATTTTTTCGCTTCCAACTTCTTTATTCCCAATTTCTTTATTCATGAGTCCCTCAGAATATAACGGCATAAAAACATGATAATCAGTCTAAAACTATTTAAATAAATTAGTTTTGTAAATACTTAAATAAATAAACTGACTATTGCAGCATTCAAAAGATTTGCAAGAGTACCACCAAGCAGTGCCGTTAGCCCAAGTTTTGTTAATGTTATCCGTTTTTCAGGACAAATGGCACCAAGTCCACCGATTTGAATTCCGATACAAGAAAAATTTGAAAAACCGGCAAGCGCATAAGTCAAAATTGCTTTGCTGCGATCTGTAAGCAAAGACTTTGCAAATTCAGAATATGCGACAAATTCATTAATAACAAGTTTTTTACCAAGCAAAACGCCTGCAGTTCCACTGTCGGCCCAAGGAACGCCAATCAACAATGCAACCCAACGGAACGCCTGTGCGAACAAGCAATTTAACGTTAACGGCTCCTTTAAAACCGGCATAATGTGATAAGAGATTAGAAAGCTTGTTGATGCAAATAGGACATAATCAACCAATGCAATCAAACTTATAAATGCAACCAGCATTGCGGCAACATTAACTGCCAAACGAAGCCCATCTCCCGTTCCGGATGCGATAGCATCCAAAACATTACTCGCTGTTTTTTCCATTTTTACACTGCTGCCTGCCATTGTTTCTGGTGTTTCGGTCTCCGGAATCAAAATTTTTGAAATTAAAATTGCCCCAGGAATTGCCATAACACTTGCAGAAATTAAGTGAACAAGCGGCACCCCCATCATCCCATAAACGGCCATAATGGCACCACTCAGGTGAGCCATACCACTAACCATGACGGTTAACATTTCTGAATTTGTCATTTTTGCAAGATAATGGCGAATTAACAACGGCGCCTCGGTTTGACCGAGCATGCTGTTGGCAGCCACCGATAATGTTTCTGCCCCGGATGTTCCAAGAATTGGCCTAATCACCCAGGCCAAACCTTTTACTAGAAGCTGTACAAAGCCAATGTGATACAGCAAAGACATTAATGCGCCAAAAAAGATAATTATTGGCAAAACCTTAATGGCAAAAACAAACCCCCAAGGCCCACCGGAATTTGCCAGATTTCCAAAAACAAACGCACATCCACTGTCTGCAAATCCATACAACGCCCTAAATCCCTGGGAAATTTGTATAAAAATATCCCGACCCAAAGTCGTTTTTAAGATAAGAAAAGACAGAATAAGTTGCATGATTATTGCAGAAAAAACTAATCTCAGCTTAATGTTTTTTTTATGCCGCGAGAATAAGAAAGCAATTCCAAGAATTACCCCAATGCCAATAATACTCATGAAATGGTTATCTTGAAGCAAATAATCGATAATAAAAGTCATGCCCGCACCTTTTGAGTTAACTTTTTTAAAAAATTTAAAACGAACTAACCCAATGATATAAAAAAAGAGCCTTTAGATAAAGGCCCTTTTTTATTTAATTTTTTAATTTCGAGATTATGCTTTGACCGGCGTCATCTTTCCACCAAAGACATAGCTAGCCCCAATCGAAATTCCATTTACCATGCCCAAAATTAAAATTTTATTTGGGTTATCTTTAATATTTGCCAAAACCACACAAACTCCAGGAACCAACGCAGCAAGGGCAAGGTTAACTATTTTAGAATCTCTATCTACATCATCCTCTGGAATAATAGCTTTAGCTGCAAATGGCAAAACAGTAAGAGCCAGATCTATTCCTCTATCAAAAATAAACTCTTGGTTAGAATCGTAATAATTCAAAGGCTTATTGTCATCATTAATAATCATTATTAAATGACTTCTGAGGGCAAATTCAATCTTTACTCCAATCGACCAAATCTTGAGCTCATACTTTCTTGCTTTTAGTTTTCCTTCTGGATTGGCAAAATAGAGCGTGAAATTTGGATCCATCTCATCAAAAATACATGCAAAATTAAAGTCAATTTGCCAGTCAGTACATTTTGCAACAAAACCTTTTAAATACTCAATTAAGTCATCTTTAACTTTTTGAACTTTTGTCTCTTGATCAACCGGTAATTTTTGAAGCAATAAATCATTGCATACTTTAATCAATCCTTCTTCGAGGGATTCTTCTTTGACAAAATTATATGGAGATCGAACAAAATCCCAAATACGCTCGCTCTCAGCCTTTTGTTCAATTAAATGTTTTGCAATTTCATAAATATCTCTGATTCTTCCCTTTATATTATCAGATGTTATTGTCGCAAATGCACTTGATAAACTTACGGAAGACATCAATGTCACAAAAAATAATTTTTTTAATATTCCAGAAAACATAATTAAGCCTCTCTATAATAAAAATTTACTTTTATACTCACATATATTTCAAACAAGTCTCACATCCATTAATTATCCTTTGATCGGCGTCATTTTACCGCCAAAAACATAAGCTGCTTCCGCCCCTTTAGTGAAATTTGGTCCGTACCCACCAAATCCGAATGCAATCCCACATATCACAAGCACGCTATTAGTTTCTTTGATCTTAGCAGATGTCAAACATATACCAATGAACCCTCTTTCTTTCTGACATTCTTTAGTCTTTGGTTTATCTTTAGAATCATCATCCGAATACCACACCAACGCTGATGCGTGTTCTGCAAGTGCATTTGTAAGAGATTTTGCCTCGTATTCCAAAAAATTTGGGTACCAGCCCACATCCAACCCAGCCCCCAGATCATACTCTTTATTTGCCGAATCATAATAATTAAAATCAGAGCCAATAATCATGATCCCATTAATTTTTATAACTAGCTCAAACTTAAATCCAATCGACCGAACGGTAAGCGCATATTTTCTTGTTTTAACTTCTCCTGCTGGATTTTTGAATTTAATTGTAAAATCCGGATTTTGTGCATTGTAAATAAATGCGAAATTGAAATCAAGCTCGCCCAAGTCTATACCACTTGCAATGAAACTTCTCAAATAACTGATTAATTCGTTTTTGATATTTTCAACATCACTTGCCTTTGAACCAAGATCCTCTCGATAGAGAAGTATTTGATTACAAAATCCAATAAGTTCTTCTTCTACTAGAATCGCACCTTCTTTAACAACTGATCTGTCCAATGAAAAAATCTTTGGATTGTCAACATTCTTGTCCATGAGATCTTGAGCTATTTCTTTTAGCTGAGTTTTACATTCGCTAACTGTACGAGCCGACATAAATACAAAACTTGCAGATGCAAATCCCAACACCAACAAACCTTTTTTGAGTAAACAAACCATAAATAATCTCCTTGAAAAAATTGCATGCAATTCAAAAAAACATTATGCTGCAGAATTCTAGCACAAGACAAAATATTTGCAATTAAAAATCAAGAGAATAAGAACGTTTTATTTTAGAAAATATTACTTCTGAAATTCGATACCTTTTGCTCGACGTTGGGTTTTTTCAAGCTCAATCAAAGGATTAACCAACTCGTCAAGATCACCCTGCATTATAATATCAAGTTTTTTTAGCGTAACTTCAGTTCTGTGATCTGTAACGCGATTTTGTGGAAAATTATAAGTTCTGATTTTTTCAGATCTTTCACCCGTACCCACTTGCGCCCTGCGTTGCTCGCGCTCAACAGCTTCACGCTTCTCTCTTTCCAACTCGAACAATCGAGCTTGCATAACCTTCATAGCCTTTGCACGATTTTTTATCTGAGAGCGCTCATCCTGGCAACAAACAACAAGCCCGGTTGGAATATGTGTTAATCTGACTGCAGAATCAGTTTTATTAACATGCTGGCCTCCGGCACCGCCTGAACGGTATGTGTCAATTCTGAGGTCAGCCACATTTATATTTACATCTACATCATCAACTTCGGGCAACACGGCAACTGTAACGGTAGAAGTATGAACTCGTCCTGCCGTTTCGGTTTTTGGAACTCGTTGCACGCGATGCACACCTGATTCATGTTTTAAATATTTAAAAACATTTTTGCCTTCGATATTGGCAATAAGATCTTTATATCCGCCAAGGTCTGTTGTACTAAAGTCAACAATTGAAACCTTCCAATGTTTAGACTCTGCATACCTTGAATACATATCAAAAAGTTCGGCTGCAAATAATGCAGCTTCCTGCCCACCGGCCCCTGCGCGAATTTCTAAAAAAACAGATTTAGAATCTCGTTCATCAACCGGATAGAGGATATCATCAAGTTCAGATTGGACAGCGTTAAGATTTGTGGTTGATTGTGTAATCTCTTCATGGTAAAGCTCCTTCATCTCACCATGCTCCTGCTCAAGTTGAGATTGGCACTGCTTGATATTCTTCTCAAGTTCATCAATTTGATTATGCAAATTCAAAATATTTGAATAGAAAGAGGCTTTTTTTTGAACAGCAGCTCTTTCTCGCATATCCATGTTACTGGCTTGCGATAATTTTTTTACAAGCTCATCATATTCGGACTGAACCTGAATCCAATCAAGCATCTTACACCTATTTTAAAAAACTAGTTTTAAAAAACAAGCCTGTTTCAGCCATAATTAAAGGCTAAAACAGGCTTGCAAATCTTTAAGTAAATCTATTTTTTATCGGTTTTCTTCTTTTCAGTTTTACTTTTTTCAGTTTTATAACGTTTTTGGAATTTTTCAATTCTTCCGGCAGTATCAACAAATTTCTGCTGCCCGGTAAAAAACGGATGACAGTTGGAACAGATATCGACGCTTAACTCCTTCGATGTGGAAACTGTCTGGAAAGTATTTCCGCAAACACATCTGGCCAAAATGTCATAATTTTCTGGATGTATATTCTTCTTCATAAATAGAACCTCTATTTTATACCTTTCAGCTTCTGCTTATTTTTTAAGCCCGTGATTACCTGCGTATCCTCAATCTGGACGCCTCGAGACTTACCTAGATAATAAGAAGCAAAGTCTGACCATAAAATAATATTGAATAACTGCCCTTCAAAAGTATCGCCCAAAACAGGTGGTTTGTAAAGAGCAACCTTGTTTTCCCTTAGAATATCACATGTTGCATCAATAGCAAGATTCATGTTTAAAGGCAAGAATTCGGAGGCAAAAAGAAGCACACAGGGGTGCTCTTTGCAACCTGCAAAACCGTTTATCAGGTTGTGGTTAAGCTCCGGAAAGGCTGAAAACACACAATGAACCTTACTATTCTCGTTAAACTGCGTTTGGGCTCGATATGCAAATGAGGCAGTATCCCCACTAACGCCCCAAACATGAAAAAATTCGTAACCCTCAACAACAGTCAAAAAGTCTTTGAAATACTGAACTTCAGCAAATTTTGGGATATACATATCTGCATTTTTAATAAAAATATCAAGTTTTCGACGCCCCTCAAGCACATTCAACTTCTCCAAAACACCCAGTAAAAAACCCAACATATTCCCCAATGCCGCACGTGGAGCTAACGATTCTGGAAGCAAAATAAATGGAATATTTTTTGCCTGAGCAATCTCTATCGCCTTTCCTCCATGAGCAATAACCACTGTTGGAATAAACTTAGAATTTAACTGATTTAAAACTTCAAGAGTCTCCCATGTGTTTCCTGAATATGAGACAACAAATGTTAGCGTGTTTGAATCAATATATGCAGGCAGTTCAGAGGAATCAATTATAAAAGAAGTAATCCCCTCTTTGCGATCTAAAAATGTTTTTATAATTCGACCTGCAATTCCGGAACCGCCCATTCCAACAAATGCAATTTTCTTGGGCGCCTTTACAATCCCGCCTCCATGTTTTTTAAAAAAATCATCTACTAACGCAAATCCGTCTCGTAATTTTTGTGACCATAATGAAAATTCTTTGAGCATCATAAGCAAATCCTCTTTAACATCTCTTTTTCAATTCCAAGGCCTCTTTTTTGACATCAGCATTTTTCCCTAACTTTATTAAACATTCAATCGCATTTTTAGCTACTTTCTTTTGCCCAATTTCCAGAAGGCATCTGGCGTGATGCAAGGCCGCATAAGGCAAAGCTTCTATATCTTTCAAACCTGCAAAAAGTGGTAATGCTTGCTCATATTTTGAAATATTTAAAAGAGCTAAGGCATAATTATAATTTAAAACCTTATCATTTGGATCTTTCTTATATGCAATTTCAAAACATTCCGCAGCCTTTGCATAATTTTTAGAATTAAAATAACATCCACCCATATAAAATGCCGTACTTTGATAATCAACGTTCACATTGTTAAATGCATTTAGGGCATTATCAAATTCACCCAAATCGAAGCATGTAGTTCCAAGGGAGTAATAAATCTCTCGTCCCTGATAGGTACCGTTCAATGCCTTCAAGTAACACTGTTTGGCCTCTTGTAGCCTATTTTGCAACCGATAAGCATTTCCTAAATTATGCAATGCTCGACTATCGTAGGGGCAAAGGTTTAGAGCTTCTTTAAAACACCATTCGGCCCTATTGAAATCATTGACACTTAGGTGCAATAAACCCAAATTGTTAAACAACTGCGGATGCCCTTCACCAATATCTAAAGCTCGTTTATAATGTTGCAGTGCAGTGTCGTTATCACCCTTATTTTGATATATTAAAGCCAAATTTATGTGCGGTTCCGCGTAAAAATCATCCTTTTCGATAGCCTTATTAAAATTGGCTATAGCATTTTTTTCGTCACCCATTTCATAAAGAACAGTTGCATAATTGTGATAACATCTCGCCTTGTCGGATTTCTCCATCGCATCTTTCCAGAACAACAACTCTGAGCTCCAAACATAATTTCTTGTACTCGTTGCAAAACAGAGGGCAAAAACCAGAAATGCAAAGCTAGCACCAATTACTCTGCGCTGCATTAGCAAATTAAAAAAAGCTGGAGCTTTATCAAATGCCCACAGAACTGAGTAAATAAAGAAATAAGCTAGAAGAAACATCATTCCAAACGACGCAGTATACGTTTTGTAATCACACACGAGCTCTGTAGATGGGAAAATTGATGCACGTGGAAGCACAAAAATAAAAAACCAGATAAAGCTAAAGGTAACAATATCAGAGAGATTAGACATCCAACGGCGACCTAACACAATGCATAAACCAAGTAGAATTAATAATGGGGCCAAAACATCCATTTTGAAAAAACCGGCAGACAAAACATACCCATAATCAAAACTCAGACCAATTGGGAAAAAATAGATAAGCAGATAATGCAAGACGACCTTAAATTGAGAAATAAAATAGTAATGCGTTGTTATGGGCTGAGCCGCAGATGGAGTCAAAAGATTTCCGCGATTATTCAAAAGAGGACTTGTTGCAATGCTCACAACATTGCTTGGAGCCATATTTCCATATAGAAAAAGGAATCCAAACACTACAGCAAAATAGCCCAGATGAATCAAGATGCGCTGCTTAAATTCATTCCAGTCACCCTGCGCAACCAAAAACCAGTCAACGGCAACCAAAGCAAATGGCAATCCAACGATAATCTCTTTCGTCCCTGTACCAAACGCCGCAAGGATAAACGACAATCCAAACAAAGAGTATTTTACAATTTGATTTGTGTTATAAACAGCATAAACAAATGCAAGAATAGTTGCAAAAGTAAAGAATGCCACAAGACCTTCCAACCTCATCTGAGTTATATAAGTAACAGTTTGCGTTTGAACGGGATGTAGTAAAAAAAGAGCCGTAGTTAAAAGCGAAATTGAATACGCATTTTTTTGAACAAACTGATTTTTCTTAAATTTGCGAAAGTAGAAGCAAGAGCAATCTAAATATCATAAATGCAATTACCAGATGCAAGCATACATCAAAAATACGATATGCAAATGGATTTTCTTTCCAGTTCACGTACGTGTACTGATTCAAAATTCTTGAAATCCAACGAGAATTTGCAAAAAACATGCCTTTAATATCCAATGTTCTTGCATGAATATAGTGAATAATGGTTGGTAAATCATCAAAAACAAACCCATAAACTAAAGTTGGATAATAAATTAAAAACGTAACAACAAATAAGCTTACGGGTGCCAAAATTTTTGGCACCCAAATCTTCTTCCACAGATTGACAAATACGTTTGCCATTGACTTTTTCCCTTATTAAATAGCTTTCTTAAGCTTTTTACCAGCCTGCTTCTCAAGCTTAACTGTATCCTTCAATGCAACAGCCTTTTTGAAATCAGTCAGAGTTATTTTGTTTCCGTTTTTATTTACATTATCTTGTAATGCAAGTCGCATCTTTTCATTCCCAATAATTTTTTTAAATTCATCCGGAGCATTGAGTTTTTCAAGCTCAGCCAGATGCGCCTTGGCCTCCTCTATCTTATTCATCTTTTCAAGGCAGTGCGTTATTCTGAAAAATGCTTGCGGTAATGGCTGTGGCAAGCCAGTAATTTTCTTAAACAACTCCAATGCAGTTGCATACTCTCCCTTGGCAAAAACAGCCTCAGCCAAATTGAAAAGATAGCGTCCTTCGAGAGGATTTTTGTTTACCAACTTGTTGTAAATTTTTAGAGCCTCATCATATTTTTGCAGCATATAGTAAGAGTTGGCAAGATTAAACCAGACATTATCATTCTCCACGCCGGCTCTAACAACTGCCTCAAATGCCTGGGCTGCTTCAGCATATTTCTGCATTCGAATGCTCATCTGCCCAAACGTAAAGAATCCGTCAGCATTATCAAGATCACCCTCAATGGCTTTCTTAAAATGCTCCCAAGCAAGTTGCTCTTTATTCTGCTCTAAGAAAAGCCGTCCAAGATTGTACCAAGCCTTTCCATAATATGGCCTGAGTTCAATGGCTTTTCTCAAAATTCTTTCAGCGTCATCGTACTGTTTTTTCTTAATAAAAAGAGTTCCAAGATTATTAAGAGCTTCCGGATAGTTTGGGCACAAGTTAATCGCAGCTTTTAGCGATTCGATTGCCTTGTCCGTCTCATCTTTTAATGAGTATGCAACAGCCAAATTACTCAAAGGATCTGAATAATGCTTATCCAGCTCAATCGCTTTTAAGTAGGCAACAATTGATTCGTCAATTCGCCCTGCCTCAGAAAGTGCAACGCCAAAATTGTTATGTACTCGCGCTTTTAATGGAGCCTTTTTAGCGTTATCCTCCCAAAATCCCACACACGAGGCCCACACTAAATTTCTGCTGTATGCGGCAACGCCGGAAAGAGCTAGCAGTAAAGACAGCGCAGCTAACGGCGCATATTTTGCATATGGCGAATCAGAAACGCTTTTATTTTTTGCAAAACCCAAGTAACCGCTGCAACAATTATAACAGCAAGCACGAATAACCATCCTACAGAAGCCAGATAAGTTTTGTAATCACAAACAAGTTCCGGAGAAGGAATAATTGTTACCCTAGGAGCCATTGCAATCAAAAACCAAAACAACCCAAAGGTATAAAACATGTTAATTTTTTTAAATGCAAAATAACAGGCAAGACTAATCATGCAAAGCAGTGCAAATAACGACGAAAGCACCTCTGCGCTCCAAAAACTTTTTGCAACTATCCAATCATACTCAACACTGATATTAAAAGGCCAAACAAACATCCACAGGTAATGCAAAACAACTTTAAATTCAGAGTATAAAAATTGAAATGGGGTAATTATATCATATGGATCCGGAGTTAAAATATTGCCACGGTTATTACCCGTTACAGCCTGCAAAGTTACGGCATCAGTTGCAAATTTTGGCGAAAGATAATGAACCATTAATCCCACAATGTATGTTGTAAAAATGGCGTGTAGCCACAGGCGTGATTTAAACAACGCCCAATTTTCTTGTGATATAAAAAACCAATCGACTAAAATCATCAAAAGAGGGGTTACTATAACCATCTCTTTGGTCCCGCAGGCGAGCAGCCCTACAACAAACATCAAAATTCCGAGCAACCCTTTCACCAAAACTGTTCTGGCGCAAACCATTTTTACAAAACATAGAATAATTAAAAGAGAAAAAAACGTTGCCACCCCTTCTATTCTTGCTTGAATAACGTAAGAAACCGCTTGTGTCTGAACCGGATGCAACAGAAAAAGTCCGGCAGATACGAATGCCAAAATGGTAGCATTATTCGAAAAAAATGGTTTTTTTGTTAAATGTTCACAAAGAGCTTTGATCAGATAAAAAATCACCACACCTGCAAGAATGTGAATAATCAGATTAAACGCGCGATAGTAGAACTGATCAAAGCGCCCAACCTCAAAATTCATTCGATTCAACCAGTCACCCAACCAGCGCGAATTTGTCCACCAACGAGCCATCGGATCATCAAAGCGAATAGCAAATTTTTTAGTAATATTTGCAATATCATCGAATTGAAATGGATAATGCAACGAAAAATAATAAAAGAATGTTGTTAATAAAACAAGAATTGATGGTGGGATAAGTGCCTGCCAATTAAAAGCATTTTTAACCGTCTTATCTGCCACGATTAATAACTACTTTAACGCTATTACTATTCTCTACTTTAGCGTTACTACTCTTCTCTACTTTAGTGTTACTCTTCTCTAAATCGATTGACCGCTGTTTTTTAGCCATAATACTCCTCATTCCCCTTAAAAATTAGCCTAACATTTAAAAAATTAGCATCACATTTAAAAGAACAAATCTACAAAGCAAATTTTAAAGAAAAAAAACAAGATGTCGACAAATTTGTTAAATCTCAACCGATTTGACCATATCCTGTTTATTTTTTATTCTATTAATTAACAAACCTGTCTTAGTAAAATTTATAATAATTAGAAGGAATCGAAATGTCTCAGTCATTTGCAGATTTTTTTGCACAACTCGCAATTCTTATTCCAGCATTTCTTGTAGCTCTGTCGTTTCACGAATTTTTCCATGCGTTCATTGCCTACCTATGTGGTGATGACACGGCAAAGCAACAGGGACGCATGACAATCAACCCCTTGGCCCACGTTGATTTTTTAGGTTTACTTTGCCTTGTTCTGTTCAGAATTGGGTGGGCAAAACCTGTCCCTTTTGACAACAGAAATTTCAAATATCCCAAACTATACTCTGTGTTAACGGCACTTGCAGGTCCATTTGCCAACTTTTTAATGGCTCTTATGCTTTTTTATGTGATAAGTTATTTCCCCTCACATTTATTTAGCGCCGCAGTTTCTTTAACATTTTTACAGATATTTGAAGCAACCGCATATGTTAACATTATGCTTGGGGTCTTTAATTTGCTACCAATTCCACCACTTGATGGCAGCCACATAATAACAATGCTTTTGGTTGATAAGTATCCCGACTTTGTTCTATGGTTGCATCGATACTCATTTATACTTTTACTGTTTTTAATATTTTTCCCCCCAACGTATAACATATTACTAAAATTGATACTCATCTCAGAGGTGCTTCTTAGAAGCTTGGTTTTTTAATAATTAACGAAAGATGTAAATCATGAAGATGGATGTAGAAACGGTCATCAAAGTCTTAAAAATCGGAACAGTACAAATAACACCCGAAGAAGATTTACGCAAAAAGCTACACAAAGGCAAGCCTCTGAGGATTAAGCTTGGTATGGATCCAACGGCGCCGGATCTCCATCTTGGACATGCAGTAGTTTTGAGTAAACTTCGTCAATTTCAAGATCTTGGCCATGAGATTCTTTTTTTAATAGGTGATTACACCGCCAGAATTGGTGATCCAACAGGCAGATCTAAAACTCGTCCGCCATTGACCGAGGAGCAGATAAAAACAAATGCAAAAACTTACTTTGATCAAATCAGCAAAATTTTAGATCCTACAAAAACACGTGTTCATTACAATTCAGAATGGCTTTCTTTGTTAAATTTCGCAGATATAATCAAAATAGCTGGAACTCTTACTCTCGCGCGCTTAATCGAACGTGAAGATTTTCAAAAACGCTTAGCAGAGAACATTTCCATCGGCTTTCATGAATTACTATACCCAATCATGCAGGGATATGATTCCATTGCATTAAAAGCAGATGTCGAGCTTGGCGGAACTGACCAAACATTTAATTTACTGATGGGGCGATACCTACAAGAACAGTTTAACCAAGAGCCTCAAGTTATAATAACCGTACCTCTTCTTGAGGGGCTTGATGGCGTTCAAAAAATGTCAAAAAGCTATGGTAATTACGTTGGACTTTGGGAACCGGCAGAGCAGGCATTTGGCAAGCTCATGTCAATCTCAGATACACTTATGTGGCGCTACTACAGCTTGTTACTCTTGAAAACAGATGAAGAGATCCAAAGAATGAAGGAGGGGGTAGAAACCAACACCTTACATCCAATGACCTTAAAAAAAGAGATGGCATTGGCTATCGTTGCACGCTTCTGGTCAACAAAAGAGGCACAAGACGCGCAGAAACAGTTTGAAGCTTTATTTCAAAATAAAGATTATTCAAAAGCAACAGAGGTTGAATTATCAAAAGATACTCCAAATCCAATTTGGATCGTTGATCTGCTTAAAAAATTTGAGGCTGTAAAGACATCCTCCGATGCCAAGAGATTAATTGAATCCAGCGCCGTTCATGTTGATGACGTCGCTGTTCAAGAGTTTAAAGCTGAAATCAAGTGGACATCGGGGATGGTTATCAAAGTTGGAAAACATAAGATTTATAAGATCAAGTAATTGTGGGTTTTATATTAATTGATAGATACCTGCACGCTTTTACCAAGCGCAATGGCCACCTTCATAATCGTATTCAAGGTAATTGATGGATTGTTTGGATCCAGAAGTCTATTAATCGAAGCCTTGCTGGTGCGCATTCTTCGGGCGAGATCTGCCTGCGTTATTTTATTTTCATCAAGAATGGAAAGCAACTGCTGGGCAATGTTGCGTTTTATCGCTGTAGCTTCTGTTTTTTCAAGAATACCTTCTTCCCTCAGAAAACTATCTAGCGTCGGTCCAAGATGTTTTTTATTGAATTTTTTCATGGGTATTATCTCCGTCTATTTCTGTGTTTTTAATTTTTTCAATCGCGTTAACGCTAATCTTAAATCTTGTTGCGGTATCTTTTGTGTCTTTTTGATAAATCCATGCAAAGCGACTATTTCATTGTTGTTAATAACAAAAATTATGCGTGCTATTCGGTTAAGCAAATGTGATCGTAATTCCCATAAGCCATTGTCGAGTGGACGTACCAACGGCATACAAAGCGGCCACCTGTACTGTAACGTTTGCAAATCTTCTCCTATGCATAACTTATCAGCTTTCGATAGTTTCTTCAGCCAATCGCGCACCGGAACAGCTCCAGATGATTCTTTGTAAAAATGCACGGTAAGCATTTTTTTGGGAATAATGGTTGGGTTATTTATCACACCTGCTCCTTCCTGTCATATTGACAAAGATCTGTTTCATCTAACCCTTTATGATATGTTACCAAAAATGATAACGTTTCGTCAAATTTCAAGAAATAACCTTATCCTTTGTGGGACAAACAACAATGCCGTTATTTCAATTTTTACTAAAATATTGAAATAAGAATGCGAAAAACCGTCTGTTATTTCAGTTTTTGCACTTAAATTGAAATAATGAAATTATATGGATGACCGAAAAAAGAATGAGTAGAGGAAGTCGCAAGACCTCGCTCTACTCAAAACTTATCTGTTATCAAAAATTAATTAAGCTGTTACTTTTGCTGCAATGACACCATCGGTTTTGTGCTGTATTCCTAACAGCCATCCAATACTTACACCAATCTTGTAACCAAGAAGAAGCAACCAAGTAGTCTGCGAAAACCATTTTGTAATTAACATCTGCTTACCAAAAGCTATGGCTGCCACGAAATTGATGCCTTGGGCTAATGCATACGCAACCACTATGAGAAGCGCAACTTCCAAACAAGCTACGGCCGCTGCAATGAAAGAGCCCGCAACAGGATGCATAACTAAATTTTTGATTCTCTGAGATAGCGTTGTTTTCAATAATTTTTTGTCATTGCCACAAGAATCAACCAGTTGTTTAACATTTTCTGCTGCCTGATCTACTGCTTGTTGTCGCAGCTCAGGATTTAACGCTGAAGCCTGTTCAGCCACAGCTGCAGCAACGCCTGATTGTATCGCATCTGATTGCATTGCGCCGGCAGTGCTAAACGATAATGCCAAAAATAGAAAAATCTTTTTCATGAAAAACCTCCAAATAAAAAAACCTAAATAAAAGATGTTATTTATTTAATAAGACGGACATGAGTGCAACAAACGCAACCACAATCTCCGGAACTTTCTTAGACTTGAGTTCAGCAACTAGCTGCTCAGGTGTCAATACCTTAGATTGTTTAGCAGATTGCTCAGCCACGGTTGCAGCAAGCTCCGCCTGATCTTGTTTTACTGGTGCTGTAGCGACAACATCTGGTGATACCGCGCCTGATTGCACTTTATTTGCAACATCTGATTGTATTGCGCTTGATTGCATTACGCTGGCAACATCTGTAGGTATTGTGTTCGGTTGCATTGCGCCGGCAGTGCTAGAGAATAATGCTAAAAATAGTAATAGTTTTTTCATAGAAAATCCCCCAATAAAAAAACCCTCACCACAAAGATAAAACACAACGTTATAAATTCATAATAAAATAAAAAATATTCGTTTGCAAATGCCCCCTAGCAGCAGGGTTAAGACATCTTATGATTGAAAATAAACTTACAAATCTCGGGCTTTGTTTTTCGGTTTGTCAAATTGGATGAATTTTGAAAAAGGTATTCAAAAGGGCTCTATGTAAATTTGGGTAGTTATTTGGTTAAAATCGCAAGTTTTCGCGAAAACTTGACTTTGGGCTCTAAAAATATCTAATATATGATGTATGTATCATCAAAAAACCATGAAAAGTGATAACATGTTTAACAGAATTTTAAAACTACCGATTGATCAAAAAAGTAGTTTCTTTTTGTTCGGCCCGCGCGGAACAGGAAAAACATCCTGGATCAAGGCTAACCTTCCAGATTGTTTATATCTTGATTTACTGGAATTTTCTACATACAATTCACTCTCCGCCAACCCAGGACGGCTTGAAAATCTTATACCCAATGGATATGACAAAATAGTTGTTCTGGATGAAGTTCAGAGGGTTCCAGAGCTGTTAAACGAAGTCCACCGATTAATAGAAAGTAGAAATATTCGATTTTTGCTGACAGGGTCAAGCGCACGAAGTTTGCGTAGAAAAGGCGTAAATTTGCTTGCCGGCAGGGCGTTGACCTACCACATGCATCCATTGGTAATTCAAGAGATACCCGACGCCTTTGATCTGAACAAAATACTTACTTATGGGCTATTACCTGCAACATTCGGCCATCCTGATCCCAAAAAATATTTAGACAGTTATGTGCAAACATATTTACGCGAAGAGGTTATACAGGAAGGGCTTACCAGAAATATCGGAGCATTCAGCCGCTTTTTAGAAGCAGCAAGTTTTTCGCAGGGAAGTATTTTAAATTTCTCCGAAATAGCGCGAGAACTGGCAATAAACAGATTGGTTATAGTCGACTACTTCGAAATTTTGGAAGATCTTTTACTGGCGACACGAATAGACCCTTTTACAAATAGGGCTAAAAGAAAAATGGTTGCTCACCAAAAGTTTTATTTCTTTGATACCGGGGTGTACAGAGTTCTAAAACCTATGGGCCCGCTTGATACAAAAGAAGAAACAGATGGCGCAGCCCTAGAAACACTATTTTTTCAATCTTTGCGCGCAATCAATGATTATTATGGTTTAGATTATAAAATCTATTTTTGGAGAACCAGCACAGGAACCGAAGTGGACTTTGTAATTTACGGGCCTCGAGGACTTCATGCATTTGAAATTAAACGTTCATCGCAGGTAAACAGCAAGTCCCTAAGCGGACTAAAGGCCTTTGGCCAAGATTATCCGGAAGCCAAGCTTCATTTTTTATATCTGGGTAAAAACAGGGAATATCACGAAAACATCCAGGCAATACCCCTCGAAGCAGCATTAATGGAATTACCAACACTTATTCAGTGAGATTTCACGTAAATTACCGTAATCTAATCAAGTTAGTGCAAGAATTTGGTTTTTACGCTACAATCAAGCAAATAATACGGCTGTGTCATCCTGACTGTGTCCGCCATAGCGTTTCAAACGCGACGGCTGGAACTAGTTTCAGCTGACCGAAGTATCAGATCGCTTTAATCGAAGACCTGTGTCATGCTGAACTCGTTTCAGCATCCATGGATAAGTTATAATTCAAAATTAAACACGAGCATATACAACCAAGTCTTCGACAATAGAATAGGATAAGTGGAGGGGTATTAATTTTATGGATCCTGAAACAAGTTCAGGATGACAAATGGTTCTAGTGAAAGCAATCTGACACTTCGAACAGGCCTGAAATAAATTCAGCATGACAAAGTATTGCAAAATCATTGCACAATACGCTTGTAACTTTAATGCTAGATTTATCAAGTTCACATTATATAAAATACTTGGATTTCATAAATGGACGCCAACTTAAAAAGATTATTAAATTACACAAAAAAATATTGGCAAAGACTAACGTACTCGTTAATCTTTGCGGCACTTTTTGGTCTCACATCAGCGGCCCCAACGTATCTTTTAAAACAGACTATCGATGAAGTTTTCATAAAAAGCTACAGCTATTTAATTATTCCATTTATCCTAATATTTGTGCTTTTTTTCGTGCTCAAAGGTATTTTTATGTACCTTTCATCGTACTGCATGTACTGGGTAAGCAACAAGGTTCTCAACGATCTTCGCAGAGATCTTTTTTCTCGGATGGTCCATTATCCACTATCATTTTTTCAAGATAGAACAACCGGAATCTTGCTATCTCATTATCTAAATGATATTCAAATGATCCAAAACGTTGCTGCAATGGCAGTCAAGGATGGCGTTCGCAGCATCTTTGAAGGAACATTTCTTCTCGGTTTTGCTCTGTACCAAAACTGGAAACTGTCGGTGGTGATGTTAATCGTAGGGCCGATAATTATATTCGCAAGCCGAAGACTAGGCAAAGCACGCAAAGAGGCCTCATTTGGAATTCAGCATGAGATGGCTAAAGTAAGCAACATGCTAACCGAATCATTCACCGGTATACGCGAGATAAAGGCGTTTAACGCAGAGAATACTGAATGTTCACGTTTTATCGCTTTACTTTCACGATGCTTCAGGTCAATTATGCGTAATGTGAGAGTGGAGGCTGCAGCTCCGGCGCTTATTGAAGCAATTGCCGTCACGGGCGGCGGCTTTGTGTTTTACTTTGCGGCAAAACAGGTTATAAGCGGTGAAATTACGGCGGGAACATTAACTTCATTTTTCGCAGCAGTCTTACTTGCCTATCAACCGTTAAAAAAACTAGTTGCCCTTTATTCAGAAGTTCAGTACGGATTAGCGGCTGCAGATAGAATATTTGCCACAATGGATTTAGTTTATCCGGCAACTAAAAACAGAGAGCTAGAATTAACTCAATTTAATAATCAATTGCAATGCAAAGACCTATCGTTTGAATATAACAAAGATGTAGTTGTATTCAGCAATATTAATTTAACAATTAAAAAGGGTGAATGCATCGGTATCGTCGGACCATCCGGCGCCGGTAAAAGCACTCTTTGTGATTTATTTCTTGGGTTCATTGTATCAACATCAGGGCAAATTCTGATTGATGGGCAAGATATCTCTAAAGTCACTTACACTAGCTTACGTAATCACATCGGTTATGTTGGACAACGAACATTTTTATTCAATGACACAATTTACAGTAATGTTTTATATGCCCAACCAAATGCAAGCGAAAGCGATGTTTTAAGCGCATGTAAAGCTGCTCACGTTGATGAATTTGCAAATGATTTACCGCTTGGGTACTACACAAGCGTTGGAGAAAACGGATCGCTACTTTCAGGCGGGCAAAAACAACGAATAACCATTGCCAGAACTCTACTAAAATCACCGGAAATAATCATTTTCGATGAGGCAACATCGTCATTGGATCAAAAATCAGAAAAGGTTATTCAACAGGCTATTCGTGAGTTAAAAGGATCCAAAACAATAATTATAATCACACACCGCCCATCAATGCTTGATGGAGTTGATCGCATTTTCAGTGTAAGCGATGGTCAGGTAAAAGAGATAGAAAGATAATTTTTTTATATTTCTTGCAAAAGTCATTAAATTTACGGAAAATATCTTTTAATAACATTTATAGTTTTTGAGCTTGCACTTTTCATTTTTGTTTAACTTTTGCATTTTTATTTAATTTCTTATCAAGTTTAAAAGAAGGGTTTTGTTATGAAGTTTGTTAAATTTGGCTTCTTGTTCGGTTTTATGTTTAGCCTACTGGCCACACAATGTTTTGGAATGGGGGACGCTCCCGAAGGAGAGGGATCCAGCCCTTCAACAACTTCGCTCAATCCAGCAGTATTCATTATCTTGAGTCAATTAAAAATAAAAGATGCAGAGAAAACACTGCAACCGGACGAATTCTGGGCAATGATGGAAGCATCTACAGGAATGGGAACACACTTTTTGGGGGAATTTATTGGTAATGCAGAAGAGTCAGAGATTTGCTTAGTTCTTAGATATTTGATCAAATTTGGCCAAGAAGATAAAAGTAGATTTTATGACTACATAACCGGATGCACAGGAATCGATGGGATAACACCTCTAAACGAATTAATTCAACGCATGCCAAAAGTTCCATCTGAAAGGTCAGAATTTTGCCAACTCTTCTCACAACTCTTAGCCCTAATAAAAACACTTGAACTAGGCCAAAAGGTTGCTATTTTAGGTCAAAGCAATCTTTGTGGAACAGCGCCCATGGAAACAGCAAGAAAATGGGGTAAGGATTATATTGTTAGGGCGATATTTGATGTTTTCGACAGCACTCAAGCAGCATCAAGTTCTGCTTTGAGTCCAGATGGTAATTTTATTGCTCTTCCACTTTCAGACGAGACATCCATTTAGTAGTAATTGTCTTTCGAAAACTAAGCGCCCAATCTTAGCATTCGCTAATCACTAAAGTAGCAAGCATTCGTTAAGCATCAACCTTTTCATCATCTACATCGCCACTGACTTTGTACCCACACTCCTTTTGGGAACAAGTATGCGTAACATTACCCTCTTTGTCTTTAGTTACAACCATGAATGGGTTTGAGCATTTTGGACAAGGCTTCTCTACAACCTCCCCAAAAACTGCAAACTTGCAATTTGGGTAACCTGCACATCCCCAAAAACTTCCGCCTCTCCATCTACGCTTAACTAGATTTCCACCACATTGAGGACATGGCGTTGAGAGTTTTTCTTGATGAATGTACTTACACTCCGGATAACCGGAACATGCAATAAACGGCCCAAACTTTCCCATTCTCTTAATAAGAGGTTTGCCGCACGCAGGACAAGCAATCCCAACAGATTGAGCTTGTGCTGAGCCAGAAACAAGTTTGATCACTCCGGCTTCATCTCGTTCAAAATTCGATGTAAATTTACACTCAGGATAACCGGAACATCCTAGAAAATTTCCGGTTTTGCCAAATCTAATATAAAGATCCTTTTTACATTCAGGACATTTTAGATTGGATTGCATAGATTTTTTGCTAATGTCTTTTCCGCCGAATTCAATTAAATCCTTGCGGAATTTTTCATAAAATTCGTTAAGCACCGCATCACGCTTAACATCCCCATTTTCAATTTTATCAAGCTGCTCTTCCATATTTGCCGTAAACGAAACATTTATAATATCAGGCAAATTTTTGGAAAGCATGTCACTTACGGCCCGACCAAGCTCCGTTGGTATGAATTTTTTCTTCTCTTTCTCAACATAACCACGTTTCTGAATTGTGGACAAAGTTGCAGCGTATGTACTTGGTCGACCAATACCCAATTTTTCAAGCTCTTTAACAAGAGAAGCTTCAGTGTATCTTGGAGGTGGCTGTGTGAAGTGCTGTTTAGGATCAACTTTTTGCAGCGCCAAAGAATCTTTTTCTTTCAATCCCTTTGGAAGTTTTATAATGTCTTTGTCACCCTCTTCCTCTTCAATCTGATAAACTTTTAAAAATCCATCAAATTTAAGGGTAGAGCCAGTAACTCTAAACAGATATTTTCCGCCCAAAATCTCAACCTGACGCAGTGAATACTCGGCAGATGTCATCTGGCAGGCAACAAATCGTTTCCAAATCAGTTCATAAAGCTTAAGCTCGTCCTTGCCCATAAACTTGCCGATTTGTTCGGGTGAACGAACGACATTAATAGGTCTTATGGCTTCGTGAGCATCCTGGGCGCCCTCTTTTGAATAAGTCAAAGCTGATTTTGGTAAATAATCATTGCCATACTCTTTTGAGATAAATTCACGAGTGGCAGTAAGAGCAGTATCTGATATACGCAGAGAGTCAGTACGCATGTATGTTATCAAGGCTTCCGTATCCTGCCCAATTTGCACACCTTCGTACAAACGTTGTGCAACTGACATCGTTTTATCAACCGAAAAACCTAATTTATTATAGGCATCCTGTTGCAACGTACTTGTCATAAATGGTGGCAGAGGTTTTTTGGATCGAATAGAATCGGTAATTTTTGATATTATAAACTGTTCTTTGCTTAAACCTTGAACAGCCTTTTCTGTCTCTTCTTTGTTTTTAAGCTTGATCTGTTTATCATCAATTTTTACAAGCTCGGCAATCAAAGTCTGTTTGGCATCAATTTTAAAAATTGCATGCACCGACCAGTACTCATCAGGTTTAAAATCTTGAATGGCATGCTCACGGTTACAAACCAAAAGCAATGCAACAGACTGAACTCGACCGGCGGAAAGGCCTTTTTTGATTTTTCGCCACAAAATAGGTGATACTTCATACCCCACCCAACGATCAAGAACTCGGCGGGCCTGCTGAGCCTCAACCTTTTTCATATCAACTTCGGACTTATGTCCTATTGCTTCAATAATCGCCGGTTTTGTTATTTCGTTAAATGTAATTCGATAAATTTTGGCATCATCTGCAAAAACCTTCTCTATCTCCTGCCCAATGTGCCAGGAGATTATCTCCCCTTCTCGGTCAGGATCTGAGGCCAGGTAGATCTCACTAGAATTTTTAGCCTGCTTACAAATATCGTTAATAACTTGGGATTTATCCTTTAAAACTTCGTATTCAAGACCAATTTTATGAGTTTTTTCATCGATCTCAACGCCTGTTTTTTTCTGTGGCAGGTCTTTGACGTGACCAAAGGTCGACATAATTTTATAGTCTTTGCCCAAAAATTTAGAAATCGTCTTAATTTTCGCGGGAGACTCCACTATTATTAGTTTAGGTCCATCTGGATTCATAGTCTTTTTACTCTTTTTTACCATTTTTGCCCCCCAGCAAATTAGCTAAATTATATACAGGCCGAAAACTCGACCCGTAAGTTTTTCTTTTTTACCAGCTATGAAAGATTTGTCAAAGTTTTTCTTAAACTTATCATCATAAGCCTAATAGTAAAATTGCCAACTTGTCAATATGTAATGTTTTTATGTGATTTTAGTGGTTAAATTAAAGAAGAACCGCGTAATACAGATTACTCAAAACCGTGAAGTTCAATCTCTTTAATTAATTCCGAAGACCCCGATTTGATAATTTTACCCCCCTTCATGACGTGGATAAAATTGGGGGTTAAACACTCAAGCAACTTTGGATTGTGTGTTATTACTAAAAAAGTAAAATCTTTTTGATTTTGGTGAATTTGATTAATTTGAGAGCATATAATCTTTAGAGCATCAAGGTCAAGACCGGAATCTATCTCATCAAGAATCGCCAACTTGGGCTGCAAGACGGCCATCTGCAGAATCTCAGTCTTTTTCTTTTCACCCCCGGAAAAGCCAACGTTAATTGCCCGCTCAACCAGGCTGGGATCAACCTTTAACTCCTGCATCTTCTGCTCAAGTAGTTTATTGAATTCATTAAGCCTTAGTCGCTTATCAGTGTTGTCATAAATTTGGTTATAGGCCTGACGTATTAACTGTTTTAATGGAACACCCTCAATTTCGATTGGATTTTGCATAGCCAGAAACAGTCCAAGCTTTGCACGTTCATTTGGCTTGAGAGAATTAATGTTTTGACCACAAAAGCAAATTTGACCTTCTAGAATTTGGTATTTTGGATGCCCCATCAGAGTCAGGGCAAATGAACTCTTACCTGAGCCGTTCTGGCCCATGAGAACATGAATTTCCCCGGGGTTAATTTGCAAATCAATCCCGTTTAATATGTTTTTGTCATCTATATTTACTTTTAAATTTTTAACGGATAAGAGTGGGTCAAAGTAACCATAAAACCTTACATTCGCATTATTTAACACTAAGTCGTAATTCAAAACTGTTTACCCAAAGTTATTTTTACTGTGCCCATAGAAGCCTTGAATGAAATGGTGTCATCCTGAATTTATTTCAGGATCCATGGATTGATTCTTCCTATTATCAAATCGCAGAAATTTGGAATAATTTTATCCATGGATGCTGAAACGAGTTCAGCATGACAGGTCTTAGATATTAAGAGCAAAAATTTACGCCGTAACTGGTTATCGAATTCACACTTATTTAAGCAACTAAATAAAAGCCTATCGAAGTTAGATTTTTTTGCAATAGCATAAGGGAAGAGACAAAGCTCTCCCCTTATTATAACTTCCAAATTATAACTTCCAGTTTTTTGATAACTAAATATTACTTAACTTAATGATTACTTATCTTCTTTCTTCGTGATGTCCGTGATGATGTTCGTGTTTGCCAGATTCATGCCCAATTACACCACCGGCAGTACCACCAAGAACAGCACCAATGGCAGCACCTCCGCCTCCACCAGCAGCGCCACCAATTGCGGCACCCGTACCGGCACCAATCACAACTCCGGCAACGGTTTTTTCCTCTTTTGTACATCCGGAAAATGCGACCAGAGCACCCAACGTGAACGTAGCTAGTAATAGCTTAACTGATGTTTTCATAATATCCCCCTAAAAAATACCCTTTTGAACTATCAACTGCCTTTATCTTAATCAAAACGAACTGCAATCGTGAAGAGTTTAGTAAAATTAGAAGTGGGAGGCCTGAAAATTCAGCTATACCGCTTCTAAAAACAGATCCCGTTAAACACATAATTCCAGCAATAAACCCAGATAAATCCGCTTTTAAGCCTTTTTTAAACTTTAAAAATTTAAATACTTAATATTTTTGCTGTTTTGTAAAGCAAATTTGACCCTTAGAAATAAATAATTATAATTGAAAATATAACGATATTTAGAGTTTTTTATTTAAAAATGAGAGGTTATATCATGAAGTTTTTACGAGAGCTACTCGTATTTTCTCTTTGTTGCATCTGCTTCAATGCACATGCTGGCAAAAAGGCACCTTATATTCATAAAATGCCTGATCTACACCAACAAAAACAACAGGCTCTGCTAACTTCTGCAAAGCACCTTCAAAAAATTAGTACGGCTCCAACGGCTCGTTTTGAAAGTCGCCATCCCGTTAGACGTCAGGTAACTGCATCTTCAACAAGACAAAAAGTTCTTGGACTGCTTTTTTTAGCAATGATGGCAGGGGCTGAAAATACTCATAGCGCACCTTATCAAACAGCTAATCATACTAATACCACAAACATTGTTGATCCATTGAATCAATCAACATCAACCAGAAACGCAACTCTTTCTTCGCCTGATGCTCAGCCGCAACCACTTCAACCTGCTAATTACAGCAATACAACTTCTTCGATATTTTCTGCGTCAGGTATACATCCTGTAGCAGATAGCTATATGTCAAGGCCAACACAAATTATTCCAGTGGCTCCATTGGCTAGCAAGCCACATTTCAATACAACGCACGAAACGTTAGTTGATAAAGAGTTGGATAAAATCGCCAAGGACAATGGCTACAAATATGCCAACCTAGTAGAACTTGCCAAACTTACAAAAGATCCACAACTTCAAGCTCGGCTTAACCCTTTGGATGTTACGGTTAACGTTCCAGCTTTCATCGGCATTTCATCATCAGACATTAATGCATTCCTTGAAGCAAAAGGACTTAATCTAAAGATTGAATGGAAAGGTATCGTAGAAAAAACGCTATCCCAGGATATCATCGAAAAAGCGTTTAGCGATAAAAAACTTCCTCAAAAATTTGCAACTGCGATGGAAAAATTCAGCTCAAATATAGAATCTTTTTTTGAGAAGAAAGCCAAGGCAATTGAAAATTGCGGGATGGCTGCTAGTTGTTTGAAACAGACTCTTGGACAAGCATCATTCATTGACGAAATATACCGCTTCCTTGAAGCAGCTAAAAAGGCCATTCAAGAAATTATCGTTCGAAGCACAGGCATGGAGGATAGAAAGAATGTGACAAACGCCGGTGGTAATGAAAGCTTTAAATTTGTTAAACCAAACTTTCCCGATATCTTACGCGCTATAGGCAAGGTTATTGCTTCATATTTCCTACCCAAATCACTGAGCCAACGATTAATCGCTGGAGATAAAACGGTTTTTTATATCCAGCCAACGCCTGTCTTATTACAAATCATGGTCACATCAAAAAAACGACCGCTTGAATGTGTTATTCATACGACCGAGCAAAATGGCCAAACACCTAATCTTGCGTCATTTAATTGTGGTTATGGCATTGTTGCAAGCGAGCAACGCGGTGACCAGTATTTCTGCAATTCCTACACTGGTCAATGCCACAGCATTTTGGCAAAAGGAGTTGAACATCTAACCCCTGAACTAGAGCAAGCGCTTACCACCCTTGCCGCTCATATTCAGCAACACTACCAACGCCCAATGGACATTGAATTATTAATAACAATCAATGATGACAAGACTTATACAATACATTTTGTACAAACCAGACCACTCAATCTTCCGGTTAAGATTGAAAAAGAGAGTTATATTACCAATATTGATCAATTAGAGAAACAAAATATAATTGCAGCAACAACAGTTGTTCCTGCCGGCTCAAGCGTACGACACATCAGCATGCCGCAACAAATAATTGTTGCACAAACGCTCAATGCTGCACTCATTCGTTATTTAGAACCAGAAATTGATAAAACAGCTGTACTTGCCGTTGTTGTCCAAGGGCAAGCCGAACCAAATTCACACGAAGCAACAACATTTGCCAGCGATGGAAAACTTGTCATGATCGCTCGTGACTATGAAAAATTATCTCAATGGCTTACACAACCATCACTCAATCTATACCTTGATGCACAACAAGCAAAAATATTAAATCCTGAAACAACACAACTAATTGTTAAACCAGGATACATAACCCATCCAATGCCAAAACAAGTATCGATCGTAAAAGAAAAACAGGTGACATTGCCATTTACAATAAAAGACGGCATGCCAGAAGTTGGTACCCCAGCGCTTATCAAAATCCTCAAACAGGGTTCTCAAGTAGAAGCACTATCTGCTCTTGTACCACTCTTGGCACGCATTGATGCTCAGATCGCTTTACAAAAAAATAGCATTGCCTGCATTGGAACAACCGAAAATTGTCCTCTGCGAGCAATTGCTGCCGATGCTCTTGCACGTCTTGATACACTTGGACGGTTTGCAATGCATAAGGCATACGATGCACTCCAATTTCTCAGTATGCCAGCCTATGATTTACAACGGCTTGCGGCTATCTTGCCACTTGAAGCATTGTTGACACAACCAGAAGACCCTCAGCTTGAAAATGTTTATTCGTTGGCAAGCATTAGTGAAGAATTTGCCCAACGAAAAGCATTTCTTGAGCAATACATCTTGCCTGAGCTTGAAGAATCACATATTTCACCAGCAATCTTAAGTAATCTCCAATTGCTTGATGCTGCTCGCATGGGACACTCTATCGCCATAACTCCCAAGCTCAAAAAAGACTGGCTCAACTTTGTTGGCATTCTTGCTCAAGACAAGACTAAATCAAGGGTTCCCGCGTTTATTGAAATGACTAATGAATTAATAAACCTTAATGCCTTTTCTGCGTGGATTACTATTTTATTTTCAAATGCAATTACAAACGATCAGAGAAGTATCCTTAATGTACTTTATCAGAGAAATATCTTTGATGTACTTTATACCGAATACAAAAAAGCCAAGCCTTTTCTACAGACATTAAAAGATATTCAAAGCCATGTTAATAGCCTCAATTCCGCAGATTGGTCAGATCCACCCAAATTTGATGCCCTTTTAAAAGATCTTCAAGAAGAAGTTTTCCCATTCATACTTTCCGAAAAATTTTTAAGTATTTTTTCTGAGCAAACATTGTTTGGGCGCTTATTTTCTAAATCTAAAAAATTAGAACAAGTATGTGCGTACTCCTTTATGAGCACATTCATTGATACATTTGACAACAAATTTATTAAAACTTTTTTCAGTAGTACACTTTACCAGGCAAAAGAACAAAAGGTTCAAAATTTTAGAAAAATTGTTCTTGAATATTTCTCCGTTCTAAAAAAATGGGAGTCCTTGACTACATTTAGAACCGTTGAGTACAAAGGGTACAGCGAGCTTTCATCTTACTCATTTAAGAATTACATTGAAAAACTTGAAGAAGGAATAAGCTGTACATCAACAACCAATCCGAAAGAACTCGAGCCCTCGCAAGATTTTAGTGTCGCAGCTGAAATATATGTCAACATTGTCAAGTCTCAGCAAGCTCAGCTTAGAGATTTTGATTTTTCCAAGCATACGCTTGCTGCATTTTTCACTTTAGTCCACCAAAACATAAATTCCATCTTGACTAATTTAGCTGTCAAAATTGGTCTGGATCAGTTTCAACGCCCCTCATTGCTCCAATCTATTGAATCTGAAATACTTACACTGCAGAGCATTGCGTATGTAACATCAAGGCCTTTTCTTATTGGTGTTAAATTTGATGACGAAACAACAATATTAACTTACAATCTACCGCTCAAGCTGCATGGGTTAACCTATGACATTATTTATAATGCAAACGATAACTCTGCGAAACTGGTTATTACTTTTGTCGGGCTTAATGATGATTGCGAAGAGCAGACTATTGCATTTATCAAGGATGTGTGCCCATTTCTGAAAATCAGTTTTTTAGAAACATCCACTAATAAAAGGGACATGAACAGTAAAGGTAGAGCAAATACGAGAGGAGACATGAAAATTACACTTGGTTTTTCAGGATCTTCGAAGATAGAACATTTATCCAGATTCCTTGACGGTATTAATCAGATGATGTCAGAAATTTACGGTCTTAACGACAAAATAACAAGAGAGGAATTGGAAAGATATAAGGTTTATGAACCAATAATACCACTCATAAAATTTATCGAACTCGGAATGCCACAAGCCTCTAACGCTGTAGATTTTGTTAATAAGCATCTTACAACTAATTCCAGAACTCTTGCTTCCATCATCAAAAACATGCTATTAAAACTCTTAGAGGCAGACCATCCCAATGCAGCTGATTTGACTACAAAATTTGTTAACCACATTAATGATCCTAATATAATAAACTCCGACATTATTGAGGATATAAAAGAAATCATACTAAAGTTATTAGAATCAAGTGATCAAAGATATGTTGATTTGGCATTATCTTTGATAGACGCCAATATCAATAAATTTACCAAAGAAATTCTTCGGATGCGTTGTCTAGAAAAAGAAGCCTTTTCAATTATTGGCCAGATCTCCTATCATCTCCATAAATTAAGTCCACCCAGTCAAAGGGCAATACGCGAATTCTCTTTCTGGTAAATGGCGATGGAAGAAAACTCCTACTATATTCAGGAGTGAATTGTATAAAATATTAAAGCGGGAGGCCTGAGCACTTCAAGCCACCCGCTTCTAAAATTGTCATCCTGCCGTGCCCTGGCCATAGCACAAAGTGCGACGGCTGGAAAATAAACAGGCTCCGGGTTTCTCTTAAACTCTTCCGCTAAGTTTAACTCTTGGACAGTATGGACAGAATCTATACCCACACTGGACCTCAAATTTGGTTCCGCACTCTCTGCAGTACCTGTACCTGATTAAATTTCCACCGCATTTTGGACAGCTTTGCGCCCCAAGCAGCGTCACCTTCTTGCCACAATCTTGGCACCATCTGTCAAAAGTACGTTTCAAAAGTTCATTTTCTTCTCGAAGCTGTTCCAGTTTACGCTCCCTGTGAGCAGTTTTTTGCTGAGCA
>CAVXAT010000003.1:0-25196 GCA_963759805.1 uncultured bacterium
ACATTCATGGCTACCGAAATTACCCAGCGATGGAAATGTTGTCGGCATTGATCAGTTTATTGGTGAGCCGGATTATCTTTATAAAGGATTCGGACCACTTTTTATAAAACAATTTGTTGATGATCTTATCGCAAACGATCCAAGCATTACAGTTATTGTTGATCCTGACCCAACAAATTCTGTGGCAATAAGATGCTATGAAAAGGTTGGATTCAAAAGGTTTGGCGTATATCAGGCTCCTTGGGGACCTGCATTGGTTATAACTCATAGTCAATATAAAAATTAGTAAAATCGGGTTTTATCCAATTAAATTCGATGTTTTTGCTTATTTAAGCCAATTTGCTACTTTAAACTTAGCAAATTAATAAGCTGAAAACCTGAGCTAAAAATACGCAGGTCGAAGATAAAATTTATAAATTTAGGGGCATTGATATGCAATTGGTTAGATCTTTAATTTATTCAATTTTTTTTATTTGCATTGTCGTAGTAAGCGCATCTATGTGTGCTGACCAAAGTAATTTTGAAGATAAAGCTGTTCAACAAGGAATAACGGCGAGGTTTTTTTTATCTGAATTAACTGTCCCAACTAACATGCCTAATGGTTCTTATGTGGATGGCCTAGAGGATGTCCTTAAGGAAATTTTAAAATCTGGTAGTTCAACTCAAAAAGAAACTGCTGCGAATTTTATTAATTACATGCTGTTTAACTACAAATCAGAAGATTGGGTTGATAACAAGGACTTTAGTTTAGTAAGGGTTTTGTTTTCAGATGAATCGAAAAGAGAAAAATTTTTAAATTTGTGCAAAGATGTGCATGCAAGGCAAACCAGTGTCATTTGCAATCCATCAGATAAAGATAAAGCAGCTTTCATGGACTTTATAAATCGTTGCAATGCTGCAATTGACTGCAATACTGGAATTAAAGATGTTATCGAGGATATCAGTCATTTAACGCTGGAATCATGCAACTACAATTTCAACAAGGATTTATTGAAAATCTGCACCAGGCTCACAAAGTACCCTGAATTCTTTGATGTAGGCTTAAAGTTTATGCAGGAATACAGTGAACTGGGTAGTCCATTTAGTTATGATGATGAATTTCATAAGTTCTATAGCAAATTAATCTTTAATAATACGGATCGATTTTGTACAACAGAAAAAATACAACAATACGTATTAAGCGATACTCAAAGTTGCAAATTAATTGGCGCTCTTGTGATAGGAATGCTTATCTTTAAAGAATTTACCAGCAATGATTTACACGCATGTAAAAATGGTTACTTATATTTATATGATCTAGCAAATATAATCAGATACATCAGACTAAATTCTGAAGATGAAGTTTCATGACTTTATTTGGAATGGATTTAACGATTGTTACGCTAATGCTGATTTACAGGATCAGCTTGATTCATTGTTTAGCGAGCATGATAATAGCCTACTGCGTAAAGATTTATTTATTGCAGGAATGTTATTTTCAAGAGCTTATTCGTACCAAAATGTTAATTACAATTTCTTAGATATTTCATGTATTTACGGGCTACTAAGTTCAATTGGGTATAATGATCAAAACATCGTATATTTTTTGGACAGAGCCAGAAGCGAACAACCTACAAGCCTTGAAGATCTTATTGATTCTTGTTCTGGTCACACATGCTATTGCCATGATTGTCTTCTTGAAAAGGAAAAAAGTGATGGCTTCAGTGAAATTGATTTTAATGATATTGGCCTTATCGATGGTTTCAGTTGTTATTGCACAAATTAAGTTAATTTGACTTTCAATTGTGTTAATTTCGAGCTTAATAGTTCAAGCTTTTGTTTTAGTTTAGTTAACGAGTTTTTTAGATGCTTAAGCTTTAATCGTAGATTTGTTTGTTGTTCAAAACTTGTCCACTCAGATTGTGTAATTTCAGGAGATTCTTCAATAGCACGCATAATCTCTGCAGGGTCAAGATCTATAAGAAATTCTTTAAGCGGTTTAGTTTGTTTTTTAAAAAGATCTCGAAGTACGAATAACTGAGCCTGATATTCAACAAGATTTAATTTTGCCAGGTATGTTAGTCCATAAAAATTAAGATTGCCCTCGTGGCTGCCTTTCTTGGACTCTTTAAATTTCCACAAGAATTGATCTTTGTTTGTTGGGGAACTGGCGGTTGAGGATTGAGGTTTTTGGCAGAGTAACTTAAAAACCAAGACTTTCCCATAAATTCAAATGAGATCGTTATAGACGCTGAATCCTTTATAAAGAAACCTGTTAGCTTAGTGTTTATAACAACATTTTGCAGTGTAATCCTCTGCTTTACCTGTTTTTTAATATCCAAGAATTTTTTAAACTCATCCTTGTCATGCAGGATTTCAGAAAAATCGTGAACCCTTCAAGCTCTTTAATAAAGAAAGTTTTTGAAGAAGTTCTACCTCGTAAAATTAAAAAGCTATCTCGCAAGAAATTGAGGATTCCATTTTGAACATCTGGGACTCCCGCATTTGGCAGGCTAATCTTAGCAAATAAATTAATGCTGTCTCCATGCTGCATTGAAACAATCTGTGGATAAATATAAAAATCTTTTGTGACGGCTACACCCTTACAGATAGAATCAATGCATGGAATCGACGGAAAATATCTATAAAGACTGGACATCCATGGCGGTAATTTATTTGCAGGCCATGATGCCTTTTGAGGTGCCAGCACAATGTTCGCAAAAACAATCTCTGAATATAATAGCAAAAACAGCTTATCTTTAATTTCAATATGCCCGTCTATGCCAAAACTTAAAGCATGTGCCGTCTCAGCTCCGCTTATATCAATTTCCTTTAATTGAACCTTTCCCAAAGCTTTTAAAATGTTTGCATCAGTCATATTTACGCAGCTATTAAAAACCTGAAACCAACCGACTTCAGGAATTAAAGTCTGAGGAACATTATTAGGGCCAAGCAATCTAAGATACCAAAGTTTAGGTAAGGATACTTTACTTAAAACACTGAGTAAGCCGCTTCTTTGCTCCAATTCTCTTATTTCTGCCTTTATTTTTTTCATTGCTTCAACATCAGCAGTCTCTTTTTTGGCTCTAATTGCGACTAATTTTTCTACAAAATTACTGTATCCATTTTGAAAGTTTTCTAATGCATCAAAGTACGCCCTAAGATTGACGTTGGATGAATCTTCCATTGTCCAGTCCGATGTTGTTCGAGCATCAGTGATTGCATCAACTATTATGAGATATTTTATTCTGACAGGCATCTTGTTCTAACCTGGATTAAATCAAGATTTTTACCACCTGCAACACACGTTGAAATTCGCACGGATTTCGTATAAATCTTGTCGTTAAGGAAAAGTAAGGTGGTGGCCATATCGTTGACTGGCAGGCCTGCTACAGATGACTTTTCAGGGGCATCAGAAGAATAATCTCCATGCCCAGACATGTATACATTGCAAGGCTGTGAGAGTTTTAACGCATCAAGGTCTTCAACAGGATTGAAAATCGAAGACATTTGATTAGGATCAAATTTTTTATAGATTGTTATATCTAATGCCTTTGGCGCTGCAATATCGGATGACAAATCTTTTGCATATGGAATACATTTCAGATTTTCATCGGACAATAACCTTTTGGCTTCTTCTGGCGCATCATCAGCCCAGGCTATTTTGGGAAATCTATCGTTCACAGAACCACTATACACTTCATTGGATGGGATATCTATTTTAGTCCATTTGGTTTTATTAAAAATTGGGTTGTCGTAATTGTGTGGAACCAATGCTAAAAATTGCGTATCTTGTATGTGATAGAAATCCCAATCAGATAAGTTAAAGTTAATTTTTACGAGAATATGATCTGGTTTATTTGTGTATTTTCTGATTACAAGATTTTTTAAGACATAATCTGACACAATGGCAATATCTAGAGCACCTTGTGAGATCGCACATGCAAAATCGTATGTTATTGCTCCACCAGTTCCCTTGCAGAAGCTTTCTTTACTACTTCCAATAAAAAAACCAATTCTGAGTGGTTTAACATTTTCACCAACAACAGGCTCAACCTTTGCTGCAAAAATAGTTGATCCTAAGAAAAACCCCCATAACATCATTAGCTTACGCATCCCTTGCTCCTTTTAAATTAGTCCCATTTAAACGGCGTTTTTAACCGTTCCTCTAACCATTTTCGGTCGACTTTAGAACAATGATCACATTTTTCTTTAAAATTTTGTAAAACATCTTTGTAACATTCTATTGCTTCACCACGTCTACCGAGCAAATCCAAAACCTCTCCGCGCCAAACTTTTATGCAATGACCGAATTCTTTCAATTGTTCTGGATTTGATTTTGGAACTGTATGTTCGTACTGCTGCAGCGCATATAAAGCATTTTCATAAAAGACGTGAGCATCATTCTTTTGAGGGCTAAAAAAACAATGGAAAAATAGCCACCATGTTGAAGCTTCTTTAGATTTTGTTTTAACGGCTTGATCAAATAGAGCTAAAATTTTATTCTCGCGTTCCTGCTTATCTTGCAAAGATTGTGCCATGACTATTTTAAGTTCAAAATCTGAAGGAGGGTTTGGCCATGTCAGCCTATTCCCAGGCCTGTATTCTATTTGAGTTTTAACAGCTTTCTCTAAAAATGTTTGTAAAATATCAAAAAACTTTTCTGGTTCATCCCAAAAAATACGATGTCCTGATTTTTTAAAGATTTCTACTTGGGAATGTGGGTGATTTCTACGCATGAATTCTGCTTTATCTGTATCCCATGTTAAATCCCATTTTCCCTCAAATATCAAAGTTGGAATTTCAAAATCATCACACATTCCATCCAATCCAATTTTATCTTCGTCTGAGCAAATCAAGTCTCTAAATCCAGGGGCAGGGTTCCATTCATAAAGAGCTTCCCTAATAAATCCTTCAGGTGTTGGCTTATAATAAGATTGACGTTTCCAATCTCCAGTCAGATGCGCATTGTATAAAGCTTGCACCAAGGTGAGTTGACCATCACCTTCAGCCAACCAAACTTTTCTTATTGCGGCTTGCTCTTCCTTTGAAATAAACATCTGTTGCCGACTGGGCTTCATTTTGACTTTTTTAAGTCCATCAGCTGCCGCTACGAGAATTAATCCATTAACGTTTTCTGGATAAGTTAGAGCATAGCATTGTGCTAAAAATCCGCCATAAGACCAGCCAAAAACAGCCCACTGATCAATTTTCAATGCTTTTCTTAAGCTTTCTAAATCTTCGACAGCTTGTCTGACGGAGTAGGTTTTGCCTGTATCATCTAGACTTGATTTACCTGTACCTCGCTGATCGTAATAAATTATGTGGCAAAATCCTTGGCTCGAGAAAAACATGGGTGAAAATCGTGATGTGTGCCTCCTGGCCCTCCATTGATTAAAACTAGCGGAATCCCACGGCCTTCTTCTTCGTAATAAAGTTTGCCGTCTAAAATATCGATGAATCCCTTTTTTAGATCAAATATTTCATCGCACAGTGGCGGCAGTTTTGAAATATCAAGAATCAATTTATCTGGAATATTTACAACTTTATCAAAAATTGTTTCACGTGTTGAAGTGTTACGAAACCAATCGCAAGCTGGTAATGCCAATGATAAAATAATCACAGCAACAAATACTAGAATTTTGGTATTATCCCTCATTAGAACTCCTTTTTTTGTTTCAACTCAAATATTATTTTTTACTCAACACATCTATGGCGTTTTTAAATTCTTGTGATTCAAAATTATCCAAAATTTGGCTAAAAAAAGTTTTTAAAACCAGTAAGCCATTTTCAGGTTTACTTAAATCAATGCTACGAATTTCTTTTACGAAATCGATAAACGTGGGGGCTGTGATCAATCCATATTTTTGGATGGTTTCTGCTGGCACCCTCTTTAGCCAATCGAAAACCCATTTAAGCAAAATTACCTGCTTCATTAAATAAAATTTTGCATTTTCCGCAGCAGAGGGCTGTCGTCCAAGATATGTTTCAATCAATATTTTTTCATGATCAGAATCGGAATAAAAATACGAGGCCACTGTTGCTACATCAAAATAAGGATCGCCTTGTCCAGCATCTTCATAATCAACTGCTTTAAATTCATTTCCAAGAAATATTAAATTCCCGCCGTGTAAATCACTGTGACACGGTATATTCGTTGTTAAGTGAGGCAGAAGTGCTTGATGAATAGTAGATAAAGACTCGCTCAATTTTTGTTAATGGCACATAGTCGCTGTACTTAGGCTTTATTGTTTTGAATACCGTTGTTAATGCGACTAAAAACATTGAAATCAGAATTTTCAAAGGCTGGGCCATTGATGAATTTTTTGTAAAAGGTAAGCCAACGCAATATAAAATTGATGCTGACAGCTAATAAATCTTTCCTGATAAACATTCTAAATTATGTCTTGCCAGACAAATATTCCATGATCACAATTCCACGAGAAGTGTCTGAAAAATAAACCTGTGGCCCATAACCAGCATCTGAGCGATTTTTAAATTATGAATTTCTAGATCACGACCTTTTTGAGATTTATGAGTGATGAATCGAGCAACATATCTCTTTGATTCTGATGTAACAGCAAATAATTGAGCTCCAGAATATCCACCTTTGAGATCCATTGCAAAAACATCGCCGGATAATGATAGTTCATCCTTCACTACTGCCGCTGCATATTTTTCATCAATGCGCGGTGTTTTTTTATGTGTCCAAGCACAGGCTGACATCACCAATACCATAATAATGACAGCAGGCATCAATGCTAGCTTTTCAGTTTTCATCATAGTTCCTAATGTAGGCTTCAATTTTCTGAATTTTAACAATATCCTTGTCTCTGCCCATTAATCTGTACAGCTCAATTGACTTTGTAAGTGGTAAAACAGGTATTTGAAAATTATCCAAATCAATAATATTTGGATGTTCCAATAGGTGCGACATTTCATACCATTGCCCATCAGCTTGTGATTTTACTTTAAAATTACACATAACTTCAATTGAGCAGCCATTAAGTAAAAATTTACCCATAGTTGAATCAATAATTACCGATGATGCAATTTTGGGTAGTTGAATTTTGTAGTCAATTAGTGCCTGATTTATTTTTAAAATTCCTTCTTCATCCGTTAAAATATCGATATCGTCTGGCTGAATTTGCATACCGTTGAGGGCTAGTCCACAACTGCCAAAAACCATCCACCGAACGTCTGCCGTAGCCATCTTTTTTGTGACAAGTTTTAATACATCAATAAATTTTTTATCCATTGGATTCCTGTCATTCAATTTTCTCAGCCACTGTATCCTGACCGTGTTCATGAACTACCAATTTTTCATCCTTGCCTGATCCATCGCTAATGAAAGAAATTTGTACATCTGCAGTTTTTAAGAAAAAGGTCGTCTCTGATTCTGGATGCATTACAAATTTTCCATGTCCAAGTACTTCAACAAAAAAATTATCCTGTTCATTTGAAACAACAAATGTTAGATTTTTGTCTTTTGTCACATAAGTTCCTGTGTACTTATCATAGATCTCATGGGGTAATGTAATGGCTGCTCGTTTTTTGGGATATTCGGGTTTTTGTCCAAAAACAATGTGCGCAAGATTTTCCGATATCACATTAATAAAGGCATCTTCAGAATTGCTTAACAAAATTATGCAAACGTTGCGATCTACATATCGATTAATAATTGTGAATGCTCCAGGATTTAATCCAGTATGCTGCGTAAGCTTGCCATATGGTGATTGTAAGACGTACCAGCCATATCCGTAATTATCTTTGTATGGTGTAAAAATTTGCGCCAAGTATTCTTTGGATGTTAATTTTTGGGTGTATAGCGCACGATCCCATAAATATAAATCTTGTACTGTCGAATATAAGCTTCCTGCTCCCACTTCAAATGACATGTCAAGGTAGCTTGCATTAACAATTTCACCATCCATAATTACAGCATAACCTGACGCTTTATTTTTTATGATTCTCTTACCATCGTCGCATCCGGTGTTTTTCATGCTCAGAGGATTGAAAATATGCTCCTGTAAAAATGTTTCATATTTTTTACTTGAAGCTTTTTCGATGATATAAGTCAGTAAGATGTAGTTATTATCGGTATAATCATGTTTTTCTCCAGGCTCAGATTCCAAAGTCTTATTCTTAAATAACGCAATTCTAGTTTCGAGGGTCTGTGGTTGAGTCTTATTTGTTTTATATTCTGAATTGTTTAAATTTGGTATTCCCGATGTATGAGTCAGTAAATGGTGAATGGTAATCTTATCACCGTTCGGATAATCTGGAATGTATTTTGATACTGTATCATTAACACTTAACAATCCCTGTTCCTGTAGTTGCATTATCGCCATTGCTGTAAATTGCTTTGTAATCGATGCTAATTTAAATTTGGTCTGAGCGGTATTTGGAATATTGTGTTCGAGATTTGCCATTCCATAGCCTTTACTCAATACAACATTTCCATCTTTGGCAACTAAAACAGAACCACTAAACCAACCCTGATCTACGTATGCATTGATGTATGAATCAATCTTGGATTTAAGACTTTTACGTTTATGCCTAGCATCGCAACTTGATAAGGTTAATGCAGAAAAGCAAATGCTTAAGATAATAAAATTTTTCCTAATTTTCATAAGATCCTTACGATTTTATACCGTCTATTCGATTTTCTCGGCAATTATATCTTTATCATTTTGCCGAAGAATTAAACCGATAATTTTACCCGTTTTATCTTTTATGAATGTTATTTGTGCCTCAAGTATTGTGTAGAAAAATTTGATCTCAGACTCTGGGAATATTTCAAGCTTTTCTTGATCTGTCGCCTGCGCGAATAGCTTGCCTGATTCCTCTGTTATGGTGATGATAAAATTTTCGCGTAATTTGTATTTACCAACATATTTTTTAAACTGAGATCTCTGGGTTTGGCTTAATTCTATTACGCTCGATACAAGATTTATTTTTTGTTGTTTTAAAAAGCTTACAATTTCATCTGCTAATTCTTTGGGTGTGTTTTTAGCATCAAGTATCAAATCATAAGATTGCAATGGAACAATAGAAACTTCCTCTAATGTATCCAACCTGAATTGTTGTACAAATTCTTTATATTCTTTTTCTTCTTGTTTGGTAATTTCAGCAGCATAATTTTTAAGTTCTGGTGGCAGATTTTTTAGAAACGAACTAATTGACGAATTTATCAGGTGTTTCATATCTTTACTTGAAAAACAATCAAGAACTTGCTCAGATTTTGAGCTCTGCGGTTTATATAATAACCGATATTGTGAAATTGGTTGTATTGTTTCTCTATGCTCTGCAGATATACCTGTTAAATTACGCTTCTCAACGCGGCCTATTGTAATATCTAAAGGACAGTACAATAAAACCTTAACCAGCTTTATTGCTTTTGACAGGCAAGAAATTGCGTCAGATTCTGTATCACTCTCATTCGTTGGAACCGTATCAACCAAAATATTATGGCCTTTTAATGCTTTATATTTAATCAAAGAATAATAATCAGTAACCAATTTTTTATCGAAATCATTTTCCAGTTTTGCTCTTGTTTTTATGTCTAATTCTTTCGATTGAAGTTGTTCTGGAATAGGATAAGATCTTGTAAATGTGTCTATGTCGATTATTTCATATGTGCTTCCATACATTTTTTTCAGCTCATTGATGATCGATGTTTTACCCGAGGAAGATGTTCCCATTATCATGACAACCACACCTGGCGTGCATCTATGGTGCCTTATAGCGACATACGTAAATGAGGCTAAGATTGCACCTAAAAACAGTGCTGCAGCAATTGTGCTTGAGCCTTTTTTTAAGATATTCATATGTAGAGCCCCTTCCTTTTAATCAAGATTATTCTTGGCAACTATTTTTTGCCAGTTCTCTTTTACCCATTGTTCTACAGCTTTTGTGTTTTTGATATCTCCAATAAACTCAACATCCGGATGGTATGGTTCATTATTTCCTCTTGGTCTATTTCTGTAAACTTTCATAGGGATGCTTAAATATCCCAATTTACTTGGTAAATCGATGGTTCTTGCCTGCATGTATAAACTATCTGCTCCTGTTGTTTGTCCAAAAAGTTTTATCGAATGATTAAGTGATTGAAGCTCATCAATGAAACGTAGGCTTGCACTTCCAGTATACTTATCCGTCAATACTATAATTTTAGCACGACAAAGATTTTGATTATTTTTGGACAAGGTACTTACTTCATCTCTATCACAGAGCAAAGGAATATCCTTTTTTAGATATATAGCCATCGCGTCATATAATTTTTGCCGCTGTATTACGCCTTCACTGTTGTTACCAAATTCTTTTTTTAAATTTTTAATTAAATCGGAAAAATAGTTTAAATTATCCTTGCTTACTCTCCAATCAACGTACACATTTTTATCCATGTTATTAATTTTTTCATTAACATAGTCATCACCCAAAAGAGCTTCGAGTATTTTTGTCCCCCAATAAGAGTCTCCACCTGTATTTCCTCGCAAATCAAATATAATTAATTTGTGTTTTCGATAGTTAGGTAGTTGTTCTATAATTTTATTTAAATCATCTTGTTGTTGATTATTTGGATTAAATGTTGGAATGGTTATCCAGGCCGTTTTAGGCATAAATTCTTTTAGCTCGAAGTTTTTAACTTGAAAAAAATCTTGGGGTGCATTTTTCAATTTAACTTCCGTAGAAATATTTAAGTGTGAATCATTGAAGTGTTTCGCATATTTTTGCATTACTTCATCGTGGTCTTCAATCGTTTTGACTTTGTTAATAGAATCCAATGCTTCTTGATGTGCAAAATTTAAAGTTTTATTAAACTCTGGATCAAGCTCATTGTACGGGCCTGGATGATTTTCCATTATTGTTTTAGTGATAAATTCTATATCGGATTTTGCCAGGGTTTGAAGCTGATCCGCTGTAAAAATTTTATGTCCCAATTTTTCTTCAAAGAAACTTAAGACATTCGGCATAACCTCATTTATGAGAACCTGGCTGACCTTGCATGCTGGCCCATCAAGCAAATCAGGTTTTCTGTGCGAAGCAAATCGCATAATCAATGTTGAGTTCAATAGTAATGACGTATCAATAAATACAGCATGGCCAACATTCTTGACAGTAAAAACCTTTGTGTTGGAATTTTCAGCATCAGCAAGGCGATGTATCGTATCCAAGAACGGTTTAGTTTCAGTTGCATAAGCATGAAAGTTTTTATTATAAAGAAAGCTTTTTTCTGCAATCATAAACAAGAACGGTTTAGAAAACGGCTCAGCTATATCTTCACTTTGTGCACCGCCATCCATATTAATCCCACACGTTACTCGTGGATCTTTGCGAATAACTTTGGTAGCAGTCCTTCCTCCAAATGAATGCCCCATGATTCCAATCTTATTTGAATCGGCAAGGCTCCAGAAAACATCTTTGGCTGAAACCAGCTCTTCAATTTTGTTGAGCACAAAGCTAACGTCTTGTGCGTTGGCTTCCACCAGTTGGGCTTTTCCTTTTGCATCACGAGTCTTTTCTCGATACATTGATTTAACAATGCGTCCATTAGGATAACGAACTGTTGCTGCGTTGTATGGATGATTAATTCCGACAACTATAAAACCATGACTTGCAAGTTCTTCTAGCATATATGTATATTGCTGAACCACCACACCTCCTCCATGTGAAAAAATGATGACTGGAAAAGGCTTTGAAGATTGCTCGACGATGGCATTAGGCTGCGAATATGTTTTTATGGATTTTATTCCACTGAAAACAAATTTGGGTAAGCTAAAAGTATTGGATAGAAATTCTACGTGACTTTCTGCTGCGTCTGGATCATAAGAAACCCTGTTATCACTTTTATTTGTTGGGTAATAAACGTAAACCATGAGCTCGCGATTTGGATGCTCGGTATCTTCCGCGTTTTCTTCCTGGCGAGAGTTATCGATCCAATGATATTTCATCAGACCAACCCCGTATGATCCAGATGGCTGTGGAAAGTTAGAGATTGGCACGAAAATGAATGCGCATGCCACTACGATTAAGCAGCTAGGTATTAAAATGTAAAATAATTTGTGCATTTCTTCCTTACGGTATAGCCTGAACTGGTTTAAACTTGTTCTTATTACTCATCTTCTTCTGATCCAGAATTTCTTTTGCCTCAAAATAACTTATATAGTCATCATCGTCACGCTGTTTCATCAACTCATGTTGAAAACGTGCGACTTCTATATCAAGACCATCCATTGGCTGATTTACTGTAGCAGCTTTGTAAACAAACCCCTGACATTTAATTCCCATTTTCTTCATTTCTTCAACAACAGATTCAACGTTTTTACGTCTATCATCAAAGAAGTAAACACATGAAGGTTTACATTTAACTTTTTCAAGAAATGTTTTTAAAACAACGCCCTTGGGAAAATAGCTTGCACACGCTATTCCTTTATAAAAAACTACCGGTGTTGGATCTTTGTCTCTTTCTGCCTTATATTTTGCAGCATGCTCAGTTTTTTGTAACTCATCAAACCTGATCTCTTGTTGCTCAAAGCTTGAACTGAAATCAAGACCTAGGGTCAAAAGCTCCTCATATCGTTGTTCTTCTAAACGATCGATCAAACCAATCTTGCCGGTACTAACAAGTGTTAAAGCAATAACTTTAATACGTCGTTTTTGAATGGCTAGAATGGCATCAATCAGTGCTTGCTCGATTGGATGGACTTTCGTTTTTAAAATCATTTTGCTTAAAAATAAATCCCAATGTTCTTCACCATTTTTCTTTGCTTTCATAAATGCAAAAAAGTCATCTGTTATTTTTTTTAATTCAGGGTTGTTGACAAACCGCGCCTGACCGACCGGATCTATTGATTCCAGAATTACGTAATCAACATCAAAAACGAATAAATCACTTGGAGATGCTTGATCAAAAACAGATTTAACCTCTTGAATTGAGTTGATCTCTTTAATGTCTGACTTAGAAAAAGAACAGGCTGGTAAAATAGCCAGCATATAAAATAAAAAATTGTATTTAGAAACCTTCATGAATTAATTCTCCAAAATATTAGGGTTGTCGGGTGACAATGAATATGCCACCCAGCAATCGCTTGTTAATTCTATTCAATAAGCTTATTTTCTTGAACCAGCTTGCTATTTGTTGTTCCAACATACCAAGCGACAGGAATCCAGGCTGCAATAATTCCAAGCGATATAATTGATCCGTAAACAAGGAGCTCAGATAATACAGGAAATAGAGCATTTACCACAGAGCCCATACTCTTTGATGTTCGTCCACCAAATGCATCAACCCAACCCTTTGCTTTGAATTTGACATCCTTACTCGTTGGAATATACATAATTTCTTTACATGGATTATTCAAGGCATAACTCAATCCCTTGATTCCTACAACGCATGCAAGAAAAACGTAAAGCGATGGAAGACTCCATGCATACAGCACGAAACCCGCAATGGATAATGGATATAAAATCAAACAGGTAGTTAGTCCAAATTTTCTTATAAAAAAGCTTGTACCAACTAAGGCAAAAAGAAATGATATGCTGTTGACCGCAACGCCTTGCATTCCCAAAAAGGATGCAACTTTTTCGATAGAACCAAGTGATTGCTTTGCATAAAAATTCATTTGATATTCAAGAATTGTGGTAATAATTTCGTAGGTTATAGAAACAACCAAAATTCCCATAAGGTATGGTTTCGTCCCTATCAAGCGTAACCCTTCAAAAATACCTGTGGATTTTTTTTCTTTACGGTTGCCATCGTTTGCTGTTTATATTTTTGTGAAAAGATTCTGATCAAAAAAGGAACAATGAGAACCAAGCAGGCAGCAATACCAACCAATGTTGGAACCCCAATGATTGATGCTAATGTCATAACAGCAACAGATCCTAATATCGAACCAAGCTGTGCTCCTGCTAAAATCAAAGGGTATCCCTTTTTTGCAGATGCTGTATCCATAATACTTGCAACATAAGCCCAAAAAAGAGAAACAACTATTGATCCGAAGGCTTCAATGCCTACATATAAAAACCATCCGAATAAACGATATTTGCTTGCATCAGTATTTGCAATGCCAATTGTTGGATGTGCAGCAAAATATGCTATTGAAAAGTATAAAACGGCGAAAAAACTTGTAATAACATAAATCAGGTTGGTTCTTTCAAACCAGTCGATTAACTTGTTATAAAAAAGTACAAGTAATGTTATTGAAACTAATGAAACCATTTTTGCATACGGAAGACCTGTTGGGCCAACGATGTTCATAAATAATGCATTTTTTAATTCACGCATCATCCAGTAAGAACCAATGATGAAAAAAAAGATTGCTGAAAGAAATCCAAATTTCTTTGCTTCTTCTAGCGAGATTTCGCCCCATAAAAAATGAACTACTTTTGTGATACAAGACATGAGAAAACCTTTCCATTAAATAATTAATACATCTTCGCCCATGGAACATTTCCATAGACACATACATCTTACACACACATGTTGCGGGTCAGCCCGCAAAAGATATTGGAAAGTATTTTTGAGCAGTGATTTCTTTACGGGTTTACCCATCCAGCCGCCGCGCGTTGCGCTTTGGCGGACATGCGTAAAGAATCTTTTGACACCATTTTAACGAAGAAATGTCAGAAAAGACACTCTACACCTTATTATACCTAATGAGACCTATAAATCAATTTTGCATTGAAAATTAAGGGGTTTTTGAGCCTAACCGGTTCAAATTATGCAAAATATTGGGTTTTTAGCGACCATTTTTATCAACGCTTGTGTCGCGATGTAACTGTTTTAGTTTTGCCTTTTCTACTATTTTTTTCCGTTCTTCTGGCGTTGGTAAATCAGACTCTTTATTAACCCATGTTGGAATTTCAACAATGATGAATTTTGTCTCCCCAACATTTTCTTGCTTCAATCTCAAACTCATTAACCATTTTTTATATTCAGGTTCATACAATGGAAGCGTAGCCAAAACGATCTGAGAATTTATCGATCCTTTTAGTGCAAGCTGTTTTCGCCTTGAACCAATAAGCCGCCGAGATATATTATAAGCTTTTGCAAAGTATTCTGATTTATTTGCGAATTCTGCGAATATTTCCGGTGATATTAAAAGTGAGAGTGGAAAATCTTCTATATTAATTGAGTCCTCGCTTCGGGCCCATTTGATTAATTTATTTGCCAGCGCATGAAATTCTTCGCTGCTTTGTGGCTATCTTGCCCAAGATATCGGTGTTTGAATCCGTTTGACTCTTTCTTTTATGCTTCGTCATCATTAATACTCCTGGCATTATTTGTCGCATTTAAAATTAGATAGCCTTAGGGGTTTAAATTCACTTAGTTGTTTATGTATAATTTCAAACGAGTCTGTTTTTCTTGGAAGATTAAGCAACTTTAGTTCTTGAATTTTTTGTCCCAAGATCGTTGGCTGCATTTACCAAATAATACCTTAAGTTCGCGCTGATTCATATTATCCAGTGCCATTATTAATCCAAATTTTTGCAAAACATTTTTTGAATTCATATTTGGATTGTTTATGGCCAAAGCAGTTAAAAGTGGTATTTGGTTTGTTTTTTTATAGTCAAAATTTGGTGGAATGCTTGACTCCACTTCGTGCATGTAATGCTGTAGTACGCGCTGTGAAATTGATTCACTAAACAACTCTTTGAATTTTAACCCCACATTTATTTTCAGTAACTGAAACAGAGGATTAATTTTTTTGGGGCTATTTAATCGTACTTCAAAACGTAGCACCTCAAGCATGTACGTTTTTTGTAGATCGCTTAGAATGCCTAATTGTATAGCGTTGTCATCTTCATTTGTACGCTTTTCGCTTTTATTTGCAGCCATTAAATCCTGTATTTTATCGTAGAATGCTATCTCATATGAATTGCAATGCATTTTAAAACAGTGCCCGCCATTTCTATAGTCCTTTTCATTCATATCAAGAATTTTGCTAATATCCGAATTTCTTATCATTCTAATAAAATGAACAGGAAGTACTCCATCAGTTAAATGAATGTTTTTTGAATAGTGAATTGCATGTATTTTGGCATTTGCAAGATTTTCAAGAGAAACCTTAACACCCATGTTATCTAATTTGGTTTTTAATTTTTCAGTAACTGCCATGAAATCATTCTCCTCAAGTTCATCAAAATTGTTGCCATGCATGAGTTTAGGAAGTGAGAGTTCAACTTTAAGAGTAAGAACAAAACCTGCCTGGAATTGCCGTCTAGTAAGGGTTAGGCGGGGCTTATACACTCCCGCCTGCAATTCTTTTTTTGTTGGATTTTGTTTTGCAAATACGTATCCATTTTTTCCCACCTTAAATTTGTTTGAGAGAATCCAGCTAGCAGATGGGTCAAATTTATCTGGTTCAATTATCTGAAAATTTTCGCTATTTAAAATCAAAATTACTGTGTCTATCATATGATTTAACTACTTCTTCAAATTTTGAAATTACTGCCGCTTCCACAAGATCCCCAACTTCTTTACTTATTGGATGAAATACATTGAAGTTGCCAATAGATCCTTTCCTGGTTGGATAAGTTAACCTATATCCACCTTGAGCACGTGTAAAAATACCTATTGAGCCCAGAAAGAAACTGTTATCAAAGACTATGCTGGCAAAACCAACTAATCCGTCTTTTGCTTTAATTGGTATTATTTGAATTTCGCTTACCTTCGCTTCCATACGTTTTTCCTTCTTTTTTCATACGCCTGTCTATTTGAATGAGGATGGTAAAAAAAACGACTAAATCATTCTGATCGGTTTCCGATAAAGGTGGCAGATCTTGTTGAACCCCCATATTATTTGGTTGAAGATAAAAATTAGAATACTTCATTGAGCTCCCATTAGAAATTTGATGAACGGGCCAAGAGGTGGTTTCTTTTGGTTAAAAAATTAAATACTTTATAGCTTAAGAGTAAACCTAGCCCTGCAAATTAAGCGGGCCCCACTAAAGCCCATATCGTGGGAAAGCGTGAATGAATCGAATTTTTATGCGTTTAAATAGAAATGGGTAGATATCAAAGTATGATGCCTACCCACTAAATTGAGATTAAATATGTTATTAACTGATTCTAAGCGAGATTTGCTTGTTGTTGGTTATCTTGTTCTTTATAAAAATATTTAGGATTAATCTGTACGCTTTTTTTCATGACTATTAAAAAATCCTTAATACCAGTTTCTTTTTCAATACGTTTATTTATACCGCGACAAGCTTCATACCATCTTGAATTAATATCAGCCATCGTTTCTTTGGTTGCAGACTCTTTTGTAATATCTTCATGTAACTCATCATAAAACCATTTTTTGGTAGATAGCCCATCATCCGACGCTATTGGTAGCCCATTTCTTGCCTCAAATATATCCTTCATGACCTCACCTCTATCGCCATCATCTTTAAATTGTAAATCAATACTTTGAACTCTAAGTGTTAATTTTTCACGATAAAATCTAGAGTCGAAGAACCGCTCCCTTTCAAGAGCCTCTTTTTCTTGCTGAGCCAGTTTTTTTATTCCTTCGGATATACGAGTCCAGTGAAGTTTAGTTTCAACAACATCCATGTATTTAGAGTTGCTAATTGTGTCATTTTTAGAGTTTATTAGATTGGTCAAATCATTGTGAATCGAGTTGCAGGCAAAGGCACTTAACCCCTTGCCATCCTCTAAATAAGTTTTTACTGTTTTTTCCCCATCTTTCAATAAGACATAAGGAAATACAACATAATTCCAACTTGCTTCAAAATCATACCCTTGAGTTTGCTCAATACGTAATCTTTCTCGTTCATATTCATCATAGCTTGGTGAGAATGTAAATTTAGTGATGTTGCCTTTTGAATCAACTTCAGCAAATTTGTTAACAAAATCTAAAGAATCTTTATTGGCATTCTTAGCTATGGAATTCAACGCAATGCGAATACCACTATATAATCCTCCTGCAAACCCATCGCTTGTCTCTATGCCATCCTTGTTTGCGTAAGGAAATCGTTCAATTAACATAGTTGTGGTATAATCTTGAGGTTTATTTTTTTCAAAATGCTTTCGAAGTTCAACATAATTAATTTGCATCTCGTTTAATGCTTTTTCTTCTAACAGAATTACTTCTTCAGTTTTGTCAGTAATTCCATTTCTTTGATTTTCAATCCGTTTTGATAGTAACTTGATATAGAATGGTGAAATTATATATTGCTTAATTCCATTTTCATCTGACACAAATTGTTTTAAATAAATGATAGATCCAAGTTGTCTGTCACATTCTAAAATCAAAATCAACTTGTATAAGGTCCAATATTTTATGTCAATTGGTTGCTTTAAATGCAAAAAGTTACTGTGAATCGCATCAACACCTTGCCACTCACAATTTATGTTTTGTGTTATAAATAACGCAATTTCATGATGAACTGGAATCATTTCTTTTATTGAATTTGCATTAGTTGTATTTATGGTACTTTGCTGGAGCTTGTTAGGATCAAGTATAATACTTGCAGCCCGTTCAAGATAAGGACTGTTTTCTAGAATTCTACAAAGCTCATTTGAATTTAAGATACATTCGCGCTGTGTTTTTGAATTTATAAGATTTTTGAGTTGGAAATCAAATTGTTCTAATTCAAAGCTTAATCTTGAATGAGAATTAATATTTACATACATCTTCTTACCCCTTTCAGGTAATAAAAATAGTTAAAAAATAAAACAACACCTAATCTGCTTCAAGACGCTCTACCCTTTTTTCAGGCATAATAGTAAGCAAATTTAATAGCAATATCAAGTGAAATTCGAATATATTTTTTTATGTATTTTTTTAACCATTCTTCTTGAAAAGCGTGTTATAATAATAGTTTTTGCAACAATTCAAATCATGCCTTAAGTGCGGCTGCTGCTGCCTTTTTAACATTAACATTTGAATAAGGCTATGGGCTAATGTATGAGGCTGTTTCTTTGGTCTGATTACCAAAATAGGGTTCAACTTTAAGACTTGTGCAAACGGTCTGGATATTTTGTGCGCTACAATGGAGATCGATTTCGTGGTTGCGAAATGCACCAACGCATGTTGATCAGTAAAATTCAAGATAAAATCAAACGGTTTATTGGCTCTGAATCGAACTTCTCGACCATCTAGGGTAAGGTTCTGGAAGACCAATTTTATCAAAAGTCTTCTTTCTTCGATGTTTAGAATTTAAAAATAGCTCAGGAGCTCGGCTTAGCAGATCCAGAAGGTATTTTGCCGTTATTTCGTAATTATCGTCTGTCTCTTTAATCATGTAAAGCTTGCCTTCGATCTCAGAGATTTTCTCTACAAGCTCTTGACGATATTCGTCATATTCTTCCGCAGTAATACTCCCTTTGTTTTTATCCCAGTAAAGATTACGCTTCATTTTGTTTAAGGTTTCATGTTCCTTATTCAATTCATCAAGTTGTTTGTGTTTGAATTCTCTTTTTTCCCCACGAACAAGCTCGAGATTATTTGAGATTTTAACTGCGACATCTTGCGGGATTTGCATACGTCTAAAAAAATTAGCAATTTGCTCTGTGATTTCTTCTTCCTTCATATATGGTAAAGTATGCTTTGCTCTCTTTTTACTGCAATAATAATAAAAGTGGCCTTTTTTGTCTTCCGGAGTGATAGCATGATTGCATTTGCCACAAAGAATTAAGCTGCGATAAAAAAAAGCTTTTCCGGCGTATTTGAATCGTCTTTTGTTGAAACTTGCTTTATGCTGCTGAACTTGGTCAAAAAGTGCCTTAGAAATAATAGGTGGGTAACGATGAGGGTATTCTTGCCCGTTCCAGCTCATGATTCCATAATAAAATTTATCTCTAAGAATCCTGTCTGCGGTTCCTGGTTGCCACGTAATTCCATAATCATCTTTTAGCCTAAGGCATAGCAGCTCCATCGAATACCCCCTGGTTCCATACAACTCAAACGTCTTTTTCACGATATTGGATGTATATTCGTCTACAACAATATCTGTTTTACTGTCTGAAATGGTTATGTTTTTATAGCCATAATGCGCCTTGCCTGGAAATTCGCCCTTACTTAGCTTTTGCTCCTGAGCGCGTTTAACATTGTCGCTTATTGCATCAGAGTAATATTTTGACAATCCCAAACTCATACTAAAATTAAATTTTTCTGCTGCGGAAAGTCTGCTATTTATGATCTGCCCGTCCGACGCAAAATGAAGTTCAATTCCATCATTTAGTGCCTTATCGTAAAGTACAGAGACCCGTTTATCGAAAACGTTTCTGGATAGCCGATCAACTTTATCAAAACATACAGCAACTTTATCCTTTTGTTTGATTACAAAATCTAAAATTGCATCAAAATCTTTTCTTTTATTCTTATATGCGCTTTCATCAAAGCTGAATTCTTTGAGCAGTTCAAAGCCTTTATTCTGGCAATATTTTTTTAATCTTTCAATTTGCGCTGGGAGTGAGTTTCCCGCTTCTCGTTGTTCCTCGGTGCTAACACGTGCAATTATTATGGCTTTCATTTTTACCTCTTAAATTTTTAAATTATTTGGATTATCATTATTTAACATTTATGCTTTAAAATCAACACATTTCAAGCATTTTCAACGTGCACTTTTTGTTACTGTTTAACATAAATTTAAGCGATAGAAGTCTCCCTTGATAAAAAAAAACTCCTATCGCCCTGATTTGTGTCGCTATATGGTATTTTCTTCAATTACCATTACATTAGATCGCCTTCGAAATCAAACAAATCCACCCAGCCCGCTCGTGGTGAGCTTGTCGAACCATCGCCCATGGGGCGGCGGGCAGATTTTCAAAAGAGATCTATTGTTTCTTTCAGCTACTCTCCACTGATGGTTTCGCCTAAAGTTTGTGTATAATGCTTGGCTAATAAAAAACTTAAGTGAAATCTAAATTTATCAACTGCAGTAGAATTTTTGTCTAGAATCAAACACTCTGATAGAAAATGTAGTTCAATTTCACCCTTTATTGCTTGTTCAAATAGTTGATGCGCTTTATCATTGAAGATTTTGTGAATCAAATGATTCTCGCGATCAAAACAAACAGCAACTGGCTCATGCTGTTCTGCAAGTGCATTGATTATTTCATCAATTTTGTCTTGCTGTTTTTGATATGATTTTTTGCCCAGGCTAAATTCTTTGACAACATCAAGTCCCTTTTTCTGACAATAAAACTTCAGACGTTCGATTTGGGCTGACAACGAATTATTTGCATCTTGTTTTTTGTTGCTAGATTGAGCGATAATTATGGCTTTCATATTCATAAACTTTCGAAAAAATAATTAAATAAATAACTTACTTTGATTTTTGTTAATTAAGCGCTATATCATTACATCTTCATCTCCTTTCCATTGCATCATTTGTCGAACAAATTTTCTTTCTAAAATTGCTTGATTTGTATAGCGACCATGCCTAAAATTCGCCTTAGCCGCACGTTCTTTGCCTTGTTGAGTCTTTGGTCCAGTTGATAAGCCTCCGTGCAATCTACACCGACCATTTTTCATTGCCGGCTGCCGGCATGGTTGATGATTATTTCTTCGAGATTTTGCTCCGCATCTTTTAGCTTGCAATAACACCTTGGCAAGAAGTAGACCCCTACTTTTTTTCATTGTCCCCTCCCCCCTGGTTAATTTGACCATTTACTACAGCTTGGCCACCACTTCCGACATTTACATGCTGAACAGTAACCTTTTGCTCTCCTTTGCGCCTGTATCGATTAAGAGTCTCTAGTGTTTCGTTATAAACACGCATAAGTTTCGTTGCTCTGTTTACATTTAGATCCACGCCTTCAGGTGTTTGTGCAGCATTTGAAGCTCTGCTCATAAATTCCATGTAATGGCTGTGAAGAGCAATAAGGCGGGTGCAAAGCATTCCCTCAAATTCGTCTTTTGGACTAAGTGATAATAATGCAGCATTAATTGAATTAAGCATTTCTGCTTGGTTATCTTTTGAATTTGTAAAAAGTGCATTGTAGGCTTGCGCTTGTAACATAGCTGCAAATCCAAAATCTGCCGATCCATAAATGGCGTAATAATTTGCATTAACCAAATCAAAACTTGGATGATCTGGACGGGTTCCTTCAGCCGCTAAGGTTGTAACTTTTTTTCCGTCTTTATCTTCAGTGATATTTTGCTTAAATTTGAAGCAAGGCGTTGAAATTTTTATTTTCTCTTCCCATTGAGAAAGTCGCTCAGCATCAATCTCTTTTTGTGTTTTTTGAGTAGACAAAGGTGAATTTGTAGGTAAGGTTTCTTTCATGCTTTCATTGGTAATGGGTAGTGATTTCTTATTTGCATCCTCAATCATTGTGGTTTTCCTTTTACTTAAAAAGTTTGACTTATATCAATAGCTCCCTGTTGTGGAAATAATTTTTGTAGTTTTGGCCTTATTTCGTGATTTCTTTCTTCCGATAGCAAAAATTGTTTTAATTCTAAAAGATGCGTTCAACCGGTTTGTAACAGATTTTGTAAATCCATGATTTTTCAAAATATCCAGTTGTTTTTGAGTTGGTGGTAGATTGTGTGCCTCTTTGACCCAATATCCATTTAAGTCGGTAAAATTCATGCTAAAATTCTCATACGCATATTTCTCACAAAGTTCAATGCAGCTGGATAAAGACTTTTGAAGAAGAAACGTACGTACTTCCTTACTCATACAATTATGCGTTATAACAAGTCCATTTTCATGAGGTTTGATAATAACTTCATTCTTATTATCATCGTCTGTAAGTGATATTTCATCGTCTCCGATATCTGCCCAGAAAAAGGTTGACTGAATACCGCGTATATCAAATTCATGATCAATATCTTTTAACGTTTTTATTCGTGAAATCCGTTTACTACGTTGATGCTCTTCCTCTTGATCTCCGTCCTCACGAATTATTTTAGCTTCGGGAATTATCTGATTTAATGAAATAATAAAACGCATATTGTGGTATCGATCTGTAAAGTCTAGAACTAGGCAATTCTCCTTCCCCTGATGGATTCTTAAACCTCTTCCTATCATTTGAGTGTATAGCAACGTACTTTTTGTTGGTCTTGCCATAACAATTGCCGTAGTAGAAGGTTCATCAAACCCCTCCGTTAAAACTATACAAGAGGTTATGACTTGAATTTTACCTTTTGCAAAATCAGATAACACTTTTTTACGCTGCCCTTTGTCCATAGCCCCCCAGACAGCTTTAGCTTTGATTCCCTGATGATTAAATTCTTCGGCAAGATCATGACAGTGTTTTACATTCACGCAAAAGACTATGGCCTTACGATTTGATGCATATTCCTTAAATTTATCGACAACGAATTTATTGCGATCTTTGGTATTAACCACAGTAGCTAATTCTTTAGCGACAAAATCACCTTTATCAGAATGCACCTTGCTTAGGTTAAAACTGGTTAAAATTCGTCGGCCAATTACATCGGATAGGTAACCAGCCTTTATTAGTTCGCCAATAGTTATTGAATAGACCAATTTGCTGAAAACTTGTCCTAGTTCATTTTTATCCGATCTCATTGGTGTTGCGGTTACACCAACCAAAAGCTTTTCTGAATTGTCTAAAAAACCCAGATTCTTAATTATTCTTTGATATGAATTTGCCGGTGCATGGTGAGCTTCATCGATCATAAAAAGGTCAAAGCCCATTTCTTCAAGTTTCTTTAAATTCCCTGGCCTACTGCAAGTTTGAACCGAGGCTATAATAATTTGAGCCGCTAATTCTTTTTTTTCGGCATTATAGATTCCAATATTGGCTTCTGGCCAGTACTTTCGAAAAGTCTTTTTCGTTTGTTGAATTAGTTCATCCAGATGAGAAATAATTAGAGCTTTTTTATTGAGATGTTTTGCGATGGCCGCCATCAGGATAGTTTTACCACCTCCTGTTGGAATAACTATAAGTTGACGGTTAATGCCGTTTTGAGATTCTTTTATTACGCAATCAAGAGCTTCTTTTTGATAGTTTCTTAGTGCCATTTGATCCATACAATTTCCTTGCAGTTTTCCTTACGTTTTCATATGTAAAAAATAATTAATAAAAACTATCTTAAATTTAATATATGACTTGAAAATTAAGCGGGCCCCACTAAAGCCCACTATTTAAAAAAGACTGAATTTTACGTGATAAAATCAAGCCCAGAATTCATTTTTGACTTTAAAAGCCGTTCTGGTAACTTAAATTCGAGAGGCGATGACGATGCTGACACATCTGAGCCAAGGAAAGAACGCCGAATTTGATTATCAAGTTTGTTTAGGACAATCCTTCGGGTGTGCCCGTGATAGCACAAAGTCATACCAGTGCATGGTGAGGCTGAGGGGTCAGACTGAATTGATCTGGCAAGTAAGGTGGCACCGCGAACAGCAATTCGTCCTTACATATTTATTAGGCAACTTATTAAATTCTGCGGGAGCCAAATATGTTTTCAGAACAACGAATTTTATCATCTAATCTTAAGAACTATCTCAATAAAACAGTTAGTGTATCTGGATGGTTGCATAAGAAGCGCAATCTGGGGAAAATTGCCTTTCTTGTTGTACGTGACAGGCACGGGCTCATGCAGATCTTATTTATAATCAAACAGAAATAGCCAAGCTTGAACATTTACATCAAGGCTCGATACTCAACATTTCCGGTATGGTTGTTGATGCCCCAAAAACTCAATTTGGTTGTGAATTACACAACGCTTCAATCGAAGTTGCCGTCGCCGTAATAGATCCAAGTCCAGTTGAAATAGATAAGCCAATTGATCATCGGCAAGAAGTTCTGGCTAACATTTTTGATTGGCGGATTCTGACCATGAGAAATGTAACAGAGCAAGGCATATTCAAAATTCAATCTGGTGTGAGTGATGCAATTCGTTCATTTTTAACGTCAAATGACTTTGTTGAATTTCACAGTCCAAAATTACTCGCTGGTTCAACTGAAGGTGGAGCTAAAGTTTTCAAACTTGATTACTTTGGTAAGCAGGCAACGCTTGCTCAATCTGCTCAATTCTATAAACAGATTATGGTTGGAGCATTTGAACGTGTATTCGAATTTGGTGCAACTTATCGCGCAGAGCCAAGCATGACATCTCGTCATCTAACTGAATTCATAACAGTTGACGTTGAGATGGGTTTTATAAATGGCATGGAAGATATTATGCAGACAATCAACGATATGATCCTGCATGTGGAACAAATCGTTCTGGCAAACTTACGAAAAAGAACTGCTCGCACTTAATGCAACAAAACCTTTGCTC
>CAVXAT010000004.1:0-130983 GCA_963759805.1 uncultured bacterium
AGAATACCAAACCACCGTGCTGGAATATTGTAATCGGCTCTCCTCCGTTCAAATTCCAAAGTTTTGCAGTACCGTCAGCTGAAGCTGTTAAGATGAACTGGCCATCCGGGGAAAAGACTGCTGATTCTACAAAAGAATAGTGCTGGAATATTGTAATCGGCTCTCCTCCGTTCAAATTCCAAAGTTTTGCAGTATGGTCAGCTGAAGCTGTTAAGATGAACTGGCCATCCGGGGAAAAGACTGCTGATTCTACCAAAGAATCGTGCTGGAATGTTGCAATCGGCTCTCCTCCGTTCAAATCCCAAAGTTTTGCAGTATCGTCACCTGAAGCAGTTAAGATGAACTGGCCATCCGGGGAAAAGACTGCTGATTCTACCCCAAAATCGTGATGGAATGTTGCAATCGGCCCTCTGTTCAAATTCCAAAGATTTGCAGTGTTATATGAAGCAGTTAAAATGAACTGGCCATCGGGGGAAAAGACTGCTGAGGATACTGCATTATTATGTTGGGATATTTGTTTTATTTTTGGATAACCATCAACTTTAGGAAAGAAAAGAGTAGAATTTTTTGTTATTAAGGCTTTAGAAATTTCGTATGCAATTTCTTGGGGTAGGGCTTTTTCACCTCTGGCTAATTCAATAAGTTGTTCTGGGGTGTAATTTAAAATATGTTTACTGTAATCATAGAGACATAGCTCATATAATGTTGGAAAATTACGCACAATTGTTTCTTTTGGCGCCATTGCACAAAAAACATATGATGGTACCTGAAAAAACAGCGTCGCCAAAGGTATTAAAAATAAACTCTTTTTCATGATATAACCTCCTAAATATAAACTCACATTTGCAATAAAAAACTTTATTTAATTCTTATTATTTTCAATTTTAACAATAAAAAACAGGTTGTGCAACCGCTCCCTCAAAAAATCAAAAAAATAGATTAAAAATAGATTAAGATTTCAGGCTGAAACAGATTGGGTGATATTTGAATTGGGTACGTTTCTATGTGAAACTTTAACGCTAAATTTTTTGTTGTTCTAAGCAGCCAACTTCAACACCAGATCTTTAAACACCTGACCACCTGGGCGAGAACAGAACCTGGTTGCCAGGCTGCATTTTTTGGTCATAAGATGTTTTTTCATGTTAGTCTTTCACGTTCGTAATGCATCTTTTCTTTTAAGCATTCAAAAACCATTCAAAAAAATTTTGAATATGTCTTTGTTCCTCAGGTATATCTGCAGGTCCATCGATTTGATTAAGAACTTCGTAAATAATGGCCGAGACCTTCGGATTTGACTCAACAAAGCCTTTGTGCTTCAAAATAAGTAAAATTGTAGCAAGCTCTTGCAAAGAAAGTTGGCCGTTGCGATATTTTGCGGAATTCCAAAGCGGATGAATTTCCCATAGTATTGCTGATTTACCTGAAACAGTTAAAACATTCAAGCTATTCGGGGAAAAGACTGCTGAGTTTACCTCTCTATCATGATGGAATGTTGCAATAAGCTCTCCGTTTAAATTCCAAAGTTTTGCAGTGTTGTCAATTGAAGCAGTTAAGATAGATTGGCCATCCGGGGAAAAGACTGCTGAATATATAACACCACTGTGGTTGAATGTTGCAATCGGCTCTCCTTTCAAATTCCAAAGTTTTGCATTATAGTCAGCTGAAGCAGTTAAGATGGATTGGCCATCCGGAGAAAATACTGCCGAGTTTACTGGATAATCGTGATGGAATGTTACAATCGGCTCTCCGTTCAAATTCCAAAGTTTTGCAGTACCGTCATTTGCAGTACCGTCATATGAAGCAGTTAAAGGGTTGTCAACCGGAACAGTTAAGATGAATTGGCCATCAGGGGAAAAGACTGCTGATTTTACCAAATCACCATGCTGGAATATTGTAATCAGTTTTCCGTTCAAATTCCAAAGTTTTGCGGTATGTTCAAACGAAACAGTTAAGACGGATTGGCCATCCGGGGAAAAGACTGCTGATTTTACCAAATCACCGTGCTGGAATATTGTAATCAGTTTTCCGTTCAAATTCCAAAGTTTTGCGGTATGTTCAAACGAAACAGTTAAGATGAATAGACCATCGGGGGAAAAGACTGCTGGTTTTACGCAACCACCGTGCTGGAATGTTGCAATAGGCTCTCCTCCGTCGTTCAAAGTCCAAAGTTTTGCAGTGTAGTCACCTGAAGCAGTTAAGATGGATTGGCCATCAGGGGAAAAGACTGCTAAGTATACCCAATCACCGTGATGGAATGTTGCAATCGGCTTTCCTCCGTTCAAATTCCAAAGTTTTGCAGTATGGTCACCTGAAGCAGTTAAAATGGATTGGCCATCAGGGGAAAAGACTGCTGACTGTACCCAATCATCATGTTGGAATACTTGTTTTATTCTTGGATAACCATCAATCTCAGGAAAAAAAAGAGTAGGTTTATCTGATATTAAAGTTTTAGAAATTACATAGGCAATATCTTGCGGTAGCGCCCTTTCTCCTCTGACTAATTCAAGAAGTTGTTCTGGCTGGTAATTTAAAATACGCTCACGGACATTTTTTAAAGATATTTCGGCCAGGGGCATGACTCCATTTACGTTTTTTAAAAAAGTACTCAGGAGTAGGGCAATCACAAATAAATTTTTGAGCATTATATGTTTTTTCATGTTAGTCCTTCGTGTTTAAGAATTTAAAAAACCTTCAAAAAAGTTTTTGATATGCCTTTGTTCGTCAGGCACATTCCCATCGATTTGATTAAGAATGTCATGAATAATGGCCTGGATATTCGGATCTGAATTAACAAATTCTTTGTGTTTCAAAATAAGTAAAATTGTAGCAAGCTCTTGCAAAGAAAGTTGACCGTTGCGGTATTTTGTGGAATTCCAAAGTGTACCAACTCCCCAAAGTATTACCTCCCTTAAGTCTACATCACTGTGTTTATATGAAGTAGCTACGATGAATTGACCATCTGTGGAAAAAACTGCTACGTCTACATCACTATCGTGTTGTAATGTTGTAATCAGTTCTCCATTCAAATTCCAAAGTTTAACCTCAAAATCTGAAATAGTTAAGATGCGTTTGCCATTCGGGGAAAAGATTGCTGATTTTACCGAATAACCGTGATGGAATGTTACAATCGGTTCTCTATTCAAATTATTCAAATTCCAAAGGCATGCAGTGCCATCCCCTGAAGCTGTTAAGATGAATTGGCTATTATGAGAAAATACTGCTGAGTTTATAGCATCGCCGTGGGTGAATGTTGCAATAAGCTGCCCATTCAAATTCCAAAGTTTTGCAGTGTTGTCATCTGAGGCTGTTAAAATGGATAGGCTATCTGGGGAAAAGATTGCTGAGTTTACCCGCGCATCATGTTGTAACGTAATAGTTTGCCCTTTCCAATGCTTAAGTTCCGCAGTATCGCCATTATATATAGTAATTAATACGAATTCGCCATCTGGGGTTGCTGAATTTATCTGCTGATGGAATGTTGTAATCAGTTTTCCTTTCAAAGTCCAAAGTTCTGCGGTGGGGGCCAGGAACTCCATGAAGATGAATTGGTCATTCGGGGCCGCTGAATGTAGCCACCGATTATCTTGGAACTTCGCTATGATTTTGGGATAACCATCGATGTTGGGAAAGAAAATATCAGGGTTATCTGTTATCAAGGCTCTAGAAAGTTTATATTCACAGTCTAGTGAGTAGACCGCATCTTCACTTGCTAATTGTAAAAGCGCTTCCGGAGAATAATCGAGAATATGTTCATAGACATTCTTTAAAGATATTTCAGCCAATGGTATGGCTCCACTTACGTTTTTGAAAAATGTGATTATAAGTAGAGCAATAACAAAGATGTTTTTGAAAATAATATGTCTTTTCATGTTAGTCCTTCGTGTTTAAGAGTTTAAAAAAGATACAAAATTTTTATTTTAAAAGCTTTGTAAATATATCATTCAAGAGCTTTGGATTGGCTTTGCCTTGTGTTTCTTTCATGGCCTGACCAACAAAGAATCCGAAAAGTCTTAGATTGCCGGCTTTGTATTTTGCAACTTCATCAGGATTGCTATCTACTATCTTCTTGGCGATTGTTTCCAGTAAATCAGTAGAATCAACTTGCCCTAAGTTCTTTTCTTTTATTATCTCTTTGGCTGTTTTTCCGGATGTTATCATTTCGCTGAATATATCTTGAGCGACTTTGCTGTTGATATTGCCGGCTTCGATTTCATTAACAAGCCCGGCCAAATTTTCAGGTGTCATTTTGGTGTTATTTATGTCGACTTTATGTTCGTTCAGATAAGCCAGTAAATTACGCAAAATCCAGTTACAGGCTGATTTTGGATTTTTACAAGTTGATTTGCATGTTTGTTCAAAAAAGTTGGCGAATGGAATGGATTCGATCAAGATTAACGCGTCGTCATAGGGTAGGCCATAGGTTTTTTGGAATCTTAGCAGTTTTTCGCCTGGAAGTTCGGGAATAGTTTTTTTGATAGCATCGATCCAGTTTTGATCGATTTCGATAACCGGTAGATCCGGTTCAGGAAAATATCGGTAATCATCGGCGCCTTCTTTGCGGCGCATCATAACGGTCTTTTGATTTTTGCGGTCCCAAAGTCTTGTCTCCGGATAAATCTTTTCACCGGATTCTAGTGCTTCAATTTGGCGTTTTGTTTCATACTCAATTGCCTGAGTAATAAATTTAAATGAGTTGATGTTTTTCAGCTCAATTCTTTGCCCAAGCTGTTCTGAAGTTTTTTTCTTTACCGATATATTAACGTCCGCTCTGAATGAACCTTCTTCCATGTTGGCATCACTTATCCCAAGATACTGGACAATGGTGTGCAGACGCATCAGATAGGCTTTGGCTTCGTATGCGCTCTGCATATCAGGTTGGCTTACAATTTCAACAAGTGGAGTGCCAGCACGGTTCAAATCAACAAGGCTGAAGCCCAGTGATGTATGAATATTTTTACCGGCGTCCTCTTCCATATGAATTCTGATTAATCTAATTTTTTTCTCAGAGCCGTCTTCAAGTTCGATTGAAATATAGCCGTCTTGGCAGATTGGATTTGCATCCTGAGTTGTCTGATAGTTTTTGGGCAAATCGGGATAATAATAATGCTTGCGCGCAAAGTCTGTCAAGGGAGTGATTTTGCAATTTGTTGCAAGTCCAAGCATTATTGCATTGTCCACAACCTTTTTGTTCATTACCGGCAGTACCCCCGGATGGCCGGTGCAGATTGGACATATGTTTTTGTTTGGTTCTTGCCCAAACTCATTTTGGCAGCTACAAAAGACTTTTGATTTTGTTTTTAACTGTAAATGAACTTCAATTCCGATTGTGGCCTGATAATCTGCAGAATTAACCACAGCATTTTTTATCTGCTCTGACATGGAATCACCTTACTTTTTGTAGACCTGTCGGCCATGGTTCGACAGGCTCACCATGAGCGCTCATCCTGAGCTTGTCGAAGGACGGCTGAAACTTGATTCAGGCCTGCCCGCCATAGCTTTAGCGACGGCTGGGATCTATTTTTTAAGAATTCTTTCGAACGCTGAACTGGTCGTCATCATACTGTTCAAAACTTTCAAGTGTAATTTTGCAACCAAGTTCTTTTTCTTGTGCTAGAATAGCATTATATTCATTTTGAACAAGATAATCAAAAACTTTATTGGATACGTCCAAAACGATGTTTCCGGACATGTTTTTTCTGATAAATTCTTCTTTAAATTCGCGTAAAAGCTTAAAACTCACTGTTTGTACTGATTTTGCATAACCTTTGCCCAAGCAGCAGGGACATACATTTGTGAGCTGGTTGACCAGGGTTTTTCCTGAACGCTTACGTGTCATCTGGACAAGCCCAAATTCAGAGATCTTTAATGCAACTGACTGAAACTTATCCTTTTCTTTGAGAGTCTTTTCCAAAAATCTTGAGAGTTTTTGGCGGTTGTGCATTGTTGCCATATCAATGAAGTCTATTACAATTAATCCGCCAATATTGCGTAAGCGAAGTTGAGTTACAATCTCTTCTGCCGCTTCAAGATTTGTTTTTAAAATTGTCTCTTCTTGATTGTCAGAGCCAGTGAACTTGCCTGTATTCACGTCAATTACAGTCATCGCCTCGGTTGATTCAATAATCACTGAGCCGCCGGATCGTAACAAAACCTTTTTGTCCAAAGCCTTTTCAATCTGTTTATCAATTTCAAAACGGTCAAAGAGCGATGGAGGGCCTTGATAGAAACGAATTTTGTTTAGATTATCAGGTGAGATATATTTAACATATTTATATATCGCACTTTGATTCTCTTTTGAATCGGTTATTACCATCTCAACATCTTCATCAAGATGTTCACGTACGACGCGTAATGAAAGGGGAAGATCTTCGTAAAGTTTTTCGCCCGGAACTGCCTTTTTGAATTTTTTCTGGATTGAATGCCAGGTCGAAATAAGAAAAGCTACGTCTTTTTTTAAATCTTTATCTGATCGGCCCTCTGCCGTTGTGCGTACGATTACTCCCATGCCTGCCGGAAGGCTCTTTTGCATTATTTCACGCAGTCTGGAACGCTCTTCGCGATTATCAATTTTTTTTGAAACACCAATTTGTGGAATATTTGGCATTAAAACTAAGAATCGTCCGGGTAGGGTAAAACAGGTTGTTAATTTTGCCCCTTTTTCGTGAATAGGCTCCTTGATTACCTGAACAAGAATCTCTTCACCTTCATTGAATATTTTATCAATACTGATTGAACTTTTTAACTCAAAATGAGTGATCTCTTCACGATCTTCTTCTTGAATCGAATCCAAAACTTTTTCTGTTGCCAGTGCCCGGTCAACTTCACTTATGTGTAAAAAACCGGCCTTGGTTTGATTAATGTCTACAAATGCCGTTTGAATTCCGGGGAGAACTTTGCAAACTTTGCCTTTGAAAAAACAACGCTCCAGCTCTTCTTTAGTTTGTGTGTCAAAATACATGTCTTGCAAGCGGTTGTCCCTCAAGACAGCGGCTCTTGTTTGCCAAATTTCATTGTTAATAAGTATTTTTTTCACAAGGATTGCCTTTACCATAAAAATTTGTGTTACTTGTTGGATTTTTTATATTATTTAGTATTATTATAAACAATCCGAAAAATAATGAGTAGGAAATTTAAATAAAATGTGCTAAAGTGTATTAACAAAAGCGAAAGAGTAATTGTTTTTGTGTAGTTGAAAGCAAATAATTCAGATTATTAATTTATTACCAGGAGGCAGGGTTATGAAAAAGTTGTCTTTGATGGCGTTAGCTCTAGTTATTCTTGTTTCAGGTTGTGGAAAAAAGAAAGAGGCGCCAAAGGGGAAAGAGTTGGTAGATAATACTGATATCCCAGTGATGTCAGAGGAGAATGAGAGGTTTGTTGATAATAATGGGGTTGCGGATTTTGCATTTGTGGATGATGAGACTGCAGCGGATAAAACTGATGCGGATAAATTAGCAGAAGCTGCACCGGTTGCAACATCACAGCCTGAATTTGCTTGGGTTGACAATGAGAACCCAGAGGAAGAGGCAAAGCCTGAAACAGACGAAGTTGAGACTAAGGCATTTGAATTTAAGACAGTTAACTTTACATTGAACAAGAATGATATCAGAAAAGATCAAGTTGAAAAAATTGAACAAGACAGCGAAGTTGCAAAGGCTGCTGTAGAAAAAGGAAAGAAACTAGTTGTTCAAGGGCACTGCTGCCAACTTGGTTGTTACAGCTACAACATGGCACTTTCACAAAGACGTGCTGATGCAATCAAAAAAGAGCTTGTAAAGCGCGGTGTTGATGAAAGCGTGATCAAGACAGTTGGTTATGGAAGCGAAATGCCACTTGTCTGGTCAGACAAAACAGATCGCAAGTCTTTGATTGATGAGCTTGCAGTTAACAGAAGAGCAGAAGTAGTTGTTAACTAACCTGAGTTCGACGTTATAAAAAGTTAAGCATGGGCTGGTAAATTAAGCATAAACTTGCTTCGAAGTGATGGCTTTTTTGGCAAGAAACAATATGCAACAAGTCCGGCAATAAGATTGACAACAAAGTTTGTTGGGCTGCGATGTCGAGAGTGCTCTATTTGACAGGTTTCTTTGAGTATACAGTTGACTGATTCTATGATTCCACGCTTACTAAGGCCAAGTCTATCTTCCATTTCCATGATTTGAATTTTCATTTTTTTCTTCAATTTTGTAATGAGTTTTATGCCTTTTGCAAAAAGCGCGTCAAAGAGCTTCTTTGAAATATATCCTCGATCTCCCCAAAGCTTTCCGAAGCACTTTCGGGCAAGGTTGGTTACTACAGATGCGTTGTTGTCGGCAACATTACCAGGTGTGAGCATGAAAGATACTATCTCTCCGCACTCATTGATAATCAGATGAAGTTTAAATCCATAAAACCATCCAGTAGACGTTTTTCCGCGTGCAGCAATTCCAGAAAACACCTTGTTTCTGTTGATTCGCAAATTATGACATACCTGAAGCTTTGTTGAATCGATAAATCCAAAGCCTGTACATTTGTTTTTACAACACAAATTCATAAAAATTGTTAACGGCACAAGAGCCTGCGGAACCAGCTCTATAAAGCGATTATAGCTGACGATCCCGTCGAATGCGCCCTTCAAATCGCCACATTCTTTATAATATTTTTTAAAAGTACGATATCCAGAGTGATGAAAATAAATGAGTATCGTCAGAATGTCACTGAGAGACATTCTTTTCTGTTCTCTTTTTACCAATGCCGATAAATCTGCAGAAATTGAATGTGCATCTAGATGTGTTTTAAAATCTTTACAAAAATTGTCTACGTCATAAAAAATTTGAGTTAAAATCATTTTACTTCCCTTTTTGAAATCCTTTTTTAGATTGGTTTTAACATTCTAAATCTATAGAGGATTTGCTTTAAGGGAAGTCCTTTTCAAAGAATTTTAATTGTCGAACTCAGGTTAACTAAATTTAAGTTAATAAATTTCTGATCTGATCTAAGATCAGTAAAAATTAAAGAGGGCCCGGTTTACCGGGCCCTTTGCTATGCGCATCTACATATTTATCAAATCTTTGCTATTTATTTCCATGTGGCGCCCAATAACTAGCAGCGGCAATTCCTTCTTTTTGTGTTTCTTCCAACCCAATCTTTTTAGCGGTAATATTGCTAAGCTTTTTTACTTCGTTTGCTTGTTTTTCAAAGGATGTTTTTAATTTTTCATTTAAGTCATTTATTTTTTTAGTTAGAGCTTGTTTTTTAGATTCTGTAAGTGTAGAACTTTCGAGTTGTCCTGAATATTTTTTTATGTCGGATTTCAATTTACTAAGCGTCTTTGCCATTTTTTTATTTATTTTCTCCTGAGCAGCAATTTGTTTGTTGGTTTCCTTCAATTTAGTGGTTGCTGTTTTTACTGATTGATTTGCTTCGTTGATGAGATCTTGCGGTTTTTTACCTTCTAATAAAGTGTTTAATTTTTTGGTTGTGCTATCTAATTCAGTCTTTGCTGCTGTGATTTTGCTATTTGTATCGCTTAGTTCTTGTGTTTTTGTTTTTAATTCGTTTTGTAACTCTTTGTTGACAGGATCTGTTACAAGGCCTTTTTTTAGGGCGTCTATTGCTATCTGTATGGGTTTGAGCTTTATTTCTCCTGCCCCAATTTTACCTTCTAATGTCACTTCTTTAGTTGTAAGTTCTTGATGTATATCGGTAATTTGTTTAGGGAGATCTCCAGCTGCTTCAACATTCCCTTTAGCAATCTGTGATTTAGTCATTTCATAAGATTTAGTAAGAGTATCTAATCTTGTGGATCCAAGGGTCTCCAGTTTTTGGTTTGCATCTCCAAGTTCTACTTGTACCTGGTTTTCATTATTTGTTGCCTTTTTTAATTTTGCGTTTGCTTCAGCAAGTCTTTCTTCAGCAGTTTTGGCTGTCTCACTCTTTGGATCGAGGGTTGCTAATTCTTTTTTGATTTTTTCATATGCAGCCTTACAGATTTCTTTTTCTTGTGCTGCTTTATTTGATTTGTTCATTGTTTTAAGAGCTTCGGTTTGCGCTTCTTTAATTTGGCTATCTAGCGTAGTTATTTTGGTCTTTAACGTAGTAGGCGTTTCTTTAGTCTGAGATGAAGTTTTCTGTGTTTGGGGTTTTTGCTCTGGTTCTTGGCTTACAACAGTTCTGGCAACAGTTCCATCTGGTTTAGTCTTTGCAGCTCTATCAGGGATAGCAGGCAAAGGTTTTGAGGGAGGTTCATGCATTTTAGCGGGTTCAGTTTTTGGTTGAGCAACTTCGCTGACAACTTTAGTGCTTTGACCTACGCCAGGTTCTTCAGGTTTACTTGGGCCTACTCCACGTTCTTCTGATAGACCAATTTCTTCCGGTGTTACTGGTTTTGTTTCAATGGGTTTAATTTGGGAGGTGGATTCCTCTGGCAATCTTATAAGTTCAGTAGGGAGTTCAACTGGAACTGATGGAACTGATACGTTTGTTGGTTTTGCAACCTCAAAGACAGGCTCTAGTAGTTTAGCTTCGGATTTGGGGGCTTCGAGAGATTCTCCTGGCGCTTGTGGTGTTCCAGCCGGAGCTGCAGTATTTTTTTGAGTTGCTTTAGTTGTAACGTCTTGTACAAATTCGCTAAATGCCTTTTCATGTACTGATGGTTCCGGAGTTGATAACGAGACCCCTTTATCTATAGGTGTAAACTTTGGGGCTTCTGTCGCAGGTCCTGAGGGTATTTTTGGTCCATGTTCACTCCCTGGTGCTTGTGGCGGTGCAACCAATTTTGGAACTTCTTTTCCTATTCCAATTGGTAGAAACTTAGCCGTTTTCTCTTTTGTTATTTCTTGAGCTGCAGCCTTTTCTCGAACATCGAGAGGATGTGGAATGTTTTGCGTAGCTTCAATGTATGGTTGAGCTTGTTTCTTTTCGCTCTCTAATGGTGCTTCATATCCTATCGTAGGTTTTGGGGTAATAGATTCCACCGGCCTCTTTACTGTAGCTTCAAATCCTTTGGGAACGGTCAATGCGGCTGGTTTTTCCATTGGTTTTGCGGATGTTTCTGGTCTCGAGGTCTGTTTGGGAGATTCGTAGATATGCTCGGGCATTCTTTCTCTTGGAAATTCAGCCCACACACGGGAGCCACTTAATAATGTCATAATCAAAATGGCTCTAATAAAAAATATATTTTTCATAACGGTTGGTCCTCTCTTTTTTAACACAGATATTTGGACATCCAAATATCTGTGTTATTTACCATTTATTACTTTGCTTTTATTCCAAGAAACTCGGGTGAAAAGCCTAAAGCATCACTAAACGACTCGTATTCGCTTGCTATAATGCTATCTACATATTTACTGTTTTTCCTCAAATCTGCTAATCTCTTTTTAATTAATTCTGCAGGAGTTTGTGTTGATTTGTCATCTTGTGCCACTGGTAGATACACGGCAAACATGCATCTAAATTTGATTTGATCTGCAACAAGAGACTTGGATGCATCATTTATATCTGTCATTGCTTTTTCATATGCATCTTCTAGTTGAGCATTACTTGGATCAGCTTTTAATTTGAGTATGGTGTTAGTAAGATTTGTTTGTGCTTGAATTAATTTTAAGCTTGATTTGTTACAGATTTTAGAAAATTCTTGATCAGGATTAATTGCTGAATCTTTACCATCTGCCATTCGTAGGGTTACACTTCCTTTTGCTGCACTTAAAATCTGATTTGCTTGCAGTGTTTCGCTTAAACATCTGAAAAATATAGATTGTAGTGCATACTTAGTTGCGTTTTTACCAAGCAGAACGTTGGAATATAAATAACCTTTATCACCTTTAATTTTTGCGTAATATATTTTAGAAAAATTTTTAAACAAAATTTTTAAGACATCGTTCAATGACACATTCTTGCTGTAAATTTTTGTTGATATTTCAAACTCCGGTTTTTTTGTTAGAACAGTGATCTCTTCTTTTCCGTCTCTAACATCTTTAACCTTTTTCAAAAGAGTTTCAATTTTTGCTACCGTTGTTTTGTCAATTTTTGCTTTTACCATGCTTTTTTTCACATCCGTTAACATTGAAATGAGTTGGTCTAAATGTAGCCATAAATCTCTGCCTGTTTTAGGCGGGCATTCAGACAGATGTTTTTGCAGGGAATAAATTAAAATGTGTTTTTCCGTATGCGTCATATCTTTCTTAATAGCCGGAGTAATTTTTTCTTTTATGAACTTTGTTATCTTGAGATAATCTTTGAGCTTTTGCGCCTCGCCTATTTGTTTAATTAACACGGTGTCTTCCGGATCGCTTACATTGTAAACCAGGTCTCCGTAAATTTTAAGTGATATGGCGCCAATAATTTGTTGGAATTTCTCAGGCATTTTTGATATGAGTATGTCAGGAGTTGGGTCTTGAGTTGGTGTTAAAATTAATCGGGAGTAAAGTTTGGTTGCTTCATCAATTATAAAATTAATTTTTTCGACATCTTTTTTAGAGTTATCTCTTAATGTTGTGTTAACGAGCAAGATAATTTTTATCATGAAAATAAAGCCGGCAGTCGGTTGTATCAAAGTAGCAAATAATTCCCTTGCAGGTCCGTCTGGTAAAAGATTTTTAATTTCATCTGAATTTAATGCAATTCCGTTAATCCCTTGAGGAATCATTGTGACTAAAAATGGGGTAAATGGTGAGCCCAGTTCTCCCGCATCTCCTTTTACAAAGTCATATTCAAGGCGGATTGTTTCGGTTGAATCTCCAATTTTGGCTTCTCCTTCGATTACAAATTTTTGATCGGAGTAATTGGATTCTTCCAACGCTTTTGCAAATTTTTCTTCAATATCTGTGTAAAAGCTTGCAACATTTGCAACCACTTGTTGATGGTCAGGGTCGTCTTGTGGAGCGGGAGGGTAAGGAGAAGGTATAACCACACCTGAATCAGGTTGAATGTTCGGTATTGGGGATGGAATTGGCGTTGGGGATGGCGTTGGAGAAGGCACTATGTCCGTTTGAGCGGCCGTTTGCCCAGAATCTTTATTTAAAGTTGCGCCAAGTATTGCACCCAATATTCCGCCCAAAGCCAAGAGTCCTGCGCCGATTGCGCCTCCCGCAATCAATAGTTTTTTATTTTTTTCTAAAAAACTTTGAGATTGTTCTTTTGGGGTTTCTGTAGATTTAAGCGCTTTGGTTAATTCGTTTAAACTTTCGACGACATTGTGTCCTGCGGCTAAAACTGGTTCAATTGTGCCTGTTGGTGTTTTTTCTTTTGGTACTTGTACTGTGATTGGGGGTTTTGCGGCTTCCAGTTGTTGGGGCTCTAACAGTTTGGATACTGCTTCGTTAACTTTTAATGCTTTGTCTCTTATTCGTGTTTCCTCGGCAGGCAATTCAGCGGGTTTTAAGCTAGATGCCTGTTTGACTTTTTGTTCTTCTATGATTACAGGGATTTGTTTTTGCTCTTCAACGGTGGTTGTTGTGGAAGTTCTTCTTGCGGCTTCGGTTTCTAATTGCTCTTTATTTGCGGTTTTGAGCATGTCAGTTGCTTGCTTAAATGCTTCTCCAACATTTACGGCGCTTTCTCTTATTGGCGTTAGCTCTGCAGGAAGTTTAGTTGCTTCGCCAAGAGGCTTCCCCTCTTTTACTTCTAACGGTTTAAATGAGGGTTTTACAGCAGCTACTGCTGGTGCATGAGAGGTTGTTGTAGCAGGTTGAGCAGTGCCAGGTTGGGTTTCAGGTTTTGGCGTTTCAGATTTTGGAGCGGTCGAAGTTGGTTGTGCTTTAGCTTGTTCAGCTAATCTTTCTTGTACCCTTTCTTCGGCGGGCGTTTTTGCTTCTGCGACTGGGCGTTCTTCTTGTTGATATTCTGGAGTGCGTGCCTTTTCGGCTAGATGTTGTTCTGGTGCTGCAATTTGATGAACAGGATGAACTTCGAGGGGCTTGAGGGCTTCATGCTCGACAGCACGTATGGGTTCAATTGGCCGTTCCATTCGCTCCGGTCGCGGTTCTCGTAATAGGTGCGGTTCTGCTCCCCAGATATTCGAATATCCTAAAAATATAGCCACAGTCAAAATGGCCCTAATTAGAAATTTATTTTTCATAACGACAAACCCTTTCCTCTTAGTTAAAAAACTACTTACTTTTTGTAACTTAGCACAAATTACGCTGCGAATATGAGTTTTTTAAAAAAATAAAGATTTTATCTACGCCTTAGCCCAAATCTATGTTATCAAAATATTGCTGTACTATCTTTGCTTTGCTAAGCTTCATTCAATCTGGATATTTTTAAACAAGGATTGCTCATTAATCCATGGATCCTGAAACGAGTTCAGGATGACACAGGGCTCTGGTGAAAGCAATCTGACGCTTCGGCAGTTATGAACTAAATTCAGGATGACTTAAACTCGGAATTCGAGGAGTTGAGATGTTAAAAAAGAAAGTAGGCGAAATTCTTGTTGAGCTTAATTTGATTACCCAAGATCAATTAAAAGATTGTTTAGAAGAACAAAAAACCAGCGGGAAAAATTTAAGCCAAATTTTGCTGGAACGAAAACTTGTTTCCAATGTCGACCTTGCAAGAGCTCTGGCCAAAGAGGTATCTGTTCCATTTATTGAGCGTATCACTGAGCAGATGGCTGACGCAACGCTCCTTGGCAAAGTACCTTTGAAATTTTTGCGTCAACACTTCGTTATCCCAATAATGTTTGAAGGTCGTAAGACAATTGTTACAGCAAACCCACGTGATTTGCAGCCACTAGATGATTTATCCCTACTTTTGGGTGGCGAGGTTAATTATGCGGTTACCGTTGAAGAGGTTATAAATGAGGCCATAAATCGCTATTATCCGCTGGAGAGTAGCAAGGAGATGATGGAGGAGCTTTCTGAGGGAGAGAAGGCGGAGGAACTTGAATTTGATGTTGGGGCACTTGATGAAAAAGATATAATGCAGCAAGCCAATGAAGCTCCAATTGTTAAGCTTGTTAACCACCTAATTGTTCAGGCCGTTAAAGAAGACGCATCTGATATTCACATTGAACCGTTTGAAAAAGAGCTCAGTGTTCGTTATAGAATTGATGGCGAGATGTACCAGCGCGTTATCCCACCTAAACGATATCAAAGTGCAATTGTTTCGCGAATAAAAATTATGGCGAATTTAAATATTGCTGAAAAACGTATTCCACAGGATGGAGCAATTCAGATAAAAGTCGGAGACAAACCACTCGATGTTCGTGTATCTATACTCCCATGTAGCTTTGGAGAGCGAGTTGAAATGCGTCTCTTGGATAAATCTCGTGGCGCTGTGGAGTTTGATAAGATTAATTTAAATCCGCGGGATTTTGCTCTTTTGAAAAAAAATATCGAAAGACCAAATGGTATAATTCTGGTCAGTGGTCCGACCGGATCAGGTAAAACCACAACGCTGTATTCGATTTTAAGTAGATTAAATCGCTCGAATGTTACAATAATTACAGTTGAAGATCCTGTTGAATACACCATTCATGGAATTAGTCAGGTGCAGGTTAACGAAAAAGCCGGGCTCACATTTGCATCCTCCTTACGCTCAATTTTACGACAGGATCCGGACATTGTGCTGATCGGAGAAATTCGTGATTCAGAAACCGCTAAAATAGCAACTCAAGCAGCCCTGACCGGACATCTTGTTTTAAGTACAATTCATACAATCAGTGCTCCTGCTACAATTACTCGATTGATTGATATGGGTGTTGAGCCCTTTTTGATTGCATCGTCTTTGATCTGTGTTGTTTCTCAACGCTTGGTAAGACGTTTGTGTGATAAGTGTAAACAGAAGTATGAGCCCGAGGCCGGAATGTTTGGGCGGCTTGGGTTAAGCGCGCAGGATGCCAAGAAAATTACATTTTATAAAGCTGTTGGGTGTGCCGAGTGTTTGAATACCGGATACAAAGGCCGAATGGCTATTTTTGAAATTATGGAAATTAATGATGAGATTGCAAAACTTATTGTTCAACGTGCAGATGCTTCGGTTATTCGACAAAAGGCATTACAGCAGGGTTTTACTTTACTGGGAGCCGATGGCGTTCGAATGATTATTGCCGGTGCTACTTCAATTGAAGAGGTGTTATCAGTGGCTTATGTTGAGGGGGTTGTGGAGTGAAGTGTTTTACGCGAAACTAAAAAAAGAATAAGCGTCCCTCGATACAATTTACTTCGCAAATCACTCGGGATGAGCGGGGTAGACAGGCCCGCTCGTGGTGAGTGCGCACGTAGTGCGCGTATCGAACCATCGCCCAAAGGGCGGCGGGCAGAGTTTTAGGAGATGTCTGGTAAAATCCTTTTAATTTCAGCAAAAAACTCATTTATTTCAAAAATATTGAAATTTGAGTGGCCGACAAGTTATACAAGACTTGTGAATTTTAGTTGAACAAGTTTTGATGGGGGGGCCTTCAAATGCCGTTTTGGTGCAATGACACATTGGTAATTTCGTTAATTCGACAGACCTCAACGGTTCAACGATTTATCTCTTCTTTTATATTAATTTTTTTCCCAACTTTTTTTCTCTTTTTATTTTTTTATCTTCCCTCAGCCTCCCAAATCAAAAAATTAAACGCCGATTACAATAATCTGTCGCAGCAAAAAGAGAAATTGGATCAAATTTATTCCCGATTAAAAATTTTTGAATTGGAAAATGATAAATTATTGGCACAGTTGAATTTAAAATTAAGAAAAAATAATCCGTCTGAATTTATGATGGATTTGATCCAGAAACATAAACTATCCTGTTCCAGTATTAAACCAATCAAATTTAAGAAGAATAATTTGATTAAAAAGGACTATTTTACTGTTTGTGTGAAGGGACTGTTTAATGATTGTCTTGAGTTGTTTGGGGATTTGAGTAAAAGTGATCAAATTATCAAGATTTGTGATCTTAAAATTTATAAGTGGAAAGAAAATAGAATTAAATTTGATTTGGTGTTTAGATATGTATCGCTTGCAAGTTAAATGGTTGTTTTTACTATTATTTTTTGGGGATGGTCTATTTTGCGTAACCGGCAAAAGTAATGGGCTTGCCAAAAAAATTCTAAGAGACCCGTTTAATTTGCCATTAAAATCGTTGGCAAAATCTTCAACCAAAGAGCGCAGAGAGAACCGGATTAATCTTTTGGGAATAGTCCACAGCGCTGTAGAATATGGGGCGGTACTTGAGCTTGATGGCAAAGTGGAGACAGTATTTTTAAATGATGATTTTTACGGATTCAAAATTTTAGCAATTAAAACTACCAGTGTTGAACTAAGCAGAGGGAAAATTAAGAAAAAGCTTTTTATTGAATGATCTTTATTTTGAAGGGGGAGTTGTGTTTTATCTCATTTTTTTACTGCAATTAATTTTGAGTACAAGTTTGATTACAAATTTTTTATTTGCCGATAGTGTTGTTTTGCCAACCGAAAAATATGATACATTGCCCTTGCCTCCGATGATACATGATTTAATTAAACAAGAGTACAGTAAGCAGAAAGAGGATACTCTGAATAAAATTGAAGAAATTGTTAAAAAAGAGTTAAAAGAAGAAGAGGGCAATGAAAAACACACAGTAAAAAAAAGAAAAAAGAGTTCTGGAAATAAAACAAAAACAGGCGAAGGGGGTATTTCCAGAGCATCATCGAGTAACGGTTTTTGGGATGCATTGAAAAATCCACAACTTGAAAGAGTATTGCGGACTTTGATTGATGATCAGTATAAAGATTTGGATAAATACGATAAAACTGTCTCTTTAAAGCTGAAGAATGTAGATATAAAAAAGGCTTTTGAGTTAATAAGTAAAACATCCGGAATTCAAATTTTCGTTGACAGTGATGTGCATGGTACGATTGAAAATATCGATTTGAAAAATGTTCGAATCTCGTCAGCATTACGGTTACTGACAACGTCAAACAACCCTGTTCTTGCGGCATTGTGGGAAAATGAAGCAGTTCATATTGCAAAACTTTCAACAGCTGTTGAGTTACTCAAAACAAAAGCCATGGACCTCCTTGATAGTGATTATAAAAATGTATGCATAACAATTTATCATGCGAAGTGGAATGAGGAGCTAAAGAAGCGCTTAACTGCACTCTGGAAAGGTATTGTCGGAGACGGAAATGACAAAAATTGTGCATATTTGGTTTTTGATGATGAAAGTAAAAAAATCCTGTGTCATGCTCGTCAAGCTCAAATCAATTCGTTCAAAGAGTTTATTAGCAAGATAGATATCGAAATTCCTCAGGTTAAAATTGATGCTCGAATTGTAATTGCCAGCAAAGACTTTGAGGAGGCTTTGGGGTTTGATTGGTCAGGATATTATGATAAACGTGGCATGGTAACACATTCTGAATTTGCTAGTTTTGGTGCGAAGAAAAATGATTCGGATGATGATGCGTTTAAAACGGCAGTTAATTGGGCTATGAATTTTGTTCCAGGTTTATCAATGAAATGTCTCCCAATTAGGCTGCCATTTATCTGGGGTAACAAAAATTTTGATAGCAACAGAGTAAATTTGATACTGCAGGCGGCAGAGAACAAAAATCAAATTAGAACAATACTAAAACCGTCTTTACTTGTTAACAACGACGAATTGGCTGAGATTTTGGTTGGACAGCAGATGCCGCATGAGACAAAAATTGAAGAAACAGTTGAGGGCCAGCCTTCAAATGTTACCACAACTCAGTATAAAGATATTGGAATGAACGTAAAAATTAAATCAATTATAGCGCCTGATAGAGATTCGGTGTTTATGGATGTTTTTGTAGAGTACTCATATATCGCCAGACCAAGAATCGAATTTGATACCTTGCCCGGTCCCGGGAGTAAAAATTTTAATTACATAATTGAAACATCGCGATCTAAAAATCGTGTTCTTCTAAAAAGTGGGCAAACTACAATGATTGGTGGGTTGATTGTAAATGTGGAAGAAAGGATACAGACAGGGGTTCCGTTTTTACAAGATATTCCCGTTCTGGGCTTTCTGTTTAAAGCTCGACGAAAGACAGTGATTGAAAAACAGCTTCTGATCTTTATTACGCCAACTATTTCTTGATTTTTCTCAAATTTTTTTTGATATTGACACCAAAGCGATTAACAGCTATGTTATCGGGATATTCACCAAAATTCTTATAATTTTTTTAATAATATTTTTTAGGCGTTTATTTATGAATAAAAAAACAAAGTTATTTTTTCCTGCAATTTTTTTTGCATCAGTTGTTTCATGTTATTGTATGGTACGGAGTGTTGCACCGCGCGCACCTATGGACGATATGGATGATATGGAAAATATTGAACATGGCGTATGCAATAGTGTAAATTCTTTTCGCGCCCCTGACTTTGCCCCTGCCTTTACGTCATGCGAGTCAAAAGTAGCCCTAACTGATTATTCAAATGTCCCATGTGTTGGTTTATATAGTGATAGCATCAGAATTAATAATTGGATGCTTACCACTGATGAATTTCCTAAACTTCTAAATCATCTTGCCGCGAATGTTCAATTTATCACACACATTGATTGCTCTTATTCATCCATAACTGATGAACAACTGACTGCGGTCTGTAAAAATTGTCCTGAATTTCGAGAGCTTAATCTTTCTTATTGTCGGCGATTGGTCAAGTTCAATATCAGTTCTCTTCGTAATCTAACAAAACTTGATGTAAGTGACACAAATATCATTGATAAACAATTAACCGCAATTTGTGAAAATAATTCTGGAATAAGAGAACTTAATCTTTGTAGTTGTATGAATCTCATGCAATTTAATCTTGATCCTCTTTGCCAGTTAGTAATACTTAATTTAGGTAATACAAGTATCACTGATGAGCAATTAACTACAATTTGCAAAAACAATACTTGCATTATCGAACTTACCCTTTGTTTCTGCCGGAATTTATTCAAAGAATTGGAATCTAGACAAAGCAAATTTGATATCAGCCCACTTCGATGTTTAAGAAAACTTGAGGTAGAATGCACAAATATTAATGGTAAACAAATCGAAATTATTAAGCAGCAAAGTCCGGGGGTGGATATTGTGTGTTACTTTTAGTTGAATCAATTGTCAACAAAAGCCAATAATTTTGCAAGTACAGCATCAAGCGCAACATATTGTATTCTTGTATAACGCAAAATATTGTGTTATAAGTATCTTTGCATTGCAAAAAGTGGGTTTTTATTCGAAATTAATGGGTTTTTCGGGGGGGGGTATGCATTCGAAAATTTATTCAGCGACTACTGTTGGCATCAACGCACACATGGTTGAGGTGGAAGTCGATTTATCATTTGGCATGATACAGTTCTACATTGTTGGCCTTCCTGACAAAGCGATCAAAGAGAGTAAAGATCGAATTCGGGCTGCACTTAAAAATAGTGGGTTCAGACTTCCCGAGCGGTTGATAACAGTTAATCTTGCTCCCGCCTCACTCAAAAAAGAAAATATACTGTTCGATGTGCCAATCGCAATTGCAATCTTGCAAGCTGCCAAGCTCGTCGATATTCCTGAAGACTTTATTAACGAGACAATTTTTTTAGGCGAAGTTTCGCTTGATGGCAAGATTCGTCCGGTTCGTGGGGTGCTGTCGATTGCCCATAGTGCATTAAAGTTCGGCAAAAAAAGATTAATTTTACCCAAAGCAAACACAGATGAGGCAAGTTTAATCAAAGGACTTGAGCTGATTGGCGTTGAATCTTTGGTTGACCTGGTCGCATACCTACGTGGTGAACAAAAAATTGAACCTACTCAATCCAGATTTGATCTTTTTTCCAGGCAGATACACAATCATCCGTTAGATTTTGAAGATGTTAAGGGTCAGTTTCAGGCCAAGAGAGCGTTGCAGATAGCGGCGGCAGGCAGACACAACATTTTGTTTATAGGCCCACCCGGCTCGGGAAAAACAATGTTGGCCAAACGACTTGCAAGCATCTTGCCTCCAATGTCTTTTGATGAGGTAATTGAAACAACCAAGCTTTACTCTGTTGCAGGGCTGTTAAATCAGGAATCTTTGATCGCGCATAGACCATTTCGCAGTCCACACCATACTATTTCACAGGCAGGGCTTGTTGGCGGTGGCTCGTCTCCAAGACCGGGTGAGATAAGCTTGGCCCATAATGGTGTTTTGTTTTTAGACGAACTTACGGAATTTAAACGAAGCACGCTTGAAGTTTTGCGTGAACCTCTTGAAAATAAGCGTGTTTTAATTTCGCGTGCAAGCAGTGCGGTTGAGTATCCGGCTTCATTTCTTTTAATTTCAGCGCTCAACCCTTGTCCGTGTGGCTATTACGGTGATAAGAAAAAATGTGTATGTAGCGAACAACAGATAATAAAATATATTGGTAAGCTCTCCGGACCGCTGCTTGATCGCATAGATCTGCATGTTAATGTTCCTTCAATTAATTATGAGGAGCTAAAAGACAAAAAAGTTCAAAATAAAAATTCTGTGCAGATGTATGAAGAGGTAAAAATTGCCGTTCAGATGCAAGAAAAAAGGCTGGGGGCTGTTCGCAATGCATATATGGCCTCAGATCAGGTTGAAAAATACTGTATTCTCTCGGTTGCCGCAGAACAGGCAATGAAGTTTGCTTTTGAAAAACTTAGTCTCAGTATGCGCGGTTATCACAAAATCCTTAAAATTGCCAGGACGATTGCAGATTTGCAATCTGCTGATATTATTGAAAGAGTGCATATTCAAGAAGCAATCGGGTATCGGTCTCTTGACCAAAAACTGCAGTAAAGGCATAAAATGATTTTGGGTGTTGGTGTAGATATTGTACAAATAAATCGTTTCAAATTTTGGGTTGAATACCCTGTAAAACAGTTATCTCACGTCTTTTCACAAGACGAGTTGGCATATATTTTTTCCGGTACACAAGAGCTTGCAATGCAACGCATGGCATCACGCTTTGCTGCAAAAGAGGCTTTTTACAAGGCTTTTAGTGCTGCTCTAGCCAAATTTAAAACGACAGAAGAAACGATTTTATTTTTATCTTCGTGCAAAGCGGTTTGGGTAATGGCGGGGAAGTGGGAAGTTCCGCAGCTTGTTATTGACTGGAGTTTCTTTGCAAAAAGATTGGCAATCAAATTGCCTAATTTAGAGGCTAATCTTTCGCTATCACATGAAAAAGATTATGCTGTTGCTTATGTGTTAATTCAGGAAAAGTAAGCATGTGGAAATCTTAATGCGTAAGTGTCTTGGTCATATTCTTTCCGGCTCACTAGTTGAAGGCCTAGCCATGCGCCTTGGGCCGCAAGGTTCTCTTGAAGATATTAAAACCGGTAAGTTTGTTTCTATTGTTGGCGAGCATTACACATTTTTTTCATTAATTACAGATCTTGAGTTACAAGTTACAAATCCTGATATTCTACTTTTTCCTCCGTCTGAAGACGAAAAAATTCTTACAAGTATGCTTAAAAAGCGCGATATTTACGCGAAAGTTATGCTGCGTCCCATGCTGATGCTTGACGCTCAAAAACATCGTATGCCGGTAAAAACGATTCCATCACACTTTGCAGCAGTTTATGAAGCCAGCGCAAGTGAAGTAGCTGAAATTTTTGGCGATGAACAGAAAGATAAAAAATATTTTAACATTGGTTTTCCACTTGATATGACAACTCCCGTGTGCATGGATCTGGATTTATTAGTTGAGCGTAGCAATGGAATTTTTGGTAAAACAGGTACGGGTAAAACGTTCATCACACGGCTCATCCTTGCAGGTTTGATTAAAAATGAGAAGGCGGTGAATCTGATTTTTGATATGCACAGTGAGTATGGTTTTCAGGCTCGCAAAGAGGGAACAGGGGAGTCTTTTGTAAAAGGCCTAAAAACACTATTTCCAAACCAGGTTGCTATATTTTCACTCGATCCGGATTCTACCAGACGTCGAGGCTGCACTCCGGATTTTGAAGTTGTGCTCAATTATCAAGACATACGCGTTGAAGATGTTCTAACTTTGCAGGATGAGCTTAATCTACATCCGACAGCGCTTGAAGCAGCTTATTTGATAGCAGGGAAGTATAAAAACAATTGGCTAAAAGTCTTACTTGCTCAGGAGGGAACGTTAAAAGAGTTTGCAGAAGATATTGGTGCACACGCAGAATCTATTGCGGCATTGTATCGTAAACTTAAACGTATTGAACGGTTTCCGTTTATTAAAGATATGGGTTCTTCAACTTCAGTTGTTGACCGCATGATTGAATATCTTGATCGTGGAATCAATGTTGTTCTTGAGTTTGGTAATCATACGTCAATGCTAAGTTATTTGCTTGTGGTAAATATTTTGACCAGAAGAATTCACGATGAGTATGTTGCGAAAACTGAGCGTTTTTTGCTTCACAGAAGAAATCCGACGAGCCACGCAAGCTTATGATTACCATTGAAGAAGCCCATAAGTTCCTAAATCCAAATGCGGCAAAACAGACAATTTTTGGTGTAATTGCACGTGAGATGCGTAAGTATTATGTTTCATTGCTTGTTGTTGACCAACGCCCTTCGGGGATAGATCAAGAAATTTTGTCCCAGATTGGAACTAAAATTGTAGCATTACTTAACGATGAAAAAGATATTCAAGCAATTTTAACAGGTGCAAGCAATTCAAGCGGGCTGCGATCAATTCTTGCAACGCTTGATACCAAAAAACAGGCGCTTGTTCTTGGGCATGCGGTTCCAATGCCGGTGGTTATCAAAACACGTGAGTATGACAGGGAATTTTACAAGGCCATGGGGCTGGATTTAAAAGCGATAGACGTTAAAAAGAGCATTGAAGAGATCTATTAGATTTTTTCTGAAACTCTGCCCGCCGCCCTTCCGCCTTCGTTAAAACTACGGCGGACAAGACGGGCGATGGTTCGACAAGCTCACCACGAGCGGGGTGAATATATAATCGCATATTTAAATTTGACGATATTTGCGAAAAAAGCTAGTCTGTTCGTGTAGTAATGTTGAAAGTAGTCAAGTATATAAAATATTTTGAGGAGTCTTTTATGAAAAGAATTTTAACAGGTATTGTTGCAGCATCAGCTTTGAGTATATCACTTGCCAGCGCAAAAGAACTTGTCTGTTTTGATAGCATGAGAATTTTGCAGGAAGCAAAAGAGAATCAGAAAATTGCCGGCGAGTTGAATGGTAAAATTGAAGAACTACAGAGCTTTGTAAAAGAGTCGCAGCAAAAACTTGTTGATATGCAATCTGAATTAGATAAAAAAACATCAGTGTTAAGCAAAGAGGCTGTCCAAGAGAAGACCGAAGCGATTGTACAAAAGAAAAAGGATTTGGAACGTACAATCGGCGACAAAAAAGAAAAGCTTGAAAAGCTTATACAACAAAAACAGGTTGCTCTTCGTTCCAAGCAAATTGGGGTAATTAACGAAGTTTGCAAAAAAGAAGACTGGGGTGTATTGGTAGACAAAAATGCGCCCGGTGTGGTTTTTGCGTCAGATACACTTGATAGAACCGATATTTTAATTAAGGCTATCGATAGTGCATATGATGTCAGAAAAATCTACAAAAAATAATAATTTAGAAAAAACAGCCAAAGCAGCCAAAACTACAGAAACAAAAACTGCCTAATTTTGGGAATTAAATGGAAGTTAATTTAACCCTTGGCAAAGTATTAGAGATAGTCGACGGAGTTTGTAGCTCCGTCGACTCTAGATTTTGTGATAAAAAATATTAAATCTTTGGAAACTGCTGAATCGCAGGATTTGGCCATAATTGTTGAACGAGGCGATGCCTCTGTTTTTGATTCAGTTAGCTTAGATAAGATTAAAAACAGTAAAGCAGGACTGCTACTTTCAAGTAACGCAGATGTGCCTGAGAAAAATTATATTATTGTTAAAGATGCAGTTGGCGCGTTTCAAAAATTAGTTAATTATTTAAATCAGCAAGTTATCAGTAATCTTGGTAAAAATAGTAACGTTGGCAAAATTATAGATCCAACGGCTTTTGTTCATCCATCTGCTATTGTGTGCGACGGTGCGAAGATTGGTGCTGGCACAGTCATAAATGCATTGGCGTTTGTTGGTAAAAATTGTGTTATTGGTGATCGCGTTACTCTTCATCCCGGAGTAAAAATTCTGGACAGATGCATCATTGGATATGGTACGGAGATTCATTCCGGTGCTGTTATTGGTTCAGATGGTTTTGGGTATAAAGTTACAACGCAGGGCATGCAAAAAATTCCACATATTGGAATTGTCAGAATTGGAAAAATGGTTGAAATAGGGGCTAATACTGCCATAGATCGATCTTCGTTTGATGAAACCGTTATTGGTGACGGTGTAAAAATAGATAATCTTGTTCACATTGCTCACAATGTTAAAATTGGAGCTTCAACTGCAATTTTGGCGCATACTGCTATAGGAGGTAGCACTCAAATTGGAATCGGCTGTCAAATTAGTGGACATGTCGTTATAAAAAATGACATAAAAATTGGTAATGGTGTAAAAATTGTTTCAATGAGTGGGGTGATGCATAACTTAGCAGATAACGAGGTTGTTTGTGGAGTTCCAGCTATTCCATTTACCAAGTGGAAAAGAATATCAGTTTTGCAGCTAAGACTTCCTGAGTTTGCAAAATTTATTGCAGAAATCCAACGATTCATAAAAGATAGTAATCAGTCTTGGTTCAAAAGAACTTTATTTAAATTTTTTAAAAAAGGATAAAGCGTGAGTTTGCTGGTTGTAAGTTGTTTAAAGTCTCAACTTGCAAGCGATTTTGCAAAAACTCTTGATGTACCCCTGATTCAACTTGGTGGTGGATTCTTTGCAGATACCGAAGTTTATGTTGATGCGAAAAACACTGACCTTATAGCAGGATCTGAAGTTTTATTTGTACATCAATTTTTTCTTAACACAACGTTCGAACCCGGCGCGTCACCCAAGGGTGATGGTTCGACAAGCTCACCACGAGCGCGCCTACTTAATGGCGTTCGTCCTGAGCCTGTCGAAGGATGCGAGTTTAATAAACCACTAAATAGTTCTTCTCTTAATGACCAGCTTGTTAGTTTTTTGGTTGCCTGTGATCTTTTGAAAAATATTGGGGCAAAAAAAATTACCGTGATTTTGCCATATCTTGCATATTCACGACAGGATGAAAGTTTTGATGGTAAATTTGTTGGCTCCATAAAACTTTGGGGCCGTTTTTTTAAAGAGGCAGGTATAAACAGAGTTTTTGCCTGCGATCTTCACTCTGAAAAACTTTTAAACTTATTTGATGTTGATCTTGAAGAGATAAGCCTTGTTAATTTTTGGGCTGATCACATAAAATCTAATTTTAGTGATGAGATTAATAAAAACCTAGTTTGTATCGTTTCTCCGGACAGGGGTGGTTTTAATAGGGCAAGTGCTGTTGCTAAAATATTAAACGTTCCGGTTGCTTGTGTTGATAAAAAAAGAGTATCTCCGGACAACCCTGTGGCGCTTTGTTTGCATGGGGATGTCAATTCTAAAGTAGCCATAATAGTCGATGATATAATTGATACTGGTAAAACATCGATTCAGGCTAGCCTTATGCTGAAAATGCACGGATCTACAAAGATTATTGGAGTTTTTACTCATGCAATATTTTCGCAGGGTGCAATGGATAGACTAATGAAGAGTGAATTTTGTAAAATTTATGTATCGAATTCTCTACCCGATTTATCCGCTCAGTCGCATGACAAGATTTCAATTTGCTCGATAAATAAGTACTTAATTCAAAAAATTTCTGAAAAATTAAGTTAATATTATAAGTTAGTATTATGCAGGGTAAAAATATGCCAAGCCTCGTATTTGATCCGAACAAATTTAATCCAAATTTAATAAGAGCAGTAATTGGACTGGGCAATCCAGGGCCGTCTTATTATAAAACTCGGCACAGCATAGGATTCAGAATAATAGATAAAATTGCTGAGCAATCCGGCGTGTCATTTAATCAGTCTGATAACAAAGAGTACACAAAAACAGACTCCGTCTATCTAATCAAACCGCTTACATTTATGAATAAATCCGGCGAAGTTATTCCATTTCTTCAAAAAAAAGGGATAAAGCCCGAAGAGATTTTGGTTATTCATGATGAGCTTGAAAAACCGTTTGGACATACTTCAATTAAATTTGGGGGCAGCGCAAAGGGTCACAACGGTCTTAAATCTATTATTGGTTTTATGGGACAAGGCTTTTGGCGCTTAAGATTTGGAATTGGCAGACCGGGCGATAATTCTGATGTTGGGTCCTATGTTCTTACCTCTTTCTCAAAAGATGAAGAGTCTGAAGTTGAAAATTTGATTCAAAAGGCAATTTCTCTGATAATGGGATAATTATAAAATAATAAGCATCAGCTTTTTGCCAACCATGCTATCGTGTTATTGTGAATTATCTGCAGCCCGCATGCTTGGTACTCAAGCATCTTAGTCGGCCTTGAAACCCAGTTGATGACATCAGGCTCACGAAGCAAAAATCCAAAATTTGCAGCGCACATGTATCTGTAAAGTTCTTCCGGTTTAACATGCATGATTTTATAATTTGATTTGGGGATTTTTAGTTTTTTCAGTTCTTTTTCAAATGGCTCTTGATCTTGTGTCAGCACAAGCATAAAACTTTTTGGATCTTTAAAATATTGGAAAGAAAAGCTTTCTATAGTTTCTTTGGCGCATTGCCATGGTTTGAATGATCCGCTGTAGCAGTAAACAGTGTAATCATCCGGTATGCCCAACTCATCTCGAACTTGAGTTCGCCACACGACAACTTGGTATTTATCGATAGTTTTTGGAATGTCATTTATTGCGATAATTATTTTTACAGGATCAGCTCCAAATTCTTGAATTAAATAATTTTTAAGCGCGGGGCTAACAGCCTCGATTTTTAAGTTAAATAAAGATGATGTTTGGGCTTTATAAACAGTTTTTTCGATTCTTTGCAAACTTTTAAATATCAATTTGTCCCAAATTATTTTAACTCCCAGATTTTTGATGTTGGCCAATATGTTTTTTTGATTCGAATAACGATACTCTTGTGCGCACAAGCCTCGAGCTTGTATCAAAACATGCGTATCAAAATTTTTTATATTAGAAAGTGCTTTCAATGTTATGTAGCCTGCCAGTGGCCCACGTGCTGTAATCTGATCGAATGTGAATGTTTTTAAAAACTTAGTTAAACAGGATATTGCGTGGGTTAGGCTTAATTTCCCTAAAAATGAGTATCTATGTAAAAATATATATTTTAGACGTTTATGTTGCCCGAAAATTTTTATGGCATCTTCGTTTTTAGGAATATGCCTTTCGAAACAGACAAATGTGACATGCAAATTTTCGTTCTGATTAATCTCATTTAAAATTGGGCTTAAAACTTGGCTTTGAAAGACGGAATTTTCAATTCCGTCATAAACAACAAATGCTAACTGTTTTGTTTTATTTTTAATCATTAGAGTCCTTTGCGCCTTTTAAAAGTTATTCTTAAGCGCCCATGCAGTTTACTGCGTGGAAGCGAAATCTCGCCACTCGCCTCTGCGTAGCCTTAAGTTCTACAATACCTTTCGAATTCAGGCTACGGCGAAGCGGGGTAGCCGAATTTGTTACCAATTTGCAATCATGGAATTTTCTGGCGACGGCGGATTAAAGCTATTGTATGATGATGCTGGGCAAAGTGCAAGTTACGCGGATGTTCTCGACTTCAAGTAAGGCAAAAACTCGTATATTCGTCCGCAGAAAATTAGAATTTGTTAGAAGAAAAGAAGTCTCGACTTTTTACAGATCGAGACTTCTTCTTTTTTGTTAGTTAATTTTAACGTCTAAAATATTTCATTAGTCTCTCAGACAATTCATTAACTCCGCATTCGGCATTTTTCCTAAATTCTTCATAATTTTTCTGAAAGAAGCTTCTGTCTTCGCTACCGCCAAAACCAGGTTTTTCGGTATCTATAAAAGCCCATTTCAAAATCCCATTTTCGTCGATCAAAACAACATTGGTTTCACCCAAGTCCCACAAACCGGCATAAGTTATAACTTGTACCAATTCGGTTAATAATTCATCGTAAACTGATTTTACTGCTAAAATATCGGCTGCTGATTTATCTCTCAGGCCGCTTGATTCCATGAAATCTGCGAATTGTCTATTTCTGTTTGTGGCAAGTAATCTAGAGATATCTTCGACTACAACAACATAGTTGTCATCACATAAAGCTGCAGGTTTTCCTGGAATATGATAAAGATATTTCTCTATTATTCTTACGTGATTGAGGTGATTTTCTTGCACACATCTTTTAATCTTTTGATTATAAAAAACTCTACTTATATTTTGATATGGTGTTACAGCTGCTCTAAAATCAGCGGCGATTGGAGTTTTAAAATAATCATAAATGCCTGGAAGAGATGGCAGTTTCATATGTTGAATTTTAAGCAAGAATCCGGGAATTAAATTTTGTATTAAGAAAAGCTTGCTGTTAACATTGAGGCCAATTCTATATTTTTGTACGATTTGCTGAAGTATGGGTTGATAATGCTGTGCAAACATTGGTTGTTGTCTATCTATAAACACTTCTCTTACAATTGGATCTGAGAAGAAGGCATCTAATCTGGGCGCCATTTCGAAAGGCATTTGGCATTCAGCCAAAATTTGACTGGCCTCCGCTTTGGATAGATCTGCTTTCAAATGTGTGCTACAGGATAGAAATAAACAGAGGGCCATGAGGCTATTTCTTAAAAATATGCGACTATTCATAAAATCTCCTAAAGTGTTAAAAAATACTGTAAATTATTATCTATTTTCATTATATTGCCAAACTGCAAAAAAATCAAGAGGAATTAAAAATCGATAAAAACACTAAAAAATGAGCAGGAAACCAGCTGAATTCTGCAGAAGATGTGCATTTTTAAAATTGAACTTTGAAAACGCACAAAATTGTTGTATGCTATTATCAAATCAATTGTTTCGTGTTTTATCCCAATCTAAACTATTAGGATTGTACAATGTTTTCAAGAGATATAGAAAAAATATTGCCGGATTATATGCCGTTTCCAGCATTGGTCATACAGGGACCACGTCAGGCTGGAAAAACATTCTTTGCTCAAGCAATGTTCAAAGAACATTTATATACGTCTTTTGAGGATCCCGATACCCGATCTTTGGCTAAAAATGATCCACGCAGATTTCTTCAGATCAATGAAAACCAACATGGAATAATTATCGATGAATTCCAGTATGTCCCGGAAATACTTTCTTATCTGCAATTGGAAATTGATGCGAAAGATCGACCCGGGTATTTTGTTCTTACCGGATCCCAAAATTTTTTAATGAATCAGGCAGTTACGCAGACGTTGGCAGGACGCGTTGGCATTCTCACACTTTCACCAATGTCATTGCACGAGATTAGTTCAAATGCTCTTGGTAGCGATGATATCGATATGAATATTTTTAATGGAGGATACCCGCGGCTTTTTGCAAAAAATATCCAACCATCAAAATTTTATCCACCATACATTCAGACGTACGTTGAACGTGATGTCAGGCAGCTTGTTAATGTTGGGGATCTACATGCATTCCAGCAATTTATTGGGCTTTGTGCCGGTCGTGTTGGCCAATTGCTCAATCTTTCTGAGATTGGCGGTGTTTGTGGAATCAGTCAGCCAACAGCACGTAGCTGGATTTCTATCCTGGAGGCCAGTTATATACTTTTTTTTCTGCAACCATACTCAAAAAATTACAGTAGGCGTCTGACTAAATCACCTAAGCTTTATTTTTATGATTCTGGTCTTATCTGCGCTCTTTTGGGAATAGAGTCTCATGCAGTACTTGCCAAGCACCCGCTAAGAGGGAATATTTTCGAAAACTTTATCATTGCTGATCTCTATAAACAGTATCTCAATATTGGACGGCGACCGCCATTGTATTTTTGGCGTGATCTGAATGGAAGGCTTGAAGTTGATTGCATAATAGACGAGGGAGGAAAAATTTTCCCGGTTGAAATCAAATCGTCGACAACGGTTGCTCCTGATTTTTTTTATGGCATCAATCAATGGAACATCATGGCTGGGGTTCCTTCAAAAAATTCTTATATCATTTATGGTGGTTCACTTAAACAAGAACGATCGGCGGGAAATATTGTTGGCTGGAAGGCTGCGGGTACATTTGTTGAAGACATTATCAAAGAATCTTAAGTGGGTATTAAGGATTGTCATATGAAGTTTATAAAATTATTTGAAGAGATAGGCATAAAGGACATTGCTTCTGTGGGGGGGAAAAATGCGTCGCTTGGTGAAATGATTCGGAATCTGAGTTCTAAGGGTGTTCTAATCCCTTCAGGTTTTGCAATTACAGCTCAGGCTTACTGGCACCACATTAGAAGTAATAATTTGGAAGAAAAAATTAAAGCATTGCTGCACAAAGTTGATAAAAATAATCTTGAGGCGTTTGCAACAATTGGCCATGAAATTAGGTCATTAATTCGGTCTGCCCCACTTCCACAAGACTTGGCTGCCGAGATTAAAGAAGCATATAAAGCTCTTGAGAAAAAGTATGGAATAGCATGTGATGTTGCCGTACGCTCGTCTGCAACGGCAGAGGATCTGCCAGAGGCGTCTTTTGCAGGGCAGCAAGAAACTCTTTTAAATATTCGTGGTGAAGTAGAATTACTGAAAGCCTGCCCTGAAATATTTGCCTCACTTTTTACAGACAGATCAATTTCGTATCGAATTGACAATGGTTTTAATCATATGAGTGTCGCACTTTCAATTGGCGTGCAGAAAATGGTAGAATCCGGAGATGCAAGCTCCGGCGTTGTTTTTACGCTTGATACTGAGAGCGGTTTTAAGGATGTTATTTTTATAACAGCTTCTTACGGTCTTGGTGAAAATATAGTGCAAGGTACGGTAAATCCGGATGAGTATTATGTTCATAAGCCCACTTTGAGCCAGGGATTCAAATCTTTGCTCAAAAAACGCTTGGGTAGCAAGCGGTTTAAGATGGTCTATTCGCAGAATAGTAAAAACGGAACACAAAACACAACACAAAATATTGCTACAAACGAATCCGAACAGAAATCATTTGCACTTAGCGATGCAGAAATCATCGATCTTGCACGTCAATCTTTAATTATCGAAAATCACTACTCTGAACTGAAAAAAGAGTGGTGTCCGATGGATATTGAATGGGCAAAGGACAGCATAGATGGAAAGATTTATATCGTTCAGGCGCGTCCTGAAACAGTTCATTCTCAGCAGACAAAGAATCTGTTTTTTGAAGAGTATATTTTATCTTCGGGTTCTGATAAAGCTGGCCCTGATAAAAAAGATTTGATTATTGCCGGAAGAAGCATTGGGCGAAAAATCGTAACAGGTAAAGCCAGGCTTGTTGAGTCTGCCAAAAAAATGCACCAGATTGAGCAGGGTGAGATTCTTGTGACAGATATGACTGATCCAGACTGGGAACCAATCATGAAGCTTGCAGGTGGAATTATAACCAACCGGGGAGGAAGAACGTGTCATGCTGCAATTATTAGCAGAGAGATCGGAATTCCTGCAATAGTTGGAACGGGTAATGCGACACAAAAAATAAAAAATGGGCAGGTTATTACGCTGGATTGTAGTAGCGGTGAGATTGGATCTGTCTACAATGGCAAAATTCCGTTTGATATTAAAAGAGTCGAATTAAGTGACATCAAAAAGCCACCGGTGGACATTATGATGAATGTTGGAAATCCGGATGAGGCTTTTAATTTTGCACTGTTGCCCAACAGTGGAGTAGGGCTTGCAAGGCTTGAATTTATAATTAATAACTCTATCAAAATTCATCCAATGGCATTGGCTTGCCCTGAAAAGGTTACAGATGTTGATGAAAATAAAAAAATTCAAGATTTGACCTATGGGTATAGTGACAAAAAACAGTTTTTTATCGATAAACTTGCGCAAGAGGCTGGAACAATTGCTGCGGCATTTTATCCAAAGCCTGTGATTATCCGTATGTCAGATTTTAAGAGCAATGAGTACAGATCTCTTATTGGGGGGATTTATTTTGAGCCTGAAGAAGAAAACCCAATGCTTGGATTTCGTGGTGCATCACGGTATTATAACGAAAAGTATAAGGCAGGTTTTGAGCTTGAATGTCTTGCCATGAAAAAAATTCGTGGCGAGATGGGAATGAAGAATGTTAAGCTTATGATCCCATTCGTGCGGACAATTGATGATGCCAAATCTGCGATTTCTGAGATGAAACGGCATGCGTTAGAGCAGGGTAAAGATAATCTCGAGATTTACATGATGTGCGAGATTCCGTCTAATGTTTTGCTGATTGATCAATTTTCCAAAATATTTGATGGCTTTTCGATAGGGTCAAATGATTTAACGCAAATGGTCTTGGCTGTAGATCGTGATTCAGACTTTGTTGCAAATATTTTTGATGAGCGCAATGAAGCTGTGAAAATTATGCTTGAAATGGCGATCAAAGGGGCTAAAAAAGTCGGGAAGAAGATTGGAATCTGCGGGCAGGCTCCCTCAGATTATCCTGAAATTGCAGAATTTCTAATAAAACTTGGTATTGACTCAATTTCATTAAATCCCGACTCTGTGCTAAAAGAAATCTTGTTGCTCGCAAAGAAATAATAAAACTCAGGGAGGCGCCAAGCCTCCCTGAGTTTGTGATGAGATGTCTGTTGGTTATTTTACATTCCAGTGACTTAAGACATTTGTGTGAGCCGGAACATAATTTTGTGGAGGAGACAACCGTGGTGGCGTTATCAGGCCCGAATTTGTTGTGCCTGGGAGTATCAGACCCCAATTTGTTGCGCCTGGACAAGGGTCTGTGATATAGAGTTTATAAGTTTGCCCATTTACTGGACTTACTGCGTTAAAGTAAAGCATGATCTTTGGAAAGTTGTTCGAAAGACTCTGCAGAAATGTTTTAAGCTGAGTAAGCTGAGTAGCGAGCTGAGCATTTTGTTTGGATGCGTTTGAAATAGCTTTTGCCAGAGTCGACATAACTGAGGCATTTGGCAAAACGCCACGTTTAATCAAATTTTGGACTTGATTTGGATCCTTAACCAATGTAACGGAAGTTGGGTTATTTTGTGCCCACTCTGTAGTAAAGCCAAGCCTTCCTGCACTATAAGAGTTAATTCCATCCGGTGTGTATATAAAATTTGAACTAAGCATTGGATTGTTGGCGTTTATAAGAGCAAAAAGTTGCGCTATTGTGTAAGTCGTCCCTGCTTGTGGAGTCTTAATTGGAGACTGAATAGGTGCAGCATGTACTGCAGCACGGTAGCTTGTGATCAAAAGTGTTACAAGCAAACAGAATGTTAGAAATCTTAAACTTATCTTCATAAAACCCTCCCTTTCTCCCCCTCAAAAACGGTAAACATGTTAAATTTTATGTTTTTTTTATAATATTATATATTTCAAGCTGTAAATACATCATCAATTATCATATTACCGACTTATTTAAATTAAATGCAAGAAAAATATTATTTTGAATATTTATGTGGAAAGAATGGCAAAACCGGATGAATGCCAAAAGTTGGCGTAATCAAGATTTGGGGTGTTTTTTGATGTTGGCTATAACCAACCAAAGTATTTAACGATCTGTTTGATCAGATCAAATGAAAAATAGAGGCCTAGGATAATAAATGCGATTGACGTAGCGTAAGTTGCAAAATGAAGCTGTTTCTGCCCAAGAGTTTTGCGCAAGCTACGTGCAAAAATAGCAACTGTTGAAAATGTTGTCAAAGACCCAAGAGCAAGCATTATGCTGGCAGTTAAAGAATCAATGCGCGAAATTGTCACGATGTTATCCGGAATAACTTTGACACTGATAAACATAAAAAAGAAAATGGTAATTGGATTTATAAGGGTTAAAGCAAAAGATTTGGCAATTGTAACGAGTGCCGGCTCTTTGCATTCAATTTGATCTGAGTCATAAGACTGTTGTTTTATGAGCATTCGAATGCCTATAAAAATAAGAAGCATGCTAACAACTAAATCCATCGCCATGACGACTTTACGGGATGTTTCTAAAAAACCAAGTATACCGACAAAGCTCAGCCCAAACAGTAACCCATCACCCATAGCGGCACCAAGGGCTGTTATGAAACCCTTTCTAAAGCCATATAGGGCTCCACGGTTAAATACTAATACAAAAATTGGGCCTATTGCGGCCGCAGCTGAAAGCCCTACCAGAAAACAATTTCGATATAAAATTAAATTCATTTGGGACCCCTCTTACTTTTTAAAATCTTTCCATTATTCTAGATTTTAACACATAAAGAAGCAAAAAAGCCATTTGTAGATATTATAATTCAAAATTAACACTTTTAAAAACGGGATTACATGAGAAATTCAATATCCTTTGGAACCGATGGGGTAAGAGGCCATTCAGATAGGCATCCTTTCACCAAAGAGGCGTTAAAGGCTTTTGGCATGGCAATTGCCCGTTGGGCAAACGAAAAATATGATAAAAATTGCTCCAAGGCTTTTACTGGGCCAAAAGTTCTAATTGGATACGATACCCGCCTTTCAGGCATAAGAATAAAAAACGAGCTGATAGAAGGCTTAAATTGCTTTCCTGTTGAAATTGTTGATGGGGGAATTTTACCTACACCTGCTGTGTACCGTTTAATCAGCATTGATGATACATTTGATTTCGGAATATCTATATCTGCTTCACATAATCCGTTTCATGATAACGGAATTAAGCTGTTTGATGCCCAAAAATGTAAATTGAGCCGTCAGGATGAAGAGAAAATTGAACAGTACTTTGATATTTATTTTAATAAAGCGGAATCTTTGGGCCAAAATTCAGATAAGCGAGTCGAATGGGTGGATGCCGGACAAGCATATATCGATGCTATCTATTCAAAATTTACACCAAACTACTTATCAGGCATGAAAATTACTCTGGATTGTGCCAATGGAGCAACCTGCGAAATTGCACCTCAGCTTTTCAAAAAGCTTGGTGCGTCAGTTATCACTATCGGGTCAATGCCGTCCGGGCTTAATATTAATGAAAATTGTGGATCAACTCACCCGGAAAGAATCAAAAATACTGTTATTGGAAATAAGTCGACATTAGGGTTTGCATTTGATGGGGATGGTGACAGAGTCATTGCAATTAATAGTCTTGGCCAAATTAAAGACGGAGATGATATTTTAACAATTCTAACGCAGCATCCTGATTATAAAAGCGTTAATGATATAGTTGGAACCATCACAACAAACCAAGGATTTGAGGCCGAACTGCACAAATTAAACAAAAATCTGATTCGTACGCAGGTTGGGGATAAATATGTTGCGGCAGCGCTGGAAGAAAAAAACCTTTCATTGGGCGGGGAGACCTGTGGCCATATTATAATTAAAGAGTATATGCCGACAGGCGATGGCATTTACGTGGCACTCAAAACACTAGAATCGATTATTGCAAATCAAAACTTAGAGATGAAAACTTTTGATAAATATCCCCAAATTTCGCTAAATATTTCAGTCAAAGAAAAACGTGACCTATCAAAACAACCATATTCAGATATAATCAAAAAGGCGCAGGAATCAATACAGGATGGACGAATTGTTGTCAGATATTCCGGAACGGAGAATCTTTTGCGTATAATGACTGAAGCAAAAACTGATAATATTGCGAGAGGCGTTGCTCAAAATCTTGCAAATGATCTTACGCAAGCTCTTGGACAAAAATAACCTAATTTTAAAATGAAAGGGTGGGTATATGTTTTTGGATACACTTAAAAAAATAATGCACGAGTTTAAAAGTTTGTTTATTAGTGGCTTATTTACTATCATTCCAATTGCAGCAACCGTATTTTTTATTAGCTTTACATACAATTTTTTACTTCGTTGTCTTGAACCGCTTTATAAAATAGAACCCCTAATTCTACATAAAATTCCCGGATCGCAATTTTTTTTAATAATAACTTTGATTATTTTGATGGGCATATTTTTAAAGATTTTCATAGCAAAAACAGTTATTCATTATTTTGAAAATATGGTTGATAAAATACCTCTTATCAGAGTTGTATATTCTGCGGCAAAAATATTGGTCGATTTCTTTAAATTCCCAAGCTCAACAGCTAAACCTAAAAAGGTTGTTCTAATTCCTTATCCCAGAAACGGACAGTTTCACTTAGCTTTTTTGCTTGAATCGGCGGATGATACATACAAAAAACTCCTTCCGCCATCTCACTGTCAAGATCCAAAAGAAAAGTATTATAAAGTTTTTATGCCAAATTCACCAAATCCGACAAGCGGATACTTTTTTATAATGCCTGAAAGAGATATAATTCACACGGACATTACATTTGAGGAAGCAGTTAAAACACTTGTTTCTTGTGGACTTATAACCCCGGAATCGTTAAAAAATCTTGAATAATTCTCATAACTCATGAATAAAAGATAATGGTTCTTATAAAATATTTTTTAAAAAGATTTTTTAAATACGTTTTTGTTGTTGGATTTTTTTTGGCTTTTTTGATCAATTTTATAGAATTTTTTGAAAAAATTGTACATGCAAAAGATGCAGGATTAAATACTATTTTAATGTTTGTTTCGCTTAATTTTATTCCATCCTTTTTTGATCTGCTTGGTGTCAGTTGTTGGCTTGCTACATGTTTATTAATTAAAGAGTTTTACCAGCAAAATGAGTGGGAAGCTTTTTCATTGCTTAACATAGGTTATAATAACATTGTGAAGTTATTTGTTTGGGCAAGTTTTTGTCTAATGCTTTTTAGTTTTGTTCTTAGAGAATCTTTCGTCGAGAGGCTAACTTCCTATGCAGAACAGTATAAAATGGAGAAATTTAAGCAAAAGTCGTCTCAAAAACTGCTCGGAAAATGGTTAATGTTAAACAAAGAGACAATTGCTTATTTGGGGGTCCTTGACCTTTCCACTAACTCAGGGACGGATATGCTTATGCTTTATCTGAACCCCGACTTTACAATTAAAAAAGTGCTAAATTCAAAAAATTTTTACATAATTCCAGAAAAACAGGAGCTATGTATTCCGGCTGGTACTGAATTTGATATTGAAAATAACGTACCTGAAGCGATTAACGACTTAAAGTTGGTTGTGCCAACTCTGTTTTCTCAAGTTAAAATTAATCTGGATATTCCAACAATTTCTAATCTTTGTCAAAGCCTTTTAAATAGAAGTATCCTACCGGTTTCAGTTCAGAATGAATTGGTATACGCCACAATTAGCCGATTGATTTCATATCTAAAGCTTATGTTTTATCCAATCCTCACATTTATGCTATTTATGCTTTTTAGCAATTTTATTATTTTGAAATGGGTTGCCATTCTGATGCCCTACGTTTTGTTTACATTTATTCCATTGCTTACTGATTATTTATTTACAATGGGTATTAACCCATTAATATTTTTATTTATTTATTTATTTATAGTTCTTTTAATGTTTTATCTACATCGCAGGATAGTTGTTCGGGAACAGTAGATCGTAGAATTTAATCTTTTTTAAAAATAATTCGTTGAAAAAAGCTGTTATTATACTAGACTGAGAGCTGGTGTTCGATAGTATAATTAGTGTGTTTTTTACCGGGGATTATTATGAATTTTCTTTTTCGCAAGTTATTACAGGCAGCAGTTGTTGCTGGTATAATGTTAAATCTTGCATCTGCATATGATTTAAGCAAGAAGACATCAACTTCCATTTTTAAAGGTTTTGGAAAATATCCTTATCAACAGAAGTTCAATCCGTTTCGTAATGAGGTTGATTTGATACTTTATGGATGTCTCGATGAAAATTCAAATGTAAAGGTGGTTAAATCTGCTGATGATTATGCAAACCTTGTTCCGGTTCAGATCACAATGAACTTCCCTGATAACGGCATAAAAATGAAAAGGACATATCATGGGTATTATGAAACGGCTACAACAAAAATTGCAGATTCAACATTGAGATTTTTCGGAATGCTTCCGGGCGAAGATTACAAAAAAGACTTTAAAAACGATTTTTTAATGGCGGAATACGAAGCTGGAATGCCAATTAAAATGGTTTTTGCAAATTTAGATCAATTCAAGGCCGTAAAAAAATATCTTCAGGAGAAATTCGAAGGCCCAGAGGGTGTTAGTTCAGACCAAGTCTCAAAAAAGCCTCTTTTGCTTATCGAAATCGAAAGTGGAGAAGCAATTGAACAAGTGGATCTTGTTTTCCTGAATAATTATTTTGAGGTTGCAGATACAAGCGATGTCGCTGTTCAAGCATTCTTTGATAAAGTTGGAGAAAATATTGCAAATATCGGCTACATGAGAGAATTGGCTCAAGTTGGTAAGTCATTTGGAGATATGATTATGGAATTGATTGACAAAGACTTTGATAGTGGAGATGTAAGCAAATTAACAATAAAAACTGTAAAGTGGCTTACCTTTGTGGCGTTGACTGCAGCCGCAATAAAGGTGGTAGATAAATTGGCAGATGCTTATATCACAAAGCCAATTGCGGTCAGACTTGGGGTGGAACCGGTCAAGGAAGTATCAAAGCCGGCACTGCCAGCTCCTTCTAATTAATAATTTAAAATACTAAGTCAAAAAGCCTCTTTCGAATTCGAAGGAGGCTTTTTTTATATGTTATAATTAAGTTTGGTAAATGGTAAAAAGTATTCAAATTAAAATTAGGAGCCGGGAATGAAAGCATTAATTCTATATAAAAGCAAATATGGCCACACAAAACAGTATGCCCAGTGGCTTAATCAAGAGATTAAAAGCGATATCTTTGAGCTTGATAAATGTCCGTCGCTTGAAAACTATAATTTAATAATTCTGGGCGGTGGGGTTTATATGGGCAAGATAAATGGCGCAGATTTTATTTCAAAAAATTGGAATATATTTAAAAACAAGAAAGTAATCTTATTCTCTACATCAGGAGCTGAGCCCCACGATCCTGAAATTAAGGGCTTTTATGAAAAAAGTCTTCCGCAAGGCATTCGTACGCAGGTCAGATATTTTCCACTCAGTGGTGGTTGCGCTTACGAAGCTTTAACGTTTGTGCATAAGATTTTTTCGTTCATTGGATCTTTATTTCAGAAAAATCCACAAAAAAAATATGAAATGCGCCATGGTTTTAATCGTGTAAAAAAAGAGAATATAAATCCAATTTTGGATTATATAAAAACGTTACTCATGGAAAACATTTCCATATCTTAACGCTTGGGTTTACCCCAATCTTTGGTAGCGATGAATAACTTTGCCAATTACTCTGAAATTATCTTTTCCTTTTACAAGAGCAACGGGTGAAGTTTTATGATTGATAGATTCAAGAACAATAAAGTCATCCGCATAAGTGATTTGCATGATTGCCTTTATTGGATCATTTCCATACTCAACTGCTGCTATATCTCCTGAGCGGGTCCAAACTTCGGGTGATATTATAAGATAATCACCTTTAATAAAATTTGGTGCCATCGTGTTGTTTTCAATGCACAGGCAGAACATCGAATCATCACTGCTATTCAAGACCGGGACAAAGATATCTTTGTATCCGGTTGTTACCTGCATAACTTGATTGTTGTAAGGTGATGGATTTGCCGGAATATCTCCAACAACAGGAACAATTTTCAATTGCAAGTCAACGGAGGTTGTTTCGGGCATTTTCAGTGCGGTATCAAGGTTGTCCGTTCGTCCCTTACGTTGTGCAAATAATTCAATTGGATGTTTGCCAAATGCGGTTGAGAGTTTTTTTAGAGCATCCTCATTCCAGCGTCTTGTCCCATTTTTGATATGGGTGAGATAACTTTCGGATAGGCCGGTTTTTTCTGCTAAAACTTTGGTTGTCCATCCCATTTCGCGAAGTAATTCCTTTACTCTTAGCTCCGTTGAAGACATAGAAATTCCCTTCTTGGTTAATTCGAATTTTAAATTTTTATTCTCCGAATAATATAAACCATGTCAAATTGAAATGCTACTAAAATTTCAAAAAAAATTATAGAAAATAATTTTTTCATTAAAAATAGTAGCTGAGTATGATTATTTTTGGAATTCGAAATGTTTCAATGAGAAAGAAAGAAGATTATTTTGGCGGGACTTCGGCGAGCGCATTTACTTCTTTGAGAGTTTTTTTAGTACAGCTTCAGCTTGGTGGTAGTTATCTATGGCCTCATAAACCTTATCCAGATGTTTTGCATTTAACTCGTTTTTGATTCCTATGCACTTCATGCCTGCGGCTTGTGCAGCATTAAAACCATAAATAGAATCCTCAAAAACTATGCAATCTGTAGGTTTTACGCCCATCTTAGATGCGCTGTGCAAAAATAATGCAGGATCAGGTTTTGGGACAAAGTTTACGTCTGCTACGCAGTACATGTGTTTACCAAAAAAATGTTCCAAGTTAAGTTTTTGTGCAATGCGTTGTAGGCTTTTTGCATCGGCGTTTGTGGCAATGCTTGTTGGAATGGAATTTTGTGTAAGTTTAGCGTGAAATTCTGCAAAGCCTTCGATAAACTCAAGTTGTTTTTCAAAGTATTCATGAGCCAAGGCGATTTTCTTTTCAATAATCTCTTCAGTTGTATGTGGTAAATCAAATGTTTTCTTTAGCAAAAGAGACGATTGGTTTAGTCCGATCCCCGACATTGTTTGTATGACTGCTTGTTGTTCGACCGTTAACTCTTTTACTCCACAGTATGCAAGGGTATCCAATGTGACTTTTTCCCAAATATGCTCAGTTTTGACAATGGTCCCATCCATGTCAAAAATAATGGCTTTTACTGTTTTTTTGATTTCGTTCATTACATTCTCCCCACCCTAACCAGAATTGTCCATGCCAGATGTATTTTAATCCCTGAGCATGTTAAAAGTATAGAATTTAAGTAAATTTTGTTCATATAAACAAGTTTAGCAGAAACGACAAACATGTCAAATGGAAATAAATAGGCGAAAAAAGAGCAAAAGCTTGGGGCGGTTGCCATTTTTATGATAATGGCTTATAATGTTATTTGTAATGGGGTTTTTTAAATAATCAAAACTCTCGTAATTTGTAAATAGTAATATTTGGGGGTTATTTTTATATAGGAGGTTTATCTTATGAAAAGGATTATTTTGGGGCTTCTATTTTTAATGGGGACGTGTTTCAGCCAGTGTTTGGCATGGAGAATTCTTGGAATTAATAACGAATCAAATGAGGTTGTTGGCGTGCAGTTGGTAAAGGGATACGCTCCTTCGTTTAAAGCGATGATCCCTGCGCATACCCTTCAGCAATTTGATCCCAGTGCTCAATTTGAATGCCCAAAATGTGAGTGGTTTATCAATCCGTTTAAAGATGTTGAGGACTACCTACTTGTCACGGCCGGGGAAAAAAGTTTTATGATATTTGAAGGTGGCCATGTGGAGTCTTCGTCTGAGTTACAAAGTTGCCTTACCGATGTGTATGGGCATACTTATTGCGAAAAGATAAAACGTCATCAAGGACCATATGCGATTTGGGTATGCGAAGTTATGCGAAATCAAGGTTTGGAAGTTCAAAATTTAAAAATTTTGGCATGGGTAACGGGTCTTTCTGGGATGATACGTTCCCAAGATAGTGTTTTGAAGATAGGCCTGATAAAAACCAGGAAAAAACTATCTGCGAAATATCCTGATGGCTTCAGAGAAGATATAGTTTTAAGTTTGTAGTAACTTGTCGTAATTTTAATTGATCTTTACAAAAGCACACCAAGTCTTGGTGTGCTTTTGTCTTGAAAAGATTCGCGTTTGCAAGTTGTGAATTTTAGGTTACTATTAGGTTTGTTTGCAAATCTTTGCAGACCAGTGTTAATCGCGAATTAGCGTTAATTTGTAGGGGCAAATTTGCGCAATGAATAAGGGTTTTTATGCAGCATTTAGCAATAATTCCTGATGGGAATCGTCGTTGGGCTAAACAGAATAAACTTAAAACGGTTTTAGGGCATAACAAGGGTGGACAGGCTATTAAGGCTGCAATTGCTGTCTGCCTGAAAAACAAGATCAAATATCTCTCTATTTATACGTTTTCACTCGAAAATTTCAATCGCAGTGATTTAGAAAAAGAGTATCTTTTTAAGATGATTCCCGATCAGATAAGGGAAAATAGACAGGATTTGCTGAAAAATCATGTACGAGTGCAATTTCTTGGTGACAGAACAAAATTCCCATCCGGCACACTTGATGTTATAAATTCTATCGAAGAAGAGACCAAAAAATTTGATAATCTTACCGTGAGTTTTCTTTTTTGTTATGGCGGACGTCAAGAGATTTTGCATGCTGTAAAAGACCTTTGCAAAGATGTTGCCAGTGGCGCGCTGAGTGCTGACAAAATAGATGAACAGATTTTACGTAATTATTTATGGGCATCCAGTTTGCCTGACCCCGATTTAATAATTAGAACCAGCGGAATTTCAAGATTAAGTAATTTTTTTACATTTCAGGCAGCATACAGCGAACTTATGTTTCTTGACTGTTTTTGGCCTGAAGTTGATCAGGCGCGTTTACAGAAATGCATCGATGATTACACGAATATCTCAAGAAATTTTGGTAAATAACTTTTAAGTTTTGATAATTAAGGATATCTTTGAGTATGGAAAAAATTGTTACGGTACTCGGTTCCGGAGCTTGGGGGACGGCTCTTTCTCATTTGTTGGCTGAAAATGGCTACGATGTTATCTTATGGTGCAATGAATCTAATGTTGTCAAAGACATAACGCTAACAGGGATTAATAAAGATTTTTTACCCGGCGTTAAGCTTAATTCAAAAATCAGACCTACCAATGATCTTCAAGCGGCAATTCAATCAAGCGAATTTATCTTCGAGGCCATTCCGGTCAAGTATATCCGAACTGTTTTTACTTCTGCCAAAACTTATGTAACCCAAAACCATAAATTTATTGTTTCCAGCAAGGGGATTGAACAGGACACCTCGATGCTTGCAAGTCAGGTAGTCTGTGATATTTTGGGCGCGGATACTCAAGTTGTAGCTTTTGGTGGGCCTAATTTTGCAAAAGATATAGCAGCCAAAACTGTCACGGCAACAGTTGTTGCATCCAATGATGTGCAAATTGCAACCCAAATTGCACAAACGCTTAGCAATAATTACTTCAAATCGTATATATCAAGTGATATCAATGGGGTTCAGGTTGGCGGTGCAATTAAAAATATTTTTGCGTTAACGATTGGCATGGCTCATGGCCTTGGGTACAGTGAGAATACAATTGCGTTTTTAATGACAAGATGTTTATTTGAATTGAGTGTTTTGACCAAACATTTTGGCGGTAGGCAAGAGACTGTTTATGGGCTGTCGGGGTTTGGAGATCTGTTTTTAACTTGTAGTTCGTCTGTGAGTAAGAATTTTAAGTTTGGAAGATTGTTTGGACAGGGAATACCATTAACTGAATTATCAAGTCAGTATGCAGCGATTCCCGAAGGTGTGAATACTCTTCAAGCGATAAAAAAATTAGTTGATCATAATAACTTAAATCTTCCGATTTGTATGGGGACTTATGACGTCATTTTTCAGGGTATGGCTTTTAAAAATATAATTAATAGGGTGATTGCTCAGCCCTTGAATCACGAGATTGAGTTCTAACAAACCCAATCCCCTTCTCCTGCAACAACTCCTCCAACTTGAAGAATTCACGCCAAGCGGCTTTGCTCAACTTTTTTTCAAAAAATGGCAGCGTGACCTTTTTTACCTCTATTCTCGAACAAAGTTCTTGTGTAGCCTTAAATGTTCTGCACCCGGGCTTGAGTAGGATAACGTTTTGCAGCTCAGTTTTTCCTATATTTTTAATCAAATACTGTTTAAGTTCGTAGTTTATCGTTTTTTCCGGAGATGATTTGGTGTTGAAAAATCCGTTATCGACCAATGTTATATTTTTATCAGCATCAAAATTTATTATTAACTTGCCGTCATAAAATGTGCTTGATGCCGGCTGTTTGTGAAAAAAAGTTGGAATTATACTTAGACAAAAAATTGATAAACAACAGAATCCGAACAGGCTCAAGAATTTTGTTTTAGAGCTTTTAGTTTTAATAAAAAGCAGAATTAAGAATGCAACGGCCGGTATCAAAAATAAAAAAAACGTTGTTGGCTTGCAAAATCCCCATAGCCACTCTTTTTTCCCAAGTGATAATATGATATCCCAAAATATCGTTACGAACTCCAAGCTTTTTATTACAAATAAGTTTGGTATACCGATAAGTTCAGTAAAAAATACAAGTGAGCTTAAAATTAAAAAAATAGTAAGAATTGGTGCAAAAATCAGGTTTCCAATGAGTGTCATCATTGAGATTTGCAATCCCCACCCCACAAGAATTGGGATGGAGACAAGTGTTACTATCAGCTGAGACTGCACAAAATTTGTTAAGTATCTTTGTATACTCTTTGCTACGCCGGATATGTTCATGACTATCTGATCTGACAAAAATCAAGATATAAAAGCTTTAGAAACATGCTTGAGCTGCCAGGACATGGCGGCTTATGTAGCCGTTTTTGTAATATTGCAAGCCTGTTGGCTGTAGATTTATCCTCGCATCGCGCTTTGTCTTTTAAAAAATACTCCATTAAATCGTAACACAGCTCCACGCATTCCTGTTCTGACAGTGTGGTTTTTTTTAGCTCCTGATCAAAAACAATTGGATCCGGCAGATTTTCCGGTGCTTTAAAATATTTAAAAAACACATGTTGAGCCGTTTGTTCATTTTCACCGGAAATTTTTATTATATGTGATCGTGAAACAATTGTTGTCGGCAGAGTATTAATATTTTCGGCTAGCAAGATAAATTTATAGCCGGCGGGTGGTTCTTCTAGAACTTTGAGCAGTTTATTTGCCGTTGCGGCGTTAAGCGATGATGCTTTATCAAGAACGAAAAAGCATGTTTGCCCGGTGTCCAGGGCAAATTTTGTGCGGTCAAAGATTATTTCGACATCATCGACGGAGTAATTTTTCTCCGGACTTATCCAGACTAAGCAGGGATGCTGGTGATTTTTTATCCTGCGGCATTCAAGGCAAAAGCAATTTGCTACTTTTTGTTCACAGAAATGCGATCTGATTGCAAGCTCGACCAAATTTTGTATTTGTTCAAGTTGGCCAACGACCAACCGTGTTGGAACGCTTGCATTCAATATTTCGTTTATTATTTGGTTCATTATAAAGCCCGGCATTTGGCCACCGCCTGCCGTAACAGTTCTTCCTGTGTCATCTTTCCATCAAGCACGACAACGCTTTTATTATTCATAAAAAGCTCTTCATACCCGTGTTCAACACGCTTCCAGAATTCTATTTTTTCTTTTTCAAGTGTCCAGGGTTCCGATATTCTTTTTTTGATTCTATCCAACGCCGTTTGTGCGTCAATTCGAATATAAAAAATTAAATCGGGTTTTAAATTTTGCGTTGCCCAGGCGTTTACAGTTTTGATCATTTCAACGTCAAGCCCTCGTCCATATCCCTGATAGGCAACCGAAGAGTCGGCCCAACGGTCAGAAATAACTATTTTGCCATTTAGCAATTCCGGTTGGATTACCTGCTTGAAGTGTTGAGCTCTGTCTGCAGCAAACAGTAAATATTCTGCTTTGTCGCATACAGGTTCCCTTTGCCCTTGTAAAATTTTGCGCAAAGACTTGCCCAGTTCTGATCCGCCCGGTTCTTTGGTCAGAACAATAGAGGCACCTGTTTTATCAAGCGCGGCCGTTAAATTTTCGGCTAAAGTAGATTTGCCGCAACCGTCTATCCCTTCGATGGTAATAAATTTACCTCGTGTAACGGAATTATCTTGTGGATGCATGGATTTGTCCCTTTGTTCCTGAGACATTTGCATTTGCGATGTTCAACAGACTTGCTTGCATATTTTTGATTGTATCAATAACATACTGAACTTCAGTATTTTCCATTTCAGGCCAAATTGGGAGAGATAAAATTGTATGTGTGAGCCCAACGGAAACAGGACACGCTTCAAAAATCTCTTTTTGTGTATTCAAGAATGGAATTTGGTTTAGCGATTGAGGGTAAAATATGCGTGTCTGTACGCCGTTTTCTGCCAGATATTTTTCTACCATGTCGCGAGTTATTATGCCATTTGCGTCAACTATCTGAACTGAGTACTGGTGGTAAACATGTTTGCCAAGTACTGTTTTTGGTAATTTGAGAAACGAAACATTTGCAAGACCTTTTGTGTACATAGCTGCGATCTCTTGCCTGCGCGCATTCCACTGGTCGATGTAGTCTAGTTTTACACTTAAAATTGTCGCTTGCATAGCATCAAGTCTGCTGTTGATGCCAAGCTCTTCATAATTGTAGTGAGATTTGCGTCCGTGGTTGCGCAGCCTGAGAATTTTTTCGGCTAGATCTGAATCATTTGTTACGCAGCATCCGCCATCACCGTATGCGCCAAGGTTTTTGGTTGGATAGAATGAAAAGCAACCGACAGTCCCAATTGTTCCTGCCTTTTGTCCTTTATATTCAGCTCCGATGCTTTGTGCAGTGTCTTCAATTATCCAGAGGTTCCAATCGTTTGCAATTTGTTTGATTGGGTCGTAATCTGCACATTGGCCAAAAATATCTACAGTAACAATGCCTTCAATCAATTGGCTTGTTTTTTTATGAAAAGTTTTGCCATTTTTTATCACGGCATTTTTCTGCAGCCAACTGCGTAGATTGTTTGGGCAGATATTCAAAGTTTTTGGATCAATATCTATAAAAACTGGGTGAGCTCTGTGTGCTGCGATTTCGCTCGAAGAAGCAATGAATGAAAATGGTGTTGTTAAAACAATTGAATCAGGTTGGGTTCCTAGGGCCTTTACTGCTATCCAAAGTGCGTCTGTTCCGGAGTTGCACGAAATCACATGTTTTACCCCCAGATGTTTAGCAAATTTTTCTTCAAATTGTGTTACAAATGTTCCACCAATAAACTGTTGGCTTGCAAGTACTGAGTCAATAGCAGATTTAATTTTAGGTTCTAAATTTTTAACCTGTCGTGCAAGTGAGAAAAATGTAATGTTTTGCTTGCTCATTCGAAACTCCTTAAAAAAATTTCAAAACTCTTTACTTTTTCTGTGGTCATTTGATTTAATAAAACCACTTGATTTTTTAAGAGATAGAAATAATGATGATATTATTTGAATTTTACATTGGTATGAATACCATAAATGTAATAAATATTTTGTAAAGTAAAAATAAAAATAAAGTTTTATAAATCAATAAAAAACTGGTTTGTGGCAACAAAATTGACACTTCTGAAATATAAAATTTATGATGTCTTGGGAAAATGGCCTTGACATTTATGGCATTAGGGCTAATTTTATCATGAATGAAGCCAGTCCAAGCGAGAGTAACAAAGGGGAGAGGATATGAAGGCATTCACTTATTCAAATTTTTCTTCTTGTTGTTTCTTTATATCTTTATGTTTCTCTTTATCAAATCAGATTTTTAGGTCGGAAGTTAGGTACGTCAGAAGACTTCTTAATGTTTTAGTTGAGGTTTTTGGTTTCAAAGACTTTAAGTAGAAGAAAGGAGGGTGCGGCATAGAAAGGTCCACAATTTAAGGAATATTGTTTTATGTAGGTGTGTTTTTTAGGTATTTCCTAAAAAAGGAGTAGATAGATGAATAGAAAACTGCGAATGTTATTGTTCTCCGCAGCGCTTTTGGGGTTAACATTTATGACCCGAGCGGTGGATAATAGTCAAGATTGGATGCCGATTGGCGATGACAAAGTCGACTTAGGTACGAATATTCTCGATGGTACAGAAAGTAGTGAATATTACGTTGTCGAAACCGGTGGTGTTTATGTAAATGGCGATCGTATTTGGGGTGTTAAATCTGGCCATGGTTATAACGGTCATAATATAAACTTCCAGGCTATAGCCGGTGATACAAATACATTAAATATTTATGGTACCTTGTGGGATGATACCGGTTCAGCAGAAATACCCGATGAAGATGGAAATCCGTTTCAATGTTCATTAAAAATCGACGGAAATGTCCACATTGATGTTTTGGATGCGAATACTACTGCTACAGTTAATGTTGTGAAAAGTCCTTTAGCAGAAGCAAAAGACTTAGACGTTCCAACAATTATTGAACCATACATCTATGAGTATACATCATTCGCCGGAGGTACTGAAGGGTCTAATTATTCGTTGGTTGTTTTTAATGTTGCAACAGGAAACACTCTTTTCGTTAACATTGGAACAGACATAACGTTTAGAGGTCGTACAGTTGGCAAGCGCCCTGAAGAAACCCTCAACAGTGACGGATATGTACGTGCCAAACAAATAGAAGAAACTATTTACGACATGGTAATTGTTTTCAAAGGTGCAGGCCAAACAAAGTTTGTCCTTGCCGATGGAACAATCGTCTCATTTAATGGTGGTGTTGATAAGACTCATGGAATTACAATTGACCCTGTGTCAGGCGAAATTACATGGAGTACACTTTCAAATCATGCGGCAGGAACAAAGGTATTCCTCTGTATGGACCAAGCACAAACCGATGTGAATAACGGTCAAAGCAAAGTTGTATTTGAACGTGACAACACAACTAACCCAGATGCACGTTCGATGGTTTTTGTCGGTTATAACTCATTAATCACATATCTGTCAGACAACAAGACCGGTTTGGTTGGTGGTGGAACACAACCTGGCGGATGTGCTGCTCTGGCATTTGATCCTTCAAATGTGGAAGGTAGCGGTCGCTTGATTCTCTTCTTAAAAGGTGCGTATGATTGGTGGTGGGATTACGTATCAGAGGAGCCTGATTCAGAAAATCCTCACGAATATTTTTATGAAATACACAGCAAATATCCATTCAACGATGCTGCAGTTATTGTAGCAGGTCATTATGTTCCTGACTTCTCAGATGACTCTATTCTTGACTACGATGGCTATGATCAAAGTATTACAAGCGATGTAGATTACAGTATTCCTGCAGGTATTACAGCCAAATTTAACATTATTGATAATAACTATTATAACGATCCAACAATTGTAAAACCGGTTACTGATGATCCAGAAAATAAACGTTTGCTATGGGTTATTAACGATGTACAAAACCATGGTACTTTAGCATCCGATCCATACTGGTATTATTGGAATTCTTCAAGCTATGGTTATGATTGGGCTTGGTTCAACAATGGTAAAACACCAACTGCAGACAGCCGTAACGTACGTCATGGATTTATCATTGGTATCAATGGTGTAATGGATATTTATGATAACACAGGGTTGGCATTTGTTGCAGGCGCGTTGAATCAAGTGGATCCACTTATAGCGCGTGATCTTGATGATGGTGGTATGTCGCTTGAAAATCAATACATAAAGGCGAGAAACCCATCGGCACTTATAATAGATAATGTTGATGAATCTTTATTTGCAGCCGGCAAGGTTGCATTTACTGCCGGTAATCCATTTATGACTGGGCCTGTGAATGGGGCTTCTACAGGCTTGATCAATGAAAACGCAGTACATGCCCAAATTCTCCTACGTGGTAATGGTGTTGCATACTTCATGGAAGCGGCTTCAAGCTGCCTCCCTGTCCTTGATCCAAATACCTGTGCTATTACTGAGTATGCTCCGGTGCCATTTGGATATATATTCAACTTCTGGGCAAAAACCACTCATCCAGCTTCAGATGATCCTGTTGGCGATCCATTCCTTAACTATGAACAAGCATTAGCTGTTGGCCAAGGTGGTTATGGATCAGTCGTTTGTTCAACATATGATGGATGGCAGCTTAGTTCAAACGACATGACTCAACCTATTCCTCAAGCTTTAGGTGAAGGCATTGAAGGTATACATGTTCTTGATGTAGAAGGTAAGCTTTCTACGCATGGGCTATTCAATACAACATTATATGTGGATCCTTATGCGTTTCCGCTTGTCCCTCGTAGCTATGACTCAGCATACGACAATGGTACGCTTGAAATATCACCGGTTGTAAGAGATTGGACCGGTATGGAAATTGATTCCTTGGGTAATGAGATTTCTCGTCCATTGTTAAACGACGGAACACAGTATCCTCGTTACAACAGTCCTGCAATGTACCTCAACTTTAATGCTCAACTGTTTAACACAATTTTGCGTCACGATGATGCAACCAAATATGTTGATGGAGTTCCTTCAGATTCAGATCCTGCATACACCGGTGGCGAAGTATACTTCTTTAGCAATGAAAATCCAGTATTCGTTGTAGATTATCCATCATCTCCAGACAGATATCGTATGCCGGAACTAAGATTCTTCAACTCATCATTTGAGTTGCATGAATCTGCTTGTACATCAGGCGTACGTTTTGTATACAGAGATATTCCTACGGGAGAAATGGTCAACGGGGTTGCAGTAACCGGCGGTGCAGATGGCAATAACCTTAGCACAGTCACATTCTTTGACCATGGTGATGTTCTTGACTCAGTTGGCAAAGGGTTTGGCCGTGCATTGGTGTTCAGCAGCACGAATGTATTAATGTCTGACGGTTCGTATAACTATGCAACAGAAAGCTCATTTGTAAATGTGTACAAAGGGAATATGCCTCTTGTTTCACCTGCTGTTTCATCCACTGCGCAACTCACATTGTTGCGTGCTGATGAGTATCCAGATGTTCTTGGAGTTAGCTACCTAAACCAAAATGCACACCACCTGTTTATGCTCTCTCAGCCTGATGTAAGTGTTTCAGAGCTTAATCCGGATACAACAGGTGCACACTGCTGGATGTTGCTTGGCTGGCCAAGAATGACAACAAGCGATACACTTGCTGGTACATCATTCTATCCTGATACTCCAGATATGGTATTCCCATTTGCTGATTCAGGAGAAATTGTAAGTGGAAATCCATTCCCAGCAATGCCTTATGATACACGAACAATTTCTAATGCTATTCCATTTAATCCGGAAAGTGTTATTCCTCTACCTGGTCACGTGATTTTCCCTCTTGATGTAATTCACCCAACATATCCAGCAACTCCCGGTGTACTTGCAATAGGTAATGGCGGTCAAACTCCTTCAGGTGATTCTGATGGTACCTTGATCACATTTGGTAGTTGGAATAAAGATGGATATGCAGTTCTACCTCCAGTTACATCTTCGTCACAAGATGGCACAGAGTCAGGATTGTACGTCAGAGACGGCATAATCTATGACAGTCATGGCGGCAAGGTAACAATAACAACAAGCGGGTTTGATCCTAATGATCCTTCAACACGCAACTACAAGACACCTGTAACATATTTTGACACAATGGTTGCAAAATTATTGTGGAATGATTGGGATTACGAAAACTATGTGAGAGATTATCAATTCAGCGGAATTTTCGATCTTCCTGCTGATCAAGTAGTTTTCTCAAAGACCTATGCTGTTCAGCCATGGGGTCTGACAACAGAGATGATGGAAGCTCGTGGTCCAGTAGATACAAATGGTTTGATTCGTATCGATGCAGATCAAAGCCAATATGCATTCAATACGCCTGCAAACACAAGATATTTACGCGCTGATGAAAGTGGCGTAGAAGAGATGTTGATTGGTTGGCACAACAGAGATCCACTACCATCACTGTCACAAGCAAAAGGTTCAAAAAGAACGGCCAAAGCCGTAAGAAAAGCTCCTGCGTTTAGTCCAAAAATGCCAAACGAGATTAACAAGTTCTTAACACGTGCAACAGAAAGTCCAGATACTCCAGTGGTACGTCCTACATACCTGTTCTACATCGGGCCTGAGGATGATATAAAACAGTTGCGTGTAGCTGGTGCAACAATGGCTGATCCATTCTGCGTTGACATAGGTGGTGATGGTGAGTGGCCAATTGCAGCTCGTGTTCGTGAAATTGTTTCACAAAAGACAGAAGCTGATCTGTACACAGAGCACTTCATTGGTGAGGGTGCACACGCTGTTCTCTTCGGAGAAAGAGGTGGAACAATTGGTCTTGGAACCAGAGATTGGAATGAAAATTCACTCAGCGCTTGGAATCTTCTTGGCAAAGAGTATGTTTCAATTGCTCCTCTTGGTGATATGACAATTATGCTTAACTCGGATCTTATCGTTGCTGATAATTTACCATTGATTGCAACAACGGCATTTGGTTCAGAGCAAACCAATAGATTAACATTCTACTCAGATATACCTCGTGAAATCAGAGTTCCTTCCGGATGTGTGCTTGACTTAAGCGCATTTGGACAAGGAGCGTATGGGCAAGAGATTGAATTTGCAGGACAAGTCAGACTTGTTCTTGAAGATGGTGCTGCAATTCGCTTCCCATCACGTGATGTTGCTAATGGTGGCATAGTCCTTTACTTCAATGATGATTCGCAATTTATCTTTGAAGGTCGCGAGATCCCAGGGTACTACGATTCATTGGTTCAAACGGATTATGACTCAATCAAGTTGATTGGTAAAGGTGACATCTGGCTCAATAAGAATGCTAAGATGCTGGTCAATGGTGATGTCCGTGTGGCAGTAGAATCTGACAGGCTTACACCACAAACATCAATCACACTTAGTATGCGTCGTCAATCCGCATGCTACATTGGTGATGAAAGCATGTCAGGTGGTATATTCCAAGTTGGTAACACAACAAATTTACAAAGTGATATACCTAATTTCTATCAAGTAAGATTTACACTTGAAATGAACGGCACTGAGGCTATGTTCCAAATCAACCGCGGAGGCTTCTTTGGCCTTGGCGCAGGTATAATCAACAATGGTAGCGAGGCTGCTTCGTATCCTAACGGTGATGCAACAGTGGTTGACAATCCAAAAATACAGACGGATCCTTTACTTCCAAACTTCGGCAAGGCTCGAATAGGGTTGGATGGATTGCCTATGTTCACACCTGATGGTGATTACCAAACAATAGGCGGTGGCAATGCATGGGAGGTAACTCCTCTGTACAACGTTTACAGAACATCTGTTGAAATTACAGAAGGTGTATTCCAACACAACAACATTGCTGATGGCTCTGATTCTACAGCGTCACTTATGGCTTACGGGCCATCACAAATCCACAGACTGCGTTTGTCCAGTGGTAACCAAGCAATTGTTCGCGGCGGTGGAAACCTGATGTTTGTACCTTGGTTGAATTGGGATGGTAGCACAACACGTAAATTCTACCCAGCAAACATTTGGAATTACGCCGGCAAGCTCACAACCGGTGAAGCTTACACAATCCTTGGTTCAGCTGGTATCATCTTGAATTCATTGGTCAGCGCTGACGCATCTGCAGTTACCGACTGGAACGGTGGCCGTTCTGTAACATTTGATGCTACACATGTGGGCGATTGGAACTCAACCGCTTATGATATGTTCAGATACTTCGGCTTCTATCCATATGAGTATCAACAGGCTAAGAGAGTCTGCTTGGGTGCAACACAGTTTGCTCCGGTAATTGGATTTGTAAACCTTGATGTACAAAATGTTCTGTATCCGGTTACCATGAACAGAATTGTACGTCTAGATAATCCAGGCGACATCAATGGGGATGTACGTCAATCTCTCAACCTTGGTTATGTTGATTGTCGTAGTGATGGAAATAATGATCCAGATGTATTTGGAAATCGCAACTCGTAATTTGAAATAAATGCAGGGGAGTTTTTATCTCCCCTGCGTGAAAAAGTGTTTAACATAACACAAACATGGTAATTTTTTAGGGAGTTATGATGAGAAAAAATCTAATGAAGGTAGCGGTACTTGCAGGCCTTGGGCTTGTAGGACAACTTGCTGCAACGGATTTTCGTGCTCCGATTGCTACGCAAATGGGTCCGCTGCACTACTCATTTGATAAACTGCACAAGAAAAAATCTAATTTTACATACTTCACAACTGCACACTTCAGAGAGACAGATCAAGCTTTCATGAAGAATGGCACAGAGACGCATCCATTGGCGCAATTGATTTTCGGCAAACCTGATTTTACAATCAGTCAAGCATTAGGAAATGGCCCAATATATAATTTGGGTTTGACACAAAACTACAACCCATACCTAAATACGGTCAGACTTGCTCCCCGTGTTTCTTACTCAGAAGCAGGCGTGTTCTTTGGTGCAAACTGGGATTATCCTGTATGGCATAACAAAGGTCGCATTGGTATTCGTGGTAGCCTTCCTATCCGTTGGGTGAGAATGGAACGCGATGATGAAGCTGAGGCAAATGCTCTGGGATTACAGGGTGATGTAATCAAGGGCGAAGTAAGAAGAGTAAATCCATTTAAGTCTGGCCCTGCCGCAGGGGTAATTGGATCAATAAGCTCTTACAGATTGGCTTTGTTACGTGGTTTGATTTATCCAACTCCAACTGGGATAGTTTGGTCAGCGTATCAACCCCTTGGAAATAATAATGGCGTATCTTTAGCAAACGTTAATTATGTTCAACCAAGTGCTGGAGCATATGGAAGTACTACAGCTGCAATCCCATTTGCTGTTATAAAGGCCGCAAAATATGGTCAGCCTCCTATAGGACAAGGTGGTGCAATTTTGGAAGACAAGACTAGTGGGTTTGCCGTTAACACAGAGACTGCAAATACAACTATTAACTATCCTAATGCTTCCGGCATTGGTGTAGCTAATGGGAATCTTGCAAATTTAGATCCTGATGGTAGTGGGCCAATTTCAAATAGAAATCCTAACTTGGCTGGCGATGTTGCTGCTGCATTTGTTAATGTTGGTGATTATACTCACATGTTAAATCATGATAACAAAAATCTTTGGGCGACAACGATTAATGGCTTAAATGGCCAACCAATACAAACATCCCAAAATGGCGTAGATTTTATTGATAATCTTTTACTTTATTACAATGGGGATGTTGAGCAATGGCTTGCAGACCGTGGATTTGTAATAGCAACTGACGAGCAAACAGGTTTGGGCGATATTCCACTTGAGCTCTTCTATGAACACTCATTTAACGACAAATGGAGAGGTGAGCTCTGCTTTGGCGTCCTGTTCCCAACAGGTAATGGTGGATCGGATTATGCAGGCAATCCATTCCGTGTACAGATGGGTGTCGGCAGTCACTGGGAAATCAAGCTCGGTGCTATGGCAGCATGGCAAGCAATACGTTGCATGAATGTCAAACTTGATCTTTCTTACAACTTTGCTCTTGAAGCCACAGAACAATGTAAGGCAGCTTACAAAGGTGCAACAGTTAAAAACTTTGGACCTCGAGCTGATGCGAACGTTAGCTGGAGTTACTTCCTTGGCAATCTTGACTTCAACTTTACTCATCCAAAATCCAAAAAGATCAATGGTATGATCGGTTATCAACTGTATTACAAGACAGAAGATGATATCGACTTCAAGCATGACAAGGCTTTATCCTGGCTTGGTGATGTGTGGACAGATGCTAATGGTAATGTAGCAACTGCTACAGTCGCCGGCACACAATGGTCCCCACTGCTTCTTCCACTCGATGGAAATGTTGCTCAGGAGAATACCGAACAATGGGCTCACAGAATCCGCTTGGAAGGTTCTTACAATCTAAGCAAATACTGCACAGCCTCAGTTGGTGGTTTGTACACCTTCGCAGGTCAAAACATGCCTGTTGAAGCTGACGTCCATTGTGCATGGCAGGTTAGATTCTAAAAAAAGGAAGGGATTATTCCATGGATCCTGAAACGAGTTCAGGATGACACAGCGGAATAATCTTATACTTAAAATATATTTGCAAAAAGGGTCGGTTCGCGCCGGCCCTTTTTGCATGTTGTGGAGGATAACGCGCTAAATCTTTGATGTTTCTAGTTTTAGTTGAGATTTTGTTAAAGATTTAAGATACTTAAATTCAAAGTGAGTTGTAAAAAAGAGAAGCAGAAATATGACACCAAATATTTTTAGCTATAGAAATTACAAGTTCTTTTTCTTTTCTCGTGAGGAGTCCAGAATGCATGTGCACGTGAGATCTTCTGAAGGTGAAGCGAAGTTTTGGATATTGCGTTGGCAGATTATAGAGGATACTCGGAGCGACAGTTAAGAGAACTTGCGAGGATTGTGGAAAAATATGAAAAAGAGATCCAAAAAGCTTGGGAAAGCTATTTCGGTTGCTGAGATTCAAGGTATCTCAAAACAAGGTATGTGGATTTTGGTGAAAGATCGGGAATTCTTTCTGCCGTTTGAAGAGTACCCATGGTTTGCAAAAGCAACAATTAATCAAATATATGATTTTAAGCTTTATCACGAAAAGCATCTACATTGGCCATCTTTGGATGTAGATTTGGATATTGATTCGCTTAAATATCCCGAGGCATATCCATTGAAATGTAAATGATTTAAATCATGAAAAAAATTGAACAAAGTTCGGTTAATATATTTGCAAAAAGGGTCGGTTCGCGTCGGCCCTTTCTGCATTTAAGCGATATTTCGATTGAATACTGAAGTTAAGAATTAGCGTTCTCGGGCTTATTTTCGAAAATCAAGACCTGAAACACTCTTCGTGCGCTGGCCTGTTGGACCTGAAAACAGTAGTTTTCATAAACAACACGCTCGCCCTTTCTAGGTAGATGTTGCAGCCTTTCAGCCAGAAATCCGCCAAGTGTTACTGAATCTTCAGTCATGAACTTTATTTTGAGTAGCTCTTCAAGTTCTTCAAGCCCTATACCGGCGTTGACAAGCCATCCCCCACGTTCGAGTGGAACAATGTCTGTGCTTTCGGTCTCAAGTTCGTCGGTAATTTCATCCCCAATGATCTCTTCAAAAATATCCTCAAGTGTTACAAGACCTTCAATGTTGCCATACTCATCAACAATAATTGCCATGTGCATGTGCATTTTTAGGAGCTCGCTTAAAAGTTGATTAATCTTCTGAGTCTCCGGTACCAGAAGAACCGGTCTGACCAGTTCTTTGAGAGGTCTTTTTTTGCCTTGAAACAGCATGTCAAAAAAGTCCTTTTGATAAACTATTCCAATGATGTTGTCATAGTTGTTTTCGTAAACGGGAATTCTTGAAAAGCGCGATTTATAAAATGTGTTAGACGCCTCTTCTGTTGATGCATTTACATCGAGAAGGATTATGTCGGACTTTGGTTTCATTATCTCTTTGACAACAGTTTGTCCAAGACTGAAAACGTTTTGTAACATCTCTGTTTTCTCACGCTCCATCAAGCCTTTTTCATCACTATAATCAATCAAAAATTCAATTTCTTTCTCCGAAACCATATCCTGTTTTTCTAAAATATGCGATCCGCCAACTGTTTTGAATATGTAGTCTGAAATTTTCAGAAGTATTGTGACCATGGGATATGTAATTTTAAAAATAGAATTTATTAGCCACAAAAATGATGCAAACAATCTTTCGTGATGGGTTTTTGCAAAACTCTTTGGAATAATTTCACCAAAAATAAGAATTATTGCCGTTGCCAGAGCTACACCAATCGCCAATCCCAGCGGGCCAAAGCAGCGCTGCATGATATGAGAGATAAGTACGGATGTTAGAACATGTGCAAAGTTGTTTGCAATCAAAATTGTAATCAGTATTCTCTGAGGATTTTTTTCCCAGGCGGAAAACAGTGCTTTATATTTGGCAACAGAAACCTCTAACTCTTTAAGTTTAAAAAGTCTGAGTGCCGTGAATGCCGTTTCCAAAAAAGCAAAAAGTGCTGCAAAAAACAATGAAAAGAAGAACAGCGCAAACAAAAATAAAATCGACATAAAACTCCAAATTAAAAACAGACTTATATTCGTAATTGTTTTTTATCAACCTTTCCGGTTGAGTTCATGGGTAGATCTTCCACACATACAAATTTACGAGGGACTTTGTATGCAGCTAAATTGCTTAAGCATAAATTGCGTAATGAAGATTCAATACCACGTTGTTGTGATTTAACAGCTACAAAAGCTACAGGAATCTGGCCTGAATCAGGCTCCTCTTGCCCAATTACGGCTACTTTAAAAACAGCAGGGTGACGAAGAAGAACGTTTTCTATCTCTGCAGGGTAGATATTAAAACCTTTATGTATGATTATATCCTTCACTCGACCACAAATTGCAAGATTACCTTGTAGATCGAGTTGTCCAAGATCACCGGTGTTTAACCATTTGTCTATCATGACCTTGGCTGTTGAGGCCGGCGATTTGTAGTATCCCATCATAATATTTCCACCACGTATCCACAAATTTCCAATGGTTCCAACCAGTAAAGATTTACCATTGTCGTCACGAATATCGCATTCGATTCCAATCATAGGTCTGCCAACAACATGTGTTGGCATTGAATGATTATAATAATTTACTGCAACGATGGGTGACGCCTCACTTAATCCGTATCCGGCGCATATTTTGCGGCCGTAAACCATTCCAAATACTTGTCTGATTTTATCCGGTAACATGTCCGCACCGGATACAAAAATTTTCACAGAATCTAATGGCGCTGTTTTCATCATACACAAAAGGCCGTACAGTGCGGGAAAGCCTAAAAACAAAGTTGGCTTGTGTTTTAGCCCTTCCAGAATTAATTTTCTATCAATTTTTTGTACAATTATAATTGATGATCCTGTGATAAGAGGCAGCCATAGGCATGTATTTTGTGCAAAAACATGGAATAATGGTAGAACACAGAAGAATCTTTCTTTATCAGTAAGTCCCATCATGTGAAATCTTGCATAAGCCTGAATGGCATTTGTCATTATATTGCAAGAGGAGAGCATGACGCCTTTTGGAATACCTGTTGTTCCCGATGTGTAAAGTAGTAAGCAAAGCTCGTCGGTTTCAAGTCGTTCTACTTTAAAGTTTGCAAGTTGTTCAGGTACAGACGAGTCATGTATAGATGAGCTAAAATCAATATCTTGATCAGTAAATATTGGTGGTAGCTTGTCTATGTAATTTTGTGTAACCAGATCTTCCATGGTGCTTTTCAATAAACTTGAGCAAATTATGGCTATTGGTTCAGAGTCCTTAATTATGTAAGAAAGTTCCTTGGCATGAAGAAATATGTTAACCGGAACGGCAATTGCACCTGTCTGCCAAACTGCAAAATATGTGATATAAAAAGCAATTGAATTTTCGGAAAAAATCAGGACTCTATCTCGGGGTTTAATTCCCGATGCTTTAAGTTTTTGGCTAAAAAGAATAGATCTGAAATAAAATTCTGTATAAGTAATAGATTGATTTTGGTGTATGAATGCAATGTTATCCGGATATTTTTCATAGGCAATTTTTAATAACTCGCCGGCATAGGCCAGGTCACCATTTTTAGTAAAATCACTTAGTATTTTATAAAAAATTGAGTTTTCAATATCGCTATGATTTAAATTACTTTCCCCAAAAAAACTGTTACTCATAAAAATTCCCATTACTTGCCGCGCCATAGTCCTTAAGGGACGGCGGCGGGTTCTACCTTAATTGCCTGAACAGGACAGATATCCGCAGCTTCCCTTATCAAATCTTCGTATTTTTTTATATCTGCATCAGCTTTTACATGTGCCGTTGCATTGACCTCAAATACTTCCGGACAAATTGATTCACATGTGCCGCAGGATATACATCCCGGGCTGACATAAACTTTTTTTATCATTATTTGGTATCCCTGTGAAACTTACTTGCAACAGTCGTCGTCACAATCATCATTACATGAATCTTTGAATATATCTACACCGGAAGAGCAGCTCTTTTTTGGGGACTTGCATTTTGACTCGCAACATCCGCAATCCGATTCTTCTTCTGACTCTTCGTCTTCTTCTGCACAAAGAGCCTCTAAGAAAAGTTCGACATCGCGAAATTTACCTTCGTTTAATGCAGCTTTTAGATCGTCGATAATTGATATTAAGTTTTGTTTTGAAGAGATGCTTTCCTGTGTGACGTTTGCCTTAAAATCTTCTGTCTCCAAGATCTCTTCGTCTTCATCAATCATCATATTTAAAAGTTCGTTTGCCTTTTTCTGATCAGGAATAGCAGCGATATGTTTTAATGCTGTAAGTTGTTCAGTTAAAAACTCTATATCTTCTTGCATCTGTTCCGCAACCTTTTCAAGATGGGCTTGAATCATTGCACGAATACTTGTTAAGCTTTTTAGATCTTGGGCTTGAATATTTTTGCTTTTTAATTTCTCTTCAACGTCATTGGCCATTCCGCCAAATATTTTTTCAGATTCTACCAAAGCTTCATTTTGTTTTTCAAGTAAAAAATCGGTTTGTTCAATTAAAGCTTCTAATCTTTTTAACACAAAATTACCTTTCAGGTGTTAGTTAGGTGTTAGATTTATTATAAATTTACGTGACATAAAACAGTATACTATATTTTCAGTATTACACAAATAATAATCCAGTCTGAAAATATTTTTTATTAATACTTACAAATATTTTCATGAGGAATTTGTTACTTGATATTTCCACCCAATCCAGTTTTTTAGCTAAGATATTTTGTATTTGTAGTAGGCCTAAATTTATTAACTAGGCATCGTTATAAACATCTTTGCGATGCTTAATGGCTAAAATAATTACTCGCTTATCTTTAATTTGATAAATAATTCGGTAATCACCAACTCGTAATCGCCTTAACCCTTTTAAGCTGTATCTCAGCGGCTTTCCAAATCCTATTGGATCAGTAGTTAAACGTTCTTCAATTGCTTGTTTAATTTGCACGCACGCAGATTTTGGGAGATCTGAAATGTCATCTGACACTACCTTTTGAATATATTCTACGCTGTATGAATATAAAACATGATTGCTTTTATCTTTATTTCCAGGCTTTTTCATGAGAAACAGTTTTTTGAGATTTTTTTTCAAATTCATTTGCACGTTGATCTGCTATAGCAGACAGGGCTACATCCTCATGTCGTGCAAGAGCATCTAAAATTAGTTCTTTTGCTAGGCCTGATATGGATTTGTGTTTTTTCTTTGCAAGCTGTGTAAGCATGTTTACCTCAAGCGGCTCAAAGGTAATATTGAAACGTGGTTTTTTTGTTGGCATGCAATGCTCCTAAATTTATCTTAATTATTACACCGTTCAAAGTGTATCACTTTTACATCTCCGATGCAATAACTATAGACCTATGTGTCTTTTTTCAAGCATCAAAGCATAGGCTTTGCACATAGCCTTTGTCATCTCTTTTTTTACCAGTTCAAAATCTTGGGGTGTAACCATTGCAGAACTTTTCCTATCTTTGTTAATATTTGATTTGTGCATTTTTGTTAATCCTCCATACTCTTCAAGCGGCATGGAAGGAAGTTTCCAGTATGCACCTAAAAAATCAATATTGATGTTATTCATGTCATGACTCAATACAAATATTACACGCATGGTTGCATCATAATGTTTATTATCCATGAGAATAATTTTTGATGAAATAAATTCCTCAACCAAAAAATTTTTATTTTTAGTTGAGATCCAGTATTGATATGCCGGATCATCAGGATCTAGGGTGCTTTTATCGACTAAAATTTTTTTTAACTCCCTGTCAAGCTTGATTCTTTCGACAATTATTATTCCATTGCCGCAGGATGCGTTTAATGGTTTTATTACGTATTTATCGCAATTAAGTTTTTTTGCAATATTTCTAGCCAATTTTTTATCATAAATGCATCTGCAGATAATACTTTTGGGACGATATTTTTGGAGTTCCGGATGCTTAAACAATTCATTCGTTTCGTATTTACTATTTACAAAAACAGCCGTTGCTTGGTCTGCAATTAAAATATTAGGATGCCGTAAATTGAATTGCGTAAGAAAACTTTTACTAAATGATGCCTGGTTTGTGATTACAATTCCGTCATAACTTGAAATTGCACATGTGTTTATAGATGAACTGCTGCCCTTTACATATTTTTTTAAATATTGGGGATTATCTAATGCTCCAAGTGAGGTGATTAGTTGCCCACCAAATTTTTCTAGATCGTTGAGATTAAAATTGATATTTTTTTTGGCGATGGCGTAATTTCCCGGAGTTACAATCCAGAATGGTTTTTGAAATTTTGCCAAATATTCCCAAAGGGCTGTCCACGCTTTGCCTTTTCCGTATAATGCATTGTAGCCCTTAAAGCTTGACCTGGATCCTTGTCCGAATTCGCAAATTTTTATATTTTGGCCATCAAATTTTAGGTCTGCAATGCAAAAAGAGATATCTGCTTGATAATTGCACTGGTAAGCACATTGTGCATGACATGAAAAATATGTTCCGGCATAAAGAAATAATAATATTATTACTCGAACAGTCATTTTCCATCCTTTTTATGGGTTTACGCATTCACCAAACTTGAGAGTTTTAATTTTTTTGTTTTGCAAATCTTTTGAAAATTTTTTCTCTGCTTTTTCTAAAGAATTTAGCGCGGTAGCAAATAAATCTGTTCCAAGTCCAAACGTTCCCCAGTGCATCGGAATAAATAGGTCGGCATTTAAATCGATAAATGCCTGAACGGCTTCTTCTGCGCTCATGTGAGCCTTTTTTACAATCGCTCTTGGCTCAATCGGGCCGATTGGCATTAGCGCGATGTCTATTTTTTTAAATTGTGATGCAATTTGTTTATAATGCTCGGCATAAGCAGAATCTCCTGCAAAATAAATATTTGAATGGTCTGTCTGTATCATCCAACTTCCCCAAAGATATTTATTTATGTCGAACAATCCTCTATTTGACCAATGAATAGCGGGTAAAAAATGTAACTTAATTTGCTTATGTTCAAATTTTTCCCACCATGTAAATTCTTGAACTACATTAAAACCCTGTTTAGTGAAAAAATGCTTACTTCCCTTCGGGGCAAGTAATATGGTGTTGCTGTTTCTCTTTTGAAGAAAAGCCAAACTTGGTTCATCGACATGGTCTCTGTGCATGTGTGAAATAATTATAAGATCGATTTGAGGTAAATCTGCAAGCGGAATCCCAAGTTGCATTTTACGTGGATATGATGGAAATCCCATGTATGTGATATCAAAGAAAACCGGATCTGTGATAATATTTATATTTTCAACTTGAATTAGAAAAGTTGAGTGTCCTAACCATGTGATCAATGGGGTTTTGCTCGTAGCTACGATTTTTGTTGTTGTAGTCCAATCTTGGATCTGAAAATTTTCAGGAAAAAAGCTTGACGGAGAATCTACTTTTTGTTTAAAAAATATATTAATACTGTCACTAAAGTGATGAGGGTCTTCATTTTTATAGTTAAAAAACTGCTTAGAAACTGGATTAAAGTAAGGCATCATAAGATTTGGATTGGGGTTTGATATGGAGCTTGTGATAGGCGACACCACTGAAAGAGATAAAGTACAACATAATAAAATTGTTAGTAAACAAATTTTTTTAAAAAAATCAAAATTCATCTTGAAGACCTCCTGTAGTTAAAAATGGGTTGAAAACGTTTTATTGTAAATATATTGTTAGACTAACAAAAATCTAGATTGCTGTAAAAGGCACAGTGTTTGCAGGCATTTTTCCAAATCATCTTGACGCCCTAACTGTAATAATGTTATAACACAATTTAGTTTTATTTTTGATTAGTATTTTAAGACTAAAATTGATGGAAGGGAGATTAATGAGGCATTTAAATAATTTTCAAAATTTGTTACATATTACTCTCTGTATAATTGTAACAGTTTTAGCTTTTGATAGATGTTCTGCAACGCCACAATTAAGCCAGCAAGATCCTTATGTCATTTATTCGGTAAAGTGTTCGGATAAATTTTATGAAAAACGAGATAAGACGTGGTTTAAATTTGATCTTGCTCCTTTTTATGAGCAGACGCACTATGCCAGAAATGGAAATGGTCGCAAAGTTCCACTTAATAATATGAATGGTCAATGGAATATGTTGGCTCCGTTTTTTAGTATTGCCTCAATGACACCGAATACATTTAATGCGACAAACTACCCGAATTTATGGACCTCAAAACAGAACTTACTTATAACTGGTATAGACTATTCGCTGATTACAAATTACATGCCGGATAATACCATCTACAATGGTGTGCCTGGCAGTCCAATGCAGTCGCTGGTTTCCTTTGGGTCAGGGAAATGTGATTACGAAAAAGTGGGTTTGCGTGGAAAAATTGGCTTTGAATTTGGATGTGGGGTTGGTATTAATGTAAAAACGGGGGTTGTCGATTATAAGTACACGGGAAGCGTTGGAGCAGCACAACCTCTGCCGCAGGGACTCAGCCGGCCTCCGACCTTTGGACTGCTCTTTTATCAGATTCTGCAAGTGCGGGTATATTTAATGATCTTGACCTTAATATAAAAAGGGATAGCAAAACGACATTTGAAGATACGCATGTTGAGCTTTATGCTCAAGTTCCATTTGATTTGAAGGATGCCGGAGAAACGGTTGTAACATTTGCTCCATATTTTTCGATTGGGGGATGGCTGCCAACCGGTGAGAAAAAGGATTATGAAAAATTCCATTCTCTGCCAACCGGTAACAACGGTCACTACTGTTTAACTCTTGAAGCTTCTTTGAATTTTGATTTCCCTGGAACCATTCAGCTTAGCGTTGGCGGTGGGGCACTGATTGCCGATACACACGAATATTCCGTTTTCAGATTTCCTACAAACCAGTATCAAGAAGGTTTTTATCCTTGGACGACAAGCGTTAAGGAAGAGCCCGGAACTGTTTGGTATTTTAATGCGTCATTTAAGGCAGAAAAGTTTATGTATGATTTATCCTTTTATTTTGATTACGTTTACACATATCACGACAAAGATGAGATTACAATTCAAGAGCCTTCAGACGGTGTGAATTCTATAACAAGAAGGAATGCGTTTGAACAAATGAAGCCAAGTTATCTTGATCGAACCATCTGGAAGGATCAACAGTTTAATGCCGGATTGGGCTATAGAATAACTGACAATCTTACATTAGGGTGCGCACTTCAAACACACATTAGTGGTATAAGGGTGTTTAAGAATACCACCGCAATGGCATCCATTGATTTGACGTTCTAGCTGTTAAAAGAGAAGTTTGTTTATGAGAGCACCCAAAAGGAGTTTTGATATGAGAATAAGTAAAATTTTACTTAACTTGCTTGTTACTTTTTGTCTGTTTGCTAAAGCATCGTCACATAATGTTGAAGTAGTAAAATCTACTTCGACTAAAACCCCAAAAACTACGGCAGCATGGACAGTTTTGGTGTACATGGATGCCGATAATAGTCTTGCTTCATATGCTTCTTACAACATGAATGATATGTCTGCAGGGCTTGCTTCATTGGATGGAATCAATCTTCTTGTTCAATGGGATAAACCAAATAGCAAAGAGACCTAGCGTTGTGAAATAACCCCGGGGGGTAAGGTTGATGTCGGATCTTTTCCAATAGAAATGGGGGCTAACCCTTCAAATGAGATAGTTAAATCAATGCAATGGATTGTTAGTAATTATCCTGCGAATAATTATGCTCTTATACTTTGGAACCATGGGAGTGGGGTAGAGGATTTTTATCCGGATGTTCGAAATATAGCCAGAAATGTAAGCAATAGTTCCGGGTGGTTACATTTGCTGCCATCTCTTCCAACGCGTGGGGTGTTGTACGATGATGAAGAACAGACATGTTTAACAAATCCGGGATTGGTTAGCGCACTGAGCAAAATAAAACAGATGCTTGGAAAAAATCTTGATTTAATAGCAATGGACGCATGTTTAATGTCAATGGTAGAAGTTGTTTATCAAATGAAAGGGTTGGTAAATTTATTTGTTGGTTCACAACAAACCATTCCCGGCAATGGATATCCATATTCAAAATTCATAAAACCTTTATCGCTCAATCCTGCGGGCACAAGTCCATTGCAATTGGCGCAAAGTATGGTATCGGCATACAAGAGTTTTTATACCACACAGCTGCCGGTATCGGATTTCACGCTATCTGCAATTGATGTGACGTCAATTGATTTAATAAAACAGAACATTGATCAGTTTATTACAGCGGTTGCGGCTTGTGCTAAAATTGATGCCGCTAGTACGAAAAATATGATTCTTTCTGCCCGAAAGGCATCAATCTCTTTTGAAATGCCGGAATATATTGATATTCATTCGTTTTATGCCAATATTTTGAATCAAACTAAAAAAACAACTTCAAAGTCGTTACTAATTTTGGCAAAACAGGATAAGAAAGCAAAACCAACTCCAACCAAAGAGTATCAAGCTGCTTTAGATACTCTGGATGCCGTTATACAGGATGGTTTGACCAAAATTTCTAAGGTGGTTTTACAAGAAGTTGTCGGCCCTGTTTATGCCGGGGCAAAAGGTATTTCGATTTATTATCCTAGTTCCGGACAGATTGATCTGTCTTATAAGCAGACAATTTTCGCACAAAGCACATCTTGGATGCAATTTGTGCAGCATTATCATCAGTAAATATTAAATATTTTAGATAACAAAAAACGGGTAGGGTTTTTATAGCCTACCCGTTTTGTTATTCGATAATTTTAGCGATATTCTTATTTAGTTTCTGTTGCTTCTGGAGTTTCTGCATGTTTGTGCGTTTTGTGCTCTTTGTGAGTCTTGTGTTCTGTTTTCTTTTTTCCATGATGGCATTTAACTTTATGTTCTTTGCACTCTGGACATACACATTCTTTGTCTTTGCATTTGGCGCAGGTTACCCCTTCATGATGTTTGCATTTAGCCATGTGATGTTTGCATTTGGCTTTATGAGGACATTTAGCTTTATGCTCTATGCATTTTGGACATTCACATGCTTTATCTTTGCATTTTGCACAGGTCCCTTCATGATGCTCGCATTTAGCCTTGTGATGGACGCATTTTTCATGATGCGTGCCTTTTACCTCTTTGGCATGACGACGGTGGTGGCTCTCCTTTTCTGTTTTTTCAGCCGACGCATACAAGCCGGCAAATGCTAACGAACAAATGGCCGCTGCCATAAGTAATTTTTTCATAACATATCCCTTTCTACGAAACCAACAATCAGGAAACACTCCTGTCCAAAAATAGCAATATTTTGGTGCAAAAAGCAAATATTTACTTATAAAGATAAAAACATATGTATTTGTGATATAAAATTGGCATGGAGATTCTTTTGCTTTTCAAGTATTTTTTGTTACTCTTTGATTTTGGGTTTATTGAATAAATTGCATAATTCCTGGAAGAATATCTTATGAAGTTTTTGTTCAAGCGTCGTAATTATTTACCAATTATATCTATTTTCTTATGTTCGTTTGCACTGAATTACGGTGCTGATATTGATGAATCCAAAAAATCTGACTTAGGCCTGCCAAAGCTTATGGGTGTTGCAATTGCCGAATTTCAAAATTCCGGTGCTGCAACGGTAAAAAATAGCAACTGGGCTAGGTGGGAAGAGTTATATAGTCCGGACCATCATACGATTCACGATGGTCAAAAATCTGGGCTTTCTTGTGATCTGTGGAATAATTACAAAAATGATATTGCGTTGATAAAAAAACTTGGAATGAATGCGTGTCGCTTTTCGCTTGACTGGAGCATGATCGAACCAAATCAAGGACAAATTGATCAAGCTGCAGTGCAACATTATCACGATATGATTGATGAAATGCTCAGGCAGGGAATTACCCCAATGGTTACCCTGCATCATTTTGTTCACCCGCAATGGTTTGAGGATATGGGTGCATTTGAAAAAGTTGCCAACTTGGGTTTTTTTGTAAATTTTTGTACAGAGATGTTTAGACAGTTTTCGAGCAAGGTAAAATTGTGGTGCACAATTAATGAGCCTGCGCCATATGTTTTTCAAGGTTATATCAGCAAAGCTTTTCCTCCAGGGATTTGTGACTTGCAACGTGCAGGAACCGTGTTGCGCAACATGTTGCTTGTCCATGTACTTGTATATCGAGTGCTCAAATCTATGCCAGGAGGGCAAAGTGCTCAAATTGGACTTGTACACCAATACCTAACCTTTGAGCCTTATAATAAATGGAATTTGATTGAAAAAATACCGACAATCTTTCTTAACTATATTTTTAACGATGTTATATTGAATTTTTTGAAAACGGGAAATTTTTCGTTCTCAATTCCATTAGTTGCTAGCGTTACAACAAATAGCGAAGCCAAAGTTTTTAAAGGCCTTGAATCATTGCCCGGGTTTAATCTTAAAGATCGTCCCTATTTTGATTTTATTGGTTTAAATTTTTATTCACGCGTTGTTATCCAGCAGCATTACTGGAACATTTTCAGTGATGGAGCTATTACACCATCCTGCAGGCAGGGGGAGATTATGACTGATGCACAGTATCCAATATATGCCGAAGGACTTTACAATGCGATCTGCGATGTAGCGCAATTTAATGTGCCAATTTATATCACAGAAAATGGAATCGCAGATGCAAAAGATGATCGCAGGGAAACATTCTTTAAAGAGTATTTAAGCGCAATGTCACGAGCAATCAAGGACGGATACGATGTTCGTGGATGGTTCTACTGGACGCTAATGGATAATTTTGAATGGGATAATGGCTTCAGTCAAAAATTTGGTTTATATGAGGTTGATTTTCAAACAAAGGAACGTACACTGCGCAAAAGTGCTTTGTGGCTACAGTCGCTGCTTAAACCAAACTCGTTGCAGATTTCTTGATTAAAAATGTTTTATGCGATTAAAATAAACGCGAATAAATTTGCACGCATCAAAACAGAGGGATTTTTAAATGATAAGTTATTTATCCGGTAAAATAAAAGATGTTTCGGAAAAAACCGTTACATTGTTGGTTAATGACATTGGTTTTTTGTTATATGTCCCTCAGGCCGGATCATTGCATAAAGATAGTGCTGCAGAATTTTTTACGTACCTGCATTGGAATCCGGAGAACGGTCCCAGTTTTTATGGATTTCAAACAGATCTTGATCGTAAAGTTTTTTTAATGATAATAGACTGTCCCAAAATTGGTCCTTCAATTGCGTTAAGCGTTTTATCCCAAATGAGTGCTAGCGAATTTTTGAATATTGTTAGTTCACAAAACGAAAAAATGCTGAGCAGCGTCAATGGAATTGGTGCAAAAAAAGCTGAACAGATCATTGTTACATTAAAACACAAGGTTACAAAAATGTTGGCCTCAGGTCAGATTTCGGCTAGTGAGAGCCAACAGGAATTTGTGCATTGGCAAAATGTTTCAGAGGTTTTGGCATCCCTTGGGTATTCTAAGCAAGAGACGTCCCAGGCGTTGCAACATCTGACCCAAAAATATACCGGTGAAAATATTTCGCTGGACCATCTTATTCGATCTGCTCTTACGTATCTTACTTCAAATAAAGTATAAAAATCATGTTACTGATACCATTCTGCAAAATTAATGAACCATGCTTGCCCGCTCGTGGTGAGTGTTTTTTGCAGGCCGCACCCTTCGATACGCCTCGCGGCGCTCGGCACTCAGGGCGAGCGGCCAAAAAAAATGTATCGAACCATGCGGGCATAAAATTTACTTTGAATCGGATCCAGAAATCATTTAGTTTAATTGAGATTCTGATTTTCTTAAGCCTGATTTTAGTTCTTGCTGCAGTTGCCGTGCCTAGGCTTGATTTTTTTAATAAATATCTCTTATCGCATGAGATGGATAAGCTTTTTGTAACATTTTCTTACTTGCAACAAAAAGCGATTGCCGGTAATAAAAAATACTCTATTATTTTTGATCAGATAAATAATCGCTACACTTATCAGGTTGAGAATTCACAGGCTGAAAGCTCAAATATTACAGTACAGTTGTCTGATGGCGTTAGATTCGGATTTATTGATGGGGTTATGGGGCCCCCAAGCAGCCCAACTAAAAAGATCGAAAAAGCCATAAATCTAGAAAAGATTATTAATAATTCAGATAGAAAACAAGAGGGAGAGCCTGTGGATAGAGTGAGCTTCTGGCCGGACGGCCGTATTTCACACGGTACCATTTATTTAGTAGATAAATCTTATAAATATATGGGCGCTTTAACTTGTTCCGTATCTCAGGTATCATATATACGTAGATACAGATACGAAAATTTACAATGGAAAATCTTGAGCAAATAAGATTTGCATGGACTTTTAATGATTAAACAGTTTTTTAGATTGCTAAGTGCAATTTTTGTGGGATTAATCCTTTCGATTTGGATTATCCAAAATAATACAGAAGTTGAGACAGCAATTGCAAAAAAAATAATAGCCATATTAGAAAAAGAATGGAGTGTGAAGATTGATACGAAGTCTTCACGAGTTAATCTTTTCACTTGTTCGTTATATCTGAATAATGGTCATGTAAAGTACCTAAAAAAAGATAATTGTCATTGGGCATTTGATCAGTGCAAAATTCATGTTCAGCCTCTAGCCTTTTTTCGTAAGAAGAAAGTCAATCTGGATCTTAAATTTGATAATGTTATTATAAACTCCGGATTGACCGGTAGTACCCCTGATATTACTGAGCATATATCAAAGATGTTTTCTGGGGAGTCTTACGATTTAAATATTGCCGTAAAATCCGTTTGTATAAATAATTTAGATTTAACAATTTTAAATCTGCCGCACACCTATCGTGCCCAGGTTGAAGGTTCTTTTTTAATACAAAAAATTAGACATGCGAAAAAAGATAATTTGCCAAATTCTTGGCAGGGTGATCTTTTAATCAAGAATGCACAGTTTAGTATTGACGATAAAGTTTTTATTAAGCAGTTTTCAACGTCCGGAAATATTTATTATAGTAGAGTGGCCTCAGCATGGTTATCCAAAGTCGATAGTGTCATAAAGTCTTTAATCCCAACACCGGCTCAAAGTTACAGTATAAATTGCGTTTGGAATAACGATAAAAAATATTTAACAGTTAAAAACCCCGCCCTGGACCTTAATTTGGACGTATCATATCTTGGGGATAAGATTCTTGGTGATAAAATAAAAGTTTGTGGGATTTTTCCGGCAGAGCTTGCATTGCAAGTGGCTGGATTTTTTGGCCTAGGAGTTACGGACTCTGGCGCGTCACCCAAGGGTGATGGTTCGACAAGCTCACCACGAGCGCGCCAACCTAATGGCGCTCGTCCTGCTGTGCCCGGCGTAGCCACGAAGGGCGAAGCCTGGGAGCCTGTCGAAGGATGCGAATTTCAGGAGGGAGCAGGAGTCACAGGTAAGTGTCAGCTAGATTGTGAGTGGTTATTAAATGATTCAAGACTTGATCCAAAGAGCAGTATAATTATTGACGACTTAAAGATAAGAGATCTTAAATTGGGTAAAGTTATTTTAAAACTCAGAGAAAGCAGCAATGAAAAATTAGCAGCAACAATTGATTTTTTATATGATCAGGATTTGCAAGCGTTGGGATTATTGAAGTGGGATTGGGCCAAATCAATGGGTAAAATAAAAGTGATGAATAAGTTACCCATTAAATTTCTCAAAGAAACATCAAAGCGGTTGGGATTTGGTGGATATGAGATAGGCCCCAAAAATTTCTTTGTTAGCTCAGAGTTTGATAAATATTTTAATTTAAACGGGGATTACAGCCTTAATATTGCCGATCATTCTGCCAGCAAAACTTTTAAGTATGATGGAAAATTCAAGATCGAGAATAATGAACTAAAAATTAATGGGGCAACACAAAAAGGTGAGTACGAGATTAATTCTAAATTTTTCCCAAGGCCATCTATTTTAAAATGGGTTTATACCGTTAATGATAAAAAATTAATTGATTTGCAGTGTTGTGATACACAAACTAACATTTTACATGGCAATATTAACTTTGCATTAATAAGATCCTTTTTAACGCAAAGCGCAAAGCATCTGGTTTTGGGTCGTGATTGTATATTTAATTTGGCTGTTGATCAGAACGATTTTTTCCATCTTCATGGTAATGCCAAGCTTGCAAGTGGTAAATTTTACATTCCGGAAAGTAGAAATCTAATTGAAAAATTTCAAACGGATTTTGAAATTAATATTCCATTGCGCAGGATTATTCTTAACAATTCACAGATTGGATTTTTTAAGGGCGAAATCTCAAGCCCTAAAATTATTGTGCAGTTGGATGAGAATAATTTACTTAGCAATCTACACATACCCCTAAAGATTAAAGATTTACTGCTTAATTGGAAAAATGATCTGCTCGCAATAGTTTACGGAAACGTTCTTATCAAGAAAAATTTGCAAGGAAATTACAAGGCATTGGCCAATTTGATTGTAAAAAAATCGATTCTGCGGGAAAATATTCTGTCGTTACCTGAAAATAAATCATTTTCTAGTCCCCTGGGCATATCTTTCTTGCAAAGCAATGATTTTGATTTTGATATCAGGCTTTCAAGTGAGCAACCGATAAAGGCCAAAACCCCTTCACTTGAAACAAGCGCATCTATAAATTTGCGAATTTTATATCAAAAAAATAAAAATGTTATGAGAATTCCTCAACTAACCGGATCTATTAAGCTTGATAGCGGTCATATTAAATTTTTGCAGACAAAATTATATTTTGAGTATGGTAAAATTCAATTCATATCAAACCAGATGAATGATCCGATTATTGACTTGATAGCTCGTAATAGAATTAACAAGTATCAGATTACCCTGCAGGCTACAGGATCGTTACAAAAGCCAATAATTCTGCTTGAGTCAAATCCCGAATTGACAGAAGAGCAGATATTGGGGCTTCTCTTATCAGGGTCTGAAGCCGCAAAACTTCAAACCGATCTGTTTGCGATGCTGGAGCAGAATTTGCACGATATGATTCTTGGTAATAAGACAATCTCTCCCGGTGCGACGAGTTTTTTCCAAAAGCTTGCCAAGCCATTTAAATATATTCAAATTACTCCGGATTTCACAAATCAATCTGCAAGAGGTGGAATAAAGGGGACGGTGTCTGCTAATCTTACTGATCAGGTAAAAGCTCAAATTCAGAAAAACTTTAATTTACCAGGTGATTTTAGTGCTCAGATCGAATATCAGGTCGCTGATGATGTAAGTCTTAAGGGGAGCGTTGATCAGCGAGGGGAGCTTGGGGCAGAGGTAGAACTAAGGCTTAAACTTTGAGCCTGTTTTAAAAGATTTTGCTCTTCCTCAGACAAGCCATTTAAATTTCTTATCTCGTGCATAAGATCTCTTGATTCCGACCTTTTTTTATCTGTCTCCGTATCTGTTTTGATTTTATTTAAATTAGCTTGTTGCTTTGATATATTTGCTTTTTCTTGCGAGAATTGCTCGGCTTGAACTCTTTCTTTTTCAAGCGCGTTCTTGGTGAGCTCAAGCTTTTTATGCGCATTTGCAAGATCCTCTTCATGCACTGCGATTTTTGATTTTAATGTGTTAATTTCATCATAAAGTTTTTTTGTTTCGGATGATTGATTTTTAAGCTGAACACTTAAATTATGCTTTTTTTCGGCAGTGACTTTTGCAAGATTATACATTTTGTCGACCCGATCAAGAATTGAGTAAACTTTTGGCTGTGCTGCCGTAAACTCCTTTCTTATGCTCATTAAATCATTGCCTATATTTCTGTAAAGCTCCTGCATTTGTTGAAGAGTTTTTGCATTGAGTGCATACATGCTGGTAAGAACTAGATATATTAGAAAGAGTCTCAGAGTTGTTACTCCATTCATAGCTGTTACCCCATAATATTTCATAAACTTCTCCTTTTTAAAAAATCAGTTATAGTCAAACTATGACATTTTTCTGAATAATTTAAAATTAAATATAATATATTAAAATTTCAACTGCTAAAAAAATGAAGGCCTTTAATGCGTGAACAATTTATTAAAAGACTTTTAACTTTAATCTTAGTAAGTTTGGTCTTTGGGATGTCCTTATACGCTCACTCTGAGGCCTATTTTTCTCCTGATGATCATCCGGCAGACAGATTAATTAGTCTTATAAACAGTACAAAACATAAGATTTATGGGGCTGTTTATATGTTTACGGACAATCTAATTGCCCAGGCTTTGATTAATGCCAAAAAGCGTGGAGTTGATGTTAAAATTATTGTTGATAATGCAACTATGGATTATGAATATGGTAAGGGGACATTACTCAAAGAGAATGGAATAGATGTTTATGTTTTTTCTACTGAAGGCAAAAAGGCTAAATTTGGAACTCCGTTAATGCATAATAAGTTTGCGCTTCTTGATAGCCAAGTTTGGACGGGGTCTTTTAACTGGACAAAAAGTGCCAACCAAAGAAATCAGGAAAATGTAATTGTAACAACCAATAAAAAAGTTTACGCAAAATATGAGAAACAATTTGGGATTTTAAAGGGTCGCGCTACATCTGCGCATTCATATCGTTCGAATCCAAAACAGAATGATAGATCAACAAATGATAGACAAATAAATAGGCAACTGGAGAAGCAGTTAGACAAAGAGATAAACAGCTTTTGGAGTAGGATTAAAGACCTTTTTTCATTTCCGCCAAGATATTAAATTTATAGCTTTGCTGTAAATTATCTTCGCGCTTGTTGCAAAATTATCTTAAATTTATAATTCAAAAAATCTTAGGCAATACACTAAATACAGGTGCTGTTATTGCTTTTATAGCGATTAAAATATGCTTTAAGTAAATATTCCCACACTGGAAGAATCCTACAACAATAAAACGCAACTTGGTTGTGCACGGACTATCCCCAATTTGGGCTGCGAATATAAGTGGCTTAAGCAAGGGAAGACGGAGGCTAGACGCCTCCTCTTACCCGATTAAACAATGCCAAAGAAATTTTGCAGTGCCCGACATAGCCTTGCCTGAAGGCTATGTCGGGCACTGCTTGTAATTGTTATACCATAATGGTATTAATTCACGTTTTGGTAATCAAGTATTCCATTGGTTATATCCAATTGCCCGCCTGGGAGTATGTTTATTGCCAAGTCATCAGCTGAAGTTGCATCACCAAAGCAGATACTCTGCGCAAGACTTGTTGGTGTTCCAAATAAAACATCGATTAATTGGTTGTCACTGTCAACGGTCAATGTTCCTTTTATTAAACACATTCCGACTGATGATGTTGCCAGTGCACATCCATTCAAATATAACTCTGAAGAAACATCTTGCATCGCAATTAGATTTCTACTCACAACACTTGGTGCATAATAGAAGAACACGCCATAATCCAATTTTAATCTTGAGTAACTGTTTATTGTCGATATTTGATCAGATGCGTAAATAAATTCATTTGAAAGCGAAAGCTCATTATTAGACTTGATTTCAACTTCGTCTTGGAATATCAGAGACCCAGCCGTAAAGCTGTAATCGCCCGTAATTTGTAATGTATCATTCTTGAATGTAATATTTGCGTTTGGACCTAAGCATCGTACATTGTTGTCTACAAGGCCACTCAGGAGAAGGTTTTCTATCGTCAAGGTTCCACTTTGCATGATTTGGATGCTTTGCGTACCAAGATCAAGAGGGTTGCCATAACCATTGATTGCAGAATTCCCGCTGAATATCCATGGCATGGACATTGCCTGCTCATCTGCAAGATCAATTCTGCATCCATCGCCAAATGTTAATGTGGCACCGGCGCCCAGATGCACTGATGAGTCATCAAAGTTCTTCAGAACAACATTGTTAAGAATGACGTTACTATTTATCCCTGTTGTGAAAATATTGGGACTATCTTTTGCAAAATTTATCATGTGTCCGTTACCATCAAGCACACAGCTGTTTGCAATATTTAGTGTATGGTCTGTACTCAAATAAATATCATATGGCATAGTATATGCAGGGGTGCTAATTTGAGTAACACCCGGTCCATTTATGGTTATCATCTCTGCATTAATTTTTACAATAGCATTACTATTATTAACAGATAGAGTGCCTCCCGCCTGACCCAGTTTGATAATAGCGTTGCTGTTATCATAAACAAGCTCGGCAGGAGCTGCTGCATAAGTCACAATATTATTATTTAGAGAAGGTGCATATGAGACCAGGTTGTAATCTCCAAGCCCGCCGCCAACTGTATTCTTGATAATGGATCTGTCATTCCACCCAACCACAGTGTTTGCCTTCATGCGAATCTCAGAGTTGCTATTTTTTAGAACAAATCTTGCATCATCGTTGCTAAACATTGTGTAGCCAAGAGTGTTGTCGTAGTTAACAATTCCGTCGATTGAAACGTTTGCACCGGAAAGTAACTTGACATTAAGATCACTTGTTTGACCTGCTGCCGAGTTGCCAAACACGATTGAGTTGGATATGGCTTGGGTCGATCTATTTACAACATAATTAGTACCAAATATTTGTAGGCTATTGCTAGCATTAGCAGCAACAGCAAGATAGCGACCATCTGGTGACCAGGACACTGAATATGGACTATGTCCTATAGTTACACTACCAACTAATGTTGGGTTGCCGGACCCACTAAAACTACATATTAGCAGTGTGTTGCCATTATAACCAGTAACAGCAAGATAGCGACCATCCGGTGACCATGATACTGACAATGGTTGAGTTCCAGGATTTACACTGCCCACCAAGGCTGGACTAAGACCATAAAAGCTAAATATTTGCAACGTAATACTTGTCACATTAACAACAGCAATAAAACGACCATCTGGTGACCAGGACACTGAATATGGCGCAGATCCTGTACTTACACTGCCAACCAATGTTGGATTACCGAGTCCACTGAAGCTAAACATTTGCAGCGTATTACTTGTCTTATTAACAACAGCAATAAAACGACCGTCTGGTGACCAGGACACTGAATATGGCGCAGATCCTGTACTTACACTACCAACCAATGTTGGATTACCGAATCCACTGAAGCTAAACATTTGCAGCGTATTACTTGTCTCATTAACAACAGCAATAAAACGACCATCTGGTGACCAGGACACTGAATATGGCGCAGACCCTGTACTTACACTACCAACCAATGTTGGATTACCGAATCCACTGAAGCTAAACATTTGCAGCGTATTACTTGTCTTATTAACAACAGCAATAAAACGACCATCCGGTGACCATGATACCGATATTGGACTATTTCCAGTACTTACGCTACCAACCAATGTTAGATACTCCGAACCACTGAAATTAAATATTTGTAGTGAATTACCGCCAGTACCATTATAGAAATTAACAACAGCAATAAAGCGCCCATCTGGTGACCAGGACACTGAATATGGATTAATTCCAGTTACTGCGCCATGAATAAAGGCTATCGGTGAAGTATTTGTCGTGGCCAGATCTGATGTCGCATTACTTTTCATTGTAACCTTGTTGTCCAAGAGTATAGTTCCTTGGGTAAGCCTCAATCCAGTCAACGTTGTAAAGAACGAACATCCGTTTAGATAAAGTTGTGATGTTTGATCTGCCATTCTTATAAAATTATTTGTAGTTGTCGTTGGCACGGTTGAATATGGGCAATCGGTAAATGTTGCAGGCGCAAGTGAAAAGGTTGTATTAACATCAAAAAATAGTCTGCCTCCTGATGTTATCATCAACGGCTTTGGAGATCTGTAAACAAGTGCTGATGTGCCAGTAAATTTAACATCGTTATTAACAAACAACTTGCCGCGATCAAAATAAAAATCATTTGCCGGAATCAAAGTTGCGTTGTCCAGCACAAGCTGACTGCGGTTTGAGGCCAACTTTATTGCAGGATTACCAGGGCCATTCAAAGTACTATCAACAACAACGTTACGCAATGTCAACGTTATTGTGTCATCTACAAAGATTTCAGAATTAGCACCAATATTTACTGTGTTTCCGTTACCATCAAGCACTGCATTGTTGCTGACGTGAACGATTGTGTTTGCAGGTATGTTCCAGTTCGAACCAACCAAAGTGTTTGGCACACCGGAATAATTTATTAGGTTAGTTGGAATTTGGGCATTTTTTGCACTTACATCGGAGATTAAATTGTAATCACCCAAACCGGCGTTTGAGACGTTAGAAATTATAGAGCTGTCTTGCCAACCAACCACGGTGTTTGGGGTCATGTGAATTTCAGAGTTGCTGTTTTTTAATACAAAGCTTGCATTGTTATTACTGAACATTGTGTAGCCCATGGTGTTGTCATAATTTAGAATCCCGTCGACTGAGACATTTGCACCTGAAAGTAACTGAACGCCTAAGTCTGATGCTGATCCAGAGGCAGAGTTACCAAACACGATTGAATTGGTCAGAGCTTGGGTCAACCTATTTACAATGTAATTAACACCAAATACTTTTAACGTATTGGATGAATTATTAACAAGAGCAATAAAACGACCGTCTGGTGACCAGGCGACTGAATATGGGTGAGTTCCGGTAGCAGCTACACCGTTGCCAGTAGTAACTTGAGTTGGGTTACCCGAACCACTGAATGTAAATATTTGCAATGTGGAAGAGTCACGATTAACAACAGCAAGAAAACGCCCATCCGATGACCAGGCTACTGCAAATGGAGAAGATCCGGTACTAGCTTGGCCAACCAATGTTGGGTTGCTGGTACCATTGAAGCCAAATATTTGCAATGTGGAGGAACCCAAATTAACAAGAGCAATAAAACGACCATCCGGTGACCAGACGACTGAATATGTGGTAGTTCCCGTAGTTACACCAGTGCCGGTAGTAATTTGGGTTGGGTTGCCAACCCCATTGAAGCTAAATATTTGCAATGTACCGACATCCCAATTAGAAACAGCAATAAAACGTCCATCCGGTGACCATGCAACTGAAGCTGGTTTAGATCCGGTAGTTATACTGCCAACAAATGTTAGACTGCCACCCCCACTGAAGCTAAATATTCGCAATGAATTTGGGGGACTACCAACAACAGCAATAAAACGCCCATCCGGTGACCAGGATGCTGCCCATGGGCCAGCTCCGGTAGCTACACCTGTGCCGGTAGTAACTTGAGTTGGGTTACCCGAACCACTGAATGTAAATATTTGCAATGTGTTAGTCGCCTGATTAGCAACAGCAATAAAACGCCCATCTGGCGACCATAAAGCTGAAGTTGTGCTCCCTGCCACAGCTGCACTGCCAACCAATGTTAGGGTCCCAGCACCACTTACTCTAAATATTTGCAGAGAGCCCGGGGTAGTATTATTAACAGTAGCAATAAATCTTCCATCCGGAGACCATGATCCCCAATTTGGTGTAGATCCGGTGGTTATGCCATGAAGACAAGCCACCGGGGTGGTACTCGTCGTAGCCAAATCCGATGACGCATTGCTTCTCATCGTCACACGATTATCAAAAAACAATGACCCCGTTCTAAGTCTGCATCCGGTCAGTGTTGTTAAAAAACTGCATCCATTAAGATAAAGTTTCGATGTCTTATCTGCCATCCAAATAAAATTATTTGTTGTGTAAGTTGATTTTACCGAATAAGGACAATCGGTAAATGTTGCCGGTGCAACTGAGAATGTTGTTCCTGTATCAAAAAATAGTCGGCCACCCGATGTAATAAAGCTTGGCATTGGTGAAGTGTAAATAAATGCTGACGTTCCTGTAAATTTAACATCGTTATTAACAAACAGTTGACCATGGCTGAAATTAAAATCACCGATCATGTTTAGAGTTGAATTATCAAGCACAAGTTTACTTCTATTCGATGATAGATAAATTGCAGGATTACCCACAAAGTTTTCAGTGTTACTAATTACAACGTTTCTTAAAGTCAAAGTTACATTGTCATCAACAAAGATTTCGGAATTAGCACCCAGATTTATAGTTCCACCATATCCATCCATTAAAATATTATTTTGAATGTGAACAATTGTATTTGCGGGAATATTCCAATTAATGTACTGCATGCTGTTGTTAACTTCAGCGTAAGTTATGATGTTATTCGTACTGTAATCATACTGTTTTAAATTGTAATCTCCCAATCCTATACCACTCACATTATTTACAATAGAACTATCTCGCCAGCCAAGCATTGTCGCTGGATTTATGCGAATCTCTGAGTTGCTGTTTTTTAACACAAAACTTGCATTGTTATTACTGAATATTGATGTTGAATTCACATTATCGTAATTAACTATTCCGTCGACTGAGACATTTGCACCTGAAAGTAACTGAAGATTTAAGTCTGATGCAGAACCGACAGCCGAATTACCAAACACGATTGAATTAGACACAGCTTGTCCAGTTGTCTCTTGCCCATAAGCAAGAGCTCCTATCGACAGTGACTGGTAACTTGCTGGGGTTGGTGTATAGCCACCGGCTGCCAGATAAAGGCCACTTGGATGTACATCAGTGCTATAAATGTAGGTACCAAAAGATACTGTTTGTATAAAAGTTAATGACGGAAATTCTATATAGAGTATCAGGTCTCTTGAGGCAGTATCATTTCCACCCACAAGTAAAAATCTTCCATCCGAGCTCCATTTTACCGTTCTTGCACTTGTCCCAAACGGTAACGCTGAGACTTGCACCGATGAGGTCGCTGCCGAATTCACTGAGTAAACATACATCGTGCCGGTGCCGGAAACCAACCCTGTTGTTGCCAAGTAGTTTCCATCAGGACTCCAGGAAACACTTGTTCCATACCCCGATGCATAATTTCTTGATAACAATGGAGATCCACCAAGGACTCCATTAGTAACAGAGTAAACGGCTATACTTGCCGTTGCAGAGTTTGAAGCAATCGCAATATATTTTCCACTTGAATGCCAAGCAATTCCTAGAACCTCTGCCGTTGTTGCAGTTGAAACTTGATTTAAAGCACTTCCGGTGAACTGGTATATCGTCAAGTTTCGCATGTTACCGCCAACTGCCAGATAGTGCCCATCAGGGCTCCAACTTACCGGACCTGTGTATGAGGCACCCGTTGTACCAAGATTTGTCTGCACTACCGGTGAAGAAAAGTTATTAGCAGCTGAGTAAATTTGTAAGTTCGATGTTGATACCGTTAAAGATAAAGGTATATTTACTTTTCCACCCGCCGCCAAATACTGCCCATCAGGACTCCATGAAACACCAGATGCCGTCACCGAAAAGCCGACTGTTGCTAACGTTGACGTCGTCGTTCCAGAGAATAGATACACTGCCAAGTTATTTGCCTGTGGGCTCGTTCTTGTCTGACCCGCCACCGCCAACTTTCTTCCGTCAGGACTCCAATGCAACTTATCAATTTCCCTGAATGCATTTGCAATACCGGTTCCAAGTGTAAGAATTGCGCTTGTACCTGTTGCCCTGAATGATGTCGCACTTGTCATTGTAACGTTATTACCAAGCAGCAACTGCCCTTTGGTCAGACGCATTCCTGTCAGCGTTGTTTTCAACGCCGTTCCGTCCAGTGTCAGCTTTGACGTGGCATCGCCCATTATCAACAGATCTTTTGCCAAAAGTCCGGTCGTACCGCTTGTAGAAGGTTCAAAGTAAAAGGTTGTCTTTGGGTTAAATTTAAGATTTGCTCCTGACATGATATAACTTGGAACAGTTGAGCGGTAAATAAATGAGCTTGTTCCGGTGAAAGTAACATCGTTGTAAGCAAACAACTCTCCCTGATTAAAGTAAAAATCATTCACGAAATTCATTCTTGCATTATCAAGAACAAGTTTGCTTCTGCTTGTCGCAAGTTGTATCGGTGGATTATTTGCAAAATTCTTACTGTTACTAATCACAGGACTTCCTCAAAATAACAAACTGCCTGATCTAGTCTGATCTACAAAAAAAATGTACTCTCTCAGAAGGGTTTGATCGTACAAATCAAAATCTGAGGAGAGTACAATGCTTTATTCAAGCACAGTTCTAAAATATCCAGTCTTAACATTGTTGTCTAGAGGCAAGAGAAGCTTCGAAAATATGGGATTACTAATTCAGCGAAGTGGTGACACTGTAAAAAGGTTGCTACATCCAGCAGCGCACAGCTTCAATGTATCAAGAAGCATTTGCCAATCTATGTTTGCAAAAAATGAAATTTTATGTGTAGGCATTGATGATACCTTGTTGCGAAAAATTTATTCGAGATTTATGCAGGGTGCTGGAATGTTCTTTGATACGAAAATTGGTCGCAGTATCATGGCTTACAAGTTGGTGATTGGCATAATCACAGATGGTAAATTTGCAATCCCAATCGATTGTGCGTACATTTTTGCAAAAGAAATTCTCGATTCAATCGACGAAAAATTTCCAACAAAAGATGAAATTGCAAAATCATTTGTAAAAACAGCCATAAAACTTTTCCCAGACAAGAAAATAATTGTGGTTGTTGATGGACTTTACACATCAGTCGAGTTTGTACGATGGTGCAAGCTCGAAAACATCAAACTGGAGGCTCGAATGCATAGCAATCGCGTTGTTGAATACGATGGCGAGCGAATTAAAATCAAAGATCTTTTGAAGAAAAATGGATTGCGGCCCTTGGGCCGCCAGATGGCTCGTACAATATCTGTCGCTTGGCATTCAATTGATCTAGAGCTTACAATCGTGCGTCGTTTTGACAAAAAAGGCAGAGAATCGATTGTCTTTCAAGTGGCAACATATAAAGCTTTGCCTCGTGAACATGTTGCAAACTATAAAAAACGATGGAAAGTTGAAGAGCTGAACAGAACCACAAAACAAGAAATCGGGTTGCAAGAATGTTTTTCTAGATCGCTTGAAACACAGCACAATCATGTAGCGTCTGTGCTTTTGGCTTATGCGTTTGCCCAGCTGGAGCGCAAATTTTCTAGACTTGATAACGTAGAACAAGCGCTCAGACGGTTTGAGACGAAAACTGTGAACTTTTTAATTGATAGATTTTCTAGATTTTCAAAGGGCTTTCAGCACTTTGATGCGTGAGTCCTGTAATCATAACGTTGCGCAATGTAAGCGTTACTGTGTCATCGATAAAGAGTTGTGAGTTTGCACCAAGGACAATTGTATTGCCATTGCCATCCAACACTGCGTTGTTACTCACGTGAACAACTGTGTTTGCAGGGATGTTCCAGTTCGAACCTACCAACGTGTTTGGAACGCCAGGATAGTTTATTATTTTATTTGAACCTTGAGCAATTGGATTTTGAGCATCTAAGATCAGGTTATAATCGCCCAAGCCTGCGTTTGCAGCGTTGGCAATTATCGAGTCGATTTGCCAACCTGAAATCGTAGCCGGCTTAAATCTGATTTGCGAATTGCTGTTCTTCAAAATAAATCGTGCGTTGTCGTTGTTAAAAGTCAAAGTTGCGTTAATTATATCTACACAGCACAAAGTCGTGAGCACCAAAATATATCTTAATTTAACCAAAGCAATCTTCATCTACCACTTCCTTTCCTGCTTTTTTTAGTTCCTAATTCTATATTTTATAATTAACTTACATTGTCGTAATTTATAATTCCATCAACTACTGCATTTGTTCCTGCGTACATACCAATATTCAAATCATAATTTGATCCTAACGCCGAGTTGCCAAAAACAATTGAGTTGGTCAGGGCTTGGATTTGCGTTTCATAGCTCCAGTGCAATGCCTGTACCTGCAACTCCTCAAATGATGGTGAATTGGCAACATTACCGGCAATAGCCAAAAAATTGTTATCTGGACTGAATGCAATACCACGAGCATAAGTTGAAGTAAAGTAAAATGTGCCAATTGAGGAAAGTGTATTCCTCACAAGTTGACAAACAGTAGCGTTATATGTCGGCGTTGTTTGATCTTGTCCGCAAAATGTCACGTAACGACCGGTTTTATCCCAGGCACAAGCATATCCCTGCGCACCGGATGCAGCTGTTGTAAGGGTAGCAACACTGTACTAATGCACTACCGGTAAAATAATGCACCCAACCCATAGTTTGTGTCCCCGCAGTTGTTCCAGTTGCCAAAAATCTTCCATCCGGACTCCAAACAGTATCAGAAGCACTGGTAATAGTGTAACTATTAAGCAGAGGCAAAGACTTTCCCGTAAATTTGTATATCGAAAGATTATTCGCAGGGTTAGAACATGCAGCAATAGTTTGCCCATCAGGATTCCAAGATGCACCATAGCCATCGCCTCCCAAAGATGCTGATATAACAAAATTAAGAGAAATTCCTGTAAATGCATAAATAGCTAATTGATTTGAGCTCCAATTAGAAGCAACAGCAAGATAGCGTCCATCAGGACTCCAACGAGCAGTCCAGGCTGTGATACCAGAACCCGATACAAAAGCTATCTGTGCAAGAGTTGTTCCGTTAAAAGAATAAACTCTTACATAGGTATTCGATGAATCCAGTCCGGCACATGCTAAATATCTTCCATCCGGGCTCCAACTAACTCCAAGGCAAGAGTTTGCCCATATCGCAGTTTGAGTAATAGGGGTAAATGATGTTCCATTAAACCCTAGAACTACAAATCTGACAGAGCCGGCAGGCCCACTATCAACACCAAAGGCTATGTATCTTCCCGAAGGATGCCAATCAACACAAGCGGCTCTTGATGATGCCTGCCAGTTAGTAACGGTAGTAGAAAAGTCAGCAAGTCGAAATGCTGCGGCACTTGTCATTGAAACTTTGTTGTCAAATAACAACTGCCCCTTGGTTAAACGAAATCCGGTATATGTTGATTTAAGGGTGCAACTGTTTAAATAAAGCTGACTTGTCGGATCGGACATAAACAATAAATCTTTTGCCAAAAGTGAAGGGGTCCCGGTTGTGCTAGGATAAAAATCAAGTGTTGTTCCAACATCAAAGTACAATTTTGCCCCTGATGTTATAAAACTTGGTTGGCATGAGCGATAAAAGAATGCTGACGTACCGGTTACAGCAACATCATTATGAACAAACATGCTGCCTTGATTAAAATAAAAATCGTTGGGAAGATCAAGCTCAGCATTATCAAGACAAAGTTGGCTTTTAGAAGATGCACACTGGATGGCAGGACTCCCCGGACTGTTCAATGTCCCTTGCACTATCAGATTTTTCAGCGTCAGCGTAGCACCGGTATCAACAAAAAGCTGTGCTCTGTTACCCAGTAATAATTTATGTCCATTCCCATCAATAACAATTCTGTCGCCTATGTGAATAACCTGTCCGGCAGGAATCGTTAAGTCTCCTTTTAAAATAAGCGCTCTGTCGTAACCATAAATGTTTCCGCCGGAAGAAAATGTAGCTCCATTATCCAGGGTTAAATCTGATTGAAGAAAAATCGTATTTGTTTGACGCAAATCAATGGCACCGGAGACGGAAAGACATGTGTCCATAAAAACACAGGAGCCATGAGTACGGCCAGGTCCTGTGCTTACAACAGTAACCGTAAATCCATTATCCATTCTGACCACACCAGAAGCAAATTGCTGATCATAAAAAACGTTATTAAAAGGTTGAAATGCGTAATAAGGCGGCGTAGTACCCGAACCGCCCAGACTTCCGGCAGATAAACTAAAAAAATACATTGCTGTAAAAATCACGACTCTTGTTAAAAAAAATAGCATCATTTTTTTAGATACAAACTTCATTTCAACTTCCTTCTCTCTCTCTTTTTGAAAAATATTATCCAGCGACTTATAGAAAAAATATAGTCGCAGTTGTTTTTATGCAAGTTTTTTGTAAATCAGTATTATAAATCAGTAATAGAAGCGCCTTATCAGGACTTTGTCTACACATTTAAAACATTGAATTCTACAGCATTGGTGTAAAAAATTTGAATATGATTTTGAGCAAAATCATCAATGGTGCATACCAAATTTTTGCTTTGACGTTCGTTTTATTTTTTCCTGTGGTCAACGTAAATTGTATGCTTCGACTTGTTCTTTTGCAGACAAATTCATATTGCTTACTAAAAAAACAGTCTCCCATCCACCAAAACGCTTTTTTCGTTTATATGCGGTAAAAAAATAAGTCTTGACATAAAGTTTTGCTTTGATTGTTTTTTCTCTGGAATTGCGCGTTAACTTTAATATTTTTTATGTATGTACCCCATATCGCGGAGATGGTGTGAGAATATGGAAAGAACATGTGGGTGTTACAGGTGCATATCTTAAAATGGTCCATGGCTTATCGAGTCTTACTCAAACAAGCTTTTTTTGTTCAACTTTTTCCAATCTTTATCAAACGTTTCCAATCCTTGGGTTGATAGTGGATGTTTAATTGCTTTTTCAATTACCTCAGCTGGAACTGTGATAATGTCTACGCCTGCATAAGCCAGCCTTTGCCATTGATATACATTGCGAATTGACGCGGCCAAAATTTCTGATTTGAATCCATAGTTTTGTTTTATTGTCACAATATTTTCGACAAAATCTACTCCGTCTTTGCCTATATCATCCCAACGCCCTACGAAGGGAGAGATAAATGTTACGCCTAATTTTGCAACCAACAGCGCCTGAATCTCTGTAAAAACAAGTGTGACGTTAATTTTTACTCCGTCGGAAACAAGTTTGTGAATTACAGAAAAATATTCCGGCATGCATGGGATTTTTACGACAACGTTTTTAGCCAAATTTGAAATCTCTTTTGCTTGTTTGTAAACTGCATCCGGGTTATTTTCTACGACTTCTATGCTTACCGGACCCTTAACCATGCTGCAAATGTCGAGTAAAACCTTTTTGGTGTTTGAATCCTCTTTGCTTAAAAGTGTTGGATTTGTTGTTACTCCGTCAATAAGCCCGGTTTCAGTCCATTTTTTAATTTGTTCGCGATTGGCAGTATCAAGAAATATTTTCATTTAAGGATCCCTTCCGATTTTATCAAAATTTTTTACATGTTTGATTTTCTTTGATTCGACAATATTCTATCACTATTAATTTATTATTAAAGTTTTTGGCTTTAAGGAAATTCAGTAATATTTTTTTAGAATATTAATCTAAATTCACTAGAAAGTTGCCTCCAGGCCGAGTTTAATAAATTGCGCAATAAAGTTTCCGCGAACCTCGGTGTCGTAATGCGCAGAAAGTGACCATGTTTTTTGGAACAAAACGTTGAAGCCAACACCCCAAGTCCCATAACTGCCTTCTTTGTTCATTCCCGTGGCATAAAAACTGCCTGTAGGACCGGCAAGTTGAGCGCGTATGATCCCGTTATTTAGCGATATATCATTGATCCAGGCGACAGACATGAGTGGAATAACTCTGACGGATTGATTAATATCAAATACTGGGTTAACATCGATGCCAAGATATGTACGCAATGTGTGAGTATTAAATCCTTTAACATGTAAATCCAAGCTTTGAGCGCCAAATTCTTTAAAATGATTTTGTCGATTGAATAAATATGAGCAGCGAAAAACTGGAGCGACGGTATCCCAAAATGTTTTGCCTGCCTGCAGATGTATTTCGACATCTTCTCCGTTTGGATGGCTGCTTGCCTTACGATTAATATCATAAAAATTTATACTGCGGGAAACTGAATTCCAATCAGCGCCTCCACAAATTGCACCATCTATGAAAAATGAAGCTGGGTAGTAAGATGCGTAAAAACCAATTTTTGCATTTTCTCCATGAGCTTTACCCGGAAAACCCCTCCATGAGATATCATCCCATGTGCCAGCGGCACCGATTCCGAAAAAAAGATGTGGTTGCGCTTCTATATCAACGCATGCAAATATTCCTCCAAACTTGGCGTCAAATTTGTTGTAAATGCTTTCATTTGTTTTACTGTCAAATTCTCCTATACCTTGTATCCAAAGATTTATTTTTGAATTGGATTTACTGTTTCCGGGCTCTGATGGATCAAGTCCTAATCGCCTTCCCCTTCTGTGAGGGTTTGCGTCAAGAAGGGTGTTGCCAAAAAGTAGAGCATTGCGAAAACTCAGAAATGAAATAGCTCCAAATTTCTCAGGGCTGATTTGATTAAGGGCATTGCGAAGTGGATGTGGACCAAAATCTACATAGTTTAAATAATCAAGTGAATTATATACGTTTTCAAGATCAGAATATGCCTGAGGAATAAAAGTATCCAGATACGCTGCAACTCTTCCCGCATTACCACCTCCGGCTAACGGTCTATAGGAAAGAGCGATCTGTCCAATTGGTTGTCGGTGGATGCGTGTGTCTGGTCTTGTAAACATGTAAGTAGGAAAGTAGTTGGTTGGTACAGTTACAAAAGGTTTAGGGACATCAGCAACTAGTCGATTTTGTACCCCACCCCCATCACCCCAGTTGTGGAGTGGGTCTCTGATGGGGCCGGCAATTCCGGTCCAAAGAACGTAGCTATTTCCAGTGCTAGGGTCCGGTGAGGCGGGCATTTGCACATTAACAATAGCTATTGGCTCTTCAGGTAATGCAAAGATGTCTCTGATTTGAGCGGGTGTTTTCCCGCGAATATATTCAGAACGCATGATCCATGCACCATTATTACCACTTTTTGGCGTGCCGATCATTCGTACAAAATGTTGGGGTTGGGTTAATATAATTTCGGTGGCAGGATAACGAATATCGTAAGGAGCTGTCTCAGGGATTTCTTCTGAGTCCCATTGCGCACAGATATAATTGAGCTCTCCTATTGGAGTTGTTGGTATGGGAAAATGGTCCGGATGTGGTGGTTGTATCTGGAATGGGAGATCCCCCGTTATGTTCCATGTTCTGACAAGTGTGCCGATTGGTTGTGTGACATTTTGTGTTACTGCCCAGATTTGCTTTGCCTCAAAGCTGATTGCTATAAAAATGCCTAAAAAGCATAAAATTTTTTTGTTACTCATGTTTCCTGCCATTTTTGTCATGCTGAACTAGTTTCAGCATCCATGGATGAATTTATTCCAAATTTCTGCAATGGGGCAATAGGAACAACTAATCCATGGATCCTGAAATAAATTCAGGATGACAAATCTGTGATCGTAAGATATTTTTGACACGCGTGGCCCCTTTTATAAATTATCGAGTTCACGTTAATTAAATAAAGTTTGCAAAAATTTTGAAGTCCAAGACAAGTATTTAGCAAAAAATTGCGCAAATTGCGATCTGGAGCGAATTTTACTATTCCGTTTTATGGGCATTCCCATAACTAAAATATTTCGTGTTAATTTTTTTCCAAACAGTTAAAATGTTTTATGAAAACTTGTGATAAGTTGAAAGGAGTCAAATGTTTTTGAAGAAAATTATAACAGTAGCATTGTTGATGTTTACGTCTTATTTACAATCGGAAACAGACAAAAATTCATCTGTTTTCGATTGTGAGAAATATAAAGCCAACACTTTGCGTCTTCTTGCATCCGGTAAAAGTGCCGTAGGTCATGATATGAGTGGGGGAAGGTTTGGTGATAGCCTAATATGCTACTTACATGCCAAATGGATCTCATATAAATATAATATTCCATTACTTTATTATCCATTCGAGTATTCAGAAAAATTGGTTTTGTCTGATGCTGAGTTGTTAGTAACTGTTGGTAATTCAATTACCCTAAAAAGAGAAAAACCAACTGATATAGAGCCAATTACTAAAGTAGTGCTAGTCGATACTATAACAATCCGTCCGGATGATGGAATTTTATACATAGTGCCCTGGTTTCCCGAATCGATACAGGAGTATGAGCGAATAGAAGATGGACGTTTTTATTTTTATGTTAATTGGAGCGATGAGAAGTTTCTTGCAGAAGCCCGTAAATTTATAAGTCCAAAAGGTAAGTTAGACTTATTATCGCTTCCGTCGGACAAAATTACCGTTGCCGTTCATGTTAGAAGAAATAGTAATGGCTTTGATTTAGCGCTATCTTTTGATGAAAATTTGAAAGTGAAAGAGGGACGCCAGTTTCTTGATGATTACTATCCATTCAAATGTGTTGATGACAATTTTTATATATCAAGTATAAAAAAACTATCCGAATTATTCCCAAATAAATCGATCTATATTTATATTTTTACGGATGACAAAGATCCTGAAAAGATTGCAGAAAAATATAAAAAAGCGCTTAACAATCCTTTAATTACATTTGATTATCGCCATGATAAGCATGATCACACAGTGCATGTCTTGGAAGACTTTTTTTCTATGTTGCAGTTTGATTGTTTAATTCGTTCTGATTCCAACTTTTCTCTGGTTGCTTCAAAGTTGGGTAATTATAAATTTGACATATCCCCGGCAGGTTATCAGCTAAAAAACAATCATCCGGTTATTGTCCGTGTGAATATTTCTACAAAACTTTAAACAAAGAAGAAGCAGAGATGAAATTTTTTAGAAATATAAACATTTTATGTTTGTGTTTATGTTTAATGTTTTTGGCAGAATGCCTTGGCATCAAAAGTAATAGCAACTTTCTCTCCACATTAAATAAAACCAGTAGTAATGCCTTGCCTGTTGTCGCCAGGAGCGACAGTAATTTTTTACCTGCTTTAAATAAAAACAATTCAAATCAGTCGATAGCGATTGTGACTATTTCTACTCCAAATCGCATTTCATTTTCTCAGTACACGCTTAGTTCTTTAATAAAATATGCGTCAAAATGGGGTTATTATTTACATTTTTATCCCAATCCACCGGATACATCTCGAAGTATATACTGGGGCAAGATAAAAGTAGTTTTGGATTTATTGAAAGAGGGTAAATATGATTGGTATGTATGGTTTGATGATGACATATTTATTACAAACCCAGAGATTTCTATAGGTCAGATTATTAAAGATTGTGGTCCACAGGTTCATTTTATTATTGCAGCACATAAAACTTTTCCTATACTTGAAAATGATGTGAATTCCGGAGTTTTTATGGTAAGAAATTCTGAGTGGTCTAGAAATTTTTTACAACAAGTTTGGGAAAGAGGAGATGGGCAGCCTGGCTCTTACATGGAGCAAGGCGCAATATCCGAGCTTATTGTAACAGAAAAATACAAAAATTCACCGTATATAGTCAGACTACCAGGAAGAAAAATTCAATCCATTTTGACGCTGCTTTACAAAGGTGATTGTGGTGACTATGGACAGTGGCAGCCTGGTGATTTTGCAGCGCATCTTGCAGGTGCTTATGAGCGTGCGCGATGTATTATTTGTGAACAATTTGCAACAAATCCGAGTATTTATCCTGTACTTCCTCCAGCGGCAGAAGCTCTTACTATTAAACAAGAGCCGATAGTGGTAACTGATTGGGAGAGCTTTGCGGCAGCTTGTTCTTTGTCTAACCAATAAAAGGAGTTTTAATGAGATTTTTTAGAAAAATAAGTAAAATTTTTAGGGGAATTAGTATTTTGGGTTGCTGTTTTATGTTTTTTTCTTTGGCTCAAGCACACGTTCTTGTTTTTGTACATCTTGGGCCATCATTGCCGCCATATCTGCAAGATGCAGTTTTTCAGGCCAGTTTATTTAATCCAGTTGATGAAATTTGTGTTATTGTCAATGAGAAGGCATTAGAAAAATCAAATAATCTTGGAAGATTTACAACCATTTTTACAGCTGAAAATCTGCAATTAACCGAAAGGCATTCTGCCTTTCGAGAGAAATCAACGCTTGATAAAAGTTTTCGCGATTCATTTTGGTTTTATGCCTCTGAGCGGTTTTTATATTTAGATGATTTTATGCAGCAGTATAACGTCAAAAATCTGTTTCATATAGAAAGCGACGTTGCTCTTTTTGTTGATCTCCAAGAATTACTGCCTATTTTTCAACAAGAATATCATGACCAAATTGCTGCCGTATTTGATAATGATGATAGGTGTATTCCAAGCTTTATTTATGCAGCTAATAAAGATGCAATGGCGCATCTTGCGGCTTTTATGGTTGAAAATGCAGGGTCGGGTAAAAATGACATGGAAGTGTTAGGGCTCTACAAAAAACAGTACCCTACGAAAATAAAAAATTTACCAATTATTCCATCTTCTTACTCTGAAAGTTATCCACTTGTAAGTGCCAGTGGATGTAAAACTCAAAATGCTGCTGCATATTCAACAAATATAGATAAATTTCACTCTGTTTTTGATGCCGCTGCCATTGGTCAATATCTGGGCGGAACTGATCCGCGCAATGGGCCATCATCTCCCGGATTTATCAATGAAAGATGTCTTTTTAATCCGGCAAATTTTAGTTACGATTTACAGACTGATGTTTATGGGCGATTAATTCCATATTTATTGTTCAATGGTACAAAGTACCGTATTAATAATTTGCATATCCATTCCAAGCACGTAAATCAGTTTTTATCAAAAGGTTTTTTTGATGCTAATTATAAATTTACCAACGATCCAATAGATGTTGTAATTCCATGCATAAAAAAAGATCAACGTACATTGGATCTTGTCATAGCAGGAATTAAAGAGAATGGGGCTAACATCAGGAATATATATATTGTTGCCCCCGAGAATCTTTTATCGAATCTTTCGTCAAATGCAACTTGGATAGATGAAAAAAGTTTCCCATTTACTCAAAAAGATATTGCAATGCAGATATTTGATAATAACGAGGGTAAAGCAGATGAATATAGGAGAAGCAAAGATTCAAGGACGGGGTGGATATATCAGCAGTTGTTGAAGTTTTATGCTCCGTTTGTTATTCCCGGTATATCCAGTAATGTTTTGATTCTGGATGCTGATACAGTCTTTTTAAAGCCCGTAAAATTTCAAGCGCAGTCCGGTGCTGCACTCTTTAATCCCTCGCCCGAGTATTATCCCCCATATTTTGAACATGCATGCAGAGTGCTTCCCGGATTTAGGAAAGTTTTTGCACAATATTCCGGCGTCTCCCATCATATGTTGTTTCAGCGATGTGTGCTGGAGGACTTATTTCAAATTATTAAAGGCATTCACAGGGTTGAACCTTGGATTGCTCTTGTTAAAAATATCAACAAAAACCACCTTGCGGGATCAGGACTTTCTGAGTATGAGATATATTTCAACTTTCTTTTCGCTCATGATGGGCAAGTTCAAATTAGGCTTTTAAAGTGGGTAGAAAGTGGTAACTTGAAAAAATTGCAGGAGTATAAAGACCAGGGATATGATTATGTCTCTTTTCATTCAAACTATCCCGTAAGCGCAGAATTTAGACATTTCGGTGCTGATGATTTGTAGTGTGATTACCTTTGTCGAAACCGACAAAAGCGCAAATCTACAAATTCAAATGTTTCCTGTACATAAGGGTCATTTGCATACCATTCACCAACCTTCTCATAAGTTACATAAAATTCATCAAACTGATCCCCAACCTGATCCTCTACTGTGTAAACAGGAATGTAAATATATCTTTGAATTCTTATTTTGTTCTCGTTGTTATCATCCAGAAAAAAGAAGTATTGCATGATAACTGAATACCCTGCAGCTTTGGTTCTAGGTGAGCATAGCATGCAAGAATCTTGATTAATAAACGGATCTTGCTCAGATCTGACTGCATATTCCGGTAATGGATTTTTTGCAGCAGCGGCTGATTGGGTTCGAATAAATATACATAAAAATAAAATTAAAATCTTAAGTGATATTTTCATATTACTTTTCTTCAAATTATTTCTCCCTTATTTAACAACAAAACTAATTAAGCGATTGGGGACAAAGACAATTTTTACAATTTGTTTGTCCTGCAGCCAGCTTGCAATAATATTTTTTGCCTGAGCTTCTACAACGGTTTGTGTTGAATCTTTTGGTAAAACAATTGAGCCACGTAATTTCCCATTAACCTGAATAGCAAATTCAACATCATTTTCTGCTGCAAGTGCGGCATCAAACGTTGGCCATTTGCAGTTTTCAAGTTGCTTGTCCAGTAACCGTTCAATTAACTCGCTAGAAAAGTGTGGCGTAATAATCGAGATTGCGACGAGTAACTGTTCTAGTATATCACGATCAAGTTTGTACTTGTTTTCTGTCAATTCGTTTAGATATTCCATTATCGCAGAAACGGCGGTGTTTACTTTGAAATCATCAATTCGTTCCTGGTATTTTTTCAAGAAACGGTGAAATGCGCGCTTCGATTTTTCATCGGCATCGCCATGCGTTGCGTCTTTGCCTGCAGGCAGAATATTTTCAGAATTGGTCAGATATGCCCAAAGGCGATTCAGAAATGAACGTACCCCTTTGATTGAGTCGGACTGCCATTCGCAATCAAGCTCAGGAGGGCCCATGAACAGTTCATACATTCGCAGTGTATCTGCACCCATATTATCAATAATTTCGTCCGGTGTGACAACATTGCCTTTTGATTTTGACATTTTTTCAACGCGACCAGTTATTGAAGACTTCATGCAAACCATTCCCTGGTTGAAAAGTTTTGCAAATGGTTCATCAAAATCAAGATATCCGGCATCGTGTAAAACTTTAATGTAAAAACGAGAATAGAGAAGATGTAGTACGGCGTGTTCAATTCCGCCAACATAAAGATCAACAGGCATCCAGTATTTTACATCTTTGGGATTGAAAGCATGTTCATTGTCATGCGGGCTTGTGTAGCGAAGGAAGTACCAGCATGAGCCTGCCCATTGAGGCATTGTGTTTGTTTCACGTTTTGCAGGGCCACCGCACTCAGGACAACTGGTATTTACCCATTCTTCAATGCCGGCCAGTGGAGATTCCCCTGTTCCTGTCGGTTCATATTTTTCAACTTCAGGGAGTAGTATGGGGAGTTGATCTTCCGGAACGGCAACGATCCCACATTTTTTACAATGAACAAGCGGAATTGGTTCGCCCCAGTAACGTTGACGAGAGAATGTCCAGTCTCGTAATTTATATGTTATGTGTTGTTCAGCAGCCCCTTTTTTGGCAAGAAAGGCGACTATTTTTTTTGCGCCTTCGGTTTTGGCATCCAGTCCGTCAAATTGGTCACTATTGATCATTGTGCCATCAGCTTCAAATGCTTGAGTTAATTTTCCGTTGGCATCCCTGAGTTCATCGAATGGATTTCTTGATTTGATAACTTCCCTGATTTGAAGATTAAATTTTTTGGCAAATTCAAAATCGCGCTGATCATGTGCAGGTACGGCCATGATTATACCGGTTCCATAATGTTTAAGAACATAGCTTGAAAGATAGATAGGAAGCTTTTCGCCATTGACGGGATTGATGGCATATCGGCCTGTAAAAACTCCAGTTTTATCTTTTGTGTCTGTTGTTCTTTCAAGATCGCTAAGCTTGGCAACTTCAGTTTGATATGATTTTACTTGTGAGAGCTTATCCGGTGTAGTAATTTTGTCGACTAAATCATGATCCGGGGCCATAACTATAAACGACGCACCAAAGAGCGTGTCGGGGCGTGTTGTGAAAACAATTAAATCTATAGTATTATCTGTTTTAAACGTATCTGTTTTAAAAGTAATTTTTGCTCCAACGCTTTTGCCTATCCAGTTGATTTGCATCAATTTTACTTTTTCAGACCAGTCTAATTTCTCAAGTCCCGAAATCAATTTTTCAGCATATTTAGTAATTCTTAAAACCCATTGTCTGATTGGTTTTTGAAATGTTTGTGTTCCGCACCTATCACACGCTCCGCCTACAACCTCTTCATTGGCCAGTCCCGTTAAGCATTTTGGACACCAGTTAATGGGCATGTTCTCTTCATATGCAAGCCCCATTTTAAACATTTGCAAAAATATCCACTGTGTCCATCTATAATAATGTGGATCGGTAGTATTTACCTCTCTGTCCCAATCATATATTGCGCCAATTTTTTCAAGCTGCTTTTTAAAGCTTTCAATATTCTGTTTTGTACAAATTGCCGGATGAATTCCTTGTTTAATTGCGTAATTTTCAGCCGGAAGTCCAAATGCATCCCATCCCATTGGATGTAAAACATTGTATCCCATAAACCACTTCATGCGGGCATAAACATCGGAAAAAACGTACCCCTTCCAATGGCCAACGTGTAGTCCTGCTCCGGACGGGTATGGAAACATATCAAGACAGTAAAACTTTTTATCAGAATAACTATTTCTTGTTTTAAAATATGGATTCTTGCGCCAGTTCGAGCGCCATTTTCCTTCAATAGACTTAAAATCATAACTCATGAGGCATCCTTTGTTAACATCAGTTCGATAATTATAAAAAACAGCTGTGAATGCTAAAAGTGGCTTCCGACCAGAGATGTGTCATCCTGAATTTATTTCACAACTGTCCGAAGTGCTTTTAAAGCCATCTGAACGCTTGTTGCGCTCACTCAAGGGCGCTCGCCCTGAGTGCCGAGCCTTGCGAGGCGTATCGAAGGGTACGCCCTAAAAACTTATTCTATCCGCCGTTGCGCTCTATCCTTCGATACGATTTGCTAAGCAACAAGTTGCTTGCAAATCACTCAGGACGAGTGCGATGAAAACCATACGCATCCGACGATTCAAAGCTACGTTTAACACTTCGGACAGTTATGAATTTATTTCAGGATCCATGGATAGATTTATTCCAAATTTCTGCAATTGAGCAATAGGAGCAACTAATCCATGGATCCTGAAATAAATTCAGGATGACAAATATGCAATTCAAAGGCTTCTCACTGTAAGCATTTTAAACTTTGCTGGGTTATCGAATTGGTGCTTTGTTATTAACAGTTCAAAATTAACTTGTAGATTAACATAATTTCTGCGGGTTTGAAAACATGGACAGAAGATCTCTTTCTAAATTTTTGGAGCCTGGCCTTTACCGCTTACAATCTAGCCGATTATTTACAAATGATAAATTTATTGACTTAAGAGTATTCAACTTTGTAGCATGATACTAGAGGCGATAAGTTTAGTTTTATGCATTGGACCTAGTAACTCAATTTTACAGGGGGGAGGGTTTATGAAGCCTAAGGTAACAAGGGAATGTTTTTTTTGTTTGTCGAAATATTTTCTATTAATATTTTTATTGTTTTTTGCGCATACTGTTTTTGCCTCAACTGCCGAATGGACTGTACTTGTTTATGTACAGGCAAACAATAATCTCAAAAAGTTTGCTCAACGTAATTTTGCTGATATGGCTTCGATTGGATCGAGCGAAAATTTAAATATTCTTATGCAAAGCTACTTCCCTCAAGTCAACGGAACTTCGCGTTATAAAATTGAAAAGGACAAGATGGTTTTGGACTCACATATACAAATAAATAGCGATGGAACAACATCCAATGATTTAGTAGATGCTATGCGTTGGGCTGTTACAAAATATCCGGCAAAAAAATATGCACTTATTTTATGGAATCACGGAGTTGGAATATTAGATCCGATTTGGGGAAATAAAAGTCCATACCAAACAACACAAAAATTTTATATCGAGCCGGCACTGCTTGATGCATCTCCAAGAATTCAAATTGATGGGTTGACGGTTAATGATATGTATGTGGATACAAGACAGACGTTAACATGTTGTCAGGCGGATGTTGATCTAAGTTCTGCCCAGGAAATTGAAAAGATTTTAAAAGAGACTGAGATTCAGGCGGCGAGTGATGCAAAGCTTGAGACGTATCTTATTCGTGGAATTCTTTTCAATGAGCAGTCTCGAAATTATATGACAAATCAGGCTCTAACCAGTGCTTTGCAGGAGATAAAAACAAGTATTCTGAAAAATAATAAAATTGATGTTTTGGGTATGGATGCATGTTTGATGGCGATGATAGAGGTTGGGTATCAGGCAAAAAATTTTGCGCATTATCTCATTGCATCTGAAGAGGCGGAGTTGGCACATGGATGGGATTATGCGGCTTTGTGCGGTGCTTTAAACAGTAAAGATTGTACCCCGGCACAGGTAGCGCAGGGGGTTGTTCTTGCCTATGAAATGTTATACAAGAATAAAATTCAATTTTATACCCAGTCGGCCATTGATTTGAAATGTATGGATGATCTTAAAAAATCTGTGGATGAGTTCGTTTATAATATAAAATCATGCAAAAACATAGATAAAACTTTGACTGAACAACTAATCAGAAGGGCGAGAAATTTATGTTTACAATTTAGCGCTACAAACTATGTTGATTTGCATTCTTACTGTTCAGAGTTTTTGAATCAAATTGATGTTTTTAAAAATAATCAGATTATAAGTAAGCGAGAATTTGTAAATTTAAAAAACTCACTGATAAAAACAAATAAAATTATTGAGCAGTCTGTTATTGCAAATGTTTCAGGTAAGCAGTTTGCAAATGCCAAAGGCCTTTCTATCTATTTTCCAAAATCGCATGTTGAACAGTCTTATTTACAATCAGATTTTGGCAAAAGCTCTGCTTGGGCAAATTTTATTTCAGAGAATATAAAGAATTATTGATGTTTTAGGGATAATACAATCTATTATTCGACATATTTATCTAAAAAGATCTTGTATGCATATTATTCTACAGCACCTTTGTCTTTAAGATATTTAACGACCTCGTGATAATGGTTAGCCAGAGACAATGCAGTTTCACCAAACTTAGTTTTTAGATTAACATCTGCACCATTATCAACAAGGCACTTCACTGCATCTAAGTCGTTATTTATCGCTGCATAAAACAATGCTGTCCTTTCTAATAATCCTCTTTCGTTGGGGTTGCAGCCAGCCTTTATCAGATAAGTAATAATTTTTGGATCATGTGCATAAAAAAGTGCACTTGAACATGCACGACAATCATGAAGGAAGTAAATAGCACTACCGCGCTTAGCATTAACGGCAGCACCATGTTTTACTAAATATTCAACAAGTTCAAAATTGTTTGCATCTGCTGCTAAATGAAGAGGCGTAAACTTTTTCGCCATACACCAAGCATTTACATTTGCACCATTATCAACCAAATATTTTGCCATATCGGTTAAATTTTCTAAAATTGCGCAATGCAGTGGTTCTATTTTGCAGGTAATAAGACCAGCGTCGCTATCGCATTTTACCTGCTTTTGAAAATTTACACTTGCCTTGTCTTTTTTTATAAATTGTTTTACTGCTATAAGATCATTCGCTTTTACAGCATCATGAATCGAAGTATAACTAGATGTCGTCTCAGATACCGCATCACGAGCCAACATAAACTGGTATTCCTCTTTGCTCTCATTTAGCGACTCACATGAATCCGTTGAGACTGAATCATGAGCCTTAATAATATTACATGAGCCCGCAGTTGTTGAATCTTTAGCCATAACTTGACTATATAAAAATACCCCCATAAAAAGTAAAACAAAATATTTTGAAAAGTTATTCATAAAATTCCCAAATAAAAAAATAATAGAATTACAACTCACAGCTCAAGGATATCAATGATTTTGGTAATACGCTATGGGGCGAGGTATTTTTATGTCCGAAAAAATTCAAGAAATAATCACACTATCGACGGTATGAAAAAGGGCTACAAATGCAGCCCTCATCATGTGGACTAACAAAAAGCGTAACTTTAAGGCAACTGCTTTGCGCGGGCTTCGCCCTCTGGAATAAATCTCCAATAAACGTAGTCTATTCCGCGCGTATTGACTTTTTGGAACAATATCACATCGATTACATCAGGTAATCCGAATTTTTGCAAAAACATTGGCTGCTGGAAAAGTGGCCAAAAAAAGTACTGATTGAGCTGTATACAGTGGAAAATTAGCCAAGTATAGGACGAGTAATCAGGTCTTAGAATTTTTGTTACTGTACTCAGGCTTTTTTTATCAACATCATATATCAAATACTTACTATCCGGAGTTATTATGTTTCCGACATAGTACTCCCCGTTATTGCCAAACAACTCCTGCTGGATGCTCTCACCTGTTGCGCAGAGTATCTTTGTGTACTCAATTGTAAATGTGCTTGAATCCCTTAAGTATCTATTCACGGTTAACGTGAAACCACGAGGATCTTGACTATCCAACGTATATCTTAAAAACTTATCACTCTCAGCCCCAACGTTCTGGAGTCTACCTCTAAAAATTGTTACACCAGGCCGTGGAACCGGTTTAGCAGCCTTTAATGGAAGATTACTGAAAAGAACCCCTATTATTACTAAAAATTTAAAAAATTTGTTCATGACCTTATCCCCCTCGTTAAATTACTAGAAATACCAGGAACCCTGATATTTCCGGGTTCAAGAGTACTTCTTGCTTTTCTAATTTGATTCTATCACACTTAATATATTAATTTCAATTATTTAATTTATTATTTTACTGCATTTTCCTATGAAAAAGTGGGGAGTTTTGATAGTTTATGGCATAGTTTGGTCTAAAAACATTCAAAAATAGGAGAAATTTCGATGGAAATGCAAAAAAATCCGACACCTGTTCCCCAAAATACAGTAAAAGCTGAAAAAATATTGGTAGTTAAGCGCGCCAAAATACTTGAAGAAGATGCATTTTCTGGTTTTTTACCGATAGCAAATTTTGCAGAATACCTTGGAATTATAAATACCCATAAAGAATTTTTATGGCGTGCAGACATGGAGTTGGATGTTAATTATAAACAAATTATCCCATACTTAATTTTTAACTTCCAAGATAAGTTTTTTTTGATGCAGCGCAAAAGTACTGCAAGTGAAAGTAGATTGAAAAATAAATACTCGCTTGGAATCGGCGGACATATTAGACAAGAAGATATGCAGAATAATGATATTTTTGACTGGGCAAAGAGGGAGTTCTCCGAAGAGGTATATTATAAAGGCAATATTACAATTAAACCGATTGGTGTAATTAATGATGATAGTGATCCCGTTGGGCAAGTCCATATGGGATTTGTTTTTTTACTCACAGGTGATTCAGATAATATAAAAGTTAAATCAGAATTAAAAGATGGAACACTCTTGACTCTTGAAGAATGTGAGCATTTTTACTCATCGATGGAGAATTGGAGTCAGCTTGCGGTAAGTTATTTAAATACTTTAAAATTTAGTTAAAGGCCAGAGCATGCTAAGTAAAGAACAGATTGATGCGAAACATCTTTTATACCTAAAACACCAGGCTCTTAATTTAAGAATAGATTCTATTCGGGCAACCACGCAAAGTAAATCAGGACATCCGACCTCCTGCCTTTCTATAGCTGATATTGTTGCAACAATTTTTTTTAATTTTTTGCGTTACGATTTAAAAAATCCAAAACATCCAAATAACGATCGGGTAATTCTTTCCAAGGGGCATGCAATTCCGGTGATATATGCTGCATGGAAGCAGTTTGGAGTTATCAGCGACGAAGAGCTGATGTCCCTGCGTAAGTTTACTTCCCCTCTTGAGGGACATCCAACGCCGACATTTGCATACAATGAAGCTGCAACAGGGTCGTTGGGCCAAGGCCTATCTATTGGCCTGGGAATGGCGCTGGCTGCGCGCCTAGATAAATTGGATTTCACAACCTATGTTTTGATGGGTGATGGAGAAATAGCAGAGGGTTCGATCTGGGAAGCCGCAGAACTGGCTGCTTTTTATAAAGTTGATAATTTAATTGGATTTGTTGATTGTAATCGATTAGGGCAGTCTGGACCAACATTGCATGAGCATCAAGTTCAAAATTATGTGAATAAATTCCAAGCTTTTGGCTGGAAAACATTATCTATCGACGGACATGATATTTCGCAGATAGTTGATGCAATAAATGTTGCAAAAAGTACTAAGAATCAGCCAACGATGATTATTGCAAAAACAGTTAAGGGGTATGGCCTTGAGGGAATTGAGAATGAGGCAAATTGGCACGGCAAGCCTCTTACTCAAGAAGCTGCAGAAAAAGCAATTTCACAGCTTAAAATGACATTTAATAGACTTCTTCCGAAGCCTGGCGCGTCCGTCTACGCCAAGGCTACGACGGATGGTTCGACAAGCTCACCACGAGCGCGCCTACTTAATCCCGCTCATCCTGAGTGTTTTGCGAAGCTTGCTGAGCAAAATGTATCGAAGGATTGTCCTGCCTGCCCGCCCGGCGTAGCTACCTCGAGCGGAGCCTGGGTGCCTGCCGACCTGCTTCAAGATCCAAACAAAAAATATTTTGAAAAGAATGCGTTACTCTCAACCCGCAAAGCCTATGGATACGCCTTGCAATCACTCGGGCAAGACAATCCTGACATTGTTGCCCTTGATGCTGATGTTAGCAATTCGACTTTTTCAGATATTTTTGCCAAAACCTTTCCTGAAAGATTTATTCAGTGTTTTATTGCTGAACAGAACATGATTGGGGTTTGCGCCGGGTTGCAATCTCGTGGCAAAATTCCTTTCGCTGCCACATTTGCAGCATTTTTAACGCGTGCTTTTGATCAGTTGCGTATGGCAGGAATTGGGCGCAATGCCTTGAGGGTCTGCGGTTCGCATTGTGGCGTTTCAATCGGGCAAGACGGGCCATCGCAGATGGGGCTTGAAGATATAGCAATGTTCAATACGATCCCAAATTCCATAATCTTGTATCCATCGGATGCTGTTTGCACTTATAAACTTATGAATTTGTGTGCTACTTACAACGATGGCATTTCTTACTTGCGTACGACTCGTGCAGACACGCCTGTCATTTACGATCTGGACGAGAAGTTTGAAATTGGCAAATGTAAAGTCCTGCGACAGAGCGAGAAAGACGTTTGTTGCCTTGTTGCTGCAGGGATAACTTTGCACGAAGCTCTTAAAGCATACGAGCAACTAAAATCCCAAGGCATTTCAGTTGCTGTAATTGATCTTTACTCCGTCAAGCCCATGGATATCCAAACTATACTTAAAGTTGCCCAAAAATCTGGCAATAAAATTATTTCAGTCGAGGATCATTATATTAACGGTGGAATTGGGCAGATGCTTGCAGCCCAAATTATTAATTCTGGAATTAAACAGAAAATGCTTGGAGTTACAAAAATTTCCAGGTCCGGAACGCCTCAAGAACTTATGCATGACGCTGGAATAGACGCTGACAGTATTATCAGAGCTGTAAAAGAATTTTAGTTGAAATTTTGCTCAAGTCCAGAGGAAAGCGTTTGTCGACTGGAAGGTTAGATCCATCAAGCGGGTACCAATTAGCCTCCCCCCTATCCCCTGAAGGGATAAACACTATTATATGCCTTCCTGTAGGGTATGGCAGCGCTTCTTGTCTTGGTGTACAGCATGGATAACTTTTTATTTGATTGCCATTTTTATCATAAAAAGAGATAAAACATGCAGCGGGCATTTTCTCCATACAACACATCCAATAGTAGTCCAACTTTTCGCCAGGTCTATATTTAATCAAACATGAAGTAGGCTGAGGCTTTGGTGCGCTTGGATCCAACATTATTTCCATGTATTCCTGGGAATGAGAGTTGCGATCCACTTTTCTGATTTCGGTTCCGTCAAATGTATAAAAAGTTACGTACTTAGATGTTTCTGGAATTTTTGCTGTACAATCGCCTGCGTCCATACCTTCGAAACCATCAAAGACGTAGTAAGACGAATTAGGAATTAAAGGAACTTCTTCCATAGATAAAACATAGTTATTTGCAACGAATGCTGTTGCTAGCAGTCCGATTAATAAAAATTTTTTCTTAATATTCATGAATTATCCTTTGCCATCAGCTAATTTTAAAATATCATCTTGTCGAAAGATCTTTGGTTGCGGATGAATATAATACGACTTAGATATTTTTTCAACGTCTAAAATTCGGATTTTGTTGGATTTGAGGCGATATTTTTGGCCAAAAAACATTTTTATTTACAATAATACTTATCAAAAAATACTTTTAATTTATGTTGGTAATTATGGATTGTTGGTGTTTTGTAGAAAGGATTTGGATATGTGTTGCAAATTTCTTTGCTGGATTGCGGCTTTTATTGCATCAGATTGGTGCAATAAATTGGGGATTAGTTACATTTTTGAACTTTAATCTTGTGGAGTATGTTCATAAAATGGTAGGAGTTGAGGGTTTAGATAAAATTCTCTATGGAATAATCGCAGTTGCAGGTATTTATAAATTAATTGCACTGTTCTTCTTTAGACATTAAAACTTTAGCTATTAAGAACAAAAAAAGCCAGGCTGGTTTTAACATCGGCCCGGCTTTTTTATTTTTAAATATTTTGATTATTATTCGTTGATTTCTAGCTGTCCACCTAGTGCCCGAATCTTTATTTCTAGTTGGTCGTATCCGCGCCTCCAATGATGTAGTCCGGAGACATAGGTCTGCCCGTCTGCTGCAAGTCCGGCAAGGACAAGAGCACATGACGCACGAATATCTGTAGCGATTAATTTGCTGCCATAGAGATTTTCAACGCCACGAATGAGAGCCTGATTTCCAGCCAATGAAATTTGAGCCCCCATTTTTTGCAGCTCCTGAACATGCATAAATCTATTTTCAAAAACTGTTTCTTCAACCAAGCTTGTGCCGTTTGCAAGACATAAGGCAGCCATTGTTGGAGCTTGCAGATCGGTTGGGAAAGCCGGATATGGTCCGGTTTTTATTTTAATGCCCTGCGGTAGACTTGTTCCGGTAAGCCTGATGCCTCTAGTTGGATTATTTTCATCCGCACAGACTCCTGTTTCGACTTTGTGTCCCATCTCACGCATTTTTTCGATAAACATATCCATGTGATCGGCTATTGCGTTAGTGACAGTTACGCAGCCTGCTGTAATTGCGGCTGTGAGTAAAAATGTTCCGGCTTCTAGTCTGTCAGGAATGATAGTATGTTGGACGGGCTTTAGTTCTTTTACCCCATTAATGTACAAAAATGCACCTTGACCGCATTTTATATCCGCACCCATTTTATTTAAAATATTGATCAGATCAAGAACTTCAGGTTCAAGTGCTGCGTTTACAATTGTTGTTTGTCCTTCAGTTAGTGTAGCAAGCATCATTAAATTTTCAGTCGCGCCAACACTTGGGTATTCAAAAATGATTCGACTGTTTAAAGGCTCTTTGCCGTTGATTTTCTCAGCATTGATGTAACAACCATCTTCTTCGATTTTAATTCCCATTTTTTTAAACCCATTTAAATGGTAATCGATTGGACGAGCTCCTAAAACACATCCTCCGGGAAAAGCAACCCTTGCTTTTCCGAATTTGGCAAGAAGTGGTCCCATGACCAAAATTGAGGCTCTCATTTTGTTCATTATTTCAGGCTTAACTTCAAATTGATTTAAATTTGATGTGTCAACTTTCAACTGTTTTTTTTCAATGTCAAATTCAACTTCGGCTCCCAAGTCCTGCAGTAGCCTTATCATATGGTTGACGTCTGAAGAATTGGGAACATTATCTAATACAGACGTGCCTTTGGCCAAGATTAGCGAACTGATAATTACTAAGACGGCATTTTTTGCTCCTGAGACTTCAACTGAACCGTGAATTTCAAGAGACTTTTTTACCAAAATGTGAGCACCCAACATAAATATTCCATAAAAAAAGAGTAAAAAAATATTAACACCAATAATCCAAAGAACAAGACTAGCAGCAATTGTAATTAAATGAATAGCAAATTTTATTAAGTTTTTTAGTTTAGTCCCTTAAATTTCATTAAATCAAATATTTTGATTATTAAAATATATTATTGACTATGAGTGAGTAAAAGCTTGTAGAAGTCTATTTATATTGAAAAAAACGTATAACTTGTTACCATACTTGAACGAACTTGAACCAAAATCTTAATAAATAAAGCGAATTCGATAACTAAAGAAAAATAAAAAAACCTGGATCCCGGCCTTCCGACTTCGCTCTGCGAGCTACGACGGACAGGTCGCCGGGACGACGCCAGTAGAAGATCATGGCTTATTTTGGTTTACAACGAATTGTTTTTAGGCCTTAAAGTAAGCAATTAATTATCGAACTCGCGTTAAATAAATAAAGGATTTAACGTGAATGCAATATTCAAGAAAATTTTTAGCAAAAAATTGTTCAGTAATTTTCTAGTATTTACACTTTTGAGTTTTGGTCTAAGTGCCTACTCTGATGATCTGTTTATCCCCTTGCTTGATAAGGTGGATAGAGCCAAGCTGGAGTTTAACGATTTATACAAATATTTTTTGGATCAGAATCCGGAAGAATTCAAAGCTTCCAATGAAAATTTTAAATTAAAGTCAAATATTACAGGACACATTCTAGAAAATGGTCCGGTCTTGCTGAATCTTATTAGCTTGCTTAATAAAAATAAAAAAAATGATTCTATAGGACTTTTGCTTTTGCGTAAGTTGAACAGATATCTTTATTTAGAGTTTAGGCATTTTGTGGGCCTCTTAAATGTTAATAAAAAATATGAAGGACGTCTGATTGGCCTTTTGCATGATTTTTATAAATTTAAAGTGCCTGCACAAGTTGGTTCTATTGAGGAGAGTTTAAAATACGAATACCCATTTCAGGCAACAATTTCAAAAGCAATGATTTTTATACTGATTATTAATGCATCAAGTCTTAATTATGACGAAAAGGTTGAAAATGTAGCATATTTTCTTGATAAGATACGTAGGGAGTTGCTTGAAATTAAAAAATGTTATGATAATTGTAATTTGAGAATAGCAGATGTTAATGATTTTGTTGAATTACTACAGACGTATGCCGCAAAGGAGCCAATTTTGGGTCCAAATTATTTGAAACGAATTTTTATTGCTGTTATTATTGTTGCTGCAATTATATTGGTTGTGTGGCTTGCCTGGAACAAGGTTTTGCGGGGGCAAATTGAAAATAAAATTGGAGAAGGATGGGAAGTTGTTTCGGATAAGTTGAAAAAATTAATAAAATCATTTGGTGGCCTTTTCGTAGAAGGTGCGCTTGAGCATGTAGATTCAGATAAAGTCCAAGCTGGAATTAGAAAAAGCGTGGGAACTGCTTTAAACACAGTGTATGAATCTGGGGCTAGAGTTGTGCCAGGGTGCCCAATTGTTCCGATGCGAATTGACATTTCTGACAAAGTGTCTGATGATCGTGCCCACACCAGCGCTCCAGAACCTAGAACTGATCCTGATGCTGCTGTAGGACCCGGGGAAGCAGAAGCCCCCGTGGGAAGAAATTGGTTGAGTTGGTTTGGGTGGTGAGTAAAAAAGGAATAGGTAGCAATGAAGTTTAAAAAAATAATTATATTTTTATTTTTGAGTGGATCATTTTTGAGTTTAATGGCTGGTAGCTCTGCATTGCAGGGATATTCTGATGACTTGTTTACTAATCTGGACGATAAGCTTTTAATTGCCCAAGGAGAGTTTGAGGAGATGTACAAGGATCTTTTAGAGAAAAGTTTTTTTTCAGAGGACGAAAAAAAACTTATTTTAGAAGAGACTATCGATACCAATGTTCTTAAAGCAGGTCCTGTTTTGCTAAATCTTATTGAATGGTTGCAGCGAAATAGGCAGGAAGCCCCTGAAGCGCAGATATTGCTCCATAAACTCGGTCGATATTTTTACTTTGTGTTTAGAAACTTTGTTAATGAAATAGACGTTGATAAAAAAATTAAGGTGCAATTTTACGACCTTTTGCATGATCTTTACAAGTTTAAGATTCCTAACGATACAAGTTCAAATTTTGTATTCCAGCAGTTTAGTTACCCGTTTCGTGCAACGCTTTCAAAGGCTATGCTTTTTATTTTGATTGTGAATTCTACAGATTTATCATATAAAGAAAAGGTTAAGCACATTGTGTATTATCTTGATAAAATAAAAAGGGAATTATTTGAGATTAAAAAAGCTTTGTCAGTCTGTTCTTTGAAAGATGAAGATATCGATAAATTTATCGAATTTTTGCAGGTATACTCTGTTGCAGAGCCATTATTTAAACCATCATTTTTGAAAACCTTTTTTAAAATAATGGTTGTTCTTTTTATTATTTTTGTAGTAATTTGTGTTGTAATTTATTTTGTTGTAAAACAGTCAGGGAAACGTGTAGAGGCTTATGCAGAAGACTGGCTTGAAAAATTAATAGATAGGCTTAATAAAAAGACTGATCAGTCTCGAGCTATAAGATTGTTAGTTAGTTTAGCACAATATGCACTTGACAGTTTGAGATCTAAAGAACAGGCACAACCCCAAAACGCTGATTTGGCGTCTAACCCTAGTTGGTGGAGTAGATTTACTGGGTGGTTTCGGTCTTCAAGCGCCAAACCGCAAGAGCAACCAAAACCGGCAGGTGGTAGCGTGCAGGGAGTTGATTTGGCGCCTAACCCTATATCAAAAAACGTGGATAGTGGGCAGGTAGCTGATCCGGTGTCTAACCCTGGAATTTGGAGTAAAATTTCCAGGTGGTTTAGTTGGGACGAGTGGGCTGATGATCCACTAGCGTAATTATAAAAAGTTGAAAGGTAAAAATGGAAAGCAAGAAATTTAAAGGTCGGTTGGAGGTTATTTGTGGGTCAATGTTTTCAGGAAAAACAGAAGAATTACTTCGTCGCTTAAAACGTGCAGAATTTGCAAAACAGAATGTTTTAACGATTAAGCACAGTATAGATAAACGAAAAAAGATGACTGATGCGTCAAATATTTATTCTCATGTTGGACGAGAGCGAACCGCATTTGTTGTTAGTGGTTCCCCAGAAGGGCTGGATAAAATTTTAGAATTTGCCGATAAAGATGTAGATGTAGTTGGCATTGATGAACTACACTTTTTCTCAGAGAAAATAGTAGAGGTTATCATTAAGCTGATCGACAATGGAAAAAGAGTGATAACTGCTGGGTTGGAACTTAATTTTAGAGGGGAGCCTTTTCCGCTTGTTGCAACGTTGATGGCTGTTGCCGATGAAGTTGTAAAATTTAAAGCTATTTGTGTTGTTTGCGGAAAAGAGGCTCATTATACCCAGCGAATTATCAACGGTCAACCTGCCAAATACTCTGATCCTATAATTTTGGTTGGCGCTGAAGAATGTTATGAGGCCAGATGTAGAGATTGTTTTAAAATAGATAAAAAGCCATGCATTTTGCCCGGTGCACTTTCCTCAGACAGTCAGAGTAAAGTTGGCGGACAAAGTGTGTAAAATTTATGCCCAAAACAAAAACTAGTTACCGTTGCACGAACTGTTCTTATCAAAGTGTAAAGTGGATCGGGTGTTGTCCTTCGTGCAACGAATGGAACAGCTTTTCTGAATCCGTGGATGAACCCAGCGGAATTGGGTTTTTAAAAAAAAGTAGTAATGCTGTACCTCTTAAAATGGTTCGTCTTGAAGAGATAAAAATTGATTTGCAAACCAGGATGGTTTCGGGAGTTAAAGAGTGGGACAATGTTCTTGGCGGAGGTGTGCTTCCCGGTTCGTTTATAATTTTGACAGGAGATCCTGGAATTGGTAAATCAACACTACTACTCCAAATTGCAGATAAAATTTCGCAACAGAAAAAAGTTGCGTATTTTTCGTCTGAAGAGTCTCTTGAACAGGTTAAAGGCCGTTCTCTTCGACTTGGAATAACAAGCACTAACTTGTTGTTTTCAGATCAATCAACTCTGGAAGATATAATATTTACTTGCGAGCAGCTAAAGCCGGATTTAGTGATTCTTGACTCAATTCAAAACTGTCATATCTCTTCGCAATCTCATTCTTATCCCGGAACAGTTGCCCAGATGCGTGAGGCCGCATTTTTTTTGATGCGTTTTGCCAAAGAGAACAACATTGCGGTTTTGATTACCGGGCATATAACTAAAGATGGACAGATGGCTGGGCCTAAGGTTTTGGAACACATGGTTGATTCAGTTTTTTATCTGCAGGGGGAAGATCGTTGGCAGGTCCGTGTTTTGCGTTCAGTGAAAAATCGCTTTGGGAATATTAACGAAGTCGGTTTTTTTGAGATGCATGAAAAAGGCCTTGTTGAGATTGGAAACATTAATCAGTATGTTTTGTCTGAAGCTTCTTACAACCCCGGGTCAGCGCTGGTATGTTGTATCGAAGGGTCTAGGCCAATTTTGCTTGAGTTGCAAGCGTTATGTGTTGACTCAAAATTTGGAATGCCTCAGCGTGTCGTTACAGGCCTTGATCCAAAACAGGTGGTTTTGATTGCTGCAATTTTAGAAAAATATCTTCATATTAAATTTAGTACGCAGGATATATTTTTCAAAGTTAGCGGTGGATTTAAAATTAAAGAGAGCTCTGCTGACTTGGGAATAGCTCTGGCTTTACTTTCAAGTTATTTTCAGGTTACACTGCCCCAAAAATCGGTTGCAGTGGCCGAAATTAGTCTGACCGGACAGATAAAGCCTATAAACCAAATTGGAGCTGTTATAAAAGAAACAGAGCGATTTGGGCTTGAAAGTATTCTGCTTTCCAAGAGTCAAAATGTTAAGACTTCATGTAAACGGCTTGGCTTTCAAAATGTTTATGAGTTGTTGGGATTATTTCCCGAGAAATAATGAAGCACAATTATTCGACTGTTACAGATTTGGCCAAATTTCTTGGTTTATCAATTGGTAAATTTAATTCACGAGAAATTTGATAGACCAAGAACTGCATAAGTCCTGTCATTGCAAGAGGAGCAAGCAAAGGTTTGACTTTTGGAATTATGAAAACTATGTCGGCAAGTTGAATCAGCTCTTTTTGCCCTTCGAATGCAAATGCAAGCAGATGTCCTTGGCGTGCTTTGACTTCCTGTGCATTGGAAATAAGTTTACGATAAATTAATTCATCAAGTGATGAGAATATTACGATGGGTGTATGTTCATCCACAAGTGCTATCGGCCCGTGTTTTAGCTCTCCTGCAGGGTAGCATTGCGCAAAAATATAAGAGACCTCTTTTAATTTAAGTGCAGCTTCCATTGCAAATGGGTAACTAACATGTCGTCCCAAAAATATGAAGCGATCGTATTTTGAATATTTTGGTGCAAGTTCGGTTATTATCTTCATCTTGTAGACATCGATAGCTGACTCAAGAATTTCAGCGGCAACGAACAGATCTTCTTCGGCCTTGGCCATATCATCCCATGCAAGTGTATTGCGTTCTACTGCCATCCGATGGGCAAGCCAGTAAAGAGAAGCTAGCTGAGTAGAAAAGGCCTTTGTTGAAGCTACTGAAATTTCCGGGCCGGCTTGCATTGGCAAAAATCCTGTTGACTCGCGTACCATTGAGCTTGTTGAGACATTTGTAAGAGTAATGGTTGGCAATTCAAATGAATTTATTAAGCGTAGACACTCAAGAGTATCTGCCGTTTCTCCCGATTGGGAGATAAACAAGAACGCGCAATTTTGTTCCGCAAAAAATGGCATATACCTGAACTCAGAAGCAAGATATATTTTTGTAGGAATTTTTACGATAACTTCAAAAAAGAACTGAGCAATTCTAGCCGCGTGCCACGACGTTCCAGCGGCAACTATGTGAAGTGTTCTTAGATTTTTTACGATATCCGGATTTAGTCCAATCTGTCGCCATAAACATGTGCTGTTGATCGGATGATCCTTGCAATCTGTATCCTTGCTACAGCCGATGGTTTTAAAGAATGAGATAGTGCGGCTGATTGCCTTTTTTTGTTCATAAATTTCTTTGAGCATGAAGTGCTCGAATTCCTTTTTATCAACAGCCAGATATTTGCTGTCTATCTCTTGAATTTGAACTTGTAACGGTTGATTATTGAAATCAAATAATTCGATGGAATCCTTTTTTACTATTCCAAAGCATTCATCCGGTAAAAATACCACTTTGTTTGTTTTATCTGAAAATGCAAGGAGATCTGATGCGACGAAAGACTCGTTTTCACCAACCCCTAAAACCATTGGGGACCTGTGTCGGAAAACTAAAATTTGATCTGGATAATCTTCTAAAATAAAAACTAATCCAAATGCACCCTTAATTGAGTTGGCAAGGTGTGTTGCTGCAAGACGTATGTCTTTATATTTATCAATATATTTGCTAAAAAGGTGAGCGGCGAGTTCCGAATCTGTTGTTGATAAAAAACTATGTCCCTCGCTCATTAATTTTTGTCGTAACTCATCATGATCCTCAATTATTCCATTGTGAACGACGGCAATGTTTTCTTTGCAATTTAAATGAGGGTGTGCATTTTTTTTATCAACTACTCCATGAGTTGCCCAACGAGTGTGCCCCATTCCTGTAAAACCGTTTAGGCCGGCGCTCTCAGATGCCTTCTTAAGGATGGATACTCCACCGACCTCTTTGCAGACCTGTATATGATTTGTTGAACTATCAATGCAAGTAATTCCTGCAGAATCATAACCCCTATATTCAAGTCGAGATAGTCCCTCGATAATAAATTCCCGACAAGGTTTATTCCCTACGTATGCAACAATTCCACACATTACATTTGTACTCTCGATATTTGAACCAAAAAGATTAACGTTTTACGAATTGGAAGCGCCTACGGGCTGCTTTTTGTCCGTATTTTTTACGTTCTTTGAGCCTTGAATCAACAGTAAGGAGTCCATGCTTTTTCAAGGAAGGTTTTAAAGCCTCATTCATTTTAAGAATAGCCCTTGAAATTCCGAGTCTTACTGCCTCTGATTGACTTTTGAGTCCGCCGCCAAAAACATTGACGTTGACATCGAAACTTCTCTCAAGATTGGTTACTTTGAAAGGAAATGTAATCTTTCCTCTTGAAAGGTCTGTATCGAAATATTTGGTGTAATCTTTGCCATTGATTTCAATAGTTCCTTTGCCTGGTTTCAACCAAACACGGGCGACAGAAGATTTACGCCTACCAACACCATGTAATAAGCCCCTTGGTGCAGAAAATGTACGAGTTTCTCTCTGAGATTTAATAACCATTTTTTTTATCTACCCTTAAGTTTTAACAGTTTTAACGGTTTTTAAAGTACTACTTTTTACTTGCTAAAATACAGTTACAAGCTTAAATATTATCGAATCTTAACGAGTTTGTCAAAATCCAAAAAAGCGAGTTGTTTTTCGTTTAATATTACATGTTGTAACAGTTGATGGATTTGTTTGATTATGACGCTTGCATTCGGGTATTATGCGAAGTGCTTTTTTGATTCTTTTAAAAAAATCAAAAAAAGATTGAAAACTTTGTCAAAGTCACTATCATATTTATAAATTTTACTTTAAACTATTTCAGTTAAGTACGGCCTTTTATATAAGCATATGGGGAGATTCCCGAGTGGTTAAAGGGGACGGACTGTAAATCCGTTGGCTATGCCTTCGTAGGTTCGAATCCTACTCTCCCCACCATCCTTCGCCCTCGTTTTGCTCGTGGCTACGGATGGCAAGCCAGTCTTCGATGCTATGCAGCTTTCGCCGTCGCATAAAGCTATGGCGGGCACGGCGTCTGGCGCCCTACATGACTTCCGCGATAGTTTTTTAGTAAAAGAGCTGAAACCCCCAGGTCTTTCAAGCCTGGGGATGAAAGCTCACCGCTGGCGCGAAGCAAAATTAGTTTACTAAATTTTGCGAAGAGCCACTGGAAATGGCATACTATGATACATGGAAAAGTATTGGACAGGTGCGCATACGAAACACAGGCTAATGTATCATATAGTATGGATTCCCAAGTATAGAAAAAGAGTATTGAAGGGAAAGGTCGCGGAGCGACTGAAGGAGTTGTTTTTACAGTGCGCAGACGTTAATAAATGGGAAGTTAAAGAGCTAAGCATTCAAGAAGATCACGTGCATATGCTAATTCAGTTAAAACAAAATATAAGTGTAAGCTATGCAGTTCAGTTGTTAAAGGGTGGAAGCAGCAAAGTAATTAGGGAAGAGTTTCCGGAGCTTGAAGAGTTCTTATGGGGTGACAGCTTCTGGTCAGATGGATATTTTGCTGAGACGGTTGGTGAGGTAAATGTGAATAAAGTTAGAGAGTACATAAAAAATCAATAAGGTAGAAGCACCGCGCTTTTAAGCCGGTGCGATTCACTTAATAAATTAATAATTGATATGCTATGAAATTCGGATATACTGTTTTTTACCGTACTTTAATAGTAAAATGTTATTGAAATTTAGTGTGCGGGAGTAGCTCAATTGGCTAGAGCGACAGCCTTCCAAGCTGTAGGTTGCGGGTTCGAGACCCGTTTCCCGCTCCAGAAGCAGTGCTGGCATAGCTCAGTTGGTAGAGCAGCTGATTTGTAATCAGCAGGTCGCTGGTTCAAGTCCAGTTGCCAGCTCCAATTCAAGCGAGTGTGTTAGCCCACGTAGCTCAGTGGTAGAGCACTTCCTTGGTAAGGGAGAGGTCACCGGTTCAAGCCCGGTCGCGGGCTCCATCCAGGACTTACAAAATAATGTAGTAGAGTTTTGAATTTTTTGGGGTTTATAAATTTAGGATTTTGCAGCCATGGCAAAAGCTAGAACGATCATTCACTTAGAGTGTAAAGATTGCAAAATGAAAAATTACAGCAAGCATGTTTCAAAAAAAAGAGCATTTGCGAAGCTGGAGTTGAATAAGTATTGTGAGAAATGCCGAAAGCATTGCGCACATAAGGAAACGAAGTAGAAAGAGTTAGGCCAGTAGCTCTAATTGGTAGAGCGGCAGACTCCAAATCTGCGGGTTGGGGGTTCGAATCCCTCCTGGCCTGCCAATATGGACTGGTACTGAAAGGCGGTTTATGAGCAAAGTTATGGCTTTCGTAAACGAAGTTAGAGCAGAAATTAGAAAAGTTACTTGGCCAACCAAGGATGAACTTATTGGAACAACCATAGTTGTCTGTATCTTGGTTGTTGTTTTTGCTTTTATTTTGGGGGCCATGGATGGGCTTTCCAGCTTTTTGATTAGAAAAATTATTGGTGGATAATATTATTAGCATAGTCTTGTTGTGGAGTTTCTGATTTACAATGAAGCGCTGGTATGTAGTTCAAGTTTTCACGGGATATGAAGATATAGTCAAAGTTGACCTGGAAAAGAGAATCAAAGAGGAATCTTTAGAAGAACTTTTTGGGCAGGTTCTAGTGCCAACTGGTGAGGTTCTTAGTTTCTTTGCTGATGATAAGACCAAAAAAGAGAAGATTTTCCCTGGGTATCTTTTGATCCAGATGGAAATGGTTGGCGAGTCATTTAGGCTGGTTTCTTCGAATCCACGAGTTACTCGCTTTTTAGGTGGAGAAAGTCCGGTATCACTTACCGACAAGGAAGTGGATAGAATTTTTGCTCAGATGTCCGGCAAACTCACCGTATCTAGCGAAAAGAAGCCATTTGCCGTGGGAGATGAGGTTCACATAAGTAGTGGTCCATTTTCTGGTTTTGTGGGGAGAATTGATAAGACTGATGAGGAACGTGAAAAGCTTACGGTAATGGTAAGTATTTTTGGAAGACTTACTCCAGTTGAATTGGGTTTTGATCAGGTTAAAAAATAAATTAAACTAAACATAAACAAACTATAAAGGTTAGTTCAAATGGCAAAAGAAATTAAAGCGAATGTAAAGCTTCAAATTCCTGCTGGAGCTGCAACTCCAGCCCCACCAGTTGGTTCATCATTGGGACAGCATGGTGTTAATATTATGGATTTTTGTAAAAAATTTAATGCTGCAACAATGAAACGCAAGGGTGAGACTGTTCCGGTTGTGATTACAATTTACAAAGATAAAACGTTTGATTTTATTCTGAAAACTCCGCCGGTGTCCGAGTTGCTCAAAAAAAGATCGAATATTACAAAAGGGGCATCCAATCCAGGAAAAGATACCTCCGGAACAATCAAGTGGTCTTCAATAGAAGAAATTGCCAAAATTAAATTACCGGATTTGAACGCTGTTGATATAGAAGCTGCAAAAAAAATCGTTGCAGGCAGCGCTCGAAGCATGGGCCTTAAAGTTATTGATTAGTAGTTGTTAAATGTTAGAGTCGAATAGCGGTTGAACTGCTTTAGATTTGTGCTTTTGAAATCATCACTTAATTACTTAATAGAAGTGGATTTGAATTATGAGTAATACAGGTAAAAAACATTTGAAAGCCAGAGAAAAGTTAGCAGGAGCTAATGTCAACTCTTGGAAGTCGGCACTCGATTTTGTCGTCAAAAATGCTCACGCAAAGTTTGACGAGACGGTTGATGTTGATTTGGTTCTTGGAATCGATGCATCCAAGGGAGAGCAGACAGTCAGAGGCTCTGTCCTTTTGCCAAATGGTACTGGTAAAAAGGTTAGAGTTTTAGCTTTTGCAAAGGGAGAGCACGAGGATGCTGCTCGTAAGTCTGGCGCTGATTATATTGGTACAGAAGATCTGGTGCAAAAAATTGAATCAGGTTGGATGGATTTTGATGTAGCAGTGGCAACACCCGATTTGATGGGTTTAGTCGGAAGGGTTGCAAAAATTCTTGGTCCTCGTGGATTGCTGCCAAACAATAAGATTGGAACGGTCACTTTTAATCTGACTGGTATTATAACAGATCTTAAAAAGGGTAGACTTTCCTATAGAAACGATAAGTGTGGAATTGTTCATGCCCCGTTTGGGAAGGTTTCTTTTGGGGTTGACAAATTGCATGATAATCTGGTTGCTTTAATCAGATCTATCCAGGGTTCTAAGCCCGCAACATCAAAGGGAAAATTCCTCAAAAAACTCACGATCTCTTCAACGATGGGTGTTGGCGTAAGTATCAATCCAGACGAAGTTTCATAACAGAGTTTATAGAGGGATCAAACAATGAATCGACAAGAAAAAGAAAAGGTTATATCTTCGACCAAGGAACTTGTATCCAAATCGCAGGCTGTGTTTGTCGTTAACTATAAAGGCCTGAGTGTCGCTAAGATGCAAAATTTAAGAAATTGTATTCGTCAAAATGGTGGCCAGCTCAAGGTTATAAAATCATCATTGATGGATATAGCATCTAAGGATATAGATGGAGCTGAAGAGTTTAAGTCTAGTTTCAAAGATCAAATTGGCTTTGTTTTTGCAAAAGGTGATGTTTCTGCTGTAGCAAAGCAATTGATAGGCTTTTCAAAAGAAAATGACGCTTTAAAGGTTGTTACCGGTATTTTTGAGTCAAAAGTGTTGAATCCTTCTCAGATAGATATGATTGCATCATTGCCATCTAGAGAGGTTTTAATTGCTCAGGTACTGGGTACAATGCAGGCTCCAATTGCGTCATTTGTTAGAGTGCTTAACCAGGTTGTTGCTAGTTTGCCTCAAGTTCTCAAGCAAATTGAAGAAAAGAAGGCTAGCGGCAATTAAGATTGTTTGATATGATAGTTGTATTAGTTATTAGGTTGGGGGTTGAATATCTGGTTTAAATTTGGGATTCACCTGAACATAATAATTGTGATTTAAGTGTTTAATCTTGTAAGGGAGTTTTTCACATGTCATCTAAGATTGTAGAAGAAATAAGCAAAATGTCGGTTATGGAGTTGGCAGAACTTGTTAAAACATTAGAAACAAAGTTTGGAGTATCTGCAGCAGCTCCTGTGGCAGCAGCATCCCCTGCAGCAGCCGCAGCGCCCGTAGCAGCAGCCGCTCAGGAAGAAAAGAGCGAGTTCAAAGTTACATTGAAAGATGCTGGCGCAGATAAAATTAAAGTTATTAAGGCTTTAAGATCTGTTACAACACTTGCCTTGGGCGCAGCAAAAGAAGCAGTTGAAAGCGCTCCATTTGTTGTGTCAGAGGCTGCTCCAAAAGAAGATGCTCAAAAAATTAAAAAAGCATTGGAAGAGGCTGGAGCCAAGGTAGAATTGGCCTAATAATTGGGTTTAAATTCTTGGTTATTTTATTGGGTGAAATTTTTAAGTTAGATTCCGTCTGAAACCTAGTGTTTTGAGACGGAGTCTAATTTCGTTCTTTATGGATTATAATGAGTTGGGCTTTAGCTAGCTTGTTAAGCGTTGGTGTATTGTTCGGTTGATTTGAACTTTTTACGAGTGGGAGCAAATTGATGTCTCAATACGGAAGAGGTAAAGGCCTTTTACGAAAATCTTTTAGTAAAATTGAAGAGGTTGTTTCGTTACCAAACCTCATAGAGGTGCAATCAAAGTCGTTTAACGATTTTGTGCAGTTAGATTGCTTGCCTTCGGAGCGCAGAAATATCGGTTTAGAAAAGGTATTTAGAGATACTTTTCCAATTGAGCATAATGAAAAAATTTCTTTGGAATTTATAAGTTATGAATTAGGGAATTGGGCGTGCATTTGTGGGCAAGTTACTGGTGTTGAGAATAGATATAAATGGCAGTGTCGCTCGTGTAAAAAGGGTGGACATGGGTCATTAAAAGATTCTTGCATATGTCCAAGTTGCAAAAAGGATACAGCTTCCTACACTCGTTGCAAAAAATGTTTTTCACGTGTCACCATAAAAGTTGATTCCAATGTTGATGATTGCCGTTATAGTGGTAAAACCTACTCGATGCCACTTAAGGTCAAAATGCAGTTAATGACATGGGACAACGATCCAGAAACATCAAAACGGGTGGTCAGGGACATCAAAGAACAGGATATTTATTTTTGTGATCTTCCTGTGATGGTCGATCTTTATGAAGACTATGACGGAAGGTACAAACTTGGAAGCCAGGGAACGTTTTTAATTAACGGTGTAGACCGCGTTGTTGTAAGTCAGATCCATCGTGCTCCGGGTGTAATTTTTACGATGAGTAAGAAAAATCGTGATTTTCGTGGTCAGCCCTATCAGGTTGCTCGAATAATTCCTAGCAGAGGATCGTGGATTGATTTTGAATTTGATCATAACGATATTGTTAACGTTAGAATTGATAAAAAGAAGAAAATTTTAGCAACAACGTTCTTACAAGCCTTGGGTATTGAAAGAAATTCAATTTTATCTCAATTTTATGAGTTTGAGACAATTGAAGTAAAAGGCGATAAATTTTTCAAAAAAATTAACAATCAGCTGATTGGACAACGTCTTGAAGTTGACTCAATTCCAAAAGAATTTGAAAAACAATTTTCTGTTGGGCAACGTCTTACCAAAGCATCCATAGAAAAATTACTTAAAGCTGGTATAAATTCGTTAATTGTGCGAAAAAATGCTTTGATTAATAAAGTTGTAGCCAAAGATGTTGTTGATAAAGAGACCGGTGAGATATTGATTACTCAGGGAACTTTTATAACTGAGGAGTTGATTGATTCAACGCTGGGTCTTCTCAAATCATTCGAGATAATAAAATCCTCAGGATATGTTTTCCAACCAACAATGGCTTTGACGTTTGATCAAGATAAAATAACAAACAGAGAAGATGCCCTTAAAGAAGTTTATGGAAAATTAAAGCCGGGTGATATTCCTACATTGAAAATAATGGAAGAGTATCTTCAGAACTTGTTCTTTAACTCACGTTTTTATGATTTAACAATTGTTGGACGAGCTAGAATAAATAGAAAGCTTGGTTTGAATATTGACAAGGACAAAACACAGCTTACTCAAGAAGATATGCTTTCTACATTGCGATATTTAATTGGCCTAAAAGAACGAGGAGAAGGCGAACTCGATGACATCGATCATCTTGGAAATCGCGCAATTCGTCTTGTTGGGGAGCTTTTACAGTCCCAAATTTATGTTGGTTTTGCACGAATTGAACGAATTGTAAAAGAACGCTTTAGATTGCAGGAAAATTACGCGTCATTAATGCCATATGATTTCTTGAATGTTAAACCTCTTGCGGCGGTTCTACGTGAATTTTTTGGTACAGGACAGTTATCACAGTTCATGGACCAAACTAATCCTCTTGCAGAGATGGCACATAAAAGACGTCTGTCTGCTCTAGGTCCTGGTGGTATAACGCGAGAACGAGCAACATTTGAAGTTCGTGACGTTCACACCTCTCACTATGGTAGGATTTGTCCGATTGAAACGCCGGAAGGTCAAAACATTGGTCTTATTTCATCCCTTTCAACTTATGCTCGTGTTAATGATTTGGGATTTATTGAGACACCATATAGACCGGTTAAAGACGGTGTAGTTCAGGACAAAGTTTTCTATCTTGATGCTTTCCAGGAATTAGGGGAAACAATAGCTCAGGCATCAACTCTTTTGGATGAAAAAAATAAAATTACAGATACAAGAGTACTTGCTAGAAAAAATGGGAATATTATTTCAGTTAATGGAAAAGATGTTTCTTACATTGATGCGTCACCAAGACAAATTTTCTCTGTTCCAACAGGGTTAATTCCATTTCTTGAACATGACGATGCAAACCGTGCCCTAATGGGTTCAAACATGCAACGACAAGCAGTTCCTCTGGTTAGATGTCAGCCTCCTATGGTTGGGACAGGTATGGAAGTTGAAGTTGGAAGTTTGGAAGGCTCAATTGTAAAAGCTCGTACTGAGGGTATTGTTGAATATGTATCTGCAGACAAAATAATTATTCGAGTTGATTTCAACAAAGTTAGTGAAGCAGAATTAATTTCAAGACCTATTGAAGTATATAATCTTAAAAAATATGGGCGCTCAAGCCATAACACTTGGATCCATTATGTTCCAAATGTAAAGATTGGCGATAAAATTGCAAAAGGTGATGTAATCGCATCAGGTGCTGCAACTTGTAACTCAGAGCTTTCATTAGGCAATGATGTTTTGGTCGCATTTATGCCATGGCAGGGGTACAACTTTGAAGACGCAATTGTTTTAAGTAAGCGTATGGTTGCAGACGATATGTTTACCTCCGTTCACGTCGAAGAGTTCATTGTTGAGGCTCGCGAGACTAAATTGGGAGCTGAAGAGATAACCAAAGATATTCCAAATCTTTCGGAAAAGGTATTGGAAGCTCTTGATGAGGATGGAATAGTAAAAATTGGTACACGTGTAAAGCCTGGCGATATTCTGTGTGGTAAGGTCACATTAAAAGGCGACGTTCAGGTATCACCGGAAGAAAAATTATTGCGGGCAATATTTGGTGATAAATCAAGAGAAGTAAGGGATACATCATTGCGAGTTCCGCCTGGAGTTGAAGGAACAGTTGTTGATGTTAAAGTTTTCTCCAGAAGCGGTATTAGAAAAGATAAACGGTACAAAGATATAGCATTAATAGAAACTGCAAAAATTGAAGAGAATTTTAATTTTCATCTTTCAATTCTTAAGGATGGCATAAAGGAAAAATTAATAGTGCTTCTTGAGAAATGCGGTCCAGCAAAGGGTTCTAAAAAAGATAGTCTATAAGAAGACTCAAATTGAGAAAATGTCCCTTGAAGATATTCTTGAATTAAAGGTTTCAGACAAAGAAGTATCAGACAAGATTAGCATGTACAAAGAGATGTACTCTAATCAGACACACATTTTGGCTGCGTTAAAGAACGATCGTATTAGCCAGCTTAGAAAAGGTGATGATCTTCCATCTGGTGTCATAAAGATGATTAAGGTTTATGTTGCGGCAAAACGACATGTTTCGGTGGGTGACAAAATGGCCGGTCGACATGGAAATAAGGGTGTCGTATCTACAATTGTTAATCTTGAAGATATGCCATACTTATATGATGGAACGCCTGTTGACATTGTTCTTAATCCTCTAGGTGTACCCGGTCGTATGAACGTTGGACAGATTCTTGAGACAATTCTTGGCATGGCCGGAAAGAAGATGGGTAAGGATTTGGAGGCTGTTATTAACGATCTAAGCTACAGCGAAGTCAAGTCTAGGCTCAGTGATTATTATGGTAAAAAAGTTATTGATGAGATAGAGAAAGAATTAGGTAAGGATACCATAAATGAGCTTGCACAAAGGACAGTTAAATATGGGGTTGCGATGAAAACTCCAATTTTTGCAGGAGCAGATTATAAGACTGAAATAATGCCTTTGTTAAAATCGCTCGATCTTTCTGAAACCGGCACATACAAATTGTTTGATGGCAGGACTGGTGAGGCATTTATACAGCCTGTAACAATCGGATATATTCATATGATGAAACTTAATCACTTGGCTGATGATAAGTTGCATGCTCGTTCCGTTGGGCCATACTCTTTGATTACTCAACAGCCTCTAGGTGGTAAAGCACAATTTGGAGGTCAGCGTCTTGGGGAGATGGAAGTATGGGCGTTGTATGCCTATGGTGCAGCATATACATTGCAAGAAATGTTAACGTTAAAATCTGACGACATTAATGGTCGTATCAAGGCTTATGAGGCAATTGTAAGAGGCGAAGAAGTTCCAGAACCTGGAATTCCAGAATCATTTAACGTGTTTGTAAAAGAACTTCAAAGTTTAGGGTTGCAAGTTGATCTTTTAAAAACAAGCAAGGAGCAAGTCGGTGAATAATAGAATTCTTGAAAAATTTCGTGAATATATAAAATCGACTCAATTCAACGCTATGCGTGTTGGTATAGCATCACCGGATAAGATTAGATCTCTTTCTTATGGTGAAGTTAAAAAAATTGAAACGATCAACTACAGAACATTAAAACCGGAAAAGGATGGTCTTTTTTGTGCAAGAATTTTCGGACCGGTTAAAGACTGGGAATGTAACTGTGGTAAATATAAGAGAATGAAACATCGTGGTGTTACTTGCGAAAAATGTGGTGTTGAGGTAATTCAAGTCTCGTGTTCGTCGTGAGCGAATGGGACATATAAATCTTGTTTCGCCAGTTTGTCACATTTGGTTCTTAAAAGGTATTCCAAGTTATTTGAGTTTGATTACAGGAATGACTGTAAGAGATTTGGAAAGAGTAATTTACTTTGACAGTTACATAGTTATAAATCAGGGAAATTCTCCATATCCTCAAAAACATCTCTTCCGTCCCAAGAGTATGAGGATCATGTTCGTAACAATCCAGAAGATATAGGATTTAAGGCTGGAATGGGTGCTGAGGCTATCAGAGCCTTACTTGCAGCCATTGATCTTAATTTTGAAGTTCGTAAAATTCAAGAAGAATTTGAGCAAACAACTTCGGTTGCAATGCGACATCGTTTGGCAAAACGATACAAAGTTTTGTTAAACTTAGTGCAGGCTAATATTCGTCCGGAGTGGATTATACTTGAAGTTTTACCGGTATTACCTCCTGATTTAAGGCCATTGGTGCCTCTTGAAGGTGGAAGATTTGCAAGCTCAGACTTGAATGATCTTTATAGAAGAGTTTTGAACAGAAATATTCGTTTGAAACGTTTAATTGAACTTGAAGCTCCGGATGTAATTATTAAAAATGAAAAAAGAATGCTTCAAGAATCTGTTGATGCTTTGATTGATAATGGACGTCGCGGACAACCGGTTAGAGGTTCAAATAAACGTCCACTTAAGTCCCTGAGTGAAATGTTACGAGGTAAGCAAGGGCGTTTCCGTCAAAACTTGCTTGGTAAGCGTGTCGATTATTCCGGTCGTTCTGTTATTGTTGTTGAGCCAAAACTTCAACTGCATCAGTGTGGATTGCCAAAAATTATGGCGCTTGAACTCTTTAAACCGTATGTTTATGTTGAATTACAAAGACGAGAGTTAGCCGCGAATTTACGTGTTGCAAAACGTATGGTTGAAGAGATGACGGCAGAGGTTTGGGAAGCACTTGAAGAGGTGGTCAGAGATCGTCCGGTTCTTCTAAATCGTGCACCAACTTTGCACAGACTTGGTATTCAGGCATTTTATCCAATACTTGTTGAAGGTAAGGCTATCAAAATTCATCCGCTTGTTTGTTCGGCATTTAACGCTGACTTTGACGGTGACCAGATGGCCGTACATATTCTTTTAAGCCACAAGGCAAGATTGGAAGCCGAAAGTTTGATGCTTTCAACAAAAAATATTTTATCTCCTGCAAGTGGAAGACCTCTTCCAACACCTTCACAGGATATGGTTTTGGGTCTTTATTACATGACTAAGGGCCGAAAGAATGTTCAGGGTGAGGGTTTGGTGTTTTGCAATGTGGAAGAGGTAATTTATGCATATCAACATGGACAAATTGATATCCAGGCATCAATTAAATTAAGAATGAAAGCTGGCAATATTGTCGAAACCACAGTTGGTCGAGTAATACTGTTTGAAGCTTTGCCAGAGGGCTCCGAAATTGAGTGGGTCAATAAGGCTGTTAAGAAAAAAGACATCGCAAAACTTGTCGAACGAATGTATAAGACATGTGGCGCAGAGGCTACGGTAATTGCTCTTGATAAAATAAAACAACTTGGGTTTAGCAATGCAACGCTTGGTGGTATTTCTCTATCTATGGAAAATCTTGTTATTCCGGATTCTAAATATACATCCGTTTCAAATGGATTAAAGGAAGTTAGCGACGCTGAGCAGCTTTATCTTGAAGGTGCAATTACAAATGGTGAGCGCTACAATAAAGTAATTCAGATCTGGGCAAAAGCAACAGAGTCTGTTACAAATGATATGATTTCCGTGTTGGAAGACCAGGATAAGGCATCATCTGCAAATGTCGATAAAAAGAATATTCCATTTAATAATGTATTTATGATGCTTGATTCTGGAGCTCGTGGTTCCAGACAGCAAATACGTCAGTTGGCCGCCATGAGAGGTTTAATGGCGACTCCATCGGGCGAAATTATGGAAACTCCGGTTCTTGCAAATTTTAAAGAAGGCTTGAACGTTTTTGAATACTTTATTTCAACTCATGGCGCTCGTAAGGGATTAGCTGATACTGCATTAAAAACCGCTGACTCCGGTTATTTGACTCGTAGATTGGTGGATGTTTCACAAGATGTTGTTATATCTCAGCATGATTGTCAGACTCTTGGATATTTAAATTTGAGTGAATTGAGAGAATCCGGCGAAGTGTTGGCCCCTCTTACAAAACGAGTTTTTGGTAGAGTTGCAGCAGAAGATGTTAAAGATCCTGTTTCAGGTAAATTGATTGCCAAACAGGGTGATTTGATTGATGACGCTGTTATTGAAATACTCAAAGATTCGGCTGTTACAGATGTTGCTGCACGATCTGTTTTGACTTGTCAGGCAAAACGTGGTGTTTGCGCAAATTGCTATGGAATGGATCTTTCAACGCAAAAACTTGTCGACATTGGAACTGCAGTTGGAATTATTGCGGCACAATCAATTGGCGAACCCGGTACGCAGCTCACAATGAGAACGTTTCACATTGGAGGAACTGCCAGTGGACTTGTTGAAGAGAATTTTTATAAATCTAAGTTTGCAGGCAAGGTGGTGTTTAAAGGAATTTACGCAGTCAAAAATAGAAAAGGTGTTTGGACTGTTGTGAATCGCAGATCCAAAATTGCTATTGTCTCAGATGATGGGCGTGAGCTTGAAGAGTATAGAATCGAATATGGAACATGGTTATTGGTAAACGACGGTGATATTGTCGAAAAAGGTAAAAAACTTGCCGAATGGGATCCGTTCAAAGTTATTATGACTGAAAGAGCGGGACATGTTCAATTTATTGATCTGATTGAAAATGTTACATATCAAGAGCAGTTTGATGAAACCGTTGGACGTTCCAATAAAATGATTCTTGAAAAGAGAGACGAAAGACGTCAACCATGCGTTGCTATAATGGATAGCGAAAATGGCGAGATAGCAAGATATTATCTTCCTACCGGAGCACTTTTGACAATGGAAGATAATGTAGAGGTTTATCCGGGGGATATTCTGGCAAAACTTCCTCGTGAAGAGAAGAAAACCAAAGATATTACCGGTGGTTTGCCTCGTGTAACAGAGTTGTTTGAAGCTCGAGTCCCACATGATGCGGCAATTTTGAGTGAGATTGATGGTGTTGTAAAATTCGGTGGAGTTCATCGTGGCCAACGCAAAATTACGGTAACAACCGATGAAGGTGAGACATTTGAATATACAGTTCCTAGAAATAGGCATCTAAATGTTGAGGATGGTGAGCACGTTAAGGCCGGCGATGCATTAACATTTGGTGTTCCCAACGCTCATGATGTGTTAAAGATTCTGGGGCCTGATGCTGTTCAAAGTTATCTTGTTAAAGAGGTCCAAGAAATTTATACACTGCAGGGTGTGGATATTCACGATAAACACATTGAAACCATTGTACGTCAAATGTTGAGAAAAGTGCGTATCATAGAATCAGGAGATACAAACTTTGTTATTGGTGATCGCGTTGACAAGTTGCAACTGCAGGCGATAAATAAGGCTTTAGCTAAAGAGGGTAAAAAAGTGGCAACGGCAAAGCCTATTTTGATGGGTATTACAAAGGCTTCGCTTGGAACAGAAAGCTTTATTTCAGCAGCGTCATTCCAAGAGACAACACGTGTTTTGACAGAGGCTGCTCTTGCAGGACAAGTTGATTATTTATATGGCTTGAAAGAAAACATTATAATTGGTAAGATTATACCTGCAGGAACTGGAATAGCGTCATTCAAGAAAAAGCATATTGGTGAAGATGTTTCAGACTTTGAAAAACAGGCTCGTGATGAAGAGCAATTAGAAGCCGGATTAGATAAAATATCTTTAAAATAAGAATAATTGAGTCAATCAGGCGCGTAGCTCAGTTGGTAGAGCATTGCTTTGACGTAGCAAGGGTCTACGGTTCGAATCCGTACGCGCCTATTAATTTTAGTAAAGTAAAAAAGTTTTGTTTAGGTTAATTTAAGTCAATTAACGAGGTCAAACATAAATGTTAAATAAAGAAGTAAAAGATAAAGTTATAAAACAGTACGCAATACATTCAAATGATACTGGTTCAAGCCATGTTCAGATTGCTTTGATAACAGAAAGAATTAATCAGATTGCAGTTCATCTTGAAAAATTCTCAAAAGATTATCATTCACAAAGAGGACTTTCAATGCTTGTTGGACAGCGTCGCGCATTGTTGAACTATCTTAAGAGAAAAGATTTTTCAGCTTACCAGAGTCTGACAAAAATGATTAAAGGGTAACGAATTTGGTTTATTATAAGGCAAGCTTGGTTTACTGGTTAGAGAGAGGCTTTTATGCATAAGATTTTTACTTTACCCGATGTAGGGTTGGTAGCAGAGGTTGGCAAGCTTGCTCGTCAAGCAGATGGTTCGGTTTGGATTAGGGTTGGTGATAACGTTGTTTTGGCAACAGCGGTTGCTTCAAAAGAGGTTCAAGGGTTTAAGGGTTTTTTCCCTTTAACTGTAGAATATCGTGAGCGTCCCGGGGCTGTAGGGAAAATTCCTGGTGGATATATCAAGAGAGAGGGTAAGTTAAGTGATAATGAGGTTCTTACATCTCGTTTGATTGATAGACCCATTCGTCCATTATTTCCACAAACGTATTTTAATGAAGTTCAATTGCTTTGTACCGTTTATTCGTCTGATGGTAAGTTTCCTGTTTCAGTTTTGGGCCTTATCGGCGCTTCGCTTGCACTCACAATTTCGGATATCCCATTTATTAGTCCGGTTGGTGCTGTACAGGCATGTAAAATTGATGGTCAGTGGAAATTTAACTTAGATTATGAGCAAGCATCTAAATCTGATTCGGATATTGTTATAGCCGGAACGGAAAGCGGAATATGCATGGTTGAAGGGCACTGCAACAATGTTGAAGAGTCCGAAATGATTGATGTTTTGTTTTCTGCTCATGAGATGATTAAGACTCAAATTAAGTGGCAACAACAAATTCAGGCAGAAGTTGGAAAAGCCAAAAATCAACCTGAAACAAAATTAGATTGGGCTGGTTGGACAAAAAAAGTAAAAGATTCGTTTCCTAAAAATTATTCGGATAAATTATTTGCTCCAACAAAGCAAGAGTGTTACTCAGCATTCGAAAATCTTATAAAAGATACTCTTGAAAAATTTAAAGAAGAAATTGATAAAGATTCAGAGCTCAAATCTATTATTTTGTATATAACTGATACATTAATAAAAGAAGAGATGCCTGCAGAGATTATTAAACGTAAGGCTCGTCTTGACGGTAGAAATTTTGATCAGATCCGTCCAATTTATTCTGAAGTTGCATCAATTCCATGTTCGCACGGTTCTGCAGTTTTTCAACGTGGAGAGACGCAAGCTCTTGCAAGTATAACGCTTGGAACGGCTCAAGATGCCCAAAAAATTGAAACATTAATGGGTGGTGTTGAAGAGCGTTCATTTATGCTTCACTACAATTTTCCACCATTTGCAACAGGTGAGGTTAAGCCTATTCGTGGGGCAGGTAGACGTGAAATTGGGCATGGATATTTGGCTGAAACGTCATTTACAAACGTTTTGCCTTCACAAGAAGAGTTCCCATATACCATTCGTTCAGTTGTTGATGTGTTGGAATCTAATGGATCGTCGTCTATGGCTACCGTTTGTTCAACATGTTTGGCATTGATGGATGCCGGTGTGCCGGTTAAGGACTCTGTTGCAGGTATTGCGATGGGTGCGTTACGTGACTCATCAGGTAATTTCCATATCTTAACAGATATCACAGGCAAAGAAGATGGATTCGGGTCAATGGACTTTAAAGTTACCGGAACATCTCGTGGTATTATGGCGTTCCAACTTGATATCAAAGACAAAGTTGGCCTTCCTCGTCAAGTTTTTGAGACGGCACTTGAAAAGGCTCGTATTGCCAGACTGTTTCTCTTAAAAGAGATGAGCAAAACATTAATGGAGCCGCGTAAGAAACTTTCTGATCTTGCTCCACGCGTTATTTCTTTTAAGGTTCCAACAGATAAGATTGGTGCGATTATTGGGCCTTCTGGGAAAATTATCAAAGAGATTGTTGCCAAAACAGGCACGCAAGTTGATATCTCAGATGATGGTATTGTCAGAATTTACTCTAAAGACAGCATTGCTGCTGCACATGCAGAGGGTTGGATTAAGGTAATTGCTGGGGATGTTGAAATTGGAGCTACATTTACGGGTATCATTAAACGCATAGCAGATTTCGGTCTATTTGTTGAGCTTGTTCCTGGTAAGGAAGGGTTGGTACACGTTTCATCAATCGCCAGATCCAAGCAGAGAGATATAGATAGAATTTGCAAAATTAATGATCCACTCAAAGTAAGAGTTTCGGCTTATGATCGAGAAACGGATCGAATCAGACTTGTCGCTCCGGATCTTGAAAAAGATGGTAAATAAGTATATAAGCAGTTAATTGAAGCAGGCTATGGATATCATTCCAAGATACGACGGTCGAAACTTTGATCAAATCAGATCTATAAAGTTACAGTATGATGCATTCGGGTATGCGGATGCATCATTACTGTTCGAGTTAGGACAAACCAAAGTTCTTGTCGCAGTGAGTTTACAGCAGTCTGTGCCTCTTTTTTTAAAAGGGCAAAGGACGGGTTGGATTTCTGCTGAATACTCAATGCTACCGTGTGCTACTCAGCAACGTACGGTTCGTGAATCTAATTTGGCTCAACGTAATGCGCGAAGTGTTGAGATTTCTCGCCTGATAGGAAGATGCTTACGATCTTCCATTAATATGGATATGCTTGGGGAACGAAGTATTCTTATCGATTGCGATGTTTTACAGGCTGATGGCGGCACGCGAGTTGCATCAATAACAGCAGCAAGTCTTGTGTTAAATTTGGCCGTTCAGCGTTGGATGCAAGCAGGATTGATAGAAGAAAATATTGTTAATGAATTGATTGCAGCAATTTCTGTTGGGCTGGTTGATGGCCAAATCGTTACAGACCTGAACTATATTGAAGACAAAGACGCACAAGCTGATTTCAATTTTGTTATTTCACGCAGTGGAAATTTGATTGAAATTCAAGGAACCTCAGAAAAGAATCCGATCTCTTGGCCGCAATTTGAAGAGCTAAAGAACTTAGCATTAAAATCTGTCGAAGAGATTTTTGATACTTGCTCACAAGTTGTCCCCCCATGCAAGGTTTTGGATATAAATTCAAGACCAATTCAACCAAATGGTAACAGATATCGCGATAAGCATAAAGACAAACAGGGTGATTCAAATCCTGGAATATTCAGTTTATCCAATAGAATAAAAAAAACTTAAATTCTTTAGGGGGTGCTGACGATGAACCGGCTCTATATTTTTACACGTGAAGCACTCAAAACCCATTCGTTACATCTGATGTTTATAGTCGCAGCTTGCTGTTTTTTATTTTTACCGGGCTGTTTGTTTAAGCATGCAACGTCTAGAAATTTCTCGGTGCAAAAGCATGCAGTTCCTGTTTTTGTGCCTATGCCAGTATGTAACCAGATTTATGAAAATATTTCTCCACTTGTTTATGATTCGATAGTCGAACATTTTGAATTGGTTGGGTATAAAATTTCTTGTAAACAAAGTGATGCGTACACCTTAAAGATTATAGTTAAAAGCCTTGATCCTGTGCAAAAATATATTTCGCCGGATGTTTTGTTGTTTCATTCAACAATCAAGTTGGAACTAGAGTGCCAGTTGCTTAATTTCAGCCAATCAGTTGTAGCATCCAAAGTCTTTTATTTTTATCATCTGATATCAAAAGCTAAGGATCCGGTAGTCAGCAGTGACTTTTTGGATTTTGAGTATAAATCTTTATTAAGAAAAGCTACGCCAAAAATTGAACAGTATTTTAGACCGTATTTGGTAGAAAAATGTCAGTGATAAACTTTAAAAATTTTCTACAAAACGCCAATCAAGAAGATTTCTGGAAATCATCAAAAATTTTTTGTTTTAAAGGCTCAGATTTTTACTCTCTTTTTTTTAGTAAATTATTTGATTTTTTGGAGCTGAATCAAAAGCTACCATATTCCAAGAAAAGCTTGCTTTCTGAGAATTTAAAAAACGAGTACCATTCGTATCTGGAACAGAGTATTTTGGGTAATTACAGTTTTTACTGGTTAGGCAATTTATCTGAACAATCGAAAAATACAAAACTTCTAAATTATATTTCTAATTACGACGGATTACACTCGATTGCATTTTTTATTCCAAACGATTTTAAAAATTTTAAATTATCTCCCAAAGCCGTGCAGATCGAAATTGACTCTAATCTTAATATTGACGATATTAGAACTCTAATAACTCTTTTTAGTCCCAAAATGCCGGATAAAAAAATTGCCATGATGGGCAAAGTTTTCAACGGCAGAAACGATATTGACATTGATTCTGCATGCATGCTGATAAACTATTTTGAGTTAATCAGTGTGAATGCACTAGACGACTCTTACTCATATATCAGTAAAATTTTCGGCGCGCAGCCTGTTTTGAGT
>CAVXAT010000005.1:0-131584 GCA_963759805.1 uncultured bacterium
GTCTTTTAAAGCTATTTGGACGTAACAATATCTGCCGCATTTTGCCAGCTTACAACATTTCCAGAAGATCTTGATTGCTCCTGGGTTCCACCATAAACCACATATCCATTTTCTGGATTAATCTGCGCGATGTCACACCAATATCCAAGACCATCAAAAAAACGCTGATTAATTGTTCTTCCTGACTTAATTTCGATAGGAATAAGTCTAGTTCCATAATCCAATAAACAGTCAACTTCCCTGCCATGACTATCGCGCCAAAAATAAATACTAGGCTCTTTGCCGTTATTATAAAATGCTTTATAAAATTCTGAAATTATAAGTGATTCAAATAATCCTCCACGAAGGTAGTGTTCACTTAGCTGCTCAATCGATCCTATTTTTAACAACCAACATGCAAGTCCAGTATCATAAAAATAAAGCTTGGGGGATTTAATCAAGCGCTTGTTGAAATTTTGGGAATGAGGTTGAATCAAATAGATAATATAGCTTGCCTCAAGTATAGAAAGCCATGACTTAGCGGTTGACACGCTAATGCTGCAACTATCAGCCAATGAAGAAATATTCAAGATCTGACCGATTCTTCCTGCACACAGACCCATAAATTTTTGAAAATCACTCAAGTTGGAAACATTAGTCAATTGCCTAACATCACGTTCAACATAGGTTTTGGTATAATTTGGGTAAAATTCAGCAGGAAGAATGTTTCTAGAAAAGATATCCGGATATCCCCCTTTAAATATTGATACATCAGAATCATCAGTAAGTAGCGTTGCATCTTTCAACTCTTTAATCGATAATGGTAACAACGTGAGAAGTGCAACTCGTCCGGCCAAAGACTGAGATATAGCTTGATTCATTAAAAAATTATGCGATCCGGTGATGATGAAATACCCTGGCCTTCGATTACGATCAACAATCCCCTGAATGTAAGATAATATTTTAGGTTCATTTTGAAATTCATCCAAAATAATACCTGCAGTACCATAATCCTTTTCCAATAATCCACGTGGATCATTTTTAACAAATTCCAATGTGTCGGGATCTTCAAAAGAAAAATATTTATGATTTGGGAATGTTTCTTGAGTTAAAGTCGTTTTTCCTGATTGTCGTGGGCCAATTACCGCGACAACCGGAAATTTGGAAGCGTAATTAATTAATGAAGCTTTCAGTGTTCTTTTAATAAACATAGCAATCCTTTCGAGATTAAATGACATATTTGTGTAAAAGCGTAACTCGACTTTCATAATTACACAAACCAATCATTAAACACGATCAATTCATGCGTTTAGAAGCGGACAATTTCAAAAATCTTTGATAAAATACCCAAATTTTGGATTTTTTATCCTATCGAATATGCCAAATTAAATATTGGCAGGTAGATCATCCAGATTAAAATACCAATTATTAAACCTACTGTTATTAGAAGAATGGGCTGGAAAAGTGAAGTTAAAATGAGTACAAAGCGCTTGAGTTCCTCCTGAAAAGATTCCGTCGCCTTACCCAAAACATCTGCTAATGCTCCCGTCTGCTCTCCTACCGTTATCAGCGCAACAAGAGTTGCCTGTCGATAAAAACTGGGCAGCAATCCGATAGAATCAGACAACGTTCGTCCGCGTGTTATATTATCAATTGCAGCGTTCACGCCGCTTCTTAAATATTCATTACTCATCGAATCTCGAGCACAAATAACAGCATCTTTTAACGGAATTCCTGATTTTAGCAGAACGGTTAACGCCTGCAGGAAATGTGTAAAATTTGAAAGCTCAACCAAATTTTTAACATACGGCAGTGAAATTAAAATTAAATCTTTGATGTGCCGCACACGTTTTTTGCCCAACAAAAACATAAGACCAAAAAAGCTCGTAACTGCTGTAATTAGCGCAATTCCCGCCCGCCAAGAACGCAAAAATTTACTAACCCCAATGATTCTTCTTGTCGAAGCTGGAATCTGCTTGCCAAGTGAAGAGAAAAACAGTTCGAACTGCGGCACAACAACTATCAGAATCACTATAACAATCAATAAAGCAAAAAAAACAGTAACCATAGGCATAAGAGCGGCATTATACAGGTCCTTTTTCAACTGTTGATTTTTTTTAAGATGTAGCGAAATTTGTGCAAGAACAAATCCCAACTGTCCACTGCGCAGCCCAACTTCAACCATCTGATTTATAAAATCATTAAATATTTTATTATGCTTTGAAAGTGCAACCGATAAACTGTTCCCATTCTGCAAATCTATTCGAATACTCCCCAAAATATCTCGCAGCTTATTGTTCTGCTCCTGCTGTTCAATAGTTCTAATGGCACTTAATAAATCAACACCTCCATCAAGCAACATGGCCATCTGATCAAAAAAATTTATAAAATCATACTGAGATAATCGCCTGCTAATCTCCCACCGTTTTTTATCCGCAATGCTACAATCTAGCAAGGCTACGCCATTATTCAAAAGTTGAGTTCTTAAGAGTTCTTGCGAATCTGAAAACAAATACCCCTTAACCTGATTTCCGGCTCGAATCTATTCCCTTCCATAAAAATTTTGGCATAAAAAAAGCCTCTTTTTATTTAATTTTTTTCTGAATGGATCTCTTCTGAAACTCGCATCCTTCGACAGGCTCCAGCCGTCGCTCTTGGGGAGCTATGGCCGGCACGGCAGGACGAGCGCCATCGAGAAGGCGCGCTCGTGGTGAGCTTGTCGAACCATCACCGATAGGTGGCGCGCCGGGTTTCAGAAGTGGCCTAACAACTTCTTGCATAACACCTAATCCAAGTCTTATCAATATGCCCTGTAGATCCAAATTTTGTGTATCAATTTTTATCATTTTATTTCTAGATGTCGCCCCACGCAGGATCTTAAAACAATCTGACGATATTCCAATAGTTTTACTCAGCAGCTTTATCAATTCCTCATTTGCCTTGCCACCTTCAGGCTTACTTCTCAAACGGCATTTGATAAGGCCGGACTTATCTTGCTCAAAGCCCTGCTGCTTGGATTTGGTATCACTTTTAACTCAATAACAACAGCCATTTATTCAGCCTTTCGAGCTAATTTTTTGTTGCTTTTTTGAAATTTCGATATAAAAACGAGACATTTTCGATAGTATATCTTATAATATTTTAAAATTGAGCGAATCAAGTACTTTGAAATTTAATAGAATTTGCGCGAATAGCTCTTCCGTCTTAGTCAAGACCCGCTCATCCTGAGCTTGTCGAAGGACGACGAGATTGAGCAGGTGATGTTAAGAATTAGGCGCCCATAGCTCAATTGGATAGAGCGTCAGACTACGGATCTGAAGGTTAGAGGTTCGACTCCTCTTGGGCGCACTTAATTTAAGTAACGCTTGAAATTATACATATTGCTTGGAGAGATGGCTGAGTGGCTGAAAGCACTTGCCTGCTAAGCAAGTATCTGGAGAAATCCGGGTCGAGGGTTCGAATCCCTCTCTCTCCACCATACTACGCTTTCGCCCTTTGGGCTCCTAGCTACGTATGGCAGGCCATGCCGTCAGTCTTACGCTATGGCCGACGTAGCGTGAGACGGACTGGGGCCAGTTTTCTTAGTTCTTTAAAATTACTTCTTTAAAATTTTCTAACTCTGATTTTCTGGAGAGGTGGCAGAGTGGTTGAATGCGACGGTCTTGAAAACCGTTATTCCGGGAAACCGGAATCGTGGGTTCGAATCCCACCCTCTCCACCATCCGTCGCCCTCGCATTCGCTCGTGGCTATGGATGGCAGGCCAGTTCTTTTAATATTTCAACCTATTAATCTTTAAAATATATGTTTTACGTTTACATTCTTAGATCAATCAATTTTCCTGAAAAAATATATGTTGGTTACACAATCGATATTAAAAATAGGATTGATGTGCATAATAATGGCGGATCTATCTACACAGCAAAATATAAACCGTGGACTCTGAGCGGATATGTTGCTTTTCTTGAAAAATCTAAAGCATTGCGTTCGAAAAATATTTAAAATCTGGTTTAGCTGGAAAAGCTTTATAATTTTATCAATGATTTTTATAAACATTTCTACTCGAAGATACAACAAATGACTTTGCTAAACACTGGTGAAATTTTACAAGCGCAAATCAATAAGCAGAATGATTTCTTGAACAGCAATAACATATTAGCTCATCTAGAAAACATAAGAAGATTCTACAACTCAAGTTCATGCGAAAGTGTTGCACTTGTAGTATGGCGTCCATCAGGTGGTGGCTTCTGTGCTTCATGTTACCTGGCCAATACATTATAATACAACTATCCCCCAAAATTCTTCCAATGAGCCAGGACCTGTTCATGATATATATTGGCGTTGTAATGCACGAAGTAACACACGGATTTTCCAGTCGCATGCAACATGAACAGAAGCTCTGCCTAACAGAGACCTTTATAAATTGCTGTAAAAAACTTATTAACCTCCCAACTGTTCCATCTTATGGTTCATTCACATTCATCGAAGAGCGAAGTTCGGATTATCGCAGGCCATTTTTTCACTGACTTGAAACAATAAATACTCTGCTTTCAAATTTATCAAAATCAATCTGACTTAAAAGTTTGTGAATACTAGAAAATGTTTGTGATTTTAGAAATATCTGCCTGATCTCAATATTCTGAATTTTAGAAATCACAGGTTGCGCAGGCCCAAGTATTTGAATTTTTAAATCTTGAGAGTCGTTAAGTTGATTTAAAATGTCTGCAATGGCTGAAGAATCGCGATCAAGTTGAATATCAGAACTATTTTTGATCTCTATCTGAACTAGTCTGCCAAACGGTGGATAACAAATTTCTTTACGTAAAACGGCTTCGTCAGCGCAAAATTTAAGATAATCAATTTCATTAAGATAATTAAAAATCTTATGATCTTTCATCATCTGTATGATTACAGTGCTTGAAAATTGCCCGCGTCCTGCCCGACCCGCCACTTGAATGAGTTGCTGAATTGAAGTTTCAGCCGCGTTATATATTGGCATATGTAGGTTCAAATCTGCCCATAACACCCCAACAATCGTAACACGTGGAAAGTGGTAGCCCTTGGTTATAGTTTGCGTACCAATGAGAATATCAATTTTCCCATGCTCAAAATTTTCTACAGTTTGATGCCAGGTTCTTTTTTTGCTTGTGGTATCAAGATCTGCACGTGCAATAGTTGCAGTAGGAAAAAGTTCTTCAAATATTTTAACTGCTTGCTGAGTCCCCACTCCCTTTTTCAGAAAATTCTTTTGGTCAGATTTACAGTCAGGGCATACTGCCGGCAATGGCTTTTGAAAATCGCAGTAGTGACAACGTAATGTCTCCTGACCATAATGCACATGCAGCGTTAAACTCACAGAGCAGTGTGGACACTGGAAAACAAGCCCACAGTCTTTGCACTGCACAAAAAAACTGTATCCACGCCTGTTCAGATAAATAATTGCCTGCTCTTTACGACTTAAACAGTCTTTGATCGCATCTTCAAGCTCACGAGACACCCAAAAGTTACGCCGCCGCTGGTCTTTTTGTGATTTCAAAATTACTTTTTTAATCTGAGGAAAACTGCCTGCAAATCTTTTTGTTATATTGAAAAGTTTCCAACCTTTAGTTTGCACATTGTGCAAAGAGCTAAGCGATGGAGTAGCAGAGCCAAGAAGAATTGGGATTTTGTAGACACTGGCACGCCAGATTGCAATCTCTTTGCTATTCAAGCGTGGGTGTTTTTTTTCTAAAAAGCCATGCTCATGTTCTTCGTCAATAATTATCAGGCCCAAATTATTTACCGGTAACATGATCGGCATATGAACACCAATAATTAATGCCGGCTCATTTTTTAGCAACCCATTCCACATACTACGACGGTCTGCCGGCTTGCTGGCGGAATGAAAGCCAACTACCGTCATACCGGGAAGCTTTTTTCTGAAAAATACGTTCAAACTGTAAGCTTAATGATACTTCGGGAAGTAGTAACAAAACGCTTTTGTTATTTCGCAAACACTCTTCAATCAGCTTGCTATAAACTTCAGTTTTACCCGACCCGGTAACGCCATGGATTAATGTTGGCTTATAATCAGGATTTGCGATAAATGGGGTTAAGTAATCGACAATTGGTTGTTGTTCGAAGGTTAAAGTAGTTACTTGATTAGATTTAGATGCTGGATCAAGTCCAGCATGACAAAAATCAGGTGACGCGCCAGGGTAAAGAGACACATCCTGCCTGTCCGCCATAGCCTTGGCGACGGCGGACGCCTTTTTATCCGCAAAAAAGCCCCTAATCCGTTGGTAAAAATGCAAACTGGGAACAAAATAAAATTTTGAGATCTTCTCAATAAATTCTGCATATTTAACATCGTCAGGAAATTGCTGCAGCCCTAAAATGTCTCTTATCTGAAAATCAGAGTAAAAATTTGAATCAATACGAACGACATAAGCCAAATGCTGTGAAGTCTTGAGCGGTACTTTAATAAGCGACCCAATCGCAATTTTAGAATGAAGTTGCTCAGGAATTTTATATGTTAACGGGCGTTGGAATCCATTTAAGAGAAGAACTGTTGCATACATAGTTATAAAAATTCGTTATAAAAATTCCCCGGAGGAGTGCGAGAGCAATGCGTTAGCATCGCACTTGCTCACATGAATATTAATTTTACTAAACGGTAACGGAATCTGAAATTTATCCCAACTTTTTTTCAAAGTGAGATGCCAAGAAGATGAACAGTCCACAAAAAACAACGGCTTATTTGCTTTGATAGCCAAAAATGGAACGCCCTTCTTAAGCTCAAATGCAGGACCTCTTGAACCGTCACCAACAATGCAAAATGACTGACTATCTTTTAAAATTTTCAGCGCCTGTCTGGTGACCTGAATTGTATTTTTAAAAGCAGACCCATAAATTACGTCAAACCCAAATAACTTTACAACGCTGCCTGCCAACTTGCCATCGTTACTGCTACTAACAATACAGTGCTGAGCGGCTTTTACCTTCATAAGAAAATATGATGCGGCAATTATCTGCTGATGCCAAAAATAAAACAAGCCAATGTTTTCACTAAAATTTTTATTTAAATCAGGATCAGATGTAAATTTTAAGCGATATGTGGCAAAAAGTGTACGCATAAAACCGTATAATAAGTATTTTGTTATAAAAAATAGCACAGAACTGCGCTTTATACTTAAAAACAACGGTTTAAAAAATTTACGTAGGGGCATCACAAATCCTCGTGTAAACTGTAGAAATAGGAAGTAGTATAAGGATATTAAACTTTTAAATAAAAATTAAGCTGAATAGGTTTTTCCATGGCAAAACTTAACAATTTTGAAGTCTTAAAACATGTATTACCAAACGGGCTTACAATTTTAGTTAAGCCCAATCATACCATACCTAGAGTAGAAACACACCTTTGGTATAATGTCGGATCAAAAGATGAAACGCAGGGAGAACAGGGAATAACACATCTAATTGAACATATGTTATTCAAGGGTACCAAAAATCTTTCTGAGTCAGATATAAATTTAATTACTCATAAACTATCCGGTAATGCAAATGCTTTCACATCGCATGACGCAACATGCTACACATTTCGATTCCCTAGCAATGTGTGGCAAGAATCGTTAGCACTTTTTGCAGAATGCATGCAAAACGCTACATTTGAGCCACAAACACTCGCCTCCGAGCTGAAAGCCGTTATCGAAGAATTTAGATTGTATCAAGATGATTATCAGGGAATCGTTATCGAGAAAATGATCGAAGCACTGTGGCCGCAGCACCCATATCGAACACCGGTTCTTGGACTTAAGCAAGATGTATGCAACATGGATCAAACCAAACTGCTTGAGTATTACAAAAAACACTATCACCCAGCTAACGCAACTCTTGTTATAGTTGGCGACGTACAGCCCGAACAAGCTTTCAAATTGGCAGAAAAATATTTAGGGGGAATTAAACAGGTCAATAAATCAGAAAAGCAACTTTACAAAAAACAGAATTTTTTATTCGAGCCGGACATAGAACGAAAAACCGTTGAACTTTTCCGGGACATCCAAGTTCCTTGGTGTTGCTACTTTTTTGAAATCCCAGGACTACGGGATGAGCAAAATCACATTTTTGATGCAGCATCACTTCTGCTTGGCGGCGGGAAAAGCTCCAGATTACACAAAAGTCTGGTTGAACAAATGGACCTGGCAGTCGAGGTTGCATGCTCAATTTATGAATTTTTTGATCGCGGGCTTTTCTCCATCACTGTTTATCCAAAAGACATGTCCGTTATAACAGAGATAGAACAGATCATAAATTCTGAAATTCTAGAGCTACAAAAAAAATTGATTGCAGATTGGGAGATGGAATCGGTAAAAAAACGTGCGCAAGTTGATTTTACCACACTACTTGAGGACTCTGAAAAACAGGCAGCTATGATCGGCAACCTTTATCTTGCAACAAATGATGAATCTGCATTTGAAAAATATTTGGAAAATATCCAAAACCTAAATAAGAAACAGGTTCAAAATTTCTTCGTAAAATATTTTAGTCCCGCAACACTGCATGCTGGATATCTGTACCCAATCCTTGAATTAGATAAATCAAAATTAAATAAATTTAAAGCTGAGGCAGATGAACAAGAGGCAAAGCTTTTGCAAAAATTTGTTCGCACCACACAACTTGAGACAGGCAAATGGATCAATAAAATAAGTGAACCCAAGCAGCAAAAATTCGGATACCCAAAGCCAAAGAGTTTTACATTGGAGAACGGCTTGGTTGTCACTTTTGACAATAATCCGACAATTCCTAGCATTAGCGCAATCTTAAATTTCAAAGCCAACAATCTTTATGATGATCCGGAAGTCGAGGGCTGCTTTGTTTTCTTGGTAAGATTATTACTTGAACGAACAAGAAAATACAATGCAAAAGAGTTTGCACAGCTGCTTGAAACAAACGGTATTTACATTGGAAATCTTAACGATGTAATTACATTCAAATGCTTGAATCAAAATTTTGAGCAGTCGCTTGATCTTCTGTATCAAATTTTAACTCAACCATCATTTGATGATCAGACAATTTCAAAAATAAAGGCTCAAACGATCAGCGAATTAAAAGAGTTCTGGGATACGCCTCTTGAGTTCATTGAGCAGATAACTCGCGAACACATTTATCAAAATCATCCATACAGCAAAAATCCGGCCGGAAGTTTGCAAAGTATACAGGCCCTCACGGCTTCTGATCTTAAAAAATGCTTCAAAAAATATATTTCACCCGTTAACACAAATCTTATAATCGTTGGAGATTTGAGCAACATTGATTTAGAAAAAATTGTAACAAAATATCTTGGCGGATGGAGCGGACCGCAAGTCATGGACTTAAAATTTCCCGCAATCATTTTGCCCACAACCACTGAAAAGCATATCCATTCAGACCGCGACCAGACGGTAATTACAATCGCAGCACCATCTATTCCCAGAATTTCACCTGAGTACAACCATCTTGCAATTTTGGACGTAATTTTAACAGGAGGCCCCGGATTCTCCTCCAATTCAAGATTATTTGATTTAAGAGAAAAATATGGACTATTTTATGCGATTGGTGGCTCTCTTGTGTATGGAGCAAGGGAAGAACCGGGTCTCATGCTTATAAAAACTTTGGTAAGTCATGACAAGGTAGACAAGGCAAAAAAATTAATACTTGCATCTATTAATGATTTAGGGCAAAATGGAATTATTCAAGATGAATTTGAAATGGCCAAAAACATGATTCTGTCGAGTTTGGTTGAAAATTTTGAGAGTAATATGCGAACTGCCAGCGCGTTCCTTTTTTTAAAAAAATTTAAATTAGATATAAATTTATTTGACAAGATGGGGGATACTTTCTCTATAATAAAGATAGAGGACGTAAATAAAGTTGCAAAAAAGTTTTGTCGTAGTTGTTTGTTTTCTTTTATTACGGTTGGTAGGGCTAAACCGAATCGCTAGCCCTAAAGGAAGTAAGGAGAATAGCATGGCAGTCAAGAGAAAAGCAAAAAAGGTAGCTAAGAAGGCTAAGAAAGTTGCCAAGAAAAAGGTAGCTAAGAAAGCCAAGAAAGTTGCCAAGAAGGTTGCTAAAAAGGTAACCAAAAAAGTCGGCATGAAACTTGTCAAGTAATATACTTTGACAGTTGCAGATTTTAAAGCGATCCATAATCGGGTCGCTTTTTTTATTTGTCTTTGACAAAACAGTCACTTGTATTTATTATAATTGCTCTTGCTGTAGGAGCATTTTGTATAACATATAAACTAGAAGGATTTTAAGAGATGATTCGTGCAAATAACGTTTCTAAAACATTGATCATGGGCGGAGTATTTACAGTTATTGCGTTGATTGGAATTGCATTTTGGTACATCAAATTTGCAAGCAAGCCTGAAATTCAGCACACACTTGCAATCATAAAACCTGATGCGGTAGCAGCTGGAAACAGAGGGAAAATAATAGATAAAATTGAACAGAGCGGATTCAAAATTATCGCAATAAAACAAACCGAGTTAACTAAGGAAAAGGCTGAAGAATTCTATGCCATTCATAAAGGCAAGCCTTTCTTTGATGAAATTATCAGCTTTATGATCAGCGGCCCAATTGTGGTGCTTGTACTTGAAAAAGAGAATGCCATTGAACAATGGCGCAAGCTCATGGGCAAGGCAGAGATTGAAGGAACATTGCGCAACCTTTTTGGAACAAGTGTTACCAAAAATGCAGTGCACGGTTCTGACTCTCCTGAAACAGCAAAAATTGAAATTAAGCTGTTCTTCCCAGAACTTTAAAATTTAAGTTTTTATATAATTTTAATAAGAGGACGCAAGTCGAAAGATTTGCGCCCTCTTATTTTTTTTATTCAATCACAATCTGATTCTTTTTGGCATCGATTGTAAAAAGTTTTTTATCGGGATTTTTAAGAATTTCTACTGAAAGCGGACTAACTACGTAATGTTGTACCGCACGCTTTAACGGTCTGGCCCCAAACTCTTTTTGATATCCAAGTTCTGCCAAAGCTTCAATCGCTTTACTTGTAATCTCAAGCTCAATATTTTTCTCTTTCAATCGATCGCTCAGATAATCAAGCTGAATACGTACAATCTGCTCAATATCTCTTTGGTTCAAAGATTTGAAGAATACAACCTCGTCAATTCTATTTAAAAGCTCAGGTCGAAAGAATTTGAAAAGCAATGCATCGATCTCTTTGCGAACTTTTTCTGTAATATCGCCGGCGGCTAAAATTAAGTCTGAACCTATGTTGGAAGTCATGATAATTATGCAATTTTTAAATGACACGGTACGACCTTGAGAATCTGTCAGATGGCCTTCATCAAGTATCTGTAAAAAAATATTAAACACATCAGGATGCGCCTTTTCGATCTCATCAAAGAGTACTACGCTGTAAGGATTTTTACGCACGGCCTCGGTCAGCTGGCCACCCTCTTCGTAGCCAACATACCCCGGAGGAGCTCCAATCAGACGGGCCACCGCATGCTTTTCCATATATTCAGACATATCAATGCGAATCATCTTGCGCTCATCATTGAAAAGATAATCAGCCAAAGTCTTGGCAACCTCGGTTTTTCCAACACCGGTTGGACCAAGAAATAGAAATGATCCGATTGGTTTGTTTGGATCACCAATTCCTGATCTATGAATTCGAATAGTATCAGAAATTTTGGTAATAGCCTCCTCCTGACCAATAACTCTTTTGTGCAATTCGCTTTCCATATTGATCAACTTCTGGCTTTCGTCAGCCTTAAGTTTTTCAACCGGAATATGTAACCAACGGGAGAGCACAAGTTCAATATCATCTTCATCAACTTCTTCTTTGATTAGGTGAGTCTTGAGTTTTTTAAGCTTGTCCTGCTCCTGAGCTAACTTTTTCTCAAGCTCAACAATTTTGCCATATTTAATTTTGGAGGCTTTGGCAAAATCGCCTTCTCGTTCGGCTTGTGAAAATTCAACTTTTGCATTATCAATCTGCTCTTTTATTTTTTGCATAACCTCTAGCGGCTTACGCTCTGCTTGCCACTCTTCAGTTTTGATTCGATGTGATTCTTTGAGCTCGCAAAGCTCTTTTTCTAACTCTTTGAGCCTAACCTGCGAATTCTCATCTTTCTCTTTACTCAAAGCCACTTTTTCAATCTCAAGCTGCCTTATGCGGCGATCAAGCTGGTCAAGCTCTTCGGGTTTTGAATCAATGGCCATTTTAACCATTGATGCCGCTTCGTCGATTAAATCAATGGCCTTATCCGGTAAAAATCTATCAGGAATCATGCGCGACGAAAGAATTACAGCTTTGACTAGCGCTTGATCTTTAATTCTAATTCCATGATGTAACTCGTATCGCTCTTTTAACCCACGCAAAATTGAGATTGCGTCTTGATCGTTAGGCTCTTCAATTAAAACTTTTTGGAATCTACGCTCAAGTGCCGCGTCTTTTTCTATATATTTTTTATATTCGACAATGGTGGTTGCGCCAATGCAATGCAACATCCCACGGGCAAGGGCCGGTTTTAATAAATTTGAAGCATCCATACCTCCATTTGTGGCGCCGGCACCAACAAGCATATGCAATTCATCGATAAAAAGAATTATCCCCTCCGGCTCTTTTTCAATCGCATGTAAAATCGACTTTAGACGCTCTTCAAATTCGCCGCGATATTTTGTTCCTGCTATCAATGACCCAAGATCAAGTGATAAAATTCTACGATTCTTAAGGCCCTCCGGAACATCATTATCGATTATACGCTGCGCTATACCTTCAACAATGGCAGTTTTCCCTACACCCGGATCACCGACAAGCACAGGATTGTTTTTGGTACGACGTGACAAAATTTGAACGACTCGCCGAATTTCATCGTTACGGCCAATGACAGGATCCAGCTTGCCATCGCGAGCAAGCTTGGTTAAATCTTTACAATACTTTTCTAAAACCTGATAACCACTCTCCGCATTCTGATTTTTCACCGCTTCTCCTCCCCTCAAACTTTTAACCCATTCCAAAACCTTTTGCCCTGTAAAACCATTTTGTTTGAAATACTGTTGGATTTGACTTGGCAGTGTTGATGTTTTTGCAAATGCCAAAATGCATACATCAAGGCTTATAAATTCGTCTCCAAGAACTTTTGCCTCCTTTTCGCATTCGTTCAAAAATTTCTGAAAAGAATGATCTACTGATATCTGCCCACCGGTAACTTTTGGTAATCGAGCAAGCTCTTGCTCAACAATCACCCTCAATCCATCAATATCAAGTCCGCATGCACGAAAGCCTGATGCACAAAAATCGTTATTCAAAGCAGAGGACAAAAGTTGGATTGGCGAAAATGTTGAATACTGCTCTTGAGTTGATAACGTATACGCTTCTTGAAGAAGCTCTGTGAAAGCATTTGTAAATTTTTCTGAATTCATGCAAAAACTCCCCAATTTTTCAAAAATCTAAGCCAACTCTGCGAATTGCTCACGCGGGATTGGAACATAACTCAGATGCAAAGATCTTCCCCAAGCTCTTAAAAAACTGCGCAACCTATACGCCTTTGGTGTGTAAGAATTTCTAGGAAATGCCGGATCTATACACAACACGCACTGTTTTTCTTTATTCCATCCCACAACAACCATTAAATGACCATTGCTGTAAGAGGTCGCGCCACCACGTAATTTGCGAACACTAACCGCCACTGGAATCTTTTTTGAAAGATATTTATATAGGTCACTGAAATAGTTCAACCTCTCAACCCGGAAAAAAACATTTCCATAAGTTGCATCGTGAGCCGCAGCAACATTAAGCGGCCAGTTGCCGTAAATATTTAGATATCCATTGTCATAAACTTTATCCGCAAAATCAACCATGTAACTGTTCAGATCATTCGAGCAGTAACCATAAAGTTTTTTGTTAAAGTAATTTACAATAATTCCTGTGGAAGTTGGCGAGCACAAGTCACGATAACGCGGATGATTTAAAACCATTTGAGACTGTCTTGGCACACCATTAACAATCACAGAGGGAAGATTTGAGGCATAAGAGCCATCTCTGAATTTTTTAACATTTGATAAACAGGCAAACAGGGCTTTTAGATTCTTTGGATTGGCACCATTTTGAAACACAACCTTCACCTGAAATGCTCTGCCCAATTGACCTTTTTTTAATTCTACCTTGCTATGCGTTGTATGCACATAACGGTTGAGCTTGTTAACAAAAGTTCGCTGCGATGTTGCTCCCCACTCAGCCAAACGCTGCCATCCGGCCCATGAGTTGTGTTTTATATTGACCCAAAAAGTCAGTTTCCCACATTCGGGACGCATAGCATTCCATGATAAAATAAACTCGGTGAAAGGAAAATTCGGTTCACATTCCCAAATGAAAGACTTTTGCCCGGGATCGATTTCACCTTCAAAAATATATCTTGATACAGTTTTTGAAAATTTTTCATTACTAAAAGTTTGAGCTGAATCCGAATGTCTTCGCCCTCTTACTCTTTTTGTATTGGCATACGCAGCCAAAGAGTTAAACACGAGGCTCAGCATCAAAAGTAAAAAAATCCGTCTTTTAAATCCATTAAAAATCTTCATTAACCTTCCCCCCTGATATGAATTACCCGAAACCCTAAACAACTTTGAAGCTCGCCTATTACTTTCCTACGCAAAATTCGTTAAAAACTGAGTCTAACACGCGCTCGTTAATATTTCGGCCTGTTAGCTCAGACATAAGCTCCAAAATTTCTTTAAGCCTGTAAGCTATTAATTCATATTCTAGGGAATTAAGCTGATTTTTTACAACAGAATCAAATTTTAGCTCAATTTCAGTAATTAACCTGGCCTGCCTTTGATTTAATAAAAATGAAGACTGCTGCATTGAAAAAATGTCTTTTATCTTATTTTTTACAGCTTGCACCAATGCGGGCATTCCGCTCCTTTCCTTGCCTGAAACTGAAATAATGTTAGTATAGTCTTTTAAAAAAACATTCAATTCGCTTGCCCAAGCACCTATTTTTGTATCTGTTTTTTCAAAATCTGACCGATCAATTTTATTTACGACAAAGATAACTTTTTCTAAATATAAATCAATAATTTCTTTGTATCTAAACTTCTGCTCTGCACTCAAATTTTGTGTGGCGTCAAAAACGAGCAGTATCAGGTCAGCAGTTTGGGCCTGGGATAAAGATCTTTCCATGCCCTGAATTTCAATAACATCCCCCGACTGGCGCAATCCAGCCGTATCAATGAACGTTAAAAAAATCCCATTATCATAAATACTTGATTCAATCGTATCTCGTGTTGTTCCTTCTACCTGAGAAACTATGGCTCTTTCTTGATTTATAAGCGCATTAAATAGAGTAGATTTTCCAGTATTAACAAGACCAAGCAGCGCAATTTTTACGCCTTCACGAATCTGCTTTTGTTGGTTGAAATTAACTTTAACATCATTTAATTTTTTCAAAATTTGGCTGCTGTGTGTTTTTATTGACTGATTTAAATCAATGTCCCTCTGCTCTTCTTCAATAAACTCAAAACAGGCCTCAACAAGCCCAAGTAGTTTAACAAAATCAGCCTGCAGTCCGAAAAGAAAATTGGATAAAGTTCCGTGTAACTGCTCCAGTGATCTTTTCAGAGCAAGTTCGTTTTGTGCATTAATAAGATCATTAATTGCTTCGGCTTGAACCAGATTTATTTTATCGTTTAGAACGGCACGTCTTGAAAACTCACCCGGTCGAGCCATTCTGGCGCCATGCAGGCAAGAAAGTTGAATGATTTTTTCTATAATAAACGGATTATTGTGACAACTAATCTCAATTGTGTCCTGACCGGTAAATGTTCTTGGCCCACGCATCAGGAAAAACAGGACGTCGTCGATTTTTGAGTTACTATTTTCCGGATCAAATATAAAACCAAACTTGATAGTATGGGATTCAACTTGCGATACACTTTTTCCACAAGCAAGCTTAGACATAAGCTGAATAACATCAAAAACATCCTGGCCGGAAAGACGAACCAACGCCAGTGCGCCACTTCCCTGAGGCGTGCACAAGGCTACAATCGTCTGCTGATCATCAGCTAGACAAGTTTCATTAGTTGAACTTATCTCATTTCGACGAGTCATTGGAGGCAGAAATAGTTATAAGAATTTGATAACCGCGAAATTTCTTTTTATATTTTCGCTTCAGATACTGCATTAAAATGTACGAAATGCTGGCAGCGACAGCCCTATTCTCATCTTCATTTTCCATTAACTGCTTATCGAAAATTACCGTAAGGGTCTTTTTATCGATTTTGGTAGTAAACTTGGCGTTGAACGGCAAAACTTTTAATAAATCACTTAGCCCATCAGAAACAAAATTTACCCAATCGATAATCCAAATTTGTGATTCTTCAGGAGATAAAGACCCCTGACCCTGAATTCCCTTTGCTCCGCTTTTCAACTGTTCAGCTTTTACATTGGCAACTTTTGAAGCTGCGGCTTGTTGCTGACGTCTGATAAATTCCTGAGAATCAGCGCTTTGCATTCTGCCACGATCGGGCTGCTGCTGATTTCTGTCAGGTCTATCCATTTGACGGGGAGCGTAATCCGGCTTTGGTCTTCTTTGTTGGGTTTCTCTTTGCAGAGTCTCTCGCTCTTTAAATCTACTTTTTTCAGGAGCCCTAACTGCATTGAAGGTGATTGAGACTATTGCAGGTCGCTTAGCAAAGCCAAGAAAGCCCTTTTCGCCCTCTTCAAGAATTTTAATCGTAAATTCGGATGGCTTGCCAGATTCAGTCCAGGCCTTTTCGATTGCATCTATGACAGAAGAAGCTTCGTGAAGCATTGATTTCATTGTTACAAAATCCTTTTTCGTAAAAACCTTTGATTTGCCTTCAAATTTTTGCAGTAATTAGCAATTAACAATTTCACAGTACAAGATCCTAAAAAAACCTTTTTTCATCCATTTTCTAACCAATTCTACACTAAAAAATCTATCAGAATTTTATATCCAGTGCAAACAGAACATTTTTTTGAGGTTTTTGGAGCGGGAAACGGGATTCGAACCCGCGACCCTTGCCTTGGCAAGGCAATGCTCTACCACTGAGCTATTCCCGCAAGAGGTCAAAAAGTTAAAAAGGATTCAAATTATCTGCTTAAACTTTATATACAAAAAACCTGCTTGTCAAATAAATTTTTTCAAGAATTATGCCCCAATTTATACGTGAATTACACGTGTACTACGGTCACAACCCCATGTAGCTTATTTCGTGGCAATTCATGGAATTGCACAAAGGATGGAGATAGGCGTTTAATAATCGAAAAGATGCGCAAAAAAATGTTTTTTGTAACAATCTCATCAAGTCCGTAAAATATCACTTTGGCGTTAATCCCCGCGTTTTTTAGCACACTTTCAACGTTGAGCACCTCCATGTACCCGCAATGAATTTCAAATATGCGCAACCCGGCCGATATCTCTCCCTTAAAAAATCCAATAATACCGTACGGATCCTCTCTCTGAATAACTGAGACAAGAATATTATCTTCATAAATTATCCCGTTCTCAAACATTGCCTGAGAGACATATGTCGAAATCGCCTGTGTATCTCGAACAAAAAACAACGCCGTTCCACTAAGTTTTCCGGCAGAAGAGTAAGCCTGAGCAAATGTGCTAATAAAATTTTCCAAAGGCACAGGCTGCAATGCGCTACGTGCTTTTGCCTGTCCTAAAACATAAATAAGAATTATTGAGAGTGGAACCATTGCTATTAAAATGGACCAGTACCCACCCTGTGGAATTTTGAACATCGTTGATGCAAAGAAAATAAGGTTGATTAAAGCAAGAAAACCGGCCAAAAATCGCTTAATTTTATTTTTACGCAACCAGAAGATAGCCGTCATCATAATTCCGGTTATCACCATTGTTCCGCTTACCGCGAATCCATATGCTTCTGCCAAATTCAAAGACTTCTTAAAATTAATAATCATAAACAGTACGGCCCCAAGTAACGTCCAATTTACAAAACCAATGTAAACCTGTGAATGCATCCTGCTTGACGTATACTCTATCTTAAACATTGGCATAATCTGAGTTGTAATTCCCTGATAAACAACGGCAAAAATTCCGCTAATCATGGCCTGAGAAGCAATTACTGTAGCCATCAAACTTAAAATTAAAAACGGCACATAAAGCCAACTTACCTGCCCAAGAAACATTTCATAGATTATTATTTTTGAATTTGGATTTTGAATTAAGTAGGCTCCCTGCCCCAGATAAGTGGAAATTAGCGCAACAAAAACAAAGCCCCAAGCGTGCTGTACAGGCTTCCGGCCTAAATGCCCCATATCTGCATACAAAGCTTCAGCTCCGGTCGCGCAAAGCATGACACCTGATAAAATAAAAAAGCCCCACCATCCTGAAGTCAAAACAAATTTAATTCCATAGTATGGGCTTAGGGCCTTTAAAATAAATGGGTTCTGAGCGATTACGAAAAAACCGGATGCAAAAATTGCTAAAAACCAGAGGACCATAACTGGGCCAAAAGCGCTGGAAACAGTTTCTACGCCTTTACGCTGAACCCAAAACAAGCCAAATGTTATAAGGCACGCAGTCATAACAAGCGTCGCAGTCTTTAAATGCTCAAATCCGGGAATGTAAAGAAGTCCTTCAACGGCACTCAAAATACTTATCGCCGGAGTTATTACACCATCCCCAATGAATAATGCTATACCTACAAATGAGAGAATTGTAATAAATGTAATTTGGAATTTTGATTTTAAGAGAGATTTTAGTATCTCACGCAGAACTATCGTGCCTCCTTCACCCTTTTTACTTAAACTCATTGCAAGCCATGAGTATTCAACGCAAACAAGCATAAAAAGAGTCCATATAATCAAAGACACAACCCCAATTACATTTTCCGCAGAAGGACGAATTAAAGAAAAAATTACAGGCAAAGTATAAATTGGACTTGTTCCGATGTCTCCAAAAACTATCCCCAAAGCCTTGATGATATCTTTGATCTGTTTGGGCGCAATATTTGGCCTTGGAATAAGCAAACGAGAATCCGTCATAAAACCCTCTCTATTTTTTTATTTTTTGTTACACTAATTTTTTGGTTACCTATGAGTCTTACTAAAAAGTACATAAAAAACAAGAATAATCAAAAAAATAAACGTACTAAAATATCGAAAGGCAACATTATGAAAAAATCATTAAAAATTGCATTTTTTGCCGCAATATTGGCAACTGCACAGTCATCCAAGGGTGCAACCGTAATTATCAATAATACTGCGCCACTTAAAATTGAAATTAGTTTTGACTTAATGGCTTACCCTGATAACAAAAAGACGATCAGCGAAAACTCAACCCTAAAAGAAGATATTGGCAAAGTGTTCTTACGAGGCGTATCTGTTGGAGTTCACATTGGGAATAATTTCATAGAAAATGTTTTAAGTGAAAATTTATCACAAACACTTGGATTAGGGGATATTGAGTACTACGTGTTCAGTGAACTAAAAAACGACGGCAGAAAAAATAGCGCCGGCGAATTTGTTGTTGAATTCAAACTTTACCTGATCAGACTACCAAGATTCATCTATTCAGGTGGATGCGTAGCAACAAGTAAGACCTTCAAAGTTGTCACAAAAGACTTTGAAACATTTAGATTAATTAAAGAATAGACAGAACAAAGCTGTAACAACTCTGAATCCAGCAACTCAGAGGGAATTTCTATAGATTATGCAACAACTAATAACAGGTAAAAAAACAGGCGGAAAACTTTACAAACACCCGTATTTTCGGTTGACAACAAGCAACATCCCAGGTAGGCTACAGCTTGTGATATTTATTAAAAATTAGGTATTGAGTGCCAGGGTAGCTCAGGTGGTAGAGCAGAAGACTGAAAATCTTTGTGTCAGCGGTTCAACTCCGCTCCTTGGCACCATTTTTTTGTCTATATTTTAGTCATCTATTGTGGAAATAAAATGTTTAACTTTCTCTCAGAAAAATTCGCAGGCGTTTTAGGTTGGCTAAAAAACAAGGGACGGCTAACCGAAGAGAACATCCAAGAAGCCCTCGATCAGGTTCGTAATGCTTTACTTGATGCAGACGTCCCCCATGACATTATCGATGCATTTTTAAGCCAGATAAAAGATGGAATTATTGGACAAAAGCTTCAAGCAAGCTTAAATCCGGGCCAAATGCTTATAAAAATTGTCCATGAAAAGCTACTCAATTTTTTAGGGGGCACTGGCTCAACAGGCCAGGTTACTTTTCAAATCCCTTCCATAATCCTTGTTATGGGGTTACAGGGCTCCGGTAAAACAACAACAATTGCAAAGGTTGCAAATTGGATAAACAAAGAGGCTGCCAAACGTGGGAAAAAACGCAGAATTTTGCTTGCATCAGTTGACTTTTATCGTCCCGCAGCCATTGAGCAGCTCAAAATTCTTGCCGCTCAAGTGGGAGTAGATTTTTACGCCGCATCAAGCCCCAAGTCAGTCAGCGCTGCCAAAGAAATTCAGGATTATTTCAAAAAAAATCATTATGAATTACTGTTTTTGGACACGGCAGGTCGATTTCACATAGACGACGAGATGATGCATGAACTGGTTGAAATCAATAAAACAGTAACCCCTAAATATAAATTTCTGGTTTTGGACGCTATGACAGGACAAGAGTCACTAAAAGTGGCTCAATCTTTTAACAACGCCGTAAACTTTGATTTTTCCATTTTAAGCAAAATGGATAGCGATGCACGCGGTGGAGCCGCTTTTGCCTTTCGCTATGCTCTTAAAAAACCGATTGCTTTTGTTGGATCCGGCGAAAAAATAGATGATCTGGAGGCTTTCATCCCTGAACGTATGGCCACAAGAATTCTTGGAATGGGTGATATATTGACCCTGATTGAAAAGGCCAGCGAAAATATCGAAATAGACAGCCAAGAGACGATGGTTAAGCGCTTTTCTGAGGGAACGTTCTCTTTAAAAGATTTTGCCGAACAGCTTGATATGATTGACAAAATGGGCTCTTTGAATAAAATTACAAGATACCTTCCAGGCATGAACAGCATCTCTGCTCAGGACATGGAGCGGGGACAGTCAGAAATGAAGCGCTTTAAGGCAATAATATCTTCAATGACAGAGAAAGAGCGAATTATGCCAAACATACTGGATGGGTCAAGAAAGCAAAGGATTTCAAAAGGCGCAGGCGTAAATGTGCAAGATATCAATCAATTGCTACAAAGATTTGAACAAAGTAAACAATTTGTTAAAATGTTTAAAAAGATGGGTAAGTTCAGAAAGTTTTTTAATTAAATATCGATAGTTGTTAGTTGTTGTTAGAAAGGACATTGATAAATGGCAGTCAAAATTCGTCTAAGCAGAATAGGCAAGAAAAACAGACCTTACTGTCGTATTGTTGCGGTAGACTCTCAGAAAAAAAGAGATGGCGCATCCCTTGAAAATCTAGGATCTTACGATCCTGTTACACATGAAGTTTTTCAAATTCATATGGATAAAATAGAAAAATGGATTTCAAAAGGTGCTAAGTGCAGCCCCGCAGTCGAAAAGCTTATTAAAAGCAGGAAAGTCAGCCCAACTAAAGCCAAAGCCGCCTAACATTGGAGCAGTAAATCATGAGTATTCTTAAAGAATTGGTTGAACAAATCGTAAAAAAATTGGTTGATAAACCGGAAAGTGTCAATGTAACTGAAGTCAGCGGCGAACAGTCTACAATTATTGAACTTCGCGTAGCGCCTGAAGATTTAGGTAAAGTTATCGGAAAAGAGGGCAGAACAGCAAGGTCTATTCGTACACTTGTTCAGGCCGCAGCATCCAAAGAACATAAACGCGCTGTTCTTGAGATTTTGGAATAAGAAGCCACGTGATGCTAACATAGAATTCTACGGCTGGCGAACTTAACGCCAGCCATTTTTCTTTTGCAAGCCATATTTGTAAATTTAGAAGCTATATTTGGAAAACATGTTTAAAATATCGATTATTACAGTCTTTCCTGAATTATATGAAAATTTTATCAGTACAAGCCTAATTCAACGAGCCGTTGAGCAAGGCATTGTACAATTCAATCTTGTGCGTTTTTCAGACATGTGTCAGCCAAAAGAACGCATCGACGAGCCAACCGTAGGCCATGGCGCCGGAATGATAATTAAGCCAGAAGTTGTTCAAAAGGCAATTGATCTGTGCCAAACCAAGTGGGGTACGGGGTTTAAAATATTCTTTTCCCCTCAGGGAGAACGGCTTGATCAACGTAAATTAAGTAAGATTTATAAAAATTTGATTTCTCAGACACAAGATCAGACTGACACTGCTCACCAGAACCAGACCGGCGAATCTCAACCCGACAATTCCATTGCTTCAGCAAAATCCCACCTTCACGTAATACTTATCTGTTCTCGTTACGAGGGCATTGATGAACGTGTTCAAAGTTTCTATGCAGACATGGTATTGTCAATCGGCGATTATGTGTTAATGGGCGGAGACCTCCCTGCACAGGTCTTTTTAGAGGGACTTTTGCGGCTGATTCCAAATGTAGTTGGTAAAACAGCTTCCGTAGAAAATGAATCATTCCAGGGCGCGTTTTTTGATCATCCTGAGTATGGGTTGCCTGTCGAATGGAATCAGATGAAAATTCCGGACGTATTACGCTCAGGTAACCACAAGCAAATAGATATATGGCGCAAAGAACAAGCTGTTCAGAAGACAATTTTAAATAGATTTGATTGGATCCGTGAAAACCAACCGGATGAGCAAGATATTGAGCTTTGCAAAAAATTCATTCCAACCCATTACGTTGCAATAATGCACTCACAAGTAATAGTTGGCGATGGACAAAAAGACGGGCATAAAGTTGGCGATACCTCTGTGACATCAATTGACATCCACGACATTGCACGCAGTTGTAAAACTTACGGAGTTGAAAATTTTTTTATTGTCACAGAACTTGAAGATCAGTTCAAAATAGTAAACACATTTTTTGATTTTTGGCATTCAAAAAAGGGCAAAGAGTACAACTTGAGCCGCTTCAACGCGATTGAATCTGTAATTTTAACAAAAACATTCGAATCAGTAATCGAACAAATTAAAGAAAAAGAGAACATAGCACCAATTATAATCACAACATCTGCAAAATCGCATGGCAATGGCTTAAAAATCGATTTTTTTAGCCAGGGACTAGTCTGGAAGCAAAATAGACCTGTGCTTATTGTTTTCGGCACCGGCCAGGGATTAAGCAAGCAAATCATGGACCAAAGTGACTTCATCCTAACCCCGATACGGGGGCTTACTAGCTATAACCACCTTTCCGTGAGATCCGCCGCCGCAATCATTCTTGACAGGTGGTTGGGACTGAACTCAAAGCTTGAATAAAAAGCTTGGATAATTTGCTATTTTTTGGCTTGATATGTGTCAATTTTGCATGTATAATACAGGTTAAGTCTTTAGATTTTCCTACATTTATACTTTATATTTGATATAATTTTTTAAGTTTTGGTTCAAGGAATACGATGAAAACGACTCGTTTAAGCAAAGAGACAATTTTGGATTTAACAACAGCTGATCGCAATTTTCCCGACTTTAGAGTTGGAGACACAATCAATGTTGCTTCAAAGGTAAAAGAAGGCGCTAAAGAAAGACTACAGAGTTTTGAAGGCGAAGTTATTGACATTCACAACAATGGCATAGCATCAACATTTACCGTACGCAGAATCGGAGCAAACGGGATCGGTGTTGAAAGAATTTATCCATATTACTCTCCAAACGTATCTGAGGTCACATTTGTAAAACGTGGTCGTGTACGCCGAGCAAACTTGGGATACCTACGTAATCGTGTTGGCCGTGCCGGCAGAGTTCAAGAGATGGTTATATCAAAAGAGGAAACTGCCAAAATCAGAGGGACAGGAATTACTAAAACAGATGAATAAGACCAACGAAAATTTAATATTCAAAGGGCAGCCAAACGGCTGTCCTTTGTTATTTAATGCTATTTTTACAATCGCTCTTATCTGCCTGCTTCCTGCATGCTCGGAAAAACACAATCAATTTCAAATCAAAAAACCTCACTATAAAACTTTTGTTAATCAGGCTAAAAGTATTGATATATCAACACCTGTTGGATTTAATCTTGTGAAAAGCGATAGAAAAGGTGATACTACTTTTTTTGAATATCATGGCAATCAAAACATAGAAAAAGTAGTCTCATTTTACAATCGTGAATTAGAAGTTTTGGGATGGGAATTCAAAAATCTATCGACAGAACAAGAGGGGCTTTTTGTCTGCAACAAAAGCTCAAAAACATGTGTCGTATCTATCAGGCAAAATAAGAGTGGCTCAATAATTTGCATTACATTGGCATGCAAACATGAGCCAAATTAAAAACCGAGCTAGTAAATCTAGGTGATTTTAAAAAAACGGTGATTTAATGATTATAATTTTTAAAGCAATCTTATTTTTTGGACTAATTTTCTTGATATCATTCTTGGTTTTCACAGCATTGGTGAAAACTGTAGGCCGATTTTTTGGGATTAAAAATTAATACAATGGAAGTATGTCAAGAAAACTTCAGAGGGTAAGCCTCCGGATTTTTGAGAGAATTTACATCAAGATCAACATCCAACGTTGGCCAATAAAGGTGCCTCTCATGAAGCAGTTGTAAATCGTAAATCTGCTCAAGTGTTGCTTTGAAAAACCAGGGGTACTCGGAAAATGGAAGAAAAAACTCCTGTTTATGAACAGAAATCCAAAATCCCTCTTTAGAAATAATGTTTATCTCAACGGGTGCGACTGTGCTTTTCCCACGCTTCTGTAATTTCTTTGACATGATCTTTTACCACCTTTTCAAGCTCTCTTAATTGACGCTCAGACAATCCTTTATAGTCAGCAAGTGCCACAAGGGGCTCAATCCAAAATTTTGCTTCTCCATCAGGTGATGCGACATGGACATGCATCCTGTCCTCTTCACAAGAAAAAAAGTAAAATCGATATTTTTTATATCTAAAAACGGTTGGACTCATAGCTTGGTATCCCGATTTCAAATAGACTGACGCACCTAGAGTAGCATATAAAAAAATAAAATGATCCTCTTTGAAAAGATATCAGACATGTAAGAAATTACAAGGCTATTTAATTTAACCTTGATTCATTTAGCTTGTCAAATCTCTGTTTTTTTGTTAAAAATCTAATATAATTCTTTATTTTGTTGGGAAGTCGTCTAATGGCAGGACCCTGGACTCTGACTCCAGTTATATAGGTTCGAATCCTATCTTCCCAGTTTTCGCCATTTAATGGCTTTATCTGAGCACATTATTCATACAATAATTCATTAGATAAATTCAAGTTCAAGGAAAATAATCTGTAACAAGCCCCAATAATTACATCCTCAAAAGTTTGATTTTATCAAAACACTGTACAGTGAAGCTCATTATTGACATATCATACCGATAAAAATATGCTTCTATTTTCGAATGATTGTATATGTTTGCAAAATATTGGGACATAATTTTATGAATCCAAAACTAAAATTTAATATATTTTTATATGGGTTAACTCTTTGTGTTACCTTGTGTGGATGCGAAAAAAAACAAGATACTGCAAGGGCAGGCATTCAACCTAGTGATTCAGCTACAACCGTCAGGAATAAATCTCTTGAAAAACAGCTTTTTGAGGCAATAGAAAACTATGATGATGCTAAAGTCAAAAAGCTAATTGAATTAGGTGTTAATGTTGATGCAGAGTCAGATGAAGGGATAATGATGGGTGATGGGCATTATCCAAAAAGCGCAGTTGATTTTGTCGGATGGAAAGTTTTTGAGGGGATGCTCGGTTCGTGTACGCTTTCTGCTACCGAGTGTATGAATAGCTGCGATGAGTACGACAAAAAATACAAAAATATCTTATGGATGTTAATAGATGCTGGAGCTTCGCTTGACGGGGAAGAAAATCCAGTCAGAAACATAGTTAAATCTGGCAATTTACCATTTGTGCAACTGCTATTAAAAAAAGGGGTTGATTTAAAGAAGCATGATAAAATTTTACACAGCGCTGCGATTGGGGGAAATACAGATGTTTTCAAAATTGTGCTTAAATTTGACAATGATGCATATTCTCATTCTGGGTGGGATAATCGTACAGTCCTTATGAATGCTGTGAGCAATGAAGAAATTGTAAAAATAGTTTTAGATATGGGGGTTGATATTAATGGAAAAGATGCAAATGGAAGAACAGCCTTCACATACGCAGTAAGAGAAGGAAATGAAGCTGTTGTAAAATTACTTATCAACAGAGGGGCAGACATTCATACCAAGGGTTCAAAAAATTTGGGTGAATTTGCAGGAGAAAATGCATTAATGCAAGCTGTTCTTGGCGGGCATAAAAATATAGTAAAGTTACTACTCGATCTGGGTTTTGACATAAATGAAAAAGATGCAAATGGAAGAACAGCTTTGGATTGGGCCGCAGGTGGAGTTGGTCGTGGGTGGAGAAATGTGGCCAATCCTGATATGGTAAGATTTTTATTGAAAAATGGAGCTGGGGGAGATTCAATGAATAAGGGGCTTATGATAATTTCGCACATTTCTTATGGATGTACCTATTTTTCAGTAGACACAGTTCGGGCCCTTGTGCAGTTTGGCGCAGATGTTTCAGTAAAAGATAATTTTAAAGGAATGACAGCTAAAGATTGCCTAGAAAAGATGCTTGAATGTGATAGTGGGCTACTTGGACATGGAAATCTGAGAGCTAGGGAGGCTCTGAATTATCCAAACAAGGTTGTCCACCTCGAGTATGCTCCACGGTTCAAAAAATTAACTAAGCCCATTCAATATAACTGCAGATGTTGCCATTACATGGACAAAAATGATGCAACCGATAGTCATCATCCAATAGAAACCACGAGAAAAATATTCAGAATTGATGATAATGTATCTATTTACTATCCCCAATTTTTTGGATTTCAAAACAAGATGGCACAGGACAGAATTAATGAAAAATTAAAAACATCATTTACAAAAACATGGCAAGTTCGGCAAAGTGTTTGTGCAGGTAAAAACACCAAACAATACTACAGCTGCGATTTTGATGCTTGGCGAGTATGTGATCGGATAATAATAATCATGAAAAAAGAATTTACAATTGTTGATGGGGAAAAAGTCGGAGAAGATAAACAAAAAAGCTACTTTATTGATATGAGATCAGGCAAATTTTACAAACCAAAAGATCTGTTCAAAAAAGGCTTTGTTAACACAATTGCACGACTGGTTTGCAATATTAATGAGAGCAGCAAAGAATGTATGCATGACAATTTTTTTGATTATGAAAACTTTCCATTCAAAAACAACTTTATTCTTACTCACGAGGGTCTTGAGATTTACCTCGATCGGAAAAGCGCAGCACGCTATGGCAAGCGTGTTTTTAAAATAAAGTATACGGATCTTGATGGTATGTTAGATAAAGATAGCGAGTTTTATAAAGCCTTTGCGGGTACTGTTGCGAAGGTATAACTAACCCACAGGGCTTTCCTGCGAGCTGAAGGTTGCCCCAAATTTTACAGACAGAACAGATAATTCCATTTTTAAACTTTTCCAATTGAAAATTCGAAGGGCCTCCACTGTTGGCAGTTTTTGTAAGGTTTGGTAAGAATTGAATTTACACGGCTCTTTTCTCTCCCATTCCTGAATCCCCACCCAATTTTACCCAAAAATTAACAATTTTCCCATGATATGGCATATTACAATTTGTAGGATTTATCAATGTTTTGGTCTGTATTGGCTAATAAAAAGAGTGAAGAAAAAGCGCACCATGAAAAAATATAGTCTACTTTTAATGTTATTAATCCTCAGTTCTTACGGAACACAAAGTACAAAGGGACATGCTATGAATCGAAATAAAAAGGAAAAACCTATGGGAAAAACAATGCAAGAAAATTCGTTTAAGATTTTGTACTTGCCCATTGCCAGCCCGGAGATAAAAAATATACCCATCGATGAATGCGGTGAAGAGCTTATTGATTTAAAAGAAGTAAAACATGAACGCATTCTTCCACTTATAACTTTTGGCAATGCCTATAACCCTGGATATCAAGAGAATGGAAAAGTACGCATTGGATTGTATAAAAGATTGTTATTGTTACTTGAGTATCTTCCTAAAAATTTTGGCATAGCTTTTTTGGAGGGATATCGTCCTTTGGGGAAGCAAAAAGAATATTTTGATAAAATATTTAGGGAGGTTGCAGGACAATGTAAAGGTGATCTTGAAAAAGCTTATGCTCAGACCAGTATATTTGTATCGCCTTACATTGACAACGTCCCAGTGCATTGCACGGGCGCCGCAATTGATTTTACGCTCTTTACCTTTAATGATGCTGGAATAAAAAGTTTATTGAATTTAGGAACGCTTGATGCCGTTGATCAAGCGCCAACGCTAACAGATACTATTACTGAGGAGCAACGCAACAATAGAATGCTGCTTTTGAATGCTACCTGTAAGGCAGGCCTGGTAAATTATGGTTATGAGTGGTGGCATTATAGTTATGGCGATCGCGCGTGGGCATATGTTGAAAAAAAAGAAAAAGCAATCTATGGCTTGGTCACTGAAGACAACAAAATATATATACCTACAAGCAAAGAAGAGTATTTCAAAAAATTTAAATGCTAACAACACTCAAATGGGACACCCACCCATAATCTAGTCGTAATCAATTACAATGTAACATTGCAAAAAGAAAGAGTATTAGCGTTCGCAGTAAAGTGCACAACCATAGCCACATCCTGCTGCAAACTTTTCCAGTCAAAAGTTCGAAGTGCCTCCACTGTTGGCAGTTTTCGCTCAAAACCTTGACCAGAAAATCATTCGCACACAACACAAACGACAAAAGGCTTTTTCTTGGCTTTTGTTGTTTTAAGTTTTTCTGCTAGGTTAGTACTTATACCTTATAAAGAAAGGTCGATCAATGCCAGAATTTATTTTTCCGCAACCAACGGGCCAATATGCTGTTGGTACTAAGCTTTTTGAGCTAACTGATACAACGCATAATGATCCTGAAACAAGCAAGCCTCGAGAGCTTGTGGTGCAAGTATGGTATCCTGCTGAGGGCAAGCTTGGGATGGCTAAGGCTCCTTACGCCTACGAAGCACGTGAATGGTATAAAAAAGCATTTGCTCAGCTGGGGGTAGGGGCTGAAAAATTGCGATTACTTGATGGAATTAGTACGCATGCAATTCCTGATGCACCTGCTTGCAACCAAAATGCACCCTATCCACTAGTGATTTTTGGTCACGGCTACGGTGCTCCACGTGGCGCCTATTCATTTTTCTGTGAGGAAATAGCAAGCCATGGGTATGTTGTTACGATGGTCATGCACACGTATATAACATTTATGACACGATTTGCCGATGGACGCAGGGTTACGTCAATACGAAGCACCAGAGATAGATCCGTGTTCGAGGAATGTTTTGCTGACATTGAATATATGCTCAATCAAGCAATCTCTGGAGCTTTCGGCCCTCTCACAACTCTTTGTAATTTTAATACTATCGGCATGGTTGGACATTCACTTGGTGGCAGCATGACAGCCCAAACATGCAGACGCGATAAACGTGTTAAAGCGGGTATAACGCTCGATGGAGCATTGTGGGGCATCAACGCCACAAAACCATTTCACAAACCATTTATGTTTATGTTAACACCAAATTTTTATGAAGACATGGGTAGCTTTCTTGAAAATATAAAAGATTTATTACAAGCGGTAGGCATAACTAAAGACAATTTTATTGGATCAAATGAACGGTTTTGTCGGGAGAATGGTAAAGAAACCATACAGATTGTGGTTGAGGGCGCTAACCATAAGACCTTTCTTGATGAATCGATATTACAGGATTTATTTGCTAAAATTTTTGCGCCATCGAGCGATATGAGTAAACTTGAAGCCACCTACAACTTGCCATTACCACCAATGATCGATGCAATCAGGGGATGTATTCTTACCTTTTTAAATCGCCATTTGAAGGGGCAGACGACAGCATATCCTTCATCGGTGCAGCATGATGCCACTCAAGAAGATTTTGTTTTTTACATTCCTGACAAGCACCCTCAACATACCAAAATAGAAATTGATCCAACACTTTTAAATGCGTATGCCGGTAAGTATAAACTTGGCAACGTTATTATTACGATAACCAAAGGTGATAACAAGCTTTGGCTTCAAATAGCTGGTCAACCCAAGTACGCAATTTATCCAGAATCTGAGACAACCTTTTTTTATACGGTTGCTGATAGACAAATATCTTTTGTCAAAGACGAAAAAGATAAAGTTACAAAATTAATTTTACATCAAGGCGGAGTGAATCAGGACGCTGAAAAAATTGAGTAAAATAGTATCATAGACACTTGATGGAATAATGTAGTTGGTTTGTAAGAATTGCTAAACTTTGTTGCACGCCCACCCAGTCAAAAGTTCGAAGTGCCTCCACTGTTGGCAGCCAGATTTCGCTCTTGCTTGTCCGTCGTAACCTTGGTGAAGACGGGAAGAGCTATGTATGGCAGAACACTTTCTTTAAATGAATTAAACGTGAGCAAAAGCTGGCACATCAAGACTCACACATACGATCGAACATAGTTCAGATCACTAAATTTTTTAATATTTTATACAACTGAATTCCTTAAGCGTTTCGGTATTGATAAAGTGGAGGTTTTCTGGAATCAACAGTGTTTGTGCAAGCTCTATTGTTTCTTCATGTGTATCGTTAATATGAATTGGATAATCGCCTATATTGAATAATTCCCGGATCATCCTTTTGCATATTACTACCTTTTTTAGAGACTTTGCTTTAAATACGACGACTTTTAATTGATAAGAGCCGCCTATTTGTTGGATGGTAAACCTCTTTTTTAGGTTGTAATGTGTCGTAAAGTTTTTGTAGGCTATTTTGAGTAAATTGAGTGGACCATTTCCCTTTAGATTAACTGTTGTTTTATACACGATTTTTCCATAATGTTGAAACAGCTGCTTAATTTTCTTATCATGTCCACGGACACATGGAAATAAAAGTGCTATATAAGTGTGTTTGCTCGAGATACAGGATTGAAAGGCTATGGCATCAAGTTTGCTTGCCTTATCAACCTCTTTGGCATGCAGGTGCATACAACACAAAAAAACAATCCCAACCAATTTGTTCTTTTCAAACATTTTATTACTTCGTTCTTTTTATAAATACCCTTCCTGCTTCCTTGATAACAGTCTTAATGGATTGATTTATAAAAGTCAAACATTTGCATAACCATATAACTTTGCATTATAGCCTCTGATTTACATTAAATTTTTCAGATATCATCGACAACTCCATTTTCATACTTTTCCAACCTGTCCGCCGAAGTTTCCTCCTATGCCCAGGTGGCTTCGGAGGATAAATTAACGAAGGCCGGATTGAAAGTTCGTAATTTATTTTTTACGCCCTTAAAGCATGTTTTTAGATTTTATTACATAAATTCTTGATTTAATCTGCCAAGTTGTCGCATAAATGCATCATGTAATAATAAATTTAACTGTTTATCTCTATTAAAGGGTTGTAAAAATGATAAAAAAATTTTTGATTGGCTTGTTGATATTCAATTTTATTTTGGCAAGCGGCAACGCGATGAATCCAGTCCTAACGCCAGAACAAACAAGAATAAGATCATTTAAAATAGGTGGCGAAACAGTTTATCAAATCATTGCTCCAAATGAGAGCTTAATAAAGCTGCAAGGATATGAGCTGGGATTAATGCAACAGCTGGCTTGGGTAATGATCCCGCAGATGCATCAAGCATTGCAATGGATTCAACATCCATATGGAGCCATTGAAAACCAAGATTTAATTGATTATTTTAGGCATAATGCAGAAGAAGAAAGCTATATCTCGGCTACATGTGGTTTTGGAGCCGCATTTATAGCATACACTTTAACTAATTTATTGAATGGAAATCCCAAAATATCTAGGGATGAGATATACAGAGCGTTTTATCCTGAAGTAGATGATCCATTTAATTGGGGGCGGTGGCCTTTTCCTGAGTTAGACCAAGAAAATAATGTGTACAAATTTAACTCAGATAAATTTAAAGAATTTTTTAAAAATGCAATTCCAGTTGTTGTAGGATACCGAAGAGATAAGAATCAAGTAAATGTATATGAAAAGAATTTATCTTCAGATGAAATAAGTCATATAGTTTCAACTTATCAACCAGCAATATCCGACGTAAAAGATAAAATAGTACTCATAGAAACCGATTATGATCCGAACATCGAATCCAAAAAGGACACTCTACAAAAAAAAATCAATGCTGTTATAAAGGATTCCTCTGGAAGTAAATTTGTCATTTTTATTTGTGGTAACAATTTCCAAACAGGTGCACATTGGGTAGCAATTATCATTCGAAAAAATAGTAACAATAATGTAGAAATCTTATATTCTGATACAGCAAATTGGAAGGTTGACCAGCTTAAGGAGCCTATTTTCCATGTTATTAGTTTAATAAAAAAATTACAAGGTAGCGAAACTTTTGAAGCTTGGATGGAAAAATTAAAGCGTAATATTGATGCATACATATTTAATGAAGACAGTATGAAAGGCATAGATAAAATAAACAAACTTTATGAAGACTATAAACAAGGTAATGCTGCTGCTAAAAGTTTAGAAGATTGGTTTAAAGAAAATCTTGAAAACTTAATATCAAACAACCAGCCTAGTAAAGATTTTAGAAACGCTTTGTATGAACATTTTTTAAAACCACGGTGCAAAAACTGTGGTAATGTAACTGCTAAACCTATTCCACTCCCTTGTGGAATGGTATTTGGTGAAGATCAAAGACTCACACGAAAAAAGAATTTCGATCATTACCTTGTTTGCCAAGATTGTCTAAATAATAAGTTGTTTGACGATAAGGGAAAGAGTGAAAGTACTATTTATTCATGGAAATGTCCTGAGTGTGGCGGATACGTTACACATAAATTTAAAAGGCTAATTGAATCCGAGGGGTACAGTGGTAACGTAATATTAGCATGCGCAATGTATTATGGACAAGATGATAAGGAACAATCACAATTTTCAGATACTTTTTTAGAAAAATTTATATCATCCGATGCCAGGAGTGGTATATCTGTTTATAGAGCCAAAACATATCTAGAAAGAATTAAACAGGCACAAAAGGATATCAGGCCTAAATTAGCACTCTGTAATTTGGAAGAGGTTCTAAAAAAGCCACTTCTTGGCCAACGGTTAGAAGAGCTACGAGGCTTGCTAGATTTGCCTGACCTGGGGGACAAGTGGTTTGCTCAACAATTATCAGATCTACTTTTGCAAGAAGAACCAAGCCAACTTGGAGGTAAAAATGCAGAAACATTAACTCTTAGGCTTCTAGAGCTAAACGCTGATCCAAACAAGATAATTGATAGATTATGTGATTTATCTGATAAAATTGCAAAATTTGAACTTTACGAATTCATTAAAAATAATCAAGCCAAACTCTTAAAAAATCGAACTTCAAAATTAGTAGAGGTTTTAGATGGGGAAAAAATTGAAACTCTTGCTAAAGTATCTGCATCCAATAAAAAAGAAAAAATCAGAGAACTAAACGAGCAAAAACAGTCATGGCTAAACGAATTAGCCAAGAATGATTCTGCTATTCAATCAATCTTGGGACAGATACACAACAACCATAAATTAAGAGGCAAAGTAGAAGAGTTGGGAAAAATTCCAGCAGGACTGGATGAAGATGGGAAATACACAGAAAGTCAAATTACAGAAATTATAAAATGGTCAAACCAAAGATGGGAAAATGCAACTAAAGAGCAGCTTCGTAAAATATTGGTGGACGCAATTGAATTGTTCAGATTATCAAATAATGAGAATATACAAATAAGAAATTCATTAGATATATTAATAAAAAAATTTTGTGAGCATGATAAATCTAAAGAATATTCAGATGAAGATCTTGCAACCTTAAAAGACCTAAGCATAACTGGCGAGGATTTTGAGAGAAGTCTACCAATTGACATTCCTAGGGAGCGCCAAGAATTACTTAAAACAAAATTCGAAAACGCGCAACATGCGTCTCCACTTAAAAAAAATCTTCAATTATTAGCAACTCAATTGGAAACTTTAAAGGAAAAGCTTAAAAAATTACAAGCCAAGTTAGTTTTGTTAAATAACAAGTTACACCAATAGATCAAAAAGTAAAAACACAAGCAATCTATATCCCCGGATCATTTGGTTGCAATGAATCCGTTAAATAATGGATGAATTCAGGTGGAAGATTTTTGCGAAGTTGTTCATCTGATACTTGAGAGGTAAACTCCTCAAATAATCCATAACTGTAGGTATTCCAAAAAAGAACCGTTTTATCCTTAAGTATGCCTTTATTTGCGTCATCAATTAATGCTGACAATGTTTTTCCAGTATAAGTTGACTCAAGTTTTTTGCCGGTTGCGCAATACAGTAATGAAATAGCATCAGCTGCCTTTGGCGTAACAGCCGCATACCCATCCCCAACGCAATCATGATTTATCTCTATATCAAGCCCGGGAATTGCTACCTGAGTTCCATTATTAAAAAGTTGCGCTGTTTCAAAATAAAAAGAGTCATCTACTTCTTTTAAATATTTACCGGTTTTATTCACAAGATCACAAAGAAACTTTGCTTTGTACTCTGGAGTAAAACTGATGCGAACCGGAATTATTTTACTTTTCAAACCCGCAGCATTTGCCCCGGCCAAAACTCCCGCAGCTGTTCCACAACTTCCAAGCGTTATATAAATAACATCAGGCTCTTTGATTCCCATCTCTTCTATTTGTTTTTTCAATTCAAAAACTGCATTAACATATCCAATTGACCCAAGTTCATTAGACCCTCCCATAGGAATAAAATAGTAACCATTTTTATCACAAATCTCCTGTGCATGTTGCTTCCATTTTTTCATTAGTATCAAAACATGGGGGTGCATAAATAATTGCTGCACCAAAATATACCATAAGTTTAAGATTACGGATCACAACGCTTGTCTGACGTTGATCATCCAACACAAGAACGGCCTTCAAACCAACAGCTTTTGCACAAATTGCCGTTTCAAGGGCATGGTTTGATCCTGCACTACCAACAGTACACACTGTTTTATAGCCTTTTTTCAACGCATCTGCTAAAAGAAATTCCAATTTTCTCATTTTGTTGCCGGTCAGAATTTTTGCATCACTGCTATATCCATCGTCCTTTATGTATAAGTCTTTTATTCCCAATTTTTTACTAAGCTCTTCTACCTTAACCAATGGGCTTGGATAGTTACCAAATTTAATATGAGGAATGCTTTTTGCCATTTTGGGATATTTATCAAAAAGGGGAACATTGGCATGTAGAATTGCATATGGAAACACAAAATTTGCAACAATTATAAAAGAAAAAAATCTTTTGGAAAAATTCATCGAACTTCCTTTCAAAAATACAAAACTAATGTCTGCGCCAGCAACATTTTGACTATAAATAATTTTTTATATATTATCTATCATCAGTTTAAACTGTTCGATAAGAAGCAATCATCAAGGATACTTTTATGGTTTCTGTTCTCAATATCAAAGAAAATGGAATTGTTGGTAAACTTTTTCTTCCAGATACATCTGAGCCCAGGCCCGCAATTATAGTATTAAGCGGATCATATGGGGGTTGCTACGAATATGCAGCAAGAGCATTTGCACTAGAGGGGTATGTTGCATTTGCCCTAGCATACTTTAATGCTGATGGGGTCCCCAAAAATCTAGAAAATATACCTCTAGAATATTTTTTAAATGGCATTACATGGCTTAAATTTCAGCCCCAGGTGAAATCAGGAGAAATACACCTGTATGGCGTATCAAGAGGCGGCGAGTTAGCCCTGCTTTTAGCAAGCACATTTCCAAATGAAATTTCTTCGGTCGTGGCAGCGGTTCCCAGTTGCGTAACATATGGAGGAATTCCTAATGAGAAAAAGCCTTCTTGGACTTTGGGTGGAAAAGCACTTCCTATTGCACCTTCCCCAAATAAAGAGGATGAGTACAAGCAATTAGAAACACAAAAGGCTGTTAATTTAACCAAGCTGTTTTTAGAGAAAATGCGTAACAACAAAGAAGCCTTCGACAAAGCTATGATAAAGGTAGAAAACATTCGATGTCCCATCCTTATAATTTCCGGCAAGGATGACAAAATGTGGCCTTCATCTATTTATGGGGATTTGGTTATGCAGCGCTTAGATAAGTTTAAATCCCCAATTTTCAGAGAACACCTGTGTTATGATATGGCTGGGCACATGGTCCTGCATTCACTTGCACCCATTATGACAGAAGCCCAAAAGCATCCTGTTACAGGTTTATTTTATGAGGTTGGAGGAGATCCAGAGGCACAAGTTATAGCAAATAAAGACTCCTGGCATAAGATGCTGGATTTTCTTAAAAACCACCATCGTAAGGGAAACGCATAAATATCTCGAAAGAAGTGCCTACCGCCGACACACAAAGCTATTAATGTAAAAATCAGAGCAAATCCCATCTTAATATATTTACATATTTATATATTTGAATACAAATATATTTTCTGGTATAGTTAAACCCATTTGAATTGAGAAAAAACCCTATAAAAAGGAGCTCTTTATGAAAGAAAGTAAAGTTAGATTGAGCTTTGATATTCCAGCTGAAGAACATATTGTATTAAAAAGCGAATGCGCACAATCAAGAATCGCTATGAAAGATTTTTTGCACGATTTAGTGTTAAAAGGAATACAGGAGTTAAGGGAAAAGCAACTACGGAAAAGACTAAAAAAGTCGATACAACAATCAAAAGAAGGCAAGGTTAAAAGCAGAGGTTCTTTTTCAAAGTACGTGGGACAATGAAATTTGAATTAGTTTTTACCGACCATGCTGATCAACAAATGGATGACATTGAAAAGAATAATAACAAAAGAGCAGCATTAAAAGCTGTGCGTAAAATTTTGGGGTTTATGGAAAAAAACTTGCGGCATCCTTCATTGAATACTCACAAATATGATGTCTTAAATGGCCCAAATGATGAAGATGTTTTCGAATCCTATGCCCAGAATAAGACACCAGGAGCTTATCGCGTATTTTGGCATTATGGTCCGGGAAAAGGCAAGATCACCATTCTTGAAATTTGCCCCCATCCGTAACGTATCAGGAAATACAATGAGGCAAAATAGTTAATATGGAAAAACATTAAGAGGATTTTTAAATGGCTATTAAACGAATTGGCTTGTCATGGATCGGAACAACTGACATAAAGAAATCCAAGAACTTTTTCACTAACATCTTGGGTTTAAATGTTTTTGAAGAGCAACCAGAATATGGTTGGCTTGAGGTACAGGGTTTACAGAAGGGACAAACTCTTGGAATTGGGCTTGCAAGTCCCGAAAGCGGAATGCCTGCCGGAGTTAATGCTGTTGTTACGTTCGTTGTTGATAATTACGACAATATGAAGCAAGATCTTATGGAAAAGGGCGTAACGTTTTTTGGTGAACTCGCCGGCATCCCAGCTGTTCCACGTATGATTTGTTTTAAAGATCCTGATGGAAATACATTTCAAATAGTTGAAGAAACCGTTGGGCATACGGATAAAATCTAACAATACCTTAATGTTTCTTCTCCGGATTCCATTTACTTTTTGTTCCACATTTTGGACAAGTAACTTTATTGCAGCCTCCATCTTTAAATAAAGGTCTTTTACATTTTGGGCATGGTCTTGAATTTTCATCAATCCAAGCTTTACTTAATTTTGAGGCTTCTTCGGATTTTTTTTCTTCCTCCATTTCTGCGCGTCTTTCTGCCTTTTTACAACTAATTTTAGGATCATGCAATCTTAAACATTGGCAGCAATAAGTCTGATGACATTCTGGACATTCTATAATCCTAACTTCCACATCTTCATTTATGAATGCATACAGACAGTTATGGGTTGGGCAAAGTTTTGAGGCAGAATGCTTTACAAGTTCTAGATATTGAAGTTTTTTCATTATGCTACTATCACTGACTAGACGACCAAGCTCTTCTTGATTTAGATATCGAGCACATTCGGGAAGTGGACATTTTGGACTTACACGATTTTCAATGCCAGCCGTAATTATTCCAGAAATGCATTCCAGGCAACATTCATGGCCGCAGGAGAGTTTGAAAAATGGAGAAGCCCCTTCTTCCTGATAACAAACCGGACACGTAGGACGCACAGCCATAGATGCTATGGATGGTGAACCGAGTGTCAAAAATATAAAGAACAACGTTTTGGCAAACTTGAACATTATAACCTCCAGATATATTTATTTTACTATATTTTATACACGAAATGATGGATATAGCATGCCCGAAAGGATAAAAATTTGCAAAAAGCATTCAAAATCCAATGAATTTGCCACAAATTAACTCTATTTATCGCTAAATTCTAACAAATCCCCTGGCTGGCAATCAAGAACTTTACACAACGCCTCGAGCGTGGAGAATCTTATGGCTTTTGCTTTTCCGTTTTTTAGAATAGAAAGATTGGCTTCGGTGATTCCAACCTTTTCCGCAAGTTCATTGAGGCGCATCTTACGACGCGCCATCATTTCATCGAGTTTAACAATTATTTTCATGTTACCGCCTAAACAGTTAAATCTGATTCATTTTTTAAAGCATAAGCTTCTTGCATTAGCGAAGTAATTACAAGAAAAAATCCTACTACAAAAATATTTATGATATCATGCGAGGTAATCGAAACTTCAATTACACGCTGTCCCACCGGATTAAAAAATGTGGTCACCAAGCTTAAAAGTGTGTGTTTAAGTGGAGCATACAAAGCCCATACCAAAGCTATGCGACTAACCTTTTGAAACAGTTGCAATAGATGAGACGAAAAGATTTCTCCTCTCTGATACAGCTTAAGAATTTTTATAAAATAAAAACATCCAACAAGAATCAACACACAAGAAATTCCATCAATCAGCAAATATAATATTTTTGATAATATTGGAAGATTCGCCAAGCTGGTAATGGCATCTGATGAATAATTAAACCCTACCCAAAATTCGTCGAGAGATTCACAATGTCCATTAATAAACCATCTATAAACAAATATGAAAATTATCAATGGCAAAATAATAAATTTAACAAAAAATTCCAGAAATTTTGCCCGACTTTTTAAATTTTTCATAAACAAACTCCTAGCTAAAGAACTTTATTTTACTCACAAACTTAACTACATTTTAAATATATATTATCGAATGTCAATATAATTTTATCGATTATCGATAAAATTAATTTATCTAATATTATTTACAAACACACCCAAAATAATTTACGATTTTTCAGTTACCAATAAATCAAATTTTTTATAAAAGGAGAAATGTTATGCGTATAACACCCAGAAAAATTCTATTTATATTCGCCATCTTCGTATGTACTCAATTATGTTTGCAGACCCCAATTTCTGCAGCAACATTTACCGTGACAAAAACATCTGATACATATCCCATAGGACAGACAGGACAGTTACGCTGGGCAATTCAACGGGCTAATCAGACCGCCGGAACAAATCAAATTAATTTTAATATCCCAGGAACTGGCCCTTTTGTTATTCAGCCGGTCCATGATCTTGATGCTATCACTAATCCTGTAATCATTAATGGCTACAGTCAACCGGGCGCAACGGAAAATACGCTTGCCACCGGCAACAATGCACATTTACTCATTGCCATGTATGGAGCAAACTATGCCACAGGCAATGCATATCAAGGCTCAGGCAACGGCCTATTTTTTTATCAAGGGTCTGATGGTTCTGTTGTAAAGGGTTTAGTTATTAGTGCATGGATCAATAACGGCATTGTTGTATACAATGCAAACAATATCAATATAGTTGGAAATTTTATTGGCACAAAGGCAACGGGAACTGCTCAATTAGCAAATCAAACAGGAATATTTATCGAGTCCGGAAATAATACAACCATTGGATCCTCTATAGTGACCCCCATTGTCAAGACAAATTTTTAACTTATATTTCAGAATTTTTATCAGGCCATTTGTATCCCCATTGATTTATTTTGTTGAACGATGATTTTGCTATTACATACAAAAGCCAATGATTCGAAAGTAAAATCAGATTGGTCTACTGCAATGATAGCTCCATAGTAAACTTCATCTGGTTTTTTATATTCGAGTGATTGGTGAAAGCGTTCTCTATTATAAAAGTTGATATAGTTTTTTATAATTAATCGCGTCTCAGCAATGTTTTCAAGAACATAAAAACACAGTGCTTCATATTTAATAGTTCGCCAGAATCGTTCAATAATGATGTTGTCTGCCCATCGACCTATTCCATCCATACTAATTTTGATACCTTCTTTTTCTAAACGAGCAACCCATCTTTCACTTGTAAACTGGCACCCTTGATCACTATTTAAAATCTCAGGCTTACCGAGTACGAGAGCCATTTCCAATGCTTCAAGACAAACGTCTGTATCGAGATATGGTGACAATGCCCATCCCATAATCTTGCGACTAAAAACATCGATAAGACAAACCAAATAAACAAACCCACCTCTTATTTTTACGTATGTGATATCTGTTTTCCAGACTTGGTTTGGGCGGCAAACTCGTAATCCTCTTAAAAGATATTTGTACACCTTGTGTTCCTTGTTTGGAATGCTAGTTTTTTTATAAGGGGCAACTGCACAAAGACCTGTCAACGTCATTAGCCGCTGTGTTCTTTTAATGTTGTGGTTAAAGCTTTTTTCGATAAGAACTTCGTGTATTTTTCGATATCCATAAAATGGATGTCTCTCATATTCGTTGCGTATCTCATCCATAATCACCTCGTCTTGGTTGTTGGCCTTCTTTGGCTTGTAATAAAGGCTACTTCGATTTATACCGAGCAGATCGCATTTTCTGGACAAGTTCAATTTGTTGTTGTGCTCAATCCATTGCTTGCGCACTTGGATATCTAGCGACTGAGCACTTGTACTAAAAAATTGCGCTCTTCCTTTACTTGTTCAAGGTCTGCCAAAATCTTGTCATATGTTTCTTCTTTTTTAACTTTTCTTTTGTCTGCAAAAAGTTCGTTGCCATGCTCTTCTAGGTGTTGCTTCCATGCATATGCTTGGCATGTTGAAATATTAAATTCTCTACAGATGGTATCAACTGATTTGTCGGCCTTTATCATAGCTAAAGCCACCTTAAGTTTAAGCTTGTCATCATGACTTTTTTTCGTGTCATCACTCATGAGAATGCCTTTCTTGTAAAGCAAATTTTTAGATTTAACATTCTCATGCTAATTCATTATTATTGTCGTTGTACACAGTTTATCCATTTGCGTTTATTGCATTAAAGCGCCCGCAATAATGACTCACGTTCTACAATAAGCTTGCCTATAATCACATGAAACTTTTCAACATCTAAACTTTTTTTTGCAGCCATTTTTTCACTCGAAAAAACTTCAATGCCTCGATCTTCAAGCCGTTTTTTCCATGCATAAATTTGACTTGTCGCTAATGCAAATTCTTGGCATAATTCAGCTATTGGCCTATCAGCCTTTATAGCTGCCAATGCAACTTTTAGTTTAAATTTGTTGCTGTGGGTTCTGCTTACTTTGTTACTCATTTAATGCCCCCCGGGCTCATTGTTATAACTAATATTTTTAAAGTACTTATTTTCTCAAGTTGCACTGTCTAGTTTTATGGGGTCAGTATACTCAAGACCCGCAGATCGCAATATTATTGCAGGAAGTTTTTTCTTTTTTAATGAATCATCATGCATCGTCGCCGATAATTCTCAAGGAACTGTAATCAAAGGAAACTATATCGGAACAAACGCCTCCGGCACTGCCGCGCTTGGCAACTCTCTTTCCGGAATAACATGCGCTGCATCAAATAATAGTGTTATTGGAGGATCAACACCGGCTGAAAGAAATATTATATCAGGACATGTCATCGTTGGCATATCTATTGAGAGTTCCTCAAACACACAAATTACGGGAAATTATATCGGAACAGATGCAAGTGGATCTTTGGCATTAGGTAATGCAAATGAAGGAATTGGCATAATTGGCAGCGGTCTGGCAAACAGCGCTACCAACAACAGCATCACCGGCAATGTTATCTCAGGAAATTACATCGGCATAACGCTTGGATCAATTTCATCTCTTGGAGCAAATCAAAATACTATTCAAAACAATTACATAGGAACCGATCACACAGGAAATCTTGCACTTCCAAATAAGTATGGAATTGTCATCAATGATAATGGCAATACGATAGGCGGAAACGCTTCTTCAAATCGCAATATTATTGCAGCAAACAGTGTTGGCGGAATTTTAATCTATGGCGGCGCGCAAAATAATGTCATCCAGTATAATTACATTGGTCTTAATGCCTCATCTGCCCCTCTGCCAAACGGATATGGAATTCAATTGGGACTTCCCGGCGGAAAGGGTGCTGCTTCCACAAACTCCATTGCCAATAATTCATTTGGCGGCGGAAATAAGATAATAAATATATATTCATAATCACACTTTTTTATAAAAAGAAAGAAAAAAACATGAGACTAAATTTATTTTTTTGTGTCGCTTGTACATTGTTGATCGACACAATATATGCCAATGACTTTCAAGAACAGCCTGTGTTGGGTAATTCTATAGACAGCCAGTGGATTGTTGTACCAAGAGAGACCAGAATAATTGGGGAATATTCTACGCAAGTAGCTAGTAAAAACTCGCCAGAAGAACTTTGTGAAACCACACACAAAAAAACATTTGTACAAAAACCTAATAGACGCAGAGACATCAATCGATTTGGAGAAAAACATCCACTCCCATCTCCTGTCACTGAAGAAAAACTAGTTTATGAACCCATACCAGAAGATGCAGCCATAAAAATATTACGGTCCACTTCTGCGCAAACAATTGCTTTAAATTTCACTGCTGAAACGGTAGCCAATGCTCAAGACCCTTACATTATCCCACCAAATCTTAACGGATGGGTTGGAGCTACGCAGTATGTGCTCATGACCTACAACGTAATACGCAGTTTTAACAAAACGACTGGCGCCCCTGATGGAGTTTTGAACATAGATGCTGCCAATTTTTTTGGAGTCTCTGCAAATGACGTTCGTATAGATTATGATAGATTTTCTCAACGTTGGTTTATGTCATGTGAAGGCATTAATGAAAGCACAGGACAAGTGGGAACGCTTGTGCTTGCAGTAAGCAACGGCAGTACTATTACCAACTCCACCTCCTGGAGTTTTTACACATTCACCAACTCGCAAGTAATGCCTCAAATTAGACCGCTGGGCAGCGGAGACCTTGATTATCAGCAACTGGCAATAGATCAAAATGCAGTCTATCTTTCAGTAGATACGTTTGACAAAAACGGTAATTTTAACGGATCCTCGGTTATAGTAATTCAAAAAAGTTCGATTGGGACAAACAATCTGGTTGCAAAAGTTTTTCACGGCATACTGACATCATCAGAATTTATTTCACCTGCTGACAATTTTGACAGCAATCCTACCTTTGGATATCTTGTTAATTCTTCGGGAAATCAGTACCCTTCTTCAAATACTTACAACAAGCTCTCTTTCTATCGAATAATTAATCCTGCAAGCACCAACCCATCATTGAGTACTTTAATCTCCATAACAGTCCCCAAATATACCGATCCGGCAAACGCCCCATACAAGGGCAATCTTTTTTCATCTGCAACCTTTTTGCAAACGAGCGGCAGCATGATGAGCGCTTGCCACGTGCGCAAACATCAATTATACGTATGTCATAATATACAAGTTAATCGATCAGGTAATGCAAGCACTTCCGGCGATCGCGTGGGAGTTCGCTGGTATCAATTTGATTTGACGGGTGATGCGACCGGAAATGGTAGGGGTTCAGAAAAAAGTACAACCGTACCTGCACTTGTTCAATCAGGAACTCTTTTTGACAGCACCTCGATAAGCTCGCCACTCTTTTACTTTATTCCGGCAATTATGACAAACAAAAACAGGGATCTTGTAATAGCATGCTCTTGCTCCGGAGCTAACAACTATCCTAATGTTGTTTATGCAGGAAGAAAGGCTACCGATCCTAAAGGCATTTTGCGCACGCCTGTAATGATAACAAATAGTTCGTACCCATACAATTTTGGACCATTTATGGATCCTTCAAATGGCAATATTGGACAACGCTGGGGAGATTTGTCCTCGCTGTGTCCAGACCCAATTAATGATCTTGATATTTGGGCAACGCAAGAATTTGCGGCGGTACAAAATGGATGGGGAGTTCAGGTAACAAAATTAACGCCTGCATAAACCTACAACACGCTCTTCGCCAATTTTATAAGCTCAGAGCATAAGTTACTAAGGTCTTTAGGGGAAACAAAAAGATTGAATTTTATACCATGAAGAAAACGCAGCTCCAATTTATTTAGCTCCTCTATACTAACTTTACCAACTTCGGCATAAACTTTGTTCCAGAAAGGTCGGTCAATGCACCATTTAGCAGCCAAAACCATTATTGCCAAAAATGTTTTGAAATCCATCGAGATGTTATCAGTAAAAATATTTTTACCATTCAGTTCACTCAACCTTTGAATGTATATAAGAGCTACCAAGTAACAAACAGGAGGACATTTAAAGTGTTGTTTTATATGTTGTAAATATTGAATTGTTGGGATAATATAGCCAGCACTACTTTTAATTTTTACTCCGCCCTTTTCAATCATTTCCCTAATTTTTTCAAAAGCAAAAAGATGAATGCTGCTGAATTCATTATAAATACATGCCGGATTATTAATTGCAAAATGGAGATCCGCACCATGATCCAAAAGAACTTTTACAATTCCATACTTTCCATTCTTTGCAGCCAAAAGTAGAGGTGTTAATCCATGCAAATTGTGTATTGGAAATTCTATTACAGCATCAACATTTGCACCTGCGTCCAAGAGAATTTGCACAACATTTTCATTACCTGAAATTACAGCATAATGAAGAGCTGTAAATCCGTAAAATAAATGAAATCGTGTTGTAATTCTTAAATTGATATTTCCGCCTGACTTTAAAAATCTAGAGATAAGATCTATTCTGTTATCTTTTATAGCTAAAAAAAGCTCATCAAGACTTAGTTGATCCGGACTTACTTGAAGACTATCAGGACTTATTTGAAGGCTATCAGGACTTATTTGAAGACTATCGGGACTCATTTGCAAGACTGATTTAATTTTCTGTCTTTCTGGTTTAACGTTAATTAGCGCCTCTTGCGGATCATTTTCCAACAACACCTCGCTAGATTCCAATTGTCTTTTCATTGAAAAAACAGGAAGCACACCAACAGTTGAAAGTAGTAAAAAAATAGAAATAAATTTGTTAAATTTCACAAAAATAACCTCCCAATTCAATTTTAAGTTAAAAAAAGCAGAAACAAATAGCTAATTTTTCTTAGCTAGATTAAGATTAACACATTCAGCAACAATTACAAGTAGAATTTACTTTTTACGCTTTTTATTAAATTACACGTTTTTTTCGACATAATTCTTGATAAAAACCAATGTTTCAATAATATAAAGCGTACTGTGTAAAAACATATAAGGTAAAAACATATAAGTAAGATATCCTCAGCATCCAGGCAACATGAAAGAGCCACACATGAGAAAGCTTTTCTTAACAACACTTTGCATATCCAGCTTGTTTTATTATTCCAACAGTCAGGCAAAATCCACACAAACAAAGTCCATACAAGCAAAACCCACGCAAGTCAAACCCAAAAAAATTGTTGTGCTGACAAGCAAAGGCGGCAATGGACACATGGCCGCTTGCAGCGTTTTAAAAGATGCCCTGCCTGACTGTGAAATCAAATTGGCGGATCCAATTAATGATACATTTAGCAGTATACTGGATTATGCAAAATGGTATGGAAAATTTTTACAAAACAATTGGATTAGGACCTCAAATTTTATTGCCAGATATCCTGGCGAGATGATTATGAGATTTAAATCCAGCGGTATTAAAAGGCAAATTACAAAGATCCTTGAGCAAGAAAAGCCCGACTTATTGATTTCTGTAATCCCATTGATCAATTACCCGGCTGCCTGTGCCGCGGAGCGTTATGGAATCCCATTTATGCTCATCACACTTGATGCCGATCTTGAACTATGGCTTTCAAATATGAAGAAGTGCCGCAAACACGGTTTTCTTAAAAATAATAATTTTGTCATAACTGTTCAGAAAAAAACTCCCCACATTGTGCATCAGCTAAATCGCAAATGCATTCCAATGCCATGCATTCATGAAGTTGGAGCTCCTTTGCGTAAAGACTTTTATACCCCAAAAGACACAAAAACAATTCGTAAGGAATGGAACATCCCCGCAAACAAAAAAGTTGTTATGCTCATGCGCGGTAGCACCGGCTCAGACAAGATGATTGAGTACGTAAAAACACTTGTGCAAAATGATAATCAGATTCATCTTTTAGTCTGCGTAGGAAGAAACACAAAAATTATACCAAAACTTAATCACATAAAAACCAACGATCGTGTTACATTTTCTATCATTCCATTCACCCCCAAAATACCGGATTTGATGGCCATTTCTGATCTATTGATTACACAGCCAACTCCAAATGTTTGCAACGAAGCACTGCACATGAAATTACCTATTCTCATTGATCTGACCTCGACATGCCTTTTTTGGGAAACGCCAACAATTGATTGGATCAAACTTCGTGGCTGCGGCAAGGAATTTAAAAGAATGAGCCAACTTAATAACCTGGTTGGTGAATATATCAATAAAAAGAAAACTTGCCTTACAGAAACAGGGACCTCCATTCCTGACTTTAATACTGAAATACACAAGCTTGTTATGGGATTGATAAAAAAGGCATAAATTTTTAAATATTTCATTTAAATTCTCGAATGCGTTTATTCGGATGTAACCGGTATGGAGTTAATGCTTGTTTAATTTTTGCAGCAATGGCGGCTAGAGCAATGTGAACGGGATCTGCGTCATTTGGATTTCCAACCAATCCCTTGTATACAATAGAAAGCAAAACCGCATATCTTATCGCGTCAGCATGATTTGTAATGGGTGTGGATATCCCATTAAGTACGACATCAAACTCCTCATCACTGTAAAAAAATTTCAGTGTCTTTTCTCTCGTCTGACTAAAAACGTAGACAACAACAGGACACTTCGGATCATCATTAAACATTATAATCGGCTTTTCCTTTGTCAAAATACCTATTGACTCTTTACGAATATTTTCTGTTTTCAATGGAAATGGATAATCGTGTAATTCAGCATACCGTATCACACCGGGTAAATCACTTTTATCCTTTGTACCATATCCGGATGCATCACAGATCAAATGAAGATTTACCCTGCGCCGCAGCAGAGGCGGAACCGGTAAGTTAAATTTATGACCGGCATCGGTCAGTTGCAAGAAAGGTTGCTCTCTTAATGGGGGTATAATTCCTGATACATGATACAAAGGATTACCAAAATACCCAGGCTGTAAAGGTATTTTATCCTTATCCTGTAATCCAGTATCCTTACCAACCTGTGCACCACCAAAAAATAATTGTCCCAGGACCCCTGCTTGCGGATCCAATAAATTATCGATTGTAGGTTTATAATAAGAATAAATCATACGAACAACAGTTCCAGCAACGCCTTGAATGGCATTTGTCTTTTTATTCAGCTCCAGAAATAGGCGTTCTTTATCGATAGCAAATGCAGACCCCCATGTTCCCATCAGGTACCAAAGTGGCGGCTCGGGATGTAACGTTGCAATAGCGCCATTATCAAAATTAGCCCATGCATATTCCGGCTTGGTCCACACCCCTAACTGTTCACTCCCAACTTCATAAGGAGAAAATTCATGCCACCAAAATTTATCTTCTGCTTCCTCATCTACTGTTTTTGCCTGCTTTCTTTCCTCCTCCGAACATACACGCCCAACAGCAGTGGCTATAGGAAACGGATATTTAAGTGATTGCAGCTGGTTGTCACGAATACTCGATAGCTTTAAAACATTGAAAGGCAATTCAGCTAAAAAACCTCGGTACAGCAAAAATCCATAAAAATCAACAAGCGACAGAGAAGCTCCCGTATCGCTGTGAAATTTAACAACGCCCGCAAGATTACTCAAATCCTCCTGACTCAACGGACGTGAAAAATCTTTTAATTGCTGTTTTATTTTATTAACAAAATCATCATAAGGAGCTTTTTCAGCATCATATGCAAGGTAAGGGAACAGCATCCATGTTGAACCGGAAAGAGTTGTCATATAGGCTACAGCATCAAATAACCCCATTTTTTTTAATTCTCCAACAAAACCTAATGTCGCAATCTGGGCACGGCATCCACCACCGCTACATGCAACCCCTATTTTGGGGGAAGAAGATTCGAGAACTTTATGTAATAGCGCAATTTCCCCTGGCGTAAGCATATTGCTGCTCTTGTCAACAAAGTTATGCAAACAAGGCACTACCTTTTGAGCTTGGCGCTTATCTATAAATTGATTTTCTTCAACACAGATATCGCCTACGTTTCTAATAGGGTCTTTAATCGTTTCTGGCAAGAATACGTTATTAAGTTCTTGCTCAACCTTATCCCATCCAGGACAAACATCGTTACGTAAATCTTCCGGCTTTAGCTTTGCAGCCAAATAGGTTAAAATAAATATCGGCAGCACCTCATCCGGCGCCCAATCCAACGCATTAATAATGAAATTGTATGCATTTGGAGAGCCTTGAAACACGGAACCTGGGGTGTCCAGTCTGGCAGCAACTCTTTCTCCAAAAACGATATCGGATAACTGGCGCTTCAAAGTTGTATCGCTTTTCAAAATTTCACTAATTTGTTCCTTTTGTAGCAGCTTTTTTTCCGGAATCCGATCAATAATATCGGCAAGCAAATTTCTATCAAAAAATACCGGCGCACCCATATTTTTGATTGATTCTTTTAAAAGCTCTATCTGTTGCATAAGAAATGATTTTTCTAAATATCCCCCATAATAGGCAGCAAGCACTGCTACAGACTGAACCATCCATTCGGTCATAGCTCCAACTAATGGAATCATTCCTCTTGTTTGCTCAACAGCCTGACCAACATGCTGCTGGGCCACCCCAATGCCTTTGATCATCTCATTTACAATATCAAATAAAGCAGAGCTTTTATATTGATTTACATGGTCCCTATTTAACTTGATGTATTTAACAATCTTATCGAATTCAGCCTCAGGGTAAGATCTAAATATACCGGGATCTGCATATCCTAACTGTTCAGAACAAAAATCTAATTCACGGGCCAATTGTTCATCTATGTTGTATGAAATCCTATCGGGAATTGAATAATACCACATGGTTCCATCACACCATTCGTGAACAATATTACCACCCTCATGTTCAACAGCTCTGTTTAAAAAAACCGGTGGAACAGAGGGCTTGACAGGCTCCTCTGGCGATCCAGTTGGCTTGGCAGCCGGTGCAACAGATGGTTTGCCAGGTTTTGTAAAAACACAAGCCAGGTCAATATTCAAATAATAGTGCTGATCAATACAGGCAATGGTTTTCGGTAATGAACCCAAAACACACAGAAGATCTCCACCGATACTAAAGCTTGTCGCTGGACAACTGCTTCCATCATATGTAAAACATTCAATATTTACAATTTTCAACCAATTTCGATTTTCATCAAAACAAGACGCTATTTTGCGCAGCGTCTGGAGGTGAACTTCTTTGGAATAAAAGTTATAAATTCTATGAGAAACACAAGGCATTAGACCTCTTTTTTTCTCAGGTGTATCTCTAAGCGCAGGAGGCGTTGCCGGATTAAGCAGTATAATTGAATGCACAGTGATTTTAGCTTCATTTAATTTCGCCATAAGCTGCTCAGTTGCTGTCTTATTGGAACTAATGACTATCGACCGGACAACGTCTTGGTGTTTCAATGATCTAATAACATCAACGGCATTAGTTTTGCAATCAAAGCGAACCTCAAACGGAGCCCGACCCGGCTGGGGACCTTCATTGATTTGTTGTCGCAAAGAAGTACAAAAAGGATTCTGTCCTTGGGCATAGGGAGGAAGATCGACATTTAAAAATATAACATGAATAGAGCTCCCTTCTTGCAAACCCTCGACAAGGGTGCGAGCAAAAGACCCGTTTACAGCCTCTTCAGCCCTCCTTGGAGCCAGCATCATTTCCTCATATTTCATTGGATTATAACTATCAATCATTAAACCATGCAGGATCGAGGTGGCCATATAGGTTTGTTCTTCAGGAGGCGGGGTTGGTACGGGATGTAGCACCGGTACCGCTACCGTTCCCAATTTTCCTTGTAATTCACCAAGCTTGCCTTGTAATCCATTCAATTTATTTTTGAGCTCTTGCAGAGACGTTTTCAGAGTCCCCAACTTTTCTTTGAGCGGATCCACCCCCATTCCCACTGCAAAATTGCTTGAAAGTGCAATTAAAATAAAAAGTCTCATCATCAAAAATTTACACTTCATTAAGAATCACCCTTCTATTTTTTACAAAAACACTTAATCACATAACCATGTAAAACATCCCATAACACAGTTAAACAAAAAAAATCAAGTGTTGAATTTAGAAATGCATTGAATTCGGTTTTTTTACACAATTCTTGATTAAAACCAAGGTTTCAATAGTATAAAGCATACAATGTAATAAACTTTGTACTTACTGAAAGTGTAAAAGGCCATCCTGTGACCACTGGTAAAAGATACCCCAAAAATTATTTCGAGAAAACCGCCTGGCAAGACAAATTTTATGTCTGTGGGATTGATGAAGTGGGCAGAGGATGCCTGGCCGGGCCATTGGTAGTTGCTGCATGCATTTTGCCTCAAAACACAAAATATGTTCTGAAAGATTCAAAAATTTTAACAGAACAGGAAAGAGAAAAGGCCTACAAATGGCTTATTAAAAATTGCTGGCACTCAGTTTCAATTATTAATCCGGCAATGATAGATAAAATCAATATTTACAATGCAACGTTGCTGGCCATGAAACGTGCATTTGTTCAACTCGTTGAAGTTATACCGTTTGAATATGAACTTTTAAAATTTTTGGTCATCGATGCAATGCCCGTAATCCTCGATCAATCTCATAAAAATAATCATCTGGAAGTTCATCATTTTCCACATGGAGAATCAGTATCTAGCTCAATTGCAGCAGCATCAATTATCGCCAAAGTTACGCGAGATAGGCTAATGGAAACAATAGATCCAATATTTCCGGGCTTTGGCTTTGGACATCACAAAGGGTATGGAACCAAGGAACACACAGAAAGCATGAAGATAAAAGGGGCTTGCATCATTCACCGCAGAACTTTTATAAATAAAATAGAAACTCCGGAAGATATATCAAAAAATGGAAACGACGCAAAATCACAACAGTCTATTTTCTAAAAAAGTGGAAGCTCATGTGGAGCTTCAAGAAAAAGCTCTTAGGACAAACGCTCAGGAGAAGCCTTTTTTTGCCGAAGTTATAGAAAGCAACCTACAAGGCTTCACAGCCCAATGTTGGAAGTGGGATAATTTTGCTGAGTTTGGATCGTTAATTCAAGTTGATTCGGGAAAAAATACGGTTCTTGGATGCGTTACCCAAGTTCAAACCGGATCACTTGACCCAATGCGCTCCCCTTTCCCATACCAAAAGACCGAAGCTGAGTTGTTGGCAGAGCAACCGCAAATTTTTGAGTTTTTAAAAACAATTTTTACCGTACAAATTCTTGGATATATCGATAAAAATCAGAATAAAATATTTTATCTTCTGCCACCAATACCATGTAAAATTCACTCATTTGCCAAAGAGTGTTCAAACGATATTGTAGAAGCTTTCTTCAAAGAACAGTTCTATCTGCATATATTATTTAAATTTTTAAATCAAAATCCAAATTTTGATGAGCTTTTATTAGCTATTTTAAACAGGCTCTCTTCACAAAAAATTCTAACTCAAACTATGCTTGAGGATTTCTATCAGACGCTTTCCCTTCTCACTGGCAACGACTACCGAAGACTAAAACTGTTCTTAACACGAGTTGAAAAAATCGCGAAATGAGTTTAAAAAATGTTGTTTTGGGCAAGCTGTTGCAAATTTGTTACAATTTTGTATACTCGATTTGTAATACTTAAAACCAGAACGAAGGAATTTTATGTCAAAATTAATGAGAATTAGCGATTTATCTGCAACCAATCTCGAATCATTAAGCAAGCTCACCGGCCAATCCAAGCAAAGGATTTTAGATAAAGCAATCACGCTTTACACTTACGAACAAAAATTAAAAAAAGCAAATGAACAATATGCTACTTTAAAAAAGGATTCCCGAGCTTGGAAGAAAATGCAAGACGAACATAAGGATTGGGATGCCACACTTGCCGACGGGCTTAAGGATGATTAATCCTAAAAATCTTATTCGTGGGTCAGTTTGGCTTGTTGATTTAGATCCAACAGTAGGGCATGAACAAGCCAAGATGCGACCATGCCTTGTTATTAGCGCCAATACATACAATCATGGATGTGCTGGGCTTGCTGTTATTATGCCAATAACCTCTTGTTACCGTGAGCTCTATTGGAACGTCTCCATAAATCCCCCCGAAGGCGGCCTTAATAAAAAATCATATGTAATCTGTGATCAGGTCCGCAGTCTCTCGCTGATGCGCTTTTCAACAAAATGGCTTGGGTTTGTAAATGACTATACCATGGAGCAAATTGAAGAACGATTAAAAGTACTATTTTATCTTGTACCCAAAGAGTAAGTTTTTTCGAATTCGCACAAAACAGTAATTTAATAGTTAAGGTACAATAATTATTATAATTTTTAAAAATTGCCCATAAAGGAGTTTGCCATGCCAAAACTATTGCCAATCGGCATTGATGATTTTAAAGACTTAAGAACAGGCGGCTATCACTATGTTGATAAAAGCCTTTTCATCAAAGAATTAATTGGTGCTGGACCAAGCAAGGTCACTCTCATCCCACGCCCACGCAGATTTGGCAAAACCCTTAACATGACCATGCTTAAATACTTTTTCGAGAAACCTAAAAAAAACCACTCCCATCCGCAGCTTTTTGACAATCTTGAGATCAGTAAGCATCCCGAATGCATGAAACATCAGGGGCAGTATCCGGTAATCTATCTGACATTTAAAGACATTAAGAGTGACACATGGGAAACCTGTTATGATAAACTAAAAAAATGTATCGAGGCGGAATTTGAACGTCACAGTTACCTTCTACAAGAGAATGTGCTTACAAAACAACAACGAGAAGATTTTAACCAGATTGTAAATCAAACAGCTTCGCAAGCGGCTTTTGAAAATTCATTAGAAAATTTATCATTTTATCTACAAAAACATCACAACTCAAAGGCCATCATTCTTCTTGATGAATACGATTCACCAATTCACGCAGGCTTCGTACACGGGTACTATGAAAAGGTTATCTCTTTTATGCGCGGGTTTATGTGCGCAGGACTCAAGGGAAATGTAAATCTTGCCTATGGCGTAGTCACGGGCATCCTGCGTGTAGCAAAAGAGAGCATTTTTTCGGGCATGAATAATCTCAATGTTCACACGCTATTGAGTGACCACTATGCCGATAAGTTCGGCTTTACAGAGCAAGAGGTAAAAAACCTTCTCGCAGTATATCAGCTATCATCAAAACTTGATGCCGTGCGTACGTGGTATAATGGCTATCGCCTTGGACAACCAACCCATTCGACCTCGCCCCAAGTGGACGATCACTATTCTTTTACCATGATCTATAATCCATGGTCTTTACTTAACTTTGTACAAAATCATGGCACATTTGGAGCCTACTGGGTCAACACAAGCGACAATAAAATTATCCAGGACCTGATTCGAAAAGCCTCAGAAGATGTCAAAAAAGATTTTGAGCTTATTTTTGCCGAAAAATCCATCACTAAAATAATAGCCGAAGACATCTCTTTCCCGTCAGTTTACACAGATTCGGATGCCCTTTGGTCATTTTTGGTATTTAGTGGATACCTAACCTGGAAATCCCGTGAACTAATGCAAGTTAGGTGCCATGCTGATCTTATTGCGCCTAATTTTGAGGTACTTGATTGTCTTAAAAGACTTGTTAGCCAATGGTTTACAGAATCAATTGGAGGCGGTGCTTACAAAAACATGCTTAGCGCATTAAATCAAGGAGATGTCCCATCATTTAAACGTTTTTTTAAGCAAAGCGTCATTGATCATTTGAGTTATTTTGACATTACAGGACACACGCCGGAGCGTATTTATCACGCATATGTTTTGGGCATGCTAGTTGGTTTGAGCGCTACCCATGAAGTCAAATCCAATCGTGAAAGTGGCCTTGGCCGCTATGATGTCTGCATTATTCCTAAAGATCAATCCAAACCGGGTACCATCATCGAATTTAAAGCATTTAATCCAGAAGAAGATAGGGATCTAGACGCCGCGGCACAAGGCGCACTTGCTCAGATTGAAGAAAAACTTTATGAATCAGAACTGCGTTCGCGTGGAATACAAAAAATCATTAAGATCGCAATTGTTTTTGAGGGCAAAAAAGTTCTTATTGTTTCAAAATGAGGCGAAGCCTCACAAAACTTTAATTCAATAATTGATAAATAGATTCAATAATTTTTATCTGATTCTGAATAGTAAAATGTTGGACACAAAAATTGTATCCAGCTTCACCCATTTTTATGTTTAAATCTTTATCCGTAAGCAGCAAAAACAACTTATCAGCCCATGCATCGATGTCTTGCGGATCGATCAGATATCCTGTTTGATTGTTGATAACAAGTTCATCCAGCGGTGCAAGATCTGAAGCAATGACCGGTTTTTTCATAAAACCGGCTTCAATAATTGGCCGGGCAAAATGGCCAACTGTGGCCGGAAAAACAATCACATCACTTGCGGCCATTGCTTGCGGAATGTTTTGTATCGGGCCTAGTAAAACAACAGAATCTTTTATTTTTTCCAAAATATCGGAAACTTCTAATTTAAATTTATAAGCAGGAAAAAATTTCTTACAAAAAGATACGCTATTTAAATCTAAATCAAAATATCCAGCCACAAGCAATTTTACTTCTGTCAGATTAGTTTTTGGCAACTGCTTCAAAACTTTTTCAAATGCTTTGAATATTACAAGTGTGCCTTTTTCTTGGGAAAGCCCGCCCAGAAATAAAATTTGGGGGGATAAAGGAACCCGCTCGCATCCTTCGAGCCGCCTTCGCCCAGGTGGCTCCGGCGCCCAGGCAAGCTGGCTGCTCATCAGATTAAAATCAAATTTTCTTGGATCTACGGCGTTGTAAACGACATGCATCTTGGGGTTGTTTTTCCAGGGCAAAGCATCATGCTTACAAATTGGCAAAATCTTACTTGAATATTTAGCCACATATTTTTGGATAATCCACTTTCTAAATCCAAAATATCCATCTGCAAGTGGCTCGCGCACATGCCATATCACCGGAATGCCTTTTTTATAAGCAACTTTTCCCCAGGCGATTAACGAACTGGTATTCAGATGAATAATATCCGGCTTTATCTTATCAAACCAGTAACTCGCTATAGAATGCTCTGTTCTAAGTGTATCCCATACTGACCGTAAAAAATACGGGAAGTGATACCAAGTAAACCACCAAATCTTTGTGTGCGAAAAATCGTAGCGATCAACAATGCCCGCCACTTCAATACCGTTCTGCTTATAAAGCTCTACAATTTGTGAATTATGCAAAAATAAAACCACAGGATGATACTTATCTTTATCCAGTGCGTTAATTAAAAGCAAAAGGCTGAGAGGCGCGCCTCCCAGGCCTTTGCCGTGATGAATGTATAAAATCTTTTTTTTGTTCACAAAGTCTTTGCTCACGAATTCTTTGCTTACAGAATTTCTTCTTTCTGTGCCAATTCTTTTTGTGCCACTAACTCTTTTTCTATATTTTGTGTAAGAGAATTACGTCCAATACAAAAATACTTAATTCCCGAATACGACATATCAATAGGATCAAAGCAGTTGCGTCCATCAAAAACCACTTTTTCTTTCAAAACATTAAAGTCTGCAGGTTTGTATTTGAAAAACTCTTTCCATTCAGTAAGAATAATTAAACTGTCACACTGTTCAAGAACCTCTTTTGACATTTTTGCATAACTTACTTGATGGCCAAATAACTCTCTAAAATTTTCCATTGCAACCGGATCATATACCGTAATTTTAGCCCCATTTTTGAGCAGTATTTTCACAATATCAATCGACGGAGCACAACGTAAATCATCTGTTTCAGGCTTGAAGGCAAGTCCCCATATTCCAAGATGTTTTTTTGAAATTGTGTCCCCAAAATATTTTAATATCTGTTGAGCAAACGCAAACCTTTGATTATCGTTTACATCTTCTACAGCTTGAATTATAGACATTGGACAATCATACTCCAAGCCCGTTGCAGCCAAAGCCTTAACATCTTTGGGAAAGCAACTTCCACCATATCCTATTCCGGCATTTAGGAAGAATGGGCCGATTCGCCTATCTTTTGCCATTCCGTTTTTTATCTGATTAATATCAGCCCCAACTTTTTTAGCAAGATTTGCAAGCTCGTTCATGAAGCTAATTCGCGTTGCCAGCATGGCATTAGAGGCATATTTGGTCAGTTCAGATGATTGAACATCCATAACTAACAACTGATCTTGATTTTTTATAAATGGTGAATAGATACGGGTTAAAAGATCTTGTGCTCGCATGCTTTGCACGCCAATTACAATTCTATCGGGGTGCAGGAAATCATTGACTGCATCCCCCTCCTTTAAAAACTCTGGATTTGATGCAACGTCAAACTCAACGGATACTCCACGATCTGCAAGCTGTGTATCAATTACCCGCTTAACTTTTTGCGCAGCACCAACCGGAACGGTTGATTTGTTCACAATAAGGCAGTATTGCGTAATATTTTTACCAACCTCCAAGGCAACCTGTAAGACATAAGAAAGATCGGCTGACCCATCCTCGTGGGGAGGAGTCCCAACACATGAAAAAATAACTTCCGGTCTTTGCGCAAGAGCCTCTTTTATGGTGCTAACAAATAAAATTTTTTTATTATTAATATTCTCTTTAACAAGTTCATCCAAGCCGGGTTCATAGAATGGAACTTGTCCATTTAGCAAAGCATTGATCTTGCTTTGGTTATTTTCGACAATTGTCACAAAATAACCCTTTTGAGCAAGGCATGTACCCGTTACCAATCCCACATACCCAGCTCCAACAACCGCAATTTTAACCACTTTCATCTCCCTTCATTATGTCAATCCAAAATCTATAAGTTTTATCAGCTATCGCTTGGTGAGAATACCGCTCAAGCGCTCTGAGATACCCTTTATTACCTAACGCTACTCTTAAAGATTCATCTAACATTAACCGATTTAAAGCCTGCTGCAAAGATTCTACATTTTTCTGTTCAAATATTAAACCAACACCTGAAATAACGTTTGGAATTTCACCGGCATCACTACCTATAATAGGAATCTTACACGCCATCGCCTCAATCAAAACATGACCAAACTGTTCGCGCCATCCATCAAGATCAAAAGACGGCAAAACCAAAATATCTAAATCTTGCACAAAAGTTGCAACTTGATCATGGGGAACGGTTTCTTGAATACAAACTTGAGCTTGAAGATTTTTTGCACAAATTTGTTCATGCAATTTATCACAACACGGACCACGACCAAGATAAATTAGACGCCAATTAGCATGCTTTGCACTTACATTTGCAAATGCATCAAGCAGTGTAAATATCCCCTTTTCTTCAACAAGTCGCCCAATAAAGCCAACTGTTTTAATTTTTTTATTCTGCTTTTGTGCCGGTTTAAAAACGGTTGTATCTACGCCAAGCTGCGGCAAAATGCAAATTTTACGACCAAACCCCTTATCTCTTAGAATCTTTGCGGCATCAACATTTCCAACAAGCGCACCCTGCGAGCTTTTTAAATTAAATTTTTCAACCCAAGACCAGAATAATTTATACTTTAATGAAAATTTTTGTCGCCAGTTTATCCAGGTAAAAAAAACATTTTTTGTTTTTAGTCCCAATAATTTTGAAAAAAGTAGGCACTGCAGATAACTAAAAGCGTTATCACCCTGCTCCACGTGAATTAAATCTGGCCTGAATGTTTTTATGAGCTTAAATAGTTTTTTAAAAGCATACCCATACAACACCTCATTGCCAGATTTAAATGTACACATTGATATAAATTTGCAATTTGGTAAATCAAAAATACTAAGATCAGGCTCGACTTTGTGATTAAAAAGAGTTGCCCGCCACTGCTTTGGAAACAAAACATTTATCTGAATATTAGGATATAGCGATGCAAAAACTTGCCACTTTTTTCTATTTATTGGGGTTATATAAGTATGACTAACAACCAGAACTCTCATAATACAAATACCTTTTTATGAAAAAATTATAGCAATAAACAGAATTAATGCTAACTTTATTAGCGAAAAAAGCCATTTGCATAATATCCTTGAAAAATTCATTTTGTATGATAGGATTTTACTTCGTAGTTGTTTGGTTAAGATTTTTGGGACGTTTATTTTTTATTCGAGGAGTGAATTTTTATGAAGAGTAACAGATTGTCTTTGCTTATTAAGGGATCTGCTCTGATTCTAACGGTTAGTTTACTTCCAGGTTGCAAATATTTGGATTTCTTTAAAAAGAAAGAGGCTGAAAAAACCGAAACGGCTGAGGCAAAAGCAGCTGATGAGGGATTGGTACTTTGTTCTATCAATGGAAAAGCTGTAATCAAGAAAAGTGATTTCGATAAACGTGTAACACAGATGCTTCAAGCCAACCCATACTTCAGGGGTGCCGGCGCAGATATGCTTCCATTAAATGTAAAACGTAAATTCCTAGATAGACTGGTTGAAGAAGAGCTCTTTGTACTTGATGCAGACAAACAGAATATTGAAAGAGAAGCCGAATTTCAAAAGAACCTCAAGGAGATGGTTGACCTTGTAACCCGTTCTCTTAAGATCCAGTTCAGAGAAAAGAAAATTTACGATGAAACAAAAGTGGCAGAAGACCAAGCCAAAAAATACTTTGAAGAACATAAATCCCAGTACGTAAAAGTAGCAGGCGGAACACTCACAAGTGGTATCAAATTTGATACAGACACCGCTGCAAACACTTTCTTGGCAAAGGCAAAAGCAAGCGTAAATGACTTTGAGAAGCTTGCAAAACAGACAAAATCCGGCAAATTCAGAGAATTTGGCAGAGTAGGACAAGAAGCAACCAATAATCAGAATATGGGAATGGAAGCAGTTCCAGCTCCTATTAAAGAAGCGGTACTTGCACTGCATAATTTACCAGCAATAGAAAAAGTAAAAGTTGGTAAAGAGATCTGGGTTGTTAAGGCATCTGATAAAAAAGATTCAGTCTTCTTTGATTTTGAAGAGGTAAAACCACAAGTAGAAGCAATGATCAAGAACAACGAATTCAGAAGCAAGCTCACATCAGAAATTGAAAAATTGAAAGCTGAATACAAAATAACAGTCAACGAAGATTTCTTTAAAGATGTCAAACAGGCAGCAGAACAAGCAGCCGCAGGAGCAGAACAGAAACCTGAAGAAGCTCCAGCAGAAACTGCACAGGCTGCATAAAATATGATAATCCATGGATCCTGAAACCCGCCTACGCCCTGTCGTGGCTACGGCGAGGCAGGCAAGTTCAGGATGACAGGGTTCGAAAATATAAAAAGGGAGTTGGTTACAACTCCCTTTTTTGTTATACTCAATTCTAGAAATTTTCGTTATTGATAGTCAAACTCAATGGAACTGCGACAGGAGAAGAGATGTCTAGTTTAAGAAAAAAAAGTTTTAAAAAAGGTTATCTGTTTTGTATATTAAGTTTAATTGTTACTTTTAATAGTTTTGCAATTGAATCGACAGAATCGACAGAATCGAAAAAACCTGCTATAGAAGCACCTGCTACAGAATTCCCCAAAAATTGGGTAATCGATAAAATAATTGTCTTGGTAAATGGAACAAAAATTCTAAAATCAGACCTGGATAAGCCCAGAATTTCTAAAGATGGCAAAACATATAATTTAGATGAGTTAATTCAAGAAGAGCTACTTGTACAACGCTGTATAGATCGCCATATGTTACCAACTGAAACCGATGTCGACCGTCAAGTAGTAGCATTCAAGCTTCAAAATGGGTTAGGAGATCTGTCTACGGCTGACTTTGAAGAGGAACTAAAAAAATTCGGGTTCACACTAAAAGAGTATAAACTCCAAATCGGCAAATTGATTGCCTGTGAAAACATCAAGCGCATGGAGGTTACCGATAAGATTGTTGTAACATCGCAGGAAGTTGAAAATTACTATAATAACAACCCGGAAATAACACCTGAAGAGTATTATTTAAAGATGATTCCAGTAAAACAAGAAACTCAGTCCAATCAAAACGCCAATCAAGACGAGACCAACAAAACAATTAACCCGGAGAAAAAAATCAACTTAAATCGAGCTGACACGGTTGATTTAAACTGGATCAAAAAAGAAGATCTGGACCCACGATTTGAATTTGTATTAACAATGAAAAAAGGTCAAATTTCTCAAGTCGTCAATGTTAACGATAAAGATTATGTTATCGAAGTCACCGATAAAAAAGAGAGCCGTAAAAAAATGCTAGATGAGCGGTACAGTGAGATAGAAAAACTGTTAATCAAAAAGAGACAGGAAAAACTTATTAAGAATTTCGAAATCGATTTAAAGAAAAATTCAACAATAATTTATCTGTAAGAATCTACTTGAAAAATTTATATTTAGGCTAAAAAATCATTTTATCTAAAAAAATTTAATCTTGATCCTTATTTTTTTAATCGATACACCGAAACAATCAGCATATCCGACAATATTACAGTTATTTTTTTAAAAAAAGTAGAGCATTTATCTTGAAAAATAAATTTGCATGAGCCTGCAAGCTTCCCCAAAAACAGACCCACCGCAACGCCGTCCCAATCGTACATTTAACACTGCCGCATACAAGTTACCAACAAAATTGTTGGTAACTTCATTTTCATGATGACAAATGAGCCTATTCAAAATCATTACTTTAAAATGTATCGAAACGATACATTTTAAAGACAGCGCATCAGGTAACATTTTTGACCCGTTTTACATAATAATTACAAAAACGACACCTATTTTCATAAAATGTTGTTAGTCAAAAATGCTTAAATTTTGAAATATAAAAATAATTTGGTAAGCTATAAAAGCTTAACTAGAGGGTTTTTATGTTATTCGATAAAATATATCCGGTTACATGTCACACGGACCATGTCGGCCCTGGCTCAACCTTTGTTGCAATCAAGGGATTTAAAGACGATGGTCTAAAGTACATTCAGACTGCCATTGAAAAAGGTGCTACCAAAATTGTCCTGGATGAGTCATCACAAGTAACACACAAACAAACTGGAATCGAGTATCTCTTTGTAAAAGACACAAGAATTGCTCTGGCTGAACTTTGTGCACAGGCACTTGGAAATCCAACAGAAAAATTAAAATTTATTGGTATTACCGGAACATCGGGCAAAACTACAACAACTTATCTTATTGATTATATTTTACGTGAAGCCGGATATAAAACTGCGCTACTTGGATCGGTCAAAAACAGAATTTTAGACCAAGAAGAGGAAATTACTCTGACGACACAAAATAGTGACTATATCCAGATGTTTTGTGCTCAGTGTGTTAAAAAAGGTGTGCCTGTTGTCGTCATGGAAGTATCATCGCATGGGCTTGCCCTAAATCGGATTCACGGAATCAAATTTGACGTTGCGGGATTTACAAATCTTAGCCCAGAGCATATGGATTTTCATCCCACAATGGAGCACTATCTTCAGACCAAATTGCAACTGTTTAAATATTTAAAAGATGATGGAATAGCCGTAATTAACACAGATAATCCATGGGGACTTACGGCTGCAACTGTTTTACATGACAATAATAACATAAGTAAAACCCCAAATTTTAAGATTATAACTTTTGGCCAAGCAGTACTTAACTCAAACCCAAATAACAAATTTTTTGAATTTCTGAAAAACAGCCTGCATGGCTTGAAAATCAAATTTACAAAACAGAATCAAATAATTGAAACCAAAAAACTTCTTGGCGAATTCAATGGATACAACATTGCAATGGCGTCTCTTGCATGCAAATATTTCAATATCGCACCAGATAAAATAGCTCAAGCAATACAAAAATTTGCAGGCGTTCCGGGCAGAATGCAGTGCCATACATTGAAGAATGGCGCTCAAGCATTTGTTGATTACGCACACAAGCCCGATGCATTTGAGAAAGTTTTAAAAAATCTTCGGCCACATACTCAAAATTTGATTGTTGTTTTTGGATGCGGTGGAAATCGTGACAAAACAAAGCGCCCTGTAATGGGAAGCTCTGCGGCCAAATACGCTGATCTGATAATAGTCACAGACGACAATCCTCGTGATGAAGATCGTCAAACAATAGCCAATGAGATCCTGGCAGGGATATCTAAGGAAAAAATGGCTAACACTTTGTGCATTCTTGACCGCAAAGACGCCATCGAAAAGGCAGTAACTTTCGCCAAGTCCAACTCAATCATAGCAATCCTTGGCAAGGGACATGAAAATTATTACCTAATTCATGACCACAAGTATCATTTTGATGATTTTGAAGAGATAAGCAAATTTTAACTAAAACATCTTTATACTTCTTGGGGGTTGCTGTTATGAAATTTAAATTAAATTTGATTTTTATCGCTATTTTCGCGCTAGCCCACTTTCTGCCCATAAGCAAACAATTATTTTCAATGGATTTAAGGTATTTTGGCGAATTACATATTCCAGGACCAAGAGAATACTACTCTGACCTTGATCTACTCAATGACAAGTTGTTGCAATCAATGACAATTTACGGCTGTGTATCTCGCCATATGCACAGTCAAGATTTTTTTTACCTCACAAATAAATTCATACAAAATACATCCAGCCTGTATAGTAATTCACCTTGGCTTTACAATACAAATATTAACGATCAATTAAGCAATATTTGGAAACAGAATTTCAATGGAGAAGAGGAATTAGCAATATCAACATTCCCATGTATCGCAAAATTAATTGTGCCACAAAATACGCGTGTGGCAATTATTGGAGACATTCATGCAGAGATGAGTACAGTAAAGGCACTTTTTTACTCCCTGAAAAATAAATATTTTCTTAATGAATTTATGCAGATGCCTGATAACTGTCGAATCATTTTTCTGGGAGATTACACGGACAGAGGTGACTACAATTTACAAGTTTTATGTTCAATTCTAATTTTATCGGCTAAGAACCCCGACAAAGTTTTTCTACTGAAGGGAAATCATGAATCCCTCATCTCCCAAGAAAAGAGTAAAATAATAAGTGAAATTAAAGAAATCGAACGAAATGAAACGGTTGTGAATATACTGATAAGCAATATCATCAGCGTCTACGAACTAATGCCCACAGCAATGTTTCTTGGATTTCAAGGGCAAAGACAAACACGGTTCTATCTCCTTGCACATGGTGGCCCGGACATCAGATATGATTATACTGATTTCTTAAATCTACACGAAAATCCCTGTTTCTGGATGTTAACAGCTGACGATTCTTTAAAAACGCTTCAATCACGAAAATGGTTAGAATGTATCTATAAATGCACTAGAGAATACAAAGATATTAGCAAAGAATATGAAGATGTCAGCAAAAAATGTGAAGATATCCGAAATTCATTAACATTACATATAAATGAAAGATTAGATCAAGGATTTTTATGGAATGATATTATAACTTATCCTTGCTCCCTTCCAGTCTTAAATAGTATACTTAGAGGAGAAACATGTATCGAATTAAATCCTAAATTTGTTCGCAATTTTTTGGAATCTTTTGCAACTGAGAATTCAGAGATTGTCGGAGTAATTCGTGCACATCAACATTTTATGGGTAAAATCATGGCTAAAAAAGCTGGTTTAAATTTAGGGGATGAAACATCAAGTCCATCATGCGCACATTTTACAGGCAGATCAAAAGATGGGAAGCCTTTAACTCAAGGCTCACCAGTTTTTCTGAATAATACATTCTCAATTGTAACCGTAATAAGCGGACCAATCGCCACCGATGACGGAAAATATATTCCATACTTGCCAACATTTTTAGAATTAAGATGCCTAGAAAATGGGATACATAGAATTGAGGCTATTGAATATCAGGCATAAGTAGCGAATAAACTGGAAGGATATAGTAATGACACGGTCTGTAAAAAAATTAATTAATTTGATGATTATCTGTTTTTTATCGACAAGTTTTTTACTGGCAGGTTTTTTATCTGCAAATTCATTCCACACAAAGAACTCTTGCCATGCAAAGAGTACTTCTTGCGCATCAGGTCAATTTTTTATCTTAACTTTACCCAATTTTAAAACTCTTAAAGAATTTGGGCTATGGCTTGAAAAAACGCAACCTGCCGGCGTAATGCTAATACCGGCACATGTAAAAAATAGACAGCAAACAAAAAAACTTTGTAGTTTCTTACAATCCAAAGCCCAAAAATTAGGCATCTATCCACTTTTAATCTGCATCGATTGGGAAGGCGGAATTGTTTCACGCCCAACTGAAACCGGCGGATTTACCAGCATCCCATCACCATATAATCTTGCAAAACCAGGTGAAGCAAACTGCTTTTTAGCAGCCCAACTGATAGCTCAGCAGATGAAAGAAGTCGGAATTAATGTCGATTTTGCACCAAGCCTGGATCTGTTTGATCCAAAAAATCCTGTTCTTGCAACCCGATGTTTTGCCCAAGATCCGGAAATAGTTGCGCAATGTGGCATTGCTTTTGCCAGAGGTCTGATCAGTTACAGAATACTCCCTGTAATAAAACATTATCCCGGATTAATGTTGGGCAAGAGAGATACACACTTCAGCAAAGTTCAGATATCAGCCAGTCGAAAAGAATTTGAACACAATGAAGCCCCATTTTTAAAAGCACTGCAAAATGGAATTTGCGCTATCATGGTCAGTCATGCAATATATTATAATCAATTTGGCGCTATGCCGGTTAGCAGATCAAAAAATGTTATTAATCGACTAAGGTCATATAATCCTGATGCTGTTATAATCACGGACGATATCGCAATGCAAGCATATAATCCTGAAACGCAAGCCGAATCAAACAGCAAAGATTTGATCAAAGCCATTCTTGAGTCAATTAACAACGGCTTTGATCTTCTAATTTACTCTGCTCCACCTGAGAAACAGATTGAGTTAATTAAAAAAATTAACGATCAAATTAGTTCGAAGAAGACCAGCTCCGGTGTTACAAAATTAAAGCAAAACTTACTAAACTCAAAAAAAATACAGTTTAATCTAGACGAAAAAGAAGTTGCAAGTGAGTTAGCGCAAAAAGCACTCTGTCAAAAGATAAATCGTCTGGATTTTTCTGGCAAAAATACTGTTTTAATTTCAGTAGATTACACCAAAATTCGTCCCGCAGAGATTTTTATAAATTCGCAAAAAAGCAAAAAATCCAGCCCACAAACGCCGTTATCTTCGCTTTTTTCAAAGGCGAAGATAAAAGTTCGTGAGTTTATTTTAGATCCAAAATCAGATCAGAGTATTAACAAGCTCAAAGAACTTACAAAGTCCGGTACATTTAACAACGCTGATTACATTCTCATTCAAACATTTTTTTACGGCGATGGAATTTGGAATAAAATTCAAACCGACTGGCTTGAACAATTAAAATCATACAAAAATAAAATTATCATAATTTCACTTGGGCATCCATTTGAAAAATTAATCATATCGCCGGCGCAAATCATTGAACTTGGTTCATTTGGCACCCCAATGTTACAAGCAGCAGTAAACAGATTAACAAATAATGGTAGCCAAGCAAGTAAACCGCTTTTAACAGGAGCAGATAAACTTGCACAAGATCCAGAGACTTTTTTGAAAAATAAAAAATTTGGACTTTTATGCCACAAATGCAGTGTAATAAATTTAGATACTAAACTAGCAACCTCGAATAGTGAACCCGAATTTTTGCCAGACTTTTTATATCGCTGGACAAAAGACCCAATCAAAAACCCAAATAAAGGCGCAAAACTCTGCGCCCTGTTTGCCCCTGAACATGGAATATTGGGAACAAATCAAGCCGGGGGATTTGTAAAATCAGAAAACTCAAGTAAATGGGGGTGCCCTGTATACTCTTTACACGGCGCAACCAAATGCCCATCACCAGAGATGCTTAAAGATTTAGATCTTTTAATAATAGATTTTCAAGAAGTTGGAGTACGCTGTTACACGTACTTAAGCACACTGGCCTTAACTCTGCAGGCAGCAAAAGACTGCAATCTTCCAGTATTAATTCTAGAACGACCAAATCCAATACAATTTTGGGGCAAGCTTTGGGCCAAAGTTGAATCCCAAATTTGAATCTTTTTTAGGCAAAGTCCCAACTAATTTTGGACATGGCTCAACAGTTGGCCAGATTGCAGAAAATTTAAATACCAAAATTGGGGCTGATTTAACAGTTCTGAAGTGCGCCCCAACGTCTGAATCGCCCGCAGCAGTCGAAACCTACTTCTCAACCAACTTTATCCCCCCTTCTCCAAACCTGCCAACACTTGATTCAGTTTATGTTTATCCCCTTACTGTTTTTATCGAAGGGACTAATTATTCAGAAGGTCGCGGAACACTGCATCCATTTGAACAGATTGGAGCTCCTTGGGTTAATGCAGAAAAGCTTGCAGATAGTTTAAATGAGAAAAAGTTGCCTGGAATTTATTTTGAACCGGTCAGTTTTACCCCAAAAACAGTTCCTGGCAAAGCCGAGAACCCAAAACATAAAAACTCACTGTGCCACGGCGTTTTTTTGCATATTTATAATCGTAAAAAGATTAAGCCATTTTTAACGGCACAGACTATTTTAAAGACGCTATTTCAGGCTTATCCCAAGCAGTCAGAATGGCTAAAATCAGGGCCACAATATCTTGTCGACCTGCTTGCAGGCGATGATTCCGTGAGAAAATCCCCTATGAATTCATCGGTATAAAATATAAGCCTCTGTTCGCATTGGCAGATGTTTTATATGATTTACAAAATCCTGTCTGTTCTGAAAAATACCGGCAAAAAAATCGAGCTGATAAAGATTTTTGACAAACGCTCCACCGGTGTCTGCAACAACCCCAAGCCTGATTTCGCGCTTCTGCGTAAATGGATTTATATGCTTAAGCGCAATAATTTTCCCAAGTCCAATATTAAATATGTCTCCGGCAAAAACAACATTTTGTCTATTACTTAATCGTTTTTTGAACTGCTCAACGGACCACTTTGAACTTCTGTCTTCCTTAAAATACCAGTATCTTTTCTGCTGCCACGAATCTTTGTTGTTCTTATCATAATCAACTCCATTACTCTGATTCGCCATAAAAACTCTCTCTTTGCCATCGGGCATTTTAACAATCACAGTCCCCTGCATGAGAGCGTCCTCAAAGTCTGCGCGTGAAAGCCAAACAATGGGTCTGACTTTACCTTTATTTGACGGCTGATTTAGAATTCCGGACAAAATCTGCTGCTTAGAATATTTTTTGCAAATATGATCGTCAAAAATTTGATACAGTGGACAGCAACACTGCTTGGTTTTTTTGTAACTTCCCGGCACGGAAAAAATGGCATAATTGGTTAATCGGATCATCCCACCGTATGGAAGATTAACACCGTTATTCAGCGCACCCTGCCTATCTGCATTCCATTTTATAAAATTAAAATTTTCGTTCAAAAAATCCGGATTCAGAATTCTAAATTTCCCGGACGACATATCCTGTTTAATTATCGAAATTATAAATTCAAGCGTATTTTCAACGTTTTTCAAAGTCAAAATATGTGATAAATTCGGTGGAATAATTAAACAACCGGATTTTTTGGCATTTTTACGGACAAAATTCAATGTATCTTGAGCCGCCTGCATTAAATTATAGGGATTTGTTGCAACAAATTCATGTGAAAATGGAAGCATCACTCCCGGCTCAAAAAATTTATCCGCGTGGTCAACAAGCATCTCTTTTTGTTGAACAGCATAATCTGCAGTATGCACACCATCAATGTGAAAACCAATTAAGTTTACGAAAAACAGATATGAAAAAATCATATTTAAAAGTATAAATTTCTCCATGAGTCCCTCCCCTAAAAAGAGCTGCGTCAACCCTTGCCATGCCCGCCATAGCGTTTCAAACGCGACGGCTGGGTCATTAGCCCCCCTCCCACCCGAAAAGATGTGCCCCTAAATATTTACAAATAATTACATCTATTGTCTAACTCATTAAATCAAATTGACCACTGAATAGTCAATAAAATTTACAAATATAAATTAATACTATAGGTTTAAGCCTGCTTATCAAGCAATAAAGAGTTACCGGTGGCTGTGGATTTTTGTTATAATCAATTTTTCACGTAAATTTCTAAAGGACGAGCCGTAATGATACAATCGCAAGCAGGGTTTGTTTTAAAACGCTTCCACCCTAATAAATCAAAAGTTACAATCCTTTCAATGCATGAAGGGAAATTTGATCTGTCTTTTAGAAAATTTGATGACTGTTTTAAACTTTGGCCGGGAATGCTTGTATCATTTAATGTAGAAATAATGCATAAAACGCTCTTTGGATCTAACGTCCAAATTCTAGCCTCACCAAACCTGTCCGAACATCACTCTATTTTTCTTATGCATCATATTTTGGAACTTTGCTATTTCTTTGTCCCAAGCGGTAAGCCATGCCCTGAGATTTTTCGGTTTTTAAAACACTTCTTTCTATTTTTTGACCAAGAAACTACATCCCAAAAATACTTAAATTTTACCCGAAAAATATTCATAACCAAACTATTTAGCCTTTTCGGATTCTTCTCGTATGACCCGATTTCGAAGTATTTAGCAGTACATGAGACACTTACCACAACTTTTGTTGACTTTTCCACTGAACAAAAAGTAGAATTTCTGGAAAAGCATCTAAGCGTACACGAAGAGAAAGATCTGGACGAATGGATTTTGGAAAGCTTAAAGATACATCCCCACAGTCACCTGTTCAAAACAACATTGTTCGTCTATAAACAGTAATTTATTGGAGATTTATATGAATACACGAAAGATACACAGCAAAATACTTATTATCTTGTTAGCATGCCTGATAAATTCAGTACCACATTCAGTACATGCAATGCAGTTTTTTAATTTTTCAAAACAGGATAACCCAAAAACCAGCACAGCCCTTCCCTTTCTAAGCAATATCGAAATGCGTAAAAAACAGATAAGTGACTTAGAAACAGCTTTACGCGAAGTTAGAAGTCGACTTGAAGAATTAAATAAAGAATGCTCAAATGCACTCGCACAGATACAAATTGAAGCTACAGAGGTACAGAAAATGGGTGAAACCGCATCTGAAAGGGAAATTGAGTATTTAAATAAAAAAATATCAGCATTTAGTGCCAGAAAACAGAATCTGATAAACATTCAGGAAGTCGATCAAGAAACTGTTGGAATAATCGAAAAAAGAATCGAAATATTAAAAGAGATATTAAATTACATTCAAGTGCCAAAAGCTCAACCTAAGCCAATTTATGCCTGGCAAGAGTTTCAAAATGCTCAAATTAAAACATCCGAGCAAATTGCACAAATTGATACAGAAAAGCTAAAATTGGAAAATATTAAGAAACAGATTTTGGCTGAGAAAGGAACTTTGTTATCTTTACAGAAACAGCTTGATGCAAAAGAGAAAGAACGCAATAAAATTATCAATCAAACAACCGCACCTAACAAAGATGAGGAGATGTCACCAGAGATAATCAAGCTTGAATCAGAAATCATTGATCATGAAATTAATCTGTTAAATGAGAAAATAAAATATTCAAATCAAAAAATAGAGAAACTAACCGAGGAAGAAAAACTTAAAGAGACCGAATTTGAACTCTTGCAACTGAAAATTAATGACCAGAAGAACATATCCCAAGTTATAGAAAAACGACTTTTACTTGATTCAAGAGATGTAGAACTTGCAAAACTGGAGTTAAAAAAAGAGACGCATCTATCAATTGATATCAAAAATGAATTAAATAAGCTGCGAGAACCCAAAAAGTACGAAAAAGAAAAAATAAATGGCGAGATTAATAGCCTTCAAGATAGACTAAAACAACTTACAAGCAAAGACAAGAAGGACACTTACAACACGCATATTACAAAATCAATGCTACAAAGAACCGAATCGCTCAAAGATCTTGTTGACAGAGAGTTACTACTGCTTGACTCAAAAAAAGAGGTAGCAGATATAAGGTTAAAAATTAAAGAGCTTCAATTCAAGATGCTGGAGTTAAGATACAAGCTGAAAACAGAAAAAGGGAACATACGCGAGCTACTTGCAAGCTACAAAACTCAAAAAGAGCTGGAAACAAGCACTCTGAAAAGTTTTAAAGAGAAGCGAATTGAGGCCGTAAATTCTCTGGTTGAAACCCAACGCAAAATATCAGGAATCAGCGCTAAAATCGAGACTATGCGTGGCAGCAAGGCTGCCGTGTTCAACCAACAACCCGCATACCTAAATACCATCATAAATAATCTTGATGACTCAAGGCGTATCCTAAACGATCTTTCAATCGTAACTCAAGATTTCTTGGCCGTATGCTCCGATTTAATTCACCAACAAACAACTGTTTTAAACTACTGCGACCTGATTCTTGCTGATCTTGAATCTTACACAACAACGCAGAGTATCTGGAAACGTACTCCTACTGCAATATCTTATGAAGCGTTAGAAACATCATTGATTGAAGCTGAGGATTTCGTTAAAAAACTTTTTTGGGGGACCCCAGTGCATCTGGGACCTTTACCAATCTTCCAGTTATTAAAAGAGTTTAGTATTTTTGACTTTTTAATTGCTCTTATTTTCATACTTTTATCTGCAGCCGCATTTATTTTCATCAAGAGATGGCTGATCAAGGTCAGTGAAAAATTTGAATATAAATCCCAACACAAGCCCGAACAGGACAAGCGTATTACATACACAATCGCTACAACCCTTTTAAATTTTATACTGGAACATTACAATTTGATTTTCGCACTGATCTCAATTTATCTGTATATAAACCTTGAATATCAGGCATGCACACACCAATTTCTCTCTCTCCCATTTTACACCGCACTGTTCTATTTAACCTGCATACCATTTTTGGTCTTCATATCAACACGGTTACTCACAAAATTAAAGGATTTAAACAAAAAATTGAGTTTTGTCTTTTTTGCCGAACAGATTCAAGAGAGATTCGTGGTACTAATCGGCATATTTATGTACTCATCTTCCATAATTCTGCCATTCAGGAGTGCATTTTTGATTTACAGCGATACCACAATGGGTCTGGGTGATGTTCTTATGGCAGGATACTCACTAATTTTGCTGTTAATTTTACTCTTTTTATTCACCAAAGAAGATCTGTTCAAATTACTTCCATATACGAAATACCCATTATTTGAATGGCTGAAGAAAAAATTTGAAAATTTTTATTACCCAATATTTTTCTTCATAATGGGCCTTTTGATTCTGCGCAACCCGTACGTCGGATACTCTAATCTCTCTTGGTACTTGGCATTTGCAATCCCGGCATCAGCAGGGCTTTTATGGGCATTATTTATCATACATAATTACATCAGAACATACTCAGTATTCTTATTCATGACCGAAGACGAAGATGAGATAAAGGATAAATTTGAGCATGCCAAAACCTATTATGGAATATTAGTCATCGCATCATTTCTGTTCCTTTTCTTTATTGATAGCATCTTCATTGCACGCATCTGGGGTTATAGTTATACAACAACCGAGATATGGCGGTTACTTTCAGAAACATGGACTCTACCATTGGGTGACGCCAACAAACTTGGAGTCGTGCAATTTTTAACACTGGGAATATTCATTTTTTCAGGCTTTTTAATATCATCACTGCTTGATAAATTTGTACTGAACAAACTATTTGAAATCCTGCGCACCGAGTCGGGGACCCAAAATACGTTTACAAAAATTTTACACTACGTACTGATTTCAACTGCTGTACTGCTCGGATTCCTTTCAATTCACCTTGAACAAACATTCTTTCTTGTGATAGTACCATTGCTAGGCATCGGGCTAGGTCTTGCTCTTAAAGATGTTCTGGCAGACTTTGTTGCAGGCTTTTTTGTGCTTATCGAACGACCAATTGAGATAGGCAATTATATTCAGATAGATGACGTTGAAGGAACGGTACAAAAAATCTCACCACGAACAACAACCATTGTTAACTCGCGTAACTTTGCAATATTTATCCCAAACAAAGACCTGCTTGCCAAACAGATTACCAACTGGAGCCACCGCAAATTCGCAATTGGATTTGAAATTCACATTCGAGTTACACATGAGGCAGACCCTGAACTTGTACGTAAGATTATTCTTGAGATACTGCAAAGCCACCCTGCCGTGCTTAAACTTCCTGCTTGCATCTGCAGACTTGATGAGATCGAGGCTGATGCACTTTACTTCATGAGCCGCGCGTTTATCAGCACACAACGGTTGAAAGAGGGTTGGATGATTGCAGCTGAGCTAAGAACTAAGCTTGTCAAAGCATTTAAAGAGAACGGCATCAAATTCGCCAAACCGCAGAGAGTTGTTTATATCGATGCGCAAACCAATGCGACAAAGGTTGAGGAGAAAAAGCCGCTCGGCATAAAGTTTGATAAGTAAACAGTTTTTACATAAAAATTTAGTAATTTAAGAAGAGGGAGAGTAGTAATGAAGCTTTATTTTAAATACTTTATTTTAGTAACTATATTAATTTCATATCAGTCGATTTATTCAGAAAATAAGGGTCTCGAAAATTGTGGGAATAGCTGCTACTTCAATGCATCATTACAAGCATTATCGCATCTTGATAAATTCAATTCGCTACTTCAGGAAAATTTATACGCACCTGATGATCTTATTCCACGTTTTTACATAAATCTTATGGAAGAAATAAAGAAGGGGCCTGGAACAATTTCCTGCAATTATAAATATACAAATTTGGATAATAAAACTGAACGAAATTTTTATAACTTGGCGGGAGATTTGTTTTTTGGACAACAAGGGCAGCAAGAAGATGCCCCTGAGTTTATACAGAATCTTTTTAAAAATATCATAGAAAATTCGTCATACTATAGGACAATTAAAGAATTAATAGAAAAAGAAATCGAACCTATATTCGATACAGCCTTCAATAAAATTAGCCCTAATGATAAAAAATTTGCGCAACCTGTTGTAAAGGCAAAGGCATCCTTGTCCGCAAAAGAAAATGAGACTTTACAAAAAATACATTCACGTTTTTTTGAAAGTTTTGCTAAAGGATTAAAAATAACAAGAGAAGATTTATTAACAAATATCCTAGATCAATGTATAGAACTTTTAGATAGGAATCCCGATATTTTCCAAGCAAATTTATTTAACAACCTTAAAACATCTGAAACACAAGCAAAAAAGATAATAACTGAAACAGAAGTAAAAAGGATAGCAAAAAGAATAGTAAAAGCAAAAAGGATAGTCACTGAAACAAAAGCAGAAACCATTGCAAAGAATTATATAAAAACTATAGATGAAACATTTAAAAATGCATTAACTAACTACAAAAACATACAAATTGATGAAGATCAACCTATAGAAGTTGAAACCTACACAGGTAAAGGGAATCCAACAAGAAAATTTACACCTACTGATGATGGTTTGAACAAGGCGACAACCCTCATAAAAAATCTTTCTTTAGCAAAGATGGAGACTAATCTCGAACCAATCTTTAATGGTATTAATGGAACATTTTGGAAATTTCCAGAAGGGAATTTATCAGAAGTACAAAAAAATTTAACTGCCATAATAAATTTAAAAAAATATTACCCTTATTGGTTACAGTTAAGCATCCCCAATAAAAAAACAAATTTAAAAGAGCTAGAAGACCTCGAATCCATTGAATTAGAAAAAGCATTTCCTTATGTTATTGTTTGGCTAAAAAGATACAAAAATGAGGAGGGGAAGTTACAAAAAAATAGTACCACCATACCTTTTGAAAACCAAATCAATCTAAAACATGTAACCAAATCATTAAAATATAATCTAATTGCTTTTGTAGTTCAAAGCGGCAGTACCGGCGAAGGCCACTACTGGGCTTACGGAAAGGATAAAGATGATAAATGGTGGCGATATAATGACCCAAACGTAACCGACGCTTCGATAGAAGACGATGACAAAAAAAGCATTAAGGATATCTTCGAAACTGGCCTAGATCGCAATAAAGCAACCCCTTACGTTCTCTTCTATGAACTTGAAGAACCACTTAGTCTACTCAAGTCATCATTGCAGAAACTTAAAACAAAAGTGGAAATGTTGCAAGAGAAGTTGGGAACGCTGAGGGGTAAATTGGGATAGAAAATAAAAAATTAAGTGGAGGCGATGGGATTTGAACCCATGTCCGTAATACCCAGCTCTTCGAGCACTACATGCTTAGTTCTTATTTATACTTCTACTATGCTGCAAGAACACAGGACAAGTAAAAGCCGGTTCAGTATACAATCCGGATACACTACCAAAAAGTCTTTCCAGAAGGTTCTATCTGATTATACGTGTATGCTAGGCTGATAGACACGTCCGCATACAAGCCATAGATGCCCTACTTAATTAAGCAGCTGCAACTAAAGGACTACTCACATTGGAATAGTTTGCATTTATGTTTTTGAACGTTGATTAACGAGTTCCATTCAAAACTCGGCATGCTCTCAAAGCTCTTGACACTACGTCGAAGCCAACACGCCCCCAAATTTTTCAAAGATCAAAAGATTATAATAAATATAAGTATAATTATATAAGTATATTTTCTATGTGTCAACAATAGCCCAAATTCAAAAAACAGGTCTTATCGGCTTAAAACCCACCTTTTAACCCCAAAAAACAGAGTAAATTAGACTTTGCAGACTGATTATGTAAACTATCTGTAATTAATACAAATTTTATAACTCTAAAAACTAAGGTTTTTTTATTAAGGGTCTTTTATGAGTAAGAAAAGTACAATTTTCACCCTAGGCCTTGCCACATTCACAATGTTTTTTGGGGCAGGCAACGTCGTATTCCCACTCAGTCTTGGCAGAGATATGGGGAATATGGTTTTTTATGCAATCCTAGGCTTTTTTGCAACGGCAATTTTTGTTCCGCTACTTGGCCTAATTTCAGTAATGCTTTTTGAAGGCGATTATAAAAAATTCTTATCTACGATGGGGACAATTCCTGCAAGCTTGATCGCTCTTGTCTGCATGATTTTACTAGGCCCATTCGGATGCATAGCTCGCTGCATCGTTCTTTCATACTCTGCAATTCAGTGGCATCTTCCAAATATATCACTGTTTACCTACAGCTTGATCGCATCTATTTTTGTGTTTTTGGTAACACAGAATAAAGGCAGAATCGTCAATCTGCTTGGCAAATATCTTGGACCTGTAAAATTAACATTACTGCTTTCGGTTATAGCAGTCGGACTTATTTCTCCATTTATGATGGAGCCAACAACATTCACTGCCGGACAGAGTTTTATGCGCGGTTTTAATGATGGTTACTTCACAATGGATCTGATCGGAGCACTATTTTTCTCAATGTTAATTTACACCGCATTGAAAAAAATGTTGTCTGAAGAAGGGAAGACGTCAACAAAAGATTTAATCGTTTATGGTATAAAATCAAGTCTTATCGGTGGTGGGTTGCTCGGAATCGTCTACCTTGGCTTTTGTACAATTTCCGCAATGTACGGCCCACACATCCATGGAATTGGAAGAGATCAAATCTTAAGTGCTTTGACAACCAAAATCCTTGGCCATGGTGCCGGAATTCTTGCCAACGCCACCGTTGCAATCACATGCTTAACAACAGCAATTGCATTAACAACGGTCTTTGCCGATTACCTGGCACATGAACTTACAAAGTCTAAAATTCGTTACCCTTATGCACTTTTAATAACAACAGTTATCACATTTGCAATGTCCAATCTCGGTTTTGAGGGAATTATGAATTTTGTTGAACCGATAATTGTTGTGCTTTATCCTGCTCTTATAGTTTTATGCTTAGCAAATATTGCCAATAAACTCTTTGGTTTTAAATACATTAAGCTTGTTGTCTTTTCATCTTTGATTGCAAGTTTGGTTCTCAATTATGGACAAGCAATTGCAGGCCTGATGATCAAATGAACTTTAAATAGCTTAATTCTTAAATTTTGACAGGCAGGGCGCTAAAAATGCTCTGCCTGTTTTATTATAAGTTACGGCAAAAACCATCAATTTATATAAACCATGTACTATTTTAAGTTGATTTTAATAAATTTAATAAAATTAACAGAATTTAATTAAAGAAAAATTTAATTTAAAGAGAGGGTACTCTATGAAGTTTGTTAAGGCTATTTTATTAATATTTTTAATTACAACATCTTTATCTCCGATGAAAAAGCCTGGTAAAAGCGTCATGCCAACGAAAAAGCCTGGTAAAATTGTCGTACCTGTGAAAAAGCCTAAAAGTGTCGCGCCAATAAAAAAACCTAAAAGTGTCGCGCCTGTAAAAAAACCTAAAAGTGTTGTGCCTGTAAAAAAACCTAAAAGTGAATTGCAAGTTAAATTGGAACAACTAAAATCACCCTTGGCCGAATTAAGAACCAAGTTAATGAAATTGCAGGAAAAGCTTGAGTCTTTGAGAATATTTCTAGACCCGGTAACCGAAGAAAATATCTGGGATAAAATAAAAAACTTGATACAAAACCAAAATGGTAATGAATTTAATCTTAAGCCAGAAATAATCGATGAATGGATGTTGCTTGACAATCAACTCGGTACATTAAAAACTGATATGACTAAAATCAAAAATGATATTGTAATCGACAATGAATATTTTAAAGGAATTAGATTAGCAGATTATGCACCTGTTTTATATGCATTTGGAGATGATGTAAATAAAAGCAACGAAAGAGCCGTAATGCTCTTTAAACGTTTATGTGAAAAGGTAACACCTATCATATTGGATACAACTCCAAAATCTTGCAATTCTATAGGCAAACGAATAGAACAACTAGAAACTCATCATGCCGGTATGATTGGATTCTTCGCAAGGAAAAATGCAGACAAAAGAATACAAGACCTTTATAACAAAAAACACGACCAGCTTAATATCGTGTCTAAATTAATTGATGAAATAAAAATAGGAATGTTCAATAGATTGCAAGAGGTATTTTTTTATTTATATAAAGGATACACATACAAAAATCAAATGGGTGCCCCAACGCCTATATCTATTATCGACGCTAATATTGCAAACAAAAAAGCACTCATTGAAAACTTTGCACTACAATTTAACAGAGGGTTTGATGTTATTGATAAAGTATTTATTAATAGTTTTAGCGTTTGGCGTTACACGTTTGCAGGACAGCATAACATAGATGATATTGATTCAGGGGGAATACGAAGAGTTGCTATTTCCGACCTTGCTGCTTACTATAATTCGAAAGCAGAAGAAAATGGATTTGATAATAATGCAACTCGTGAAGCATTTCCAAAACTCATCTGGTTTCTGCTTGCAAATATGTTCAAACCAAGCCGCGACTCTCTTTTAATCCAGGCTTGGAACAACAATCATGATGTACAATTTGATGGGTTTTCTGCAATCATAAATCTCCCACTGCCATTTTGGGGCACATTGCTATCTCAAGGCTCACTTGAGATTTCTGAAGATGATACGAAAAACGTGTTTACAGAACTTGGTATGCAAGGTGCAATAGTAGGCAACCTAAAAGATGCCTTAGGTTGCGATACAGACAAAGAAACCATTGATGAATTAAATAAAAAGATCAAACTTAAGGATAAATACATTCAAGCACTCAAATTAAACAAGATCCTTTCGTTTGAGGATAAAGTAAAAAACATGCTCAGCCGATATTTAGCCTCAAAATATCACATAGATGAGATCAAAAAAGACTTCTGGCAGGATGCCAACCTCGTAAATTTAAGACGGGATGCAGGTGTGGATGAAGACACCTTATTATCAACCGGCGCATTTCTTGATAATAACGAAATTCAACGCCATCTGAATAATGGCAACGTACAGTTTTTACTCATGAGGAAGTTTCTTAAAGAATTAAATTCTCAACACTTGTTCAATATGTTTAATAAACCACCAATGGCTCAAGAAATTAAAGATATGATTGTTGAAGGAGTTAGACAGAATAGATATGCTATCAGTTCAGAAGTGACTGATGCAATCACCCTATCAGAAACATTCATAAGGGATTTATTCGCAAGAAAACGATTAGAGCTACAGGCTAACAGCACAGATCCCTCCCTCCAAGCACAAGTTTTGATACTCAAAGCAATTGTATGGACTTTTAACTTTATCAACGAAAATGCTGGTGATGAAAAAGAACAAATAGATATTCGTACTGGATTTGTAAAATTTGTTACTGGTCAATCACGCCCAGCATATATGGTAGTCACTACACAAACAATTGGAAACTTAGAAGCTCATACCTGCTTTAAAACGATAAACATTCCTGAGCAGTTGCTACAAGCAGATGATTATAATTCATTCAAAATCGCTCTTATAGGTGTTGTAAAGTAAAAAAAGGCATGCAGAATTAAGATTTACCAACAGCCAATCTAGATCTGGCTAATTTTTATCTTTTTATCTCCAAACATTGACGAATTTTGCAATATCAGGCATCTTCTGAATGTTTTAATAGGCAATTTTCCAAGGGTTATTTTAAATATTTTATTTTAATATGGGCTGATTCTATGAAACTCTCGCTTGCATGGATATTCGATCACATTAATGCGGACTGGAAAAAACAGGATATAGATCAAATTTTTTCAAAATTTAATACCACAACAGCCGAAATTGAAGATTTTCATAAACTGAAAATCGACTTGCAAAACTTCTTTCTTGGGAAAATTGTTGCAAGCACCAATAATAAAATAATTTTTTTGGTGCCGGAGTTAAAAAAAGAGATTGAGTTGGCGCAACCCCAAGCGCAAACCGATGGGACTTTTACACATACCCCAAATCCTGTTGTCCCAAATCCTATCTTAATGATCAAAAAAGTTAATGGCGTTTTTTACTGGGCAAATTTAGTTGATTTTGGAATGGAAAAGGACGGCCTCTTACCTGCATTTGATATAAAAGAGGAAGATCTGTCCGGAAACTGGCGCAATCAATTTGAAAACGAAGACATCATTCTTGAAATCGACAACAAATCAATCACACACAGACCGGATATGTGGGGGCACAGGGGCTTTGCTCGAGAAATTGCCATGATTATGGATCTACCATTTAAAGAACAATCTGAATTTTTAAAAGATATTCCAGTGCAGTGCTTTGATGGTCAAAGTAGAGCAACACAAACTAATCCAATCACAATCGAAAATCAGGCACCTGAAGGCTGCAAAAGATTCACAGGGCTTTATTTTAAATCAATTGAAAACAGACCATCCAACATTTTTATTGCAAGCAGGCTGCTCAAAATTGGGCAACGACCAATTAATGGAATAATAGATCTAACAAACTACATTGCCCAAGAGTGGGCACAGCCCGTTCATGCTTATGACACAGAAAAAATTACAGACAAAAAAATCATTATTAGATTAGCTAAAAAAGGCGAAAAGATTGAGCTCCTGGACGGAAATAGCATCGAACTAACCAATCACGACATGGTCATCGCAGACAGTAAACATGCAATGTGCTTGGCAGGAGTCAGAGGTGGGATAAGCAGTGCTATAAGCGGCGCAACAAACTCTATCCTTTTTGAATCGGCAACCTTTGATGCCGGGACGGTTCGACGCAGCGCCTTAAGACACAAAACCCGCACCGACTCTTCTGCAAGATTTGAGAAAACACTTGATCCAAACCAAACAACTCAAGCAACCCAAAGATTTTTGAAATTACTGGATGAGTATGGAATAAAAGCTGAATATGCTCCGGAAATTATCTCAATTGGGCATCCGGTTGCAGAAAATGTAATTGAGCTAAGTCACGACTTTTTAGAAAAACGCTCAGGAATTAGCTTGCAAGAAAGCGATGTCATCAGGCCTCTTACAAAACTAGGTTTCACAGTTTCAGTGAAAAAAACGCCGGCTTCAATACTTTATGATATTAAAATTCCTACTTTTCGAGGTAGCAAAGATATCAAAATAAAAGAGGACATACTTGAAGAAGTGGCGCGCTGTTATGGTCTTAATAACATTCCTCTGAATTTGCCTGTTTTTATTAGAAAGCCTTACGATCTGAAATCCCAAGCAAGACTACGCTTAATTAAAGATTACCTGTCCAGCGAGGCCAAAATGTCCGAACAACAAAATTATGTGTTCTTTGATGAGGATTTTTTGACCGAAGTAAATTTGGCTGGAGCAAATCTGAATGAGCAGAACATAGTCAGCGTGGTTAATCCGGTTTCGCAAAACAACTTTAGGTTGGTTTGTTCACTTGTCCCGGGACTGCTTAAAAATATAAAAAATAATCATATACATCACGATAAACTTGCTTTTTTTGAATTCGCACGCGTCTGGAATGTGGAAAAGAATAAAGTTGTTGAGCATAAGTCTCTTGCCGGCATATTTTTTGAAAAATACACAGAGATAGATTTTTACAGATGCAAACAACACATAATTGATCTGTTTTTAGCTCTTGGATTTGATGTAAAAAAACTTGAATGGCAAAAAATTGATAAGCCTGCCACTGATTGGTACAGGGAGTATCAGACTGCAGAAATTATATTTGATGGCAAAAAAGTTGGCATTGCAGGTAACGCAGATCCGGTCTTTTTAAGTAAACTTAAAATTCACGAACAAAACTCGGCATTCATTTTTGAAATTGATGGAAAGTGGCTTTTAGAAGGCAAAACCAAGGCAAAACGTTACTCTGCATTTTCAAAATTTCAGGAAACATACTTTGACTTGAGCATTCTTGTACCATTAACCGTAACCACAAAATTTGTCGAAGATAAGTTAGAAAAAGTAAACACACTTATTAAAAAAGTTGAATTAATCGACTTTTTTGAAAAAGCTGAATGGACTGACTCTCGATCACAAACATTTAGAATTTGGCTTGAACATCCGGATAAAACACTAGAAAAAGAGGATATCGACAACACAATGCAATTGGCAATCAAGGCGATAGAATCATTTGGTGCAAAACTCAGATCCTAGGATATTTCGAGATAAACATTATGAATAGAAGTTCGTCTTTTGTTTTATATTTATTTTTAATTTCAACAATTATAACAGCCGATCAAGCTGCAAAACGCTGGGCTCTGGCAAACCTGGCTAACAATGCAGATATGCCAATTAACGGATGGTGCAATTTGTCATTTTCTGCCAACCGTGGCATAAGCTGGAGCTTGTTTAATAATTTAAAATCAGATTTTGGATTTTATATCCTCACATTCATTATTTCAACAGTAATTCTTGCATTTGCATTTTATGCTGTAATTAAACATTTAAATAAAAAACCAATTTATTTTGAAAGCTTCGTAATCGGAGGTGCGATTGCAAATATTATTGACAGAATCACCCACGGTTTTGTTATAGATTTTATAGACGTACATTTAGGCATCTGGCACTGGCCAACATTTAACATTGCGGATATTTTTGTAGTAATAGGAGTTTTGGGAGTATTATTTAAAGAATTGCGGAAAAAACATGTTTGAAAAAATAAAAAATTTTTTTATCAAAATCGCAACCTTGGATTCGCTCGGTAACTGGTTTTTTGGTGGTGTAATTTCAGCATTGCTGGCCATTCCATTTTTATATATTTTACAGTTTTTATATGGCAAATTTCCATACATATTCCATTCACTCTGGATTGCAATCGTCTTGTTATGCCTGGTATCAATTTACATCGCACTCAAAGAGTTCAAAAGTAGCATTGTTCTTCATAAATTCATTGGAGTAATGATCGCATTTTACTGCGTTCCATTAACATTGAGAATTGTCTTTTCCGGAATACTTCTATTTTATCTTTGGGATTTTTTGATACCCCTAATAATCTTTAAAAATCATAATCATAATGAGCTTGGTAAAATCAAACAGATGTTTTATCTGATAATCCCCGCTGTTGCATCAGGAATTATTGTAAATGCCTTCTTACACCTTGTAATCTGGATCGCCCATTAATACTATTAATACTAATTCAATTAAATTACATAATTTTGTTTTAGACCAGATCAAAAAGCATCTGGCCCTATATAATTTTTCTGAAATAAAGACTCAAGAACTGGGGGCATCCTGACGCAATGAGTCGGCAACTCTTGAGTTCGGCTCTTGAACAAGCAGCTAAAGTTTATTCACATAACCAAACGCAAGAATCAGACCAGCTTGGCATTGAGATACTAAACACAAATAATATAGAACAATATGCATATCTCATCAAAATGCTTGATTCACTTTGCATGGAAAGGCTCAGGCTTGAAAATTATGCTATAAAGCTAAATTTACAAAACGATAGCCAAGAATGGAACGAGTTGACTAAGCTGCTGCAAATATTGTCAGTCAGCTATGTTGCTGCGCCCAATCTCACTAAAAATCTTGAAAACCCCAATGAAATGAGCTTTGAATTTGTTTCGCGCGATCTTGGTGCAGACATAACATTTATTTGCGGTAAATGCTACGCCATCAACAATAATATTCAAAATATTCAAGCAAAAATTGACATAAACAAGTTGATTATACTTGTTGAAAAACAGCAAAGCAGGCTGTTAATTCCTGAAAATCTCCCCCTGCATGTTGTCATTCCAATCGGCAAAGAACAGAGGGCTTTGGCCTTACTGTTGGCAGATAAATTACAATCAAACTCATTGAGCACAGATGTGATTTTGGAAGATATATCATTGCCAGATATGATGGCAAAAGCAAATAAGCTCGGTGCAAAATATGTTTTGATTGTTGGACAAGACGAACAAAGGGACGGCACCGTCACAATCAAAAACATGCAAAAAGGTGATAGCACCACTGTTAAGCAGTCCGAAATAATTTCGTATTTAAAATAATCTATTTTTCTTCAACTTGTTTTGCTTGTGCAGGAGCCTGTTTAGATTTGATATACGCTTCAACAATCGTGAGATGCTTCAGCTGCTCATCGAAACCAAAAGTGTATCTTGAAAAACTGATAGCAATATCACGTTTAACGTTTTTTAGATAGCGCTTAACTCCGTTCATTTGCAGTTCAAGATAGTCTTCTATTTTGTCAGGAGCCTGAAGCGGAACAACAACTTTATCCATTGGTGGGGCCTCATCTGAAACAAAAACATTATAATAAGCAATTTCACCACTTAATTCATTTATGATTCCATCCAACAAATGCGTGTAACTTTGAGCGCTTTTTTCTGATCTTTCAAATTCAGCCTTATCTATGCGAACTTTTTTAGATTCGCTCAAAAATGTGATTTTTTCTTTTATAAGTTTTTGTTTGGTAATAATTTCTACTTTTTTATTGAAGATATCTAATCTCATTAATGCCAGCTCTTCAACTACTTTTTTTAATTTTATTTTGAAATCTTGGGGAACAGGCTTAATGTAAAGATATTTTTGGGTTTTTGAATCAAGCTCTTCGATTTTCTTTTCAACTCCGCTTTTCCCCGTTTCAGTCTGGGAAGAATTTTCCAACACACCCTGAGAACTGTCTTGGGCTACCTCTCCCCCCTTCTCATTCGATTTCAAATTATCAAGTTCTAAATTATCAAGATTAAGCATAAAAACACCATAATTAAATTCTACCAATTAAAACGCTACCATTTTAAATAAAATTGAGACAAAGCAAGTGTACTTTACATATGGGAAAATAGCAAAATGATTACTATTTTTCCATTATTTAAACCAACCCTGGTATAGCTCGCCAACATTATTTCAAACATTAGATTAAATTCATGGTTAAGTCTCGCTATATTCTGCTAGAAATAAAGTTGGGAGCATGTGAGGGATTTGTTTGATTTTAAGCCTATAAAATGTAGTATTAAACATTATTGGTTAGCATTGGAGGCCCGTCTTTAAAGGAACATAACTATGATTTTAAAAAAATTGATTTCAGGTTTAATTGTAGTACTTATTAGTTTAAATTTTGCCATGTATCCGGTAGACGGTGAGTCGGAGAATTTAAATTTGGTTCATGGTTGTAAGGAAGACAGCAAAGATCAAAATTTGGATGGCAATGAAGGTGGTAAACCAGCCTGTAATGATGAGTGTACAGGTGCCGATATCGATAAACAGCTTTTGAATTTTATATATACAATCTTTACAGAAGATGAAATAAATGAGATGAATCAATCTGCCAAAGACAAGAGTTATACAGATTTGAAAAAAAAATGTGGATGCAGAATGTGGTTTAACAAAAATTATGATTGTGCAGAAGTATACTTATGTGATGAACATTTCCGATATTTTGAGCTTTTGCATGCGCCAGAATCAGATTCAGAGAATTCCAATGGTACAAGTAGCAAACCAACGATCAAAAACGAGGCGCTACAAATCAGTAATGAAGGCAGGGCTACACAAGGTAACACAAGTATTAATAGGGGCATTTGTAACAGTGATTTGTGTAAAGGTGATATAGATTTAGAAAATATAAATATGGAGGATTTTCGTGAATATAATTGCACAGATCACGCAGGCAGTAATATGGGAAACAAAACAACTGGAGCTGTAAATAGCCATAAAAACTATGATGCATCAGGTATAGGCTTTACTGATATAACCTTGGAAGATATAGATCATTAGACTAATTAAACTGCACCTGTTAATTGTTTATTCAATAGTTCCAATTTTGAACTTAGCATTAAAAGTTTTTGTTTGAGCATGCCCAGCGAAGTTTTAAGGCGTCTGAGGTTCATTTGTAATCGAAATTGTTGTTCAAGTCTCAGCTCTAATTGGGTTCGATCTTTAAGCTTTTGATGTAATTCAAATTGATTTTTTTGTTGTTCAAACTGTATCCATTCGTCCGCTGTTATGACAGGAGTTTGTATCATTGTCTGTTTAATTACAACAGGATTAAGTTTTTCAATAAAATCCTTAAACGACAATGTTGCTGATGGATTTTGGAGCTTGATGTTTGTTTTTTCACTTTGAAAAATATATCTTACTACAGGTAGCTGTGCATAGTAATCTGCGAGATTTAGTTCCGCCAAATATGTGAGATTAGCAGATTTCAGGTTGTTTTTATGTAATAATTCGGATTCTTTAAAGCGCCAAAGAGATTGCGATTTATCGGCAGGCAGAGTGGCCCATTCAAGGTTTAGATCTTTTGTTATATAGGACAAATTCCATGCTTTACCACTAAAATTGAAGGATATAGTTATATGCGTAAGAAAATTCTCTGATTTCGTTTTTGATTTTACTCTTGAGGTTCTAATAAAGGTATTTTGCAAAATTATTTGCTTCGTCTCTAGCTTTTTCTTGCCCAAAAATTTTTTAAATTCATCTTGATCATCCAAAATTTGGGAAAAATCATTGAAACCCTCAAGTTCTTTGATGAAAAATGTTTTTTCAGATTTTCTATTTCGTAAGATTAAGAAACTATCCCGCAAAAAATTAAGTATTCCAGTTTCAGTAGTTGGTTCGCCTGCATTTGGAATATTTATTTTGGCAAAAAGGTTAAGACTGTCACCTCTTTGCATTGAAATAAATTGTGGATAGACATAAAAATTTTTTTCTACTGGATTGGCGCTATAAACTGTGTTAAAGCATGAAATTGAGGGAAAGTATTTATAAAGATTAACAAGCCATCTAGATAAATTGTTTTGATACAAAATTTTGGTGTTTAGTTGGGTGTTCGGAATTATATTGATATTGGCAAAAACAATTTCTGAATATAACAGTAAGGCTAGCCTCTGCTTAATGTCAAGTGTTCCAGCTTCTGCAAAGTACATTTTTTTTAGGCGATCTATTATTACTTTCTTAGTTTGGGGTGTTTTTCCCATTGTATCCTCTATTTCCACCTCCTCCCCCTCAATAAGTTCAGGTTTTGCTAAAGTCTTTATAATTCTAGCGTCAGTTATTTTCTCAAAATTAAATGTCTGAAACCAGCCAACTTCCGGAATCAAAATTTGAGAGATACCGTTGGGTCCTTCAGGGAAAATATACCATGAAGGAGGTAATGATAATTTTTCTAAAACTCCCTCAAGCCCGCTATTTTTCTCTAACCTTTTAATTTCTGATTTTATTACTTTGGGAGGTTCTGTGGTTTTAGATTTGATTGTCTTTATTTTATCGCTAAATGACTCAGTGCTATCTTGAAATTTCTCTATAGCCTCAAAATATCCATTAAAATCAAGCCCACTGTACCCCTTGGGGTTAACGGGAAAGGTTCCATATGATGGTGCATCTGTGATAGAATCAACTATGAAAAGATACTTTATTCTTATTGGTATATAGTTTTTAACTTGTATTAGATCTAAAATTTTTCCGCCAGAATAGCACGAGAGGAGTCGTACGGATTTAGTGTTAAGCTTATCATTGAAAAAAATTAGCATGTTGGCCATATCCTCAATCGACATGCCAGCTACAGTAAACTTTTCCGGTTCAATATAAATTTCCCCCACCTTTTTTCCTGGTGAGTAACTGCCATGTCCATTTATGAATATGTTACATGGCTGCAATAAACTTAATTTTTCATAATCTTCAAGTGGTTTAAAAATTAAAGATAATTGAGTAGGATCAAATTTTTTATGAATGGTTGTTTCGGGTGCTTTCAAATCTTTTATATCAGTATTTGTGTCTTTAGCGTAAGTGATATACTTCATATTTTCATTAGACAGCAATCTTTTGGCCTCAATTGGGATGTCTTTTGCCCAAGGTATTATTGGAAAGTCTTTATTCCCTTTGCCATTGTATTCGTCGCCAGCAGAAAGATTAATTTTGGTCCATAAAGTTTTATTAAAAATCGGATTGTCGTAATCTCTCGAAGCAAAAATAAAAAAATGAGTATTTTTAACCTGATAAATATCCCAGTCATTTAAGTCTATAGTTAGGCTATCAAGAAACGGATCTGGATTTTCTGTATATTTTCTCAGAATCATATTTTTTAAGACATAATTTGAAACGATAGTAACATGCGAAGTTTTTTTCGAGAGTGTACGTGCAAATTCTCCCGTTATGGCACCACGTTTTCCAGAGCCAAACCTTTCGCTATGATCATCAATAAAAAAAGCAATTCTAACTGGTTTAATATTTTCCTCAGCTGTGGGCACCTGAGTTTTTACAGCAGCAAAAATATTTGAACTTAAGATAAACACCAACAATACTACTATCTTACGCATTCCATTCTCCTTTTTAACAAAATAACCCAAAATAAGTCTTGGGGATTTTAGCATTATGCAGCTGAAGAAATAAAGCTTAAGTTAGAAATTATTTTTTTTAGCGCATGTACAGGTAAAAATAGTTTACTTGAAATGTTTTTGCAGACTTTTTTTAAGTTTTACCTAAGCTTATTGAGCAGTTACCAACCCTGATTTAAATAACCTTGCTTTATTATTGCGCTTTGGTATTCTCCAAAAAGATAGCTTTATAAACCAAAATTACGCATATGGGTGAAAGATGGAGAGACCTGTTGTTGTGTTGGTAGGTACAAGGCCGGAAGCACTAAAGCTGCTGCTCTTGCACAAAAGATTGCAGGCAGAAGGTTTTTCGTCTCTTCTTTGTTCAACAGAACAACACTCAGAGCTCCTAAATCAAGTCTTAAAAATTTTCGATATTCTGCCTGATATTTCGCTTGGCATAATGAGACCAAACCAAGATCTATTCGACATAACCTCTTCAATCTTAACCAAATTCAAAGAAGTTTTAATTAAGCTCAATCCCAAATTACTGATAGTCCAGGGGGATACTACATCCGCCTTTGCCGCGGCATTATCGGCCTTTTATCTAAAAATTCCCATAGCCCATGTTGAAGCCGGGCTAAGAAGCGGCAACATGTATGCTCCTTATCCTGAGGAGTTAAACCGTACAGTAATCTCAAAAATTGCAGACTACAACTTTGCCCCAACAGCGCGAAGTTGTGCAAACTTACTAAACGAAGGAGTTGCCAGAGAGAAGATATTTTGCACGGGCAACACAGTCGTTGATTCTCTATTCTGGATAAGAGATAAAATAAGTTCCGGACAGATAAAAGTAGATAAAAATTTAGTTGAGAAAGTTGCAGAATGCAAAAAATTAAATACAAAAATTGCGCTACTCACAGCCCATCGACGAGAGTCTTTTGGCGGCGGGCTTTTGCAAATATTTAGATCCATCAAAAAATTTGCACAGGGCCACAAAGACTTATTTATCTTTTACACTTTACATCCAAATCCCAATGTCATTGCAGAATTTGAAAAATCAGGGTTGGGAGAGCTTGAGAATGTTTTTGTTAGTAATCCACCTGGGATACACGGAACTTGTGTATCTCTTAACAAATTCATCTTTTGTTATAACAGATTCTGGCGGAATTCAGGAGGAAGCGATGAGCTTGGGAAAGAGAGTAATTGTACTTCGAGATGTCACGGAAAGAGTTGAAGGGTTATGGGAAGGACTTGGAAAACTTGTGGGAACAGATGACCATTTAATTAATCAAGGATTGCAGACATTTTATTCAACAGATTTTCAAGATAAAACATCGACGGTTTTTGGTGATGGGAAAGCGGTCGAACGAATCTGCAATATTTTAAAAGAAAAACTAAATATGACGGAAAAACGAACAGGAAGAGTTGTTATAGGCACGAATGGTTGAGGAAGTTTATTAATCCATGGATCCTGAAATAAATTTCAGCCGTCGCACCTGGAGTGCTATGGCCGACAGGCAGGATGACATAAGCGGGGAACACAAATGAGACGCATTTCAGTTGTTGGACTAGGATACATAGGATTGCCAACTGCAATTCTTGCTGCCCAATCTGATTTTGAAGTTTTTGGCTTTGATATCGATCAGGAAAAAGTAAAAAAAATAAACGCTGGGCAAGCTCCAATCGTAGAACCCGGTATGACCGAACACTTATGGAATGTTTTGAGTAAGGGAACATTTAAGGCGTTCAAAGATTTGCAGTATGCGGACTGTTTTGTTATCACAGTTCAAACACCAATCAAAGAGAATAAAATTGCAGATCTGAGCCACGTTTTTGCGGCGGGAGAACTGGTTGCCAAAAGACTCATGCCCGGCAACTTGGTCATACTGGAATCAACCGTTCCGGTTGGAACAACAGAGGCACTAGCAACACAACTTGAAGAAATATCAGGGTTAAAACTCGGAATAGATTTTTTTGTGTCACACTGCCCTGAACGCGTAATTCCGGGGAAAATACTAAAAGAGTTAATAGATAATGATCGCGTAATTGGCGGAATGTGCGACAAGGCTTGCAAATTATCCAAAATATTTTATTCAAAGTTCGTAAAAGGTTTTTTACATATCACTGATGATAAAACTGCTGAGTTGGTCAAACTGGTTGAAAATAGCTGCCGCGACGTTCAAATCGCATTTGCAAATCAAGTTGCGGCAATGGCCATGCATGCAGGCGTTAATCCTTTTCAAGTCATAGAATTTGCCAACAAACATCCACGTGTCAAAATACTGTCTCCGGGAACGGGAGTCGGTGGGCACTGCGTAGCAGTTGATCCATATTTTTTAATTGAGGGCTTTCCTGATCATACTGCACTTTTGCAAACAGCAAGACAGGTAAACAACGACAAACCTTCCCAGGTCCTTAACCTGATTTTAGAAAAAATTGAAGGCCTAAAAACACGCGGGATTGAAAAGCCAAAGGTCTGCGTTTTGGGGATTACATTTAAACCAAATGTAGATGATATACGAGAATCTCCGTCTCTCAAAATTGCACTTGAATTAAATAGAAAAAAAGATTCTATGGATCTGTGTATATTCGATCCCAATATCCCGGCGGCAACCATGCAAAAATTGGGCTTAAACCCAAAACTCGATCTATTCGAAATATTAAGCGATTCTGATTTGATCGCAATTTTGGTTAAACATAAAGAATTTGAATTTTTACCAGAGAGTATTTTTGATGGCAAAGTAATAATAGATCCATGTGGTCTTCTGTATGATATGCATATGAAAAAATCCAAAGATCTTTTAAGTGGGTTAATGCGCGTTAAAGAAACGCTTGGGCAACTAGGAATTTGAAAAAAAATTACATGAAACAAGTTTTTTTGAAAAAAGGGCAGGTCAAGCTTTATCAAGTCGATATCCCACTACTTAATCAAAACAGTATTTTAGTAAGAGTCGACTACTCCTTTATTAGCAGTGGAACAGAATTTGCAACTGTTGCAGCATCAGGCAAATCACTCTTTGAGAAAGCGTATTCAAATTTCAACCAGAATATGCAAAAGGTTACCGGAGCAATTAAGGATAACGGGCTTGCCGCAACTTTTGCCCTAATTCGTGAAAAACTTGATACGGTAATGCCACTTGGATATTCATGCTCAGGACAGGTTATATCTGTTGGGAAAAATGTTGAAGGTTTTTTCGTAGGCGATTATGTCGCATGTGCTGGATCCGGACATGCAAACCACGCAGATGTGGTAGTTGTACCCCAAAATTTAGCTGTAAAAATTCAAAATCCCGAGATGCTTAAACAGGCAAGTCTCACTACCATTGGAGCCATCGCCCTGCAAGGAATCCGACGTGCAAATCTTGAGTTGGGTCAAAAAGTTTGCGTTGTCGGCCTTGGCTTGATCGGACAGCTAACATTGCAGTTGGCAAAACTCTGCGGATGCCAGGTTTATGGGATTGACATTCAAGAATCTCGTTTGAATTTGGCAAAAAATCTAGGCGCTGATTTTGCTTTTAACCCCGCAACTAGTAACATTATAAAAGAGATAGAATGGGCAACTGCAAATCACGGAGTTGACGTAACCATAATTACAGCTGCCGGTAAAGACGGACATATAATCCAGCAAGCAATGCAAATGACTCGTCGCAAAGGAAAAGTCGTTCTGGTCGGTGACGTAAAAATTGATTTCGATCGTGACCCTTTTTATTCAAAAGAGATTGATTTTTTAATATCGTGTTCCTACGGCCCGGGCCGTTATGATGATGTTTATGAAAAACGCGGTGTTGACTACCCTTATGACTATGTTCGCTGGACAGAAAACAGGAATATGGAACTGTTTTCAAAACTCGTTCAAGAAAAAAAGATTTTAATTGACCCACTTGTCTCACAAGAGTTTGATTTAAGCGGCGTTGAAGCAGCTTATCAGTCACTACAAACAAAAGAGTCGCTAGGTATAGTGCTTTGCTACAAAACAGCTAGAGAGAATTTAGAGCAAGAGATAGGCGCTAAGTTAAATCAAAATGAGCCCTGCGCAACCAGTTTCGTACCCAGCAACAGTATAAACACAGGTTTTATTGGCATTGGTGGATTTAGCAAAACAAAACTGCTGCCAATTATTTCTAAAATTAAAAATGTACAAATGCAAGCTATGGTAGATGCCAACTCAACAACTTTAATCAACGCTTCAAATTTGTACAAAGTCAAAAACACAAGCAATGATTATAAAACACTGATTAATGACAAAACCATAAATGCCGTCATAATCGCAACACCACATTATTTGCATGCAGACCAGGCAATTGATTGCATGACCGCAGGCAAGGCAGTTTTTGTTGAAAAACCCGCAGCGGTAAATTATGAACAACTCGAAAAATTAAAGCTGTTTTTGAATAACAACAGAGACGTTCTTTACTGCGTAGACTTCAACCGTTCTTTTTCGCCATTTATCAAAAAAATTAAAGCGACAGTCAACACCCGAAATAACCCATTAATCGTACACTACCGCATGAATGCCGGATTTATTCCCAAAGATCACTGGTTAAACTCTCCCGATAATGGCGGCAGAATTATAGGCGAAGCTTGTCATATTTTTGAACTGTTCTGCTTTTTAACAAATTCAGAACCGGTATCCATATCAGTTGAATCAATTAACTCAAATAATGATTCAGTTAAATCGGCTGACAACTTTGTTGCACAAATTCGCATGCAAGACGGATCCTGCTGCTCCCTACTTTACACATCAGTTGGAAATGCAGAATCAGGAAAGGAACGAATGGAGCTCTTCTTCGACGGAAATTCAATTATTATGAACGACTTTTATGAACTTAATGGATTTGGCCTACCTAAAAATTTTGATATGCGTAGCAAAACCCAAGATAAAGGGCATGAATGTTTGTTACGTGAATTTTTTACCGCAGCTCAAATGCCAAATTTTCAACCACCTATCCCATTTGAACGAATCTTGCTGGCCACTGAAATCAGCTTGATTGTCGATGGGCTTGTCAGGGATGGCGGTGGGCACAGGCCATTGTAGACGCAAATTGCTGGAAATTCAAAGAAGTTATGCTATACTAGCCTGACTTTCATGCTGAATATATTGTATTAATAACAAATAGCTTAAATTTCAGAAGTTTTTATGATAAAAAAATTAAAAATTTTATTATTTGGCTTAGCTTTAGTTTTGGCTCAACCTGCAACATTTGCACAAAGTGCTGAAAAAACACAAACCGTAGATATTAAAGAAGAAACAGAAAAATGGCAGTTTATCGAAAAACATTTCGCCTCAGATTTGAATGCATTAAAATTTCAGCAAAAAATGGGTTCTTTTTGGGGGAAGCACTCTTCTTATGTGGCAGCTCCCACAGCCTGCGCACTTGCATCCTTTATGGCTCTACATTTAGATAAAAAGGATAGCATCTTCGCAAAACTAGATGACAAAATTCTTGATACAATAGGGTATGCTTTTAATATAATCATAAATAGAGACGATCGACGCTATGCAGCTCTTACGATTATTACTATTGTAGAATTCATAATTATTTTTTTAGTTATAAAGACAACACTAAAAGCTATCGGCAAAAGACTTGAAAATAAAGATGAACATTGTCTGCAACTATTAACAAATTTTTTAAACAACTGGGAAAAAAATAAAGCACAAACTCCAGCATCGTTAATACCCATGTTCGAAACATTGGCAACATACAATCACATATCACGAAAACTCTTGCAAAAAACGGTTGATAAAGCTCTCGCAAAAAAGGTAGTAGACACCCTAATTGCAACTTCGTTAATATTCGTTAATAACAAATATTGCTAGTAATTCAAAAAAATGAGAATTTCATCTTTATGATAAAATTAAGAGTTTTTTTATTTAGTTTGGTCTTGGCTTTGACACAATTTACAATATTCGCACAAGACGAAATAACAAATTCAGAAATAACCAATACCAAATATGAAACGGAAAAATGGCAATATATCGAAAAATATTTCGCCTCAGATTTGAATACATCAAAATTACAGCAAAAAGTGGGTGCTTTTTTGGATAAGCACTCTTCTTATGTGGCAGCTCCCGCTGCATGCGCAATTGCGTTCTTTATGGCTCTCTATTCAAATAACATAGATGATAACATTTTCGCACAACTAGATTTCAAAATTCTTGAGACAATAGAGTACGCCTTTAAGATAACCCCGGAGAAAGACGAAAGACTCTACGCAGCATTAGCGAGTATTATTATTGTGAGACTCATAATTATTTTTTTAATTACAAACAAAATACTAAAAGATATAGGCAAAAGACTTGAAAATGAATATAGGCCTTGTCTACAACTATTAACAAATTTTTTAAACAACTGGAAAGAAAATAAAGAGCAAACGCCAGCATCGTTAATCCCTATGTTCGAAAAATTAGCAACTGGTGATAACATATCAAAAGTAGATGAAGCTCTTGCGAAAAAAATAGTAGATGCAATAATCACAACTTCGTTAATGAGACCTTTATGATGATAAAAAAATTAAAGATTTTGTTATTTGGTTTAGTTTTGGTTTTGACACAATTTGCAATATTTGCACAAAGTGAAGCCCCCAGTACAACGGACTTGGGTAATGAAGTAGAAATAACACCTGAAATTGTAACGCAGGCGATTAACGCTGCCACACAAGAAACACAAATAACAGCTGTTAAAGAAGAAACAGAAAAATGGCAGTTTATCGAAAAATACTTTGCTTCAGATTTGAATACGTCAAAATTACAACAAAAAGTGGGATTTTCTTTAAATAATTACTCATCTTATATAGCATTTCCTACCACATTCACATTGTCATGTTTTATGGCTCTCTATGCAAGAGGTAGTGGTTATGATAATATTTTCGAAAAACTAGATAACAAGTTTCTTGATGCAATAAAGTACATTACAAAGCTAATTACAGATGCGCCAACAACATCCGACTGGGAGGCTGAAAGGAACGCTAGGTGTTATACCGTTGGGGGGATGGGTAAAGTTTTGAGACCCATAATTATTTTTTTAGTTATAAACAAAATACTAAAAGCTATCAGCAAAAAACTTGAAAATGAAGATGAACGCTCTCTGCAACTATTAACAGATTTTTTAAACAACTGGGAAAAAAATAAAGCACAAACACCAACATCATTAATCCCTATGTTCGACGCATTGACAACAGAAAACAATATATCACGAAAGCCCTTCCAAAAAACGGTTGATAAAGCTCTTGCAAAAAAGATTGTAGCCGCAATAAGTGCAACCTCATTAATAATGAGGAGTTCATTATCATGAAAAATTTAAAATTTTTTTTATTTGGTTTGGTTTTTGTTTTGACACAATTTACAATATTTGCACAAGATGAAATAACAAATACAGAAACAACAAATGTTAAAGAAGAAACAGAAAAATGGCAGTTTATAGAAAAATATTTTACTTCAGATTTGAATCCATCAAAATTACAAAAAGTGGGGCTTTCTTTAAATAATTACTCATCTTACATAGCAGTTCCTACCACATGCAGATTGTTATGGTTTCCTGATAACATTTTCACAAAACTAAATATCCCAATTATTAATGCAATAAACGAAATTTTCTATAAAAACCTAAATATAAACATCGCAAACTATACTGAGTTTAGTCTTACTATTTTGGAATCTATAATTGTTTTTTTAATTACAAACAAGGTACTACAAGCTATCGGCAAAAGACTTGAAAATGAAGATGAACGTTGTCTGCAACTATTAACGGATTTTGTGAATGGCTGGAAAGAAAATAAAGAGCAAACACCGGCATCGTTAATACCTATGTTCGAAACATTGACAACAGACGATAACATATCACGAAAACCCTTGCAAAAAACGATTGATAAAGCTCTTGCAAAAAAAGTAGTCGCTGCTATAATTGCAACTTCGTTAATGATAGATAGTGCTAGTAATTCAAGAAAATAAGGAGTTTATTATTATGAAAAATTTAAGATTTTTTTTATTTGGTTTGGTTTTGACGCAATTTACAATATTTGCACAAGAAGCAACGCCCAAAGCTGTGGAAGATGCCCAAACAGAAAGCATTGCATCTGAAGCAACACAAATCATTGAAGAAATCGCAACAAGCTCTGATGAAACAGAAAAATGGCAATTTATCGAAAAATATTTCGCCGCAGATTTGAACATATTAAAAATTCATCAAAAATTAGGTCGTTTTTTAGATAACTACTCTTCTTACATGGCAGCCTGTGTCACGCCTTGGTCGGCATTGGTAGCAGTTGGAATTTTTGATAAAATTGAGAAGAAAATTAACATTAACATTAAAAATAATCGTGCTTGGGATTTATTTGAGCTGACAAATTGTTGTTGTATAGCACCTATAATTGGTTTTTTAATTACAAACAAAATACTAAAAGCTATCGGCGAAAAGCTTGAAAATGAAGATGAACGTTGTCTGCAACTATTAACAGATTTCTTAAACAACTGGGAAAAAAATAAAGCACAAACTCCCGCATCATTAATACCTATGTTCGAAAAACTAGCAACTGATAATAACATATCAAAGGGTGATAAAGCTTTTGCACAAAAAATTGTGGAAACAATAATTGCAACTTCTTTAATGATAAATTCGGTCAAATGATCTAAATAAAAGAACAAAATAGTTGATACAGCGCATAATCGTTAACGACGTTTAAAATTTTTCTCGACTTCAAACTTACTTATAACCCATGTCGTTGGACGGCCGTGTACACAGATGATACGATTTTCGCATTTATTCAGGTCATCAATCAATTGCTGTACCTGAGTGAGTGTTAACTCATCACCGGCCTTGATTGCAGATTTGCAAGCAATCTGTGAATGCATGTGTTCATTAAGTTTTTTGCGAAAGATTTCCCGATCAAGCCTCTCATTCTCTTGGATGAATTCTATGGCTTGCATGAAAAACTCTTTTAAAGATGTTTTTGAAATTTTTGGGGGACTGGTTTTAATGTTGATATCATTTTTACCAATCACTTCGAAATCAATCCCTTGATCATTAAAAAAGTCTTTACACTCAAGCAACGATTTGATTTGGGATTCAGTGAGAGTTAAAAATTCAGGGAATAGAAGTCGCGTACCCTGTTTTTGCTCAAAATTTTTTAACAAATTTTCATAGATAATTCGCTCATGTGCCGCATGCTGATCAATGATCACAAAATTATCTTTGTTTTCAATTAAAATATATGTTTTAAAAAGCTGCCCGATAATTTTGTATGATTGCGTTTCAGGCTGGATAGTCGACGCCTGCACAGCTTTTGACTGAACACTCTGTCCATAAACCGGCAAATTAGTTTGTCCTTGTATTGGTTCTAACGGGGTACTTATTTGATCCATGGATCCTGAAATAAATTCAGGATGACAAAATGAGGTAGACACAAAAAAATCTGGCTTTGGCCTTAGGCTAGGAAACAGTTCAAAGGTTTGAGAACTCGAAAGCTCAGATATGTTATCATGCACAGCATCTTGATTTATAAAATTTGAATTCGCAAAACTCTGGTCCGTACAACTTGGCATAATCTGCTTTGACAAACTTTGAGTCAGCGTATTTTTTACAACCTCCTGCAGCATATTTTGAACAGTAACTGGCTTTATAAACCTGACCTCTTCCTTTTTTGGATGACAGTTAATATCAACAAGCGTTTTATCGATATTAATAAAAATGAATGCTGCCGGGAATTTGTCAGGCGGCAAAACATTTAAATAACCCTTGAGCAAGCCCTTGCTAAGCTCAGAATTTTTTACCCATCGATTATTCACGAAAAAAAAGATGTGAGTGCGACCGTAGCGCCAAAAATTGTGGTTTGATATATACCCACTGAATTGAATCCAACGCACTGGCTTTGACATATCAGATCGAGACGCGCCTGTGTTTGACTGGGCGCTAAGCGACAAATCATTTAGTTCAATTAAATTTTGTGAAAAGTTATGATCCCAAACTTGCGTTGTCCTGTCCTGAATACTATTAACAGGGGGTGCATTAAGCACAAGCTTACCATCATTGAAAAGTTTAAAATGGATTTTAGTGTGGCTCAGGCAAAAAGCATAAAAAAGCATCTGAATCTGATTCCACTCTGTCTCGTCATGCTTTAAAAATTTCTTACGCACTGGAATATTATAAAACAGGTCACGAATTACAAGATCAGTTCCAAAATTACACGCAATAGATTTTTCTGAGATTAGTTTTGAGTCTTCGTACTCTATCTGAGTACCAAGTTCAATATTCTCCTGATTTAAACGCGTAATTAATTTTATTTTGCTAATTGCGCTGATACTTGCAAGAGCCTCTCCTCGAAATCCATATGAGTCGATAGACTCCAACTCGTCTATGTTAGATATTTTGCTGGTAGCATGCGATAAAAAACAATTCTTGGCATCAGGCACAGACATTCCGCAACCATTGTCCACAATTCGAATTAATTGCTTGCCGGCCTTTTCGATATACAAAGAAATTTGAGAGGCCCCCGCATCAATAGAGTTTTCAACAATCTCTTTAACAACATTTACAGGACGCTCTATAACCTCTCCGGCTGCAATCTTTTGCGCCTGATCGGGAGACAAGACTTTGATTTTGTTCATTTTTTAGGTTGCTTTTTCTTAGAAGACATAACATTCTTGTTAAGTTCGATTACGGTACTTACCGGCTCTTGACTACTTCCCAACAGTGTGACCTGGGAAGTCTTAAGATTAATTAATGCCTGAGCACTTTGCACATCAATGGGAACATCATTTTGTGCCATCTTTGTCTGTTTAATTTTTACATTGCCATCAAGTAAACACGTATTATCAAAAAGATTAATTACTGCAGAATCTGAGTGCGCACACCTATTTTGATTAGAAATTTGAACATCATTTTTGAATGTAATCTGCTTTATGTGAGATAGACTGTTTGCTTTAGACTCTTTTGATTTATCTTCTGTTTTTTTCTTTTCATGTTTTTTATCTGACTTTTTATCTGACTCATCAAATAGTTTAACCCTTTTTGTATCCAGGATAATTTCAAGCGATTCAGCTGTAATCTGACTGCCATCTGCCAACAACACATTAACTTTTCCAAGATAATTAAATGTAAAAGAATGCGGGTTATCTTTGGATTTTTGGCAAACAGCTTTGTTGCTGGTTATTTTTATATGTGAAAATGGATCAATCGCACTAAGCGAGTATGTTATCAAACAAACTAAGATAAAAACTTTTTTTAACATTTTTTATTACAATTCTATGGTTTATTTCGAGTTATCGAACTGAAGCTATTTACCAATCTATACAGGTTTTTTTTAAAAATCCAATAAAAAGGCGTTAGCGTCAAAAAAAGTGCTAACGCTCAACTAATTTAATGATTTTTATTTAACGAGCCTCTTTTTCAGATTCAGTAACATCATCAAACCAGCTCTTTAAAAATTTAACCGTAGCAACTGCAGCCTTTTTTAATAAAATCGCAGTACCAAATCCAAAATTGGCACTACCCTTTATCAATTCTATGCCACCTTCTTGCATATATTTCAAACCATCAGATACACCACCATCAAAAAAATCGACTGACAATTGAGCTAAAAAACTAATTTCTTCTGGTCTAAAAGCCTCTCGTCTTAAAATCTGTAACTCGCTTGGAGAAATTCCGGCGTTTACAAAATCCTCTGGCCGGATTCCAGCTCGTTCAATAATTTCAGGATGTTGAACTATAAGTTTGAGAATTGTTTTTTTAACATCGAGAAGAACAACGGGGGCTCCTGAATTGTTTGGATCAAACATTGCAGCAACTTGTGGTAACATAACCCATTTTGATCCGGGAGTTAAATCACTTTTCACATTCAAAAATTCTGCACGTGGATTGTTTGGATCTTGAATGTCTATAGCCAACTCAACCGGCATTTGAACACGTATTGTATTAAAAGCTTTGACATTCACAGATGACGCAAACAGTATCGAACAAATAATCGCAACCTTTTTCTCCATGAGATCTTCCTTTCCTTCTACTATTTATATTATTTCGGAAGCAATACTACTCTTTATTTCTATCAAGCACAAGTAATTTTTTAATTTTTTTATATTTAATTTTGTTGCATAAAAATTTGGCTGTGCTACTATTTGAGCTTCAAAATTGGAACAGTTTATTTAAAAAAAGTATCATGCTAAGCAATATTTTACGTCTGATCTACCCATCACTTTGCCAATCGTGCACCTCAATTATTGATCAAGGGCAAACCTTTTGCTTTTCATGCCAAAGTAAAATAAAACCGGTTGTACCAATCTTTCTTGCATTAACAAAAAAGTATACGCTGAACGTCCATGCTGCTTGTGCATATGACTATCCCGTTAAAGCATTGATCTTTAAAAAATTTTCACATGACACTCTTGCATGTAAACAACTTGCAAATTTGATGATTGATTTTGTCCCATTCGATTCCATAAAAGCAGATTTTTTAATTCCTGTCCCCCTCCATTGGTCAAGATTCGCGTGGAGAGGATACAACCAAGCTGACTTGATTGCAAAGCAAATAAGCAAAAAACTTGGTATTCCAATGTTGAATATAGTTAAAAGAAAACGAAGAACAAATTTTCAATCCAAACTAAACACAAGTCAACGACAAGAAAATGTCGAGAACGTATTTTCTGTGAATAAGAATGCCAAAATTGGCAATCCAATAAAAGACAAAAATATTGTGATCATCGATGATCTTTTTACAACCGGAGCAACGGTGAAGAGCGTTGCTAAATCGTTAATTCACTTGCAGCCGGCTTCAATCTGCATTGTCGTTGCCTGCAGGACCATTTAAAAATTCGCTTCTAACGCCACCACTCATTACAATTTTGCTGTTTTTAAGATCTACATAACTTTTTTGAGCAATAAGAGAAAAAAACTTGTGAGTATAACTTACCTCTTTGTTTGTAGTAAGCATGTGACTGGAATAGTTATAACTAATATCATTCCCATTAACAGTCATGTCGTAAGTGTGCCCCACCGTCGTCCCTGAAAGAAAAATATTTTTAGTCGTTTTATGTATGATTGCATTATTGGCTCGTAAATCTGCTATTTTTCTGGAACCATTATTTAGCGAGCAGGATATATTTTTACATTCTATCTTATCTGTAGAATTTAAAATTTTACCCTCACTTGCATTAATAATAACCTCCAACCCTTTGTGTTTTTCAACCTCTTTTAAAATCAGATCTTTAATTACTATCTCAGCATTCTCATCCGAGCAAGTATTCTGCTTAGCTTTAGATTGAATAATTTTTAGAGGGCTCTTTTGCTGTTCCTTTTTATAGAATAAAAACCAGCAGACTCCCGCAGCAAATATAGTTATCCCAAAAAATACCATCACAAACAGATATAAGCTCTTATTTTTAGTATTTTTAACAAGCATCACAACTCTGACATTATAACTCTTTGACGGTTTTATATTCCATGCGACAAGTTTAGGGCTAGTACCGTTACAGTCAATAACACATGCATTGCCCGTACCAACTTTTACATTAAACTCGCATCCTTCGACAGGCTCCCAGGCTTCGCCCTTCCCGCTCCGCTCCGGTAGCTCCGAGGGACAGGTCGTGGCTACGCCGGGCACCGCAGGACGATCCTTCGACAGGCTCAGGATGAGCGGCCAGCTTGCCTGGGCGCCGAAGCCTTGGCGAAGGCGGCTCGAACCATCACCCCTGGGTGACGCGCCAGACTTCAACCTACCCTCAAATTCATTTTCAATTAATTTTAAAAAGTATCTTAACTTCCCGTTGCTACTAACGGCAATGACAACATCTTCCGGCTTATATTTTTCTATTAAATCTTGATAAAATGATCGAATAGCCACAACAACCTCTTTTTCAGTTTCCGGCCATTTTGAATTTTCAGGCCATTTCCCACTTTTTTCCCAATCATCAAGCTCTGTGCCAAATTTGGACCTTACCTGCTCGTCATCAAGACCGGCCCAATCCCCATAATTCAGCTCATTTAAGCGTTCATCAATGATGGGCGCCTGCAATGAATTAAATCGATCCACAATAATTTGCGCAAATTTTCTTGTTCTTTGCAGCGGCCCACAGTAGACAGCCACCGGTTTTACATGCTTTTCGATCAAAGCTTGCGCAAAAGTGCGTGCCTGCTCTAAGCCCTTTTCAACCAACGGCAGATCGTTGGCATTCCCAACTCGATATGTCTTTTCTCCTTTATTGAAAGTGTTGCCATGACGAGCAAGAATTAAAAGCATACAGTCTATCCTTTGTACATTTTTGACTAAATTTGTTAAGTTTCATTACAATCCATATTGATTTAAGTTTTTAAAGTAGCAGATTTAGAGGGGTTTATAAAGTGTATTTATCCAAATTTTTGTCCACAAGCGGAGTTTGCTCACGACGCAAAGCCACTGACGCGGTAAAATCAGGGCTTGTCACAATAAACGACAAAGTTGTCTTAGAGCCTTTTTATGTCGTAAAACCAAATGATGAGGTCTGTTTTGAGGGACAACTTGTACAGCAAAGCAAAAAATTTATTTATATTCTTTTAAATAAACCGGAAAACTGCATCACAACAGTATCAGATGAAAATTCAAGACAAACTGTATTCGATATAATTAATTTTAAAACTGACCTGCGAATTTATCCCGTTGGTCGGCTTGACCGCATGACCACGGGGCTTTTAATTTTAACCAACGATGGTGAGCTAACCAAAAAACTAACCCACCCTCGTTACGAATTTACAAAAAAGTACTGCGTTACTCTTGATAGATTATTTCAAAGAGATGATCTGGAAAAACTCCAGCAGGGCATTACTCTTGCCGACGGCTTCATCAAGCCAGATGCCATCTACTACAAGCACAATAAAATTGATTGCAAAGTGATTGTAGAGATTCACAGCGGTAAAAATCGAATCGTCAGACGTATGTTTGAACATTTTGGATATCAGGTTTTAAAACTTGATCGCTTTTTCTATGCAGGACTAACTACCAAGGGCTTAGAAGTTGGGAAATGGCGTCATTTAACAACCAGAGAGGTTGCAAGTTTAAAGGGTAAGTAATTCACGATAATTCGCCCGGGGTTTAGCAACCTGAGCCAAAAACTCTCAGCCCGCCTAGTCTGGCGCCACCATTAAAACAGCAATTTTATGCGATTTTGCATGTTTCGATGTATTTTATTCAATAAAATATTAATATTTTATATAACATAAAAATTCAATTTATCTTACTATTTGCAATTATAAATATTGCGTGATATCATTAGTAGTAGTTGGGTGCCATGTATTTGGCTCCAGTAAAATCTAAAACCGTGTTTCTGATGAAAGGTTATTGATCATGGAGTGTATAAAAAAATTAATATTGACAGCAATGCTTGCCGGTCTACCTGTAACACCTGGTTACGGAATGCAAGAAACAACGGACATTTTTGATATGACGCTTTTGCATTATGCTGTGATAAATGAAAATATAAATGCCGTAAAAGAACTTCTTGAATCCGGTGCCGATGTTAATCAAGCAGATAAACGCGGTGATACACCTTTGCATTTGCTGCGCGAAATGGATTCTTGAAGATTGCAGAAATTCTTATTGCACACAACGCTGATGTTAATGCAATAACGCAAATTATATGTATGATTATACACCCTACTGCAACCTACTGATAGAATCGCAAGAAACAGAAACACAACCCAAGGTTGAGTTACCCACTGCTTTGTATGTTGCTGAGTTAAATGAACATCCTGAGACTGTAGGAATATCTATTAAAATCGATACTAATGTTAATCACGCATATGATAGCGGTTTTACGCCTTTGATTTTTGCTACAGTAATGGACACCTAAATGTTGTAGACTTGCTTATTCGCAAGAGAGCCAATGTTAATCAAGCAAGCACGAAAGGCTTAACTCCTTTGATTCGTGCTGCAATGAATGATAGACACGCGATGGTTGTAGGAAGACTTCTTAAAGCCCATGCTGGTATTGATCAAGCAGATATTTGGGGTATGACATCTTTGCATTATGCTGCGGCAAGAGGACACTCAGATATTGTAAGAGTACTTCTTCGTGCCCACGCTAATGTTAATAAAGCAGATAATTGGGGAATGACGCCTTTGCATTTTGCTGCACTAAATGGACACTCGAATATTGTCAAGATGCTTCTTGGCGCCCATGCTAATCTTAATCTAAAAAACAATATTGGAAAAACCCCTCTGGATTGTGCACGTAAATCAAAGGATAAAGAAACCATAGGGCTACTCATTAGTCATAGTTCCACATCAGATGCCTCCATATCAGATACATCCATATCAGACTCCATGTCAGATACCTCCATGTCAGGGGCCTCCACACCAGAAGAGACAGAAGACGTAGAATCCACCCCTCTGCTCCATTAGACCAAGTTTTAAAAGTAATAATTCCAAATTAAAATATTTGGATAAAAAGAAGGTCCCGTATAAAAACGAGACCTTCTTTTTATGCGCTTGAATGCTTCTCATAATAAACTTTTCTTATCCATCTTTAAAGCAACACCAACTCGCCTTCACACTGTATAATCTCTTCAACCTTTTGGCATTCTGCGGGTTGTCGCCACCATTAAAACAGCAATTTTATGCGATTTTGCATGTTTCGATGTATTTTATTCAATAAAATATTAATATTTTATATAACATAAAAATTCAATTTATCTTACTATTTGCAATTATAAATATTGCGTGATATCATTAGTAGTAGTTGGGTGCCATGTATTTGGCTCCAGTAAAATCTAAAACCGTGTTTCTGATGAAAGGTTATGTTATGGAGTGTATAAAAAAATTAATATTGACAGCAATGCTTGCTGGTCTACCTGTAACACCTGGTTACGGAATGCAAGAAACAACGGACATTTTTGATAGGACACTTTTGATTTTTGCTGTGATAAATGAAAATATAGATGCCGTAAAAAAACTTCTTGAATCCGGTGCCGATGTTAATCAAGCAGATAAACGCGGTGATACACCTTTGCATTATGCTGCGCGAAATGGATTCTTGAAGATTGCAGAAATTCTTATTGCACACAACGCTGATGTTAATGCAATAACACGAATTACTCGTATGATTATACCCCCTCAACCTACTGATGGAAAAACACAACACAGGGTTGAGTTAGCCACTGATTTGTATGTTGCTGAGTTAAATAAACATCCTGAGACTGTAGGAATATCTACTAAAATCGATACTAAAGTTAGCCAAGCATATGATAGTGGTGGCCGTACACCTTTGATTTTTGCTGCAATAAATGGACACGTAAATGTTGTAGACTTACTTATTCGCAAGAGAGCCAATGTTGATCAAGCAAGCACGGAAGGCTTAACTCCTTTGATTTGTGCTGCAATGAATGATAGATACGCGATGGTTGTAGGAAGACTTCTTAAAGCCCATGCTGGCATTGATCAAGCAGATATTTGGGGTATGACATCTTTGCATTATGCTGCGGCAAGAGGATGCTCAGATATTGTAAGAATACTTCTTCGATACCATGCTGATGTTAATAAAGCAGATAATTGGGGAATGACGCCTTTGCATTTTGCTGCACTAAATGGACACTCGAATATTGTCAAGATGCTTCTTGACGCCCATGCTAATCCTAATCTAAAAAACAATATTGGGAAAACCCCTCTGGATTGTGCACGTAAATCAAAAGATAAAGAAACCATAGGGCTACTCATTAGTCATAGTTCCAAGCAATCAGAAGGGTCCTCCACATCAGATACCTCCACATCAGATACCTCCACATCAGATACACCCATGTCAGATACCTACACATCAGAGACCTCTATATCAGGGGCCTCCACACCAGATACCTCCATGTCAGGGGCCTCCACATCAGGCACTTCCACACCAGAAGAAACAGAAGGCTCAGAAGAAGAGGCCACCCCCCTGCTCCATATAACCAAGTTTAAAAAGTAATAATTCCAAATTAAAATATTTAGGCAACAAAGAAGGTCTCGTATAAAAACGAGACCTTCTTTGTATGCACTTGAATGCTTCTCATAATAAACTTTTCTTATCCATCTTTAAAGCAACACCAACTCGCCCTCTCTCTCAATAATCTCCCCAACCTTTTCGGCATCCTGTGGACTGTCGACACTCCACATCGTGTGGCCCTTTGCATCGACAACAACAACTTTTATTTTTATGCCATTTTCAAGCATTCTAAGCTGTTCTAAACTTTCAATCTTCTCCAATGGAGACTGTGGCAAGTTAACAAATTCTTTAAGCGCATCGTAGCGATATCCATACATGCCAACGTGCTTGAATACAGGCGACATTAAACTCTTTTCATTTCGATTTCTTACAAACGGAATTACGTTTTTGGAAAAATAAAGAGCATCGCCGTTTTTATCAAAGGTAACTGTCGTACCGCTGCTCTTGCTGGTAGCTTTTGATTTGACCAGATCATCGTACTGCACCCAAGTTAAATGTGTTGCCAATGTAGCCATTTTGGTATTTGAATCATTAACCAACGCGTCTACCAAACTCTGGATAATCCAAGGTGGCGTCAAAACGGCATCACCCTGCAGGTTAATAATGATATCCGGCTTTTGTGGCAACTGTTCAATTGCGCCAAAAACACGGTCAGTCCCTGTTGGATAATCTGATGCTGTCATGAGCACCTGCGCCCCAAAATCTTGCGCATGTTTTTGAATTCTTTGATCATCTGTTGCAATAAAAACTTCATCAATATTTTGCGCATTTTTTGCAAGCATCCACACACGATAAAGTAGGCTATGGCCTTTGATTTGAACCAATGGTTTGCCGAGAAGACGTGTCGATCCGTACCTGGCCGGAATTACGATTATATTTTTCATAAGTTGATTGGTCCCATAAAATAGTGCTTAAAACACACAGCCTTTAAATTTTAGTTCACCCAAAATAAGCTGAATTTTCAAGCTGAATTTATAAAATATTTTTTACTTTAAACGTTGATTTCCCTTATTTTATCGCTATATTTCTAATCTGCATAGGGGGGAAGGTAACAGCGACTTTTGGGGAACTTAAGTGGAAACAAATACGCAACAAACTAACGTTAAAAACGCACAACAAACCAACAGTAAAAATTTCTATTATTTTTCATATGATACCGGATACGAAGAAATTTACGAATCTAGCTACGGTGCCAGCTTCATCTTCGTAGATGAAGACGAAGAGGCACCGGATTTCGATTTTGATTCGATATTTCCATCAGGCGATATGCCTGGAATGAGCTAACCACATGCTAAGTAGCGCCAGCTCGATAACTATAGTTAAAGACAAAACATCCCATAGATATTCATAGAAACCTAACTCGTCTTTATCTGTGAACATACCCATGACTAGCACCCACGGTGTCAACGCTGACGCATCCGATTTTTCTCGTACGTGATGATTTTGGTTTAACATTAATAGTCACATCTTGGCCAAGTTTATTTAAAAATCTAAACAATCTTTCCAATGAAAAACCAGAAAGCTTTCCGCTTACGAGGGCTGAGATTTTAGGTTGATCTATTCCAAGAGTAAGCGCCGCTTGCTCTTGGGTAAGCTTCTTTTCCTTAATAATATCGGAAATCTTTTGAGCCAATTCTGATTTAGCTAAAAGTTCTTCTGGATTAGGCAGATTTAAGTCTGCGAAAACATTTCCACTACTACGTTCAAATTTCTTTTCCATTTTCTAACTCCTTATAAATTTTCTGTGCTTCTTTAAGCCGTTTTTTAATTAAATCAATATCCTTTTGAGGTGTTGCTATTCCATGCTTTGATTTTTTTTGAAATGCATGAAGCACAAATATAGCCTTAGGCATTTTCACTGTATAAACGACTCGAAACGTTCCCGATGTATCATTTTCAATTATTTCGACTACACTTGCCCCGGAAAAACCTTTAAGCACTTTTGCGTGAACATGCTGCTTGCCATTTTGGGCAAGACAAAGAGCGTACCCCATGCTATGTTTAACCTCGCGAGGGAAATCACTTAAATCATATTTGCTTGATCCAACCCAGATTAAAGGTTTTAGCTTCATAAAGCGCTTCCATATGTAGGCGATATAAGAACGTTTTATGCTATATTTAGTATATCAGCAAAACATGTAAGTACAAGTGATACCGGATACGAAGAGATTTACGAATCTAGCTACGGTGCCAGCTTCATCTTCGTAGATGAAGACGAAGAGGCACCGGATTTCGATTTTGATTCGATATTTCCATCAGGCGACATGCCTGGAATGAGCTAACGCGTCTAGTCCGTCGCGTATGATACAATTCCGTTAACAATTACCAGGCCGCTTCCAAGCACATTTGCATCAACTAAACTTTCTATACTTAACCCGTTGGCGCTCTGGCGATTTATGTTAATTAAATTATCCACCTCAAACACAGCTATCTGCGGCGCATTTGTATCAACATTATAAGCGCCTACTGCCAGAAATTTACTGTCAGGCCGCCAAGCAAGTGACCCGATACTAAAAATTCCATTTATTTTTTGATAATAAAAATTAGGATTTTGCATGTTAAAGTCATCTACTGCAAGATAGCCAAAATTATTTGCAGCTCCATTGCTGGCGGTATTTGCAATCTTTGTACCATCCGGACTAAACTTCACATTGGTGTCCAAGAAATTAACGTTAGATGATCCAACGTAATTGCCCCATGTGTTTATCTGCTCAAGTAAGCTACCTGTGAAATAAAGAATTCCATAAGATAAAGGATTGTAGTTGTCGTTGTATGTTACGGCAATATATCTGTCATCAAATTGCCAATTGACGCTCAACAGAGCAGTAGCGCCACTCAGCCCATTCCAACTTGCTCTTTGAACCAGACTGTTACTGTTTTGAAACTCAAATACTGTTAAACCGGTACCGGTTGTTGGGCATAAAGATAAATCGAACTTTGTGGCCGGTTGACCCAAACAAGTCCCAACAGCCAAATATTTGCCGTCAGGGCTCCAGCTAAGTCCTGCAGGAGTTAGGTTGTTGCTATAATAAACAAAGTTGCGCCCTACAACCGGAGCTAATCTTATTCCATCAAAAGAGTAAATTCTCAAGTTTGTTCCGGCAAGAAATCCTCCAACCGACGCGGTGTTATAGCAACCCAGCGCAAGGTACTCTCCGCTTGGATGCCATGCCAAGCTGTACAATGCTGCAGCGTTTGCTCCGGATGTTGGACCCAGTGGGACACTTGTTATTGCAGACATAGCGCTATCCACAAACGAATATATTCTAACTTGATCAAAATTATTGAATCCACCGGCTCCATAAGTAGGATTAATTCCACCAAGCGCTAAATAATCACCATCAGGACGCCAGGACATTGCGCTAACTGTGGTATTAGCTGCTGTTCCATAACTTTCACTTGCATTTGCATACAATGCATTATTTCCACCACCAAAACGATAAACTCTTATCTGATCTGTGTTGCTAAATCCACCAACAACTGCGCCGGCCCCATGTCCTGCAACTGCCAGATAATTTCCTCCGGGATGCCAATCAATGGAAAACACACCGTCAACTGATGATGTATAATTAGTTGTATAATTTTGGCTGGCAACAAGTGCAGGACTTACACCCTCCAAAGAGTTAACATTTATACCATTATTCAGGCTTGTTGCAAATAAAATACCGTTAGGATTCCATGCTGATGCGTACTGCGCAGAACTGATTGCTGCATGACTCATCTGCTTTAGTTCGCTCAATATTATGTCAGCCGTCGAATCAAAAACATAGATATCACTGGACCATTTTCCTGATCCGGGGTTGATTCCACTGTAAAGTAAAAGTTGATTAGCCGAACCCCAGCTCAAATTTTGGATTTGAATGTAATCTGTGCTTGCCGTTTCTACCGGAGCGGCAAAGGTTAAAAATGTAAGTGGAGGAGTAGACGGAATATTTGCAGGATTAAATTGATAGATAGCTAAATTTTGAATTGATGTTGCGTAACTGCTGTAACTTCCACCACCAACTGCCAAAAACTGGCTGTCACTAGTCCAAGCAATAGAATTAATTGAAGTGGTAGTAGCAGTATCAAAGCTGATTGTTTGAATTGACTTTAATGAATTAGTAACAGGGTCAAGACTGAAGAGTTTTAAATTGCAACTTCCTGAGGTCTGGTATCCACCAACAGCCAGATAAGTTCCACTAAAATCCCATTGGGCAGCATTTACACTTCGGCCAAATGGATAGCTGGTAACGGTGGTTAATGTATCTTGTATCGAATCAAAGTGGTAAATTCTTAAATTATTATTATCACTAAAACCTCCAACAGGAAGAGCTCCCATTCCTCCAACTGCCAAATAGTAGTTATCAAGTCCACCCCAATCAATTGAGCTAATCGTTGCGGTGCTCCCAAAATCAACACTTGCAACCGGATTATTACTCAGATTAAGTGTCGCCGGATTAAAATAATAAATTCTTAAACTATTATTATTAGTAAAACCGCCTGTAATCCCTGCCCCAGCTCCACCAACTGCCAAATATTTACCGTCAGGACTCCAAACCGCCGAGTAAACAATTGAAGACAAAGACCCATACTTTACAGTATCCAGTTGAGATAAAGTTGTTGAACTCAATTGATAAATTTGCACCTGATTTGTATTTCCACTAACCGCCTGCCCGGAAGCAGCTAGATACTGCCCTGTAAAATCCCAATCCAAAGAACGCAAAGATATGTTGATATTATTTGTATTTAAAGTAAATACACTTGTGTTAAACATAGTCCCAACATCAAAATTGACTTGATTTTCAAAGAACATCTGTCCATCCGTCAAGCTTAAGCCTGTCGGAGTAACCTGAAAAGTAGAACCGTCAAAATAGATAGTAGAGGTAGGATCTTGTTGAACAATTAGCCCATTATTTGTACTTGCAGGATTATAAAAAAAGGTCGTTCCCTTATCAAATAACAGTGTACTATTTGGAGCTATATAACTTGATTGTGGTGAACAGTAAAGAAATTTTGAACTGCCTGAATATAAGACATTGTTATTAAAGAACATATGCCCACGATTAAACCAAAAGTCATCAGCAAATCTGAGATTTACACCATCCAGAGTAATAGTGCTGTCAGACCCATTTGCCGCAATTGCCGGTCTTTGCGATGTATTAATCGCATTTTCAATAATTAAATTTCTTAACGTTAACGTTGCATGTGTATCCGTTAAAATTTGTGCAAAATTATCAATGAATAGAGTATGGCCGTTGCCCTCTATCAATAAGGTTGATGTAATTTTTAACGTGGTCATAGCAGGAATTGTTAAGTCACCATTCATAATCATTGAATAACCATTGCCTTGAACCGTGCAGCTCACGCTGGATAAAAAACCGGATGCAAGTTCAAAATTGTCATCCATTATAAGAACATTATTGGTTGAATTAACAAAATCAATGTTGTTTAAATTATTTATGATGCCAAGATCTAGCTCGTTATATGTTCCCGTATTTTTTATTCGAATTTCTGAGCTGGCATTTTGCAAAATAAACTCAGATTCATTATTTGAAAAATTTAATGTCGCATGTGCAACACAAACCATTAACAAACAAACAGCTAAACCAATTAATTTTAATATTCTCATCTCTCTCCTAATTTTTTGCGCTCATCCTGAGCCTGTCGAAGGATCATCTTTCTCCTAACTCCTTTTTTATACAACACAGTCATAATTTAACAAACCATTAACGTTTACATTAGCCCCCAAAACGTTTACCGTGGCGTCATACGCAGACCCTAGATTTGAATTTCCAAACACCACACCGTTTGAGATTGCTTGGACAGATCGGTCTGGAACGTTGTTTACTTTAAATACTTGCACTGAAGTTGTACCAAAATCAAATCCAGCAATAAAGCGACCGTCCGGCGACCATATGTTTGTAAATAAGAAGTCTCCAGCACTTATGTCACTCCCAACCTGTATTGGGGTCTCCGATCCATTAAATGATAATATTTTTGTCACACCATAACTAGTACCTACAGCAATAAATTTACCATCTGGTGACCATGATACTGCAAGTGGACCACTTATTATCACATCCCTACCAACTTTTGTTATGGTACTGGATCCATTAAATGAAAACACTTGCACTGTCTCCGAACGGTTGTTGGCTACAGCTATAAATCTTCCATCTGGGGACCATGCAACCGATTCCGAGTTATTCCCGGTACTCACAGTGCCAATTAGAGTTAATGTATTTAATCCATTAAACGAAAACACTTGCAGTGTACCTGTGATTACAGCTATAAACTTTCCATCTGAGGACCATGAAACCGCATTTCCAAAGCCTGGTATAGTTGCACTGATAACTGGAGTTGGTGCACCTGACCCACTAAACGAAAAAATTTGAAACGCACCAGATTCACCTACGGCTATAAAATTTCCATCCGGCGACCATGATACTGCTCCTGGATAGTCTAAGTCCGTAACCGTTCCAACTAATGATGGGTTTGCGGTTCCTGTAAAACTGTATACATATAATGTATCCCCATTATTGGTAAACGCAAAAAACCTTCCATCAGGTGACCATACGGCTGAATATGGGTTGTATAGTAAGCCCGCAATTGATCCAACTAATGATGGATTTCCACTCCCTGTAAAACTATATATTTGTAATGTAGGTTCCTGACCACTAGCAACCATTATAAATCTTCCATTCGGCGACCATGATAGTGATGAATTGTTGCCAAGGTAGCCGGGATTAACGCTACCTACCTGTGTTACTATCGAAGGATATTGAATTTGAAAGAATTGAACTTCATCTGAATTACTGCTAGTAACAGCAACATGTTCATCATCGGAAGCCCATGACATTGAAGATGGTGCATTTTGAGTGGAAATATCTCCCGTCATTTGAGATGCATTAAAATACACGTTAAGCGAATACACCTCCAACAATTGAGCATTTTTGCTAACAACTGCTATAAAATTCCCTGTCGGCGACCATGATGCCGACATAGGGAGAACTCCGTCGGGAACTATATAAGAGCCAACTTCACTTGGAGCAACTTGAGTTGGAGTGCCGGATCCGTTAAATGAATATATTTGTAGTACATCCGGTTGTCCTCCAAAACCCCCATTATTAGTAACAAAAACAATAAATCTCCCATCCGGGGACCAAGATATTGAAACTGGGGTACCAACAACAAGAGGACTAGTTACAAGACCGCCAACTGCAGTTGGGTTACTGGACCCATTAAACGAAAACATTCGAAATGAAACATGTACTAGATTGGCAACTGCTATAAAATTACCTGTTGGAGACCATGATACTATACCCGGATCTGATAAGATAGCAGGAGATGTATATGGACTTCCAATGCTAGGCCCCGTAAATGGAAATACCTGTAATGTATTTGAACCGTAGTTGGCTACAGCTATAAAATTACCTGATGGCGACCATGCCACTGAATAGGGATGAGTGCCAGTAGAGGCGGTATATGTAGCTCCAAATCCAGATCCGGTAAATGTAAACACCTGCAATGTATTTGCCCCGTAATTGGCTACTGCTATAAAATTACCCGTTGGAGACCATGATACTGAATATGGCGATGATAAGGTAGCAGGAGATGTATATGTAGTTCCAAAGCCGGACCCAGTAAATGTAAATACCTGCAATGTATTTGAAACCTCATTAACAACAGCTATAAAATTACCTGTGGGAGCCCATGATACTGAATATGGATGAGTGCCTGTAGAAGTTGTATATGGAGCTCCAATGCTAGAACCAGTAAATGGAAATACTTGTAATGAATTTGAAATCTCATTAACAACAGCTATAAAATTACCTAATGGAGACCATGATACCGAATATGGCGTATTTTGGGTAGATGCGCTTCCACCGACTTGAACGGGGACACTTTGATTATAAAACTGTAAAAATTGTACTGTGTTTGAGCTATAATTTATAACGCCAAGAGAACCTCCATCAGGAGTCCATGCCGTAGAAATAGGTTCATAATCTGTAGGAACTGTATCAATGAGGGTTAGCATGGAATTCGCATCAAAAGAAAATATTTGCACAGTGTTCGAATTACTGTTAGCAACTGATAAAAATATTCCGTTCTGTGCCCATGACACAGACGAAGGGGTAATCCCTGTGGCACTACTTGCAATTGGCGTGGGAGTACCGGATCCGTTGAAGGAAAAAATTTGCAGTGTATTTGAACCTGAACTTGTCACGGCCAGAAGTCTGTCCGCTGGAGCCCAGGCAGCTGAAGAGGGAGAAGTTCCCGTAGGAGCGCTGCTTCCGATTGGGGACAAAGTCCACGCTTTGAAAATTCGCAAATTATTTGATCCGGAATTGGTTACGGCGATATAGCCACCGTACAAAGACCATGCTACACATGATGGGCTTGAGCCTAAAGTAGATTTACTTACCGAAAGAAGAGGAGTCCCCCCACTGAAGTTAAACACTGCTACTGTACTGTCCCCAGAGTTAGCAACTGCTAGCTGCGTACTGGTGTTTGACCACGAAACTGCAACCGGCGAACTTCCGGTCGCAGCATTGCTGCCGACTTGTGTAAGATATACAGAATCAAAAATCTGTAATGTATTTGAAGCCTGATTTACAACAGCCAAATAGTTTCCGTCAGGAGAATAAGCCACACTTGCGGGCAAATTTCCTGTCGAAATAGTTTGATTAGTATTTACAAAATATGGTTGAGGCAGGGCAAGTGCACTGTTACTTTTCACCGGACACTGATTTTCAAAATTTACAGTTCCACTTGTAAACCTGCATCCGGTAGGAGTTGCGCACAAAGAAGATTGATTAAAATATAAATTAGATGTTGCATCTGACATTAAAATAAAACTGTTTGATGTGTACGTTGGCATTTGGTCAAATCTACAGTCAGTAATAGTTGCAGGCGTAACAGAAAATGTTGTTCCTACATCAAAATAAAATGTGCTGTCCGGTGTTATAAAACTGTGCTGTGTTGACTGGTAAATAAATGCAGAAGTTCCTGTTACGGCAACATCTCCATGGACAAACAGTTGCCCCTGACCAAATAAAAAATTCTGTGATAATGCAAACTCAACGTTTTTAAGTGCTAGCTGACTTTTGAATGCTGCAAGCCTGATACATGGATCAGAAAAATCGTTATATGTTTGTACAATGCGCATATTTTGCAGTGTAAGCGTCACATTTGTATCGACAAAAATTCTACCTCTTTTCCCAAAAACTAAATCTTTGCCTTGCCCGTCAATTATTGTGTTTGAATTTATGTGTAAAACAGAGTTATCAGGAAGTGTTAAGTTACTATTCAGAAATATCGTGTTTCCATTTCCACTGATTACACCACTGCCGGAAAGTGTGAAATTGGAATCAAGATAAAGATCTTCTTGAAGATCAATGTTCCTGTTCCACGTAAATCAAGCCCACCTGAAAATGGAAATTCTATGCTAAAAACAGCAGAGGCATTACTTAAAATTGTTGCCCCTGCATTAAATTTTACAAATCCATTAACATATTGATTATCTTATGAAAGACTTGATTTGATGCTAAATATGAAACTGTTGTTGTTACATCAAATGGAGAAGTTGCAAAAATGTTTGAGAAAAAAAACAGTACATTTAAAATAAAACATAATAATGTTACTAAAAATTTCATACTACTCTACCTATCGACTAACTAATTCACATCCGCATAAGCAAGTACTCCGGACATTAAGTCCAAATTACCGCCAGGCAGTATCTCTATATCAAGATCCTTGCCTGCATTCCCATTTCCAAACATTATCCCTTGAGAAACGCTTGTTGCTCCGATGTTATTAAACTGGTTATAAAGGTAGTTCTGTCCGTTAACTACCAAAGTTCCTGTCGTCAAACGCATTCCTGTCAACGATGAACTCAGTGTACAGCCATTTAAATAAAGTATTGAGCTATCCTCTGTCATGTAAATTAAATCACGATTGTTAGTTACCAGGGCTGTAGCTAAATGTAATACCCGTATCAATTGTAACAGTACGTGAAATGGAGCAGGTCAACGATGACTCATAGTTAAAACCAAAGCCGTAAATACCTGAAATTTTGGAATCAATCAGCTGTAATCCACCATACTTAAATCTGTAATTATTCGTTAAGAACAGACTACAATTCTGTAAAATAAGGCTGCAGTCATTGTTCAAGTTTGTTACATTTTGCCCTTTCACCCCGTACAGATTCATATTATTTATAGTTAACTGTCCGGTTGTTAGATTTATTCCCCCGCCCGAAGTAAACGAAACAGTGTAGCCATATGCATCGATTGAAACAAAGCCTGAAAGATTCAATGGGCTTGAAAAGGTTTGATTCTCTATTATTCCTAAGGAGGAGTTTAAAAAGCTTAAGCTAGCACCCGAACCAAGATATATGCCAAATTCGTTGTAGTTTCCGATAACGGCATTTGCTATTTCAAGTGTTTGACCGGGAGCAATTTTAATTAAATTCTGATACCCCTGTGCCAAATTTATTGCATAACCGTTTCCATTTATAAATGTATAATTTGAATTCGCTGACGGCTCTATTACTAAATTTCGATTCGGACCAAGAAATAGATCGTCTGTTAGCTCATAATAATAAGTTTGTAGGGTTATAGTCCCGGGATTTACGGGTAAGTCCGGTACGGGCGCAGCCGCGTAAGTAACAGTATTATTTCCAGTCCAACTTGGATCCCAATCAAATGGAGAGTTATTTCCTACCGACTGAACAATTGACTCTCGGCTCCAACCTTTTATTGAATCGGTTTGTCCAAGATATATTTTGCCGCTAGGCAGAACAGCCATTGATGAACTGCGATTTGAAAATACTAAACCGCCAAAAAGTGGCATATTTATTAGATACAAAAAACCAACCGCGATACATACAAACGTCATACTTAGTCTGTAAAATCCATTCATTACCTATCTCCCTTTTTTTACCCGTCTTCGCTCTTCCGTCTACGTTAACCGTCTTCGCCAAGGCTACGCCAGTCAAGAAACTACGACGGGACACGTCGAGCTACGTCGGGCACGCCCTAGGCTTCGCCCTTCCGCCGTCGCTAACCGTCTTCGCCTAAGGCTACGAACGATCAAGAAGCTATGGCGGACAAGCCGAGTTTACTACTTACCAGCCTTTCCTGGTGATAAGTAAGAAATAAAGTATTTCAAATCATCATCACCAAACCTGAATCCGCCTCCAAAGAACGGATTAAATTGAGTCTTACTAACTATATCGTCAATACCAAACGTGGTATAAATATTTTTCAAGAAGAATGCTCTGTTCAACCACTTCAAGTGAGGACGAGGATCATTGAGCCTGTTAACTCCTCGTAAGTCGAATGCCTCAAATGTCGTAATCCAATGCAGCTTGTCAGTATTCAAAGGAACACTGTAATCAACACCCATTCCAAATGAATTTTCAAACACTCCTATGCGAAATGCAAGCCGATCAAAGCGCTTACCAAATTGTAAACTGTATAAAACATCATACTTCTTTTGTACTGTCTTCTCAATCCGTTCGGCAAGCTCAATTTTTTTCCACTGAGGAATACTTAAATCTGTCGGGCTAAGCTCAGATCCATTTGCATCACGGCGTTTATAATAAGTTATCTCACGCGAAACGGCACCCAGCTCTGCCCCTACCAGCTGAATGCTATAGAAACAATCATTATTTGGTCGTAACCTCAAATCAAAATATCCCTTTGAATTGGTATCTCTTAACATCGTTTCAGAGTGCATGTCGACATTTAACATCATAGCTTGTGTTTTACCAACATAATTCTTGAAGCCTTTGATTGTCTTTTTCAAATCAGTATAAGTTTCATCTTCGTTAACAAGTTTACCAATGACTCCCTTACCCGTGTTAATTTTTTCTACCACCTGCCCAGCTTCTCTGAACGTATCACGAGCCTGAACGGCAGTATCTTCAATCTGCTCAAATGCACCCGATGCCTTCTGTCCGGCACCACCAATGTCCGTAGAAATTCTTTCCATGCTATTTTTAACTGAGTCGGTAACTTCCGGAATACGAAGCTTAAGTGATTCGGCTGTAGCACGAAAATCGGAAAGCATAACATTGATATTCTCTTCATTTTTATGCATTGTATTTTGCAAAACTTGAGAAAAGTCAGCCATTCGCTCCGATGCTCGGGCAATTGAATTAAGAGCTGTTTTAAGATTATCTTCGCCTTGGCGCGAAGCAAAAACATTTTTTAAAGAGGAAGTAATATCTTGAATAGTTGCGGCAATGTCACGAAACTGGTCCAAAAGTTCACCAACACTTGCAGGTGTTTTTCCGGGCATGGATAGAGTCCCACCAGGTAGAATATATCCGGTAGCTGGACTTCCCGGATCAATTTCAAGAGTTTTTGCACCAATCAATCCATCTTGATGAATCATTGCAAAAGCATTTTTTGAAAGTTTGTTATCTCTGCTTACACGCATAACAACTTCAGCCTTACCATTATCAAGAAGATTAATGGTATCAACCCAACCAACATCAACACCGGCAATCTTAACGGAAGACTTGGTTGTCAGTCCACCGGTATCATCAAAATAAGCCTTGTACGTATAATACTGATTTTTATCAAAGCGAAAGGCTCTGATGTTAAGACTCAGATACAGAAATACACTGATAGCAATTAAAATAAATATTCCAACACGCGTTTCTGTGTTCACGAATAATCCTTAAAAATATATTAGAAATCGTGTTACTAAAACTAAAAAACTAAAGCCAATAAATTCTTTCAATTCTAAAAACTTTCTTGTTCTTTTTTTGTTCGGTTTTTGACTGTTCAGTCGATGACTGTTCAGCTGATGTCCCACCAGTTTGAGCAGACTGTTCATTACTACTACTCTTTTCATTCTGAACTCCCGATTTTGACTTTCTGCTCTTAACTTCAATCTCCCTTATCACTGCAAGAACTCGCTGCTCAACCTGTCCCACTTTACCATACGATAGAACAGAATAGACTTTCGGATTAAATTTTTCAACTAAAATGTCTTTTATGTTGGATAAGTCCTTTGGCTTGGTGTCATAAATGCCTTCAAGATTCTTCCAATTTGCATCCCAATCTTTACCCCAATCATCCTTAAATTCCATCGCAAGTTTTTTAAATCGCTCTTTATATTTTTTTGCGTCATCTGCCCGGGGTCTTCGAATGACCAAAAAAGCACATAACGCATCAGAAAGTAGCATTGGATCAATTTTTGCATCATCAGTCCATGTGGTAAAAATATCCTGTATAGCAACATCTCGGCTTTCCTGCGCTCCCTCTTTCTTTAAAAGAACTGGCGGCTCATAAAAAATATCTGTTGTAAGAGCTTCGAGCCCTGGAACATTTAGCAACTCGGAGACATCATAAAGTTTTTTTTCTCGTTTTTTCAAGAACTCTGAAATTTTGTTAAAAAACTCGCCAGGTTTAAGTTTTCCTGGAATTTCAAGTCCCACTAACAAACGTTCAAATTCTTTTTTGAACTCCTGTTTTTTAAAATCAAAAGCGTTATTTATATTTATTTTTCCATGCTCACTTGTAATACATATTTTTACGGTACCTGCAATCCCATCAATTTTGCGATCAAGCTCAAAGGTCTGCCACCTATTTAAATTTGAGAGCAAATTAAAAACAAAACGCTGCAGAGGCGTAACTTTTTTCCCATCAGCATCTAGTTCAGTTTCAGTTCCTGTTTCACTCTGTCTTGCTGGGGTCTTATCTTTATCCGAATTCTTATCTTTATCTTTTTCAGGTTTATTTTTTTTATCTTTGTTATATGTAAGTTGGGCAATTGCTATGTTGATGCCGCCAAGAGCAAGCATTTGGGCGTGTTCACGATTAACCATGGCCTTGGTAAACCCGGCTCCAACCATGACACCACGAATCATCTGCTCGGTCATCATAACGATGATTGAGATTATCATTAACGAGAAAAGTAAAACTGCCGCATTAGACTTTTTCATAAATTCTGCCCGCCGCCCTCCGGGCGATGGTTCGATACGCGCACAGAGTGCGCACTCACCACGAGCGGGCCTTTAAATTCGCTCGTCCTGCTGTGCCCGGCGTAGCCACGTAGGGCGAAGCCTGGGAGTGTTTTGCGAGGCAACGCTGAGCAAAATGTATCGAAGGATGCGAATGTAGAAGCGATAAGTTTATTACTTCTTTTCATCACTGACCTCCTGAAGTTGCTGGTACACCTGCACCAGGCTGGGCCGATGCTGGAGCTTTTTTACCCGAACTGTCTTTTTTCTTTTCAATCTCTTTTAATAACGAAAAACTCATAACAGGAAACGTTGCTTGTAAAGACTGCGTCTTTACAAGCTTTTCATACCAAAACGTTATATATACATTAACTCTGTTTGGTACAACCCCCATGGTTTGGCTATTCTCGCCCCACACATCAAAAACTTTTTCTTCGATTTTTTCTTCATCTTCATCACTCTCGCCTGCCTCAATCTGGGCAGCCGTAAGCTTTTCTTTGCTTTTTGGCCTACCTTGATAAACATACTGAACAAAAAACTCTTTGATCCCGTCTGCCACTAAAATTTTTCTGATCTGAGTCGCTTTGCTTCTTGTTGTAAGTCCAACCTCATCCTCTTTCAATTTAATATTTTCAAGGTTTTCCGTCTCTTTACGCCACAGGTCATAACAATATATATCACCTTTACTGCGTTTTTTATCAAGCACAAGCTCATACATAACACGCACAAAGCGTACTCTACTTTGTCCATAGACCTGAAAAGGATTTGTATTAATAAATGTTACATTTTTAAACTGATAAGTGCGAGTGCCGTCTATTTTTTTTGCCACACCATTGTCATTGATACTTGCAAGAAAGTATTTTTTTAAAGTCTCACGCCGTTTCTCTTCGGTTTTTTTCTTCTCTTCAGGGGACTTGTCCCCTGTTTTATCTGAATCTTCTTCATCAGAAGGCTCCTTTCCCTGATCACTTTTTTCAGCAGATTTGTCACCTTTTGCATGAGCCTCTTTTTCCGGAGTAATTCTTTTTAAAATGGGGGGAATAAGGGCACTGGTGAAATCACACTCCATCTGATTAAACAGTAAACAGGCTTTCTTATTGACAGCCTGCATCTCTTGAATCGTTTTTAAGTAGGACATTATATTGTTATAAGCTTGCATCAAGCCCACAATAACTATGCTGGACAGCGCAATTACGAGTATAAGTTCAATAATTGTGAATCCGGGCCTGGCTAATTTCATTTTTTCTGCTCTTCTTTTTTAGGCTGAAAAACAAAACTCACCATTGATGATTCCCTAATGTTTTTATTCATCTTCCAAATTGCATCAGATCTAACTATTTTTAGATTCTTGGACAGATCATGCAGACTAGATTTTTTGTTTATATCACCAAGTTCGGATGTAATTGTTATGGCCGGCTCTTCTATTTTCTGTACGTTTTTTTTACCTTTACGTGGGGGTTTGAAATAATTTGCATAAAGTTCACGTTTGATTAAAAAAACCTTTTCTATATCATCTCGATTTTCTTGTACTCGCAAAAATGAACGCATCATGAGACCTGAAATAATAAAAACAGTCGTCGTAAGGACACCCATTGCAAGAATGACTTCGATTAACGTGAAACCTGGCGAATGCTTCATTACAACTCCGGCTTTATAAAATCATCATACTGTTCAAATTTTCCATAAAACGGTAACATCTTGAAACTTACACGCGACTCAACGCCTTTTTCTGTTCTTACAAGATGTATAAGAACGTCCTGGACAAGACCGTCATGAACAATGTAGCAGCATGGATCGCCAAATTTGTCTTCCAACTCATTCTTTTTACCATGATAAAAAGCTTTTATTTTAACTGACGGATGAAACTTATATGGAAGTTTTAAGTAATATGATGAAACAGGCGTATATATTTTCTTTCCCGGTTTTTCCGGATCTAGTTCCTCTTTTTCTATGATCATTAAATCAGGTGCATTACTGTTTGATTTAAATTTAAGCCGATAAACAGCCTGATTTGAAATGGCTTCCTGCCGTGCAAAAAGAGCAAGATTATTAAGATCATACAAAATGGTACTCCAATCAGACTGCGGATTTTTATATGCAAGCCTTGGAATAATAAAGGTTGCCATCACTCCTATCAGGAAGATGACAACCATCATTTCAATCATTGTGAATGCACGTTGCTTTGTAAACGCATGTCGCTTTGCAAACAGATGCGCAACCGTCACTCTTTATTCTCCGATATGCATTTGGGGCTCTTCTTCAGTGCCTTTGCCAATCCAGATAATTTCATAAGAACGATATTTATCTTTAAACTTTTCAGGAGGGCAGTTGTAAATAAGTTCAATGCCATCACTGTCGAGAATACCCTTTTCGCCCTCTGCAATGTAAGGCCATCTGCCCAAGCGCTCAAACTTGCGATACTCCTCGTCATTTGGTCTTGGATTTTCAATCAATGCCCTTAACCCTTCGCGAGAAGAAGGACAAGATCCAAAATCCATTCGATATCCCATTAATGCAGACTTAATTGTCGACATTCTAAGTTGCATCTTGGCCTCGGTTGCTCTCTGCATATATTTTGTAACTTGAGGGACAACTATTGCAGCAATAAACCCGATAATGAGAAGAACAACCAACATCTCTATCATCGTAAAAGCCTTACTTGATCTTATTTTCATAAAATTCTCCAAATCCTGTCATCCTGAACTCGTTTCAGGATCCATGGATTAATAAAAATTCCCTAAATTCCTGCCAAGTCAGTCATACTCATAATTGGCAAGAAGATAGACGCCATAATAAATACAACAACAACACCCATCACGACTGTCATGACAGGATTAATTTTTGCAGTTAACCCTTCGGTCAACTCTGTTAACTCCTTATCATAATCACTTCCCACACTTGAAAGCATTTCCCCAAGCTTGCCTGATTGTTCACCCGTTGAGATCATATAAATTGCAATATTGGGAAAAATCCCCGTCTCACGCAAGTATTTTGAAATTTTACCCTCTTTGATAATTTTGTCACGAGCCTGGTTTAACTCCTTAACAAGAACGGCATTATCAACAATATTACAAACAATATCCAAAGCTTCAGATAAGTTTACACCACTTTCAAGAAGCATACCCAAAGTTTTGCAAAATTGCACAACGGCCCGAGTTTTTGAAAAATACGCTGTCAATGGAAAGCGTAACAAAATAGAATCAAACTTGTACTTGCCCGATGGCGTTGATTTCCAGTACATAAAAAATATAACGGCTAAAATTAACCCGACCCCCAAAAGTATAAAATTATTAACAAAAAAATCAGACGTAGCAATCAGTATACGAGTAGGTAGTGGTAAATCTTTACCCATCTGCACAAACATATCTTTTAATTTGGGAACCAAGCCAACAAGAAGTCCGACTACCACAAGTACTGCAAACGACATCACAACAATCGGATAGGACATCGCCTTTTTTACATTTTTTTTCGTCTCTTCTGCCCGCTCAAGATACTCGGTTAATCGAAGTAAAATCAGATCAAGCTTTCCACTTGCTTCACCCGCTCGAACAAGTTGAACATAAACATTTGTAAATATCTTTGGATATCGTGCAAGCTCTTTGGCCAAAGACTGTCCGGATTTAATCCCATCCTTAACGCGTATCAGTATTCGGCGAAAGGCTCCTTCAAACTGTTCGGTCAGAAGCTCTATCGCTTGTAAAAGAGGAACAGAAGATTTCAAGAGGACAGATAACTGTTTTGTAAAAAGAATTGTACTGCGTGAATCTACCTTTTTTTCAAACAAGCTTTTGAAAGAAAAGCCGGTCTGCCCTTCTATCGCCTGGACTTCCTTAATATTTATCGGCAAAAGGCCTTGCCCCTGCAAAATTTCTTTTGCCATCTGTAGCGAATTGGCATCTACCGTCCCGGTAACTTTATTTCCACGTCTACTATAAGACTCATACTGATAAAGAGGCATGGCTTAAACTCCAATTTTAAAAGAGTCTTACAACTCATTCAAAAAAAACTTGCCAACAAATTTGGTTCCTTGATATCCTGGCTCCAAGGTTCACCCCAGTTGTTTATAAAATATTACTCTTGAAAATGTCCCAGGTAAACACTTTCGTTTTAATCTATCAGAAAGGATTAGGTTATGAAAACAAAAAATTTGTTTTATGTAATCTTCATCTTAATTACTAGTTTTTTGACTAGTTTTTTTACATGCAATGCCAACATGGCAAAGGCAGTTGATTTCGAAAATGAACTTAGCGACGGAACCCCATTGCAATCGAGCACACTGCCTTTAAAATGTTACTTTGATGAACAAGCAGATCAATCTCAAACACATGCATGCGACCTTGTTTCAAGAACGGCAATTTTAAATCAAACATTTTTACAACAGTATGTCAAAGAAGATTATAATAAGCCTGAGCTAACAGAGGTTTTTTCTCGCGATGGATCAGACATTACACTGTTCTTAAAAATTACGTCCGATTTAAATCTTGATGATTCTGTAGCATATGTTGGATTACGACTTTTCCATAATAAGATAAAGTCCTGCGATCTAATACTTGGAAAAGTAACCAACTGTATAATTGAAAACTTTAATGAATACTTAGGCAGATACTTTGATAACACAGATGATAATTTCAAAACAGAGCTTGAAATCATACGCAAAAATCTTGAAAAAATCGTACTGAGTCAGCTTAACGACCAATTTGCAAAACAAGAAACATTTAATAAATCAAAAGTCACACAACAAATTTCTGATGATATTTTTGAATTAATTACACAAAGCGTCAATCGAATTCAGAAAAAATTTGATGCTTACCAAGCAAAGGAACGACTCAGACATGTTATATTACGTTTTGTTGAAACGTTACTTGATAAAACAGTATGGGACGATAACAGTGCTGAAGAAATTTGGCCATCATTTATATCAATATCAAATAACATACAAAAGATGGCAGGCACCGGAATAATTGATCACTTTGATGATCTTGACGACTTATTATGGTCACTAACACACTGTTTTTGCAGGTATTTTACCTCATTTGGAATATCAGTTCCCACCACTGTATATGAAACAATTGAACGTGATTTAAGACAAAATTCAGTCTCATTTCTGGAAGAACCGGAACAGGATGAATGCATAAAAACCAAAAAAGAGCATATCCACGAAGCATTAATGAAAGCTAAATTTAAAGCTTATGCTTACGAGAAAAAGGGAATAATATCCCAGTAATATCCCAGTTGCTTCGTACCCAACATTTTTTAATGCTTAAATGCAGCAAAAACTCGTATCTCTGCACGTTATTTTTGCATCCTGCGGCTTGTGATATTATTTCAACCATGAAATTAAGCCGACAATCTGAATTAGCTATATTCAACTCGAAATTATATAGATTTTGCGGGTGGATTTAGTTGATTTTAAGACCATAAACGGTAGTATTAAATATAATAATGTTTTTGGGCTTTAGATTGGAGGAAATATAAATGTTTTCAAAAAAAATCGCTTCAGGGTTAATCGTAATCCTTATTAGTTTAAATTTTTCTATTTATGCAGTCGAAATGGATTTAGAAAAGATAATCCAGGATGTTTCATACGAATATTTTTCCAAAGGCTATAGTAAGTCCTTCGAAAGTATTGACAGCATGAAAGATTGCGAATGCACAATGGAGGAACCCGAAGCTTCTGATTACATAAAAATATGTCTATGCAAAAAATTTTTTCAAATTTTGGATATTTGGTGGAGTATATTTTCAAAATCAGATAAGAATGAAGAAAAAAGAAACAAAGCCATTATTGACGGAGATTTAAATACAAAACCATTGATAAAGGATTTGAGAAATATATTCCTGGGTTTTTTGTGCAAATTTTTTTTAGTAGATAGTAGCAAATCATTGAAAGATGGTGACTGTACAAAAAGTTGCGGATGTAAAATGCTGCAAAACAAAGATTCTGATTGTGCAGATATATATATATGCAAAGAGCATTGCCTTGTTGTGGAAACATGGGGCGAGCAGGTGTTAAAATTAACAGAAGATTCAGGAAAGGAAGCTGAAAGCGAGACTCTATCAGATGGCTGTGGGTGCAAGATGGCAACAGATCGTTGTTGTTGCCAAACCATATACATATGTGAAAAGCATCTTCTAGACCTAGAAGCTTTGGGCCAACATCGCTCAGATTCTGACTAGAATTGGCTAATCAATTTGCGCCATGTAGACAATCTGTTAACACTTGCAATTTCGAGCTTAATATTAAAAGTTTTTCCTTAAGTATGCCCAGTGAATTTTTAAGTTTTTTAAGTTTTAGTTTTAATTGTGTTTGTTGTTCAAAACTTGCCCATTCACTTGGTGTAATGTCAATCCCCTTATTCATTGCTTTTTTAATATCTTCAGGATCAAGCCTAACAATAAAGTCTTTAAGTGATAAAACACCTGATGGATTTTTAATTTTGATGTTTGTATTTTGATATTGGAAAAGATCCTTAATTATTGGTAGTTGCGTGTAATATTCAGTTGGACTCAATTTGGCTAAGAATGTAAGGCCTGCGCTGGCAATATATTTTTCATATTTATCTTTAGAGTTTTCAAATCGCCAAAGAGATTGTGATTTGTTTGCAAGCAAATCAGGCTTCTGATTTAAGTAAAGTTCCTTATTTAAACTTTTAAGAGTCCAATATTCCCCTTCAAACTCAAATGCTATATCCACATTTAGAATCGTTCCGATTGATTTCACTGATGATGTTTTAATAAAAACATTCTTTAAAATTATTTGTTGCTTTCTAATATTTTTCGACTCCAAGAATATTTTGAAGCTGTCGTTTCCATCCAAAATTTGAGAAAAATCATTAAATCCTTCAAGCTCTTTTATAAAGAATGTCTTTTCAGATTCTCTTCCACGTAAAATTAAAAAACTATCACGTAAAAAATTAAGAATGCCGGTTGCTACTGGTGTTTCTTTCGAATTAGCAATAGTGATTTTTGCAAATAGATTAATGCTGTCTCCTCGCTGCATAGAAATAATTTGTGGATAGATATAAAAATTTTTCTCTATTTGCATATCGCTATAAATAGTGTCCAAGCATGGAATTGATGGAAAGTATTTATAAGTATTAAAGAGCCACCAAGTTACATAATTTTGGCAAAAAGCTTTGGCAGTTATATGGTATTTTGCGGGAAATATATTAAGATTAGCAAATACAATTTCTGAATATAAAAGTAAAGCCCATTTTTTGTTGATATCAACTGTTCCTATTCCTGCAAAATCCATTTTTTTTAGGCGGGTTATTATTGTTACTTTTTTAACTTCCGGTGGATTTTTCCTTATTCAACCTCTTCGTTTTTAACGAATTCTGGCTTTGCTAATGCCTTCATAATGGTGGCGTCGGTTATTTTTTGTATATCGGGACTGATATCAAAAGTCTGAATCCAGCCGACTTCCGGAATCCAAATTTGTGGAAAATTAGAAGGTCCATATAATACAGAATACCAATCTTCAATAAGGCATAATTGTTGTAAAATTCCATTAAGTCCGCTGTTTTTTTCTAATTTTTTAAGTTTAGCCTTTATTTCAACGGATTCTGTTGTTTTAGATTTTATAGCATTTATTTTGTCTCTAAACAATTCATAGCGATCTTGAAAGTTATCCAAAGCTTCGAAATACTTGTCAATACGATTAAAATTTTTAAATTTTTCTGCAGTAACTCTAAATATTGTGGTATCCGTGATCGAATCAACTATTAACATGTATTTCATTCTAATTGGTATATCGTTTTTGATTTGCATCAAATCTAAATTTTTCCCACCAGAATAACACGAGCTTATACGTAACGATTTGGTATTAAGTTTATCATTGAGAAAGAGCAGGGTATTAACAATATTATCAACAGACATTCCTGCTATCGTAATATCCTCTTTTTTTGAAGAATAGCTTCCATGCCCAAATATATATATATTGCATGGTGGTAATGAGCTTAATTCGTATAATTCATATTTAAAAGGCTTATTATCAACTGTTACAGTTTTTACCTCTTTTATCGGAAGTTCATTGAAAATCAAAGATAGCTGATTGGAATTAAAATTTTTATGCTCCGGAGATAATAAATCTTCTACATCCGTTTTTACATCCTCCGCATAAGGAATATATTTCAAATTTTTATTTGATAGCAATCTTTTGGCTTCGATTGGTGCATCATCAGCCCATGATATTTTGGGAAAATTATTTACAACATCAATTAGCTTATTCACCATTGCAAATATTGGAGATGCCCCATTGTATTCTTTGCCAGAAGAAAGATCAATTTGGGTCCATTTGCTTTTATTAAAAACAGTGTTGTGGTAATTTCTTGGAACAAAAACAAAAAATTGGGTATCGTTGATTGTGTAAATGTCCCACTTGTTTAAGTCTACATCAAAACGCTTAAGATATGTGTCTGGATTTTTGGTATATCTTCTCAGTATCATATTTTTCAAAATATAATTTGAAACGATTATTGCGCATGATTTGCATTGAGAGAGTGTACGTGCAAATTCGCATGCTGCGGCATCATATCCATTGCTACCAAATTTTTCGTTATGCTCATCAATGAAAAAAGCAATTCTAACTGGCTTGATATTTTCAATAGTTGTAGTGTCTAGTGTTTTTGCAGCAAAAATATTTGAACTTAAGAAAAGCCCCAACAATATCATTATCTTACGCATATTATTCATTCCCCTGCTCCTTTTTAACAAAATAATTAAAAGTAAGTTTTGGGTATTCTAGTATTATGATGTCGCATAAATAAAGTAAATTTATAAAATTAGAATGGTATTAGCCATCGATATTATTTCAAATGAGCAATTGTTATAAGAGTAAATTTTACATCAAACTCTTTCCGAAATAAAACAGTGGTGTTAACAATGGGGGTGCTTGATTTTAAGCTTATAACCTATAAAATTAATATTGTCTTGAGGTTATTTTTTATCTACTTAAACGATAAAGGCAATCATGTTCAATAAAAATATTTTTTTAGCTTTGATAACAATTTTTACGTATTTAAATTTTGTCACCTGCACAACAGGAGAGAATCTTAGTATTCCTAAAACAGGAGATACTGTAACTAATATTTCTAGCGATGGAGAATGTGATTTGGAAAGCCTAATTCAGTTTAAAAGCATAATCCAGTTTGTTGTGGATAAGTTTTTAGCGCTTGATCAAAAAAGCGTAGAGGGTTTCATGAATGACTTAAGGTGTAATGGTTGTAACTGTGATTTTTTCAACTATGATTTTTTCGAGGAACATGATTCTTCAGAAAATACAAAGATTATTATTTGTAAAGGACATAGCAAGCAAATAGATATTTGGGGAAAATTGTTTTCAAGTGATAAAAAGTCAAATTGTACATGTGAAAAAACAAAGAAATCGCTTCGATGGATTGGTGGTATTAGGGATATTGTAACTATAGGTATTTTTTATAAATACTTTTATTTTTATAACAGTGATCATTGCAAAGATGGAAGCGATGTTAAAAAATGCGAATGCAAAATATTGAAAAATGCAACAGCTGAATGTATGGAAGTATGCTTATGCAAAAAACATTTTGAAGCTTTGAAAGCCTGGGAACACCAAATGTTCCATTTACGTATGGTGAAAGGTTAAGCCACTAGTTTGAATAGTTGGACTCCCAAGGCTTGGCCTCAAGATTTAGTTTGAAAACGATGATGCTGCGCTATGCTTATTCTTCAGCGGCTTGATACGCTTTAAAGCAAGGTGAATACTACTTTCTAAACCCGGTCATGAATTTGAAAAGTGATAAAAAGCTTAATGATGTAATTTAATTTCCAACTGCTCTAAACGAGTCCTTAAAATTGAGAATTTTTCCTTAAGGTTTATCAAAGAATTTTTTAATGTTTTGAGTTTTATTTGCAGGCGAGTTTGTTGTTCTAGGCCTACTTCTGATTGAGTCTTATCTTTAAGTTTTTGTCTTAATTCAGACTGATTTTTTTCAAGTTCAAATTCTTTCCATTGTTCAGCTTTAATTACAGGAGCTTGCTGAATTTCTTTTTGAATGTCATCAGGCTTTAGTTTAATAATAAAATCTTTTAATGATAAGGTTTGAGCTGGTTTTTTTATTTGGATATTTGTTTTTTCACGATGAAACATATCTCTAATTACTGGTAATTTAGCATAATATTCGGCAGGGTTTAAATTGGCTAAATATGATAGATTTGATGATTTAATATTTTCCTCATGTTCAGTACTGCTTTGTTTAAAATGCCAAAGAGATTGAGATGGGATGGCGCTTGATATTGAAAGATGTAAATCTTGTTTCTTATAAATAAGAAACCATGGCTTTCCGTTAAATTCAAATGAAAGCTTGATGCTTGTAAATTCTTCACTTACGAATTCCATTGAAGTTTCGATGAAAACATTTTGCAATGTTATCTGTTTTTGCTTCAAATTTTGCGAATCTAGTTCTTTTTTGAATGGATCATTTTTATCCAAAACTTCCGAGAAGTCGTTAAATCCTTCAAGCTCTTTGATAAAAAATGTTTTTAATGAAATTCTATCACGTAAAATAAAAAAGCTGTCACGCAAAAAATTAAGAATTCCATTTTCAATAAGTGGTTCTTCAGAATTTTTCAAAATACTTATTTTTGCAAATAGATTAAGACTATCGCCCCTTTGCATGGATATGATTTGTGGATAAATGCAGAAATCATTTTGAGATGGAAAATATTCATGTAAATTTGGTAACCATGGAGATTTGAATGATAATAACCATAGAGGTAATTTTTTTTGTGAAATATTGGAACTTATTCCTAGTGTGACATAAATGATTTCAGAATACAAAAGTAAAGCAAATTTTCCCTTAACATCAATGGTTCCAGATTCTGCAAAATTCATTTTGTCTAGCCGGCTTTTTATTATTACCTTCTTAACAATCGGTGGATTTTTCCTTACATCTTCTATCTCTACCTCTTCATTCTTAACAAACGTCGGTGCCGCCAATGCGTTGATAATCGTAGCGTCAGTTATTTTCTTGACATACGGGTCAACATTAAATGTTTGAAACCACCCAATTTCAGGAATCCAAATTTGTGGAAAATTATTAAGCCCATAAAGTTCGTAGTACCAGTCTTTCGTTAAAGGTAAACTTTTTAGAATTCCATTAAACCCGCTATTTTCTTCCCGTTCCTGTATTTCCGTTTTTATCTCTTTTTCAGCTTCACCTGAAAGTAGTCGTCTTTTTGCTTTAATAGCTTTTAATTTTTTTACAAAAATATCATAACCTCCCTGAAATTCTTCTAATGCTTCAAAATAGCCTTTTATGTCAACTCGTGAGTAGTCTTTTGCGGCTTTTAACGTAGCCACATTTGGAGCATCTGTAATTGACTCAACAATTAATAGATACTTTATTCTAATTGGTATGTCATTTTTTATTCGCATTAAATCCAATCCTTTACCACCTGCAAAGCAGGCAGATATTCGTATGGATTTTGTATTTAGCTTATCATTGAAAAAAAGCAATAAATTTGCCATCTCATCTGATTGGATTCCTGCAATAAAATGTTTTTTGTCGTATGATCCCCCATGGCCTGCTATGTATATATTACAAGGCTGTGCTAAGCTCAGTTCCTCATAATTTTCAACTGGCTTAAAAATCCAAGATAATTGAATTGGCTCAAATTTTTTCTCTGGCAGTTTGTTTGTATCTATATTATAAGAACGCCAATCTTTGGTATATGGAATATATTTTAAACCTTCATGTGATAATAATTTTTTTGCCTTAATTGCAGCCGTATCTTTCCACTGTATAATGGATCTGTCCTCATCGTCTTTATCACCTTTATATTCTTTAAGTTTATCGAAATCAATCTTATTCCATATTAAATTGCCATCGATTCTTAATGTTTTGTTTAAAATTGGACTGTCATAGCCAGGTCGAACAAAAACAAAGAATTGAGTATTTTCAATATAGTAAATATCCCAATCATTTAAATCAAAGTTAATTGTTGTAATATCCGGATCTGAAGTTTTTGTATATTTTCTTAAAATCATGTTTTTTAAAATGTAATCTGAAACAATTATGATATCTAAAAATTTTTGGTGAAGTTCTGCGGCAAATTCACGTGTCATTGCGACACTCCCATTACTAGAATATGTCTCATCATGATTGTCAATATAAAAACCCATTCTGATAGGTTTGATATTTTCACCAGATGCAGCCTTCTGATCTTGCATTGCAAAAATATTTGTACTTAGTAAAAGCACCAACAACATTACTCTCTTAAACATCTCCTGCTCCTTTTTAACAAAATAATTAAAAGTAAGTTTTGGGTATTCTAGCATTATGATGTCGCATAAATAC
>CAVXAT010000006.1:0-12115 GCA_963759805.1 uncultured bacterium
AAACGCCAACATTGAAATAGACAGCACTCCGTATCCATATGGGTTAATTTTGGGAGATGGAACAGCACCGGATGATTTTGCACTAAACATTGATCCTGGAGTAAACCTTACATTAAAATCAGGTAGATTATTTTATAACAATTATTCACCTAATCAAATTATGTTTGATAGCCCTTCATCTACTCTTTCAATAAACCCTCAAAAGGGGGTCTATGCCACCAGAAGTTTCAATATAAATAACGGAACAATCGCCTCACCAAGTCCAAATGATATAAGCTTTGGTTGGAATACGGGAAAGTATATACAAACATCCAATATGCAGAGATATGATTATGAGCACTTAAGTGATTTTTATATTACCGGAACATTAATCCCCCCTACTCTTGTTCTTGATATCAATAACCAAATTTTAGCAAATCCGGGAACTGTAAATAAAAATATTCTGATAAATCAATCTAATAATCTAATTACGGGAATAGGTCACATATCCGGAGGGATATTATTCACAAATTATAATTCAACCGTTACCTGGGACATTCCTCAACCTTATACAGCAGGAAATATTAATTTGAATGGGGGCAGAATTAGATATACACAAGATTCCGGAATTGGACCGCAATATTCATTCGTGGGAAGTGGAACAATTGACTTAACAACAAAAAAATTTGAACTGGGATCAGAAGCAACCACTTGGACAGGTAATTTTTATTGGATTGGTAACAGTGGAATAATTAGTCTAAATAATGATATAACAATCGATGGAACTTGGACCTTGAGCGGAAATATAATAATTAACGGCAACGGATATACAATGGATTTGGGAACAACAGGAACTCTTATTTTTGAGTATGGCGCACAAGTGGTTGCCAACAATGTTGCTTTCTATAATTTGACAAGACAGAATAGAATCATATGCAAGGATAACAATTGTCAACTTGAACTCAATTATGTAGATATGGTATTGGCTGGCGATTATCTGTGGGACAAGGGCAGTATATACACCTATTTCGATAGTATAATTTTGCCTATTTCACAGGGCTTAGATTCACTCGTTACATTTTCTTATACGTCTCCGCAACCAGTTTACATTGACTCAGACGCATCTATTGCAATTTGGCCTGGGGTTAGATTTTCTACCGGACGTCCAAATTCAACGATAACTGATATAACACAGCAGCCCATAACTTTTGGTGATGTAGAGACCTCAAGAATTCTTCTTAACGGTGGAACATTGCACATAACCTCATCCGGCATGATTATGACAGGAGGAACAATTGAAGCTAATGATGCTTCTACTATTGAAATAGAAAATTCCACATATCCATATGGATTAATTCTTGGCAATAACACATCAGGTAATGATTTTTTATTAGATATTGAACCTGGAGCCCAACTTACTTTGACATCAGGAAAACTTTTTTATAATAACTATTCCCCAAACAGAATCGATTTCGATAGTCCTGGCTCTTCTCTGAATATAGTCCCTACAAATGGATTAACGGCTGTAACTAATCTGACATTGCAAAATGGGACCATATATTCCCCCGGGACAGCGGTAATTCCATACAGTAATTCGTCCGTTATTTTCAGTAATATAATCAGAAATTTTGGTTCTCCATACTCTATTGCAACGGTTAGCACTCATGGTGTTTACCCTTCATACACATTAGCCAATGGAGACTCTTTTTATACAACCCAGGGATATACCATCAGAAATATTGTTGCAAGCTCAGGATCATCAACATTTGGTGGTACCGCTGAGTTTGGCGGAACTTTAAGCTTACAAAACAACACCGTAACCCTGAACTCAATTTTAGAAACTCCACTTTTTTGTAGTGTGCCTTTAAATGGTGGAACTCTTATTTATGGAACAAATAGTTCATTTGGCGAATCCTACACTTTGACTGGATCAGGTAACGTACAGTTCAATGGAACAAGTCTTTCATTCGGTCCGCAAGACACTAGTATGACAAGCTCAATTTACTGGCAGGGCGTAACATCCGGCCAAATTAATTTAAATGCCAAAACAGGCCTTTCAAGTACCTGGCAATTTGGTGGCAATATGATTATAAATGGTAACGGCAATGCTTTGGATCTGTCAGATGGAGGTATTTTGCAAATCAGGCCAGGGGCTACTCTTACGCTTCAAGATATTGCAGTAAAAGGTCTGGGACAAAATTTCGGTTCAATTAATTTCATGGATAATACAGGAACGTTAAGATTGTCCAATGTCTATATGGACCTTGATAACAATCTATCAACAACGATTGGTGGAGTTATTGTCTTCGGACCAACAACCGTCGGTGTAAAAAACTACAACTGGACACTTTCTCAAAACGCATCTATGACCGTTGATGGAGCAACATTATGGAAAGATCCACTCGATAAGATAAATCACGGTAGCATTAAATTTGGAACAGGATCGATAGGCAAATATCTCACGCTGATATACAGCGGCACAATAAAAACTTTATCTAATCTTGATATGTTGAGTACCGACACGACAATCCTTCAGATGCAAATCAGGAATAACAGTAACACCCTGCTGTACTTAAGCCGTACCAACTCCAACGCCCTTCTCTTCGGCGATAGAAACAGCAGCAATGCTATTGTTGCTCTGGACAGAACTGTTAGAACCGATAGCAATGCCTTTGTTTATGGCATCAAGAACAACAGCAACGCTATTATCAATCTGAACCAGATAACTGCTGAGCTTTCTGTTAACAACAGTAACGCTATTGTATCTTGGATTAAAGGCACAAGTAATGCAGTTATTAAGTTAAGCGGTACAGCTCCGGCAGTCCTGCCTCTCAACAACAGTAATGCTATTATAAAACTTACCGCAGAGATTCAAACCATAGACCACGGCCCAAGTGCCATTCAAATTAGTGCTCCTACATATACAATGTCATATGACATTTATCTAAGTACTGACCATACACTAAACATTCAAAACAGCTGTGTGCTTGATGGCAATGGACACATGATAAATTTTGCAAAAGATAGTCCAAACATTTTCACAACAGGGATGAATAGTAACGTCATTCTTAACAACGTTGTTCTGAAAAACTTTGATGATTCCTCAGTGCAACTGGGATCCGGTGCTACATTAACATTTGGTGAGGGATGCAGAATTGATCTTGCGGATGAGCAGGCAATGTCCATGCCATGGATATTCAGTGGGAATTCTGCAATCAATGGTTATGGCAACCCTCTTGATCTTGGTACGCAAAGCATCCAAATCATGCAAAGTGGAACCTTGACAGTAGAAAACATTATCCTGAGTGGCCTTGTAGACAACAATGTACGATGCTTAGGTCCAAACGCAAATATTACATTCAAGAATGATACATTACAAATTACGGGAGATTACAGCTTTACGGCCGGGTCTCTGATATTCCAAGACGAAGTTGAAATCAAGTCTAATAATGAGCTTTCGCTTTCAAATGAATTTATTTACGCATCTGATCAAATATCGACAATAAACAGTTACTCAAGATTGAAATTGGATTACGGCGTGTTCTTCTATTATGCACCAAGTATTGTGAGTAGAAATCTAATTGCGATGCAAGATGTCTCTTCAGAGTTATATTTGAATGGATGCGCATTGGCAACATCATCAGTCGGAATGCGTTTAATAAAAGGAACATTGACAGTCGACAGTGACAACCAATTAATCGATGTTTTATTTGGAACACCAACAAGTCTTGCACAAAGTATCTGTTTCGGTGATGGAACTTCAGCTGATGACTTGGCGATAAACATACTCCCAGGGGGGCAACTGAACATAGCCAACGGAATACTTGATTATCAGAACGTAAACTAAAAAAATCAGACGTTAATTTAAGGGGCGCACAACCTGTGCGCCCCGTCAAAAAATGCTAAAGATCTTAAAGAATTAATTCTTTGGTTACAAAAAGTTTTTCCAGCAGGAAGACCACGGTCGGAAACTACACAATCGCCATTCTCAACTGGCGATTATAAAATTTTAGTGAAATTTTCGTAAACTTCATCAACTGAAAGCCTTGAAGCATTTATCTCTTCAATCTTAATACTGTTTTTTCTATAAAAACTTAATACATCATCGCTATATTTTGCGTAGACGCTTAATCTTTCACGCACAACATTTTCAACGTCATCTTGTCTTCTGATAAGTTTAGCTCCGCATTTTTCACAAACAAGATTGTTGGGATCTTTCATAAGTTTTAATGAGTATGTTGCTTGGCATGCTTTGTTATCACACATAACTCTGTTTGTAATTCTGTCAACGATCTCTTCCTCCGGAACATTGATAGAGATTACTCTGAACTTGTAATCTTTGAACTTCGTGTTTAATAAATTCAGTAGCAGCTCAGCCTGTTTTGCCGTTCTTGGATAACCGTCTAAAATAATTGATTTGTTATCTGTTGTCTCTTTTGTAAGCCATTCTTCAACCATGTCGGTAATAAGTTCATCCGGAACAAGCTTGCCCTCTTTTATTATTGATGTTATCAGCTTAGATTTTTCATCTTCTTTGGTCATGGCAGCTCGGCATAGATTTCCTGTGGATAAAACTTTGAAGTTAAGTTTTCCCACACATCTTTCGGCTAAAGTTCCTTTGCCAGATCCTGGTGCTCCAAAAAATGAAAATATTGTTTTTTCCATCTGTTTACCTTCAGTTTCTTTTGATTCTTCTGTTTTGGCTCTGTTGTCATTCGAACTAAAATTACATGCCGGCAATACCAATCCCGCTGCAATTAAAAGCCATAAATTCTTACAAACCATGTCAAACTCCTAAAATACGCCCAAATATGCCTAAAAATATCATTTAATTTCAAATTTGCTCAATTTTTGACTTAAAAGCTAATTTTACGAATTTTTGCAAAATGCGCAACTTTTAATTTACTTTTTCTACATAAAGGCCCACTGAGTCGCTTGTTGTGTGAGTTGTGGTGGCAGTTTTGCGCTTGTGGGGGCCATTTCTGTTTATTTTAGTTCGACATTTTGATTTATCCTGCTATAATCAAGAAAGTTAAGTGAAATTCTTTTTTTAGGAGTATCTGATGAAAATCTACGTTGGCAATTTGTCTCGTGTTGTAACCGAGTCAGATTTGCGCCAAGCATTTGAGGCTTTTGGTCAAGTTATGTCGGCTTTGATCTTGAAAGATAAATTTAGTGGGGAACCTAGAGGTTTTGGATTTGTTGAGATGCCATCTGCTGGTGAAGCAGAAGCTGCAATTGCAGGCTTGAATGGCACTGAACTTGGCGGTCAGACTTTAAAAGTCAACGAAGCTCGTCCAAAGGCTGATAGACCTCGTTTTGGAGGTAATGGTGGTGGTCGTGGCGGTGATCGTCGTGGCGGAAGCAGTGGAGGATTTGGTGGTCCACGCAGAAGCAACCGGTTTTAATATTTTAAATTAATTGATAGTTTTTAAGTACAAGTTTTTTTGTACTTACGTTTTTTAGATTGATAAGAATTTCACTTAGGTTTGACCGCTGGAACGCAAATTCCAGCGGCTCTTTTTTTGTCGAAATTGACGTAACTTTTGTTTTAAAAAATTAGATCTCTTCTGAAACTCTGCCCGCCGCCCCAAGGGGCGATGGTTCGAGCCGCCTTCGCCAAGGCTTCGGCGCCCAGGCAAGCTGGCCGCTCATCCTGAGCCTGTCGAAGGAACCACGAGCGGGCTAGTAAAAAACTTATTTACAGAAGAGGTCTATTGACTCAGCCTCATCGAATCTGCTACTGTTCTTTTAGTAGTTATATTTTTTGTATTTATCTTGTATTTAAAAGATGCCTATCATGATTTTAAATGAAATTCTAGAACGTAATGCATTAAAATACGCTTGCTTGCCTGCGCTTACCATGCGAATGGGGTATAGAACAGTAACCCTGAATTATAAGCAGGTTTATGATTTATCGCGTAAGATTGCTCTTTTTTTGCAAAATCAGGGTGTAGGAAAAGGGGATAAAGTAATTATTTTTGCCCCAAATTCTCCCTACTGGGTTTGTGCTTTTTGGGGGGTACTTTTAAACGGAAGTATTGCCATTCCTGTCAATGTTCAGAGCACTTCACAGATGATTGATAAAATTGTGGCGCATACGCAGGCCAAACTAATTTTTAAGGGCAGATATTTAAAATATAATTTACCAGATGACTCGCCTGTAACATCTTTTATTATTGATTTTATTGACGAGCTGACGGAACAGTTTGATCCGAATAATTTTAAAAAAATTGATATAAATCAAGATGATTTGATTGAAATTTTGTACACATCCGGAACTACGGGTGATCCAAAGGGTGCTTTGCTCACACACAATAATTTGCTTTCAAATGTTCAGGCTATTTCGACGATAATTATCTTTAAACATGGATCTGTTCGTATTCTTTCAATTTTGCCACTTACTCATATTCTTGAGCAAACAATAGGGCTAATGCTGGCATTCTTTTATGCAGCACATATTATTTATGCTCATTCATACGCGGCTATTGGTGACTTACTGCGTGAATATAAAGTAGATAAAATGATTGCAGTTCCCGAATTTTTGAAAATTTTCATGCAGAGAATTAAATTTAATGCGCAAAACAGAGGACTGCGCAGCCTTTTGGAGTCGATGCTTTCAAGCTCCGAAAAGTTAAATAATAAGTTTATATCTAGAATTCTGCTTTACCCCGTTCGCCGTAAGATTGGAAGTAGGCTTGATACAGTTGCCAGTGGAGGGGCCCCGCTTGAAGTTGAGGTTGAACGCGAATGGCGTGCTTTAGGAATAGATTTACTTCAGGGGTACGGGCTTACCGAAACATCGCCCGTGGTCTGCTTAAACTCTTTTGATTTCCATCGATTCGGTTCAGTGGGAAAGGTTTTGCCGGGTGTTAGCGTACGGATTGAGGAGGATGGTGAAATTTTGGTGAAAGGGCCTGGTGTTTTTCAAGGATATTTCAAAGACGAAGAGAAAACGAAGCAGGCTTTTACAGAGGATGGATGGTTCAGAACCGGTGATATGGGATATTTTGATCAAGATGGTTTTTTATTTTTAAAAGGGCGTAAAAAGTACATGATTCTTGGAAGCGGCGGCCAGAATGTATTTCCTGAAGATATTGAAGCTGAATTGAGTAAAATTACGGGCGTTAGAGACAGTTGTGTGTTGGGTTTTGAGCGAAAAGGTGGCAATGTGGAAATTCATGCCGTGTTGCTCCTTGATCCATCGGTTAATGATCCGGAAAAGAAGGATCCGGAAAGGATTGTTGAGCAGGCAAATTCAAATCTTGCATCATACCAGCTTATAAATTCATGGTCTGTTTGGGCCGAAGATGATTTTCCCCGTTCTGCGACTCGTAAAGTTAAACGGGACGATGTAAAAAAGGTTTTACTGGCGCAAAAAAATGGTGGACAAAAACAGGTTGTGCCGGATGATAAGAGCAAAATTATTCATATTCTGAGTAATGTTTCCGGTGTTGCACTAGAGAAGATTAATTTAAATACCCGGATTATACGGGATTTAAATATGGATTCTCTTATGCGCGTTGAGCTGGTTATGCGTTTGGAGGTAGAGTTAGGCGTTTCCATTGATGAGTCCAAAATAAATGCGCAGACCACAGTGCAGCAACTCGAAGAGTTAGTTCAGAAGCATGTGGGTGTAAAAAAGACTGTGGGATTAAAGCGTTGGCCTAGAACCAGGCTTGCAAATTGCTTTAGAGTTGCAATTCAAGGATTGCTTCTTTTGCTCAGCCGAATTTTTATGTCTGTTAAAGTTGAAGGGCTTGAAAACTTAAAAGTTGGAAACTTACAAGTTGGAAACGAGCCCGTAATTTTTATGCCAAATCATATCGGTTATCATGATCCTGTTGCTGTTATGGTTGCATTGCCTGCTAAATTCAGAAAAAAGTTGGCAATTGCAGCGGCACGTGATGTTTTGTATGAAGAGTATTCAAAATTTTCTTGGCTGGCAGAACTGTTTTTCAACTCTTACCCATTATCACGACTTGAGGATGAAAATATCAAACTTGGACTTGAGAATACCGGGAAACTTATTGATCTAGGATATTCAATTCTTGTTTTTCCCGAGGGTAAAATTAGTTTGGATGGAAAGTTTCAACCCCTGAAATTGGGGGCAGGTTTTATGGCAGTTGAGATGGGTGTTGCGATTATTCCGATAAAAATTGAAGGTACGGAAAAGATTGCTCCATACGGATGCGTTTTACCACGCAGACGTGCAGCGGTTAAAGTAAAATTTGGCAAGCCTATCAAATTTAAAAAATCAGATTCATATGATATGGCAAAAGATTGTATTGAAAAAGCGATGAGAGAGTTGTAAAAGATCCGAAAATGTTAGAGGCGTTTTTATGGCATACATAAAATATCTAACGCTGTCCAACCATCATACTCACTGCCGGGGTTGTCTATTTTTGCATAAAGATCTGCCCCGCCGAAAGTGATAAGAGTTTTTGTGATTTCTGCATGTATTTGGCTGCCAAATACTTTAGTTCGCCATTCGGCAATATGTAATGCTGCCCAGTTATGATGATAGCTGTCTGGATGATCCACTCTTGCATTAATATCAGCGCCATTTTGAATAAGCACACGCACGATTGCTTCATGCCCTTGCTCTACAGCGATTTGCAGCAGTGTCCAGCCGTAATAATTACTTTTAGGATCATATACTCTGGTATTAACCAAAGTATTAAGCAAGCTGTCGTCGTTGGCAACCAAAATATTGCACACTTTTTCAGCATTTCCTGCGATCGTGTCAGTAATAAGTTCTTCAATGAGATTTTTTACAAAATTTGTGCTTGGATTGCTAAAGGACTTCTGGTGGGCGCATACCGGTCTTCGGTCATAGGATTTCATTGCAAGTGAAGACGAATAAACCAAACCGGCCAGCATGCCTGATAACAGTATTTTGTTAAAATTTTTCATATTCATCCAGTAACTAATCTGTATGGAATTAAAAGAGTTTTATATTCTACACTCCTCATATATTCAAACCTTTTATGTAAATCAAGGACATTCCCACCTAAAAGAGAGTCAGCCTTGGCTTGGAATTTTTCCTGTAGCGATGTATTACAAAAACAGTATTCATCCAAATATTCGGATGATAAGTTTATTGGATTACATGAAAATTTACTATAGATGAATATTTCATGTGCAATTTGATAAGATCGGAGCAAATCCGTTATTTTTGAAAGTTTTTCGTCTTCACTAATGGTTTGATCAAATTCTTTTAAATTTAGAAAATTATTTTTGATATCGTTGGCGAGATTAAAAGAACCCATAACTTGAGTGAGTACAGAAGTTTGCGCGTGCGCATCAATTTGACTCATTGCATGAGCCTGGGAGTATGCAATTATTAAGAAAGATAGAATTATAAAATTAATCTTGCTCATAGGATTCTCGTTAAAATTGTTTAAAATTGTTTTATTTAGCCTTTTTATCTAGGGTTTGCAATTGTAGCAATAATAAAACAGGGTGTCAAAAGCTTTATTCTTTTAAATTAATTTGGATAAAGCCTATAAAAGTCACTTCTGATTAATAATAAATTTTTTAACTTGACAATAATTGTATATTTTTGTTTTAATAAAGTTCAATAAAAACTTTTTTATGTAAATGAAATTTTAAAAATCGATGTTGTCAAAAATGATGGCTTTAATCACATCCCAAATTATCAATCTTAATAATCAAAATAATAATAACCAAGAGATTGGTCGTGCTGGGGTGTTTTTAAAACATTAAGTAAAATAAAAAGTAAAGAATAAAAACCCCAGCTTAAAGCAAGCTGGGGTTTTTTAGTTTTAACCCCAAATGAAAGGATCTAACGATGTTGTGTGGTAAGGCGTTAAAAGAAAAACATGGTGATTGTGAAAAATATTCACCAGCGATCGGATTACGTGATACAGAAAAGGCAATTTATCTGATTAAGAAGAGTTTTCAAGAGGAGTTGGCCAAAGCGCTTAATTTAACCAGAGTAACCGCTCCAATTTTTGTCAGGGAGGGGACGGGGATAAATGACGATTTAAATGGGATTGAGCGTCCGGTCTCTTTTGCGGTAAAATCTGATAATGATTCAAAGGCTGTGATTGTGCACTCCCTTGCAAAGTGGAAAAGAATGGCATTAGGAAGTCATGGATTTTTACCCGGTGAAGGAATTTATACTGATATGAATGCCATACGTGCAGACGAAGAGCTTGATGCACTGCATTCGTTGTACGTTGACCAGTGGGATTGGGAGAGGGTTATAACCAAGCAAGATCGTAACGTTGAATTTTTAAAGATGATAGTGCGCAAGATTTATGGAGCGATAGCTAGTACGCAGGCCGAAGTATCAATGCATTTTCCACAGATAACATCATCTCTTCCCGCTGATATTCATTTTGTGCATGCGGAGGAACTTGAAGATTTATATCCTTCGTTGTCGCGCAAAGAACGTGAAAATGAAATTTGTAAAAAATATGGAGCAGTTTTTGTTATAGGAATAGGTGGAAATTTGAAAGACGGCATTCCTCATGATGGCCGAGCCCCTGATTATGATGACTGGTCAACCCCAACACATGATGGATTTAAAGGCTTGAATGGTGATATTTTGGTTTGGAATCCTGTTTTGAAAATGGCTTTTGAACTGTCTTCTATGGGAATTCGTGTTGATAAAACAGCTTTGGAAGAGCAGCTTAGGATTGTTGGTAAAGAAGATAGAAAAAAATTAATGTTTCATAAAATGCTTCTGGACGGCAAATTGCCTTTATCTACCGGTGGAGGGATTGGTCAGTCAAGATTGTGCATGTTTTTATTGAAAAAGGTTCACATTGGTGAGGTTCAGGTGAGCGTTTGGCCGGATGCAATGGTCGGAAGTTGCCTAGAAAAAGGTATTTTTTTATTGTAGTTAGCTTATATCTGGTTACCTGAAAATCTAGTTATTTACTTGAAATTATGGGCAGAAGATATGGTGTCTTTTGCCCTATCAAATTACTGTTTTTAAACTAGAAGTTTTATGGTATCTTAGGTCATGCGAATTTTGATGTTTAACGCTTTAAAATAGGATGTACCATGGCATCGACTACTGTGACGCTTGAAAAAATAGTTTCATTGTGTAAGCGCAGAGGATTTGTTTATCCATCAGCCGAGATCTATTCAGGTCTTAACGGCGTGTATGACTTTGGTCCGCTCGGTGCGCTGCTTAAGCAAAACATCAAACATGCCTGGTTAGAATATATGACCAGTTTTCCCGAAGAGGTTGTGCTTGTTGACGGTTCAATTTTGGGTGCTCCGGATGTCTGGAAGGCGTCAGGTCACGTTGATAATTTTAGTGATCCACTGGTAGACTGCTTGGCTTGTAAAAAACGGTTCAGAGCCGATGAATTTAAGCTTGAGGATGGCTGCCCAAATTGTGGGCCTCCACCGTCATCTTGTCGGTGTTCTCCAACATCGCGGTCTTACCGGCTGACCAGAGCGCAGACAACGCCGCTTGCATATCGACGGCCGGCGGCGTTTCGACCGTCGCCACGGCGGTCGGCGTCGAATCCTCGATAGGCGGCGAAGGCGAAGCCACGGCCGCAAGCCCGCACTCGATTTGCCGGCGAATCTCTTTCGGTGGCAGCCCACTATCAAGCCCCGATTCTTCGAGCAAGGCCACGGCCAGCACCAAGGGGCAAGCAAACTCGGCAAGATTCGCGGCGGCAGAGTACAAGAGCCGGTTCGCGCCCTGATCGCGCCTTTCAGGCGACCCCGGTCGGCGATGCCTGGGCGGATCCCGACTCGCATTTTGCTCGGGCTCGACAATCTCGGCCGCGACCTCATGAGCCGGCTGATCTATGGCGCGCGCATCTCGATCGGGCTCGCGCTGATGATCACCGCTTTTTCCTTCACCATCGGCATCATCCGGGTTCCCCGCGCGGTCGCCGGCGGCTGGGTCGATCAGGCGCTGTCGCGCCTCGTCGACTTCCTGCTCTCGATGCCGACGCTGATCTTCGCCTTCGTCGTCCTGTCGGTGCTCGGCACGGCGATCCCGGTGCTCATCATCACCATCGCGGTGCTGGATTCGACCAAGGTGTTCCGCCTCGCCCGCGCGGTCGCGATCGGGATCGTCAACCTCGAGTTCGTCGAGGCCGCGCGGCTGCGTGGCGAAGGCTGGTGGTGGATCGTGCGA
>CAVXAT010000007.1:0-12800 GCA_963759805.1 uncultured bacterium
AGATCAAAGATATTGCCATGTAAATCCTTTCTGTCCATAAAGACATCTTTGGTGAGCCCCTGGAAACGTGCAAGCCGAATTTGTGCTTCCAAGAATTGCCGATCCTCTGTTTTGCAAAAGAGAATAACAGCAGCATTGGTAAGCCGTTCGTTTTTAAGAAGCTTAAGCTTTTGTAAAATCTCACAAACGCCAGACTTTTCGGCAGATTTTGGCAATCTTCCCTCCGTCAAAGCCATTTGTACAATTTCGTGAATACGTTTTTTTAAACTCAAGCACATCAGACTCACAACGTTTAACAAGAGCCTTTAGCTGCGATACACGCATCGAGATCCTTTCCTTCTACCCTTAGAATCATTTATTTCAAAAGTAAAAATGCTTCGAATCAAAGAGCCTTCTGCTCGAAATGCTTAATCGCAAATTCCATTCGCCTTACAACCGTCTCTTTTCCCAAAATTTCCATCAGATGAAACAGACTTGCACCAACTGCCACACCGGTTAATGCCAGACGCAACGGGTGAATAAATTTGCCGGCACTGATCTGTTGCTTTTCTGCCTCTTGTCGCAACTCACTTTCAATAACTGCAGCATCAAAAATATCTAAATTTTTGTAGCGCTCTAGCAAGCCCTGCAATAGAACTGGAGTCTGTTCCGTCCAACTCTTGGCCTTGGCCGCCTCATCAAACGTATGTGGATCTTTGTAAAAATATGAGCAGCTCTCAACAAAATCTTGTGGGAATTTTACACGCTCATGCATAAGCCCAAAAATCTTTTTTAGATACTCATCCGGAAATGCGCCCCAATGCTTTTCTTGCAGAATTGGTTTTACAAACGCAAGCATCTGATCATCAGTCAGCAGTCGCATGTGCTGCTCGTTCATCCATTTTAATTTCTCAACATCAAAAACTGCACCGGATTTTCCAACACGCTCAAGCGAAAATTCCTGAATAAGTTGATCCAGTGTAAAAACTTCACGGGTGTCCCCGGGATTCCAACCAAGCAGAGCAATAAAATTAACTAACGCCTCGCGCAGATACCCTTTATCACGATAATCTTCAACGGCAACATCACCCTGACGCTTACTCAATTTGCTTTTATCCGGATTTAATAACAGAGGAAGATGGGCAATCAGTGGCATTTCCCACCCAAAATACTGATAAAGTAAAATATGTTTGGGTGTACTTGGCAACCACTCTTCACCACGAATAATGTGGCTAATTTTCATGTAATGATCATCAACTACAACGGCCAGGTGATAAGTTGGAAACCCATCAGATTTAATAATCACTTGATCATCAACGTTTTTATAAGCAATTGTAACATTGCCACGGATAAGATCATTGAACGTTAGCTCGCCGGTCATTGGAACTTTCATACGAATAACATGCTTCTCACCTGCATCAACACGTTTTTTTGCCTCTGCCTGATCCAGTTTGCGACAGTGCAGGTCATAACGGGTTGGAAGCTTGGCAGCGGTCTGCTGCTGGCGAAGTATCTCGAGGCGCTCAGTCGAGCAAAAGCAGTAATAGGCATGTCCGGCCTCAATCAGTTGCTCGGCATGCTGTTTATATCTTGGCAGACACTCAGACTGAATGTATGGCCCCAAGGGTCCACCTTTTTCGGGCCCCTCATCATAATCAAGTCCGGCCCAGTGTAACGTTGCAATCAAATTTTCAACCGCGCCTTCCGTCAACCGGTGCTGATCGGTATCTTCGATACGCAGAATAAACTTGCCCCCATGTTTTTTAGCATAAAGATAGGCATACAATGCGGTTCTAAGTCCACCAACATGTAAAAACCCTGTTGGACTTGGGGCAAATCTTGTGCGCACTTCGTTCATATTCAGACTCCTAAGGTTCATAAAAGCCACTATCAATCAATTATTTATATATACCAGAGTAATGATTTTTTATCAAATTTTGCAGACTGGAACTGTAACAAAACAAGTATCCATGAAAAACGCTTATATTTTGTTAAAGCGGAAGTTGCTGACAAATTTACAACTTACTTAACTCTATGAAATAAATTTGTGATACTAGTAAAAATTTGATTGCATTAAAAATTGCTGATTTTTTTGAAAGGAAAAAAACGTGTTAAGCAAAATAGTTCCCGGTAGACAACCAAAAAAAAGTGGAAAGCTGCTTGCAGAAAAAAAATTTATTAACGATAATGTTGGATTTGTTGAAATTCTAGATGTTTTTGGCAACGATTTAACTGTTGTTAATGCAGCAAGAGTCTCGTTTAACAAAGAGTCTGAATTTGAACCGATTCGCGATGGATATGGCGATTCTGCAAAGGTTGTTGGCCACCGCGTATCAGCCAAAGACCAAAATCTAATTGAGTACCTTGCACAAAACAATCACAATACCCCATTTTTTCATCCGCAACTTCGTTTTAGAATAAAAATGCCAATTTATGTCGTAAGGGAATGGTACCGTCATACGGTTGGATTTGCTCGTAATGAAATTTCTCGTCGTTATGTTACATTTGAACCGGAGTTTTTTGTCCCCTCAGAACTGCGCAAGCGCGATGCAAATGTAAAGCAAGGATCGAGCAATGAAGTTCACGAACATAACACTGAGTTGCTTGCAAATATTCGCAAATCAAATCATAAGGCGCTAGAACTTTATAACTACCTGTTAGAACAGGGTGTTTGTCCGGAACAAGCAAGAGGTGTACTGCCACAATCTATGTATACGGAATTTATTGAAACAGCAAGCTTGGCTGCTTACGCGCGTCTTGCCAACCTACGACTCGGCAGTTCAGCACAAAAAGAGATCCGAGAGTATGCAGGAATTCTTTCAAGCATAGTTGAAAAAATTTTCCCTGTAAGCTGGAGAGCTTTAGTTAAGTACAACGAGTCTTGTGAAAGGAAAATCGGATGAGTATTAAAGCAGACAGCTGGATAAGATTAATGGCACAAACAACGGGAATGATTGAGCCATTTGTTGAAAGACAAGTTCGTCAAACTGATGGAGCTCAAAAATTAGTTAGTTTTGGACTTTCAAGTTACGGATACGACATTAGAGTAGCGGATGAATTTAAAGTCTTCACCAATGTCTACAATTCGATCATTGATCCAAAAAACTTTACTGATAATTCATTTGTCGCCCTAAAAACAAATATGTGCGTTATTCCTCCAAATTCTTTTGCCCTTGCTCGTAGTGTTGAATATTTTAGAATTCCACGCGATATTTTGACAATTTGTTTGGGTAAATCAACGTATGCTCGATGCGGAATAATTGTTAATGTAACACCGTTTGAACCTGAATGGGAAGGACATGTTACTATCGAAATTTCAAACACAACACCACTGCCAGCAAAGATCTACTCTAATGAGGGTATTGCCCAAGTTATTTTCTTCCAAGCCGATCAGACATGCGAGATTTCATATGCAGACCGCAGGGGAAAATATATGAAACAGATGGGAATCACACTTCCTAGAATTTAAGTAATATAGGCAAATTAAGCCAATTTTGCTGAATCGAGCACAGGCGTTTGACAGTAAAACCCCATCAGACATACTTGTATCTATAATAAAAATACTTTATCTAAGGGGGTTTTATGCTAAAATTGCAATTCAGGCAGTTGTTATTGTTTTTTTGGTTTTCGAGTTTTTTGATTATTTCGTTCTCCGGATGTGCAAAATATAAACCACACGCACTTCTTGAACCGACTGGCAATTACATCGAAAAGGACAATGTAAAGGCATCTACAGCCTTGCTAACAGACAAAGACTGTAAATATTACTTCAGCAAAGAAATTATAAAAGCCGGATTCCAACCTGTTCAAATATATATTGAAAACAATAGCAATGAACGTTTGGTTTTAGACGCTTTAAATATAAATCTACCAATTGAGCAAAGAAATTATGTTGCCCGTTTTTTACACTATAATGAAGCTTTTGTTTTGATACCAGGAGTCACAGGATCTCTGATAGCAGCATGTCCTTTAGGACTGGGAGCATTCCTCGTCGGAGCATACTTCATAATGGGAGGATCCTCCGCAGAAGCTGCTATACCTTTGGTGGTTGGATCATACCTCATAATCGTAGGGACAGCATTATTTCTCACCGTTTCCTTTCCTTTTTGGGTTGCCTGGAAAAAAAAGGTACGGGCTAACCGCAAATTGGATAGGGATTTTGCAGATCGAATATTAGACAAACATTCAATTATTGAATTAATGCCACATACAGTATTAAATACAGTATTTTTTGTAAAGAAAGAAAACTTCGATATTTATGATAATTTTGCATTGAAGCTTTATAATGCAGAAAAGAATAGTTATCTAAACTTTGATTTCGACCTAAATGACCTTAATTCTGACAAAATCATTGAAAAAAGTGCAAAAAACGCGTAAAGGCAGTGCGAATTCCGACCAAATAGAGCGTTTGACGTTTTCTGTTAATTTTAGGAGACTAGAAGTATCGAATAATACAATAGAATAGCTACTAAAGTCAGTAGATATAAAATATGGAGGTTTCAGATGAAAAAGTTAGTATTTTTAAATTTAAGCTTGTTTTTATTATTTTTGCCTGTTCAGCATCTAAACTTGGACTCTTTAAAAGCAGAACCTGCAAGTGAGATAGTAACAAATCCGCATATCACAAAATTACTGGATACCTGTCGCAATAATAAACGATATGGAGTCGTATTTATCCCCGAATTCGTCGCAAAAATAGCCACATGCATTAAGACTAAGCTTATGTGTATATGTAACTTGTCTGAAAAGCTTCAGCTCAGAGATTTTACCAAAACGCCTGCTTTATTCGGAAAGCTGTTTGATGAATTGGTTAAAAATGTATGCAATATGCTAAAGATTGAACACGAAAAGGTAGAAGCTTTGGTGAAAAATATGCAGTTATCTAATGAAAAACCTGCAAAGCCAACTAAAAAATCCCAGATTACAAACGCCGACAAAAAAGAGATAGCCGCCTTAATAACCAAAATCTTAGGCATTTCAGGCAATAAATTAAATACCTCTATAACATTAACATTGCGTTTTTTAAATCCTTCATCAAAGAAACAGATCAGCCAAAAAGAAATAACCGGCGTATTAACACAAACTTTAAGCGCATTTACAAGTGAAGAGCTTACTGAGATTGAAAAGATTGTCAGTACAGCCGCTTTTGCTAAAATAGCGACTAATCTGGATATCCTAACGGAAACAGTACTGCAAATTATTGAAGAAGCTTAAACACTGGGAAATGGAGGTTATTTCCTACAGTTGAGCCTCTTTTTAATAAGATTCTAACAAGATTCCAAGGGTAAACTAGACAGATACCAAGAATATGCTAAAATAAAACGTGTTTTAATTTAAATATTCTTTATTACTTGTATTACCCAGATATATTACGATTCCAAATGTGGAAGAAGGGCTATTCGATCATGAATAACACACAAAAAGTTACAACCTTTGAAAAGTACGCCATCATTGAAACGGGCGGGAAACAGTATCAAGCATTACCCGGTAAAACTATCTGCATAGAAAAGATTGAAGGGAACACCGGAGATAAGATTAAATTTGATAATGTTTTGTTCCGAAAAACTGATGAAACAAAATTTGAATTTGGCAGTCCGTTTATCAAAAATGCTTCTGTCGTAGCAAGCATAATCAAACAGGACAAAGCCCCAAAAGTTATCTCTTTCAAGTTCCAACGACGTCACAAAGTCAGAACCAAAAAGGGACATCGTCAACCTCAAACAATTATTAGAATTGAAAGTATTTAGTCTCATAAAAATTTCGTAACTCTTTCTGTATAAAACAGAAGCGAGCCGGTTTGAACCGGCTCGCTTCTGTTTTATTATTTTTACTTAATCTTATTTCTAGATAACATCCTATGCCACAAGCACAGGGCCCGGCACAGCCTTGTTTTTAGCTACGTCAAAATCCTTTTTGGGATCCTTGAAGTATGCCGCTGTAATATCCTTCATTTGCCCGAAAACCTTACTTGCAGGAGCCAATTTTACCATCTCTATATTTTTAGTAACATCCGGCAGCATAACCGTTTTAACATATTTTTTATCCGAATCATTTAATAATGTTGAATCCGCAACATCATCTAATACCTGTTTTAAATAATGTAATTTGGACTCATCATTTAACGGACGCATGGCATATGTTCCCTTTAGAATCTTTGCAAACAATGTCTGAACTTCGCTTTCAATTGGTTTGACGCCATGGTGTCTGGACAAAGTTGCAAGCATTCTATTCCTAATGTAAAAATTGTTGGATTTTTCAAGATTTTTAAGAGTTCCAAGGATTTTAGCTTTGATTGAGAAACATGAGGATTTCTTTAACTCCGGAAGCATTGTGTTTTGAACGTAGTCCTGCTGATTTTTGCTCAAAAGCGGTGTTACGGTAGCTCCCGAAAACAGTAAGCTTAACACTCTTCCATGATGATAATCTTCCTTATCCCGTTTATTGTAAAAATCTTGTAATGTGTTGCCAAAAATGTTTTGAGTTGTTGAATTAAAAACATTTTTACGATTTTTTATCATCAAATTCTGCAGCTTATTTACTTGTGTTTCAAAATCGCCATCCTTATTGATTTTTGCAAGCTCCTGCTGAATTTCAGAATTCACATCCTTCTCAGAACTAAAAAAACCGGCACTGATTCCACTAAATAAACAGAATACGCTCGCGACAGAAAACTGTAGAACTTTCATATCAAAGTCTCCCTTTTAACAATAGAATTTAAACAAAAACTTAAACAAACTTTCATAATAAAATTCTACAATTTTTAGAGCAAAAAACAACTCTTTTCTAAACAGATTTAAGGGCCCCATTTTATGGAGCCCCAAGAAACATTTTGAAAAACACAAGACACCTTGAAAAGAAATTCATCATTCTTAGCCTTGTATTTATCCCAAATATCGACCTCTTTAATTTACGTAATAATCTCGTCATATGTTCCCCTAACCTGAAGCCCCTCCACGATGCCTAAAAATCCCACGCTGATCTTTCAATTTATCGTTGTTGACTGCGTTGTTGTCGTTGTACCGCCCTTTGATAAGAAGTAAGACCATAAGTTGTCAATTTACCTGTCCAAAATGTGATTGATGATGAAACATTACCTACAAACAATGGACTACTCTGATAATTGTTCAACCAACTAAGTATTTGAGAAATCTGTTGTCTAGTTATACTCGAAGGTTGAAGTCTCTGCGCATATGTATCAAAACTTTTAACAGCATTAGAGTAAGCAGATTGTGACTGAGCAGAAACTGACTGCTTTCCCACGTAATTCAAGATTGAATTCAATATAGTTAACTTTCCGCTAATAGAAGTTTGTCCACTTAGTTTAGCTAAATCCGTCGCGATCTGCTGGTCCAACGACGGGGCTGTAGTAGTAGGTGTAATTGTTGTAGGGATAGCACCAATATCAGGCATTCCCGTATCAGTTGAAGTATCCGCTACCCCCGGCATTGCAGCCAGGCGACAAAAGGACACCCCTATAAAAATAAACAGTCCCAAACAACTTGAATAATTCTTCATTTTAACTCCCCCTATTTCGAGAAACATACATTCTAACTAATTTTAGAATAGCAATATAAGTATTTTCAAAGCAATATTTGTATAAAAATATATTGATAAAAACACCCTAGTATAGACTTAATAACTCTATTTTTTCTATAAAATATGGAATTTTTAGTCCATTCAAGTTAAATTTTGTACAAAATAAGTATTTTTTTTATTTTCTTAAAGCAAAGGTCCCGTATGAAAACTAAAAAACCCGATTATCCAATAAATTCGCTGATATTAAAACGATGGTCAGCTCGAGCAATGTCCGGAGAAACTATAACAAAAGAGGCACTGATGACCCTTTTTGAGGCAGCACGATGGGCTCCCTCATCGTATAACAACCAACCTTGGCAATTTATTTATGCCATGAGAGATACCCCTGAATGGAAAACTCTTTTTAACCTGTTGGGAGAATTCAATCAAAATTGGTGCAAAAACGCAGCAGTATTAATTGTAATAATCTCCAAAAATAACTTTACTTACAACAATAAACCGGCACGAACTCATTCGTTTGATACCGGGTCCGCATGGGAAAATCTTAGTTTACAAGCCACTGACATGAATTTAGTGTCACATGGAATGGAGGGCTTTGACTACGACAAAGCAAAAAAAGAGCTGGGAATTCCTCCTGATGATTTCACTGTGGAGGCAATGTGCGCAATTGGCAAACCGGGTAAAAAAGAGGTTTTGTCAGAGGATTTGCAAAAACGCGAAGAGCCTTCGGATCGGAAACCTATTACGGAATTTGTTTTTAACGGTAAATTTAAAGAAAGCCCTACTTTATAATCTATGGAGTTTTTGGCGACGGCGAAAAATAACTCTTGCACAAGCCAAATTTTGTGTTAAATTTTACCTAGTTCATTAAATACTGTGCGGGAATAGCTCAATTGGTAGAGCATCGCCTTCCCAAGGCGAGGGTCGCGGGTTCGAGTCCCGTTTCCCGCTCATAATTTTTCCAAATACATTAATTCAAAATAAATATTATAAAAACACACAGCAACTAAGAATCACTATTACAGTAAACAAGACAACAAGAGTATTAAAGTACTTGTCTATGAACTTCTGAACCTGTGCTCCCCAAATTCGAATCATTCCTGCAACAAGAAAAAATCTAGCTCCGCGGGATAAAAATGAATACCAGGCAAACGGAACAATCGGTAGGTGACAAAAACCGGCAGAAACAGTCACGGCTTTGTAAGGAACAGGTGTAAACCCTGCAATAAAAACAGCCCAATTCTGATAAAGTTTATATTTGGAAACCAAGTTTAAGAATGTCTGTTCTGAGAATAACAACCCAACTAGCTTTACTCCTATGCTCTTCCACATCAAGGCACCGATAGCATATCCAAAAAGACCACCACAAACGGAGGCTATTGTGGCCAGCCCCGCATAAGAAAGAGAACGTTTGTTGTTTTGAACACAAAATAGAATTAATAACGGATCAACCGGAATGAAAAAGACGGATGATTCAATAAAAAACAGGAAAAACAGCCACATTAAAGCATATGGCGAATTTACTTTTTCGCCCATCCAGTCATAGACCCTACGTATAAACTTAAAAACAAACATCTCCTCTCCTTCAAGGCGACTTATTTAATCAACTTATTCAAGTATTCAGGCAATTTATCAATGGCAACACGCTCCTGCACAAGGGTATCCCTATTCCGTGCCGTAACCATTCCGTCTTCAAGACTGTCAAAATCAAATGTGAAACAGACAGGAGTTCCAACCTCATCTTGACGACGATATCTTTTCCCAATTGAACCGGACGTATCGTACTGTACGTGAAATCCCTGCTTTTTCAAATCAAAGAACACCTTTTCACTCTGTTCCTTAAGTTTATTTGTAAGAGGCAGAATTGCAGCAGTGATTGGAGCAACTTTAGGATGAAGTCTGAGAACTATTCTTGGCTCACCCTCAACTTCGTCTTCGTAATATGAGTCAAATAACAGTGTCAAAAACAGACGATCAACACCTACCGAGCACTCCACAACATGTGGAACGTATGACTCTTTTGTCTCTTCATCAAAAACCGCCAGCTCTTTGCCGGAAAATTTAGAGTGTTGTGATAAGTCAAAGTCACCACGATTTGCAATTCCCTCCAGCTCCTTCCATCCGAAGGGAAAATTGTACTCAACATCGAAGCAGCCCTTTGCATAATGCGCAAGCTCTTCTTTAGCATGAGGTCTAATTCTAATTTTTTCAGGATTCAAACCAATACTCTTAAAAAATTCTTGTCTGCGAGCAACCCATAGATCAAAGAATTTATCCGCATCCTGCCCCTTACAGAAAAATTCCATCTCCATCTGTTCAAATTCGCGCATTCTAAATAAAAACTGTTTTGGAGTAATTTCATTACGGAATGCCTTACCAATTTGCGCAATTCCAAACGGAACTTTGACTCTGTAACTTGAAATTACATTTTTGAAATTTATAAAAATAGATTGGGCTGTTTCCGGACGGAGGTATGCAATGCTATTTTCGTCTGCAACGGCACCCACCTGCGTCTGAAACATCAGCTTAAACTGCCTGACATCAGTCCAACTTTTGGCTCCACAATTTGGGCAGCCATCCTCAAGCTTAAATTCATCGGCTCTGAACCGTTTTTTACAAGCCAAGCAGTCTACCAGTGGATCACTAAAATTATCAACGTGACCTGACGCCTTCCAGACATCCGGAGCACCCAAAATTGAACCGTCAACAAGCACAACCTCTTCGGGAAAACTGGTCATATATTCTAACCAGGCATGTTTGATGTTTTGCTTAAGCAGCGCACCGAGCGGACCAAAGTCATATACGCCGTTAAGACCTGAATAGATCTCGGCTGATGGATAAACAAATCCTCTGCGCTTACACAATGAAACTATTTTTTCAAGCGTCACAGTAGTCGATGCCATGGTACATCCTATTTTAAAGCGTTAAACATCAAAATTCGCATGACCTAAGATACCATAAAACTTCTAGTTTAAAAACAGTAATTTGATAGGGCAAAAGACACCATATCTTCTGCCCATCTTTTGCCCATAGTTTTGAATAAATAGCTATGCGTAAAAGTTATTACTTACCAAAATGCTTTGCCATTTCTTGACTTAATGCATCAGCTCCAATGAAACTTTTGAAATAATTCATCCACCCTTGCTCGTTGGGATTAACACTTAATCGTTCCATTATCTCGGCAATTTCTGTTTCTGGCTTTCCTTTTGCTCTTAATAAACACCAACATAAATTAAACGCCTCGTATTGAACGAGCCTGTCTTTATCCCATAAACTTTTCTTTATGGTAGCTATTGCTTGATCATATCCCTGACCCTTTTCAAACAATGCCTTGAATAAGTGTATAGCCGAATATCGCACGTCAAAATCAGCATTCTTCACACCTTTTGACGCAGCAGCTATTGCTTGATCATACCCCTGCCCCTTTTTCACCAATGCATTGAATAAATACATCGCCAAATATCGCACGTTAGAATTAGCATTCTTCACACATTCTGATGCAGCAGCTATTGCTTTATCATACCCATAACCCTTTTCAATCAATGCTGCAAATAAACTTATCGCCGAAATTTGCGTGCCAGAATCGGAGCACTTCATACATTCTGATGCAACAGCTATTGCTTTATCATATCCATAACCCTTTTCAACTCCATAACCCTTTTCAACCCATGTCTTTAATGGATCTATCAATGCATTGAATAAATACATCGCCAAATATCGCACGTCAGAATTAGCATTCTTCACACATTCTGATGCAGCAGCTATTGCTTTATCATATCCATAACCCTTTGCAACCAATGCCTTTAATGAATCTACCAATGCATAGAATAAATACATCGCTGAAGAACGTACTTCAGAATTGGAACTCTTCACACATTCTGATGCAATGTCTATTAGTTTTCGGTACTGCTCATCTCTCAATTCTCCGCATACTTGCAGAATCTTTCTCAAAAAATCAGTTTTAATACGTCCGTCAGGTTGCTCTTCGGCCAAATGCATAAAATACCCAAAAGACTCTTTTGAGAGCTGCACTTTAGACCTCTCAATCCCATCTAAAATCCTAGTAATTGCATTGCTCGTACTGATATCAAACCATGGTAGATCATAAAAATTGAAAACTTTATTAACTATGAATTCACCACTTTCTACCTTCGATTCACTCAAATTTCCCAACTTTATACCTCGAAGACTTGGAAGCATGTCAGATTGCATTGGCAATCTCTCAAATATATTCTTCAACACAGCTGTGATTGCACTATATTTCTTAATCATCTCCCCATGCTTATGACTTGTTGATAAATCGAATGGAAATTCATCATCAAAACCAAGCTTAGTTAGAATTTGGTCGCCATAATCTTTGCGATCAACCTCATCAAGTGAAACAGACTGTTCAAATTTCATGCTTAGTTTTTCGGCCAATCTTGGAAGATACGTTTTAATAAAATCCGGCTTTAAAAGTTCATCATAAACATTTTTCGGATCAAATAATCCGAGATTCAATAAGTAATTGAAAAGTACTATAAAGTTTTTCAGTGAAGGCTGAAGTTCGAAACAGATCCCTTCAGATGGCTGCACTATTACATAATCTTTTTGAAAGCTGGAAGCATCCTTAAGTTCAGGCGTAGCAACAATAAAGCCTTTTGATCCACCCGTGGGCCAAACCCCTCAAGCATTTGTTATATGCCACAGCCGGGAATGTTCTGAATTCAACATCCGTCCACGCATTATGAACTTCAATCTCCTCAACTGTTTGTGGCGTAAGATTGAATTTTCTTATTCTTTCTTTACCTGTTGATTTTTCGGGTTGAATGCGCGTATGATCACTATTCAAAAATGGCTCAAGCTTTTCATTTAATGCTTGTAACCCAAGTCTTTGTTTTAAAAATTCAACACTAAACTCTTTAAATTCATTGTTATATGCCAAGATGAGCAGAAAATTCATCATTGAGGAATCCATGCAATCTGCAAACATTGCTTTCCAGTATGCTCCGTTTTATCAAACCAGAGTGTTGCTGTTTTATATTCCGAAAGCCTTGGATATTTACCGGGTATAAGTACAATGTACGCAAGAGCTTCATAAAGCTTTGGATTATCCTCATATTTTTTCCTTCAAACGGCTGCAAGTCGGCTTTCATTTTATCTTCTGATTTTGAATCAAAATGTATCAGCAATCCACTGCTGCCAGCCAGGGGCCTGGTCTTTGGGAAATATCGATGTATTTCTAACTTCTTTTATCTTTTCATCAAGTATTTGGTAGTATTTTGCTAAGGCCTCTCGATCTGACT
>CAVXAT010000008.1:0-165053 GCA_963759805.1 uncultured bacterium
AAAGCAGCAAAAATATACACCCGAAAACCTCCTGTATCTTGCTCATTGTATTATAGGCCCCATTATTTTAGGCTATTCGTTTGCACAAGACTCTTTATGCACAAATTTTAATTATTAGGATTATTTAATCTTCTTTACAACTTTGTGCCCTGGCGTCTTTTTAATTTCTCCAGCCTTTTGCTCGCTTTCTTTGAACGCATGATTGACTTGATCTACAGCATCTTGCGTAGCTATGGATTTCTTGAACTCTATCTTACTTAAAGTTGAAAGCTTCCATGCCTTGTCCGCACCGGTATTAATCTCAATGGCACTTAACTGAACCTTTTTGGGAATCAAAATATTCTCAAGCGTAACCCCTGTATCAAAAACCACTTTGGCAAGAACAAATTCTTCCGAAGTATTATCTTGTTTTTTATACTTATTGCTTTTAAAGGCCGAATTTATAATCTGAATCTCTTTAATTTTTGCTATATCCAAATCCGTAACTGAAAAATCCCCCTCCGTCTCGTTCTTTATCCCACCAAGTTTGGTGCTACCTCCAAATGAAATCTCTTTAACATCGTAAATAACTTTGGGATTTCCTTGTGCGTCAAGTTCCCCTCCAAAAATTTTCGCCTCAAAAATACCCTGTCCTTCTTGCAGCGGACACAAATTTTAAATCATCCAAATCAGCCGAAGAAACCCCTCCTGAGGAACCAGGCCCACGTATATCCATAGCTGAAAAGATCGCAAGGCAAACACATAATGAAAATAATTTTAGTAAATTGGAACAATAATACATAAAAAATCTCCTTTCTCCTAACAGTTTTAAAACTTTAGCCGTAAGGTAACAATTTTTATTTAAAAAATACAAGAATTTTAAAATAAGTTCCAATAAGCTTAAAATAAATTCATTGTAATATTGTCATCGATATCTTGAGATTGCACCGAATCAGGCTCGGGTTGTGCAGAATCAAAACTTACCGGTTTTCCGGATTTGGATTTTTTTCGGTGCTGTTTTTCATGCGGGTGATCACAACAGGCAGATGAATTTTCATGTAAATTTTCATGCGTGACGGCTGCACCGATCGATTCAGGAGCACCCGATTCAAGACGCACTTGTTCAAGAACCACCGGTTCGAGTATTAACTTTGGAGCCTGTGCTTTAAGCTCAACATTATTTAAACTATTTTTAGTCAATTTTTCAGCATGATTTGAAAAACCAAGTTCAATTACCTTATCAATAAATTCCATCGGCTTCATACCACACTCTGCCGCTTGATGGAAGATACAGGTTGCAGGAGTCATTCCGGGTAATGTGTTAAATTCTAGGATCACAACTCGAGGCTTACCTGTTTTGCTCTGGGTTCCATCTTGATAAAAACAGTCAATCCTAGCATATCCGACACATCCGACAAATTTGTACGCCTCAACCATTATATTTTTAACAAACTCAAGCGTAGCAACCGGAAGATTTGCTGGAGTCTGATTTTCTCCCGCACCGGGTAAAAACTTCTCTTCAATTGAAAGTATGTCGTTTTTGGCTACAGTTTGGGATGGGACAAGGGCTCTGACGTCTTTATCGTTCCCAATTACACCGCAAGTCAACTCCGTACCAACAATAAGCTCCTCAATCATTGCATTTGTTTTTCCTGATTGAACAAAGTACTGATCAATAAGATCAATGGCATCACCACGATTTTTGATTTTTTTAACAAATACACTGCATCCGTCATCATGGGGTTTTAGAACAAGTGGATAATGATAATCTTTTAAATTTGAATCGATATATTCGTTTTTTTCTTCAACCGATTTTTCCTGCCAAGCTTGAAGTGGAATTAAGAAAGAGTCCGGAACATCAAATCCATGTGAACGTAAAAAATTGTTAGTTTTAAATTTGTCCATGCAAAGTGCACTGGCCAACACACCAGAACCGTTGTAAGGAAGGGCCAACATCTCTAGTGCCCCCTGAACTCCTCCTCCCTCACCAAGGCCACCATGCAGACCAATAAATACAAAATCACAAATGTTAGGTAGTTCTGACCAAGAGACTTTTTGCGCCTTATCAAGCATACTTGATATCCCACGAGTAGAATTCTTAATCAACAAACGCTGATCTAACTTATACAACTCATGCAAATTAGTAACAAAAAGTGGTATACATTCATATTTTTGGGGAGAAAGTTTATAGCAGATGTTTCTTCCGGATTCAAGCGAAATTTCACGTTCATTTGTGGCACCGCCTAACAACACTGCTACTCGTATTTTTTCCCCGCCACGTTTATTTGTTTCCACAGAATTTTCCCCCTTGCTACCGTCACCGGTAAATTCGAGCATTCCTGCTAATTTTAGTTCGGTTTCGATTAAATAATTGATCAGTTGAGTGTGACTCATTCCATACTCTGCAGCCTGATGGAATAAAAACGTTGAAGGAGACATTCCCGTCAAAGTGTTCGGATCAATTAAAATGACCCTCCCGTCTTTAGTTAAAAAGCCATCAATACGCGAAATAGTTGAAAAATTCAAAAGAATAGATGCTTTTATACATGTTTGTGAAATTTTTTGCAAATCCTGATCCGAACAACGAGCAGGTGTAATTTTTGTTGCACGGCCGGGCATATACTTTTGTTCGTAATCATATATACTCTGCTCTTCCGGAACAACTTCCGTTATCGGAAAAGTAAACCACTCTGCATCTATCTTTTCATTTCGCTTAATAGCTCGCTGCAAGCAGACGCAAACAAACTCCATGCCTTCAATTTTTTCTTCAATAATGACATCCTGAACTCTACGATCGTCGACATATGCAGCTTTTTTAATTGCGGGAATAAGCTCATCTTCTGTTAAAACTTTTGATACTCCAAGACTGGAACCTTCGTGAATAGGTTTTACTATGCAGGGCAACTTGGTTCCAGCTTTTTCAAGTCTAAGCAAAATGTCTTTGGTACTTAAAGAATTTGCTTCAGTCAAAGAATCAACTTCAGATTTATTAACAGTAATACCGGGGGCAACATCAATCCCATTGGCCCTAAAAATCTCTTTCTGAACAAATTTGTTCATGCCAAGGGCACTGCCAAAAATTTTACTGCCCAGATATGGAATGTTCAAAATCTCAAGCATGCCTTGAATTGTACCATCTTCAGCAAAACGGCCATGTACGGCAAGATAAACAAAGTCGACCAAACTTCTCAGCTCATCCCAAGTAATTTTTTGAGCCTCTTTTGCCAATCGTGACTGAAAATCTGCAATCTTTCCACGATGCAAAAAATGCCATGGTAGACTGTACAAAGTTCCATCTTCATCTTGAAATAATGGAATAACCTCGTACTTACCAGTATCCAAATGGTCGCAAATTGTGCGACCGGAATTTAATGAGACTTCCCGTTCAATTGATTTACCACCAAAGAATACCCCCACTTTAAGCTTAGCTGCCGTGTTTAAAACTTGCATCTAACGCCTTCCCAATCTTGAAACATGACTGTTACTTTAAAATTTAAAAACTTAATCTAATGCGAGTTCGGTAACTCTAAAATTAAAGCGCAATGGATTGTGCAGTGTTTTGGTAATACTGTGTCATGCTGAACTAGTTTCAGCATCCATGGATAAATTTATTCCAAATTTTTGTAATTGAGCAATAGGAGCAACTAATCCATGGATCCCAGCCGTCGCTAAAGCTATGGCGGGCAGGCCTGAAATAAATTCAGGATGACAGACCTCTGGTCAGAAGCTACTTTTAACATCCACAGCCCTTTTACTAATTATCGAACTTGCGTTAATCTATCAATTTAAGTAGGTTTTAACATTTCGTAAAGCTCTTTTAATGCTTTAACCGGATTTTTTTCAGAAAAAATAGATGACCCGACAACAACGGCATCGATGCCAAGCCCTGAAAGCATTTTTATGTTATCTTTGCCAATTCCACCATCCATATAAATTTTAAAGTTTTCATTTTGAGTATTTCTGTAGGCAATGACTCTTTTAACCTTTTCAATAACCTCCGGCATAAACGTCTGTCCGGCAAAGCCCGGTTTTACAGACATTATAAGAATTTTGTCAAAAAGATTAAGATGCGATGCCACAAGAGAGATATTTGTGTGGGGATCATATATGTGAGTGTGTGGATTAAAGGCCATTCCAACCTGCCAACCCTTTGCCTTAACTTTATCAACTAAATCTTTCATGGGCTTGAAACATTCAAATGCCTCGTAATGAAATATAAATACATCCTTCTTACTAAGATCCAATCTATCAACCCAACATTTTGGATGATCAACCATCAAGTGTACGTGGATTGGCTTGTGTGTTGCTTGTGCAATTGCATTCACGAAATCCGGACCCATTGTTAAATTTGGAACAAAGTGATCATCCATAACGTCAATGTGGTAACCATCACAGTGTTCATCTAAATCAGAGATAACTTTTGCCAGATTTAGCAAATCTGCACACATCAGAGAAGGGTATATTTCCATTATCTTGGACATTAGAATTCCTAAATTTTAAGGCTAAATTTTAATATCTTTCTTTTATTAAAACACTCTTGCCCTGAAAAGCAATCCCAAGCTTCAAAATTTTCTTGATACCAAAAGCGTTCAATTCTTGTGCATATTTTTTATCTTCGATCTGCTCCAACGCTGCAACAACAGCTTGCTCAAGTGTCTCTTTCTGATATTGACTTCTTTTTTTGAATTCGATTATAATACCAAGTTTATTCTTGTCATTTGGAATTAACATGACATCATAGCGCCCCAATCCACTCTCTCTATTTGATCTTATAACATATTCATTGCCCAAACTCACAAGCATTCCAAGCACAAACGCGTGATAAAATTTTTCAGGCTCTTGTCCACTAACATCAAACATGCTAAAACTTTTCAGCACAAAATCAGTAAAAAGTTCTTTAAATTTTTCTACTTCGCCTGAGATAAGACTATTGAGCATCAGATTGTAACGCTTCTCCCCAATATTATTTTTACACCAACTGTTAATAACATTTCTGTAAAACCATGCTACTTCATCATTAGGAATCAACAAATCGGCGTATTTTTGACCATTCTCAACGGCAGCATTTTTAAATGTCAGATATCCACTAAAAATTAAAAAGCTCCAAACAGCATTTGTAGCCTTGTTTTCCACCAAGTCTGCAAACACAATATTTTCTTCTATTGCCTTACGTATCGATTCTCTTTTTATTAAAGCCTCAAAATCTTCTTTGAGCTCATCACTTCCATGTTGAATTAAGTCCTTAACAATATCATTGCTACTGGTATTAACCCAAAATGGCTCAAATTCACCGTTATTTTTAATCAGATTTATAATCGACCAAGGGTTATAAACATTGATTTTACTCCCGGTTGCATAACCGTTATACCAAGATTTAACATCTTCAATTTTATTTGAAAGATTATAATGGGCCATTGCATCTGCAACTTCTGTTTCCGTCATTCCAAATTTATCAGAATACAAAGATGATAGCATCGAGCAAACGCTCAAATTATTTAATCCGCTAAAAATACTCTCTTTGGCAATACGTAAAATGCCTGTGATTACGGAGAATTGAAGAGAAGCGTTGTCCTTTAGCCCTCCACTCAAAAATCCTCTGGAAAAACTAATTATCTTATCATAATATTTGTGATAAAAACCTGCCTGAATTGGAGTATCGTATTCATCAATTAGAATAATTGGATTTTGTTTGTGGTATTTTGCAAGACTCTCAGATAGATTCTTTAACGAATTTTGATAAACAGTCATACTTGCAATTCTGTTAATTATATTTTCAAAGTCTTTTTTTTGAGTGGAGTCTAAAACATCACTTGAAAGCAAATAATTATGTCGACGAAATTCTTCGCTTATGAGCTGCACAAGCATGTTATAGCAATCATTCCAGTTATACTGCTTCACATCTTTAAATGTCAAAAATATCACAGGATATTTGCCCTGATTAGCCATAAATTCATGATGCTTAGAAATTTTTAGTCCGTCAAAGAGTCCTATGTTCGATGTTGTTGTTTTTTCGAAAAAATATTTCAACATGGACAAGTTTGTGGTTTTCCCAAATCTACGGGGACGGGGGATCAATGTAGCCGCAGCACCTGAATCAAAAATTTCTTTAATAAATAGACTTTTATCAACGAAGTAGTAATCGCCGGATCTTATTATTCCAAAGTCACTTATGCCAACAGGTAATTTTTGCATAAACGCACTCCCGTTATTCAACTCCACCATTACAATAAGATTTTGTTTGATCCAGTATAACATCAAACATAGTTTCTAATTTATTCTACACCCCATCCTAACTTCAGATTCTCTATCATGTAAAGAATTTTGGATAAAAGTTTCACTTGGAATAATCACACCATTTTTAAAGATCATAACAATGCTGGAGCCACCGAATGCAAAGTAGCCTAATTCATCACCTTTTCGTTGAAACTTTTTTGGGTCGTAAGTTTCAACAATCTTGCCCACAAGCATTGCCCCAACGGGGACAAAAAGAACTTTGCCAAATTTTTCTGAATTCAAAACAATTAAATGGCGTTCATTTTGGGTCAAGGGCTGAACACCTGATTTATAAACTACCGAATTCACTGACTCAAGTTTGCCGTTAATAATTTTAGGTTCGCCGGCAACACAATCAAATGGAAAATGAAATCTGTGGTAATCAGCGGGGGCTAACCTGAAAAGAAACAGCGTCCCGCCGGCAAATTCGTCTGCCAAATTTTTATCGTGTAAAAAAAGAGCAAGATCAAATGTGCACTTTTTAACAAAGAAATAAGTTTGCGCGTTTATTTCTGAAATAACCAAAAGCTTGCTGTCTGCGGGACAAGCTACCGAATCAAGATTTTGATCAATAACTCTTTTATTTGGCTTTAATTTTCGATAAAAAAATTCATTAAAAGTTTTATATCCACCCTCAGGAACAACATATTGCGACATATCAATTTTGTTGCGCTTAATAAATGATTCAATAAAATATCGACTAAATTTTGAACCTGCAAATACACCCCAAATCCGAGAAAACCAAGGGGAGGTTATTGGAAGGCGAATCTGCCTTCCAATAAAATTTTGATAAAGAAATTTAAGCATCATCTCCTACCAGGCGTAATTCATACTCAGGTGGAATTCGTAAGCAGATTCGTGAAGATTCTTTTTACGGTCAAGCTTGAAACCCCAGTCTATTTTGGCGGGGAAAGGATTAACTAAATTTACACCAAAACCAATTGAATGTCGTAAATCAAACTTATCCCGTATGATAAAGGCTTCTGGATCCCTTACCCCATTGGTTGGAGTACTCCAACCGGCACCTGCATCATAGAACACATGCCCCTTCATTGAATAATCCGCAATCAGTGGAAATATGAGCTCCGTACCGAACAAAAGTCCGTTTCTTGCGCCAAGTGGTGCATCGGTAGACTTCCATGCAGGTCCAACTCCACCCCATAAAAATCCTCTTACAGTATCTTGACCACCCATTTGATAAAGTTCCTTGTACGGTATATTACGACCATTTAAACTGCTAACACGTCCCCCTCTGGCTCGCATTGCAAGTACAAGCGAATCCTGTCCGATCAACGCATAATACCAACTGGCCTCCAATTCAGCTTTGAAGAATCCAAAATTGTTGTTGATTGTTGTTGGAGCAAGTTTTGTAGATAAAATAACTTTGTATCCATCATTTGGATAAACTTGATGATTACGAGTGTCCTTAACAAAATCAAGGCCAATCCAGGTTAAATCACCATTTTGAAACCTTCTGTAAACAATGGGCGCAATCGGATTTGCATTTCCACCATAAACCTTTGGTTTATCCCCACCGATATGTTCATACCCAGTATCAAGAATTACCTGTAATCGCTTATCAACTTTGGTCAGTGGAAAACCAAGACGCAAATTAAATCCTGCAACTTTCTGAATTGGTTTATGATTAACAGAATTTCCCCAAGAGTCATACTCCATCCAACGCCAGTATGGATTTACAAATGCAGAAACATTTGTGTCAAAAATATGAGAATCTGCAAAACTTCCTTCTAATCGTTGCAAATGATGTTTGCTTGCTTGAACCATGGCTTTAACATCGTAGCCAAGTCCAAATAAATTATCTTTTTCAACATTAATAGAACCATGCAGGGAAGGTTGAGGAGTAATTTTATCACTACCATAACTGATTGCAACATTGGCATGTCCCGTTTTAGCCTCTTGAACCATCATCTCAAGATCAGCCAAATCATCTGTGATGCGGTGAATTTTCCAATCCACAGCACCTCGCTCGAAATACCCAAGGTACTCTACCTGATTTTTCGACCTACGCATATTTTTGCTTGTGATAAGATCTCCTTCGTCAATATCAAGTTGACGACGAATGACTTTATCATGAGTATATTTGTTTCCGGTAATCTCAATCTTGTTAACATACATTCTGTTGCCACGCTCAACATTTAAAGTTACGTCAACAACATTTTTATCTTCATCAGGTTTAATTTGGGGATAAACATCGGCATTGATATAACCCTTTTTACCCCATAACTCTCGAATTAAATTAATAGATTCCACAAGTTTTGCCTGCGAAAATGGTTTGCCCGACTCCAGGCTTACCAGCGGCATAAGTTCATCTTCGCCATAAATTTCGTCACCGGGCGCATGAATATCACGAACTATAAATTGGGGACCTTCTTGAATATAGAATGTTACGCAAACATCCTTTTCATTCCTAGAAAAATCAACTTTACTTTTATAAACCTTTGTCTGCAGGTAACCATTATCTCGATAAAAGTACTCGAGACGATGCTTATCTATCTCCACGGCATCTTCAGCATAAGACCCGGCACCATCAGAAAAGCTACCTATCCAATCCTCACGAGTGGAGATAACTTTGCGTAACTTGCGATCTGGAATATGTTTATTTCCGGAAAAATAAACTCTTTTAACTAGGGACTTTGGCCCTTCATCGATCTTAAATAGTAAAACAACCTTATCAGCATTATCTTCGCTTGGAATAAGCTCAAATTCTACCCGAAGCTTGTGACGATTCTCTTCCAGATACGCCTTTTTTATCTCTTTAATTAATTTTTGTGCTGAAATTTCATCAATCGTACTAATTTTATCAACATTTAACTCTTCTCTTAATTTCTTAGCGGTAACGGCCCTGTTGCCTTTAAACTCTACTTTTTCAACCAGCTTTTTTTCTTCAACAATAACAATTAAGTTCATTAATTCGGACGAAAGCTGTTCACCTTGTAGTTCTACCTGTCTGAAATATCCGACATCACATAGATTATTGATAGCATCGGCACTTTTTGTCGAATCAAAAACATCCCCAATTTTATATGGAATTCTATTCAAAATAACAGGCGTTCCAACATTTTTATTACCCCTGACAATAATCTGATTAATCACCATTTTTGGGGGCTTTTTTTCATCGGAACTCGATTCAACTGACACATCAGACTCGGACAAATTTGGATCTGCCTGACTTTGCTCGAGTGGATCCTGCTCTGATTCAGCTTCAATGAACTCAAAACTTGAGGTCAAAAAAAACAGACTCGCTATCGAAAAAACGACATTTAATATTTTTTTACTTTTAACCATCATTCACTTCTCCTGCACGACAGATTGATCAATTGATAAAAAAGAGGTGCTGTAGGTTTCTATGATACCCTGTCAGCAAAAAAAAGCTACGTTTTATTGAAATTTATTGAAATAATCATATCTAGTTCTATAGACTATTTTTAGATGAAGCGATTTAAAAATCGTAAAATTGGGGAAGAGGGGGATTTTCAATGCTAAAAACTAAACGACCTTTATTACTTTTAATTGGTACGTTTGGAGTAGCGCATGGCTATTCATAAACGATTATTTGTTGTTACCACAATAATAATTTTTAACATTCTTTATATTGCCGCAGTATTTCCTGCACAAAGGCCAGCCCCACAGCCTGCACAGCAACCTACACAACAATTAGCAGAGCTGCGATCAGATATAGATATTGCAAAAGCAGAAACTGAAAAAGTTTGGGACAATTTAGCTGCTGCGCTGCTTAGAATAAATAAAATAAACTTAATATCAAGGGAAGCGGCTGAAGAAGTCGTACGTACTCGTAAAGATAACATTGAAGCAATAACAAGAATTGAAGCGCTACGAATTAGTACGGAACAGGTTCAAGGTGTACTTGCAGCAGTAGGACACTCTGTTACAAATTTTGCACGTGAGGTTGAGCAGGTGAGTATAAAAGAAAAGGCAGGTATCACAGCACATGCAGCGGAAGCAGGAAAATTGCTAGAAAAATCTATTGATGAAGCTTTTAAAAAAAACAACAATCCCGAGCTAGCGAAAGAGAAAGCAAAAATTATGGCTCAAATAAAATGGGAAAAAATTCAAGAAATTATAAGTGACCCAAAGCTTTTGACGAAAATTGCTATTACAATTGTAGTCATTGCATTGTGTATCTACATACTCAAATATGGCTTACCAGTACTTGTAAATTATTTGACAAGACCACGTGTTATAAGTGAAACATCAAGACCTGGATTGTTTGAATGGTTTAAACCAAAACAAACCGTTAATATTGATGACTTAATTTTTACACCCTCTCTGCAAAATCAACTTTTTGATCTCTTATTACGCGTACAAACGGCAAAAAAATATAATGAAGGGCTTCCCAATGTCCTTTTTCACGGAGCTCCAGGAACTGGCAAGACCGCATTTGTTAAAGCATTGGCTTATGAATCAGGACTTGATTATGCATTAACATCTGGTTCAGAATTTGCAAAAATTACGGACCTTAACCAGGCTAACAACGAATTACGAAAGCTCTTAAATTGGGCAAAAAGAAGCAAAAATGGACTGATTGTTTTTATTGACGAGGCTGAATCTTTGTTTGCAAATAGAAAGTTGCAAACCACATCCAAAGCAACACAAGACTTTATAAATACATTTTTATCTCTCGTTTCAGATCAATCACAAAAAAAAGTTATGTTTATTTTCGCAACTAATCACCCATTTAAGCTTGATGATGCAATTACCAATCGCGTTGGAATAAACATTGAGTTTACTTTGCCAGAAGCACCCGAACGAGAAAAAATTCTTTCTGTATATCTTGTAAAATCTGCCCAAGAAAATGAAGCTGCTATTGTTGATTTGCATCCAGACGTTATAAAATTGCTTCCAATGTATGCAGATGAGCTTAAAGGGTTTTCGCCACGAGCTATTAAATTTGTTGCCGAAGAGATGATTATTAATGCACGACGACAAGAATCTATGCAGTTAACTAATGACATTGCGCAAGCAGTAATGGACCAGGCAAAACATAGCTTGCGGCAAGCAGTTCTGTGGGAAACAGAACGTAAAGCATGGAGTGGAGATTCAAATGTTATTCATTAGCCTTCTCCCGAAACCCAACAAATCCCCCAAGCCCGCTCGTGGTGAGCTTGTCGAACCATCGACCGTCTTGTCCGTCGTAGCTCGAAGAGCGAAGTCGGAAGGGCGACGGACAAAGTTTCTGATTTTCACAAATTTGAGATATCTGTTTTTTTGCTTTGCATGTTTTATTGCTTTGAGTAATCACAGTCCATTATTAGCACAAGATACTGGTGAAAATATAGCTTCTATACCGAAAAAAATGGGCACTGACGAGTTTAAGGCGCTTGTAGAAAATATTTATGATCTTCTCCTCCAAGGACATTCGGCCGATGATATTGTAAAAATACTTGAGACTGAAAAAGCGGGCCCATACAATATTAAAAAACTTGTAGCACACATTTATGATCTTTTAAATAAACAAAATTCACAGAATACAATCATAAACATTATTGTGAATAATAATGGATCTAAAGAATATCGCGCTCGAACAAATTTTTTAAACATTTTAACAAATCCAGCAACTTTTTACCTTGCATTAAAAATCATTGCCATCATTCTCGCTGTTATAGTTACTTGTTACGTATTGGCACGATACTTTTCCGGAAAATCCGGTTTTTTCAATGGGGCACCACAACCTAAAAATAGGTGCTCTGTCAAAAATCTTAGTAAAAAATCTAATGATTATGAATTGTCTAATCCGGATATCTTGCCTTTCGACAATGCGCCTCAATTAATTGAAAAACAAGAAATGCATGGACATGAAATTTCAGTGCAAGCTGCACCAAAAACACTGCCTGGAACGCATCCAACAAGTCAAAGCTGTGCGCCTGCGAGTGAGAAAACAGGTCCAGCAATAATACAAAATCAACAGTCCCCATCAGTAATTTGTATTAAAAAGATTGCGGTTAATGATGAATTAATGGAAGAAGCAAATAGAATGGTTGAATGTGCAATAAGCTTATGCCCCAATTTTGTAAAACCACCGCATGTAGATATACGAGGCATGCGTACTATCGGAGAGGCTGCCGCTAAAGAACCAATCGACACCCGAAAGCTCAGTGAAATAATAGACGAAAGCATTAGTGAATTCAACAGATTGGGTGAACAACTTAGAAAATGATAATTATATTTTTAAAAAAAGTTAAAACATGGAGAGGGGGTAACTATTATGATGAAATATACGATGCAATCAATATTATTTACCGGACTGTTTTTTTTCAACTTGGTAAATGCAAATAACAATCGCATTGAATTTGCCAAGAACGAAGTTTTTATTCCAGAAAGATTAGGAAATCTTAAGCTTTATAAAGACTATTATGGATTTCATATTCGTAAAGACGGCGAAACTTATGACATCCCAAATTGTTTTTGTGATTCATTGTTACAAAGAATGTCCAATGAACAACTAGTGAATTTTTTAGGAAGAAACAAACCCCAAATTATTATTCTAACCCCGGAAGAATTTGCCCAAGTTAATAAGGATGTCTTTGTTGAAATAACTGAAGATGAAATGGTCAATCTTCTAAGCCAATTATTTGGCAGTGGATATATTTCAATTAACCAGATGGATGATGGCGAATATATCCTTCGCGCTAAAATAAGGCTTCTGGGGGGAGTAGGAGAAGAATTAGGCAAAGCATTAAAAGATGGAGCAGTAGTAGCAGGAACGGTAGCGGGAGCAGGAATAGGAGGAGCAGCCATAGCAGGAGGAGTAATATCAGGAGCAACCGTATTCGCAGGATCAGCAGGAGAAGCCGTAGCAGCTGTATGGGCAGGTGGAGCATTATTGGGAGAAACAGGATCAGGAATAGCTATATCACTAGGAGCGGGAGCGCATACATTTGCCGCATTAGGTGGGGCAGCCGCAGCAGCAAGCACAGTCGTTGTACCGGTAACAATTATTGCAGGCGTGGTGTATTTAGGCTATTTAGGAATTAGATGGCTAACAAGACCCACTGAAGAACCTGTTGCAAATCCGCCTGCACCAAATGAAGAAGTGGCACTGCAATCAATGCCTGCAGCAAGAATACGTATTCTTCCGAAAGTCCAATAAAATAACAAAAAGAAAATGCGAATTGAAAGACAACAAAATAATTAAATGGCAACCCGATGCTCAATAGCTAGCGCCATATATTTGGTAAAAAACTTGTTTAGCATTACGAGCAGATCCGTAAAGCCCACATTTATAGGTTGGGAATAAGTTGATCGTCCGTTAAAAGTAAAGATACTAGTGCGGCTGGAATAGATACTTTAGAAAGTTCAGGAGAAAGCTTTTTCCTAGCATCGCAGTATTTTTTTATAAGAAATATCCAGCAGCTCCATGCTCCTAATGTTGATAAGACATGGGCTATTTTAAGAGGAGTATCTGCAACGCCCATGTATTCTTTCCATATTTCCACGCCATCTCCACCTCGATATGGTGTGCATCCATAGAAGAGATCGAAAATAAGAGATAAACATATTACAAGAGTTGTATTAATCAAGAAACGCTTTTGTTTAATGGATAAGTTTTTTGTATTCAAAATGTAAGAAAATGGACTAGCTCCATTGAGGAAGCTTTTTAAAGTTATTTCGGATAATTTTTTATTATCACAGTAAGCGCAGTATCCTGTTATAGCCGATAGTAAAAAATACATAAATGCTGCAGCGGACAGGCCCCCTGCGACTGTTACGGTTGCTGGATAGATAGCAACCTTGCTTTGTTTTACGTCTACATAATCTCCAAAGTCTGTTAGGCCTCTCGTCCAAGGTATCGTTTTATAAAAATGCATATTTTTTCCTAATGAAAAAAGCTTAGGAGTTGTCTCTGGCGTTCTCGTTCCTATGCGAATTTGAATTGGCTTATGTAAATAAAATAAGGATTTTGCAGAAGCAGCATGTCCTAATTCATGGGTTATGGTGCCCATGGAAAAAATGGCAAGCTCTAGTGTTTCTATCTGTGCAAAATCAATAAGAAATTCTTTGCATAGCTCTTTAAATTCATTGTTATTATTTGAAGTATGATTTTGTACTAGATTAGTATCTGCGCATGAAGTTTCATCAACAAATTCTGCATCTTTAATTGAACTTGTAACATCATCAGGTGTTTGCGCACCGATTGATACAAATGTTATCAATAATAAACAATATTTTAACGTTTTTAGCATGCGGTAAATTCCTTCACTATTCCTGCACAAAGGAGGTGCTGTAGGTTTCTATGGTATCCTGTCAGCAAAAAAAAGCTACGTTTTATTGAAATTTATTGAAATAATCCTAACGAGTTCTATAGACTATTTTTAGATGAATCGATTTAAAAATCAGAGAAATTGGGAAGAGGGGGACTTGCAATGCTAAAAGCTAGACTACTTTTATTACTTTTAATTAGTACGTTTGGAATCCTGCATATAAACACTTTAAAAGCTAAAAATCCAAATATTTTTAAACAAATTTTAACCGATTTGAAGCAAAATCAAAGCCCAGAGGTGATTAGTCTCTTGAAACAAGCAGAACAAAAAGCTGCAATGCTAGAAAATCAAACAGATTTAAGAATAAAAAAATTGGAAAAGGACGCAGTGGGACAAGTAACCCAAATAAATAAAAATCTTGAACAGGACATCGAAGCTGTCTGCCAAAAAGCCTATGATGACACCTCATCAATTAAACAGTCAGCTACTCAGGAGACACAAGAGCTAACAACACAAGCTAAACAAAAATTAAGTGCAATTGATATCCAAATCAAACAAAACATCGCAAGATTTAAAAAAGATGCCGTTTTAAAAATTCTTGCGATAATAGACAAAGCAGATGAAGAGGCACTTAAAATCCGAAAAGCTAAACGTCAACAAATGACCTTGGACGAGCTGCAAGAATCACTTGATCGAATCCCATCTGTTGAAATGTATAATTTGACACAGTCTTCTCTTAACTTTGACCCCATTCCGGAAAATCTTAAAATTTCGGCCGAAAATGAATTTAATACAAATACTGCACTACTTCAAAAAATAATTTTAGATGCAGAAAATCCTGAACAAATCAGTGATTTCTCAAATAAATTTGAAAATCAAAAAATTTGGTTTGATAAGACGCTGCGCTCATCAAAATACATGTCAGACCCTTACTACAACCAAATTATAAACAAAAACGCTCAGCTTGATCGCCTAGCAACGGCAGTTAAAAAATCCGATTCCATTATCGAAAATCTAGAACTGAGTGAAGAGCAAAAAAAGAAAATTCGCTTGAATTTTCTTTATGAAATTAACTCTGAGCAGAAACAAAAATCTATCCCAAGTATGTCGGATAAGCAAATCAGGCTTCTGACAATTAAGATTATTGAAGATATTAGCGGAAAAAAGGCAAGTGACTTTCCGGAATTGCAGTTGGCAAAAATACAATTCAGGGAAAAAACTGAAAGGCTTGATCAACAAATGCTTGAGTTGCAAATTACAAATAAAGAATTATTGGAGAAAGTCGACGAAAACAGCAAAATAACTAGCGACATGAAAAAATTAATATCCGAGTTAAACAATCAAAAAAAAGAGTGCGAAAATAAAGTAGAATTAGCTGAACAAGTATGCAATTTAAAAATAAAAGAACAATCAGCATTCCAAATTGAGCAAGAAAATAAGGATAAAATAAATCAAGAATTACATAATTTTATTAAAAAATAGGCATTTCGAATTAAACCATGATTATTATGCATAAATACAACGGTTTGTAATTTTTTTAAAAATGCTTAGGACATTAATATTTCTTATGCTACCATAAAAGAGAGAGAAGGGTTTATCATATCTAATTGTCTTTAATTTAAAATTCGAGATAATTAGGTAAAAACCTAGAAAAAGAGGAGATTGCATGAAGTGTCCAAAGTGCGGAGGTTTACTGGTTGTTCAGTCATTCTTTGACCACTTCATAAATTTCGAGGGTTGGAAGTGTATAAATTGTGGTAAAATTATAGAAAAAAAAGAAAATACATTAAAAGATGATGCATTCAGCCTCTTTTATCAGCGTCAAAAGTTAAAAAAACAACACGAATAAACTTATGTCAGTCAAATTTGCCAGCATTCATGGAACAAGCAACAAACTCGATATCGCACTATTTCAAGACCAAGAATGTCTAGATTCGGTCACCAAATTAGATTCGCGAGCCAGCTCAGATCTTCTTCCCATTTTGGACTCACTTTTAAAAAATCATAACTTGTTACTTTCAGATCTATCCTTCATCACTGTGGATAAAGGTCCCGGCGCTTTTACATCACTGCGCGTTACAATTGCAACGGTCAACGGCATCGCATTTAACAATAAAATTCCATTGATAGGAATCAACAGCCTGGAAGCTCTAACCAGGGAAGCTTTGCACGCTGATCCCGATGCCAAAAATTTAGGCACCCAAAATATTGTCACGCTTTTAAATGCTTACAATAACGACGTTTATTTTTTAGTCGCAGAATCTGCGCAGGGGTGTCAAAATATTGATGTGCTACTCGATGACATAAAATTAAAATTTAAAGATCAGAAAATCCTGTTCTGTGGGCAAGGCAGCCAACTTTACAAAGCTAGCATCGAACACATGTTTGCAGATCAAGCGGTAATACTCGATGAACCATTACTGGCGTCTGCAATAACCGTCGGTCAGATGGGATATGAATACTGGTTAAAAAAAGAGAATATAGAAAACCAAATCACGCCTCTGTATATAAAAACGCAATATTTTGCTATCAGAAAATAACTTTATTTAGCACTTCTGACACCACCTAATCCAACAATAACAGCCTCACGTGCGCGTAATACCGTTGGGGTGAGGACATACGTTACAAAGCCAAGATCAGATAACTGCTTTTCCTCGTGACCTGTTAGCCCACCCTCCGGCCCAAAGAATAAAATAATATCCGGATCTTTACTCTCTTTGATTTTGTTAAGCAAATCGATAAAGCAGCCACCGCTTGGATCAAAATAAATTTTTAGGCTTTCCCGCCCCTCTGGCAACCTTGTGTCAATTTGCTTGGCAATATCTTGCATTTCAATATCCTGAATTTTAACAGGCTCGCAAATTTCAGGTAAAAAGAAATTTTTTGACTGCTCACATGCAGCCACCATAATATTGAATAATCTTTCACTCTCTTTTTTCCCACCCCATGGCCGCTGCACTTTATCAGACAAAATTGGAATGATTTTATTAACACCCATCTGCGCGCAGGCATATACCACATCCTCAAATGCATCTTTTTTCAGAAGACATGGCATCAACGTTATATTCGGTTTTAGCGCCTGGCTGTACTGAACAGATTCTATCTGTACTACTACAAACTCTTTTTTGGTAAATGTTTTATCCAAAACAGTCGCAATAGCATTTACATGCTGGTCAAATAACACCAATTTCTGTCCCGCCCTTAAACGCAGCACCTTGGTCAACCTCTGCCATAAATCATAGTCAATAAACTCGATTTGGCTTCCGCCGGTAAAATGTCCAGAAATATACCCAGAAATATATTGGGACAAATCTTTATAAAATAAAGCAAAAAGATGTTTTTCGTTCATTTTTCAGTTTTGAGGCGCAACAACCTTTTTATTTTTTTGATTCAAAAAATATATACCCACCAAGGCCACGACTATTGTACCTGCAACCAGGCCATAGGCATACTCTCTTTGATTACGTAAAAAGTGTTTTACAGCAGAGTCTTTATACTCTCCGGTTTGTACTTTTAACCAGAACCAATATAAATCCATCTTATCACCGAACGTAAGGGGCTTTTCAATTAAAGAAATTTCATCTAAAGAGATGTCACTCAAAGAAATACTGTCCGAAGGGTTATCATCACAGGGGCCACCACAGGGACCACCACAGACATCATCATAGACATCATCATACGCATAGTCGTAGACATCGTCCGAAGAAACATCATCAACTAATTTATCTGCCTGTAATTTATCCGTCTGCTCTTGCAAAGAAATCTCCACCCCAGGCTGATCATCAGCTCTAACAAATCCAAATCCCAAGCAGATAGAAAATAAAATACTGCTGTATAATATTGCCAAACAGCGCTTCATAGTGTTATCCTTTTTTTAAAATTAACAATTTTTGGATTTTAGACATGTATTTTACCGTAAAACAAGTTTTTTTGAAAATATATCAAAATTAAAGTGATTTTTTTATGAATAACAAAGACAAACACCCCCCAATAATGCTTGTAATCCTTGATGGCTTTGGATATAACCCTAATTCATCCGGCAACGCCGTGGCACACGCCAAAATGCCGTTCTGGACCTGGCTGATACAAAATTACCCCCACACATTACTGCGTGCGGCAGGGGAAGATGCCGGATTACTCCCGGGGTATATCGGCAACTCAGAAGTTGGACACCTAACAATCGGGGCAGGACGTATTGTTGAATCCGTTCTTAAAAAATTTCATGATGAAATTATTAGCGGCAAGTTTTTTGAAAATAAAATGTTAATAAATAATTTTAATAAGTTAAGAGAAACAAATAAAGCCCTACATATAATTGGCTTACTATCAGATGGAGGCGTACACAGCCATGAATCCCATCTTTATGCCTTTTTAAAATTGGCAAAAACTATTGGGATAAAAAAGGTCTTTGTTCATGCAATTCTTGACGGACGCGACGTGGCCCCCAAAAGTGCTGCCACTTACCTTAGTCGACTAGAAAATGAGTGTAAAAATTTAGGCTGTGGCAAAATTGCAAGCATCGGCGGAAGATTTTATGCCATGGACCGAGATGGGAATTGGGACAGAACCAAACAGTTCTATGATATGCTGGTTGGAGCAACCACACAGAATAGACTTTTTGGGGAACCTGGCGCGTCACCCAAGGGTGATGGTTCGACAAGCTCACCACGAGCGCGCCTACTTAATGGCGTTCGTCCTGCTATGCCCGGCGTAGCCACGAAGGGCGAAGCCTGGGAGCCTGTCGAAGGATGCGAGTGTCAGACGAGATCTAATGAACAAGCAAACAAATCAATTGTAAACCAAACCTGGGAAACTCTTCTTGAACACGAATATAAATCCGGAAGAACCGACGAATTCGTAACCCCTATACTTATTCAACCCGAAGGCTTTGTTAAGCAGGGCGATGGCGTAGTTTTTTTCAACTTCCGCCCCGACCGCGCACGTCAACTCACGGAAAGCTTTATCAACCCAAATTTCAATAAATTCCCAACTCAAAATTTATGCAGCACAAATCATGAACTTGCATTCTTCATAACTACCACACGTTATAACGAAGATTTTGCAAAATTTAATAATGACGTTTTGTTTGAGCGTGAAAAAATCGCAAACACACTTCTGGACATATTTTCCCAACAAAAAAATCCCCGAGATGAATCTCGAAAAGTATTTATAGTTGCCGAAACCGAAAAATATGCCCACGTAACATACTTTTTTCACGGCATGCAAGATTACCAAGCGCCAAACGAAACAAGGGTATTAATCTCATCAATAAAAACCCAAAACTATATAAATTATCCTGAAATGTGCGCAAACGATATAACAACCACCGTTTTGAACTCTTTAAAAACATATCCTGCTGATTTTTATCTGATTAATTATGCCAATGCCGACATGGTTGGACACTCCGGAGACTTTGACGCAACGGTTAAGGCGTGTGAGTGCCTGGACAAACAACTTGAGCAACTGTACAAAGTTTTTGTTGAAAAAATGGATGAAACAATGTTTATCACCGCCGACCACGGCAATGCCGAGGAAAAAATAGATCCAATAACCGGCACCCCACTTACGGCACACACAAAAAACCCGGTCCCATTTATTTTTGTAAATAAAGGCATGCAGGGCAAGCAAGACACGAGCTGGCCAACCGAACCCAAATTTGGCCTATCAAATATTGCACCAACAATACTAAATTTTATGGAGTTAAACATCCCCAAAGAAATGGTAAAACAAAAAATAGAATTTTAAGTTTTTTTCTGCTTGGTTGCCATCCATTTTGCAGATGCTGCAGCAACTCCAAGTAAGAATATCGATAGAAACGAAAATGATATTCCGAATTTAACTATATTAAATAACGAGACAAATAAAATATAAGATGCCGTGCAGATTCCCAACACCGGAACCCAACGGCTCAAACCAAATCCAACCACAGATTTAGCAGCATAAAAAGCTGCTACTGCGCTAAGAAGCATCGCAATCAGCTGTGAGAAGACAGCCACATTCATTAATGGAACCTGAGCACTTGTAATTGCCAATATAATAGCCGTGATAACTCCCTCAACAACCAACGCAATCCATGGGATCTGTTTTATTGAAAGTTTTGTAAGAAATCGTTTAAATGGAAGATGATTGTTTTCTGCCAATGTAAATAAGTTCCAGCAGTTTGCGGTAAATATTGAGAAACACGCCCCCAAAATCGCCGCATAAACCGAACCATTTAATACTCTTCCGATAATTTCATAGGTCGGAATTGCCTTTTGAGCTAGTGGCATAATTGGAATAGTAGCAGTGGATACTGCCCCACCAAGAGCCCCGTAAACAACAATTTGAAAAACAGTGTTTATGCAAACAGCTATTCCAAATGCGGTTATAATAACACGTTTAATATTTTTCGCAGAGTTGGTAATCAGATGTCCAACGGAACATATAATTTCAAAGCCCGCTGTAGCAAAAACGCAAACCGGAACAATTAAAAATAGGCTTGAAAAATCGTTCATAGTAAATTGATAAAATGACGGGTCAAATGTAACAAATCCAAAAATAAAAACAAAAAATATTGGAATCATTTTCATACATGTAATCAGATACTGGATTTTACCTCCAATTCTTGCACCAAGAATATGAATCGAAATTAAAAAGATCAAAATAGAGTAATCTAGCATCAGGGTTGGAATTTGATTTAAACAGTTAAATTGTGCTTGGAAAAATTGAACAAATTTATGCATTAAAAGTCCGGCCGCCGCCATTTTTCCAAGAAAATAACTCCAGCCACTCAAAAAACCGGCCCAATTCCCTATATGTTTTTTGCTAAATATATATAATCCACCTGAAACAGGATGCAGTTTGGCAAGGGTGCTGATACTCAGAATCAATGGCAACATGAGTACGGCTGCCGCAAGATATCCAACAAATCCCCAAGGGCCAACTTTTTGTGCAAGCGTGGCCGCATTGATAAAAAGCCCGGCGCCAATCATTGTGTTAATACATATAAGCACGCCCACAACCGGTGATATCATATTTTTATTTGATGACATAAATATTTCCCTGATTTTTAACGATTACGATCGCCTGCGCTGAAATACTGTTGTCAAAATTAAGATGAAAATTGCTTTGACTACAAAATCGCCAAGAATAAATGGATATAAACCTAACGCTAAAACTTTATTTGATGGTACAAAACAGGCCAACTGCAGCAATCCAAACACATAGTACAAAATACAACAAAACCAGTAGCTAATCAATAACCGAATTTTAGATGCTGGCGTTTGGGATGCCAATTCAAGATCTCGAAGAAACACCATAACAAGCATGGCAACACCAAAACCAATCAGATATCCACCGGTGGGGCCAAGCAGATGGACTGCGCCCGATCCAAATCTTGAAAAGAACGGCGCGCCAAATAAGCCTTGAAGAAGATACATAAAATATGCATTTACTGCAGCGTAACCAAAAATCCACGCGCAAAACAGAAACATTACAGACTGTAACGTCACAGGAACAAGATTAAGGGGAAGGGGGATAAGACATTGCGAACAAAGCGCATAAAACCACGATAAGCACAAACAAAACACTATTCTGTGAACTATGGATCGTTTTGCCCAATTTTCAATATTTGAAATTAGATTGCTACCAAAAGTCATGAATTGCATAAAAACCTCTTTTTTTAGGACCAATCTGAAAAAGTTAAACCTACAGGCAGGGTAACAAAAGCGCTTTGGTTTTGCAAAAGATATAACTCTGGGCTTTACAAAAAGCCCGCTGGCTTTTAAAATTGTCATGTCGTATAAAGAGGTTTATTAGGCTGACAAACAAGGAGTTTTATGGAATTACTACATTATCTACTGGTGTTCAGTGGAATTTCTGTATTGGGAATTTTGCTCACAAGCATTCTTTATAGAAAAGTTACATCTTATACAAACGAAGACAAGAAATCTGCACACATAGCAGACTTGATTCGTAACGGAGCCATGACATTCCTACACAAAGAGTACTCCGTGCTTGCCGTTGTTATCGCAATAATATTCACAATTCTGTTTTTAGTTTTTGATGCAGTGTCCGCAATAATTTACGTATGCGGGGCATTAACCTCAATGCTTGCAGGCTATATTGGCATGAAGGCTGCCACCAGAGCCAATGAGCTAACAACTCTAAGAGCCAAAAATCAGGGCGAACGCGCTGCATTTTTGACAGCACTGCTCGGCGGTTCGGTCATGGGCTTTGTTGTCGCAAGTCTTGGGCTGCTCGGCCTTGGAATCATATTCTTCCTGTTCGCACAAAATTCGGCATTCAACTTTATTAGAATCATCACATGCTTTGGTTTTGGCGCAAGCTCAATTGCATTCTTCGCACGTGTTGGCGGCGGAATTTATACCAAAGCAGCTGACGTCGGAGCTGATCTTGTTGGAAAAGTTGAGATGGGAATCCCTGAGGATGACCCTCGTAACCCTGCAGTTATTGCAGACAATGTCGGAGACTGCGTAGGCGATACGGCAGGGATGGGTGCCGACATTTATGAATCTTATGTTGGAGCAGTTGTTGGCGCAATGCCTTTGGCTGTAGTACTCTATCATAACGACATGAGATATGTCGCTCTTCCAATTATGCTCTGCGCGATTGGCTTGATCGCATCAATTTTCGGGTTAATTTCAGCATTTATCTTCAAATCAAAACTAAACTTAATCTTGCACAAGGCAACTTATGTTGCAATCGCATGCTTTCTTGCCGGATCATACGCTTATTTGGCCGGTATGAGCATGGATATGGCCCTTTTTGGCTCAATCTTTCTTGGAGCTTTTTCAGGTGTGATTATTGGTGCAGCTACTGACCACTACACAAGTGGCAACCCAATCAAAAAGTTGGCTGCATCATCTCAATCAGGCGCAGGCACGAACCTAATCTATGGGCTTTCAATCGGATTTGAATCTGTAGTAATTCCCGTTTGCTCAATTGCTATCATCGTTTTTGTCTCATACTCATACTTTGGCGGATTGTTTGGAGTCGCACTTGCAGCCGTTTCAATGCTTGCAACCGTCGGAATTACAATGTCCGTTGATGCTTATGGACCAATAGCAGACAATGCGGGCGGAATTTCTGAAATGTCAGGATTCGGACCGGAAGTTCGTAAAATTACAGATAAACTAGATTCACTTGGCAATATGACCGCAGCTCTTGGAAAAGGATTTGCTATCGGCTCAGCAGCTTTTGCGGCTCTCGCACTGTTTGCTGCATACTGCCAAGAGGCCGGAGTTCCAAGCCTTGACCTGTTGAACCCAATTGTTATCGCCGGAATGTTCCTTGGTGGATGTCTGCCTTTCTTGATTTCAGCATTAACAATGAAATCTGTTGGTAAAGCTGCTTGGAAAATGGTTGAAGAAGTTCGCCGTCAATTCAAAAAAATTCCGGGATTGATGGAAGGAAAAGCAGAGGCTGATTATGACCGTTGCATTCAAATTAGCACAAACGCAGCCCTTTACGAGATGATCCTGCCCGGCGTAGTTATATTAGTTGCCCCAATTGCCATTCGCTTTGGCTTTGGAGCAAATGGAAAGATGGCACTTGGCGGATTTTTGGCAGGCGCAACACTCACCGGAATTGTTCTTGCATTAACGATGGCAAATGCCGGCGGTGCCTGGGACAATGCAAAGAAATACATTGAAGCAGGAAACTTTGGAGGTAAAGGATCTCCGGCACATAAAGCAGCTGTTGTGGGAGACACGGTTGGAGATCCATTTAAGGATACATCCGGACCATCATTAAATATTTTGATTAAATTGATGTCTATACTATCTTTACTTTTGGCAACACTGTAGAATAACAAAACAGTTTAAATTTATAGTTTTTTTGCCGATCATCGTAAAAAACACGATGGTCGGCTTTTTGTCCCTCAAAAACAGCTGTTTGTGGCATTTTTTAAGCCTATTTTTACTAATTTATTATTTCTGTTAGTATATGAAGTATATTTCTGCATTATAACAAATCAGTATTTTTCGGAGGTTACATCGTGAGTCAATTAAGTAAATTTTTTAGAATTAGGCTGTTTATAATAGCGTTCACTTTATCCTGCGGTGCCTGCTTGTGTCCTATGGGCATCAAATCCATGCACCCTATGGATTTACAAAATCCACTCGAAGATCTATATGATAAAACTTTTTTGGAAACAATAACGTTTGATAGCTGGTTCCATACACAACAACATCCCACAACGCTTCTGAGAATACTAAAATTATTCAACAACACACAGGCTGAATATTTAAGAAACAACGAGCTTTGGGCAAAACAGCATACAGATGGACATTGGGTAAATCAAGCGCCAGTTGAGATAATAGATGACTTAATGTCTGGCAGTATTAAAATAAACATGGAAGACTCTTCACCCCCACCATTTTTGCCATTTCTTGCCAAATGCATAATACCACAAGGTATGTTTGTAATTGACATCGGGGATTTACATGGAAACTTTGAAGCTAGTGAAGCAATTCTTAAAAAAATGCGTGTACGTAACATGCTTAAACCCTCTATGGAGCTAGATGAACGAATTAAATTAGTCTTTCTTGGCGATTACATGGATAGAGGCCCACAGTCGTTAAAGGTACTTGCAACTGCAGCTCTTCTTAGTTTAAAAAATCCTGGACAAGTTATTATGCTCAGAGGAAATCATGAGAATATTGCTTTCAACCTAGCCCCAAACAATTACCCTCACAATATTGCTTTCGAAATCAATGCAATGGGTACAACGCAGGAAACCACTTGCGCAATTATAGAAGAACTTTCAAAATTGTACGAAATTCTCCCAGTTGGGGCATTCATTGGATACCAAGAATCAGTCAAGCCTACAGAATTCTTTTTCCATGTTCATGGATGTATCGATATAAGAATATCTTGTAAAGGTTTTTTAGAATATTACGCAAGAAATTTATCTCAAAATTGTGGAACAAAATTCTGGAAACTTGAATTTGAAAACATCATGACTCCAATGAACTTAATTGATTATTATGCCGATATAATTCCAGACATTCAAACTACAATATCTAATTTTTCTCAAGCATGGTTAAATCCAAATCCGGCATTTGGATTTTTGTGGAATGACGTATCCCTACAAACACAATGTCCTTTATTTGCAGGGGACAGAGGGGAAGATGTAATAAGCCTGAATCCTTATATAATTAAAAAATACTTCGAAAAAAACAACTCAGATAATGTAAAAATCTGTGGAATAATAAGAGCACATCAACATCACCTACCTAAAATTAGGCATGCCGTACTATCTGCAAATAAATCCAAAAGTCCTGTAGATTTAATAAATAGAGTAGACAGTCCAAAGTTTTTTGATCATGCTCGTTATTTTACAAAAATTTGCCCTGAAATAAGTCCTGCCTGCTTAATGATATCCATTTCCCCGAACCACGAAGCTGATTACAATGAAATTGGTGACGAAACTGATTACCCCTTTGCCTACAACTTTATTGAAGCCTCCACCAAAACAGGTATTGTTCTCAACCCTGATTTTTCCATAATTACTTTAATGAGCGCTCCAATAATGCTTGAAAATAAAATAACAATGTCATACCCTCCAACATTTTTATTTTTGGGCCAACATAATGGTGGGAATATAGTAAGAGTTTATTAAAATCACAAGTCATAACGCCCCAGGCTTAATATGAAAACAAATTTTAAACTATTCAGTTTGGTCTTTATTTTGCTCATTAGCACAGCAGCATATTCTATGGAATCAAGAAGTATATCCGAGCATATACAAATTCAAGCCTTTTTAAACGGTATAAATCTTGCAAACTGGCTTGATACCCCACAAAATGCAGAGACCACGCTCAGAGTACTAAAAATATTTAATAATACAATGGCCGGATGGTTAAATAACAATGAAATTTGGATAAATCAGGCTCCCAACGAACTAAAGGAGATAAAAGATATAATATTCGGATTAAGATTAGGCGGAATCAAAGTTCCGTTACACCTTTCCCCTGAAGGATTTTCTCAGCATATTCCAAATATACCCTATCTTGCGAAATGGATCATCCCACAGGACAATGATGTTATTACGATTGGGGATTTGCATGGGGATTTTGAAGCATTAAAAACAATTATTAAGTCAATTCATATGGATAGCCATACCAAGATTGTATTTCTTGGGGATTTCATGGACCGTGGTTGTAGCTCATTAAAAGTATTTACCACAGCAGCGCTTATTGCCCTAAAATATCCCGGCCAAGTACTAATGCTCCGAGGAAATCATGAATACATCGATACCAATTTAGATACATACGGCCTAGAATCAGAAATTAGAGCAATTGGTGCATCAGATGAAACGGTATACGGTATCATAGATGAGCTCTCAAAATCTTATGATTTTCTTCCTGTTGGAGCATTTATTGGACAACAGGGCACACTACCAACAAAATTCATCTTTCATGCACACGGCTGTGTTGATATAAGAATAAATTGCAAAGATCTTCTAGAATCAGATGCAAACAATTTGTCACAAAATGGCGGAATTAAATTATGGAAATTTGGACCTGAGAACATAATGACAGAACCTGAAAAACTAATTAGATTTTATAAAGATATTGTTCCAAATTTAGGTAATTTAATGAAGGATCTTACGGAAGTTGCGCAAGCCCTAACAAATACAAATCCAATATCTGGCTTGCTGTGGAGTGATATATCTTGCTACTCGAAACATCTTTTATACAGAAGCGCACGCGGAGAAAATATAATCGATATAGATATCAATATGGTAAAAAAATATTTAGAAAATTATAACTCGGATAATGTGAAGGTTTGTGGAATGATCAGAGCACATCAACATAATTTTTCCAAAGAGATTTATAACTTTTTGCATGAAAATTCATCAAATCTGAAGCATGTTTGCAGAAAAATCACACCAGCCTGTCTTGTTACAGCTCCGGCACCCACCGGAAGCAGCGTTCTATTACTGGAAAATTGCAATCTGATAAAATTTAACAATAATTTTTGGGTAGCAACCTTGATAAGCGCACCAATAATAGAAAACAAATATATACAAATATTATATCCGCCAACATTCTTACGCTTAAGGTTTAATCCATCCTCCGGTCAGCACGAAATTCAGGCCATTTTTAATACAGAATTATTGCAAAATTAAAATGATTTAACCTGTTTTTGTTGTTGATTGTTCTTTACAAATAAAGCATCACCAAACCAAATATTACTATGATTTATACCAACAAGCTTAAAACCCTTCGTCCTTAACCATTTGGTAAATTCTTTAAACTGCGCCTGATTTTTGTACGCCTCAACAAATTCAACCTCTGTTAAGATGACTGATACCGTACTCAACATTCTTGGTGACGAATTTAAGGCAAGAAGCTCTGCACCCTGCAAATCAAGCCAAAGCATATCGATTTTTTCGATATTATTATCAGATGCCCATTGATCAATTGTTATAGTATCAACCTCAATTTTCCCATTAAATACAACGTATGGGGCATAGGTTAAATGTTTTTTGGGTTCCAAAAGCGAGCTGGATTGAGATGGTTCATTTGGAGTTTCGCATTGTCCGGATACAAAAAAATTTGCCTTTCCTGTTTTGTCGCTAAGCGCAATATTATAAGTTTTTATATTTTTATAATTATTTGTTTTTTCAACAACAGTTTTATAGTGCTGTGGAATGGGTTCAAATGAATGCAGCAATCCTGCAGGCCAAAATTTTACAAGGGTTACACTTTCGTCACCCAAATAAGCTCCAGCTTCAAGTATTACTGGATCTTCAGGCAAATATTTGGCAGCTAAACCTAACGCATTTATCGGATGATTAAATTTTTTTATATTTCGATAAAATAAAAAAAATTTAACTCTTTGATAAAGAGACAATGATAAAAAACTCATTTTTTGATAAATCCTGACAACCGCCATTCTTGGATTTTTTACAAAGTTCCACATTTTTTTGGAATTCATTTTGCTCATGCTATATCCCTTGATACTTTAATTTATACAATTTTATGCTCAGTTAATAATAATGTTAATAAGCTGTCAAATTAAATCTTTAGGAGAAAGTATTAAGAAAATTCAAACGAGAAAGGCTTTTTTAGTTGTCGAACTGGCGTTAATTTTATGGTAGACTTTGACAATCGTTTGAATCTTTTTCTTATCTGAATGTTAATGTGAAAGGAGTTCCATATGTATGCTTTTAGAACAATATTTTTAAAGTTATTAAGGAAGTTTAATTTTTATTTACCAGCCTCAACAAATAAAGCTGCTAGCGATACCATTGAATATTTTATTGGCTTATTTTGCAAGGCCGGGGGGCTTGTGTTTGATATTGGTGCAAATGCTGGGATAAAAACAGAATGCTATCTTTCACAAGGAGCGTGTGTCATTAGTGTTGAACCCCAGTCCAAATGCATAAAAATAATGAAACGAAAATTTAGAAAAAATAAAAATATTACCATAGTTGAAAAGGCTATTGATGAAAAGTGTGGTACATTGGATATGTATATTTGTATCAGTGATCCCGATGCTTCGATATCTACTTTTTCAGATAAATGGATTAATGAGGGTAGATTTTCTAAGCATCATAAATGGGACAAACGAGCCAAAGTAGAAACCACGACACTTGATGAGCTGATAAAACTTTATGGGATTCCAAATTTTTGTAAAATTGATGTCGAGGGTTTTGAGGTACAAGTATTAAAAGGCCTTTCAAAACAAATTCCGCTTCTATCATTTGAATTTACTATTGAATTTATTAATGATGCAGAAAAATGCATGGATATTTTAAATAAATTAGGAAACTATGCTTATAATATTGGGTTTGGGTTGGATGCAAAATTCGCATTAGAAAAATGGCAATCAAGTAAGGATATCCTAGAAGCGATATCAGAATATTCTAAAACACATCCAAAGGCATGGGGAGATATCTATGCTTTTGTATTAGAGTCTTTATATGCTAAATAGTAGCACTTCGAATTCAAACCCATGGTCAGATTTGTGTAAGAAAAAGAACTTATATTTATGTACAGCAACAATGGTTGTAGGATTGTGCATAAGATTTATTTTATTTTTTGGATACATGCATCAAGATGGACATTATAATTTTCTAATCGACTCCACACAGTATAATGAAGTTGCCATTCAAATCTCTCAAGATAAAGGAATTTCAACAAAAAATGGGACTCCTAATTTCTTTAGATTACCTGCATATCCAATGTTTTTGGGATATTTATATAAATTTACCAATAATCCTAAAAATATAATGCTCTTACAGATTATTTTATCAAGTCTTATATTGCCTTTGATATTTGTATTATCACGCGCACTACTTCCCGGATATGAGATTGTCGCTCAGGTATCAACTATAGTAGCGGCCTTACATCCAGGTTTTATAATGTTTTCAGGCGTTCAGTCCACCGAAACAATTTTTCTTATTTTCTTTTTATTATTTCTGATTTTTTTATTTCAAGGTATTAATAATAGTCGATTATTATATTTTGGTTTCTCTGGAATTTTATTAGGCATAGCTTCACTTTTCCGTGCAGTTGGACACCATTTCATCTTTCTTGTAATTTTGCTCACCCTGTTGCTGTTTAAACGAACGTGGTATAAACGTTTATCCGCGGCATGTATCTTATTTGGAAGTTGGCTTTGTATTTTTGGAATATGGCTTGTCAGAAATTATATGCTTACAGGACTCATTTTTGTTCATAGCCTGCCAGGACAACATTTTTTACGTTACAATGCGGTACATATTCTCATGGAAGTAGAAAAAACCAATTGGATGGAACCAATGGATAAATTATTCGCATTACGTAATAATCTGGTTGTTCAAAAGGAGAAGGCCCTGGGAAGAAAATTAATGGAGCCGGAAATAGATGACCTCTCTTCCAAACTAGCATTACAAATAATACTTAAACATCCATTCATAGCAGTAAAAAACGCTTGCAATCAAATTTTACACACATGTTTTTTGCCGTATTATACAATCCTTATTCAATTACCGAATGGAACTGTTTTTAATTCGCAAACTCCTGCAATTTATAAACTAAAAAAGTATTTAGAATATTTCGCCGTATATCCAATTATTATTCCATTCGTTCTATGGGATCTGTTGTTTTTATTTATGCTTTGGTTGGGAGTAATAATCTTTGCATTTTTTTGTTATAATAAAAAGGTTTTTGGAAAACTATGGTTATCCATTTTACCAATGATTTTATTACTTATTGGGCTTACACTCTCGTGTGGAGTTTCGCGATTAAGATTTCCTGCCGAGCCATTCCTGATAATTTTGTCAGTATGCGGATGGATATTTTTTTTAAAGCAAAAACAGTACATTTTTATCAAATTCTGATTTGATAATCTGTAAAAAGTTCCTCTCGAATCTCATCCTTTAACCACATCTTAGGTGCAATAACTATTTTTTTAGGATTACTGTTTAACCATGCAGCCCACCAGCTAAATGTGCTATTTGCCATAATATTATGCTTGCAACAACTCATCATATAAAAATCTACACATTCATCATTTCCATTAACAAAAAAATGCGGCACATCAAGTTTTAGATTATCTTTAACCCAGTCAATATCATCTGAAAAAATAAATATAACGGGATCGATTGCCTGACTCTTTATAATTTGCATAGCCCTTTGATAATAATCTAAATCACAAACATTATAATGTTGATTTACCGGGATAGAGACATAATCACCACGTCTAACATGCAAGCTTACTGAATTTGTGGATAATATATTTTGCATGAAGCAAGCGGATAAATCTCTGATACGTATCTCCTTTTTTATAACATCCGATATCTCCGCAAAGTATTTTTCAGATTGCCAGTATCCATCGATAATGCAAATTTTGGAGTTAGCTAAGACCTGCAAATTCAACAATCCTTTATTCTCTTTAAAATAATATATCTCTCTAGATAATGCAGGCCAGTAAGAACGTAATTTTAATTCAAATTTTTCTTTAAAATTTAAAATCCCATCAAATACTGTACCAAATCTATTTAGGGCAAATGAACGCAAATTTTGTTGTCTGTAAAATGATAAATCAAACTTAAGTTTTTTCCCGGTTTTCATGGCCAGAGCGCGTCCAAACGCATATTGAAACAACTGATTTCCAAGCCCCCCTTTAATTTTTATTATAATCATCTCATATTCCGGTAAAAGTCCTAATTTTTCTCACCAAAGCTCTCTGCTTCCAATAAAAATAATCTTTAATTTTTTTATAATTTGATTTTGTTTTCAGAACCTCAGGAGATTCTTTTAAAATTCCCGTATGTAGATTTAAAAATTGTTCGCCTGTTTTTGTGGGATCCGTGTGATATTTTAAAATTCCACCGCCACGATTATCTTGAATCTTATCGTAAAAAATTCCATCCCATTTTTTTAAGTAATTATTTAAATCCCTATTAAATAATGCATAATTTGATTTACGAACATTTACATTTGCATGAGGGTAATGCTCTATGAGCGAATCATCTGATTTAATACATTTATAACCGGCATACCACAACTTCAGACACAAATCACCATCCCCATTGTAAAAGAAAAAATTATCTTCATCGATATACTCAACTTCTTTAAGTACAGAATTTAAATATAGTCCATGATTCACATAAATTTTATCACCCAACGTCAAATTAACATGGTAAGGATCCTCCGTTGACCAATTACGCCAAAAAAAAGCCACTGCTCCAATTTTTTCACCCTGCTGTAAGTTTTTTTCAAACAGGCTGATCCCATTAACAATCGCACCGGGAACAATCAGGCAGTCGTCGCTCAGCATGCAGACAAATTTGCCCTGAGCACATTTGAATGCAAGGTTCATAAAATACCCCCACGACCTACGTTCAATCCTTTTTCCCAGCCATTCTCCGCGATTATGCTGAACAATTGTTATTATATCTTTCTGTTCTACAAGCCACTGCAAAGTTCCGTCTTGAGAACCACCATCAACAACTATTATTTCATGCGATAAATCTTTAACTTCTTGTCGTATACTATCAATCGTGAGATTTAGAAAATCTAAGCGATTATATGAGCCAAGAACGATTGAAACAATTGGATTCATAGAAACCTTAAGTTATACTATTTAAAACAATAAATTTATTATTTTTGTAATCCCACGTAAGAAATTTAGCATCATGATGGAAATACTTTTTATCGTTGAAAACAATTGATATATCATAAATTTTATTTTCCTGGAATGGAATAATCACAAAATCGTCCTTATCATGAATATAAGCCTCAGAACGTTCATCTCCACTGTCCACGCAATTGAACCATAATTTTTTTTTATCAAGCGTGGTAAATCTGTAAGAATTTTTATCCACTCTAATTAGCAAGTCGTTTTTAATCCCTATATTTGAGCCACATATTCTAATTTTGTGATCCCAATAACAATTAACAGCAACCTTACTAATGCCGTATATTTCGAGAGAATGTGGAACACAACTATTGCAACTAACCTCCGTTGGCAAATTAAAAATAAAAAGTGGCGTATATTGCAACGTCTTGCCAGCCGACTTCTTTAATTCATCTAGGGAAAGAAATGAACTTTCTTTGGCATCGAAATAACGCCGTCGCCCCTGAATAAAAAAAACAAAGTTATACACTACAAAAAAAGAAAGCACAAACACACCGCAAAATCTTGCAAAGCGATATTTTTTTAAAAACGTAAATTTAAAAAGAGAGATAAATGATAACATAAATAAAATCGACGGCTCATAAAAAGATCGGTCATTGAAAGACCCATACCCACAAATAATTACAGGCCAAAAAAGCAATCCCGTACAAGCCGCCAAAATCAAAATTAATTTTTTTTTGGTGCTGGTAAAAAAAAGTATTAACGGAATGGAAAGAGTGAAAATTTTTATAAGCCTGTAAAGCCATAAAAGGTTGTGAAGCTCAAAAAAATGTACACTGTATAGTGGATGAAAACATCCTAAAAAATAAAGATATAAGCAGCGAATAGTATCCATGGTTAAATACCTAGTAAAAAACATATGTAGATAGCCCGTTGTCTCACCACTTGAAAAAACAATTGGATACGCAATTTGCCTTAAGAAGCAGTAACCCAAAACAGTTAATCCGAAACCTATCAATATTTTTAGCTGTGTAGTTATTTTTTTAAATCTATAATACTGCGATTGTTCATATAAATTCATGATTAAAATAGCTATCAGTGGAAAAACAACAAAAGTTTCTCTTGTACATAAAGAAAAAAAGAAGAAAATGTATGAGGCCAACGGCAAAGCGTTTTTACTTTGAGCCATTCTTATTTTTTTAATTAGAAAAATAACTGCCAATATGGCAAAAAATGTTGCAAAAATATGTTGTTGATGATCCCACGTTCCGATCAAATAATGTGATGGGTGAAAAGCAAAAAACAATGAAAATAAAATAGCAAAAAAATTCCCCGTAAATGGAATAATAAAATAACAAAACATTGAGGTAATGACTGAGTGAAAAAATATTAAAAACATAAAATGCATGTATGCGTTTAAACCAAACAAGCTGTATTCCAAAAAATAGAATATCAGAGATAAAGGCCTGTAATAAACCGAAAAAAAGGTTTGTCTACAAAACTCAAAGGGATGATCCAACGACGCATAGCTATCAAGCGATCCATGAATAAAAAAATCTAAAAAATCTCTAACTGATCTTAATTTATAACATCTAAAAAGTTGTGGGAAATCCCCACCATTAAAATACCATCTTGAATTCATTAATATAAAAATTAAAAAAACAAGCCCAAATATGACTAATGAGACAATCTTTCTTGAATGTTTTTTTGCGAATTCTTTATACAAGACCGGCATTCTACCTTCCACAATAACCCTTCTCGTGCTTTTTTTAAAAAAAATATTCGATTTACATTTAAATCAAAGCTATATAAATTTCAAATTTAAGCGTACTAAATTAAAATCAAAATTTAAACAGGAGATAGTAATGGTACGGTCGTATCTGAAAAATTATAAATTCGTTCTTTCTATCGCCATTTTTTTAATAATATTCTGTATTTTAGGGCTCCCTTGGACAAACTGGTGGTTCAATGGAGGCGATGACTTCAGCGCAATATTTTCTGCGTATAAAATTAAAAATTGGAGAGAACTTTGGGATGCAATAATTCGAGGAAATACTGGATTTATGGCAAATCCAACAAATTTTGTAGCCCAAACCTGCCAACCAAGTTTTTTTTCCGTTTATTTCCGCCCACTTCATGTACTACTCTTCACAACTGAGTATCTGGTTATTTGGAACAAATGCATACTTGTACTTATTAACAAACGTGCTTTTTCACGCAATCAATACAGTTCTTTTGTTCAACATATTTTTATGGTTTACAGATTATATCCCGGCATTGATTACAGCCCTGATTTTCGCATTCCATCCTCAAATTGCATTCAGATTCGGAGCCATTGTAAACATCCAGTACTACATAAATTTAACACTTATCCTTTTTGCAATCACGCTTTTTAAAAAATTTCTGGACACCCAAAAATGGCGTTATAACATTTTTTCAGCTCTATTTCTTACAACGTCTATATTTATAAGAGAAACAATGCTTGTTCTGCCCGCAATAATCTTCATGAGTACTTATCTTTACAAAAATAAGCAATACTCTATTAAATCGTTTTTCACGCAGTTTATAGAATTATTTAAAATAGCGCTCCCGTCAATTATTGCGGCGTGCACATACCTGTTGGTTACGGGCATATAACTATCCATTAAAACTTTCACAATCACTAACACAATTAGCACTTTCAAACCCACCACTTTTAAATACATCACTTTTAAGCACACTTAAGAATCGCCTTCCGGAACTTAAAGTTATAATCTATGACCTATTCTGCCTATCATGGCTACCATGGGGATGCAAAACAGTTCGAGCAATTGTTTTAATTCTCATTTTTTCATCACTTCTGTTTCTTTTTATTAAAACAAAAAATAAACTCACTGCTCTATCTTGTTTTATATTTACAGGCATTTTACTATGGCCCAGCTTCGTTATTTGTAACAGCCCAAGATATTTATACGAAGCCTATCCATTTTTTTTGGCAGGAATATTACTGCTGTTCACCGGATGCACATTTAAATATAAACGAATTAAACCCATAATAACTATTATGGCAAGTGTGTTCTTAATTTTCTTAATACTGTTTTCTATAGAAAATTTTGCAGCAAGAACAAAAAAAATGACTCTATTTTCTTCTGCGCTTAAGCAACTTGCTGTCAATCCCAAAATTCAGAATCGCCCTTTATGCTTTTTGGCATACCCATCTGATGGACTTGGAGACAACTTTGCTTCAATTTTATGGTTAATGCTTAAAAATCCAAATATCCCAATTTATTTTGATTCTAAAACGATGATTACACAACATGATTCAAATCTATTTAAAAATAAAAAATGGCGACTATTCTGCATCTGAGTACTTTGATAAAAATTATTTAAAAATAATAATTTTGAAAAATGGGTTTAGATTAACATCTCTTGATCCGCAAAAGGTTGCCTTCTATACACAAAAACCGTCTTTCTCAATTGGACAAACAATCACACATAAAACAGAACTAGTAACTGGAGAAATCTTAATCACAGATTTAACATTAATAATTGATGCAAAAATATTACAACAAAATCCATTGTTTATCTGGTGGGATTATGAAAAACAAAATTTTGTAATTTATGATAAATAGAGATCAAAAAGAAAATCATCTTACAATTGCAACTTAAACACTTTTATAAACATCGCCGGTCTGTCGTGCAGCCACCTCCCATGAAAAATTTTTTGCTTGAGCAATGCCTTTGGATATCAAATCCGAACGTAAGTTTTTATTTTCAATAACTTGGCAAACTGCTTGAGATATTGAATTACTACTCCGCCCATCAAAATATAACGCCGCATCCTGACCTACCTCTCTTAAAGCCGCACAATTACTTGCAACAACTGGACACCTACAAGCAAATGCCTCAAGCATGGGCAATCCAAAGCCTTCATATAAAGATGGAAAAACAAAAGCAAGCGCTTTTTTGTATAAATAAACTAACTGAGAATCACTAACAAAGTAACGTAAAATTTGGTTTTTTATCCCATTGCTAGCAAGAAACAACGCTTCTTCGCTTGTAAAGTCAGGCCCGCCAACACAAATAACATTCAAATTTTTATCTTTTTGAAGCATTGGAGATATCGATTCTATAAAAAAAATAAAGTTTTTATAACGCCCTCTAGCTCCTATAAAAAGCAAGAATTTTTCAGGAACAGCAATCGGCTCACACAAATTTATATCTAATGAATTGGCATGATATATTACTTTTATTTTACTTTCGTTAATTCCGTAAAATTTAATAATATCGTTTTTAGTATTTTGGGAAATTGTTATGATTTTTGCTGCATTTTGAACCAATACTCGCTTTCTTGAAAGAGAAATATCATTTGAGTCAAAAAACTCACCGGCATAAATTTCATGTATCATATCATGAATAGTTATAACAAATGGCTTATTATCCAAAAGCTCCAAAAAATACGGATCGTAATCAGTTGGATGAAAAACATCGAACCTCCCATGTGATAAACAAAGCCTGCTTGAAACTCTGTTTAATTTTTGTAAAATTTTTAAAACTCGATAACTGCCCTTAAATTCTTTGCCCTCTAAAAATGCATAAGTTCTAACTTTTTTTAGCTCTTTTAGATAAATATTTTCCGAATAGATCAGGGGCATTTTGTAATCAATTAAGGCTTTGTTTTCAAAAGCTTTAAACAACTGACTGAAATATCTGGAAATTCCACCAGCTTTCTGTCCAAAAATCTGATCATCAAAAAGAACTTTTATCATGTTTTTCAACGCTATTAATCTTATGTTTTCGTTAAGTTTAATAATTTTTTTAAATATTTTTTTAAAAAAATTAAGAATCTATATCGAAAAGGCTTTATAATCCGCATATTTTTGTGAGTTATTATTTCAAATCTTTGGTTTACTTCTATATTTCCCAAAAAAGAAATTTTACTAACATCCAGCCTTCTTAATGGAATATCCAAAAAAATACTTTTCCCACTACCGTGCGCACCAATCACACCTATATTTGATACCAAGTTTAGCCTTGGATTAAGACTCAAGCCATCATTAAAAATACAGCAGTATGCCCACTGATAATCCCATGTATCTATCTTTTTATTAATAATCTTGTCAAAATTCTCACACCAATACCCTGCAACAGATCGATTTTTAAATATCTTATGCAATTTATTTATTCTTGCATCTCTTTGCGTTTCCCAATCGAGCAGTTCAAAATCATATAAGCTCCAAGCCCTCTTCCATGTAGCCCATCCCCAGATTAAGAATGTTCTTGAAAAAAAATAGTCACCGGACGAAAAAAATAAGTTTGAAACTCCAGTTTTATTAAAAAGAAAATTTGTGCCACTAATCATCATAACTTGTTTATCAAGGCGATACTTATCCAGCATTACAGAACAAAATTCAAAGAACGATTCGTCAGGCAGGCAGTCATCTTCAAGAATTATACCCTCTTCAACATGTTCAAAAAACCAGTTAATTGCAGAACTTACAGCCTTTCCACACCCCATATTTTCGTTTCTGAAGAGAGTAGAAATTTGGCAATCCCAATCTATCTCATTAATTACTTTACGGGCTTGCGAACAATTGATCGCGTCACTCGACATTGCCAGGCCTAGGCCCATCCGCGGCTATAAAAAGTTTTTTGGTTTTACCTTTTTTATTTGATTAAAGACAAGCTTCGTGGTGCTGGGCCTATTAAAAATAATAAACAAAATAGGAGTTTTAAAGTCTGGAATACTCATCATTAATGCCTTATATAAATTTGGTACAACTTTAATATCAAACTCATCATTAAATTTATTCCAAATAAGCAATGTTATAAATTTTGCTTTATATTCCGACAACCATTTACAGAAAAGCTTAAACTTCGCATCGTCCAGACATGAGCATCGGATCCATAAGATATTTTAGGTTGCTATTATGCATAAAATTAAGTTGAACCGCTTCAATAATTCCAACATTATAGTTCGCATTATCAAATTCTCTTGTATTTAGAACAATTATAGGATTATCACTTAATTCTGCATGATGGAATTTTTTTAATTTCTCTAAAGCATTAGAAAAATTACTCCAATTCTTTGATCCAATTTGCTGCGAATGCATTATTGTAAGACAATTGATTAATATGAGTGGTAAAAAAATCGTCCCAATAATATATTTATATATTTTTATTTCAGCATATTTATTGCATTGCAAAAGTATACCGACAATACAGACATACAAATGGCAAGAATTCATAATAATGTCGTAATCCAAAACATGGCCCAATCCATTTGGTCCAAGATAATAAAATAATACTTATGATACCAAAAAAAATGTATCCCTTTTGCTTATTTATTAAAAATAAATATCCCAATATTAGTAAAAATAAGTTTTTTATCAACTTGTATAAAAAAATGATACTGTTATTTTTGCAAAAAAAATAAACTTTATAATTAATAAATACAGAAATTAGCATGCAGTACAATTCTTGAACAAACCCAAACGCTGCAGTTTTTAATGCACCAATCGATCGCAAGATGGGAAATGAGAAACGACCAGCACAATGCATTGAAAAATTAATCATAGGAAATGGATAATAAATTTGTTTCATAAGAAAGTAGATTAATGTTACACCACTCAAAACACCAACAATCAAAAAAATTTTATTAAGAGAAATCCTGCTACTGTAAGATTTTCAATGGGATTAATAACAAAATTATTAATGGGGTAATAATAAACGTTTCTCGAATTGATAAACAAAATAGATACATCATGCCAAATGCAATAAACAAAAATCTTGAATTCCTGCTTGTTAAAAGTAAACGCATTAAAAAAAACCCTAAAAGTAAAAAAAATAACAAATCAATTTGATGCTGTTGAGTATCAATTTTACCGAACCAATCGATTAAAGTTGCATTAAAAGTAAAAAAAATGGCACATAAAAATGATATCCATGTTTTAAAAAAATTTTTAAAAATATAAAACAATAGGAGTGAATTAATTATATGAAGTAAAACAATAAACAGATTGTATAAATAGGCATTTAGTCCAAAAAGATGATATTCTATAAAATTTGTCAGCAACAATCCTGGGCCGATAACATGAATCAAAAAAACAATATCTTTCTGCATTCTTCACGCTAGGATTAAGCGGATTTTGAGTCCCTGCAAGATTCATCACATTGGCTTGTACAAAAATAATTTTTCCAAAATCCTTCGGATTCTCAATTTCACTTGCACGATAAAGAATCGAATAATCTTCTGCTATAAAATTCCACTCTCTGCACGAAACTATAAAAACTAAGATGCATAAAATGGTTATAGCAATATAAGGCAAAAAAGGAACCCATCTTCGATTTAACAAAAAACTTAACATCTATTCTCCAGTAAATTCAAGCAAAGAATGATTTTAAAATACTATCAACTAAAAATACCCCTTTTCCACCAACACAATCTTTCATTACTCCACTAAAGTCGGATCTATTAAAAAAGTAGTTATATACATTTAATCGAGAGTGATGATTCAGAAATCTTCTCATTTTTTTATTTACGTAATCCTCATACCCACCAGTGGCAATCTTCCCAGTGGCAACAGCCATAAAAATCTCTTTCTAAAGATAAATTTGGCAAGATAAAAATTAAATCCGGATTGCATGTGCCAAAATAAAACCTTTTTTTTATAAAAGCAATCTTTACCATCTTCTCTTTTACATAAAAAATAATCTATGCCATTTTCTCGAACACACTTCAAATACGGAAAATTATCATCATACATGTGAATATAATGCGGATTCTGAAAAACCATATAATCATAAAGTGCCAACGAGATCTTTTCAACGGAGCTCTGAATTATTCGACCAGTATGCATAAGATGGGATATAAAATCCTGATCACTTGTGATAATTGGCCTAAATCTTGATCCGGCCCAACGAGTCCTAAAAGAAATTTCCCATCCAGCTCGTTCCTGCCAGGCCTTGGAAGAGTAGCCTTCGATATCTTCGACAAACTTATCCAACTCACGTTTATAAGATTCAAACCAAGATAAATCGCTTATAACAGTAAAAGCAGGACATCCCTGTAGAACAAATGTAAATCCCTGCAATAATTTTTGAATTACTGCCACATCTTCGTTTAAAACTATATCACCATCATAGTGAATTATCTGTTCGCCCTTGAAAAAATCATCTATAACTAACCAACGCAGGAAACACTTTTTTTCATAATCCCCAAATCGACTCAATTGCTGGTATTTCTCATCAAATTTTTGATACGATAGCAGAACAATCGTGTAAATGGTATCCCAAGGCCACTAAGCTATTCTTATACTTTCGACTTAAACGCTCAAACCCCTGTAAAAACAACAATCTGAAATCATTTGAAAAACCAAGCTTTTTATTACGTTTCCCTACAAAATTTAGTGGCACAAAATTTTCAAAGTCAATTTCATTTGAATTGCACCAGGCAACGATAATATTTTTCATCACAATCCAGTTAAATTATTAACTCTCTATTTAATTTAAATAGAGATAAAAAGCTTGTACAAAAAATAAAGTTTTCAGTAAATAAATTTTCTGTATCATAACAAGTTTAAATATATTTAGCTACATTGCCATGTGGGTACAAACAAAAGTGTTACCCATAGGCACAGGCCGTACCAGATGATTTAAACCCAGTCCAATATTTATCCCAAAGATCAACCAGCTTTAATTTGACAATTTATCAACACTATTATTTACTAAACAAAGATTATCTGAATAAAACTCAGCGCTTAATTGCAACAATCGAAAATTAATAAAGGAAGAAAAGGCATGTACACTTCAAACAATTATAATTTAAAATACTATGCAATAATATTTGGCATTTGCATATTAGCTTTTATTATTCCATGCAAAACAAGGCATTTCACAGGAGAATCTTATTCATCAGTGTACGGCATAATTAACATTGAAAAAACTTACGGGCTTGATAGTATCAGAAATTTTAAAAAATTTATAACCTGCGATTTAGTTCCATATCTACGAGGGAATACTACAAATGTTCCTGTGCAACATGACAAAACTTCTTTCTTTGCTTGTTATCACCCTACGCCTTATTCCATACAGCAGGAAACTTCTTATTTTACTTATTATCGCCCAGCACTTTGTCTCACATATCTAATTGAATACAAATTATTTGGGCTAAATGCATATCTTTACTATTTACTTATCATCTTAATTCACATAATAAATTCATTTCTACTTTTTTATTTTCTAAAATTTTTATTCAACGAATTAATTGCCTTAGCGTGCACACTGTTTTTTACTGTAAGTCCTACTTTATTCATATGGCTTGGAGAAATGTGTCGTCAACAAAACCCAATAGCACTTTTACTATTCCTACTTTCAGTTTTTTTGTTAAAGAGATTCTTAGAAGCAAAAACAAATTACATATATATTTTACCTGCAAGCATTCTATATCTTTTATGCATTTGCATAAGAGAAACATTTTTAATCACTCCATTTCTATTAATATTAGCAATTCCTCTTGTCCATTCGCAAAAACATATCCTTAAAAAATTATACTTCATCCTTGCAGCTTTTATTACAATGGTATTTCTATATTGTATAATGCGATATATATGTTACCCCATAAAAATAAACTCAATAACTATGCCTATGGCAAATTATCTTGGTATTCTAAAAACAATACTATGCTTGATTCCAAATTATGTTATTAAATTTATTAAAGAATTATACCTAATTTTTGTATCACTGTTTTTCTATCACGAATTTTATTTTCTTTGTAAGGCTCACGGCTTAGTTTTTATATATAAAATTATTAAAGATTCTTTATTTTTAGCGCTTGCGATATTATTTATTTTAAATAAACAGAAAAAAATGTTCTTTTATTTTATTACATGTTTTCTACTCGTTTCATGGCCTTTTTTTCTTATTCAAGCAATGCTATCCTTAAAGGTATGTTGTTTTTTTTATGAATCATTACCCTTTGCAGCAGCTGCACTTGGAACACTCTTGTTCTATAATGCGAATTCAGAAACAAAAATATTCAAAATACTCCTTTTTATATTCGCTTTGTTTTTTGTTATATCAAATACAACAGGAATGATGATTTATCAAAATCGCAAATCAAAGGAAGGTAAACAACTCGATTATGCAATTAAAAATTTGAAGGCTAATAATCATGAAATTCTGAAAGATAAAGTTTTTTTAATTACCAACGTGAAATATATATTTGGAGTGGCACAGGCCGTTCAGTTAAATTTCATGGAAAGCAAGATGCCTAAAGCCGTTTTACAAAGTATCGATATATCAACATCAGATCATGACTTAACAAAATATTTAGATGCGATTTTTGACAAGGCAGATGGCTCAAAAATCATACTTAAAAGCAAAGCCCCTAATATCCTTTGGTTTGAAATACGTCAGCAGTTCAAATATAATGATCTAGAAAGTTGCATAGAAAAATTTGAAATAAATTCAAACTTTGAACAAAAAATTTACGAATTAACAATATTCCTAAAAAAGGATTTTAGAAGCACAAAACAAGCATTGCTAATTTGGGATGATGCCTGCAATAAATTTCATGTTATAGTGTAAATTTATTGCGTTTAATTTTACTGATCATATCGTGATATTTTAAATAAATCCTATCTGTTAACGTAAGCTGCGCTTTAAGCTTTTCATTCAAAAAACTACCTTCAAAAAACCCTGAAGGCTTAAATCGTTTAAAATCTATTCCTCTAGTCGCCGCCCAAAATGCATATTTAAACGAATTTTCCTTAGGCTTTGGTTTTAAATCGGCATTTATCAAATCAAAAAGTTCTGTTTTGCTTTTAGGATTATAAGTGCAATCCAAATCTTCGTAAATCGCTCGCCCTATCAAAATTGCAGGCTTAGCCCAGAAACATGATTCTACACCAATTGTAGAACTAAAAACTATCACTTTGTTTGCTGCATTCATTAGGGCATAACTATCAACGTTGTTTTCCGGATCAATAATTTCTAGATTTTTTAAATTCATTTGTTTTAATTTATGCAATTCTCTTAGTTGGCTATTATTTTTATCTTTCAAATTGGGATGTATTCTTAAATAAAACTTTAACTTATCATCATGCTCAAATTGTTTAGATATGGATATTAAGGCATCTATTTCATCCTTAAATAAATCCCATGCCCAATCATCGATTGTATCGTATTCAGAAGCAGACGAATTAAAAATTACAACATTTGTCAGATTCTTATCAAAATTACTTGGCAAAGCATATTTTTGTTGATTTTTAATATATGAAAACCAATCTTGATCAATGCCTTTTAATCGATCAAAAAACCATTTTTGAGATATTTTTACTTTTTCATTTTCATCAAGATTTGAATTTTTCCAATAAACTTGAATTTCTCTTTTTTGATTGGATAATGAATGAACCCATTCACAGTCAACCAACCAATATTTATCTGCGGAAGCCCCACGCTCATGCGTATAAAATTTCACACCCAATTGCTGGCAAGCTCTAAGAGCTGAGCGATTATCTAAAAGACGCCCATTAAATAAATAGACACGATCAGGCTTCAAATTATTCAATAGCTCTGTTACCGACAAATAAATCTTTATGGATGAAACTAAACCATTGTAAACATCTTCTTTTTTTTGTAATGGATCAAACAAATGATCATTCCATTCCGATGTCAATGAAGATATAACGCCCAGGCCAAAATCAACATTAAATAATTTAAAACTTCTTAATTCTTCTAGGCTTTCAATTTTTGCAGGAATCAGCGATAAAATTTCTTTGAGAATATGTTTTTTTAAAAAAAATATATTTTTTGAAGAAAGACCAATTTCCTTCATTCCTAACCAAAAACGTCTCTTGCATTTAATGCAACCCAACTTTATGTTTTGAGGATTTGATGAACATCGCAAAAGATTTTGTCCGCATGTTAAAACATAAACATCATCGCCAACGCCCAAATGGTCCATCATTAATTCTAATTCCGTTTCAAAATGAGGGATCCAGCAATTGTTAATAGAAAAAAAGAGTACTTTCATAAAAAATTACTTTCTCACCCTAAAACCACAATCAGCCAAATATTTTTTTGCTTCCTTAGGCGTCTGTTCTGTAAAATGAAAAATACTTGCGGCAGCCACAGCCTTGGCCCCATTTTTGATTGCATCAGCCATATCTTTATATCCCTTGACTCCACCGGAGGCAATAACAGGAATATTAACGCAACTCGTCACAAGCTTGATTAAATCTAAATCATAACCTAGCATTGTTCCATCGCGATCTGTGCTAGTTATCAAAATTTCACCAGCACCAAGGGCCTCAGCCGTTTTCACCCAATCTTTAACTAGCATACCGGTCGCTTGTGTGCCGCTATGACTGTAGCATTCATATTCACCATCTAATCTTTTTTTTGCATCCACACTTATAACAATACACTGCGAACCAAAAACATTTGCTGCTTCTTTTATAAAGTTAGGATTTTCAAAAACAACGCTGTTAATGCAAATTTTATCTGCACCAAATTTTAATAAATCTCTGATATCATCAAGCGATCTTATTCCACCACCAACAGTCAAGGGAACAAAGCATTCGCATGAAAATTCTTTCACCAGCTCAAAATCAGGTCGCCTACCTTCTCTTGTGGCAGCAATATCAACAATGATTAACTCATCAACCTGCCGCATATTATAAACCTTAATTGCAGGCAAAATTGTTCCAACATGCCGCCAGCTATCAAATTTAATGCCTTTAACAAGACTATTCCCATCATAAAGAAGGGTTGGAATTAATCGAATTTTTAGCAAATTAATATCTCCTAGCTTGTCATCCTGAATTTATTTCAGGATCCATGGATTAAATAAGTTCCTTAAAAAAAGTTTCATACCTTTAAAAAATTTTTAATCAATTCAAAGCCCCATGGAACGCTTTTTTCCGGATGAAATTGAACTCCAAAAATATTTTTATGTTTTATAGCAGAAACAAATTCATTGCAGTATGGGGTAGATGTTAAAGCGACATTACTATCAACCGGAATAAAATGATAACTATGAACAAAATAAAAATCGCTTTTATCTGGAATATTTTCAAAAAGTTTGTTCTGTTTTTTTATGCAAACTTCATTCCATCCAACATGCGGAATTGATTCTAAATCATGTTTTCTTTCAAGTTTTTCAACTATTCCGGAAACAAATCCTAAACCGTTACAAATCCCACCCTCTGTTCCAGTATCAGCTAAAAGCTGCATTCCCAAACAAACACCTAATAATGGAATATTGTTTTCCAAAACCTCTTTTCTTAAAACATCGACAAACCCGAATTTTATTAAATTATTCATCCCAGAACCAAAAGCACCCACACCAGGCAGAACAATTTTTTCGGCTGCACACAAATCCTTGGGTTCATCAGAAACTTTTACACTTGCACCGCATTCCTGAAAAAACCGCGTAATTGATCCCAAATTACCCATTCCATAATCAATTATTACAACTGTCATAAATTTACACTGTTAAATTTTGTAGAAATCGCAAAATTCAAAAAATCACTCTCCAGCGACTCCGGATAATGTAATTTTATTAAATTTCCATCAGGATCCTTAACAAGATTTCCCCTTGAATCCGTTTTAAAAATCTTCTTGTTGGTAAATTTATCACAAATCTTGATAAATTGGTCAACAGTCATATCTATAGGTTTCAAAATTTCCCCGATAGGCTTACCCAAACAAGTCCATGGGAATTTACCATCTAACCTTCTAACAATCTCAACCGCATCACGTCGACTTAATCTACCCCTCCTTAAGTGTAAACATGCCAGATCTGTAGCTCTACCAAAACCAAATTTTAAATACTTAAAATAATCATGAACTCCTGTTTGATGGTTATCTACATTTTCATAACTAACCATCGATCCTTCAACAGTATTTGAATATGATGTAAATCCAAAAGCCTGCGAAATTAGCGCATTAGAAAGCCCGTCCCACGGTAAATAGTAACCTAAATATAATCCCGTAACCCCAACGACTCTCAATTGCTCATCGCAAGGATATGTAAAGGCAATTAAATCTTTTTTCTCAATTCCATCAACTCCAATTAGATCAGAGACTCTTAAACCCAAAAGCCCCCCAAACTCTTCTAACCATCTTCTATCTAAAACATTATTTTCACCTGCGGCAGCGGGCCCACCATATTCATTTTGAGCATTCTCTCCCCAAATAATTAATGGGATTCTATAATTAACTGCCACCTGGATAGGAATTGTAAAAATGCCAACATGCTCAGGCCAAGAAATATCCCCAACCTGCATTAGTGCAATTTTATTCAATTTTTTTCTAATCACAGGATTTGTTGTAAATTCCAGATAATCAACACCCAAATTTTTAAGATTTTCGATATTTTTTCTGCCTATTTCAGATAAGTGGCAAGTTGTAGCAGTTACGCACAATGGGTTCATTCCAAGCTGCAACATACGTATAACTTGGTATGTACTATCCTTCCCCCCACTGACAGGAACTATGCAATCCCAGTTACTTCCGTCTTTAGATTTGTATCGATCCAGAATATTTAACAATTCATCACGCCTAGCTGTCCAATCTATTATTTTTCTTTTTTCATAATTTTCACAAGCACTGCAAACTCCGCACTCATTAAATTTTAAATCAGGCTTTGTATCAGGCATTACACATTTAACGCAATAACGCATAAATTTATCTCCAATTTTATTTGTTAACTTTTTCTAATAAGAACCAAGTTACATCATCCTGTGCAAAATATTTATCGCGACGATAAGCAAAACCATAATCAACCAAAGCAACATCCTTAAACCTATCTAAAAATTCTCCCGCAAAATCACGCTTAAATAGCTTATTAGAGTGCCCTCTGTAATCAAGCGCAACAGGCTTTGGATTATAGTATTCAATAATGCAAATATATTTATTTGAAGTTTCATGCATTAAATCATAAACTTGAGATAATTTTTCTGGATTTATGTGAATTAAAACACCTTTTGATAAAACAAAATCATATTTTTTATTACATGAAAAATCTAAAATTGATTGATTGTAAACATCAATCTTACCAAGTTGACTAAGTTTTTGGCAGGCATATTCATTAATTTCAATTGCAGCAAGATTAATGTCTGGAATAAGAGTTTTTATCGCTTGTAAATTAAGCCCAATATTTGCCCCAATCTCAAGCACAGACCCTATATTTCTCGTACAATTTAAAATTTTTGAAAACAATGCAACATTACTTGCAAATAAATTAGCCCCCTGATTTCGGTCTGTATATTCGTCACCAAATCTATCTGCCCAAAACTTTTCTTGATCTGTTTCAAACTGCAACATAATAACCTTTCTCCGATTATGTCAAAAATTTATAAACTCTCGTGAATAATTTTATACTTAAATTCTGCAATCTTCCAGTCTTCAAGTGTATCAACATCCTGGACTTCAGTCTCTGGAATTTTAAACGGAATAGAATTTTCAGAAAATATTTTTTTCTGCTTTAAAAAACTTTCAACTTTCATCCAATAAAATTGTCCGCAGTCATGATATGCAGGAGTTAAATCTTGAGATCGCTTATTATAATTTTCGGGCCAAAACATTTTCAATTTTTCATCTTCGATTTTTAAAGCTCTCTGAATTGGATAGCTAAATCTCGTTACAGGGATAATGGAGTCTGCTTCAGAATTTTTCAAAAGTTCAAAGGTTTGAATTAAGCGATCTGCAGTAACAAATGGCGCAGTTGCAAGAATACAACAAAAATACTTAAATTCGCAGCCCATGTTTTTATATTCTAAAATCACCTCTTCAACAACATCCCCCATGGTCGCATAATCATCCGCTGTTTTTGCAGATCGAAAAAATGGCACACTCGCACCACAGGATTGCGCTACCCGGGAAATTTCCATATCTTCTGTTGAAACCATAACTTCATCAAATAAATTAGCGCTACGCGCAGCATCAATTGAATATTGGATTATTGGTTTGTCCAAAAACAGTTTTATATTCTTTCGAGGGATTCTTTTACTTCCTCCACGAGCCGGAATAATGGCCAAACATTTATCTTTATGCATAAAAATCTTTTCAAATTATAGCATCCCATTTAACTGGAGTACCCTTCTTTAAATCTCGAGAAATTTTTTTACCCAAAAATTCGTCGTAATATTTTGGTGAAAGTCCTAACCCAGGTCTAACTATTCTTAAATTTTCTTGAGTGAATATATCGCCAGACTTCATATCTTGAGCCACGTACAGAGACTGACGGAACTGAAGAGACTTCTCCTCCGCACCTGATGGTTTATAACAAACATCACCCAACGCTTGCCAAGCGCGTTTGGTTTCAATAACTAAATTTTTCATCTCCTCAGGCTCAAGCGAAAATGTGGAATCTACCCCACCATCTGCCCGATTTAATGTAAAATGTTTTTCAATAAATGTAGCCCCAAGCGCAACACTAGCAACACTAACACCAATGCCAAGTGTATGGTCAGACAAGCCAACCTGACAGTCGAAAAGCTTTTGCATATGAGGAATTGTTAAAATATTCGACTGGCTTGGTTCGGCAGGATAAGAACTTGTACACTTGAGTAATATTAAATCTTTGCAACCATTGCCTCTTGCAGTTTTTACAGCATCATCAAGCTCTGCAACGCTTGCCATACCAGTGGACATAATTATTGGCTTACCTGTTTGCGCCACCTTTTTTATCAAGGGCAGATGAACATTTTCAAACGATGCAATTTTATAACAGGGGACATTTAATGTTTCTAAAAAATCAACCGCCGTTTCATCAAATGGGGTACTAAAACAAATAATACCCAACTCTTTACACTTATCCATAATCGGCTTATGCCATTGCCATGGAGTATGTGCCTTTTGGTAAAGATCATAAAGCTTAGTGCCATTCCATTGGCTTTTTGCATCGGATATATAAAAGTCCGGGGTTTCAGCATTCAAGGTGATTGTATCTGCAGTATATGTTTGTAATTTTAACGCATGTGCACCAGATTTTGCGGCCGCACCAACCAATTCTAATGCCCGCGCTAAGGATTGATTGTGATTTCCAGACATTTCTGCAACAATAAATGGCTGGACCTCCCAACCAACTCTTTTTTCACCTATTACCAGCTCTCTCATATGAATACACCTCAATTTTACAAATCTTTGATTTTACAAATCGCTAATTTTGGAAATCTCAAATTTTAAAAATTCAGTAGAATTAATTAATTTTTGCCCAACTAATTTATACCCCACTTTTAAAAAAATATTAATAGACTGTTTATTTTCTTTTTTTATGTAAGCTAATATTTTATTGAAATTAAAGCTGTTAAAAGCTTTTTCGGTTGAATCTTTTAAAATCATTGCCCCTAAACCCTTACCACGAAAATCTTGCGCTATGCTAATACTGACAACCCCAATTTCGAAATTGTCTTGATCTCGATCAAATCTGACCTGCGCAACTAATTTATCATGCACATCTTTTGCAACAAAATAAACGCAAGCACTAGATTTGATCTTGTTTGAAAACCAAACAACATGATCTCTCCACTTTATTGGATCAGAGTTAATAGAATTCTGTCGAACCAGTGGATCATTAGATAAATCAAATATATCTTTTATATCTTTTTTAGATGCAAGTTCTACAAGTAAAGCCATTATCTCTCTCTTTTGATAACCAATAATATTTCTTGAAATAAATGATATCTTGCTCAAAATCTTTAAGGCTGTCCTTAAAATCTTTTGGCGTTTCAAGAGTTAACATAAAAGATTCGGGCAAAAGTGCGATGATTTTTTGCATATCACAGTTTCCGTCATATAGATGCCTGTGTTCATCATAGATATTTAAAATATCATTTCCACTGATGTGAAATATTTTGGGATTAAATTTTACAAATTCGCTTACATATTCGCATTGATCAATTTCTTGCGCATTTGCCGCACAAATTGCATGCGCAATATCCAAACAAAATCCAACTTTCGTTTCTTCTACAATTTTTTCAATTTCTTGTGGAGAGTTTCCGTTACAAATCAGATTATCCACTATGGCAAAATAAGGCTTATTTTCTATAACAATTCTAGAATCGTTAATTTTATTTAACTGAAAAATTGTTTGATCAATATCACCTGCAACGCCCGGATGAAATATAATTATCTCAGCACCAAGTGCATCTGCAAACTTTTGTGCTTGAGCTACTAATTTCATATTTTTTTCAAAACAATCTTTATCAGCAAAATTTAACCCTGTTGTATAGTGCGGCCCATGTATGACATATGGAATATTTAGAGACTTCCAAATATCTATAGTTTCTGAATAAGTATCAGGAATAGTAAAAAGTTCGATGTAATCAAAAACGCCTAAATCATACAATCGACGAGATTCATCCACATAATTTTTATTTGTAGACCAGAGCTTTAATCCAAGTTTAAACATATTCAAACACAAACCTTTTTAATAATTCCAACAATTTTTTTAATATCATTGTCGCTCAAACCTGGATGCAATGGCAAAGAAAGTGTTTTTTGATAATACCGTTCAGCCTCTGGGTAATCACCAACTTTAAAACCAAGTTTCTGAAAATATGGTTGTGTATGCACAGGAATATAATGAACTTGTAGCCAAAGGCCATGCTGTTTTAATTTTTCAAACAGCTCTTTTTTATTAATTTTAATTTTATCAAAATCAATCATCAGCGGCCAGAGGTGCCAAGCGGATTTTGAGTATCCCTGCTCTTGTAAAAAGCCAAATCGCGCATCACCTGCAAAAAGTTGCTTGTAAATCTCAACAATTTCTCTCCGCCGTTTTATAAATTTGCCGATTCGTTTGAGCTGAGAAAGACCTAGTGCAGCTTGGACATCGGTCATCCTGTAATTATATCCAAGCTCAATCATCTGGTGGCACCAACCACCATCACAGTGGAACATTTTTTGTGGATCACGGGTTATGCCATAAGAACGTAATAACAGAAGTTTTTCATACAATTCTTTGCTATTTGTGGTAATGGCACCCCCCTCTCCGGAAGTTATTGTTTTAACCGGGTGGAAAGAAAATATGGTCATGTCTGAAAATTCGCATGCACCAATTTTTTTGCTTTTATATTCAGAGCCAATTGCATGTGCAGCATCTTCGACTATAAATAGATTATGTTTTTTGGCTATTTCGTAAATCTTTTGCATATCACATGGCTGTCCTGCAAAGTGAACAGGGACTATGCCCCAAGTTTTTGATGTAATCTGTTTTTTGATTTTTTCTGGATCTATACAAGCTATTTCTGGATCGATATCTGCAAATTTTACGATTCCACCAGTGTACAAAACACAGATTGCTGAAGCTAAAAACGTGTTTGGGGTAGTAATTACCTCGTCTCCGGACTTAACACCAAGCGCAAGCATGCATAAATGAAGTGCAGCGCCACCGTTGCTGACAACAACAGCATACTTTGCACCGGTGTAACTACAAAGTGCATCTTCAAACTCTTTAATCTTTGGCCCTTGGGTCAACCAGTCCGATCTTAGAACCTTTACTACCTCCCAAATATCTCGTAAAGATATTGACTGCTTGCCGTAGGTATAAATCTTTTTTGAAAACATTCTACTCTCCTGAACACATAAAACATAGTTACCATGTTACACGTCATAACCAAGAGCTCAATCGCAACAATCTGTATCATATCAAGACTATTTGTTCTGACAAGATTGCCCCTTTATCAAAAATAGATAGAATACATTTGTGGTGCTAAATCAAGATTGCTAAAAAAGGAGATTTCGTATGTCTGTTTTTAAAAAATATGAAGTATTATATCCCTACATAATAATCCTATGCATAGGCATTTTGGCATTTATCATTCCATGTAAAACGTGGAACTTTGTAGGAGAATCCTATCCATCAATTTACGGCATTACTAATATCAAAAATTTGAACACTTTTATAACCGGTAACATCCTGGAAAACATGAATAGCAATACAGTAAACGTTTCAATTCAACCTAAAAATCTTACATTTTTCAATTCAATTTATCGTCCCGCGCTTTTGCTTACATATCTCATTGAATACAAACTATTTGGGATAAATGCGTATCTTTATTATTTATTAATAATCTTGATTCATATTCTAAACTCTTTCTTACTTTTTTATTTGTTAACAAATTTGTTCAGTGGGATAGTCGCTCTATTTTGTACACTGTTTTTTACCATAAACCCCTCCCAATTCCTATCGATTGGAGAAGTATGTCGCCACCAAAACCAACTCTCACTGTTATTTTTTCTACTTTCTATGCTCTTATTTAAAAAATTTTTAGAATCAAAAACAAATTTATTAGTTACTTTACCCGCAGGCATTTTGTATCTTTTATGTATATTGATGAGGGAAACATTTCTCGTCGCACCGTTTTTGGTAGTACTGGCAATCCCACTGGTTTATAAGCACAAGTTCACACTCAAAAAAATATTATTTATTCTTTCAATGTTGCTTACAGCGATATTGATATATTTTATAATGCGACGAATAGGCTATCCGCTTGCAATAAACTCTTCACACAACCCTTTTATTTTTGGGGGAGAAATGCTTTATAGCATACCCAAATATATTATTTCGTTTGCAAAAGAACTGTACCTAATTTTTGTATCAATATTTTTTTATCATAAATTTTATTTCTTCTGTGAAGTGCATAATCTGGTTTTTTTATATAAAATTATTAAAGATTCCTTAATTGTAGGCCTCATAATTTTGTTTATTTTAAATACACAAAAAAAATTATTTTTATATTTTTCCATCTGCTTTATTGCAGCTTCATGGCCATTTTTTGTTATAAAGGCACTGTCCTCAATGAATATCTTCTGTTATTTTTATGAATCTTTACCATTTGCAGCTGCTGCTCTTGGGACGCTTTTATACTATAATTCATACACAAAATCAAAACTATTTAAAATAATTTTTTATACAGCTTCTACTCTTTTCGTTGTATCCAATACAGCAGGAATGATGATTTATCAACACAGGTGTTCTACGGCAGGAGAGAAATTTAAGAATGGAATCAAAAATTTAAAACTCGATAACAATGAAATTTTACAAGATAAGGTATTTTTAATCACAAATGTAAAAAACATTTTAGGAAGTAGATTCGGAACTGCACACGCCTTTCAATTAAATTTCATGGAAAACAAAAAACCAAAAGCCGTTTTACTCAGCCTTGATATATATTCATTAAATAACGATCTTACTCAATATTTGGATGTAAATTTTGATAATGATGGCTCAAAAATCACGCTCAAAAGCAAAAACACAGATTTACTTTGGTTTGAGATAAATAACCTGCAAGAAGAGGATTTAAATAGTTGCGTAGAAAAATTTGAGGCAAACATAAAATCCGAACAAAAAATATATGATTTAACGATCGTTTTAAAAAATGATTTTATAACCCAAAAGCAGGCGCTAATTATTTGGGATGACAATTGCAATAAATTTCACGTTAAATCCAGATGAAACAGTCCCAAAGCTACAAAGAGTGTATTAACGTCGAATGCGAACCGTGCGCAACACCCTTATAAATTCAAGATTCAAAACCCAATTTAAAGAATAATACAAAACAACCATGCCGCAAGCCATAACCAGGCGTTCAATAGCAACAACAGGAATTAATGCCAACCACTGTGTGCTTGTCATTGGCACGGTATAAATCCAAATTATACTTCCAACGGCATGGGCCAAAAAGGTTGCTGACAAAGCCCGATAAAAAGTGTTTCTGTAGTTAAAAACATAAAGAGTAATGGGAATAAGCCAGTAAAATGAGTATAAAAACGCTTCGCCTCCAACCGGATGAGTTATAAACAAAATCATGCATGATAGGGGTAAAATTACATGCAGTAAGAAATCTATTTTTTTAGATTTGGCAGCCCAACTACAAGTTGCAACAAGCGTTGGGAGCCCCATTGTTAAAATTCCAAATCCAACAGATAATTTAAGAATAAATAAAGAACAAATTAATAACATAGAAACGGGCAAACTGAAAAATGCACCGATAACTGGCAAAATAAAATTAATTCCTGAGAAAAAGAATTTGTGGGATCCAAGCATGAAACTTAGTTTAAATAGAGATAAAAGACTTATGCAAAGTCCAAACATGCTTAAAAGCAAACATTTCTTAATAAAATCGTTCATGGCAACCCCTATCAAAGAATAGCGACCTAAATAAAACTAACATAAAAATATATACATAAAATTTAACGCCAGTTCGATAACTATTCGACAACTAATTATTTCTTAGATTTCTGTCCTGAATACTCTTTGGAGCGAAATTTTTCCGCCGTCAACCATGGCCAAAGACTGTGTCATGCTGAATTTATTTCAGCCCCGTCCGCCATAGCCACGAGTGCAACGAGGGCGACGGCTGGAATCCATGGATAAATTAAGTTCATAATATTTTTTATATGAATTTTACTAATCCATGGATCCTGAAACGAGTTCAGGATGACAAACTAGACTGATGAAAGCAATCTAACGCTTCAAACAGTTGCAAAATAAATTCAGGATGACAAAGTATTCCAAAGCTCATACAATGCACATGTAAGCCAATTTCAAAGTCATCGAGTTTGCGTTAATTTTATGTATCATATCAAGATTAATCTGAACAATCTACCCAGATTGTAGAATTTTCTAGCTATCAGTTTTGTCGAGTAGATTCTTTTGCACAACAGCCTCCAGCATTTTGATTTCCTCATCTGTAAGCATCTTGAAATGAGTTGCCCTTTTACCTTGCGAAAGCGTGCCATTGTTTTGTGTCGTAACTCTTATGAATAAATCAAGCTGTTGGTCAGGCATGTCAACGATTTGGCTGAGCTCTTTCTTTGTTTTGTCATAATTTGTTAAATACAAAAGTTCTTTCTTAAAATCAGTGTGAATTGTTTTCTCAATACATGATGCCAGATACTCTGCCTGAGCCGTGTAATCTATATACTTATAAAATTGTGCAGTTTTCTGTTTAACCGTTAAAACCCCATCATCATTTACTTCGTAATCTGAAATCAAAGACATAAGTGGTTTTGAAAAGCGTTCGAGAGTCTCATTGTAGCGCTGCATGTCGGCAAGTATGGTATCTGAGATCGGAAATATTGTACCGGCAGGAACAAATCCGGTTCTGTGTAAAATATAGTGAATTAAAAAACGATGCAAACGACCGTTGCCATCATCAAATGGATGTATAAAAACAAATCCGAATGAAATTGCTGAAGCAATAACAATTGGATGAACACCACTCTCAAGCATGCGCTCAAGCTCTGCTAGTAGCCCCGTCATTAAGGCATTAACATCTTCAGGCTTGGGTGAAATATAGTAAATGAGTTGATCGTACCAGTCCAGTTTTTGACCAACATAATTTTGGGTTGTTCTATAAGAATTATTTACAAACCTATCTTCAACCAAACTGTTTTGAAGTTTTATAAGAATTTCATTTGTTAAATTTGGAACTTCCTCAACTTTTTTTATAAGTTGGATAAATCTTGCTAACCGTTGCTTGCTTGGAACCTCACGTTCAATCTGATAAGATGACATTGTTTCTTTGGCGTACAAGTAATTGCTTGCTCGATTGATTATTTGTTGATCGTACGATTTAACTATATCCCTGGCCACAATATCAAGCTTTTTATGCTCAATGGACTTCAATAAATCAGTCTTTCTCACAAATGAGCAAAAGTAAATTGAGCCAAAAAGATTATGATTAATTCGATAACGTCGATGCTGAATGGATTTTGCGGCGTAGTACTCTTCTTCATCCAGCAAATCAACGTAAGAACCCTGCTCCAAATCCGGAACTTCAAGATCTATTCCGGTTAATTTTTCATAAAGATACCAAACCATGCGTTGATATTTACCCGTTCGTTGCTCTTCTATAAACTTTTGTACGATTTTATTTGGGACATGGTCACTTGTAATGCAGTTAAAAAAAGCCGAAATTATTTCAAGATTTAAGCCCTCATGCTTAAGCGCAAATACAAGATTTTGCATTGAATCATCCGGATTATCAAGAACATACCCTTGGTCATAGAGGTAAATTTCCGGCATAGAAAGATTAGTTGGGTCTTTCAGAACCTTTCTGGCCCCAGATTCAATAATATAAGACCAACGAAAATGCGGTATTACATTAAGTTTATAATTATTGACCAGCCACAAATATCCAACCGGCTTTGCCTTTGGCGGAATGATCTCCATAGTTACTACTCCTATTTTCTACGAAAAGCTAATTTTCCACACCATTTTTATTATAATAACACAATTTTACACGAAAACTATATAACTTGATATTTAATACACGAATTTAATATTACTGAAACTGCGCGCCCTGTAAAATTTCAATGCTCTATTTTTGGTCAAAAACCCAAGTGAAGCAAAATTCTTATAATATAAACTCTTGTTTGAGTAAGTTTCATGCGATTTTAACTAATTTAAACCATCTCTGGATCATTGCTTAGAAATAGCTTATGCTATTCATGTAGTCGAGTACATAAATAGCATAAGGAGAATCCATGTTTTTAGAAAGATCCATTACCGATATGCTTCTTCGTTTCGCAAAATTTCCGGTTGTTGGCCTCTTTGGCCCGCGACAGTCAGGAAAAACAACTCTGGTTAAAGCAGTTTTTAAAAATCACCGTTACCTCAACTTTGAAGATCCTGAAACACGAGAACTTGCCACAACCGACCCAAAGCGTTTTTTACAGGAGAATGAAAACAAGCATGGCGTTATTTTGGATGAGTTTCAGTATGTTCCCCAAATTCTTTCGTACGTACAAATAGAGTCTGATGAAAAAAAACGGCCGGGGTATTTTGTTTTGACGGGTTCTCAAAATTTTTTGATGAATCAAGCTGTTACGCAATCATTAGCAGGCAGAATTGGAATTCTTACACTTCTTCCATTATCAATCAAAGAACTCAAACAAAATAATCTATTATCCCAATCCGTTAATGAACTAATTCTAAAGGGTGGTTATCCCAAAATCTATACTGAAAAATTTGACCCAGGCGAGCTTTATCCTTCCTATATTCATTCCTATGTCGAACGTGATATTCGTCAACTGGTTAACGTTGAAAACTTAAGAACATTTCAACGGTTCATGCAACTATGCGCAGGAAGAATTGGTCAACTTCTGAATATTTCTGATATAGCAATGAACTGTGGAATTAATAGCAGAACAGCAGAAAAATGGCTTTCTATTTTACAAGCAAGTTATATAATTTTTTTATTAAGTCCTTATCACGAAAATTTCAATAAACGTGTAACTAAAACACCAAAACTTTATTTTTATGATACCGGTCTTGCCTGCTCTTTGTTAGATCTTAAATCACCTGAAACCATATCGCTAAGTCCTTTTCGCGGTCACCTTTTTGAGTCATTTATAATTGCAGATTTATTTAAACAGTACTTCAGCCTTGGAACCAATGCTCCATTGTATTTTTGGCGTGATAAAAATGGCTACATTGAGATAGATTGTCTTATTAACATGGGCAATAAACTCGTACCAATTGAGGTCAAATCGGGCCAAACGATTATGACTGATTTTTTTGATGGACTTTCGAAATGGAATGTAATAGCAGAATCTTCACCAGACAATGGATATGTCATTTATGGTGGTGATGCTGTACAAAAACGTAGTGCAGGAAACATTATTGGTTGGCAGACATCAGGCGATTTAATTAATACCATAGAAAATAAAAGCCGTTAATTTTTGTGCTAATCTAACGCCAGTTCGAGAATTAGTTACGGCTTTATTTTTGCTCTAAATGTTCTTTGTTAAGCATTTTTGCCGTGCACGCCGTAGCATTTCAAATGCGAAGGCTGTGTCATGCTGCCGTGCCCGCCGAAGCGGCGAGCTATCCTTCGCCCAGGTGGCTACGGAGGCCGGCGCGAAGGCTGGGAACTCGTTTCAGCATCCATGGATAAATTTATTCCAAATTTCTGCAATTGGGCAATAGGAGCAACTAATCCATGGATTCCAGCCGTCGCCAAGGCTATGGCGGACAGGCCTGAAATAAATTCAGGATGACACCGTTCTCACTCGAGGCTTCTGTGGGAACAGCAAAAAACATCTTTCAGTAGCTGTTTCCAGTGAGTATCGAGTTATCGAGTTCGCGTTATCTAGAATCATGCCTAAAAACTTTTTGCATGGCTGATTCCTTTGGATGAAATTCATCAAAAAAATCACTGTCTTCTAAATGATTTATTGATGGATCAAAATCCCCAACAACTTTTATCCCGTTTTTTTGTGCAATATTTATAAAATAATCTCGCACAGAGCAAACCAATTTATATTTCTCAGAAGCTTTTAATAACTCGTATGCTTTTGGATGATATGGCGTCAGAAAGAAAGTTACCGATACTTTATCATGCAACAATAGTTTGATAAAAAGCTCAAACAGCATAGCTGTTCCCGCGTCAATCCTGTTAAAATTACCCAAATGAGCAAAGCCCTTTTCTTTGATACCCGCAAGAACCTGGTGATTGACTTCCTCAACACTTCTCGACCTTCGAACTAATCCATAATTTATACTTCCGTCAGCAAGCATTACTTCAGAGACGGCAAAATTTTCTTTTGTTGGATAAAAAACACCAATGCCTTTAAATCCACACTCATGTAATAAAACGTTTACAACATACATCAATGAATTTCGAAATAAATCTATTGAGACTAAGCGTTGTGCAAATTCCAATGATTTTTCAGCAATCTGCTTATGACTATCAGGACCGTCAGAGAAGCTAAATATAGAGAAAACACTAGAGTCAATTGTAGATAGAAAATCTGAGTCAACTTCCATAAACTTATCTTTAATTACATCCATCAAGTCGCTTTGAGATTTACCTTTTAAAAGCCATACATCAAGGCCTAAGATTACATGCGACGGAACAAGTCCTTTTTCTCGCCATAAAAAATAAAAATAAATAAAATTTTCGAGTCGACCATCTGTAACGCTTGTGTTAAAAAAAGTTTTGCTAGGGAACAACTTGCTGTTAATTCCCAATGAACGGCTTGAGCCAAACACAAGGGTGTCTTTTTCTTGTGCAGCACTCTTTGCATAAAACTCTTTTATACAACAGTCGCCGCATGTGTACGCATTGGCAATGTTGTACCCTTGCAGGAGGTAATGCGCAGCTTCGCGTGCATTGTTTTGTAAAAGATTTGTTTTTTCTACAATGTAATTAACTGCTACTATAAATATGGGGATTGGCAGCAGGTACATCATTTTTTTTAAAAAAATATTCATGCGTATATCCCCTAAAATTGAAAGTAAATAAACCTTGAAGCCCCAAGCATGCCAAATAAAATAATGCTCCAAATAAGCAGATAATATAAAGCCCAGCGAACATAGGTTGGTTGGGCATTAACTCGCGCTATTAAATCATTACGATTAGCCCACAGTTGAATAGTTTCAAGTATTATTATCGAAGCTATCGCAATCAAAAAATCTACTTTTGATCGTCCACAAAAAATTGACTCTATCCCACCGCCTCGAGAGGCACCCCATGGGCCATAAAATATTTTTTTTATAATAAGAAAAGCACCGGAAATACTTTCTGCTCTGAAAAAAATCCATGCAAAACAGATAAGCCCAAAAGTTATAGTAACTTGCAATGATTTATGTAGAGCAGGAAATTTATCAATCTTAATATATTGAACAAATGCTTTTCGCCATGATTTAGTGGCAGCACCAATGATAAGATAAACACCATTGAGAGCACCCCAAATAACATAGGTCCAATTTGCACCATGCCAAAGTCCGCTAAGTAAAAATGTTATAAAAAGATTTCTGTAAACTTTGCTGACAGACACACGGTTACCACCAAGCGGTATATACACATAATCACGAAACCAGTTAGAAAGTGAAATATGCCAACGTCGCCAAAATTCTGAAATTGATTTTGAGGCATAGGGCCGGTCAAAATTCAGCATCAACTTAAATCCCATAACTTGAGCGGCTCCAAGAGCAATGTCAGTATATCCTGAAAAATCACAGTAAATTTGATATGCAAAAAATATCGTTGCAACCGTAAGAGATGTCCCATCACGTGATGCCGTTTGTGTATAAATTTGATTTACAAATAAAGCCAACCTGTCTGCAATAACCAGCTTTTTAAAAAATCCCCATGTCATTAATTTTAAACCGTCAGTTACCCGTTGATAATCAAAATTATGTTTTTCATAAAACTGATGTAATAAATTTTGAGGGCGCTCGATTGGGCCTGCCACGAGTTGCGGATAAAACATCACATAAAGAGAGTATATTCCAAAATGTCGCTCTGCTTTTTGCCGCCCGAAATAAACCTCTATCGTGTAACTCATGGCTTGAAAAGTATGGAATGATAAGCCAATTGGCAAGATTATATCCAACTCAGGAATGGGGTTGGTAAATCCAAACCAATACGCCAAACCAGAAACACTACTGTTAAAAAAATTAAAATATTTAAAAAAACATAAAATCGATAAATTTGAAATTAGGCTTAGAAGCAAAAAAAGTTTTCTTCGATTATCCGAGGCACCTTCAATAAGAATTCCCGCTATATAATCAATAATTATCGTAAAAAATAGAATCAAAATATAAACGGGAATAAAAGACATGTAGAAAATGCAGCTTGCTATCAGTAGCATAAGCCAGCGCCACCTGTGCGGCAAGATAAAGTACAAACTTGTTACGATTGGAAAGAAAATTGCAAATTCAAGCGAATTAAAAAGCATGGCGGCTGCTTAATTTAAAATAGTTAAAATGTTAGGGAAATCAGGGTTGTCCCGTTATGCTCTCATTCCATATATTATTCTTAATATTATTTTTCGATTTTGAAAATGACCGGTCTTTATCGGGAAATAGATCCTGTACCATTTGCTGCATCTGTTCAATGGACAGCCATTCTTTGTTGTTGCCACTATGATACTCAAAATCATCTATAACAGGAGTCCCACAAACTTTGTGTTTGGATACGCTACCTAAGCCAAATGACGGCTTAACAACATAATGCGTCTCAAATTCTTCTGTGTTTCGTGCATCTTCGCGCGTAATCATAACTTCATGAATTTTTTCACCGGGACGAATCCCTACCTCTACCATTTTCATATCCGGCGCCATGGCTTGCGCCAAGTCAATCATGCGCATCGACGGAATTTTTTTAACAAAAAGCTCACCACCTTGCATAATATCAAGAGCCATTAAAACCATATCCACCGCCTGTTCAAGCCTTAGCCAAAAACGAGTCATCCTGAAATCTGTAATTGGAAGCTCTTTTGCCCCCTTATCTATTAAATCTTTAAAATATGGAATTACAGAACCACGGCTACCTGCCACATTTCCATATCTGACAACGCTGAAACGCGTATCATGAGAGCCAACGTAAACATTACCGGATATAAAAAGCTTGTCCGAACAAAGTTTTGTCGCTCCATACAAATTTACAGGGGCACATGCTTTGTCTGTGCTTAAGGCAACAACCCTTTTAACATTACGATCAATAGCAGCATCAATAACATTTTGAGCCCCAATAATATTAGTTTTTACAGCTTCAAATGGATTGTATTCACATGATGGAACTTGTTTTAATGCCGCAGCATGAATTACAACATCAACGCCATCAAACGCGCGAATGAGCCGATCTTTGTCACGAACATCACCAACAAAAAACCGCAATCGTGAATTATCTTTAAACTCTGGCATGTTTGACATTTCAAACTGCTTGAACTCATCGCGAGAAAGAACAGCAATTCTTTGCACCTCAGGATGTTTTTGTAAAATTGTTTTTATAAAAGCTTTACCGAATGATCCGGTCCCGCCTGTGACAAGAATCGATTTGTATTTTAACATGATATCATACTCCCCTTCTCTCGCAGTAATATCTGCTGGTAACTATCACAATACCATTCGTAAGTTTTTTTTATTCCGGATTCAAGTGGAGTTTGTACCCTCCATCCTAATTTTGAAATTCTGTTTACATCCAGCAACTTGCGAGGCGTTCCATCTGAACTGGCATGATCAAATTTAATATCACCATCAAACCCAACAATGTTTTTTATTAATTGTGCAAGCTCAGAAATTTTTAAATCAGTGCCAACCCCAATGTTAATACACTCGCCAAGATCTTTAAAATCATAGTTATTAATTAAAAGAATCAAGGCTAGCCCCAGATCATCTACATGTAGGAATTCTCGATACACAGCACCTGTTCCCCACAACACCAAAGCCTCTGGAGTAATACCAAATTTTGCAAGCAACTCTGTTATTTCAGAATCACTAAAAATTTCAATAGATCTCTTCTGTAACTCGCATCCTTCGACAGGCTCCCAGCCTTCGCCCTTCGTGGCTACGCCGGGCACGGCAGGACGATCCTTCGACAGGCTCCCAGCCTTCGCTTGGGATAGCTTCGGCGGGCACGGCAGGATGAGCGGCCTGCTTGCCTGGGCGCCGTAGCTATCCAAGCGAAGGCGGCTCGAACCATCACCCTTGGGTGACGCGCCGGGTTGGGGCAACCCAAATTTTTCAAAATCAGATCTAATACTTGAAAAATCTTTGGCTGCAAGCAACTTGGCCAAATGAAATTTTCTAATCATAGCAGGTAGAACATGCGCAGTTTCAAGATTAAAATTATCATTTTGGCCATAAAGATTTGTGGGCATTACTGAGATAAAATTTGTTCCATACTGTTCATTAAAATATCTGCAAAGCTTGAGTGCAGAAATTTTTGCAATGGCATACGCCTCGTTTGTCGGCTCTAACAACCCGGAAAGCAGATACTCTTCTTTAAGAGGCTGTGGTGCGTTTTTGGGGTAAATGCATGATGACCCTAGGTTAAGTAACTTTTTAACGCCAAACTTATGAGAGGCATGAATGACGTTGGCCGATATCATTAAATTATCATAAATAAAATCAGCCTTTTGCGTACTGTTTGCCCAAATTCCACCAACTTTTGCTGCAGCTAAGAAAACATATTCAGGACGATTTTCTTGAAAGAAAGCTTCAACTTGAGCCTGTGATCTCAGATCAAGATCTTGAAAATCTTTTGTAACAATATTTTTATATCCGTGTTTTTTTAAAGCTCTTAAAACTGCAGATCCAACTAGACCGGTATGCCCTGCTACATAAATTTTAGAATCAACCTGCATTAACAAGTGCCTTTCTACAAATAAGCTTCTTTTAGGCCCTGGTGCCAAGTAACAGTATGAGATGTGTATAAAAAGTTTTTACTTTTGCAAATATCCATGCCCTGACCAATGGGAGTAAGTCCGGCAAATTTTAGATCATAATCAACCATAATTTTTACAAGCTCATCAAATGTCACACGTGGAGACCAGCATAAAATGTCTTTTGCTTTGGAAATATCTGCTTGAAGATGCTCCACCTCAGTTGGACGAAAATATCTAGGGTCAACTTCAATAATGACATCACCTGGCTTTAAAATACCGAACCAAATTGAGCTTAAATTTTTAATAATTCCGATCTCCTCAACACCTGAACCAACCCATTCAAGCTCAACACCTGCATAAGCAAAAGACTGTACAACAAAATCACGAACGGACACACTTTGTCCAGTCCCGATTACAAAATCTCCCGGCTTATTTTGCTGCATCATCAGCCACATTGCTTCAATATATTCAGGAGCAAAACCCCAATCACGCTTGGCATTAAGATTTCCAAGATAAAGTTTGGTTTGTCGCTTGAGAAGCATATTTGCAATCGCCATTGTTATTTTGCGAGTCACAAACGTTTCGCCTCGTCTTGGACTCTCGTGATTAAATAAAATTCCATTGCTTGCAGTAATTCTGTAAGCCTCGCGGTAATTAACGGTTATCCAGTAAGAATAAACTTTGGCTGCGGCGTAGGGGCTACGAGGGTAAAAATTGGTTTCTTCACTTTGAGGAGCCGAAGAAGCGCCAAACATTTCGGACGAAGACGCTTGATAAAATTTTGCATCACTTTTGTATCTGCGAATGGCTTCAAGAACTCTTAAAGTTCCAAGTCCTGTCACATCTCCTGTAAATTCAGGCATTTGAAAGGAGACTTTTACATGGGATTGGGCGCCAAGATTATAAACCTCATCCGGTTGAACTCTTCCAACAATATCGTTAATAACGCTACTATCAAGCAAATCTCCATAGTGTAAAAAAAATCTTGTGTTTAATTCATGTGGATCAACATATATATGATCAATACGATGCGTATTAAAAGTAGAAGATTTACGGATTATGCCATGAACCTCATAACCCTTGGAAAGAAGAAATTCTGCTAAATAAGAACCGTCCTGTCCTGTTATACCAGTTATAAGTGCTTTTTTCATTATTCTCTCTCTTTTAATCAACCAAAGTTTTGTCATAACTATTCTGTAAAATTTAACTGAAAAAAAATAAATCTACAAACAATTATCTAAGGCTGATAATATTTTCATTTTTTAGTGCTGGAATTTGGAAAAGTTCTTGAGTATAATTTGACAGGTATAGACGTCTTGCTAATGCACTCGTAAGATCTATAACGGTTTTAGCGTAAGTCTGCCACCAAAATGAGATCTTTCTATGAATTTTTTACAAAAGCTTTGGGTACTACTTACCTTGCGAGATAAAAGAAATTTAACAATTCTTTTGTTATCATCGATAGTAGTCTCTATTATCGAGACATTTGCCTTGAGTGCCATTGCAGTTTTTATTTTGTTAGCAACTAATTTTGATGCCATAAATAAAAATAAATTTTTTTATTATCTTTATAAAGCAAGCGGATGCGTTTCTCCAGTTAATTTTATTATGATGCTAGGTATTTTGCTTGCCGTATTTTATCTGCTGCGTGGTGTCATTGCTATTGGACATACCTATCTCATGATCAGGTTTGCTCAAGGACGCTATCAGGATTGGGCGCAACGAATTTTTAAAGATTATTTACTGTTTCCCTATAAACGATTCGCAAATGAAAATTTATCAAGAATGAACCAAATTCTGTTTGGCTCCGTTGGACAATTATCACAGGTAATCAATGGGTTGCTTATCATATCGACTGAATGCTTTACGGTTTTTTGTGTGTATGCAACACTTATGTGGGTTAATTGGAAAATGACCTGTGTGTTAACATTGTTATTAGCAATAAAAAGTTTTTTGCTTATTAAATTATTTTCGCAAAGCCTGGCACATGCAGGGGTGTTGAGTCGAAAGTATTCAACAGAAGCATCAAAGACATTTCTAGATTCCTTTGGTAATTACAAAATGCTTAAACTTCTTTCATCTAATGCTCCGGTAATTAATCGCTTTGTGGCTTCTACCAAAGGTGTTGCGCGGGCCAATGTATTAAATACAACATTGCAGGGCGCCCCGCGCTTTATTCTTGAAACAATTGGTTTTTTTATTTTGGTAGGCATCATTCTGTACGTTATTTACATGTATCATAGTGCATCATCAGTTCTTTCTATCGTTTCCCTTTATGCTTTAGCTTTTTATCGGCTGCTGCCATCAGTAAATAAAATTTTATCTGGGTACAATCAGATAGTGTTTTCTAAATATGCTGTCCATGATATCTATGATTTTCTTGGCATGCAACAAGAGAAATTGGGCAGTAATCCGGTTTTATTTACAGGGACAATATCTTTGCAACAGGTTTGGTTTGGGTATCTTGATAACAAACCGGTACTTAAAGACGTCAATATGACTATAAACAAAGGCGAACGTATTGCTTTTGTTGGTGAAAGTGGCGTGGGCAAAAGTACAATAGCTGATATTCTCATGGGATTGTACACGCCAAACTCCGGAACAATACTTATTGATGGGGTTGCATTAACCGAAGCCAATCTCAAGGCATGGCGCAGCAAAATAGGGTATGTTCCGCAAAACATTTATCTGTTTGATGGCACAGTTGCAGACAATGTTGTTTTTGGTCGAAGCTATGATGAGGCTAAGCTTATCAGTGCATTAAAGCGTGCGCGTATTTATGATGATTTGCTAACCAAGGACGGTCTTGACACACGGGCTGGCGATATGGGCATTATGATAAGCGGTGGACAAAAACAGCGAATAGCATTGGCTCGTGCTCTTTACGAAAATCCAGAGGTTTTGGTTTTTGATGAAGCAACGTCAGCACTTGACCATGAAACCGAAAGTAAAATTATGGACGAAATTTATAGTATTGATAAAAACACAACGTTGATTATTATTGCACATCGTTTGACATCCATTGAGCGTTGTGAAAAAATTTACAAAATAGAAAAAGGACACGTGATTTCTATTGATAATGTGCACGTATTGTATAAGAAACCAAAAGGACATGCAGCCGCTTGTTGAAACCATTATGATCATAGAAAACAAAAAGATAGAAAACAAAAAAGTTTTAGTAACAGGCGGAGCCGGATTTCTTGGAAGCAACCTATGCCGCAAGCTTCTTGAATTTGGGCACCAAGTCACAGCTCTTGATAATTTGAGCACAGGCCGGCTGGAGAATATCCAAGATTTAACACAGAACAAAAATTTTAAGTTTATTAAGCATGATGTAATTTATTCAATCAATTTAGATATCGATTGGATATTTAATTTTGCATGTCCTGCATCACCACCTGCATATCAAAAAGATCCAATTCATACAATTAAAACAAGTTTTTTGGGAATGCTAAACATGCTTGAGCTCGCCAAAAAAAATAATGCCCGAATTATGCAAGCATCAACAAGTGAAGTTTATGGCGATCCGGAGGAGCATCCTCAGAAAGAAACTTATTGGGGACATGTAAATCCAATCGGAATCAGATCATGTTATGATGAAGGTAAACGTAGTGCCGAGTCACTGATTTTTGATTATCACAGAACACATGAAACTGATATAAAAGTTATCAGAATATTTAATACTTACGGTCCGTGGGATGGATCCAATGGATGGTCGAGTTGTAAGTAATTTTATAATTCAGGCATTAAACAATCAGCCAATAACCATGTATGGTGATGGCACACAGACAAGGTCATTCTGTTATGTTGATGATCTTATAAATGGAATCATAAAAATGATGCAGACGGATTATGGCATCACAGGCCCTGTAAATTTGGGTAATCCAAAAGAATTTACACTGCTTGAGTTAGCAGAAAAAGTTTTAGCTCTGACCAAAAGTAAATCAAAAATAGTATTCGAATCGCTGCCTCAGGATGACCCAAAGCGTCGTCGCCCGGACATAACACTAGCAAAACGGTTATTAAATTGGGAACCAGAGATTTCACTTGAGATGGGGTTAGAAAAAACGATCGAGTATTTTGAAAGAATATCGGCAAGCATGTAAGCCACGATAGCCTGCATTGGCGTACTTTCTTTGAACTCAAAACATGCTATAATCAAACCATGTCTTGAAAAAAACCTTATTTTTTGGGTAGGAGTGACGAAAATGAAAAGTTTGCCGATTGGACAACAGTCAATTGAAAAAATAATAAAAAATGACTATGCATACGTTGATAAAACGGGAATCCTTCACGAGTTAATAAAAAAACCGGGCTATTACTTTTTTTCTCGCCCACGTCGCTTTGGTAAGTCACTGACCTGCTCGACACTAGAGGCAATCTTTCAGGGGCGCAAGGAGTTATTTGATGGCCTTGCGATAAGCAAGACGAATTATGACTGGAAAAAGTATCCGGTGGTCAGATTGGATTTCAGTGAGATTGATTACGAAAGCCCAACGGTATTTACACAATCAATGCTTGAGACTTTGGATAAAATTGCTGAAAACTATCGTGTAAAAATAAAAAGTAAGATTTTAAAAAACGCGTTTAAAGATCTTGTTGTTGATATTGCAAAAAAGCATGGTCCCGTGGCAATTATTATCGATGAGTACGACAAACCCATTCTTGATCATATTCACGACACTGATATGGCTATAAAAATGAGAACAGCTCTTAAGAGTTTTTATGGAGTTTTAAAGGGGAAAGATATTGAAGCCAATCTACGGTTTTTATTTCTTACGGGTGTCAGTAAATTTTCAAAAGTTTCAATATTTTCAGAATTAAATAACCTGCAGGACCTAACATTAGATGAGCGGGCTGCGACTTTGTGCGGATATACGCAGAAAGAACTGGAGCTTGTCTTTGATAAACATATCCAGCAGCTTGCCACACATATGTGCAAAAATAAAAAAGATACGCTAACCGATCTGAAGTATTGGTATAATGGATTCAAATTCAGCAAAAATGGTGCTACCGTTTACAATCCTTTTTCAATTTTAAACTGCCTTGAAAAAAAGGACTTTGCAAACTACTGGTTCTCAAGTGGAACGCCAACTTTTATCCTGAAATTCATTGAAAAAAATCCGGCCAAGGTTGAAGAGATAATTATGCTCGAGGCAGAGCGGATCACCGTTGGTCAGATGGAAAAACTCTCTGTGGAACGCTATTTTCAAGATATGGTTTTATTATTTTTGCAGACAGGATATTTAACAATCGCCGGGTACAATGAAAAATCACAAATTTATCAGCTTTCGTACCCGAATTATGAGGTGCGCCTCTCAATGACAGACCAAATTTTGGAGTTCATTGCAAACCTGAATCCTGTTAAACTGTCCGATTTTGTTGTTCGCTTTAAAAATGCATTACAAGTCGATGATATTAATGCCTTCTGCCTTGCCATGAAAGACTTTTTCGTTATAATACCACACACCGTAATCATTAATTTAGAGAAATACTATCACGGTATATTCTTCACCATTACCAAACTGGTCGGAGCAAAAATTACAATCGAAGATGCTACGAATATTGGCTTTATCGATGCCATGCTTGAGGGCAAAAATAACACGTATATTATTGAATTCAAAAGAGATAAGACTCCTGATAAAGCACTAAAACAAATTGAAAACAAAAAATATTTTGAGAAGTTTCAGATTGAAGGTGATAAGCCGGCTGTTCTTGTCGGCATGAACTTTGATTACTCCAAAAAGGGCAAAGGCGTAACACTGAATTGGAAAATCAAAAGTAAAAAAGCTAAAATTAGCAAAAAAAGTTAATCGCCAAAAATGGAAAAAACATTAGGTCTCTTTCGAAATTTAGCCCGCCGCCCTTCCGCCTTCGTTAAAACTACGGCGGACAAGACGGGCGATGGTTCGACCCTTCGACAAAGCTCAGGGCAGGCCTTCGAACCGACAGTGCCTTTAGTGCTGAGGAGCGAGTCCGACGAGCGTCTCGAAGCATCACCACGAGCGGGCTTGGTAGATTTGCTTTGTCTCGGGAAAAGGTCTATTAAATCATGAAAGTTGTAGTTTCTGCTGGCGGTCGATTCCATGCAATCAATCTTGCGCAACAACTAAATCAGAAGCACTGCTTACGCAGGTTATATTCTTTCAGTTTTGACAGCGCAGATGGGTGTAAAATAGACAAAAACTTAGTTAACACAATCAATTCATGCAAGTTTTTGGATCTAGCCTTTCAAAAGCTCAGGCTTTCACATTTTATTAATCCATCTGTTTTCAATGCATTTAAAGATAATTTGTTTGATTCTCTGGTTGCTTGCGAAATTAAAAAACTTGAACAAATTGATATTTTTACCGGCTGGGCAAATTACTCTCTAAAAAGCCTTGATCTAGCCAAAAAAATTGGGGCTAAAACTATAATCGAATCAGGTTCATGCCATATCAAAGAACAGCAGATACTATTATCACAAGAATATGAAAAATGGGGGATAAAGCGTAATCCAGTGTATCAAGCAACGGTAAATAAAATGACCGAAGAATACGAAAACACTGATTTTATCATGACACTTTCGGATTTTTCTTACCAAAGCTTTATCAGGCAAGGGATTAATCCCAAGAAAATTTTGAAGACCCCGTGCGGCGTTGACGTCGATTTTTTTCAACAACCATTTATTCCCGGGTTTGATAAGCCACAAAGCTTTCTTGCCACAACAAAAAAATTTAGAGTAATTTTTGTTGGCATGATCAGCCTGCGCAAGGGCATATCATATTTAATTGAGGCTTGGAATAAGTTAAATCTCCCAGAAAACTCAACAGAGTTAATTCTTGTTGGGAATATACAAAAAGACATGTATCAGGTTTTGAAAAAACTAAAGATCAAAAAAAATATTAACTTCTTTGGATCTTGCAGCAGAGATGATTTAAAAAAACTTTATTTGGAGTCTGATGCCTTCGTTTTGCCATCTGTTGAAGATGGGTTTGGCATGGTGATAGGGGAAGCCATGGCATGCGGGCTGCCTGTTATTTGCTCAAAAAACACGGGCGCAAGCGACATTATCCAAGACGGCAAACATGGTTTTTTGGTGCAAGCGCAGAACTCTGAAGCTTTGGCTGAAAAAATTTTATGGTGTTATCAAAATCCGGAGCTAAGCAAAGTAATGGGAGCATCGGGTAAAAATAAAATTCTTGATTTTAGCTGGAATAATTACGGGAACAATATTTTTGAAATTTATCAGAATATCATGCGGGGCAGTCTGTGAGCATAAAAAAAGTACTGTTAGTTGGCAACTTTAATGATAATCCTAAAATTTACACTTACGCCTCATCGTTTTATAAAGCGATGCAAAATTTGGGGCTAATTGTCGAGAAGTTTAATTATAAAAATTCAAGATTTAACAGGCCAATATTCGGGAAATATTTATTAAACTATTTATTATTAAGAACAGTAAAAAGTTTTGAGCCTGATCTGATTTTTATGCTTAAGGCTGAAAATATTTCGCCACAAACATTAAACAAAATTAAACGCAATAGAATAAAACAAAACAAAGATATCAAGATAATTAATTTTTATCCTGACAATCCATTTACATTTTGGAATGGAAATTCAAATGCTAACGTGCTACTTTCTCTCCCATTTTATGATCTGTTTTTAATATGGTCACACCAACTTATTCCGATACTTTATTCGGCAGGAGCCAAAAACGTACGCTACTTCCCATTTGGCTTCGATAAAGACATATTTTCTCAGGAGATAAAAATTACAGATAACGATATTAATTCCTACCAATCAGACGTATGTTTTGTTGGGACCTGGGACCCGGAGCGTGAAGCCCTGTTAACGCATCTTATGAATAAAATGCCTACGCTCAAGCTGGCGATCTGGGGCAACCGATGGAATGAAAATTTGCCACAAAACTCAATATTAAAAACATATTTGAAAGGTTGTGCAATTTATGGTATCGATATGATAAAGGCTTTTCGGCTTTCAAATATCGTCTTAAATTTTATAAGAAAGCAGAACTTGGATGCCCACAATATGCGTTCAATCGAGGTTGCAGCATGCAAGTCTTTTTTGCTGACCCAAAGAACAACAGAACAGGCCGAACTGCTTTTTAAAGAGGGTGTAAGTATCGAGTGTTTTGATGGCATTAATGATTTAACAAATAAGATAAATTTTTATTTATCAAATCGAAGTGCACGAGACAAAATTACTCAAGCTGGATATATAGCCACTCAAAAATATTTGCTAGAGAGTTTACTTTTAGAGACTTTAAAAAATTTTTTTGAAATTAAAACTTACGGATTTATGAAAAAAAGCACATCATATAATAACCTATCAGAAGTAAAATTATCGTATTTAAAGAAAGTTTTACAAGGGCAATCAATCAATGACTAGCCAGCCAGAATTCCAAGAAAATTCCCCCAAAAATATTATGTATAAAAGCAATTTTATTAAAAAACCAAAGATTGCAATTCTTTCATTAAAAAACAGTTATGGGTATGGTGGAGTGTTATCCTCTCTTAAAGTCGCCCATGATTTCTGTGAAAAATATTTCGATCCCACCGTATTTTTTCTTGGATTTGAGCCTACAATTTCAACAAGTCTAAAAAAACTAAAATTCACTTCAAATGTACAAAATTTGAATTACTGTGGAATGAAATGTGTAGAAATCGGGTCGAGATGGGCTTTTTGGGAACCCGGTCATTATAAATTTAATTTAAAGTTTTGGAAAGAACAGCTCGAGGGGTATGATTATTTTTTGGCTGTCAGTGGAACATGTATCTGTGCACACCCTCTTATGCTTTTAAACAAAAAATTTGGGATGCTCATCTCAACTCCTTATAAGGAAGACAGGGCAAGACGTGTTGATGAGCTTCGCGGAATAAGATATTTAATAGACAGGGTAGCCAATATAAAAATGCAAACTATTGAGAAGCAAATTCTTGAAAGCTCTAACTTTATCTGGGCATTAAGTAATTATTCAAAAAGAGAATTTGAAAAAATAATATCAAAACCAACGTCTAAAATTATATGCTGCGGACATCCGATTGATTGTAATTCATTGCCTAAGCTCAACATAAAAGAGGAAAATGTAATTATAGCAGTTGGTCGATTTAGTGATCCAAGAAAAAATATTGATATGCTTTTACGAGTATTTGGCAAAATATGCAGATCCATGCCAAACGTAAAATTATATGTGGTTGGTAACGCACCTGAGCACAACAAAATAAAGCATTTCGCCAAACTTCCATTTTTTCAAAATGTAATATTCACCGGACAGGTCAGTGCAAGAGATCTTGAATCTCTTTATCAACGAGCCTCTTTAATGCTTCTAACATCATACCAAGAAGGATTTGGCATCGTAGGTCTAGAGGCACTTTTGCATGGAATTCCAATTGTTGCAACAAATTGCGGCGGGCCGGCAGATTATACAGTCAATGGTTTGACCGGATACCTTGTTGAGATAAACGACGATGAGGAAATGGTCAAAAAAACCATAGCTATTTTATCCGATAAAGAAAAACTTTGTCTAATGTCTTCAAATTCGCAAAAATTTGTTGTGGAAAATTACTCAATTGACATAGTTGAGAATTTTTTCAAATGTGGTTTTATCAAAATTTACCCGGAGCTTAAGAAAATCTTTGATTCAGTCGATAGTGACACAAAGTTTTTTCCAAAATCGAGCAATATTCAATTAAAAAACATTTTGTTATGAAATACTTTCAATTAGCGTAACAATTTGCTTGTATAATAAGTAAATGGATGATGAGATAGTATTGTTTTATAAAAAAAGGGAATGTACAATGACTATATCTTGCCGTTTATACATTTTGATTATCTTTTCATTATTGAATTTTTGGACGCAAGACACTTATGCTAATCTCAAATTTTCAAATCCTAGCTCAGTTATTGCAATGTATCCGACAAATTCCTTGCTTAAAATTACAAATGTCAGTAAGGTTACAGGCTGGTCAGAGCAGTCAATAGTAAAGGCATTTGGAAATAATGCACCATCACAATGGGTTGAAGGATATACAGATAATGTAATAATAGCTCAGACTGGTGGGACGGCAGTACCACACACAAATTTAATTTATTCGGACAGTAATGCCATAAACAGCCTTGACCCACTTGTAATTAATAACAGCAATGCTGTTGTTTATCTAAATGTTGCGGTCAGAACTGACAGCAATGCCTTTGCTTACGGCATCAGGAACAATAGTAACGCTATCATATACTTAAACCAGATAACCGGTGAACTCTCAATTCACAACAGTAATGCTATTATTGCTCTTAATAATACCGTCAGAACTGACAGCAATGCCTTTGCTTACGGCATCAAGAACAACAGCAACACACTGTTAGCATTAAACCGTACAACTTCAAATGCGCTTCTCTTTAGTAACAGAAACAACTCCAATGCAATCGTCAAACTGGGTGTAACCGAAAGAACTAATTCAAACGCTTTTGCTTACGGCATAACGAACAACTCGAATGCAATAACCAAGCTTGACATAACTGAGAGAACAAATTCCAATGCCTTTGCTTACGGCATCAAGAACAACAGCAACACACTGTTAGCCTTAAACCGTACAACTTCAAATGCTCTTCTCTTTAGTAACAGAAACAACTCCAATGCAATCGTCAAACTGGGTGTAACCGAAAGAACTAATTCAAACGCTTTTGCTTACGGCATAACGAACAACTCGAATGCAATAACCAAGCTTGACATAACTGAGAGAACAAATTCCAATGCCTTTGCTTACGGCATCAAGAACAACAGCAACACACTGTTAGCCTTAAACCGTACAACTTCAAATGCTCTTCTCTTCGGTGATCGAAACAACTCAAATGCGATAATAAATCTTGGTGTAACCGATAGAACAAACTCCAATGCCTTTGCCTACGGAATCAAGAACAACAGTAATGCCATTATCAAATTAAACCAGATTACCGGCGAGCTCTCTATTAATAACAGTAACGCCATCGTTTCTTGGATTAAGAGCACCAGTAATTCTGTTGTCAGCCTTGATTCTAGAGAAACAAATTTAGAAAATACTGTCAGAACTGACAGCAATGCCTTTGCTTACGGAATCAGGAACAATAGCAACGCTATCGTATACTTAAACCAGATAACCGGTGAACTCTCAATTCACAACAGTAATGCTATTATTGCTCTTAATAATACCGTCAGAACTGACAGCAATGCCTTTGCTTACGGCATCAGGAACAATAGTAACGCTATCGTATACTTAAACCAGATAACCGGTGAACTCTCAATTCACAACAGTAATGCTATTGTAAAAATTAATGCAGAGATGATAACCATAAATGGACCGGGTGTAACTCAAATTAGTACCCCTACATATACTATGTTGTATGACATTTATTTGAGTACAGACCATACACTAAATATCGCAAACAGTTGTGTGCTTGATGGCAACGGACACATGATAAATTTTGCAAAAGATAGTCCAAATATTTTCACAACAGGGATGAATAGTAACGTCATTCTTAACAATGTTGTTCTGAAAAACTTTGATGACTCATCAGTGCAACTGGGCGCCGGTGCCACATTAACATTTGGCGACGGATGCAGAATTGATCTTGCAGATGAGCAGACAATGTCCATGCCATGGATATTCAGCGGAAATTCTGCAATCAATGGTTACGGCAACCCTCTTGATCTTGGTACACAAAGCATCCAAATCATGCAAAGTGGAACCTTGGCGATAGAAAACCTTCTCCTGAGTGGCCTTGTAGACAACAATGTACGATGCTTAGGTCCAAACGCAAATATTACATTCAAGAATGATACATTACAAATTACGGGCGATTACAGCTTTACGGCTGGGTCTCTGATATTCCAAGACGAAGTTGAAATCAAGTCTAATAATGAGCTTTCACTTTCAAATGAATTTATTTACGCATCTGATCAAATATCGACAATAAACAGTTACTCAAGATTGAAATTGGATTATGGCGTGTTCTTCTATTATGCACCAAGTGTTGTGAGTAGAAATCTAATTGCAATGCAAGATATTTCTTCAGAGTTATATTTGAATGGATGCGCATTGGCAACATCATCAGTCGGAATGTGTTTAATAAAAGGAACATTGACCGTTGACAGCGACAACCAATTAATCGATGTTTTATTTGGAACACCAACAAGTCTTGCGCAAAGTATCTGTTTTGGTGATGGATTTGCAGCTGATGACTTGGCAATAAACATACTCCCAGGCGGGCAATTGGATATAACCAATGGAATACTTGATTACCAAAACGTAAATTAATTTAACAAGATCAGACAAAAAATTCGAGCCACCAGAATTGGTTCATGAGTATCGGAGCAATTACGATGTCAAAAGAGATAGAGATAAAAATCAAGTTAGATAACAGCCAGGTAGAACAGTTTAAAAAGTGGCTTATCCAGCATGCAAAATTTATGGATAAACTGCAAATTATTGATTATTACCTGGATAATCCTAAAAAAAGTTTTTACAAAGTTAGCCCTCAAGGGTTCAAGGATCCTCTCGAGTTTTGGCGCGTCAGACAAATCGATAATGTTTATTTCTTATGTAACAAAAAAAGAGTAATTGATGAAACCGGAAAAACTGTAAGTGTTGAGGAAAACGAAGCTGTAACACCAGAAGGAGAAGCCATTTTACAAATTTTTAAGAAACGCGGATTTACTGACCAAATTATTATTTATAAAACAAGAGAAATTTTCCAATACGAGGATTTTGAAATTGTTTTAGATTATGTTAAAAAATTGGGGGAATTTGTCGAAATCGAATTAAAATCGGACGAACAAGACCCAATCCAAGGGAAAAAACTAATTTATGACTTGTTAAAAAAAATCGGGCTTACAGAGTTTATTCAATTTGACCGCGGATATCTTTGTATGATTTTAAACGCTGGATACAACTTTGGCGAAAAAGTAAATTTAAACAATACAGGCCAGAATTAACTGGCCTATAATTTTTACCGCTTACTTTTCAAAATAGCTTTGAATCTTACTTTTCAGCGTATCTTTATTCATAAACCCAGTTTCTCTTCCAATCACAACTCCATTCTTAATAAATAAAAATGTTGGAATAGACGAAACATTATGCTTAACCGCTATTTCACGTTCCTCATCAATGTTGACTTTGGCAAATTTGTACTTGATAAACAGTTCTGCTGCCACCTCATCCAAAACAGGTGACATCATCTTGCAAGGCCCGCACCAGGTTGCGTAAAAATCAACTACGACAGGTTGTGCCGACTTCATAATTTCTTGTTCAAAATTTTGAGTTGTTGCTATCTTAACCATATCAAAACTCCTCTTAATAAAGTTGAGGACTAATCAAATAAACAAAATCTAAGGCTAGTATAGTAAATATGGCATGAAATTGCACCTGCTAATTCACCTGTCCGATATAGTCAACAAAATCAGGGTACTGTTCTTGTGGAATCTGCGGTTTTTCTACCGCAGTCCAGTCGTTTGTTTTTGGTTCAACAAGCCGAGAATACCGATTGAACCAAACCCCATTGTGATTATTTAAAATATTTTTTATCCATTCATACGATTTTTTATCGGTTATTTTTGAAAGCAGTAAAACACTTGAATGGGTCGCATTTATTCTGTTGTCATCAAACCATTTTTGGTGATTTAAATACTCTGCATTAAAAGAAAAAAGATGTACCGGTTTTTTGTCGGTATTTAGTCCTTTGTATAATCCCTTATAAAACCAGTTTATTAAAATATTTGGCATATAACAGGCAATGATACAGTCATTAATTTTATTATCAAAGGCCTGTTTAAGCTTATTTCCAATTTCAATTGCTTGATTTTCAAGGAAATCAAAGTATTTTGTGCCCATTTTTTTATCAATTAAAAACTGTACCATTTCTGCAACCTTCATTTGCTGCATTTGTAAATTATTTTTACGTAAGAATAAATTAAAATTACGGTTATTAAAGCCCATGGTTGAGAAGAATGTTCCTGTTGTTTTTCGACAGTACATTTCAAGATCAATCATTATTCCTGAGATAGGAATCCCATTACATATTTCAGGATTATTCCATTGCTCTACCAACTTTTCAATCGGAACCTCTATTTCGTTATGCCAGAAATTTTGATCTACTGGATCAGGTATGTCACCGTATGCATTGTCATAAACATCATGAGCACAGGGTTTGGGTAAATTTGGCTCATAAATATTATTTGTTATTTCAAATCCAATTAAAATCTTTGGACCTGCCTGGTTTGAGCTGATGACTGCGGTTTTTAACTTCTTTGTAAATAAAGCAATTGTTTCTATTAATTTTTTTTCTCCGTCAGCCTTGCGTGCAATTGGACTGTAAAACATGTTTGGATTTAAACTTATCCAAAGGGCATCAAGCTTAGACTTTATAATAAAGTCAATTAACTTGTCTTGCTGTAGCCTTTGATTTGCGATTTTATCATCCTGTTGAGTTGATGTTAGTTTTGAATCGAGCTGAATGGGTTCAAAAACATTTAGTTCCATCCACGCAGTCTTTCTCAATGGATAGTTTTCGTTGCGACTTATTTTTTTGCCAAAGTTTTCAATGGCATCACTGCTTTGCACCTGTGTTGATGTAACAACACTGTCCAAAGCTTTAGACGACGGAATTTGGTTGATCATATCTCTTATTCCAACCAACATCTCTTTTCGTAAACTGAAATCATTAGGACAGAAATGGAAACTCTCCATAATTCCCGAAAAAGTAAGTATTGTTTGATTCGATATAAAAACATGATTTTGTTTAATCGGATTGAACCAGTAAATTCCATAAGGCATGGTATTTACCACCGGGTCTAGATATTTTCTGATAATTGGAAGAGCTTTTAAATATTCGCAAGACTCACCCAAAAGCTGCGTTATCTTTGTTGAGTAAAAACCTACACCACCATGCGGTTGACTTAGTGTTGTTTGATATTGCAATGGCCTACTCTCAGGCGGTCTTGTTAAGAAAGCATTTGCCAATGTTATAAAATTTTCAACTTTCTTATCCCCCAACACTTTATTATTTGTTTCAATTCCCATTGGGTTAAAAATAGGTGCAAATTTTTCAACCAGATTTATTTGCGGATTAATATTAAGAGATGGAAAGATTAGGCCTACCAGTTTATTCGGTTTTTGACAAAAATTGTTGAGCATCGTAAGAATTTTTTTAGCCACCGGCGACGTGTCTATTGATTTTAAAAACTCGATTCCAATTATGAAAAATGTCGCTTGGGCTGATGGATCCAAATCTTGCCCATCTAAGTCCATAATTTGATCAAAACCAAGATATTTAACATCCCAATTGGCTTCTTTCAAAATCTGGATAAACGGATAATACAAAAAAGCCTCGCGATGTGTCGAATCTATTATTAAAAATTCTCTGTTTACAGATTCTCTATTTGCCGCTGGTATTTCTGCCCAGGTATTTTTGCTGGCAAAAATCATGAAAATCAAAATAAATATTCTTGAAATACTAAAACTTTTCATTGGCCCACCCTCCCCCTCAAAGACTGCTTCTTAATTATGTAAATTATTATTTGTCATCTTTCAGTTATAATATTATTAAATTTGTTTACAAATAGTCAATGAAAGCGTTTAAATGGGAGTTTAAGTAAATGGAAAAGCTCAAAGTCTCTCTTTTTCTTAACCAAATCATGTGCTAACTTATAAACGTCAAAATTTTTATTTATAAAAACACCAGTTCGATAACTCAGCAGAATTTAAAACGCCTACGGGGAGAGACTTTTGAATTGCATATTTGTCATCCTGAACTAGTTTCAGGATGACAAATCTCTGATCGGAAGACACCTTTGGCGTCCACAGCCGTTTTTCTAATTATCGAATTGGCGTTATAAAAAATGGGATTCTTAAAGGAGATTCTTATGCGTTTTTTTAAATTTAAAAAATTCAAACCCATTATTTTATTGGCTATTTTTATCTCTGCCGCTTGCTCAAAAGACAACACTGACAAAAAAACAACCGAACACGATCCTGTAATTCATTTAGCACATCTAACAGATGGATGGTACCCGCAAGACGAAATGGCGCTAACTGAAACATTAAAAGATTTTTTCACACAAGCAAAAAAGGAGTTTAATCTAGTCGGTGATTCACAATCAGTCAAAGGTTTAATTGTACCCCATGCAGGAATGTATTACTCGGGATTATGCGCGGCAGCAACTTATCAGTCATTACTTCTACAGGACGGGGCAAAAAATGATACATATAAAACCGTCATAATTTTGGCACCAAGCCATACCACATTCATCAATGGAATAGCATTACCCGACTATGATGTTTATAAAACAGCACTCGGAGAGATAAAAGTTGATACACAAGCCCTGAAAATTTTAAAAAACTCAAGTTTATTTAAAATAATGAAAGAGGCACATGACAAAGAACACGCAATTGAAATTCAACTACCATTTTTGCAGCAAGTTTTGAGCAATTTTAAAATTGTGCCACTGATTGTTGGAAATTTAACCGAGGAAAATCTTGCGCTATCTGTTAAACAGTTACAAAAAATTATTGATGATAAAACATTAATTATTGTAAGTTCTGACTTTACTCATCATGGATCATCTTATGATTATAAACCATTTACGCGTGACATTTTGGCTCAAATTAGATACCTAGATTCAGTAGCAGTTCATCTGATCTCAACTTATTCTGTACCAACTTTTGATAAATTTTTAGGAGATACCGGAACCACAATTTGTGGCGCCAACCCAATAAGGGTCCTGATGGGACTTATATACCTTCGATCACTGGGGCCAGTTATAAATACCCGCTTAGCTTGCTACTACACATCTGCACAACTTAGTAGTGCAAGAACCCACTTAAACTCAAATAATATTATTAGTACAAAAAAACTGCTTACCCCACTTGAAGACAAATTTGTTGATAATAGCGTTAGTTACGCGGGATTAATTTTTACTGATCAGAAAATATCTGATTTAAAAGATAAAGATCAATTTACAGATTTTGAAAAGAAATCATTACTGCGTTTAGTTAGAGATAAAATCGAAAATGAGTTTAAAACAGGGGATAATAAATTGCCTGACCATATTTTATATCCAATTCTTGCCCCTGCCTTACTAAAAACATCCGGAGCCTTTGTAACACTAAATACAAAAGATGGCAACCTGCGTGGTTGCATCGGCCGTATTATTTCCGATGCACCGCTATTCCAAACTGTTGGAGAAATGGCAATTGCTTGCGCTTTTCACGATGATCGGTTCTTGCCAGTAAAAAAAGAAGAACTTGATAATATTGTAATTGATATTACAATTCTCACACCCCCACAAAAAATTGAAAACTATCAGGAAATTAAAATTGGGAGAGATGGAGTAGTTCTGAAGAAAATTGGAAACAATGGAGAAATTATTACATCATCAGTATTTTTACCGCAGGTTCCATCAAGTTTTGGTTGGGATTTACAAACAACTCTTGAACAGTTGAGCAGAAAGGCCGGCTTGGGGAAAGACGAATGGAAAGATAATTGCAAATTTGAAGTTTTTCAAGGTTTTGAAATCAAAGAAAGTTAAATGACAAAATATGTAGTGATAGGTGCATCAGCGGCCGGCGTTGCTTGCGCCACAAAATTAAGAGAGCTAGATAAAGAATCTGAAATTATTATGATTGGGGCAGATGATAAATTGCCATGCAACAGGTGTCTTCTTTCAGAAATTTTATCCGGAGATAAAACAGAAAATGATATAAAAACCAAAGATTTAGATCATTTTAAAAAAGAAAATATAGAAGTGATGCTCAGCACGACTGTAACTGAAATTCACCCAAATGAAAAAGCTGTTACTTTAAATAATGGGCAAAAGCTATTTTATGATAAGCTTTTTTTGGGGGTAGGCAAGTCCGGATTCATTCCAGATGTTCCCGGTAGCAACTTGCACGGTGTTTTTTCATTTTACGGTTTACCTGATGTAAAAGCCATTTGTGATTTTATTGATAAAAATAAAGTTAAAAATGTTGTTATAGTGGGAGCAGGCCTTACAGGGCTTGAATGCTGCGACGCTTTAGCATCCAAAGGCCTGGCTGTGAGCCTAATTGAACGATCTAATCACGTTTTACCTCATCAAATTGATCCTAATGGCGCTAAATTTATTCAAAATTTGATGGGAAAAAATAAAGTTAAATTTTATCCGGGACAGATTGTTGAACGAATTTCATGTGCGGACAAAGCGAGCGAAAAAGTCAGCGGGGTGATAATTTCAGACCACGGTGAAATACAGGCAGACATGGTCATTTTTGCAATCGGTGGAAAAACTAACATACAACTCGCCCTTCATGCAGGAATAAACACATTACCTAGCGGCATAATCGTAAAAAATACAATGCAGACATCCAATTCAGACATTTTTGCAGGTGGAGACTGCTGCATTGTTAAGGATTTATTAACGGGACGAGATGTGCAAAGCTGCCTATGGCCAGATGCGGTAATGCAAGGGATGACCGCTGCACACGGAATGGTTGGTGTAAAACGGGAATATCCCGGAACGCTGATAATTACCAGCTCAAATATATTTGGAACACAATTTGTGACGTGTGGACCGGTAAGCCTGCCAACATCAACGGGCGAAGAGATAATACAAAGCGAACCTAGTTTTTATCACAAATTTTTAATACATGATGGAGTACTTAAAGGCTTTATTATGGTTGGTAAAGTTGAAAATGTAGGCATTTTGCGTAAAAAACTAATCGATAAAACAGCTTTTCAACCTTAACCAAACATTCTTTAATTGCGATCAAAAGCCAAGTGATCAAGATAGCTTTGTAAAATAAATGCAGCGGCAAGACTGTGATTCTGTCTTTTACTTTCAGGATCATACTTGCCGCCCTGTATTTCTGAAGCTCGCTTGCTACTCAATCTTTCATCCCATAAAATCCATTTTATGTTTGCAAAATTAACCGTTGCAAATTCAGACTCCAGCTCTTCTTTTAATTTAACTATTTTTTTTGTTTGGTCGCTTTCGGTTCCCGAAAATGTTTTTGGGTAGCCAACAACTACCGTGCTAATCTCCATTGCACCCAATGTGTCTTTTAAAAACTGCTTAAGCTCGTCCAATTCAACCGTTTTTAATGGCTTGCATGTTATGCCAAGAGGGTCAGAAATAGCACTGCCAACCCACTTATCCCCAAGGTCTAACGCTAATATTTTCATCAAATCACCCTATTTTAAATTATTTTCGATCAGAAATTGCTCCGCTTGCAACGAATTTATAAAACAAAATCCATGGGCTGCTTTTATTCTACTACTTTGGTGTTTATCAAAGTAGTCACTACCAATCAATATTTTTACTTTTTGGTACTGCGCATGCATTATTTGCTGCATGGCATCACAAAATGGGCCGTTAAAGTTGGGCATCGGAAAGACTGCCTTAACCTGGGATTTATAAGAGTTATGAAAAACATTTCGCAATGAATAAAAATCATTTATAGTAACGGGAAAAAATAAATTTACTTCTGCCGGCTCAAATTGGCACCAAACATTTCTGTATTCCCAAACCGTTAACTTTTTAGTAGGATTTTTTTGCAAATAATGCGCAATTGCCTGACTAACTACCTTGAAAACTTTCATATGCGTTTTATGTCCACGCTCACCTTCCGACGCAAGCGTCACTACATCCGGATCTATTTTTTCAAGAAGCTCCACAACCTTTTTTATGTCTTGGGAAAAGTCAAAATTTTCATCTTTGCTTGAGTAAAAACTAAGCTTCATGTGACTAATATCTGAATCGCCTACTCCAAGATGTCCCCAGGCAATCCCCTCCTCCCAATCGCGAATAAGGCCCTTGAGCGTTCTTATCCTATCGCTTGAGCCATTGCTGATCTCCTGCTTTATCAGTATAAGCGCATCAGATAGGCGCGCTCGTGGTGAGCCTGCCGAACCATCCGTAGTAGCCTTGGCGTAGACGGACGCGCCAGCATTCAGAAAAAGTTCACCATAAACCTGCAAAATATCTCTAGTCATACGAGTTGCTTTTGCAATCTCTTGAATTTTTGGATCATCTTTTGAAATGCCTTCAAAAAACATTTTAGTTTCGTAATTTTTGTCAGTACCAAAATTAAAATTATCAAAAATAATAGTTTCTAAACTTTCCAGATTTTTAATTAAATATTCATCAGATATAGAATTAAAACCGGCAGTCATGGTTGCAAAATGGTGCGAGGATCCTGTATTAAGAACCAAGTGCTGCACAATTGGAAAATACGCAAGCATAGTATCATCATGATGTGGTGTGGTATGTAAAAATCTCTTCTTTGAAAAATCTTGTAACGTTGAGTCTACTTTTAGCTTTAAATCATCTGGCTTTAAATCATTAACCATTCAAAATCCTTAAAAATCGTCATTTATAATCGCCCGTAAGATTGGTAATGAGCAGTTTGCAGCAATTTAACACGAAAAACAATCCGATTAATGGTTTTTTATGAAATTATGCTAATTTATGCTATATTTCCACATGAGTTATGTAAATATAGAAAATCGATATGGAAGGAGTTTTCATGCATAAATTACCACCTGAGACATCACATAAAATATCACGCGATGCATTATTTATCGTTGATGGATCATATCTTCTTTACAGATCATTTTATGCATTAAAACCACTTTACACAGCCGAGGGGATTCAAACACAAGCAATTTATGGCTTCTGCCGCACAATCAAAAAATTTGTCGACGAATTTGATCCTCAAAATATAGTCGTTGCCTGGGACCATAAAGGCAAGACTTTTCGAAGCGAAATTTATACCGAGTACAAGGCCACACGCCAAGCTCCTCCCAATGAACTTTTTGCGCAAAAAGAAGAGATAATAAAATTTCTTGATTTGATTGGAATCTGCCAGGTATCCATACAGGGGTATGAGGCAGACGATCTGATTTATTCAATCGTAAAAGATACTCAAGACAAAGATAAAAACAAAGAGATTGTTAAAGAAATTGTTATTGTTTGTCCCGACAAAGATCTGTTTCAATTACTAGGCAAAAATGTTGTAGTGTTCGATCCGTTTAAAGAACGCTTGATTGACAAAAAGACTTACGAAGAGGAACGCGGAATTAAGGTAGATCGAATTAATTTATACTACTCGCTGCTTGGTGATACATCAGATAACATCCCGGGAGTAGCAGGAATTGGAGAAAAAACGGCAAAAGAGCTTGTAAATCAATTTGAATCGCTTGAAGATATTTACAAAAATCTCGATAAGATTGAGAAAGAACGAATAAGAAAAAATCTTGAAGAGCACAAAGATGATGCATTTTTAAGCACCAAACTTTTTACACTGAAATATCATGAAATTTCACTTACTGATAAAGATTATAAATTTGATAAAAGCAACTGGAATAAGACAGGCGATTTTTTCCGCAAATTTGACTTCAAAAGTCTTTTGAAAACCATCTCTGTGAAAGAACAAAAGGCTATTAGTTCTGGCGAACATCAAGGTTCTTTATTTGATTTTTCGTCCGAGACACCTGTTTCTGCTAGTGAAGAAAAAGACAAGTCCAAAGCTGTTAATTATTCTACATGGTCATGCATTCTGGTCCAAACACCCGAAACTCTTGAAAAGATGCTAAAAGAGTTAAAAGAGTCAGATATTTTTGCTCTTGATACTGAAACTACAGGTGGAGATTCGCTTCGAAATGAATTAGTAGGCTTTTCCGTCGCTGTTAATAAAAAAGAGGCTTACTATGTTCCACTTGCTCATATAAATCTCGAAGGCGAGCCCCAACTCAATCGAGAAGAGACACTTGCAACATTAAAACCGATTTTTGAAAGCAAAAAAATCAAAAAAGTTTTGCACAATGCCAAGTTTGATAAATTGGTTCTTTCACAATATGACATTGAGTTGCAAAATACTGTTTTTGACACACTGATTGCAGCATCCTTGGTCAAAAAAGAGTGGCAGAAAATTAATTTAAAAGCACTGTCCGATTTTTATCTTGGCGAACCGATGCAAAAATTCAAAGATGTCATTGGAAACAAATATAAAACATTTGCAGAGGTTCCAATTTTGCAGGGATCAATGTATGGAGCGCATGACGCCCTACAAACATTTAAATTAATGCCAATTTTAGAGAACGAGCTGAATCAAGATCCAAAATTGAAAAAGCTTTTTGAAGATATCGAAATGCCATTATTTGAAGTTCTTACAAAGATGGAAAAACATGGCATAGAACTCGATGCCGAAAAATTAGCAGAGATTGGCAAAGAAGTTGAAAAGGAGATACACAAAGTTGAAAATAAAATATTTGGAGCGTTTGAAGGAATTGAAGAGATAAAAGCCTCTGAGATAAATTTGAACTCTCCTCAGCAAATTGAGAAGTTATTATTTGATCACCTAGGGCTTAACCATGTAAAAAAAAGCGCAACCGGACGTCGTTCTACTGACCAGGAGGTCTTAGAAGAGTTAAGCAATTTACATCCAATTCCAGGCTTGATTTTGAAATATCGAGAGCTGTCAAAGCTTAAAAATACTTATATCGAGCCACTACCAACATTTGTTAATCCCAAAACAGGCCGCGTACATACAACATACAGCCAAACGTTTGTGGCAACCGGACGACTCTCAAGCCAAGAACCAAATCTTCAAAACATCCCGACGGGAGATGGCCCTGGAGCACAAATTCGAGCTGCATTTGTAGCCCCACGTGGATATCGATTCTTATCAGCTGACTACTCCCAAATTGAGCTACGCGTGCTTGCACACATGACAAAAGATGACAATCTTACAGACGCCTTTTTGCATGACAAGGACATTCACGCCCAGACTGCCTCACAGCTTTTTGATGTCCCCGTTGATAAGGTAACACATGAGCAACGCCAACTTGGCAAACGGATCAATTTTAGCATCATTTATGGCCTAACTCCCTACGGATTGTCAAAAGATCTCGGAATTAAACCCAGCGAAGCAAAAGAGTACATCGAAAAGTACTTTAAACAGTACCCAATGGTTCTGGAATGGATCAATCAAACCGTGGAAACTGCCGTTAAAAACGGGTATACCCAAACTTGGATGGGTAGACGCAGGTATATTGCAGATCTGGCAGAAACCAACAAAAATCTGTTCGAAGCAGGCAAACGCGTTGCAATCAATAGCCCGGTACAGGGAACATCGGCTGAAATTATCAAAATTGCAATGATTAATGTCGATCAAGCATTTTCTGATAAAAAGCTTGATGCAGCCATTATTTTACAAATTCACGACGAGTTAATTATTCAGATGCATGCCGACATTGCAGATGAAATTGAAAAATTGGTCACAAAAGAGATGGAGAACGTCATTGACTGGGAGATTCCATTCAAAGTTTCAACCCGAATTGGTAAAAACTGGGGGGATATCACTAAATAAGGGAATTTGATTTGACTTTTGTCCCAAAAAAGGCATAATTAAAACATTAAAAACAGAGATGGTGAGTTTCAGGTTTTATTCGATGGTTAAAAGCAAAAATAACCCTTTTAAGATATGAAAAGTTAGGAATTGCGATGGCAACGAGTAAAAGTGGTGGTTCTACAAGTAACGGCCGCGAGAGTATAAGCAAACGGCTTGGATGCAAGAGATTTGATGGACAGATGGTTCTATGCGGTGAAATTCTGGTTCGTCAACGCGGAACAAAGGTGCATCCGGGCAAGAACGTTCTTCGCGGTGGCGATGATACTCTCTTTTCTGTGGCAACAGGAGTTGTAAAGTTCCATTCAGGATTGAAAGGCAGAAAGTTTGTATCTGTCGTTCCTTCTAATGGCTAAAATATTAAGAGTAGTAGTTTTTTCTTTCTCAACCCAAGTCTTTTTATGGAGAGACAATGCAGGTATCCACAAGGTCTACAAGATTTCATTTTAATTTTTTAAAGTATAGTAAAATTTGGATTGGCGTATCGATTGCCTATTTGGCCATTGGAATAGTAGCCTTCATCGTCATGGGAGGCTTTAAATATCACATTGATTTTACAGGTGGTGCTGAAATTCAAGTCTCTTTTGAAAAGCCAATTGATACGGCAACCGTCAGAAGTGTTGTAGCAAAGGCCGGTTGGAACCAAGCTATCATCCAGGAAATCGGTAGTACAAAAAAAGAGTTTTTAATTAAACTGGGCGGAGCATTAGAAACAGGACTAGAAGACAAAGTTAAGTCTACCATCACAACAAACATACCTGAAAATAAACTTCGAGGTTAGAAATGTTGAATGGGTGGGGGCAGAGGTTAGCTCAGATACCACTTGGAACGCAATTTTAGGCCGTAGCATTATCTGTTCTTATTCTTTTACTTTATATGGCCTTTCGCTTTGAGTTTGCATTTGGAGTGGGTGCGGTGGTAGCACTTCTTCACGATTTACTGTTTGTTTTAGCCTTTATTTTAATCACAGGACAGCAGATATCGTTAAATGTTTTGGCAGCTGTTCTGGTAGTTCTTGGATATTCAGTTAATGACACTATTGTTATTTTCAGTAGAATGCGTGAAAATTTGAAAAAGATGCCCGAAGTTTCTGAATATGAAGTTGCAAATTTGAGCATTAATCAGACGTTAACCAGAACTATTTTGACAAGCTTTGCCACGATTTTATCTGTCTTGGCTATTCTATTTCTGGGTGGCACAACGTTGCATGATTTGTCTTTGATAATGTTTATAGGAATCGTTGTTGGAACATACTCTTCGATTTACATTGCCAGCCCCGTTATGTTGTTTATCAGATCATACAAAAAATCGAATCTCCCTAGCTAATGTGTACTTGGAGAAAATGTTGAATTGTATTTGACTTTTGGGGGCAATGCTTGCTATCATGTCCTCTGTGGTAGTGAGAATCTAGTAAATAAAGCAGAATCATAACTTTCCTGCTTGAATTCGTTGAAATTTTGAAAAATTAAATAAATTATTTTCGATGGTCTTATATTATTGTCCCTTTAACTTAATGTTTTTTATTTATGGTTAATTCAAATAACAAAAAAAACGGTTCTGCTCAGGCAGAAAAATCTGTAGAAAAAAATGAAAAGTCCAAGGCCCTTGATACAAAGGTTGATACAAAAGTTGATACAAAAAAGGCCAAGGAACTTTTGCTGCCAGAACTTGAAATTGGACCTGAAGTCGATACGCCTACTGATCTTGATACGCCTATTGAACGTATTGATGAGTATGTCCAAAATCTTGTAGCTCAAGAAGCTCAGGCCGTTCAAACTACACAACCTGAACCAACGCCCGCTCAAAAAGCACAAAGAGCCGCTGAAAAGGTAGTCGAAAAGATTAATGCTCGCATTCGGGCAGAGAAGGCCATGGATAAAAATTCCAGTGATGATGTTACAAATTCTGAACAGCAGACGGCTACAGAAGAGTCTGCAAACACAACCAAGGTTTCTATTGATGTTCAGGTTCTTAAAGAGATGAACATTACAAATTTAATCAGCTATGCACAGGGTCTTGGTATACAAGGTGTTGCATCGCTAAAAAAACAGGAAATAATTTTTAAAATATTAGAAGCACAGTCAGATCAAAGAGTGGAAATATATGGGGAAGGAATTCTAGAAAAACTTCCTGACGGATTTGGCTTTTTACGTTCACCCAAATTTAGTTATGTCCCGGGACCGGACGACATCTATGTTTCACCTGCGCACCTTAAACGCTTCTGCTTACGTACGGGCGATGTTGTAAAAGGAACATTGCGTAAACCAAAAGAAGGCGAAAAATATTTTGCACTACAACGTGTTGAAAGTGTAAACTATGGGTCACCGCTTGCAAATGTAAACAAAACAGTTTTTGAAAATCTTACGCCTCTATTTCCCAACGAAAAATTTAAACTTGAATCCAATCCAAACGTAATATCAATGCGCATTATGGACATATTGGTGCCAATTGGTAAGGGTCAGCGTGGATTGATTGTTGCTCCTCCAAAAACAGGTAAGACCACTCTTTTAAAAGAGATTGCAAATTCAATTTTAACCAATCATCCGGAAGTTATAATGATGATTCTTTTAATTGATGAGCGACCTGAAGAAGTCACGGACATGGAACGCTCTGTCAATACAGAGGTTATCAGCTCAACATTTGATGAATATGCGACTCGCCACGTTCAAGTATCAGAAATTGTTCTTGAAAAGGCAAAACGTTTGGTCGAAAGTGGTAAAGATGTTGTTATCCTACTTGATTCATTAACTCGTCTTGCTCGCGCATACAATACTCTCGCTCCTGCATCCGGTAAAGTTCTTACCGGTGGTATTGATGCAAATGCATTACAAAGACCAAAACGATTTTTTGGTGCAGCACGAAATGTTGAAGAGGGAGGATCTCTTACAATTTTATCAACGGCACTTGTTGAAACCGGATCGCGAATGGACGAAGTTATTTTTGAAGAATTTAAGGGAACAGGCAACATGGAAATTCACCTTACTCGTAAACTCTCCAATAAACGCTTATATCCGGCATTTGATCTCCAGGCTTCCGGAACTCGACGCGAGGAGCTTATGCTTTCCGAAACCGAACTTAACAACATGTGGGTATTACAAAAATTCCTTAGTTCAATGAATCTTGGTGAGGGCATGGAGTTCTTAACGGATAAGATGCGCAAAACCAAAACAAATGAAGAATTTTGGGATATGATGCTAAAGAAAAAAGGCAGTTCTACCAACGGGTCCGGATCTTCTACCAAATAAATTAGTTTACTGAATAAATTGGTCTAAAATGACTCTGATTTTGGGAATTGAAACATCTTGTGATGAAACCGGAGCTGCCGTTTACAATTTGGAACAGCAGCGCATTTTATCAAACGTGCTTTTTTCCCAAATTAAAGAGCATGAAAAATACGGGGGCGTAGTTCCTGAAATCGCCTCCCGTTCTCAACTTGAAAAAATAAATCCTATTGTTTGCGCCGCTTTACAAAGCGCCAACATCTCAATTGATCAAATTGATGTTATTGCCGTAGCGCAAGGCCCGGGTCTTGTGGGATCACTTTTTGTTGGACTCTGCTTTGCAAAGGGAATTGCATGGTCTTACAACAAAAAACTTGTTGGTGTAAACCATCTTGAAGCCCATGTTTTCTCGTCTTTTTTAACAAATAATCTAACAATCGAAAAAAACATTGGATTCCCCCATCTCTGTCTTTCTGTCTCCGGCGGACATACTTCACTTTATCTGGTTAATGATTTTGGGTCTTATGAAGTTGTTGGGCAGACAATCGACGATGCTGCAGGAGAGGCTTTTGATAAAATCGCTAAGATCCTAGGTTTTGGATATCCGGGAGGACCTGTAATCGAAAAATTAGCCCATCAGGCAGGATTTCAGGATTATTTTAAATATCCTCGTACAAAACCACACGGAGATGAAGTCTTTTTTAGTTTTTCGGGCCTCAAAACCGCCGTACTTTATGATCTGGTCAGACGTGGTGCCTACGACTTAAACGTTGGCCCAATAATTCAAAATTTGGCGGATGAATTAAAACAGCAAGTTGCCAGTTCATTGCTTGTCTGTATTGGGGATATTTTTGTTAATAACGTTAAAATAGCATTCAAAAAATATCCCAATATCAAAAGCTTCACATTTGTTGGCGGTGTTGCATGCAATAAGTATCTTCGTAGCCGCCTAGAATTAATATGTAATAAATATCAAAAAAGCTTCTTTTTTGCTCCGCCACAATTTTGCACGGATAACGCCGCAATGATTGCATTTGTGGGGGGATATAAAACTCTAAAAAACGAATTTTCTGATCTAACGCTAGATGTTAAGATATAATGTCAGTTCTATAACTAGGTATATTTAGATTAGAGGCTTGTGGCTTGTTATTGTCGTGTCGCGTTCCGTTTGTCATGCTGAACTTGTTTCAGCATCCATGGATTAGTTGCTCCTATTGCCCAATTACAAAAATTTTGAATTATTTTATCTATGGATCCTGAAATAAATTCATAACTGTCCGAAGTGTTAAACGTAGCTTTGAATCGTCGGATGCGTATGGTTTTCATCGCGCTCGTCCTGAGTGATTTGCAAGCAACTTGTTGCTTAGCAAATCGTATCGAAGGATAGAGCGCAACGGCGGATAGAATAAGTTTTTAGGGCGCACCCTTCGATACGCCTCGCAAGGCTCGGCACTCAGGGCGAGCGCCCTTGAGTGAGCACAACAAGCGTTCAGATGGCTTTTAAAGCACTTCGGACAGTTGTGAAACAAGTTCAGGATGACACAGTACTTCGGTGAAAGCATTTAACCTTATAAAGCACTTCGGACAGTTATGAAATAAATTCAGGATGACAGATCTCTGATCCGAAGCCACTTTTTGCGTCCACAGCCCTTTTCCTAATTATCGAACTGGCGCTGATTATGTAGAATGGTATAACGTCAGTTCTATTAAAAAAGTCAGGGGCTTACAAGTGCAAGCCCCTTTTTCACGTCAAAGCAAATCGTCTAAAACTAATAACTTGGATTGTAATAGATATAACCTAAATTATCTAACCATGCACCTGACAGTAATTGAACATTCATGTCGCCGCCAACCAATCCATTGCCCAATTCGAATGAGGTTGCTTGAGTCGTGTTTCCATTAACCGTTACTTTGTTATTAAAGTAAACTGATCCATTTATTAACTGCCAGCCGCTGTCCGGTAACTGTACCGTACACTGATCAAAGTAAATTCCGGATGTCTGATCTGCCATCTTAATTAAATTACGCTCTGATAAAGTATGACGTCTGGTTAAGCCCGGGCTGTAACTGAACGTAGTGTTTTTATCAAAATACAGTGTTGAATGCAATGCTATGTAAGATGTTCCTGTTGAGGCATAACTGAATTGATTTGTGCCTGTCACAAAAACATCATCCTGAACAAACAGTTGACCTTGTGTGAATGCATAGTCTATGTCAAAACTTGTGCTCATATTTTGCAATGTAAGTTTGCATGTTTCATCCCGCATCTCAATCGGAGTTGACCCGGCTGCCAGCAAGTTAAGATTTCTTAGCGTTAAAGTTACACCGGTGTCTACTACCAGCCTGGCTCCAGATGCAAATGAAAGATCATTATTCTGACCATCGAGCACGCCACCTGAAACAACTGTGATTGCAATATTTGTCGGCAAAGTTAAATCTCCGCCAAAAATCATTGCGTTTCCCTGCAAATCAAAATTACCCGACGATACAACTGTTGTTTGACTTGCAAGAGTCATGTCGCTGCCCAATGTAAGTGTTCCACCTTGCAGATCAATTGGACCTGATGACATACTTTCGCCCTTCACATTTGTTGAACCGGTAATTGCACCAAGCACCGTAAGTGTTCCGTTATTAACAGATATGAAGTGATCACGCTCAAAATTGATCGCATTGCTGTTATCGTAAACGAGCTCACCCGGAGCTTGATCGTAAGTTACAATATTATTGCCTGAGGAGTAAGTTTGCAGATTATAATCTCCAAGTCCTGCACCGGTGATATTTTTAATAAGCGAACGATCTTGCCAACCAATAACAGTGTTAGGTGTCATACGAATCTTAGAATTGCTATTTGCAAGTACAAATCGCGCATCATCGTTGCTAAACATTGTATAACCAAGAGTGTTATCGTAATTCATCAGCCCGCTGATAGAAACATTTGCACCGGATAACAACTTAACATTAAGATCCTCCGACAATCCTAAAGAAGAATTACCTAAGATAATAGAGCTGGAGAAAGGCTGTTGTTGACTATCTGCCCCCCAATTTACAGCATATGCTTTTAATACGTAATTTGGATAGCCGGGACTTTGATCAATACATAAGACATATTTGCCATCAGGACTTAAGGCCGCTTTTGAACCAGGCAGCCCGCTGCCGCTAGTTCCAACCTCTTCTAATCCGCCAGAAGGCCCAACCCCTGTTACTTTATAAACTTTAGTAAGATTTGCAAAGGCCCAACCAACAACAACATAACGTCCATCAGGAGTCCAGCCGGCAGGTTCTAATAATTCGCCAGTAAATATAGGCATATATCCGGTACCAAGCTCAGCAAACCCACCAGCATTCCCACCTCCTGTAAAGTTGTAAACCTTAAGAGCCGATAATGCATGCATAAGAACTTTCTTGCCATCAGGGCTCCATTGCGCTCCAGAGGTATCAAAAGTAGATTGGATAAATGCAGTAAATCCCGAACCAATTTCAGCAAGTCCACCATTTAAAGAAAGACCAGTAAATTTGAATGCCTTTAAATCCGTTTGGCTATGATCATTAGGATCTATAAATGCTACTGCTATGCTTGTACCATCACAACTCCACGATACAAAACCAACATTAGCATTTAAACCTAAATTTACATTACCAGCAAAATCATCTTCAAAGCCACCGCTGTTGCCTGCACAGATAAATCTGAACGTTTTGACTTTGTATGATCCATCACTATTATCTGCAACACCAACAACAACATATTGAGAATCTGGACTCCAATCAATTGATGTGATCGCGCTCAAGTAGTTAATCATTCCACTGGCAACTTCCTGTAATCCACCTTGATTACCAGAACCAATAAATTTATAAGCTTTGATAACACCGGTAGAACCGGAAAGGCCAACACCAATAACCGCCATGTACCTTCCATCCGGACTCCATTTTATTTGTGAAATAGAACTCAACGGATAAGCCATTTGACCTGATCCAATAACTGAAAGTCCACCCGTTCCAGAAGTAGCCGTAAAGCGATACGTCTGTAATCCGGAGCCTGTGTTAACAACGGCATATCTGCCATCCGCACTCCATGCAGCATATAAGAAAGCTCCGATCTGTCCTCCGGTAAATACATCAGATAATCCACCTGTTGTTGAGTTTGGACTAACAATACTTGCAATCTGGCTTGAAACCGAAACTTCATTGTCAAAAATTAACTGGCCTTTTGTTAATCTAAATCCTGTCTGAGTGGTTTGAAGCGTACAGCCATTCAGATATATTTTTGATGTCGCATCATCTAAAGTCAAAAGAGAGCTTCCAGCAAGCCCAATTGCCCCTGTTGTACATGGTTGATAATCAAAGATAGTTCCAGGGTTGAATATCAACGACCCGCCCGACATGATATAACTTTGCGCCGCAGAGCTGTAAACAAATGAACTGGAACCGGTTACATTCATATCATTGTAAACATACATCTGTCCGCGATTTAACCAGAAATTATCTGCAAGATCAAAATTTACACTATCAAGAACTAGCTTGCTTGACAAAGAAGCTAATTGTATCGATTGATCTGCAGATCCATTGGAGGTATTTCTAAATATCAAATTTCTCAGAGTTAAGGTAGCACCGGTGTCAACCATAATCTTAGAATCGTTTCCTAATGTCAGAGAATTACCATTGCCTTCAATGGTAGTATCATTGCCAATATGCAAGATGTTCCCATCCGGAATCGAAAAATCACCATTTAGATGAAGAGCTTTTCCATTGCCAAGAATATGACCAAAGCCAAATGAACTGGAAAGCGTTGTTCCCGAATCCATAAACAGATCATTGCTCAACGTCAAAGTTCCTGCAAGAGAAATTTGACCTGACACTTCAAGAGGAGTTCTTAGAGCAAAGGTTATATCTGGGTAAATTGCAAAACCATTTTTATACCAAGCGAGAGCATCAATGGTGGTGTTAGTAGAATAAATTTGTTGAGTACCAAATATCTGAATATTGGTCGCAAGTTTAACAATGGCATTGCTATTGTTTATAACACGCTTATTAAGATAAACCGCTGCATTGCTGGTCTGTTTAATCCAGGAAACAATCGCATTACTGTTGTGAATTGAGAGTTCACCGGTTATCTGGTTTAAGTATATGATAGCGTTACTATTGTTTCTGATGCCAAAGAGTAATGCGTTGCTGTTGTTCTTAATTCCATACAATAATGCATTACTGTCGGTTCTTACTCTTGTACTCAAGTAATTTGCTGCATTGCTTGTTACTCTGAGCAAGTTACTGTTTCCTCGCTCCACACCGCTGAGCCATGCTATTGAGTTACTTGTCATTCTACTCAAATAAGCTATTGAATTACTACTCGTCCTACTTAAATATGCTATCGAGTTGCTACTCATTCTGCTTAAATATGCTTCTGAATTACTTGTCGTTCTTCGTAAATAAACTAATGCATTGCTTGTTACTCTGAGCAAGTTACTGTTACCTCGTTCGACTCCACTCAGCCATGCTATTGAGTTACTTGTCATTCTACTCAAATAAGCTATTGAATTACTACTCGTCCTACTTAAATATGCAATAGAGTTGCTGCTCATTCTGCTTAGATATGCCATGGAATTGCTTGTTGTTCTGTTTAGATAAACTAATGCATTGCTTGTTACTCTGAGCAAGTTACTGTTTCCTCGCTCCACACCGCTGAGCCATGCTATTGAGTTACTTGTCATTCTACTCAGATAAGCTATTGAATTACTACTCGTCCTACTCAAATATGCAATAGAGTTACTGCTCATTCTGCTTAAATATGCTTCTGAATTACTGGTCGTCCTTCGCAAATAAACTAATCCATTACTCGTTACTCTGAGCAAGTTGCTATTCCCTCGCTCCACACCACTGAGCCATGCTATTGAGTTACTTGTCATTCTACTCAGATAAGCTATTGAATTACTACTCGTCCTACTCAGATATGCAATCGAGTTGCTGCTCATTCTGCTCAGATATGCCATGGAATTGCTTGTTGTTCTGTTCAGGTAAGCTAACCCGTTGCTTGTTACCCTGAGCAGGTTACTGTTCCCACGCTCTATTCCATAAAGCCATGCTATTGAGTTACTTGTCGTTCTGTTCAAATAAGTTAATGCATTACTCGTTACCCTCAAGAAGTTACTGTTTCCTCTAATAACCGGCGCCCAGTAGTTCATTGAGTTACTTGTTTGTCTTGCCCATGACATAAGTGCATTGCTGTCAGTTCTTACTCTCATACTCAAATAGTTTGCCGCATTACTTGTTACTCTGAGCAAGTTACTGTTCCCTCGCTCCACACCGCTGAGCCATGCTATTGAGTTACTTGTCATTCTACTCAGATAAGCTATTGAATTACTTGTCGTTCTACTCAAATATGCAATAGAGTTACTGCTCATTCTGCTTAAATATGCTTCTGAATTACTGGTCGTCCTTCGCAAATAAACTAATCCATTACTCGTTACTCTGAGCAAGTTACTGTTCCCTCGCTCCACGCCACTTAGCCATGCTATCGAATTACTTGTCATTCTACTCAGATAAGCTATTGAATTACTACTCGTCCTACTCAGATATGCTATCGAGTTGCTACTCATTCTGCTTAAATATGCTTCTGAATTACTGGTAGTTCTTCTCAGATAAACTAATGCATTACTTGTTACTCTGAGAAAGTTACTGTTCCCTCGCTCCACGCCACTTAGCCATGCTATCGAGTTACTTGTCATTCTACTCAGATAAGCTATTGAATTACTACTCGTCCTACTTAAATATGCTATCGAGTTGCTGCTCATTCTGCTTAAATATGCCATCGAATTACTTGTTGTTCTGTTTAGATAAACTAATGCATTACTTGTTATTCTGAGAAAGTTACTGTTCCCTCGCTCCACGCCACTTAGCCATGCTATCGAATTACTTGTCATTCTACTCAGATAAGCTATTGAATTACTACTCGTCCTACTTAAATATGCTATCGAGTTGCTGCTCATTCTGCTTAAATATGCCATCGAATTACTTGTTGTTCTGTTTAGATAAACTAATGCATTACTTGTTATTCTGAGAAAGTTACTGTTCCCTCGCTCCACGCCACTTAGCCATGCTATCGAATTACTTGTCATTCTACTCAGATAAGCTATTGAATTACTACTCGTCCTACTCAGATATGCAATAGAGTTGCTGCTCATTCTGCTTAGATATGCTTCTGAATTGCTGGTAGTTCTTCTCAGATAAACTAATGCATTACTATTTGTTCTTGCAGTTACCGTCAGTCCCACTACTGCATTACTGTTATCATAAACAAGTTCGGCAGGAGCCGCTGCATAATTCACAATATTATTATTTAGAGTAGGCGCATATGAAACCAGGTTGTAATCTCCAAGCCCACCTCCAACTGTATTCTTGATAAGGGATCTATCATTCCATCCAACAACAGTGTTTGGGGTCATGCGAATTTCAGAAGCACTATTTTTTAGAACAAAGCTTGCATTATTATTACTGAACATTGTGTAACCAAGGGTGTTGTCGTAGTTTAGAATTCCATCAACTGAAACGTTTGCACCGGAAAGTAATTTACATTAAGATCGCTTGTTTGACCTGCTGCTGAGTTACCAAATACGATTGAGTTGGACGGAACTTGGGCTGCCGTTTGAGGCCTAAATCCGGTTGGGTATACCTGCATTACTCTAGAATCTCCACAAGATGCAACATATTTTAAATCAGGAGACACGGCTAAACACCTCAGATCCATGTGAAGACTGATCAGATTGATTAATCGCAGCCCCACCGGTAAACGCATTATAAATCAAAACCCTGCGCGTAGTACACCACCACATGCCATTACAAATTTTCCACTTGTATCCCAAGCAACAGAATAAACAATGATCCGCTATACGTAGATATTGCCGGCGTAATTGGATCCAATGAGGTTAAATTTTTAAAATAAAATACTTTTGCCGCACTAGTCGCAGTTCCAAATCCAGCTACAACATACATGCCATCAGGACTCCAAGCAATTGAATATGCTATACCATTATATGATGGCGATTGAGCTATAGGTGATCCACTATTATCAAATCCAGTACCATTAAAGCTATAGATGTTTATAGGAAGTGGTGGTGAAGCTCCACCAGCTGCACCGGCTGCAATATACTTTCCATTGGGACTCCAAGAAACTGAGTATATTGTTGCAGTATAACTAGCAGATGCAGCAAGATAATTACAACTACTACCGGTAAATCCATAAACTTGAACAGTTTGCGTTGTTACTCCTCCTGCTGCAATATATTTTCCATCAGGACTCCATGCTACTGATTCTATTGTTCCACTATAGGATGGCGATTGAGCAATAGGTGAGCCACCATTATCAAACCCAGTGCCATTAAAACTATAGATGTTTATTTTCTGAGTAGCTCCACCTGCAGCAATATATTTCCCATCAGGACTCCATGCTACTGATTGTATTATTCCACTGTAATTAGCAGATTCAGCAACAAGATTTAATGTCGATCCTGTAAAACTGTACACCTGAATCGTTTGCTTGCCTGATCCTCCAATAGCCACAAACCTTCCATCGGGACTCCAGACAGTGGCATAAATTAGTCCGGTGTAGCTTGGAGTCGACGTTGCAGTTGTAAGGAAACTATAAAGATCAAAAGATGCTGCGCTGGTCATAGAAACACTGTTATCTAATAATATTTGTCCTTTGGTCAGGCGCATTCCTGTAAATGTTGATTTAAGTGTTGCACCATTCAATGTAATTTTTGAGCTTGCATCATCCATCCCCAACAGATCTTTGGCTAACAAACCTGATGTACCTGTCGTAGATGGCCTGAAATCAAACGTAGTGCTTGGATTAAATTTAAAGTTGGCGCCTGACTTTATATAACTTGGCATAGTTGATCTGTAAATAAATGCATTTGTGCCATTGATATTAACATCGTTGTATGCAAACAACTTGCCGCGATCAAAATAAAAATCATTTGCCGGAATCAGAGTTGCATTGTCCAGCACAAGCTGACTGCGGTTTGATGCCAACTTTATTGCAGGATTACCAGGGCCATTCAAAGTACTATCAACAACAACGTTACGCAATGTCAACGTTATTGTGTCATCTACAAAGATTTCAGAATTGGCACCAATACTTATTGTGTTACCGTTACCATCAAGCACTGCATTGTTACTAACGTGAACGATTGTATTTGCAGGGATATTCCAGTTCGAACCAACCAAAGTATTCGGCACGCCGGAATAATTTATTAGGTTAGTTGGAATTTGGGCATTTTTTGGACTCACATCGGAGATTAAATTGTAGTCACCCAAACCGGCGTTTGAGACGTTAGAAATTATAGAACCATCTTGCCATCCAACAACAGTGTTTGGGGTCATGCGAATTTCAGAGTTGCTGTTTTTTAATACAAAGCTTGCATTGTTATTACTGAACATTGTGTAACCAAGGGTGTTGTCGTAATTTAGAATTCCATCGACTGATACGTTTGCCCCCGAAAGTAGTTGAACGCTTAAATCTGATGCTGATCCGGCAGCCGAATTGCCAAAGACAATTGAGCTGGACAGAGCTTGAGTCGATCTATCTACAACATAATTAGTACTAAATATTTGTAGTGTACCGCTATTGTAAGTGACAAGAGCAATAAAGCGCCCATCCGGTGACCAGGACACTGAACGTGGATTACCGCTAGCACTTGCACTGCTGCCAACCAATGTTGGGTTCCCCGACCCACTAAAGCTACATATTTGCAGTGAACTGGTGTAATCAGCAACAGCAAGATAGCGACCATCCGGTGACCAGGACACTGAATATGGTTGAGTTCCAGGATTTACACTGCCCACCAATGCTGGATTAAGACCATAGAAGCTAAATATTTGCAGAGAGTATGGAATACTGCCAAAACAAACAGCAATAAAGCGGCCATCCGGTGACCAGGATACTGCTTGTGGTCCAGTAGTAATAACCACACTGCCAACCAATGTCGGATTGCCGGATCCACTAAAGCTAAATATTTGCAACGTAAGGCCGGCGTTATTAACAACAGCAAGATAGCGACCATCTGGAGACCAAGATACTGAATATGGCGTAGATCCTGTACTTGCGCTACCAACCAATGCTGGGTTGCCTGATCCACTGAAGCTAAATATTTGCAGCGAAGTTGAAGAACCAACAACGGCAATAAACCGACCATCCGAGGACCATGACACTGACCTTGGGCCGCTCGTACTTACACTGCCAACAGGACTGGCGGAAGGTATGCCTCCATTGACGCTAAATATTTGCAATGTGCTACTAGTGAAAATACCAACAGCAATAAAACGACCATCCGATGACCAGGATACCGATATTGGACCATTTCCAGTACTTACGCTACCAACCAATGTTGGATACCCCGAACCACTGAAATTAAATATTTGCAGCGAATTACCATTAAAATTAACAACCGCTGACAGTTGCTAGCGTTGACGTCGTTGTTCCGGAGAATAGATACACGGATAAGCTACTTGGTTGCACTAGTAACTTTTCCCTTGTTTGACCCGCTACTGCCAACTTTCTCCCGTCAGGGCTCCACTGTAACTTGTCAATTTCTCTGAATGCATTTGCAATACCGGTCCCAAGCGTAAGAATCGCACTTGTGCCCGTTGCCCTGAACGATGTTGCACTAGTCATAGTCACATTGTTACTAAGAAGCAACTGTCCATTGGTCAAACGCATGCCAGTTAGTGTTGTTTTCAATGATGCTCCGTCCAATGTCAACTTAGATGTCGCATCGCCCATCATTAAAAGATCTTTTGCCAAAAGGCCTGTCACACCGCTTGTAGCAGGTTCAAAGTAGAAGGTAGTCTTTGGATTAAATTTAAGATTTGCGCCCGACATAATTTGACTTGGAACAGTTGAACGGTAAATAAATGAACTTGTTCCCGTAAAGTTAACATCGTTGTAACAAAACAGTTCTCCCTGATTGAAGTAAAAATCATTTACAAAGTTCAATCTTGCATTATCAAGAACAAGTTTGCTTCTGCTTGTCGCAAGCTCTATCGGCGGATTATTTGCAAAGTTTTGATTATTACTGATTACAACGTTTCTCAAAGTCAAAGTCACATTGTCATCAACAAAAATTTGCGAATTGTTGCCAATATTTACCGTATTCCCATCACCCTCAATTATCGTGTTGGCACCAATGTGCATTAAGTTATTACTTGGAATTGCAAGATTTCCGCCCAAATGGATTGCATTGCCATTTCCATAAATCTCCCCAAATCCATAGCTGCTTGTGAACGTTGCTCCGGCCTCAAGGAACAGATCACTGCTCAATGTCAATGTGCCCCCAAGCGATATCTGCCCATTTACCGGAATTGGAGTATTCAATGCCAAAATTACACCCGGATCAACTTGAAATCCGGCCTTGTACCAGGCAAAGTTTTGAATCGTTGCAGGATGATTATAAACTTGTTGTGTGTTAAATACTTGGACATTGTTTGAGAGATTAATGATTGCATTGCTGCTGTTCTTGATTCCGTACAAAAACGCGTTACTGTCAGTTCTTACTCTCGTGCTCAAATAATTTGCTGCATTACTTGTTACCCTGAGCAAGTTACTGTTCCCTCGCTCCATTCCATAAAGCCATGCTATCGAGTTGCTTGTCGTTCTGTTCAGATAAATTAATGCATTGCTATTGATTCTCGTTGTTACCGTCAGCCCCACTACCGCGTTACTGTTATCATAAACAAGCTCAGTTGGCGCCTTGGCATAGCTAACTATCTTATTAGCACCTTCATAATTTACAAGATTATAATCACCCAAACCCTGACCGGTAGTTGTTTTGGTTAATGATCTATCACGCCAGCCAAGAACTGTGTTTGGACTCATGCGAATTTCGGAATTATTTTGAAGAATATTATTGCTGGCTTTGAGCGTAAAACACGCATTATTATTGCTAAAGATCGTATAACCCAAAGTGTTGTCGTAATTAAGTATTCCATCTACCGATACGTTTGCACCGGAAAGTAGTTGAAGATTTAAATCATAACTTGAACCTAAAGCAGAATTACCAAACACAATTGAATTAGAGATAGCCTGAGAATTATATGCCTCTTGGCCGTATGCTACCTGCGCTAACTGAAGTTCTTGTTGCGTGCTACCTGTGACAGGCAATAATCCAGCCACAGAACCTCCAACTGCTAGATATAGACCGTTAGGATTCAGGTCACAAGCATAAAGTGCAGTTCCATAAGAAATCTTTTTTAGAGGAACTAACGAAGATCCTGTAAATGCCATGTACAAAGTCAAATCGCTTGAGGAACTGTCATTGCCACCCACCAGTATAAATCTTCCATCAGGGCTCCATTTTACAACTCTTGCGTTTACACCAAACGGTGCAGTTGCAACTGCACCAAGCGTAGGTGATGCTGGATTGGCACCATTAAATGAATAAATCGTTATATCCTTAGCTGTCGCCCCAGACCCATTTTGTCCTGTTGCTGCCAAGAAATTTCCATCAGGACTCCATGCAACGTTTGTTGCAAAAGATGCGTAACTTCTTGTTAATGACGTTGCGATCAATGCCCCGTTCCCGTTATTAAAAGAATAAATGGCTATACTGTTGGTTGAAGAGTTTGTGGCAATCGCAATATATTTTCCACTTGGATGCCAAGAGATTCCTAGAACCTCTGAAACCCCTGAAGTTGCTGAAACTTGATTCAAAGTAGTTCCGTTGAACTGATATATCGTCAGATTTCGCATGTTGCCGCCAACTGCCAAGTAGTGCCCATCAGGACTCCAGCTTACCGGACCTGTGTATGATGCCCTAGTCGTTCCAAGATTTGTCTGCGCAACTGTCGAAAGGGTATTATTCACAATGGAGTAAACTTGTAGGTTCGAGGTTGATACTGTTAACGATAATGGTAGGTTTACTTTTCCACCCGCCGCTATATACTGCCCATCAGGACTCCATGAAACACCTGATGACGTTACCGAAAAGGCAGTCGCTGCCAACGTTGTTGTTGTTGATCCGGAAAAGAGGTATACTGCCACGTTATTTGCTTGCGCTAGTAATTTTTCCCTCGTTTGACCCGCAACTGCCAACATTCTTCCATCAGGACTCCACTGTAATGTATCAACTTCCCTGAATGCTCTTCCTATATAATTAGGAGTGGTACCTGATTGAATTTGATATGCATAACTTGTCCCTGTAATCTGCAGTGATGCCGCACTTGTCATCGTAACTTTATTACCAAGCAGTAACTGTCCTTTGGTCAGACGCATTCCTGTCAGTGTTGTTTTAAGTGATGCTCCATCCAATGTCAACTTTGATGTCGCATCGCCCATTACAAATAAATCTTTTGCCAAAATTCCCGATGCACTCGTAGTAGACGGCGCGAAGGCAAATGTCGTTCCCGGATTAAATTTAAGATTTGCACCTGACATTATATAACTTGGGCTTGCAGAGCGATAAATAATTGCACTTGTACCTGTAACGTTAACATCGTTGTATGCAAACATTTGTCCACGATCAAAGTAGAAATCATTGGATAAATTTAATCTCGCATTATCAAAAACAATCTTGCTTCTGCTCGTTGCAAGTTTTATTGGCGGATTACCTGCAAAATTTTCGGTATTATCAATTACAACGTTGCGCAATGTAAGAGTTACAGTGTCATCAATAAAAATTTGAGAATTGTTGCCGAGATTGATCGTGTTATTATTGCCATCCAATACAGCATTTGCAGTGACGTGAATTACAGTGTTGGCAGGGATGTTCCAGTTCGAACCTATCAAAGTGTTCGGCACTCCGGGATAGTTTATGATGTTCCCTGAACTTGGATATGTTGAGTTGCCTATGTTTTTGGCATCCAACAGCAGATTATAATCACCCAAGCCGGCGTTGGAGGCGTTGGCAATTATCGAATCACTTTGCCAGCCTGAAATTGTAGTCGGCGTAAACCTTATTTGCGAATTGCTGTTTTTGAGAACAAATCTCGTAGACTCCATATCCAATTGAAGACTGGCAAATACAAACGGATCCTGAATCAAGTTCAGGATGACAAAATAGGAGGATAGAATACGTGCTAACCAAAACCATTTACTCTGAAACTTCATAAAACTCTCTCTTTCCATTTTTTTGTTTTTTATAACTTATCCTTCGTAATTTTGTTTAGCATCCTAACTTACACAATCGTAATTTATTATGCCATCTACGGTCCAGGCTTCGCCAAGGCTACGCCGGACTGGACATATTCACGCAAACCTAACTTACACAATCGTAATTCACCATACCATCTACGGTCATCTGTGCACCGGACAACCCACGTACGCTCAAATCATAACCTGACCCCAACGCCGAGTTGCCAAAAACAATCGAGTTGGACAGGGCTTGAGTTTGTGTCTCATAGCTCCAGTGTAATGCCTGTATCTGCACCTCCTCAAATGATGGTGAATTGGCAGCATTACCGGCAATAGCCAAAAAATTGTTATCAGGACTGAATGCAATACCACGAGCATAACTATTAGTAAGTTTAAATGTGCCAACTTGTGAAAGCGTGTTCCCCACAAGTTGAAAAACAATAGCGTTAAAATTCGCTGTTGTTGCATCTTGTCCGCAAAATGCAACGTAACGCCCGGTTTTATCCCAGGAAGCGGTGTAGCCCGAAGCGCCTGTTGTGCCTGTATAAGAAGCAACACGCACTAATGCGCTACCGGTAAAGTAATGAACCCAGAACATAGGGGCTGCATCTGTAGATGCTGCAGTTGCCAAAAATCTTCCATCCGGGCTCCAAACAATATCAGCAGCACCAGTAAGAGTGTAACTATTCAATAAAATCAAAGAATTTCCCGTAAATTTGTATATTGCAAGCGCAGTAGATGAACCTACAGCAATGGTTTGCCCATCAGGATTCCAAGATGCACCATAGCTAGTGCTTCCCAAATTTACTGATGCAACCACACTCCCAAGAGAGGTTCCTGTAAATGCGTAAACATTTAATTGATGTAAGCCCAAATTAGAAGCAACAGCAAGATAGCGTCCATCCGGGCTCCAACGAGCGGTCCAAGATTCAACAGGACCCGCTAAAGAAGCTACATGACGTAAGAGTTGTTCCATTAAAAGAATAAACTCTTACAAAAACCGTCCCACCGGAATCCTGTCCGGCACAGGCTAAATATCTTCCATCCGGACTCCAACTAGCCCCAAGACAAAAATTTGACCAAGCAGTTTGAGTAATAGGGGTAAAGGATGTCCCATTAAACCCTAGAACTACAAATCTGATAGAACCTGCAGGCCCACTATCAACACCAAAAGCTATGTACTTTCCCGAAGGGTGCCAATCAACGCAAGCAGCTCTTGGCGTTGCCTGCCAGTTAGTGACAGTAGTAGAAAAGTCGACAAGCCGAAATGCTGCGGCGCTTGTCATTGATACTTTATTATCAAACAACAATTGCCCCCGGGTTAAACGAAATCCCGTATATGTTGATTTAAGGGTGCAACCGTTTAAATAAAGTTGGCTTGTTGGGTCAGCCATATATAATAAATCTTTTGCCAAAAGTGAAGGAGTTCCGGTTGTGCTAGGGTAAAAATCAAGCGTTGTTCCAACATCAAAGTACAGTTTTGCCCCTGAAGTTATAAAGCTTGGCTGGCATGAACTGTAAAAGAATGCTGACGTACCGGTTACAGCAACATCATTATGAACAAACATGCTGCCTTGATTAAAATAAAAATCATTGGGAAGATCAAGCTCAGCATTATCCAAACAAAGTTGGCTTCGGGAAGATGCACACTGGATGGCAGGACTCCCCGGACTGTTCAACGTCCCTTGCACAATTATATTTTTCAAAGTCAGCGTTGCACCGATATCAACAAAAAGCTGTGATCTGCCCCCAAGAATTAATTTATGCCCTTGTCCATTAAATGCAACTCTTCCCCCGACGTGAATTGTATTGCCTGCCGGAATTGTTAGATCACCTTTTAAAATTACGGCTCTATCATAACCGTACAATCTTCCCCCCGAAGAGAACGTAACTCCATTATCCAAAGTTAAATCCGAAAGAAGAATTATAGTATTTGTGTTACGTAAATCGATTGCGCCGGAGACGGAGATGCATGTGTCCATGTAAACAGAAGATCCATGCGCCGCAGCTGGCACAAGAGTAAACCCATTTGTCATTCTGACAAATCCAATGGCACTCTGTTGATCCCTAAAGTTATTTTGTGTTGTTGTGTACAAGATCCCGGCACGGCCAAGCAGGCTGCCTGCAAACATGTTAGAAAAATATAGTGCTGCAAGAAACACGCACTCTATTAAAAAAAGTAATCTCAGATTTTTCTGTACTAATCTCATTTCCATCTCTCTTTTTTAGATCTCCAACTTCTCGAACTGGGCCTGTCCGTCGTAGCCACGAGTGCATACACCTACGCTCTACGTAGCTACGGTGCACAAGACGAGGGCGAAGTCGGAATCTGTCAGCATTAATTTATAAGCCGGCCATTTTTATGCAAACCTAACTTACACAGTCGTAATTCACTAAACCGTCTACAGCCATCTGCGCCCCTGATAATCCGCGGACATTCAAATCATAACTTGACCCCAACGCCGAGTTGCCAAAAACAATCGAGTTGGACAGAGCTTGAGTTTGTGTCTCATAACTCCAGTGCAATGCCTGTATCTGCACCTCCTCAAATGATGGTGAATTGGCAGCATTACCGGCAATAGCCAAAAAATTGTTATCAGGACTGAATGCAATGCCACGAGCATAAGTTGAAGTAAAGTAAAATGTGCCAATTGGTGAAAGCGTGTTTCCCACAAGTTGAAAAACAACAGCATTATATGTAGGCGTTGTTTGATCTTGTCCTCCAAATGCCACGTAACGGCCGGTTTTATCCCAGGAAGCGGTGTAGCCCGAAGCGCCTGTTGTGCCTGTATAAGAAGCAACACGCACTAATGCGCTACCGGTAAAGTAATGAACCCAGAACATATGGATGTATTTTAGAGCAGCAGTTGCCAGAAATCTTCCATCCGGACTCCAAACAGTATCGGCAGCACCAGAAATAGTATAATTACTATGCAATTGAATCAACGACGTCCCCGTAAATTTGTATATTCCGAGCACATTGCTATTATTAACAGCTACAGCAATAGTTTGCCCATCAGGATTCCATGAAACTCCCTGGGCAGCAAATGAGAAACTTTGGGACCCAATAAGAACAAGAGTATTTCCGGTAAATGCATAAACAGTTAATGGGTTTGCGCTCAAATTAGAACCAACAACAAGATAACGTCCATCAGGACTCCAACGAGCGGTATATGCCATGGGGCCGAGGGTACCCGATATAGTAGCTACCTGCGTAAGAGTTGTTCCGTTAAAAGAATAAACTCTTACATAGGTATTTGATGTATCCTGCCCGGCACAGGCTAAATATCTTCCATCCGGGCTCCAATTAACCCCATAAGCATAAGCTTGCCATGATGGCAGTTTGAGTGATAGGGGTAAATGATGTTCCATTAAACCCTAGAACTACAAATCTAGGGCTGAACGCAGCCCAGCTTGAACACCAAAGGCAACATACTTTCCCGAAGGATGCCAATCAACGCAGGTAGCCATTGTTGTTGCTTGCCAGTTAGTGACAGTAGTAGAAAAGTCGGCAAGTCGAAGGGCTGCGGCGCTTGTCATTGATACTTTATTATCAAACAACAATTGTCCCTGGGTTAAACGAAATCCGGTATAAGTGGATTTAAGGGTGCAACCGTTTAAATAAAGTTGACTTGTCGGATCAGCCATAAACAATAAATCTTTTGCCAAAAGCGAAGGGGTTCCGGTTGTGCTAGGATAAAAATCAAGTGTTGTTCCAACATCAAAGTACAGCTTTGCCCCTGAAGTTATAAAACTTGGCTGGCATGAACTATAAAAGAATGCTGACGTGCCGGTTACAGCAACATCGTTATGAACAAACATGCTGCCTTGATTAAAATAAAAATCGTTGGGAAGCGCAAGCTCAACATTATCCAAACAAAGTTGGCTTTTAGAAGATGCACACTGGATGGCAGGACTCCCCGGACTGTTCAATGTACCTTGCACAATTAGATTTTTCAGCGTCAGCGTAGCACCGGTATCAACAAAAAGCTGCGATCTGCCGCCCAGGATTAATTTATGCCCTTGTCCATCAATAACTATTCTATCGCCTATGTGAATAACCGTGCTCGCAGGGATTGTTAAGTCTCCATTTAAAATCAAAGCTCTGTCGTAACCATAAATAGCTCCACTGGAGGAGAATGTAACTCCATTATCCAGAATTAGGTCTGATTGAAGAAAGATCTCGTTACCATTACGTAAATCAATCGGCCCGGAGACGGTAGTGCATAAATCCATATAAGCAATCGAAGCGCTTGAGTTCGGGACAACAGTAAAGCCATTAGTCATTCTGACAAAACCTCTGGCATAGTCCGTGTTACGAAAAACGTAGTTGAAAGGCTGGTATGCAAAATAGCCCGGCGATCCGCCAAGACTCGCTGCAGATAAAGTTGAAAAATATAGTGCTGCAAAAAACACGTACTCTATTAAAAAAAGTAATCTCAGATTTTTCCGTACTAATCTCATTTCCATCTCTCTTTTTCTCAGATCTCCAACTTCTCGGAGCTGGGCCTGTCCGTCGTAGCCACGAGTGCATACACCTACGCTCTACGTAGCTACGGTGCACAAGACGAGGGCGAAGTCGGAATCTGTCAGCATTAATTTATAAGCCGGATATATTCCTACAAACTTAACTTACACAATCGTAATTCACCATACCGTCTACGGTCATCTGTGCACATGACAATCCGCGCACATACAAATCATAACTTGCACCCAAGGCTGAGTTGCCAAAAACTATTGAGTTGGACAGAGCTTGAGTTTGTGTCTCATAACTCCAGTGCAATGCCTGTATCTGCACCTCCTCAAATGATGGTGAATTGGCAGCGCTACCGGCAATAGCCAGAAAATTGTTATCTGGGCTAAATGCAATGCCACGAGCAGAAGTTGAGCTAAAGTAAAATGTACCAATTGGTAAAAGAGTGTTCCCCACAAGTTGAAAAACAACAGCGTTATATGTCGGAGTTGATTGATCTTGCCCACTAAACGCCACATAGCGGCCAGTTTTATCCCAGGCACAAGCAGTGCCAGACCCAGTAGACGAAAGATTATAAGTAGCAACACGCACTAATGCGCTACCGGTAAAATAATGAATCCAGCCAATAACTGCTGGTGAAGATACTACAGTAGTTGCTAAAAATCTTCCATCAGGACTCCAAGCCATATCATTAAATTGAGAGGCGCCGAAATTGGTGTAACTATTCAATAAAACCAAAGACTTTCCCGTAAATTTGTATATTGCAAGCGTACCCCCATTATTACCTACAGCAATGGTTTGTCCATCAGGATTCCAACATGAGCCAAAGGAAGTTCCTAATACATTCGCTGATGTAACAAAAATAAGAGAAACTCCTGTAAATGCATAAATAGCTAATTGATTTGAGCTCACATTATTAGAAACCGCAAGATAACGACCATCAGGGCTCCAACGAGCGGTCCAGGCCTCACCAGTTGATAGAGAAGCTACCTGCGTAAGAGTTGCTCCGTTAAAAGAATAAACCCTTACATCAATTAACGATGAATCCTGTCCGGCACAGGCTAAATATCTTCCATCCGGGCTCCAACTAGCCCCAAGGCAATCGTTTGACCAGGTCGCAGTTTGAGTAATAGGGGTAAATGACGTCCCATTAAACCCTAGAACTACAAATCTGATAGAGCCGGCAGGCCCACTATCAACACCAAATGCAACATATTTTCCCGAAGGATGCCAATCGACACAAGCAGCTCTTGCTGACGCCTGCCAGTTAGTGACAGTAGTAGAAAAGTCGGCAAGTCGAAACGCTGCGGCGCTTGTCATTGATACTTTATTATCAAACAACAATAATCCCTGAGTTAAACGAAATCCGGTATATGTTGATTTAAGGGTACAACCGTTCAAATAAAGCTGACTTGTCGGATCGGACATAAACAATAAATCTTTTGCCAAAAGTGAAGGCGTTCCGGTTGTGCTAGGGTAAAAATCAAGCGTTGTTCCAACATCAAAGTACAACTTTGCCCCTGAAGTTATAAAACTTGGCTGGCATGAACTATAAAAGAATGCTGACGTGCCGGTTACAGCAACATCGTTATGAACAAACATGCTGCCTTGATTAAAATAAAAATCGTTGGGAAGCGCAAGCTCAACATTATCCAAACAAAGTTGGCTTTTAGAAGATGCACACTGGATGGCAGGACTCCCCGGACTGTTCAATGTACCTTGCACAATTAGATTTTTCAGCGTCAGCGTAGCACCGGTATCAACAAAAAGCTGCGATCTGCCGCCCAGGATTAATTTATGCCCTTGTCCATCAATAACTATTCTATCGCCTATGTGAATAACCGTGCTCGCAGGGATTGTTAAGTCTCCATTTAAAATCAAAGCTCTGTCGTAACCATAAATATTTCCACTGGAGGAGAATGTAACTCCATTATCCAGAATTAGGTCTGATTGAAGAAAGATCTCGTTACCATTACGTAAATCAATCGGCCCGGAGACGGTAGTGCATAAATCCATATAAACAGTCGAGGCATTTACGGCCGATAGAACCGTAAATCCATTAGTCATTCTGACAAAACCTCTGGCATAGTCCGTGTTACGAAAAACGTAGTTGAAAAGCTGATATTTCGCCGTACTTGTCCCATCTAGAGACGTCGAATGAAGACTGACCAAAACCAAAAATTGGGTGAAAAATATATGTATGAAAAAAATGCGTGTTGCCCAATTTAAAATCAATCTCATTATTCTCCTCAATCCCTTTTAAATTGTTCGAATCACAGATGCTATGAAGTTATAAAAAATCAAACAGAATGTAAATATTTTTAAAAAACTTATACATTAATGATTCTAATTGAATTCAAAAGAATAGGGATAAAAAAAGTTAAAATAAGAAACCCCACACTCAATGCATGGGGGTCTATTATCTAGCAAATATAATTTTGACAGTCAAAGTTATATATCTAAATTCCTAACAAAATGCGCATTCTTTTCAATAAAATCTTTTCGGTCCTCAACATCTTCACCCATCAATGAAGCGAACCACTGATCCGCTTTCATTGCGTCTTCAATTGAAACCTGAAGAAAATTACGACGAGTAATATCCATCGTTGTTTCCCAAAGCTGTTCAGGATTCATTTCTCCAAGACCTTTGTATCGTTGAATAGTCATTAACGATTTACCCATTGCAAGAATTGTTTTACCAAGCTCGGAAACCCCCAGCCCGGATTTTGCAAGTTCTTTTCCTGTGACAGTGAGTATCCATTTTTGTGTATTTAATGAACCTAAGCTCTTGATGTGATCAACCAGTTTCAATGTCTCGGCGGCTAAGAAGAAACTTTGCGAAACTTCCCAAGAATCTTTATGTCCCGCAAAAACCACAACAGCCCTAGAACCTTGCCCTTCTTGTTCGCCATCCACCTCAGTTTTTAACGAAACTTTATATCTGTTAGCAAAGTATTCGTTTGCTCTATCAATAATATGCTGCAATGCATAGTTTTCTAATTCCCAATTGATAGAGTGTAGAAATGAGATAAGTTCATGGCAGTGCGAAATTGTAAGTTCGAGCTGATAACATGTTTTTTCAAGTTCTTGTTCATAATGTAAAATTTTATCAAGTATGATCTTTAAAGCAGAGGGAGCTACTTCTTTTTCTTCTACAGAAAGTGTCGTACTCCCGGCTGCCCAATCAAACAAAAAGCCTTTTAATTCTGAATCATCTTTCAGATATCTTTCTACACGACCAACTTTAACTTTGTAAAGTGGCGGTTGCGCAATATACAAATAACCTCTTTCTATCAGAGGCAACATGTATCTGTAAAAGAAAGTTAGAAGAAGAATTCTTATGTGCGCGCCGTCAACGTCAGCATCCGTCATAATAACTGTTTTGTGATATCTGACTTTTTCTATGTTAAATTCGGCATTTCCAACTCCACCGCCAATGGCAGTAATTAAATCTTTTATTTCATTATTAGCAAGCATTTTATCAAGACGAGTTTTTTCAACATTCAAAATTTTACCACGTAGTGGCAAGATTGCCTGAGTGAACCTGTCACGACCTTGTTTTGCACTGCCGCCTGCGGAATCGCCCTCCACGATGAAGATTTCGCATTTGGATGGGTCTGTCTCCGAGCAGTCTGCAAGCTTGCCGGGTAACACAGCACTTTCAAGTGCTGATTTTCTCCTGGTAAGTTCACGAGCACGTTTTGCAGCAGTGCGCGCCTGTTGCGCCAGAAGACCTTTTTGTATAACTTTCTTAGCAATTATTGGATTCTCTTCAAAAAACACATCAAGAAATGAGTAAACCCAAGAATCAACAATTCCTTTTACCTCGCTGTTGCCAAGTTTTCCTTTGGTTTGGCCTTCGAACTGAGGTTCAGGAACTTTCATGCTGATAACGGCAACAAGTCCCTCACGAGTATCTTCACTTGAAAGAGGACCTTCTTTTAGCATGTTTTGACTCTGGCCGTAACGATTACAAGCTTTTGTCAGGGCAGATTTGAAACCGGCTTCATGCGTTCCGCCATCTCCCGTTCTGATATTATTTACAAAACTAAAAACCTGTTCGGCATAACCATCGTTATATTGAAATGCTAGGTCAATAATATAGACACCATCGTCCTGGTAAAATTTAATTACCTCAGGAAAAAGCGGAACCTTCTTTGAGTTTATAAATTCAACCAAAGAAATAATTCCACCTTCAAAATGGAATGAAAGTTCTTTGCCAATTCGCTCATCGGCAATATCTATCCTTAACCCTTTATTTAAAAATGCAAGCTCACGCAATCTAGAAGAAAGGGTATCAAAATTAAATTCTGTAACTTCAAATATTTTTGAATCAGGCCAAAATCTTACAAACGTTCCACGCTTCTCTGTTTTTCCAACTTCTTTCAAGCGACCTTCAGGATCACCACGCTTATAAGTTTGTTCATAAACTTTGCCATTTCTATAAATCTCTAAGAAAAATTTTTCCGAAAGAGCATTTACAACAGATATACCAACACCATGCAAACCACCGGAATATTTGTATGCTTCTTTCTCAAATTTGCCGCCGGCGTGAAGTTTGGTCATAACAACTTCAGCTGCGGAAATTTTTTCTGTAGGATGGATATCAACAGGAATACCGCGACCATTATCTTCAACGGAGCAAGACCCATCGGCATGAAGCTTTACAATTATATGATTACAATGTCCGCCCAAGGCCTCGTCAACCGAGTTATCAACAGCTTCGTAAACCAAATGATGTAGACCATCGATACCCGTTGAACCAATGTACATTGCAGGACGCTTGCGAACTGCCTCAAGTCCCTCAAGAACTTTAATCGCACTAGCACCATATTCGTCCGAAGCAGCCTGCTTCTTTATATCTTTATCGTCTTTCATAGCTTTTCACCCCACTACCTAAAAAATAAAATTTATCTGTCATTAGTTATTTGCCATTTTCACAGAATACTTCCAAAAAAATGAAGCTTTTAGTATTTTAGCATACATACTCGTGTTAATCGGCCATTATTTAAAGTAAAAGGATACCATAATTTGAGTTATAAATCACTCGATTTGAGAACTGATATGAAAAAAGATAAGCCTCTTTTAAGAAGCCACTTTAAAAATCATGAATTTTATATGCAAAAAGCATTACAACAGGCAAAAATAGCAGCTATCCATAATGAAGTTCCAGTTGGAGCGGTGATAGTCGGCCCGTATGGGGAAATAATAGCGCGAGCGTACAATAAAGTTGAGACTAATGCATGCCAAACGGGACATGCAGAAGTTTTGGCTATTCAAAAAGCTACCAAAAAGATGGGAGACTGGCGATTGAATGGCTGTTCGATTTATGTTACCCTGCAACCATGCCTGATGTGCCTTGGTTTAATACAACTTAGCAGACTTGAAAAAGTCGTTTTTGGAGCTGCCTCACCAATATTTGGAACAGGATCTTTGACAAGTAACACTAAATTAGTGCATAATTACCTAAAAAAGTTGGACATCGAAGGTGGAATTAAAGAAAAAGATTGCGCAGATCTATTGAAGTCTTTTTTCAGGAAAAAGCGATTTTAAGCTAAGAAAGGCGTGGCAGTGAAGAACAGAGCACAGTTTATTGAGACGATGAAAAAGAGCTTGTTACAGCGCAGAGGCGAAATGGCAGGACGATTGTCAAACCAATCTCAAGAAAAAGTATCTGATGGGCAAGTACAGGATAGCGGAGACGAAGCACTGTCACTATCAATGGAAAAACTACAAAACACATTGCAGCAAAGTGAGATGGACGAAATTAGATTAATAGATGATGCGCTTGAAAGAATCGGTAGAGAGGAGTACGGAGTTTGCATGGAATGTGCAAGCCCTATTCCTGAAAAAAGATTAGAAACATTCCCGTATGCAGCCAGGTGTGTGGCTTGTCAGGAAAAGCTCGAACAGTAATAAATTGCCGGTGTAGCTCAGTGGTAGAGCAACTGATTCGTAATCAGTAGGCCACCAGTTCAAATCTGGTCACCGGCTCCAGAAACCTGAATTTATTTCATAACTGTCCGAAGTATTTTGTAATGTTAGACGGCTTTCATCGAAGCGCTGTGTCATCCTGAATTTATTTCAGGATCCATGGATTAGTCCATTCCCGCTCAACTCATCTTATTATATCTATCATAAGAATATGGCTCGATTTTTGCAATCTTATCAGCTAAAAGCCTCTTCGCCTCAAGAAGATCATAGTCAGTCTGCATTCGCAGAAAATAACCCTCAGATAACCCAAAAAATTTACATAACCGTAAATCTGTATCAGCCGTTATACTGCGCTGGCCGCGAACAATGCTATGAATTCGATTTGAAGGAACTTTAATTGCACTCGCCAAAGCATTTTGACTTAATTCAAGTTCATCAAGAAATTCAGTTTTTAAAATCTCTCCGGCGTGAGGATTTTTAAGTATTTTTTTAGCCATAACTATCCCAATTTACAACAGCAAGTTGTTAGAATTTATCCTGCTCAAGCTTAAACGCATATGGCAAAAGCGTTTTCAACTGTTCGATTTTATAATTCCCGGAAACAGTTGCCATAACAATATACGCTTCAGGCTCGGCAAACTCATTGATAACCTGACGGCAAGCGCCACATGGAGCACCATATTCAGGAGCATCAAGAACAATTGCTATTGCCTTTATAAAGTTGCCTTTTTCACCTTCAGAAACTGCTTTAAAAATAGCAGTACGCTCCGCGCAAATCGTTACCCCGTAGGATGCGTTTTCAACATTCGTTCCGGTATAAACTTTGCCAGTTGTAGTTAAAACAGCCGCACCAACTTTGAATTTTGAGTATGGACTGTATGAGTTTTCTCTGGCCTTTTTGGCTTGAGCAATTAAATTTTTGAAATCAAAACCTAATTCGGCTTCTTTGATTTCGCTTCGATTTGTTTGATCCAGTATTTGTGTCAATTCATTACCCTTTCTATCCAATGGGAATACTTGTAAAAAGTTTAACGACAAAACAGCAACTGACAATAAAAAATATTTCGCAATTTTCATGTACGTCTTTCATGTTAAAACCATACTTTTGTGTTGACTCAAGTAGCAGAGCATACAACATGGAAAATACGAAATCAATAGGTTTTTTTGGTTATCCCCAAAAAAAAGATATTATTTTTTGATCAAAGAAAAAATATAAAAAGGCGCCCAACGAAAGAAATGGGCCAAACGGAATTCTAGTAAATCGATCTTTTTTTAGTATCAATAGAAAAAGCCCACCTAAAATAAGGCCAGCGAAAGAACCTAGCATTAAAGAGAACCACACTCCCACTGGACCAAGAAACGAACCAATCATGGCAAGCAGCTCCATATCGCCAATTCCTATCCCATCTCGCTTTGTAATTGTTTTGAATAAAAATGCAATAATCCACAGCACACTGTATCCCAACACAGCCCCAATAAAACTTGCACTTACAGAAATGTATGTGTATCCCAAATATGAAGCAATAAAACCAACAGGCACAAACCAAAGCGTGCAGGCTTGTGGAATGATCATTCCTTGAAAATCAGTTCTTGTAGCAACTAATAATGCTGAGAAAAATATAAAAAATATAAGAAAATAAAAACAGTTTTGCGCCGAAACTTGATTTGCTAACTTTGCAAATGACATATCAAAATCCGCCACAAGCGGATTTGCTGATAAGTAATAATAAAGTGGTGAAAATTTGGGGAAGCATTTTTGATAAAGCAGAACCAACGTCGACGCTGTTAGCAATTCAATCAATGGATATAAAACTGAGATGCGTTCTTTGCACGTTCTACATTTTGCTTTTAATAACACCCAGGAGATAACTGGAATATTGTCATACCAAGAAATTACACTGTTGCACTTGGGGCATGCAGATCTTGGACTAAAAAAAGATCGTCCGGTTATTAACCTAAAACCAACAACATTTAAAAACGATCCCCAGCACAACCCGAATAAAAAAATAATTAAAAGAACAGTACTCACCGAACTACCCTCCTATCTCTAACCTTTTATTCCAGCCTTTATCAAATCATGAATATGTACAATGCCAACCGCCACATTATTCTCAACCACAACCAAGCTTGTTATGTTGAAATTTTCCATAATTTCAAGCGCCGCGAGCGCAAGCTCGTTAACATTTATCGTCTTGGGATGTTGCGTCATTATATCGGTTGCTTTTTTATTAAAAACATCCGGACCGAATTTGTCGCAAGCACGTCGTAAATCACCATCGGTGATTATTCCACAAAGACTGTTTTTATCATCAACCACCACACCTATACCCAATTTCTTGGAAGATATGGTGTAAAGAATTTCACTAAAACTTGAATCTCTTGTAATTACAGGCAAATTTTGACCGGAGAACATAAAATAATTTACCGACAAAACAAGCCGCTTGCCAAGAGCGCCTGATGGATGAACACGCGCGAAACAATTTTTATCAAAGTTATTCATTGAGCTAACAACAACAGCTACCGCATCTCCAAAAGCCATCATCAATGTTGAGCTACTCGTTGGTGCTAAATTTAGAGGACAAGCCTCGCGCTCGAGTGGAAGAACCACAACAAGATTAGCTAAATCACAGAGGCTGCCTTTGTTGCAGCAAATCAATACCGTATAATTTTTCGTAAAATTTTTACTGTTATTTAAAGATGCAAAAATATTTTCAAGTTCTACTCCCGTACCACTTTTGGATAATGCAATGAAAATATCGTTTGGTTGAATAACACCAAGATCGCCGTGTAAGGCATCGCATGCATGTAAAAATATTGAAGGGATTCCAAGACTTGAAAAAGTTGCCGCCAATTTCTGGCCGACTAAACCTGATTTGCCGATGCCGGAAAAAACAACTTTACCTGTGTTTTTTAGAATTTTGGAAACAAGAACAGTCGTGCTTTCCGGAATACTGTTTGCAACTGCCGTTAAAGATTGAGACTCATGCAAAATTACATCAGCAATGGCTTTTTTAATATCAAGTTTATTGATATCAAATTTTACTGCACCATGTACTGTTGCGCCATGTACTGCAAATACTCTATCTTTTTGCTGGTCCAACATTGCAACCCCATATTTTACTCTTTTTTATTAGTACCAAGATCTTGAATTACTTTATCAAGCAGTGAATCGATGCGATCCTGCTTCTCTCTAATTTCATCATAAAGAAAGATTATTTCCGGCGTGTGGCGAGGGTTTAAGCGAGCTGCAATCTCTTTGCGTATCGATGGTCTATAAAGCTTGAGAGCTTCCAATGCAGCTTTGAATATCTCTGCAGAATATACATCAAATGTCGACAGATAAACATAAAGAATGCCGGCGTCTTGGGAAAAATCTACGCGTGTCACGTAGACCTTTTGTACGTCCGGATTTTCGTTGGAGATTAAACTAATAATTTGAGATAACTCACGAAAAAAGAGGGATTTTTTCTTCTCCCTCTTTATTTCGTGTAACTTTGATGCAACCATTACTTAAGCATACCTTCCATGCTCTTGATAATGTTGTTCTTGACCGCGCGCATCAATCTTTTTCGCTTCTTCTGCGTTGGAGGTTCAAAATAAACCTGTCGCTTCATATCACGAATGACGCCTTCGCGTTCAACTTTTTTCTTAAGTTGTTTTAAGCTTTTTTCGAGATTTCCAGTGACCTGGATTTCGATATTATATGACTTTGACATTGAATTCTAACACCGCCTTAAAAAACAAGTTTTGGGGTTGATACATACTCACTATCACATCAAGAATCCTAACAGAACATGTCCTTTTGTCAAAAATAATCGATAAAATCGGGTATTATAACCATTACGCCCGGGCCTAACTCTGCTTTTTGAGTCAAATTATTACAAATTTCGCCTTTACAGTAAGTATTTTACTTTTTATAATCAAAGCCGTTATTGATAAAAAATTAGTAGAAATAGCTTATTTTAAGGGGAAATTTTATGAAATCTTTAGCGACTAGCAAAAAAATAATATTTATCTGTTTTGCCTCGGCTTTTATTATTTCGCATGTGATGGCGGATAATTCTAATTCGCCCGGTGTTTATGATTTACCAGATCACGATGCAATTCAAAAAGAGGTAGAATCGTTGATTAAGCTCGATCAAGACGAAAAACTTCAAGCAACTGTTTTTCAAAAAATTAAGAATACTGTTTCGCGAAGCAATGGATATATTGAAATTACAAGTAAAAATGCCCCCAATATTTATAAATTGCTCGATACAGCTGCAAAAACAATCGGAATCGAAATCCCATCAAAAGTCTATTTAAATACCACACATGCACTTAATTGGAATTGTTGCAATGCATGCGTTATGAAGTCACTTGGCAAAGATACATGCCTATCTTTGGGAAATAAATTTTTATGCGAACTTGCGCCAGAAGAAATCAACGCAATGTTGGAACACGAATTTACGCATATAAAAGATAAATTCCTTGAACAGCTTAGTTCAAAGGTGTATGGAAATCAGCTATGGGGATTAGCCAACTGGGTCATATTGAGCGCAGACTTGGGTTTACTTGTTGCAATATTAGAGGAGACTATTTATTTACATAAATATTCGAAAGCCACGCTAATGAGTTTGTCGGCGTCTTTATTATTGTCTTATTTATTAACACGCACTACATCACGAATTATTGATAACCAAAAGCAAATATTTGAGTTCTGCCAAAAATTAGAAGAACATGCAGATTTAAACGTCAGCTCAAAATCAAACTTTGCAAACGGACTAAAAAAAGTCATGGCAATGTTAACAGTAGAAACCATAAAATACTATCCCAATTATATCAACGCTATCATTCAAATAATAGAAAAAGACCTTCAAGATGTCATAATTAAGAGTATCGACAGCGGCAAATTGGATTCCAATGACCCCTCCCATCCATCACTTCAAAATAGATTGAAATATTTAAAAGAAGAAGAAAAAGAAGAATCTGCCGAAGTAGCATAATTCCAATATTTGATAAATTATTATCATCATTGTAGCACGACTATGCTACAATGATGATATGTGGTTTTCAAAAGTAATCAGGGAGAGTAGGAGCCGTAGATTATGAGATGTAAGTCTAAATTTAATCTGTTTTTTGTCCCAATATTTTTTGTTAGTAATTTTTTCGCAATTGAATTAAAGAGCCAAGACACTATCGAAGACACCCCCAAAAACGGAACTGTCGTATTTGAGCATTCAAAAGTTTGGCGTCGAGTTCAAAAATTGTCTCAAGACACGGTTGTACAAATCTTTGTTAATACGGCCTCTTTTAACTGGGAAGAACCCTATAAAACACCAAAACAGAAAAAAGCATGCGGCAGCGGATTTTTTATTAACGATCAGGGATTAATTGTTACCAATTATCATGTCATAGACGAAGCAGCAGGAATTAGAATTCAGATCCCATCACTGGGCAAAGAACAATTTAAAGTAAATGTTGTTGGGGTAAGTCCTGACAGAGATATAGCATTATTAAAATTAAGCGAAAGATCCTTTAAAATAATCCAACAAACATTAGGCTCAATTCCTTACTTGAAACTTGGGGATTCTGACAAAGTTTTTAGAGCACAAGAGATAATGGCCATAGGATATCCTCTTGGACAGGAAAAATTGAAAAGTACACAGGGAATAGTCAGCGGACGCGAAATTTTAGTTGATGAATCTTACATACAAATCACCGCTGCCCTTAATCCCGGTAATTCAGGCGGTCCATCCTTAAACACATCAGGTGAAGTCATTGGAATAAACACTGCACGAATATTAAAAGCAGAGGGCGTTGGCTATATTATTCCAATAAATGATGTAAAAAATGTAATTCAGAACTTACTCAAAATAAAATTTTTGCGTAAGGCAATTCTTGGGTTTGAATGGAATTATGGCACAAAAAATGCCACTAAATTTTTATCAAATCCATTGTCTGGAGGCCTTTATGTCAGTCGTGTTCACAAAAATACTTTACTTGAGATGGCAGGCGTTAAATCAGGTGATATGATTTATGATATAAACGGACACAAAATTGATTTGTACGGAGAAACAAATGTCGAATGGAGCGAAGACAAAATTCCAGTAGTTGCGCTACTCAATCGTTTTCCACTTGGTCAAAGAATTAATATGCTAGTTTATAGAAATGGAGATCCAATTAATATTAGCTTTGATTTTGGACTGACAGACCCTCTTCCAATAAGATTTTATTACCCTGATTACGAAAAAATTGATTATGAAATTATCGGCGGAATGGTCATAATGCAACTGGCTATTAATCACATTGAAAAATTTGAACAGGCAAATCCTTTTCTTGTAAAATACTTCAAAAGAGAAAATCAGTACACTCCCCGCCTAATCATCACACATATTTTCCCAACATCAAAAGCACAGGACGCTAGAATTGTTTGCGAAAGTGATATCATTAAAAAAGTAAATGGGCGCGTGGTAAATACATTAGAAGAATTAAGAGACACCATAAGATTGTCAGAAAATTATCTCTCTCTTGAAACATCAGAAAAACATTTTATGGTTCTTCCGTTTGAGAAGATACTTTTGGATGAAAAAAGACTAAGCCAAAAGTTCTTTTACAAAAAAACAAATTTAGTAGAAGAACTTCTGACAAAACGTGCCATAAAAAATTAGCCACTCTATTTTTTAAGTTGTTGTTGACTATGGTAACTTTTTTTTACTAAGTTAATTTAAAGTCGAAATATTTGTATAATTTTCTAGAAGGAGAAGTATGAAGATTTTCAGGTTTCCATTGCTACTCGCAACAGTTGTAACAACAGTATTTTTTGTGGCACAGGCCAGTGTGGGCGAAAATGCAATAAAAGACATGCAACAAAGACTAAAACAACCATGCATTGAACTTCTGGCCTCAAGCGAATTAATCGATTGGGAGACATTTAAAAATCGCGTCAAGACTTTAAAAGACGCCGTACTTGCATTCGAAGTTAAATTGGATGAGTATAAGCAGGCGGCAAAAAATATGGAACCAACGCCGAAAGCAGTTCCAGCACAAACACCTACTCCAGCCGCTACAACACCTGCTGCAACGCCAGCGCCCACGCCAACACCTGTAACCACACCAGCGCCTGTAGCTACACCAGCACTGGCACCAGTACAAGCACCGGCCCCAGTACCAGCTCCAACGCCAATGCCAACACCAGCAGCAATGCAGACACCTACGCCAACATCTGTGACCACACTAGCACCTGCATCACCTGTCACTCCAGCCACAACTCCTGCAATGCCTGGTACCCCAGCCATAGCTCCAGCACCAATGCCACCGGCACCAGTACCAGCGCCAACACCAACGCCTGTAGCCTCAACGCCAGGAGCTGCACCAACTCAACCAAATATCATCTACTCAACGTCACCTACAGCGCCGGTTGCCAACCCAGCCACTGTCCCCGCCTCAGCACCAGAAACGGCCCCCACTGAAGATGCTGCGCCAATGGGGATGCCTTCCGCTGCGGACGCAACCGACCAGCCAGCAAGCTAAAACTAAATATATTTCGTCAAATCATAAATATTGTTTGTTTGATAGCCGTTTTTACGCTATAATCCCATAAAAATATAGGATTTTTATGTATTGTCAGTACTATCAAGCAAATGTTAATACTCCGTGCACACATTTTATTACCGGAATCCTTCGCAGTCACGAGCACCTGGTTTTTGAGAGAGCTATCGATGGACGCAACAGCTCGATTATTGAGTTTTTTGTTCCACAAGACTCTGAACGCTTATTTATCGATATCATGCATCACTTTGTTGAACTGGGGTATATCTTCAGTTTTGAAAAAAAAGAAAATAGGTTGAAATTTCAAAAATTATAGGAATTTTATGAATAAAAAAATAGTTTACAAAACTCTTTTACAACACATTGGCAAAACACCAATTGCCAAACTAGAATTTGACGTCAAGCCAACTCTGCTTGCAAAGCTTGAATTTATGAATCCGGGTGGCAGCGTCAAAGATCGCTCTGCCCTATTTATGATTGAGCAAGCCGAGAAAAACGGAGATCTAAAACCCGGAGGAACAATTGTAGAGGCATCATCCGGAAATCAGGGTATTGCCCTGGCCATGATTGGCGCATTAAAGGGATACAAAGTTATAATTACGGTCCCGGACAGAACAGCTGCCGAAAAAGTTGCAATTTTACGCGCATATGGAGCTGAAGTCTGTGTCTGCCCAAATACCGATGACTTACATGATCCTAGAGGATATCATGCCAAAGCAGAACATTTTCTTCATTCAATTCCCGGGGCATATATGCCAAACCAATACTTCAATAAATCTAATCCTTTGGCTCACTACACAACAACCGGTCCTGAAATTTGGGAGCAAACTCAAGGAACTGTCACTCATGTAATTTTGGGCGCCGGATCTTGCGGAACAATTTCCGGAGTTGGCAGATATTTAAAAGAACAGAACCCAAATGTAAAAATCATTGGGGTTGATGCTGCAACATCTGCATACTCAAGCAAAAATCCAAAAGCATACAATGTTGAGGGACTTGGAATTGATGTAATAACGGACACATTTGATCAAGCTGTAGTTGATAAGATTATACCAATTTCTGATGAAGATGCATTTTCATCAACACGTAAACTGGCAACAGAGCATGGATTACTTGTTGGAATAAGCAGTGGCGCAGTTATGCATGTAGCTCTTGAATACTGCAAAAAACTAACAGAACAGGATGTTGTTGTGGTTATATTAGCAGACTCAGGTAAAAATTATTTGAGCAAAGTTTTTGTAACGCAAACAAATAAAACTGCTTCTGAAAAAATAAGCCCTACTAAGCAAGTAACTTCGCTATAATTCAATGATTTTGGAGGCACTACGTTCATGTTAAAAAATTTTTATAAATATCAATCACTTGGGAATGATTTCATTCTTTTTGATTGGTATAAAAAGCCTGAAACCTTCGTTGAACAGGTGCTGAGTGAGCAAAATTTACAAGATCTTGTTATTAAAATCTGCCAACAACATTTTGGGATAGGTGCCGACGGAGTGTTGATTTTAAAGGGAAATACTAATGCAAGAGTAGCAGAGATGTTAATTTTTAATAAAGACGGCAGTCGCGCAGAAATCTGCCTTAATGGCTTGCGATGTGTAGCCCAACACCTATTCATGCATTACAATTTTCCGGAAAAATTTCAAATTAAAGCTGGACAGAGAATTGTTGAATGCTTAGTTCAAAATTCAAAGGACAATCCTGAGCAGGTAATCGTAAAAAACAACATTGGCAAAGTTGAATATCTTGGCACAAAATTAATAACAATATCTTCCGGCCAAATTTCAGGACACTGTGCATCAGTTGGAAATCCGCATTTTATTGTATTTGGAAAAAAGGATTTAAACTGGGTACAAAACATTGGTCCCGAAATTGAAAATCATAAAGAGTTTGAGACTTCAACTTCCAGTAAAACTAATGTCGAATTTGTCTGGCAAGATAAAATATCTAAATCAATTAAAAAATTTGATTCTATCGTTTATGAGCGTGGTTGCGGCATAACGCTTGCATGCAGTTCGGGAGCTGCAGCTATCTGTGGAGTTTTACACAAACTTGGATTAGTAAATAAAAACGAAGAATTTCAAATTTCAATGCCGGGAGGCACTGTTAAATGCAGCCTTGATGATTCTGAAAATATCATAATGCATGCTACATCAAACATTGTTTTTAGCGGCACACTGGGAAAATAGAAAAATTTATTCAAAGCATTGACATAACTAATTTAAATCATGTAAAAAAATGATTATAAATCATAGTAATTTTTGAACTTAAAAATTAACCCAGGAGCATAAAATTGAATCCAAATAATACTTCTATATCCAGACACATCGACAAGAGTCTACCGTTTGAGCTAGATGACTGGGTGACAGAAAAAATAGATCCTTTGAGATATGAAAAAATATTTAACATTTATCGCTTCTATAAAAAATTTAATTTGGAAAAGCTAGGGTTTATTCAAGCCGAATTAATAAATCAAGATTCTGAACTATTTTTAAAAGTTAAAAAATATGTAAAAACTTATCCCGAAGAGTGGACCATCTCCATGATAAAAGATGCAGCGTTGTTCCACCTAACTATTTTCGAAAAACTGTACTCTCTGAATCTTGCATTAAAAAGCTCTTCCTTGCAAAACATTTTTTTTGAATATACAAAACCGATTTTTTCGGATTTAACAACCCTTTCAATGCGTGACGAAGAGACACTTTTACCATTAAGCATAAACGATGCTAATTTAAAAGGCATTGTAAATAAAATACTGTTGGTTACAGAATTAATTAAACAGAATAATTATTTAAGAATGCGTCAGGTATTACAAGAATCAAATGACTTTATTTTGAATAAAAAAATATCTGAAATATTCTCAAAAAATAAAAATCTAAAAAATTCATTTGAAGATGCTGCAAAAATTCATAATACCCAGTTGAGCACCAAAAAAAGTTTTGTAGCCCAGTGTGAATATCTTTATGATTTGGCATTAAATATAAACACCTTGCCATCCCAAACTGAAAAAGCAAAAAGCTCCGCTGATCCATTGCAATTTAACAGCGCTTCTATTTTGAATCAAAAGCAAAAAGTTGTTCAGCAGATCATACAAGCTGAGCATCCAAATACTGTTCTTGACGTTAATACAAACTCCGGATGGGGTGCCCTTTTGGCAGAACGGGAAGGTGCAAGGGTTATTGCAACAGGTACCGACGAATTCTCAATTGATAATTTGTATAATCAAGCGAAAAGACAAAACTTGAAAATTTTGTCTTTATTTATGCCATTCTCATCAATGTCTCCAAAAATTTATTGTGACTTAGTTTTATGCTTGGAAGATCTGGATAGTATTGCATTAAAACCAAAACTGAAACTAGGTGATATATTTAAAACTTTCTATAACGCAACCAATAAAACACTTGTTTTAGACTTTGCAAACCAGCAAGATCAAAGTGAATCGACGAATAGCAGCGCTTATGCAATCGATACAGTAATCAAACACGGACTTCAATATTTCAGCACAGTTGATACTTTGGATTCATATCCGGATAATAATAAGCTGCTTGTGTTTAAAAAATAATATATTAGAAATCACAATCTTAGAACGATTCACCAAATACAAGATGCCAGCCGTAGCTGCTGTCGCCAGGCATGCGTTTTTTCCATTTCCAGCCTATATCAAATCTAACTGATCCAATTGGAGTTTTGTATCTGACCCCTACTCCGGATGTTGGAAACCACACCTTAAAACCACCCAGCCCAGTTTGACTAAGTGCACCAATGTCCTCAAATACCGCCCCGTAAAAATTTTTAAATATTGGAACACGTAACTCTAAGTTTACGTTAGCCATAGAACTTCCACCTTGAATAGCGTACTCACGAGTTACGCCCGGCTCAGGTGAGTCTTTAATTTGATACGCAGTATATTGACGAATAATTTTGCCTTCCGCATTTTTTTCGGTAACACCAAGTGGCGGAAGCGAATCAATTTCGTAACCGCGTACTGAGTATGGACCGCCAAGATAAAAACGCTCTATCGGCATAATATCCTCAAACTTCCGTCTAAAAAGATGTCCAAAGCGAATCCTTGCACCCAAAACAAAGTCTTTATAAACGGGATAAAAGGCGGACTGTTCGATTTGTAATTTGGCTGAAGCTATTCCAATTTTTTCCGGCGCCATAACCTTTAATGAAGCAAAACTCATGGATCCCTTTTTGGGAGCTAATCTGTCGTCCAGCTTATCTATAACCAAAGATGGCTCTACAAAAAAATATGGTGCCGAAACATCTACCAAATCAGGGGATAATTTAAGATAGCCATGAATATTTTTTGTAGTCATCCACTCGTTACCAACGTTAATACCCCAGTGGTAACACTCTTTATATTCATCATTCAAGCCAATCAAAAAACCGTTTAGTAAAGAGGTATAGGCAGGCTCTGTTTTACCAATTCGGACAGGCTGAATATATTTATTGGAGTAAACTTTAAACTTGGTCGTTGCAGGATTGCCAAAAAATGACGGCAACTGATATTGTGCATCAAGCTTACGCTCAAACTCCATCCAATCAAAATCAAAAGAAAGTCTATCTGCTTTATTAAGCGGATTTTTTAAGATAAGCGATGATCCGATTTTTGGCGTTGACTGACGCTTAAGTTGAATAATATTTTTACTGGTTACAAAATAACCTGCGCGCAAACGAAGTTCTAGCGGATCATCGTCCACCAATGATAAAATCATTGGCTTTTCACTAACATTTTTCGACATCTGGTATGGCTGGATCTGAACAGTCTTAAAAACATCCAAGCTCTTCAATTTTTTTCGAGTGAGCTCAATTTTTTTACGGGACCACTCATCACCTTCTTTAAATTTTAATTTTTTTAAAACTTCTTTAAACGGAATTCTTGTATTTCCACGCAACAATACTTTACCAAATTTAATCTTTTGGCCCGGATCAATTTTCCAGTGCACCGCCACCTTTGAACCTTGAAAATTTCCCGCTCCGGAATCTACTTCAATTAATTCAGGTTCAATTTCCGCATACCAAAAACCAAGTTTCTTAAAATGATCCAGTAAAAAAAATCTTTGCTCGTAAAGCCATTTTAGATCAAAGGGGACGGGTTGTTCAGCTGATGGAGGCGAATATTTTTTAAAAAATTCATTATTTTCAAGATCTTTGAAATTCTCTATCTCTACCCCACCCCAAAATCTTTGAACTCCCTTGTCCACAAAAATTTGAATAGAATAAGTTTTGGAATCAGGATTGCGCACAAATTTTTTGTCTACAACCTTGAAGTCCCAAAAGCCTTGAAATTGATAAAAATTGCTAAGCTGTACAATGCCACTTTCGAGTTTTTCTTGATCAAATCTCTTTTTACGTAAAAGCTCTTCCCAAAAAACATTTGTTGATTCCGGTATATGTGTAATACAATCTTTTACCTCAATGTTTTCAAGAGTTATTGGAAAACCCTCATTCACTGTAAAAAAATACCCAAAATCGGTTTTTTTCTGATAATCAATTGAAACATCCCAAAATCCATTTTTATAATATTCATATCGAAGCTGTTCTGAGATAATATCCGGGGAAAACAGCCACTCGGGCTGATTATTCCCAATAATATCTTCTTTGATTTTTTTTTCAGAAAAAAGACTATTCCCTTGAAATTTAACAGTTTTACGCTTGCCCATTTGAATATTAAAAATCAAATCTAGGGTATGATTTTGAAAATTTATGTTCCGCTTAAGCTTAATGTGTGGGTTAACAAAGCCCTTTTGATGTAACATTGCCAAAATTCTTTTGGCCTGTTTGCGGAATGCCTTTTTTGTATAACTAGAATTAATGAGACTGTTACCAAATTTCTTTTTAAAACGCGAACTCAGATTTTGATATTTTGTATTATCAATTTTGAACTCAACATCTTTTACAACAAAGCGGCGTCCGCGATTAACTTTTACCCTTGCCTCAATGGATTTATATTTTTTGTTATATATTAACTCATCTTCAACGGTACATCCCAAATATCCTTGACCTTTCAAATACTGTTTTATCGCTTTTAAAGACTCTTCATGCAGTATAGAATCAAAAACATCTCCCGGTTGTTGTGCATAGAGTGACATATATTTTTGTTTCCCAAACCATATGCCCTCAAATTTAAGTTTTCTAAATATCCAATTTGCACTCAACTTAAAATGCAGATGCTTTCCTGCCCCAAAATCAAAAATATCTACTTCGATATTATTAAATCTTTTTTTTGACATAAGCATTTGATAAGCTTTATCAACCTTTTCGGGTGTTATAACTTGATTTGGTTTTAATTCTGTTAAATACAAAAATTCATCCATAGAAAATGGAATATCACACTCAAAAGTTATTTTACTTAAAAGAAAAGATGATGGGTTAACCCCAACCGGTTGATTAAAAAGTTTGGGGAACGTTCCTCCATAACTACCATTTGATCCAAATATTGGAAAATTTGATATAAAAATAATTGAAAACAAATGTAAAATTAACTTCTTATTTATATGCACGTCTATGCCTAAAATTCTCTGCGGCTTTACTATTTAGTTTTTATTTTGTATGATTTTTGCTAATTGACTTAATAATACATGAAAAAAATAGATTTTTGAAATGCGGCCCCATCGTCTAACGGTTAGGACATTGCCCTCTCAAGGCAGAAATAGGGGTTCGATTCCCCTTGGGGCTGCCATCCTACGCTTTCGCCCGTTGGGCTCCTAGCTTCCAGCCTTCGCCCGATGTGGCTACGGCGGACAAGACGGATGGCAAGCCATCTTTCGCTGCTGTGTCATGCTGAATTTATTTCAGCATCCATGGATTAGTACCTCCTATTACCCAATTACAGAAATTTTGAATAAATTTATCCATGGATCCTGAAATCTGACCGAAAGCCACTTTTGAAGCCCACAGCCCTTTTTCTAATTATCAAACTGCCGTTACCATCTGAAATATTTTAACCTATGACTCTAAAAACACCTCTAAAGTCCTTATCCGTAACGAGCGGCTCAACGAAAATATCTTTCAGTTTGGATTTTTCTATACCCTTGTAAAGCATGTCGATAAAGTTATCCAATTTATCCGATACACCACAGGCGTGCAAGATAAGGCCATCATTGTCCCCCTGAACAGTCCCTTCTATCCCCAACATCCCCGCGTTTTTCTGAATGTATAATTTATATGATTCAGTCTGAACACTCCCAGAAATTGTGATCACAAGACACTTTCTCATTCCTTTTCCCTTTTTTCAAATAAAAATCAGTAAACCCGCGTAATCGTAGCAGATGATTTTTCATTAAGTCAAAAATTTTATTAATTAGCCGCTTTCGGCCGAAGCTAAAAGGAAAGTCTATAATCAGTTTTTATATATACTTAATCAAAGCAAAAGTTTTTGGTAAAGTTGTACATGTTTATCGATCATTACATGATCATTAAAATCGCCAATCTCATCTTTATAATCACTCATTTTTTGCCACAAATCTTTATTCTCGATTAAAGTTCTCAAACAATCTGATAACCCAACAAAATTTTTGGGAGAGACTAAAAAACCATTTTGTCCGTTAAAAATAACCTCAAAGACTCCACCTACATCATATGCAACAACAGGCAATTTGCAAAGCCGCGCTTCAACAACAGCTATGGGCAACCCCTCCCACAGTGAACTCATTGCAAATACTTTCCAATTCCGCATCCAAATTTCAACATTACTCTGCCAACCAAGAAGGTCTATTTTCTCGACTAAATCGTTTTTAGCAATCCATTCCTCAATTTTGCCTCTTAAAACGCCATCCCCTATTATCTGAAGTCGCACTATTTTTTTATTTTCTTCAGTTAAATTGCTATGTAAAATCTTAAACGCATTTAAAAGATCAAATAAATTTTTTTGCGGCTTAAAACATGAAATTGTTCCAATAATAAAGAATTCGTCATGGAAAAGCGAGCCTTGTCTGAAAAATGCTTCCCGTTTTTTCAGCGCAGGGATATAAAATTTATCCCATTCTGCAGCTGCGCGAATTATAGAACTTTTTTGCCCAAACTTGGGGAACTTACGTACTCCAAATTCCCGATCCTTTTCTGATACGCATATAAAATGTGTTGTAATCAGACTTGTTAGATACTCAACTGAAAAAATAACAACCCATTTCAAATTTGACTGATAATCATTGAAACCAAAACCATGTACCGTATGAATTCGTTTTTTGACACCTGAAAAAAAGGCAGCCCACCGACCAATTATTCCGGCTTTAGTACTATGAGTATGAACAATTAACGACGGATGCTTTTTTTTGAATTTTTTAATTATTTTCATTATTTGAAAGAATGCTTTTATCTCTGAAATAATTAGCCTCAGGCCAACCTCACGTTTTATACTATCCAGCAGATAAACATATTCAGAATTTTTGATTTCTGAAGTCAAAACACCATCCGTACCCGATATCAATCCTGCTTTGATTCCGCTTTTATTAATTCCATTAAGCAACGCAAGACAGACCTTTTGAGCCCCACCCAATTCAAGTTTTGTAATAATATACAGTACAGCAACATCATTACACTTCACTCTACATACCCCTTCTGTTGAATTTTTATTCAATCATATTTACTTCAGACAAACAAGAAGCAATGGAACATTTCTCACAAGCAAAAGAGAAACAATTAAAGAATAAATCAATGTAGATTCAATAAACGCCACTGTCAAAAGATTGGCTCGCATCATCGTACCATAAGCAGTCTCTTTCATAGCAATCTGCATGCAGCTTCTTGCCGAGATTCTACCGGTTGAAATTGCAGCACCCAAAGCCCCAACAGATAAACAGAAAACCGCAGATAAAATTACATAAAATGGCGCGTATGAATCAATTAATTTGATTGGGATACTTGTATAACTTATAACAATAGAGAGCAACAAACAAAAAATTACAGGTGTTTCAATAACGGCTTCACAAATCAACGTAAATGGGAAAATTTTACTGTATGCATGTTTATTTATCCCAATGCTACTGCATGCAGCATGTGCAAAAATTGCCTGACCAATCGAAGGGCCAACACATCCAATGGCAAATAATAATCCTGCGCACAAAAGTTTTAGGCCTTGAACGTCCGACATTAAAGCATCTGCATTTATTTTCATCACAAAGCCAAGAATAAATGCAAAAATAACCGGAGCCTCTATTATCGATTGAGTCAGTAACATAAATGCGAATATTTTTGGTGCAAAAAGAGGTTGTCTTGAAATTGAGTTAGTACATGCTCTGACCACCATGCTTGAAGCTATACTTATCGAAAGCGCCGCAAATCCAACCGCCAAAGCTATTCCCAATTCAGAAAAACCTATAGCAACAGTCGGCAAAATTTCAATATTCACCAAAGTTGTCAGAGTTGTCACAAGTGCAATAATTACACCGCTCTCAATCAAGGCAAGTCCCACAATCATAGCGCGCGAAGATTCCTCACCGCCCAGCGGCTGACGCAAAAGTGATCCAATAGATGCCGATCCGGCAAGCCCTTGTGCCATTCCTCCCCCCAAGGCCCCAAGCACAATTGTAATTACGGCAGAAAGGTAATGTAAAAAATGCGCCAATATCATACAAGATCCTCTACATGAGCACTCTCTTCATGCGAAACACCAATTGCCAAGTAAGTCGTTGTGAGCATCGTTATAACAAATGCCTGTATCGTACCTTCAAAAATGCCAAAAATCATCTGCAGCCAAGTCATTAGAAATGCAATATTTATAAAAAATTTAATAATTTTTTTAAAAGTGGGAAACCTGTTTCTAATTCCTGTTTTGAAAAAAATCAATCCCAAAATAACCAGCACCCAAACATAACACATAAAATAACCTTTATACCCTCTTAAAAGATCAAAGATCATCATGTAAATGATGCCGCCGCCAAGAATATTCCCAAAAAGACGAAATGACATTGAGGCAACCTTTGCAAGTTCACCAACAACATGTATTGGCAATAAAACAAAAATAGGCTCCATAAATTCTTTTAAATAACCCAGCACGCCATGCACTTTAATCTTTTGATACTGAACATAAAGAAAGCTCGTCAACCCTATTGCAAGCGTCGTATTTAAATCTTTTGTTGCCTCATCCATGTAAGGAAGTACGCCAACGATACATGAAAAAAGTGTAAATAAAAATATGCAGGCAATAAATGCTAAATAATCAAAATTAAAAGATTTGAAAGATTCCCCAAATGTATCAATTAAAAGATTAATTGCTTTTTCATATGCCACAGAAATAATATTTAAGTCACGACGTATGAAGTATCGTCCAATCAACGCAATTCCGAGCAGACACATCATCGCCACCCAAGTGTAAATTAAAGTATCGAGATGAATTGACCAATATTTACTAGTAAGTCCAATACACTCAAGCGGCTTTTTTTCTGCATACTGAAATATCTCAAAGCTCATCGCTTTGCCCTTATTCTACTTAAAATTACACCCCAAAAGGTTCCCATAAACCCACACAATAACCACATAAAATTAAGTTTAATATAGATTACGGCTGCAATTATAGCAACAGTGATAAAAACTAGGCGAAAAAACGAGTTTATTACACGCATTAAGTTAAATTTTGAACTATTATCATTTTTTACAATTGGGCCTAAAAACATAAATCCATAAAATACCCCAAACAGCGCTCCGGCCAAAATTGAAAAAATCACAGTTATCATTTTTAAAAACCCTATTTTAAAAACCTAAGCCTTGCTTTTTGTTTTTAATATCTCATTAATCCTGTGCGCAACAATCCCTAAAATAAGTATTACTAAAAATGGCATTACATAAATAAACCCTGCGCTAATCAATCTTTCTGAATTTATTAATATCAGTAATCCACAGCTTGCAATTGCCAAGTAACCCCAAATTCCCTTAAATATTACAAGAAATGAAACTGCGCTCAAAAAATAGGTAATTGTTGTACCAAGATCACACATTGTCATTAAATAATTAATATTGGTGGTAATTAGTAGAAATGCAATAACCAATGCAGACTGCACTAGTACAGACACCCACGGAGTTTGCGACTTGTTAACTTTAACCAGATACTTTGAACCCAATATGCTATCTTCTTTTCCCATAGCATAAAGATTCCAGTTATTGTAGTAAAACATTCCGTAAAAACCTGCAAGAAACGATGACATCATAGCAAGGTTAATAACCTGGTTTCCCCAAGTAATAAAAAACTGATTACTTGTTAATCGTCGGAATAATCGAAAAGAATGGGTTTGCAGTGACTTGCTCCCGAGATACACAAAATGGCAGCCTGTAATACTGTGTAAACTACAACAATTAGAGTAAATGACACTAAAATTACACGTGCAGCATTTTTATGTCCATCGCGAATCTTATCTGCAACGGCACAGCACGCCTCGATTCCAATATATGCAAAAAGCGCCAATGGAACTGTCTGAATAAATCCGCTAAAACTAGGAGTCGCAGCAGATAAGTTACTCACATTAAAAAGAATCGGCACAACAGCCAAGACTAAAATCATTGGAATTGCCTTAATAATCGCAAGTCCAATTTGAATGCCTTCTAAAAACTCAATATTTAAAAGATTTAAAAAAGTGAAGAACAAAACCAGAATCAAATCAAATATCACGCTACTGATATTAAAACTTTTAATAAAACCAAAATTTTGCAACTGTTCGCTAAATGCATGCAAAACAACGGCATTAGCCGCAGCCGTACCAACATAATATCCCCAGCCACTAACAAATCCCCAAAATTTTCCTAGATTTTTTAAACTGTAGATATAAAGCCCACCGGCCGTCGGATACATTCGTGAAAGTCTTGCAAGCACAATTAATAATGGCAACAGGAGCAACCCACAAAAAATCCAAGCAAATGGAGCGAGAATTCCGTTGAGCAAGCAGACTTGAGGAGCGCCCAAGAAAAAAGCGCTCCCAATCACAATATTCGTGTTTATCAAAACGGCAACCCAAAAAGGTATTTTAGAAATACTAGGCATTGCTCGTCTTTGTTAATTTATACATTATATAACCCAACACCAACCCAATTAAAATTGGGGAGGCATAAAGAATCCTTGTCATTTGATCTGGTCCCAGACCCACCCATGTAAAATATCCCGCAACAGCCAAAGACGAAAAACCAAGAATTGTTATAAAAAGAGATCCAAAACAGGCATTCTTGAAATCATACAAAAACACAGCCACTTGCGTTAATGCATAAGCAGTCATGATTCCCAAGCCGGTCAAACTGGCCCAAATTTCAATTTTGGGAATTAATGTAATTAAAATAAAAACAATTAATCCATGTAGAAAAATTGTAGGAATTGGACGACCAAAACGATTTGTTTTTATTAATTTTTTCGAATAAGGCAAAATACCCTGCTCTGCAAAGTTCGTCATATTCGTGATGTTTGAGAGCGATACGCCATACAGTGCATTCAAAGCACTTAACAAAATGGCATAAGCTACCACAGTTTCAATGATTGTTGTAACAACAGGATTAAATCCTAAAAATTTTGGAAATGCCGATACACCAAAATGTTTGAGATTCTCAACTCCCATGATATTCATAACGCCAAAATGAAACAGCGTATACATTGCGGCCACCGTGAAAAATGCAATATAAACAGCCTTAAAAACCTGGGACGAGCCACCCTTAATTAAGTGCCCTATAACACAGCAGCTTTCAAAACCCCAAAAACCAAACAATGCAAAGGGTATAGTTAATGGCAACGCAGGTAAAGATGAAGGATTATATTCTACCGTCGTTCCGCCTAGATAAAATGCAAAAATAATAATCACAAAAAGTAGCGGCGTCAGTTTTAATATCGTTGTTCCACCCTGAATTTTACTTATTAAGCTAATACTCAAAAGATTTAGTAACGAAATTATTACCAGCAATAAAAAATTAAAAAGAATCGAATGCTCATTTATGCCAATTAATCCAAATTGCGTAGCAAGATTGCCCTTGATAAATAAAGCCAGCGTGGATGCAGTTCCAAGGTATCCTACCAAGTATGCCCAACTGGCAAAAAATCCTGCCGTTTCACTGATCCCTTGTTTGCAATAATTATAAAAACCACCTTGTCCTGGAAAAACTTGGGACGCGCGCGCTACCCCCCAAATTATGGGAAATAACAGTGCAGCAGCAAAAACCCATCCCATGAACCCAAAACAACCACCGATAACAGTCATCGGTTGAGGATTCATAAAAATCCCTGCCCCTATCATGATGTTCATGCTTATTAATACGGCCGCAAAAAGCGATATCTTACCTCTCTCTTCCATGATCAATCCTATCAAAGTTGGTTTTTAATATTGAAACATCTTAAAGCTCGATTTATTTTGTACAAAATTATGTCAGATTCTGCTTGTATTCTTGAATTTTGTCAAGATTGGACAAAAATAATTACATACTGAATAAATCACAACCGCCAAATTTTCATACTTTTATAAGAGTCAATTTAAGAAATTTTATGAATTAATGGCATGCTAGCGCTTGTTTTTACGCTTGATTACATATAAAATAGCTTCATGTACACTAAAAATCCAATTTTCAGATCTGTGTTGGATCCAGGAATTTTGGATAAACTTTATTTAATTAAGGGGGTCTTGTTATGTTAAAGCGTTTCGCACGTTTGACATTGGTCGCAGCGGTTGTTTTATCTTCTGCTTTGAATGCAGGAAATGATTCTTTTTCTTATGACATTTCAAAAGAACTAGCCATTTATCAAGGATTCAAAGCTGATAAGTCTGATGCTACAACCGAATGTTCAATGGATCTTATTGTATCACAAGATGGCTCAGATTTTGATGATTTACTAGTCAAAACAATCAAAAAATTGGCACTGGAAATAAATCCAGAAAAAGCAGCACAGATGTATCTTTCTTCTGTCAAAAATACTTACGACAAAGCTATGACTGCAATCAATTTTGAATCGATGACAACCAGTCAGAATGAAGACGAATTCAAACAGGCTTTAGGTAAATTATTTCAGGATTTGTTCAATGAAATAACATCAAAAGATGCTTTATTAGAGCAGGCTATTTACTTTGCCACTTTTTCTGATGAAACAATAAAAAGCATTACAAATGCAATGTCAACAAATATGCAGGAATATACCATCAAAATAGGTAATTTTGAATACACAAATGACACGCAGAAACTTGCTCCTGAACTTAAAAAACTGGTTAACGACCTTTTAACAAACTGTTTAAATTCAATGGCAACTGTGTTCGAAGATCACGGATATGAAATTGATCGTCAAAGTCTTGGTTTATAATTAAAATAGATTCCAGAAATTTCTGGATTTAGAATTTTTTAGCTGGTGGATGAAAATCCACCGGCTAATTTTATGCAATAATATACTTATTATCAATCATCAATCCTTCCAATCTTTCCATCCACTATCGACGTAAGCCCTATTTGGAGCATTTGGTATATTGGTAGGCCTAGGTTTAATTGCAAATTTGAAGCCAAACAAACTCCACCATCCCCCAATTATTTCATTTGTAATTAATCACCATTTTTTACCCCCACCCCATTTGTTAAACCCAATCAGATCAGGCAAGCTGTAAATATGCGGTTATAAGAATATCTAAGTAATTTTATTGGGAGTTATTCAATGTATACATCAGAGAAAGAAAATATTATACGACACAGGTGGCTGGGCGCATTCTATGTATATGCATTTTGGATTTTGCTTTATTATGGTTTTTACATGTCATTGGCCTGCTATCAGGATGTAACCAATAATACAATTAATACAATGCAAAAAAACAATGTTTTAACGGGTTTTATATTTATAGTCCTTATAGTGCTTCTTTTTGTGCATTATTATTTTGGTTATAAAAAAAGGGGAACTCGCCTCTTAGCTTGGATGACAATAATCGGTGGATTAAAATTTATTTCTAAAATCCCAGCAACAGTATCAGATGTGCAAAGTATTTTTGTTAAATTTGGATTAACCAATTTTATAATTAATTGTGGCTACGTCTTGGAAATTGGCGGATTACTTATTTGTACTTATTATCTAATTAATTGCTGGAAACTCTATTCATTAAATTCTGCCATTAAACACGCCAATAATAAAAATAAAAATATTTCCGATTCTGAGTGTGGGGAGAAAGTATGCAGATCTTAAAAGATTTTAATCTCGTTCTTAGAAAAACTGCTGGTTGGATAAAACTTTGCCTTGCTTTGTCTGTTGCATGGTTAGTATTTTCATCAAGTATATATTTGATCAATTACATTATTTCAATATCAACTCAATCAAGCCAATGTTTTATGGAGAATGGGATATTTGAGTTTATACTATTGCCAATTCTTATTGAATGGTTATGTGTATGCTTCATTTTTTGGATGCGCCATCGAAATATTTTACCCCAAATAATGAATTCAATAAAAATGCTCAATAAACCAATAATTGAAGGGTTGGGTATAATCTTGGGTGCGTATCTACTTCTGTACCCATTTATTTGTTCCGCTCTTTGTTGCGAAATTTCTATTTTTACGATTCCATCTATCATACTTGTGCTTATATTAAATAAAACTCTCTGGATATTTATATTCTTGTTCTGGTTTGGATGGAACCTATTATCTATTTTAAAAACCTCTCAATCAATTCTAACAAGGTCTAAATGTTGCTGTGAAAGAGAGCATTCGGATATACCAAATCGGTAATTAAGATGAAATCACGGTAGGACAGACTGTTATTTGGAAGGTTATATTTATACAATGCTTTACAATGGGGGATTTGTGAAAAATTTATCTAATCGGCTGTCATCATTCATTATAAAACGCCAAAAGAATGTAGAAATAAATGGGATTTTAATCAATTTTTCAAAACTTGTATCCGAGGTTGAGCTGGCAGAAATTGAACATTTGCGAAATAAGTCATTTGATGAATTAATTCTTGTTGCAAAAAATGGTAATAGAGTCGCACTTTTTATGATAGGGATGTATCTTTTAAATGTTGATACTGATAATTTGGTTGAGCAAGGTTATACTTTCATAGCGTTATCTGCTTCACTCGGATTTTTTTCAGCCCTCAATTTGATACAAGCTCGCTATTCAGCAGCAAAAAAGGCCCAAGAAGACTATTCGACACTTTTCCTTGATGCTATTTACTCATTATGCTCTCTACGACAACTTGAGAATTCTTTAGAACCACAATATGAAATAAAAAAATTCATTATAAAAAATTGTGGAGAAAAAATTTTTAAAGAAATTGAAAAAATAGCTCTACAAGTAAGCTTGAAATGATTTTAAAAAATAAAGAAAATTTTCAAAGTTCCATCAATAAAAGAGAGTATTTCTTAAATCTAATACCTATAACAGATGAAGACTTCAACTTAGGCAATGATTACTGGCTTAATTATTGGAAAAATAATAATTCGGATTCAATAATACCTGGTTGGGTAGAAGAATTAAAAGAAATGGCACCAAGAGATCCTTACCAGGGTTTATGGATTAGAAAAGACTTAGGCCCTGATAACTTGGATTGGATGGGTGCTGGAATTTACAATCTTGCACAATCAAATTCTACATTATGTGTGCCCGAAAATTACATTGTTTTAACTCGTAAGGAAGCATATAAAGCAGCAATACTTGTTAGAGAACAGTTTCCTGGAGCTCTTGAGGTTGTAATTCGTGGTTTGAAAACATCCAAAGATTTGGAGATTTGGCTTTACCACTATCAAACAGGATACATTTCTTTGGATGATTGGAACAATGTTGATCCTACTTGCATTTTAAATGCAATCCAAAAACGTAGCGTAGAGTTTAACATTGAAAGCAAAAAAAATGGGTTTGAAGTAGAATACAATATTCTTGGATGGGTACAAAAACCAATATTAGACCGGAAGGCAAACACGGTATGTTGGGCGCTTAAAATGCAAGGGACAGATCCCTTTACAAGTGCTGTTGTTATTAAACTTGGCCGCAGAGGATTTGTAAGGTTTGAATATATATCACATAAAGCTTCCGTTGAAGGAGAGTTAGACTTTCTTATAAATGCACATAGTTTTGACGAGGGATTTCGTTATGAAGATTATATTCTAGGGGATCAAATAGCTAACTATGGAATAGCTACTTTAATAACTGAAAAAATCTTAGCAAAATAGCTAAATCAGATATAGAAATATTTAAAATTAATGAAATTGTTCATGAAATCAGAATACAGGGCTCAAAGAATATGAACACTCAAAGAATTTTTAATAATATCGATGAATTGTTATCTTTTCTAATAAAACATCCTGAATCAAAAGATAGTTTAGCGATTAAAATCATTATCCAAAATTTAGAATTTTTAAAAGAAGAGTGGAAAACAGTTGTATCTTACAATTCAAATCCAAATGACAAGATTAATTTGGAAACTTGGTTCGATAATTGTTTCTGGATAAATTATTTGGGAGCCTTTATTGAACTTGTAGCTTTATTGCAGCATGATGAACAATCTGAATCCGACAAATTAATCCGACCTGAAGCGATCAAATTAATTCAAGATACATCTTGCATTTCAATAGCAAAGGCCTTCATTTTGTGTAGATTCATTAGATACTCAAGTTATACAAAAAACCGGTTTGAATGGCTTCATGATGAGTTTCTTAGAAATGCATTAATGATCTTAACCAAACAAATATTTTTACGCATTTTCTCCTTAGCTGAGAGTTCTATTGTAGAATTATACAACAAAATGCTTCAACAAAATGAAATTGAAAAAATTGAACCTCAAATTAATATTTTACGTAAACTTTTTGAGGAGTTAAAGAAAAAAGGGCCACTTGATGATGCTATCACAAAGAAAATTGATAAAGAAATTAAAAGAATTGAAAACAGCGAAATTCCACCGTTTCAAAGGGTAATCCGTTCTATAACGGAAAAGCTTCTCAACGAACACGAAAGAGATGCCCAAATCAATCAGTGGCTATTTATGGCAGACTTGAGAAATTCTTTGATGCATAGGGTAGATACTGCAACAACAGATAGGGCTACGACCCTTTGGGGAAGAGAATTCCGGTTGAAAAAAGGAGAGCTTTTCACAAGCACTGAGTACAATGATCAATACATCATTTTTTCAATACGAATAATTCAAATGTTTTTAGAATTAACCTGCAGAATCAACCAAAGTGATAAATGGGAAAATATTAAAAAAGCTTTTTTAGAAATTCAACCAGACAATGCTGTCAAACAAAATGCAGAAAAATGCGCTGACAATTGTTTGTAACCAACTGGATACTCTCTAGTCCATGTCTTATTGATATTGGGATCATGCCGTTGCTGGAAGTAGAAAGCTTTATTTTAATAATTTTTCGCAACACACCTTTTTTTGTACGATTTAGTTTGACCTTAAGCCTATTTTTGCGATATTTTTATATCTTAATATTTTTATTTTATCGGTTATTGGGAGTGGGTTGAAATATTTTACAATGTTATTTTTTAAAGGATTTTTTATGCTAAACAATTTTTCACATCGAAACGGATTAACTCCTTTGCCTAGTTTTCTTAAATTGGGAGAGCTTCCGCCCAGCGTTAGAAATGATATTGAACATGAAGTCAAAAAGTTTTTTTCTAAATATTATAACTTATGTGATCCAAATGAGATTTTAAATGATTTATTAGTAAAACATTTTGATAAAGAGCTTCAACCATTGCCTTATCCCAAAGAGCATGTGCTATATAGCTTTCTCAGCGCTGCCCCATATCATGAGGTTCTTGATATATTAGAATTTATTATCAATCATCAAAATGTAAAAAAAATTGATGTCAAAAATGTGCTTGGTGAATGCATCCATGATGTTTTTGAACAGCGAAGGGTTGCGTACTTTCTTTTTAAAGATGGAGACTCTTACAAATTTTATCCAAGAGCATCAGAAGAAGAAGGTAAGGCGTATGTTTGCGCTATAGAGAATCTCACACAAGATGACGCATTTTTTCCAGCTAAAACGCATCTTTTAAAAGCTGGCGATAAATTAAGACGATCGGATTATGCAGGAAGTATTCAAGATAGTATTCATGCGGTAGAATCTGTGGCTAAAATTATACTTAAAAAAAAAGAGGATATGGATTTTAAAAAAAATAAGTTTTCAGATGTACTTAGACATTTGAGTACTGAATTTGGTTTTCACCCATCTTTGAAAGAAGGAATTATTAAGATTTACGGCTTTACTAGCGATGAACAATGTCTTAGACATAGTGCAACTGGAGAGCCAATAACGGATTTAAATGAAGACCTGGCATTATTTTTTCTGGGTATTTGTTCTAGTTTTGTTACCTATTTTATAAAAAAGTATAATTCTAAAAAGTAATAAAGGATTAAAGATGAAAACAACGTTAGCTGAGGTATGTGCAAAGCTTTCCAAAGCTTCAAAAAATCTATGGAACGCTTATGCAACTCATGATTTTAAAAAAGTCATAACGCCCTCGCAAAGCGAGGGGCTTGACGGCTATGAGCAGTCTCAAAGACTGCCAGTTAAACTAAAATACTATTCAAAAACGTTAAACAATTCCATCTTCATCAACCTGTTGCCCATCAAGTTGCTCTTGCTTGCTGATGTATGCCTTGATGCCTTCCTGATCGTAGCCAACTGTTGAAACCGCATAACCTCTTGCCCAAAATTTTTCTCCGTTAAAGTTTCTTGTACGTCCACTAAATTTTCGAGCAATGGCTATCGCACTTTTACCCTTCAAATACCCAACAATCTCCGCAACTGCATATTTGGGCGGGATCCTGATCAGCATATGAACGTGATCTTCTACCAAGCTTCCCGATATAATTTCACATCCCTTTTGCAATGCAAGCTCCCGAAATACTTCCCGCAAAAATGCCCTTCTTTCTCCATACATCTTTTTCTTTCTGTATTTGGGTACAAACACCACATGATATTTGCAATCCCATTTTGAATGACTTAAACTGTCATACATCGATGTTGTCATATATTTTCCTATCGAGCCGTCAGCCCGATGAAAGTATATCTCAACATCGTATTTTTTAAACTAACGCAAAGGCCAAGCCTGGAGAGTCCGACTAGTCAAACTAGTGGTTTACCCTCGCCGAAGCAATTAGTGCACGCACAAATGAATATTTGCGTTGCTATGACGAATGGATTAGATTTAAAAAAATTTACTGCAAATTATAATTAATTAGCTATGCAATTTATATCCGCATGTTTTTAGTTCTAGTAGCTTGGTTTGAAGTGAGACCGTGGTCGCACCGGACGGTGCTTCATAAGAACTAGCGGGCTGCCTGAAGTCCATTATTTTTTAGCTCAAAAAGCCTTTAACTAACAACTGCTTGGCTACAACACGATTTATCCCACGAATTTCAAGATAAAAAAGCTGCTCTTCGTCTATAACCCTGGTGACAGCACCATGCCGGCATTTAACATCATCGTTTTCAATCTCAAGCTGCGGGCTGGAAATAACGTGCGCATTTTGACCAATTATTAAATTACGATTACTCTGATTAGCAAATGATTTACAAGCATTTTCATGAACTTTAATTTTATTGTCACATTCAACTCTTGCACTATCAAATAAAACATTTTTTATACAAAGACAACTGGATGTATCAGGATGCAAATGATTCTGTAGTGTTTGAAATTTAAATTTTTGAGAACTTACAGCCAAAGATCTAATTCGAACTTTTGCATGAGCATTAGATCCATTTAAATTCAAGGTTAATTTTTTGGTTAAATTTGAACTGCTATCTCCAAGCTCCTGCAAAATTGCCTGGTTATACTCCAGGTTAAGCTGGGGTTTTAGTCGGCACGTATAAAAAAGTTTGCTGTTTTCATGTAAGTCAAATTCAATATCATGTTTGATGGTTGTTAGCTTTAATAAATCAGCAAACTCAATCCAATCATCGATTATCTCGAGATTAACATTTTTTTCTAAAACTATTTTTACGGCAAGGCAAGAAGGAAAACCACTAATCCATGGATTCCAGCCGTCGCTCTTGGAGAGCTTTGGCGGACAGGCCTGAAACAAGTTCAGGATGACAGTTTGATCGATCAAGTCTTTGAGCTTGACCAAAACATTGGGAGATTTGTCAATTTTTATCTGGACTTTATTGACCTGGGCCTTATTAAGTTGGACTTTTGCGCTCATCCCACGCTCCCTTCCATCTCAAGCTCAATCAATCTGTTAATCTCAACTGCAAACTCCATGGGCAACTCTTTTACAAACGGCTCAACAAAACCGTTAACAATCATTGTCCTTGCCGAATTAACATCAATTCCACGACTTGTCAGATAAAAAAGTTGATCATCATTAATTTTGCTCACACTGGCCTCATGCGCGCAGTTAACAGTATTATCTGCAAGGTTCATGGTTGGGTAAGCGTCAGAACGTGATTTGCTATCAAGGATAAGGGCATCGCACTGGACAAATGATTTGCAATTTTTTGCACCTTTAATTACCTTAACAAGACCTCTGTAACTTGAGCGTCCGCCATTTCTACTGATTGATTTTGAAATTACTCTTGAACTTGTATTTGGTGCAAGATGAATCATTTTTGCACCGGTGTCTTGTGTCTGCTCGTGGCTACTTGCAATTGCAATTGATAAAACCTCTGCCTTTGCACCCTCTTCTTTTAAAACGACAGCCGGATATTTCATCGTAACACTGCTTCCCAAGTTTCCATCAATCCATTCCACAACAGAATTTTTGTAAGCAACAGCACGCTTGGTTACAAGATTAAAAACATTTTTAGACCAATTTTGAATTGTGTAATAACGCACTCTTGACGATGGCTTTGCAATAATTTCAACCACGGCGCTATGCAAAGCACTTGTGCTGTATGCCGGAGCAGTACACCCTTCAACGTATGTAACAATACTGTCTTGATCTGCAATTATTAATGTTCGTTCAAATTGCCCTACTCGTTCGGCGTTAATTCTAAAATACGCCTGCAAAGGAACTGTCACATGAACTTTGGGCGGAACATAAATAAAGCTTCCGCCACTCCATACGGCTGTGTTCAAAGCAGCAAACTTATTGTCGTTATATGGCACGACTGTGCCGAAATACTCTTTAAAAATTTCCGGAAACTCTTTGAGCGCAGAGTCAGTATCAAGAAAAATAACGCCCTTTTCTGCCCACTCTTTTTTTAAATTATGATAAACGACTTCGGATTCATACTGCGCGCCAAGGCCGGCCAGATATTTTTTTCAGCTTGGGGTAAGCCAAGATGCTCAAATGTTTTTTTTATATTTTCCGGAACGGCTTGCCAAGAATGCTCTGTCTTTTCAGTCTGTTTAAGATAATAAAAAATATTTTGTGGATCGAGGGCTGAAAGATCCGGGCCCCATTTGGGCATTACCGAGTTAACAAAATGCTGCAAAGCTTTTAACCTGATATCAAGCATCCATTCGGGTTCTTGTTTTTGCGCCGAAATCTCTCTAACTATTTTTTCATTAAGACCAAGCTCTGATTTAAATGCATAATTTTGATTATCTTTTGTCATGCAGGATCTTTCGATCAATATCTTTCAATATTACTCGCGTTTGAAATATCAAAATGGAGATAGCCGCAGGTGTCATGCCGGGAATTAATTGAGCCTGAGCAATAGTGCCTGGCTTATATTTCATTAGTTTCTGTTGAAGCTCACGCGTAATCCCAGGCATATCTTTATACTCAATTTTTTCAGGAATTATCAAATCAGCAAATTTTACTGTTTTTTCTGCCTCTTTATTCTCTTTTTCAATATAACCATGATATCTAATTTCAGCATGAATGCAAAGGAGCGCACGTGGTGATAAATCACGTGGCGAAAGGGTTTGAATTTCAGCTTCGGCTAATCCTGCTATTTTTAGCTTTTCTTCAAGCTTTACCCTACACTCAGCTTTAATCTCGTCAGTAAAGTCAATCGAGTGAAAGAGCTTAAATAGCTGGTGATTTTCAGGAGATTTGATTATTTCAAGACTCTTTTGAATAATACTTTTTTCTTTTAAAAACTTTTCGTATAACTCATCGCAAATTGTACCAAGGGTTTTGGCATACGGCATTAAACGTAAAAACGTATTATCTTGCCGCAAAATTAGCCGATGCTCTGCTCGAGATGTAAACATTCTGTAAGGCTCATCAACGCCTATTGTTACCAGATCGTCAATCATAACCCCAATGTAACTTTGCGATCTTGAAAGAACAAATGGGGCAAGACATCTATGTTTTAAACTTGCATTAATCCCCGCCATTAGACCCAAGCCTGCAGCTTCTTCGTATCCGGTTGTTCCAATCAATTGGCCGGCTAAAAACAACCCGGAAACTGTTTTTGACTCCAAAGAGTGCGTTAAATTATTTGGCTGAAAAAAATCATACTCGATCGCATATGCGCATTTTGAAATTACAGCATTTTCAAGCCCCTCAATGCTATTTATATACTGCTGCTGGACCTCAAGCGGCAAAGAGGTTGACAGCCCGGCCGGATAGCTTTCAACGCCATCCGCGCCTTCCGGTTCAATAAAAACATGATGCGAATTTTGGTTTGGAAATTTTTTAACTTTATCTTCAATCGATGGACAGTAGCGCGGCCCAATGCCGGAAATTGCACCACCATACAAGGCAGAGAGATGGATGTTTTTGCGAATTATATCGTGAGTTTTTTCATTGGTTTTTGCAATGTAGCACGGATATTTTTCTTCTACATGCATGCCATCGAATTCGTATAAATATTCAAGTTGTTGCGCCGGCTGACGCTCAAGTTTTGAAAAATCAATACTGGAAGTTAGCAAACGAGGAGGCGTCCCTGTCTTTAACCTTAAAATTGGAACTTCCATTGCTTGTGAAATTGATTCAGAAAGACCGGGGACTGGAGCTTCTCCCCTTCGTCCGGCGGGATATCGCGTTTTGCCAATGTGGATAACGCCGTTTAAGAATGTTCCGGATGTAACAACAACACAGGGCGCATTAAAAATATCACCCGAAGATGTTTTTACCCCAATCACCCTTTTCTTCGAATTAATAGAATCAGTTAAAACTTCCGTACACATGCCAGTATAAATATCAAGATTTGGAACCTGTGATAAAATTTGAAAAGCGGTTTTGCTGTACGCAAATTTATCAATTTGGAGGCGTAGCCCTTGGACGGCAGGGCCCTTGCTTGTGTTAAGCATCCTGGCTTGCAGATAGGTCTTGGGACACAACTGCGGCATAAGTCCACCCAATGCGCTAATCTCAAAAACGATATGGCCCTTGCCCAACCCCCCAATTGACGGGTTGCAAGGCATTGTCGCAACTTTATTTTTATCTAATGTTATAAGCAGCGCTCTAGAGCCCATTTTGGCCGATGCGTATGCAGCCTCAACCCCGGCATGCCCGCCACCTATAACTATTACATCGTAATTTTGATTCATATTATCCAGATTAAATGCCAGAAATAGCTTACTTTAAAGCCAAAAACTACTGCTACAAGTTTACTACAGAATAGAAATAGCTACAAACACAACTTACCCAACAAAAAATACAAACAAATACAAGCCCCAATAAACTTCAAATAGAAATATATACAGAAAAAAATAATTAAAAAACAGAACATGCATAAAAAGCCGACTGCGTCGCAAAAAAATCAAAAACCCAAAAAGCAAATTGTTACAGGCTGGAATGTTGATAACTTGTTGATAACTTGTGGATAAGTTGTTAATAACTTGTGGATAAGTTTTTCATAACCCCGCAAAAGAGCGGACAGAATGGGTGGTTGGAAGGGGGTGCTTTTGAACCTCTGATCTGAACAAGCCTGCCGAAGTTATCAACAAGTTATCAACAAGTTATCAACAAGTTATCAACAATGCTCCCGAACCACAAAGTTTCGATTGGGACGCTGGTTTGATGGGGTCGAACCCGAGTTATCCACAAAAAACCCCGAGCCTACTACTACTATATTATATATATATTATATATAGTAATAATAGGCTGACCCATTTTCTAAAATTATTTTTGAATTTTTATAAACCCAAAAAGTAAAAGACTTATTTAAATTGTTTGAGCTTCACTTTTTTGTTTTTTAATCTAGAATTAAGCATATGTGGGTTTTTATTGGCATTTTTAATTAAAGGTTGGTATAAGAGTGAATCTAGCTGATGTCATTGAGGGGCTTGTTGAAGAGCGTGGTCTTGATCGCGAGAAAATTGTTTCTGTTATCTGCGATGGGATGAAGGCTGCTTTTATCAAAAAATTTCCCCAAATAAATTTTGCCGTTTCTTTTAATAAAAAGTCCGGCAGTCTAGAGGTCTTTTCTGAGAAAAATATTGTTTCCTCTGTGACTGATGAAGATAAAGAGATTTCATTGCGTAAAGCGAAGTCTATAAATCCGAATGCAAAACTTGGCGAAACCGTCATGGTGCCATTTGATGATCATATCGGTCGAATAGAAATTTTGATGGTCAAGCAGTTGATCGCCAACAAGATACGAGAGCTTGAGTCGTTTGCGGTATTTAACGACTTTAAAGATAAAAAGGGTAGTATTCTTATTGGTGTCGTTCATAAACGTGAACGTAACGGTATGGCCGTTAAGCTTGGTGAGGTTACAGCTCTTTTGCCAAAGGACAATTCTATTCCCGGCGAAAATTTGAAAATTGGTAATCCTATAAAAGTTCTTTTAAAAGAAGTTCTGTCAACTCCAAGATGGGACTATCAACTTATATTGGATAGAGCTTCCTGTGATTTTGTTAAAGGTCTTCTCGAAGTTGAAATACCAGAGGTGTTTGAGGGATTGGTTGAAATTAAAAAAATTGTCAGAGCTCCCGGATATAAAACTAAAGCAATTCTTGCTTCAACGAGTAAAGATATCGACCCGGTTGGTACATGTGTAGGTGTTGGCGGGGCCAGGATCAAGCCAATTTTACGTGAACTTGGACAAGAGAAGATAGATTTGATTGAGGCAACTGATTCAACCGAAGACTTGGTAAGAAACAGTCTAAAACCTGCCGAAATTGATAAAGTTGAGATTGTTGATGATAAAAGAGCTATCGTTTGGCTGGCTCAGGATCAACGTTCTTATGCAATTGGGAAGATGGGGCAAAATATTTCATTGGCGTCCAGGCTTGTTGGCTTGGATATTCAATTACAAGATATTAATCCATTGAGTGGAGAGATTTCATCTCTGCATGATCATATTGATGCTGAAATTGAGGCTGAAGGTGGATCTGTGCAGGGTGGTGAATCTGTGCCGGATGAGGATGAAGAGTCGTAATTTTTGAGCACTTTGCGTGTGAGATTAGCATGAGAATTTATGAGATCGCTAAAGAGTTAGGTGTTTCAAGCAAAGACGTTATGTCTGTGCTAAAGTCCATGGGCGTTGATTTTTCCAATCATATGTCTGTTCTGCCTGAAAATGTTGTCTTAAAGGTAAAACAACATTTTTCTGAAAAAAATAAGCCCGTTTCTGAAAAAAGTAACCCAGAAAAAAAAGCCAATAAAGAATTCGAGAAAAAAGAAGTGATTACAAGCGTTGAAAAAAAATCTGATACGAAAATAGAATCAAAACAACAAATATTCAAAGAAGAACCAAAGGTAAAAACAGTCGTGCATCCAACTCGAGAAATTGTAAAAGAAGAAATTGAAATTCTTCCTGAAGAAAAACCGGTTTATGTTCCTAAAAAATCTGATTATATTGCCGAACCGCTCGCGTTAGCGGAAGAGGAGCTTATTGATGATGTTATTGAAAAAAGTAAGATCAGTAAGCTTTTAACTAATAAAATTGGTTTGGAAAGAAGAACTTTTAGACCAGGCCGTCGTAGGAAAAGACGTCAAAAACAGGTTGCAGTTACGCCTGAAATGAAAGTAGTCAAGGAGATTGTTGTTGATAAGAGTTTGCCTCTATTTGAAGTTGCAAATTTACTTGGAAAGCAGTCCGGCGAATTAATTATGGCGCTTATGCGAAAGGGTATGATTTGCAACAGAAACCATATCCTTTCTACCGATATAATCAAAAGCTTGGCCGATCATTTTGGAATTGCAATTTTGGCGTCTCAAAAAACAGATGTCGATAAAATTGCCAAGTTAAGAACTGAGACTAGTACATCTGTGCAGCGCTGGCCCGTTGTTGTAGTTATGGGGCATGTTGATCATGGCAAGACCACGTTGCTTGATTATATAAGAAAAATGAATGTGGCAGGCTCTGAGAAGGGTGGAATTACGCAGCATCTTGGAGCTTACGATGTTGATAGTTCTCATGGCAAAATTGTGTTTATAGACACTCCCGGCCATGAAGCCTTTTCTCAAATGAGAGCGCGCGGTGCAAAAATTACAGACATAGTCGTTTTGGTAGTTGCCGTTGATGATGGAATTATGCCTCAAACGGTTGAAGCTATAAATCACGCAAAGACCGCTGGAGTTCCTATCATTGTTGCTATTAACAAAATTGATAAAAACAGTTCTCCGGCAGCCCTTGAGACAATTAAACGTCAACTTGCAAAGCATGAATTAATGCCTGAAGATTGGGGTGGAAATGTTGTGGTGGTTCCTATCTCTGCCAAAACCGGCCAAGGGGTAAATGAATTATTAGAGATGATTGTTTTGCAGTCACAACTTATGGACTTGAAAGCTGATGTAACTGTTCCGGCTCGCGCATTTATTTTAGAATCAAAGGTTGAAAAGGGTTTGGGCCCGGTTGCAACTGTTATTTGTACACAGGGAACATTGAAGCAAGGCGATTATTTTACGTGTGGCGCAAGCACTGGTCGAGTTAGGGTTCTAATAAATAGTCAAGGGAAGCGTATCACCCAGGTTTTACCATCAATTCCTGCGCAAGTAGTTGGGTTTGATAGCTTTGCGGCTGTTGGCGATTGGTTGACTGTTGTTCCTCAAGATGTTTACTCAAAGGCGAGACAGGAGAAACAGGAAATTTCTCAATCTGCAGAATTGAACCAGCAGCAGGGCGTAACAATGGGAGATATGGGTTCTCGGGCAAAAGGCGCAGATCAAAAAGTTTTAAATTTAATTATAAAGTCAGATACACGTGGATCCATTGATGCCGTTCTTGGTTGTATTCAAAAACTTTCCAAATTGAGCAAAGAGATTAACTGTCCAATTCGTGTAATGCTAACCGGTGTGGGTGATATTTCTGAAAGTGATGTTGAATTGGCAGAGCATTCCAATGCTATTATTTATGCCTTTCATGTGAAACCTGAAAAAAATGCCGGCATACTTGCAAAAGAAAAAAATGTTGATGTTAGGCCGTTTGATATTGTTTATCATTTGGTGGAAGATATAGAAAAAAACCTTGAGAGCAAGCGCAAAATTGAAACCGTTTGGAAGCAATGTGGTGAGGCTACCGTTAAAAAAGTATTTGATATTAAAGGTGTTGGAATAATAGCCGGTTGTTACATGCGCGATGGCGTCCTTTCAAAAGGTAACAAAGTTACTTGCATGAGAGATGGCAGAAATATTGGAGTTGGAAAAGTTATCAGCTTGCAACGTGATAAAAAATCTATTAAAGAAATTCACGCCGGTTATGAGTGTGGATTTGTTTGTGACGGTTTTAGCGATTGGCAAGAGGGTGATACCGTTATCTGTTCTTCTGAAGTAAAAGATAATCAAAATAAGAAATAAATTCTTATAAATTTTTATGCACAAAGCAATTTCTATTTTTATAACGAATTTGTGGAAAAAGTCAGCCGCTCAAAAACGGCTGACTTTTTTTGAGAAAATAGTTTTTCTGATTTTTTGTGTTTTTGAAAAAATCTACTGCGCCATTTTTTTTATAGCCCAAAATTTCAACAGAAAAAACAACAACAAAATCGTGCCAAATTTAAAAGTTATATCCGTGGGGAATCTCTCAGTTGGGGGAACGGGTAAAAGTGTCTTCGTGGGCTTCCTGGTTCAAATTTTAGGGGCTGACCGTTGTGCCGTAATTTCTCGGGGATATGGAGGTACGCGTGGTAGTGGGAAAAGTATTTTGGTTAGTGATGGGCAAAATTGTTTTTGTACTCCTGATGCTTGTGGTGATGAACCGTACATGCTTGCGCACACATTGCATGTGCCTGTGATTGTTGGTAAAGATCGTTATAAATCATGTTTGTTATTAAATGAATCTTTTAAAATTGCCATTATTGATGACGGCTATCAGAATCATCAAATTAAAAAAGATTTGGAAATTCTTCTGCTTGATGCAAGAAGTCCATTTGGCAATGGATATTGTTTACCTGCAGGAAATTTAAGAGAAAAAGATTGTTCACGCGCTGATGTTATTATTTTAACGCACGCTGACGAAGTTAGTTTTGATTACCTATCGCAAATAAAACACAAACTTTTGCCAAATTTTGATCCCCGCAAAATTTTTTGCGGCAGGCATAAACCGCTAGGCTTATTTTTATCCGACGAAGAACAAGTCGCGCTAAGTGATTATAAAAATAAAAAATTTTTAATTTTGGCTGCAATTGGCTCGTTCAATGGTTTTGTACAAAAGGTGAAAGAATTTGGCTCGAAAAATTTTGGAATACAAGTTGATCAAGTTTTAGAATTTCCCGATCACCATAATTATTCAGTTGGTGACGTTGCCCTAATTTTTGATACTGTAAAAAAACATGGTCTGAGCGGTGTCATCACAACTCAAAAAGATTGGAGTAAATTATCTTTCTTGATAGAGACGGATAAAAGTTTTCCAATTTTAATATTTAGAATCACGTTCGAATTTCTCACAGTTCAAGAAGATTTGTCTTTTAGAAAAACTTTGTTTGAATTTTTGCCTGCCTCAGAGTACAATTCTTATGAAAAGATCTTGGGATAGGAAGTTGTGAATTAGAATGATTTGATATTGGGAGAGAGGAAGGCTGTTATGAACTTTGTAGTAATAAGGCACATATTCTCTTTGGGAGGTTCTTTTTTTCTTGGTTGTTATATCATTCCCCAAATAATTAAATCATCCTTGCGATTAGGTATAATGGATGTTCCGGATGGAAAAATAAAATGTCATAGTGCTCCCATTCCATATCTTGGAGGTGTTGCAATTTATCTATCTTTTATTGCAACATTATGCATTGTATATCCATTTGAAAATAAGATTGTTTGGCTTCTTCTTGGTTCAACATTGCTTTTATTAATAGGCCTGATTGACGATTTGCGTGTTTTGACCCCGATGCGAAAATTTTTTGGTCAGGTAGTTGCCACTCTTTGTTTTTTAAAAGGTGGTTTTTCATTAAAGACCGAATTTTTGTCATCTTTTTTTAATTTATTTATTTCGGGGTTTTGGATGCTTTCCGTAATCAACGCATTTAATCTTGTTGATGTTATGGATGGCTTGTCTTCACTGATAGCAATTGTCTCTTCCGTATCTTTTTTAATTATTGCACTTTTATTTAGACAGTATGAGGTTAGCCTTCTTCTGACCGCATTTTTAGGAGCGGTTGGAGCGTTTTTTATTTATAATAAACCTCCGGCAAAAATTTATATGGGAGACGCCGGATCCATGTTCTTAGGCGGTTTTTTGGCTTCAGTTCCACTACTATTTTCCTGGAGTAGTTATTCCATTGATGCTTACTATGCTCCGGTTGTAATTTTAGCAATTCCCTTGCTTGAAATATTTTTTTTAGTGTTAATCAGAACATCAGTAGGAATTCCATTTTATAAGGGAAGCCCACATCATTTTTCAATTTATTTAATAAAAAAGGGATGGAGTAAATATCAGGTTCTGCTTTTTACTCTGATTATGGGGATATTATTTTCAGGGGCTGCATTTTTATTTCTGTTTAAGATAATTAATTTTTGGGGATTATCTCTCATTCTTTTGTTTTTGCTTTTAATATGGTGTTATTTTGTTTTCTACAGTAAGAAATCAGGCTTATTTAACTAAACCTTTTAGAACCTTAATCTCTTTTGCCCATAACTTCATCTCTGAATCACTTGGAGTTTCAAGAATTTTAGGAATATCTATCAGATTTTTGTCGTTCATAATTAATTTGAATGCTTCGAGTGGAATTTTGCCGTCATCCAGCGGCGCATGTCTATCTACTTTTGAACCGAGCGCTCCAGATGAGTTATTGATGTGAATAGCTTTTAATTTTTCAAGCCCAATTATTTTATCAAATGCCCGAAATGTTTCTTTATATGTCTCATGAGTTGAAATATCATAACCGGCAGCAAAAGCATGGCAAGTGTCAAAGCATACACCTAATCTTTTTTTGTTTTTGCATAGGTCGATAATATTTTGTAATTGTTCAAATTTATATCCAAGATTTGTCCCCTGCCCTGCCATATTTTCTAGCAAGATCACTGTTTTGCCCGGAACGGCATCAAGGGCGATATCAATATTTTGTGCGATTAGCTCAATCCCTTTCTCTTCGCCAGCCCCAACATGTGAGCCGGGGTGTAGAACTAAGTATGGAATACCCAAAGATTCGCATCGATCAATTTCGTCTGTTAAAGATTTAATGGATTTGTGTAAAGTGACTTTATTACTTGAAGCAATATTAATCAAATATCCTGCGTGCGAGACAATAATTTTTATAGAAGATTTTTTTGCGGATTGCTTGAATGTCTCAATCTCGTCATCTTTTATTTTTTTAGAAAACCATTGTCTGCTGCTTTTCGTGAAAATTTGCATTACAGTGCAACCAATTGATTCACCCCTTGCAAATGCCAGGTGAAGTTCTCCTGCTGATGAAATGTGTGATCCAACAAGAATTTCTTTTTTTGACATGAATCGCCTTGCGTTTTAACATCCCTGATCTAGTGGTTGTACAGGTACACGAAAATATCCCTGAAGTAAATCAGGAAGCTTTTTATAATCAATATTTTTTGTTATTTCAGAAAAATGACCGGAACAGTAGGTGTTCCAGAAGAGAATTTTTTTATCTCGTAATTCCGGTTTTTTGATTAAATCAAAAAGTAATCCCGCAAATGTTTTGCCTGTATATGTTCCATCGAGTTGAATTTTTTCAAATGTACGTAAAACTCTGATTGCAGTGGCCCCTTCTTTGGTTGGTTGGGCATATTTTTCGCCCGCAAAAGCATGATTTATTATGTAATCATTTTCGTTAATATCAAAAATTGGGAATTTGTCATCGAACATATTAAGATACTTGTTTGTTGAAGTTATTAGTTTTTGTAGTGTTTGTGCTTTAATTTCTGGGGTTCCACTGATTCTTACCGCAACGACCTTTGTTTTTAGACCTGCTGCCTTGCAACCAAGAATTAAGCCTGCCGCTGTTCCGGCGCTGCCAAGTGTAACATAAATATAATCCGGTTCAGGAATTATATTTTGATTTATCTGTTCTTTGAGTTCAAATGCGGCATTTACAAAACCAACTGTGCCAACCTCATTTGATCCACCCATTGGTATGTAGTATGGAGATTGTTTGCCTGCAAGAATAAATTCCCGAGATATCTTTACTTCATCGACAGCTCTCTGTGCTTCTGAAAAATAAGCTTTTATTGTTGGGCTGTAGTATAGATCCATTAACAAATTTCTTTGTAAATAAGATGCGTTTAGTTGTGGGGCTAGCATAATAATACAATCGAGTCCGATAAGTTTGGAATAAATAGCAGTTGCAAGTGCGTGATTTGATCCTGCATTACCGACAGTAACAATTGTTTCAGCCTCACATAAAAGTGCGTCTGCAAGTAGAAACTCGAGCTTTCTGACTTTATTTCCACCAAAAAGCTGTGTGCTACTAATTTTCCCGCCGCTCAAATTATCCTGTTTTATATAAATATTTTTTACATCGATGTCAAAAGCATCTTTGAGAAATATTCCAAATTTATCAGCTTTTAAAATTGGAGTTGGAAATGTTCCAAGCGTGATGTGAGGAAGTGTTTCTTGTAAGCCCCGAAAAGCGGTAAATATTGGGGCATTGGAATTAAAATCGAAATTTTGTGTGTCTGCGAGTGTACCTTCTAGCGTGGTGTCTTCTATTTGTGTGCTTGCTAAATTTTGGTCTGTTTCTGCATGAAGAGCAAAACTTAGTAGTACTGAAAATATAAAAAAACGCAAAGACATCTTCATAAAAACTCCCATTAATTTAAAAGATTTGGTGTAATTACCAACCAGCTTTAATTCTATAGATTTTTGGGTTTGGGGCAAGGGTGGCGAATTAGCGTTTTGTGTTTTAATTTTTTCCAAAAAGAATTATCATTTTTTATCTGAAGCGTATATGCTGTAATAAATGCTTATTATTTAACCAAAACTCACTGCGGCTTAATACCGACGCCTAATTTTATTTTATCTTTGTAATGTATTAAATCTTAAAATAATATATAGAAAACTTGAGTCAGTTGCTATAAAATATATATTGATTTTTTGGATTGTTTAGATATAATTTAAAGCGATATTGAAGTACTGTGCGTGAAGTACTTATTTTAGTTTAATAGTTTTAGTTGTCTATTTAAATCTATAACACTATATTTACGGAGGATTCTGAAATGGCTGTAAAGATCAAACCGCTTTACGATAGAATTCTAGTCAAAAGAATTGAGGGTGAACAAAAGTCTGCCGGGGGGATCATTATTCCTGATACCGCACAAGAAAAGACTCAAATCGGGGTTGTCGAGGCTGTCGGAGAAGGCAAGCTTTTGGCCGATGGTAAGATAAGATCGCTTCATGTTAAGGTGGGGGATCGAGTTATTTTTGGAAAGTATTCTGGAACAGAATTCAAATTTGATGGCCAAGAATATCTTATCTCAAGAGAAGAAGAGCTTCTTGGAATTATCGAAAAGTAATAAAACATAAGGACAAACAATTATGGCAAAACAGATTAAATTTGGCGAAGAAGCCAGAGCTAAAATTTTAAGTGGTGTGAATACACTTGCAAATACTGTAAAAGTGACACTCGGACCTAAGGGTCGCAATGTTGCAATCGAAAAGTCTTTTGGTTCCCCAACAATTACCAAAGACGGTGTTTCAGTTGCAAAAGAGATTGAATTAAAAGACAAATTTGAAAATATGGGCGCTCAGATGGTTCGCGAGGTTGCCTCCAAAACGGCTGATGTTGCCGGTGACGGAACAACAACTGCAACGGTTTTGGCCCAAGCAATTTACCGCGAGGGAATGAAAAATCTTGCTGCCGGCGCAAATCCAATGGAAATTAAGCGTGGTATGGACAAGGCTGTAGAAAAGGTTGTTGCAGCCCTTAGCAAGATGTCAAAATCTATCAAAGGCAAAGCCGAAATCTCCCAAGTCGCAACTATCTCTGCAAACAACGAAGGTTCGATTGGTGACTTAATCGCCAATGCAATGGAAGCCGTTGGTAACAGTGGTGTTATCACTGTTGAAGAAGCAAAAGGTATGGAAAGCGAATTGACAGTTGTCGAAGGTATGCAGTTTGATCGCGGATACCTTTCTCCATACTTTGTAACAAATACCGATAAGATGGAAGTTGAGCTTGAAAATGCTGCTATTTTGATCTGTGATAAAAAAATCACAAGCATGAAAGATATTCTTCCAATTCTCGAGCAGATTGCAAAACAGGGCACGCCTCTTCTAATTATTGCTGAAGATATTGAAGGTGAAGCGCTTGCAACTTTGGTTGTTAATAAAATGCGTGGAACACTCAATGTTGCAGCAGTTAAAGCTCCAGGCTTTGGCGACAGAAGAAAAGCTATGCTTCAAGATATTGCAGTTCTAACCGGTGGCTCTATGATTTCTGATGAGCTTGGTGTTAAACTCGAGGGCATGAAGTTTAGTGATCTTGGACAGGCAAGAAAAATTCGAATAACAAAAGATAATACAACAATCGTTGACGGCAAAGGTTCTAAAAAAGACATAGATGCTCGTGTAGCTCAGATTAAAGTAGAGATTGAAAATTCTACATCAGAGTATGACAAAGAAAAATTACAAGAGCGTTTGGCAAAACTTTCCGGTGGTGTTGCCGTAATAAAGATTGGTGCTGCAACAGAGACGGAGATGAAAGAGAAAAAAGATCGTGTTGACGATGCATTGCATGCAACACGTGCTGCCGTTGAAGAGGGTATTGTGGCAGGCGGTGGAGTTGCACTACTTCGTGCGCAAACATCTCTTGAGCATCTAAAACTTCATGGCGACGAAGCCATCGGTGTAAATATTATTATGCGTGCTTTGGAAGAACCTATCAGAATTATCGCTGCAAATGCCGGCTTTGATGCGGCAGTTGTTGTAGATAAAGTAAGAAGTTCTGAGGAAAATATTGGCTTTGATGCAGGTAAAGAACAGTATGTTGATATGTTCAAAACCGGTATCGTTGATCCAACCAAAGTTACTCGATTTGCATTGCAAAATGCATCATCCATTGCAGGTTTGTTATTGACAACAGAGGCTATTATAGCAGAATTGCCTGAAGAGAAGCCGGCGGCTGAAGCGGGTGGACACATGCATCCTGGAATGGGCGGCATGGGTGGAATGTATTAATACCATTCTGGTATAAGATATAAAATACAAAACACATATAACGACCCGGGGCTCAGAAATGAACCTCGGGTTCTTGTTTTATTGCTAATATAAGGTCAGTTCGATCTTAGGAAAGGGGCTGAGGACGTCAAAAGTGTCTTCCAATCAGAGATTTGTCATCCTGAATTTATTTCAGGATCCATGGATAAATTTATTCCAAATTTCTGCAATTGGACAGTAGGAGCAACTAATCCATGGATGCTGAAACGAGTTCAGCATGACACAGCACTTCGATCAAAGTGTCTATCTGCAACACGATTCAGACATTTTTTAGACATCATTATGACATCTTAATGGTGTCACTTATATTTGAAAATATTGCGTGTTATAAAGCTTAGTGCCTGCCTCTGCTGCCATGACCCACCGAATGAGTTCCTGCCGAAATTTTATGTGTGGCATGTGCACCTTTTGACTCATGAATATGGTTGTGTCTAGAAGTTGGTTGAGTAATTGCTACAACACTCGGTTCTGTGTACACAACCGTGCTTGTATCTGCTCCTACAGATTGAGCAGCTTGATCAGGTTCAGTTGTTTGCGTTGGGACGTTTGCTTGTACCGATGTATCAGGAGTTGATGTATCTTGCTGCGTTGGTGAGTCTTTAATATTCTGCATATCTTTTGAAATTATTGCTTGAGTTAATACGCTAATATTGATATTACTAAACGCATCAATAGTTGAATTTTCTTGGCCAAAACCAACAAATCTTATCATAGAGCCGGGATACTGGTCGCATAGCATGTTGCCAATTTCATTTGTCCCAATTGTTTGCCCGGATCCCCAGTGAATAAGAACCCGGCTATGTCCGGTTGATCCGCGCATTGGATCATCGGTTACTTCTTTATTTGTAAGAAAAATCCAATAAGTTGTTGGCGAAGAGGTTGGTGTGAATGTGATTTTTTTCGTGTCAGAAGTTTCTGCCATTTCTGGTGATAATCCTACTGTTACATTATTGGTTCCCTGAACAGTAAAAATAATTGACCAATTTGATGCCCATACGCTGTAAGTGCCCATGTTTTCAGTTGGTCTTTTCCATGCTTCTTTAAATGTTAATGTGGGTGTAGCTGATATATGCACAAGAGAAAAGGTTAAAAAAAACAGAGCCAGTAGGGTTAGATTGAGTGCTGTATGCCCGCTTCCCAAACCGAACAAATCCCACCAGCCCGCTCGTGGTGAGCTTGTCGAACCATCGCCCGTCTTGTCCGCCGTAGTTTTAACGAAGGCGGAAGGGCGGCGGGCGCAGTTTCGGGAGAAGTCTAATAAATTTTTTTTCATAATTACACCTCAAATTTTGTTTGATGCTTTTTCAATTACTTCCAAAATCCAGAGATTTCTGGAAATTGTTCCAATTCTTTCTTTTCTTTTAACATCTATTTTTGTAAGAAGTTTTTTGGGTATTCGTAATGTAAGTCTATGATCATCTTCTTGTTCAGACGCATTATTAATGATACTCCCTCCTTTGGATATAAACTGTTCAATCTTTTTTTCGTTTTTTGCTTGAATGGGTTTTGCCGGTTTTAAAAGCTCTTTTACAGCCATTTTTTTTATTCTCCTGTGTTTTGTTTATGACGCAGTTTTGACATTAATATGACGCTTTAATGGCATATTAGTTATGCCAAATATTTTGTCATGCAAGGCGTACATTTCACTCTTTGCTTTTGGGTCATTTTTCATCTCAATTACAGCCAGCCCTTCCGATGTTGCATTTGAAAAAACTTTTCGCAAACCAACTGTCACAGATAATAATGATAAATTTTTTGCTTTTGCAATAATGTTTTTAGCTTCATCATTATCGCTGCCTCGTGGGCTTGCGCAGTTTATGAATGCATGACAGATTAATTTGTCGTTTATAATTTTAGCTTCCTCTATCAGATCTGAAACTTGTGTTGCTGTCCAGATGTCAAAACTCTTTGGTTGGAATGGGACAAGAAAGATATTTGAAATTGTCAGAGCTGCTCTTAGTGATGAGGTATCTCTTCCACCACAGTCAATTAAAATGTCGTCATAATGACTTTCAAGCTTTTTTACTTCTGTTCGAACTGCGCTACCTTTTAAATGAATGGTGGTCCATGGTGTGTTAATGCCCAAACTGATTCTGTGGTCGGTCCAATCTCCGGTTGTTCCTTGCTCATCAGCATCGATAAGCAAAATCTTTTTGCCGGCAAGTGCGCGCATGACTGCAAGATTAATCGCGATCATGCTTTTGCCAACTCCGCCTTTTATACTTCCTACAGTGATAATCATACGAATTCCTCCCCTAAATCTTATGACATAATTTATATGTCATAAATATGTCCCAAATATTTATTTTTGATGCATTGCGTTTGTCATTAGTCTGTCTTTAATTAAATTAATAAATATCATTTTGTTAGATTAAATTCAATGATTTTGAAAAATTAATATTTTGAAGATTATAGTCTTGGGAAAAATTACAATTTTCAATGGGCTCCTTACACATAAAGAGACCCGGAGCTTAGAAATGAGCCACGGGTCTCTTGTATTCACGTGTAATAAAATTGCGCTGTGCTCTACTTAACCTTGCCTAGTTTTACAACTTCATTTAGTAGTGGAATCAATACATCGTTTACATAACCCTTTTGAGATTGACCATATTTTGTTTTTACCGCCTTATTGGTGAATGGGTTTGGAAAGCCCGTGCCGGCAGGTCCACTAGTTAACAAGCTTGATTTTTCGGCGTCATTTAATAGAGTTAGGAAATTGTTGTAGTTGCCCAAGCCTGTGTTAATACTCTTTATAAGAGCTTTTATGTTAGTTTTATTAGCTGCAGAGTATGGTGTTTTCAGGGCTGCATAAGATTTAATTGTTTTTGCTCCACTAACAATAAAATTGCCGCCATAGGTCATAATTGCTCCTGCAAAAATAGTGCAAGTTGCAGCTGTAACCTTAGCGTTTTTTAGTGAGCCGGTGGCAATTTTATTTAATGCAAGAATACCTGCCGCCATTGTTGTTGGTGGCGTTGCGTTGGTGATAGCATTAACAGCATTTACAACTTGCTGGTCAACTGACACAGTTGGAGTTGTCGGCGTTGTTGGTGTAGTTGGCGTTGTTGGTGTGGTTGGTGTGGTTGGTGTGGTTGGTGTGGTTGGCGTAGTTGGAGTTGTCGGCGTAGTTGGAGTTGTTGGAGTTGTCGGCGTAGTTGGAGTTGTCGGCGTAGTTGGAGTTGTTGGAGTTGTCGGTGTTGCGCTTGCCAATGCACTTTTTTTATTATTAACAGCGGTCAACCAAGCGTTTATATTAGTATAATAAGTCGAAAGAGATGTTCCCGTTGCAGGCACTGTGGTACCATCACTAGTATAAAACGCCATAGCACTTGTAAGCATATTTGTATAAGTACCAAAAGTAGGGTCTGTAGAACTTGTTATATTTGTAAAAGCAGATGGAAATGTTGTTGAGGAAGTTTCACTAAATCCTAACCCCTTTATTGCATTATAAACGGCTGAGTCCGGATCAGTTCCCAAAGCCCTAGCAAATTTTATGTTAAGGCAGAGTATAAGAATAAGCCCTATACTTATTAATTTAATATTTAATTTCATTTACAATTACCTTTGATTTTTAAAATTGAATCAATTGATTTATGACAATGGGGCTACGGGGGTTGTTGTTTTGAATGTTCTCCAAGCTCTTACAGCAGGGGTGAAGTTAGCATTTCCAAGTAAAGTTGCAATATCACCAGGTGCAGTTGGAATAGTTGTTGTAATCTGAGTAAGAACTGCAGCGGTTAAAGGAGTGATCAGTGCATTAGCATTAGTTAAAGCGATCGTTGCTCCTGCTACTAATGCAAAAATTGGATTACTGATTGCAGCTGTTAACACTGCTGAAAGCGATGTAAGATATGCAGATAAATTTGTTTGACCTATAACAACAGTTGGTGATGCTGCCGTGATGATTGTATTGCACAGAGTTTTTACATCGGAAGCATTTAGGCCGGTAGTACTAGTGAACACTTTTAAAATGGAAGTATTGATATAATCGATATTCTTTGTGTCACTTATACTTGCGGCTGGAATGACTTTCAAAGCAGAACTGAAGGCTGATGCATCTGCTACCAGAGTTGCTTGTTGAGCATTAACGGCAGTCAGCCAAGTGTTTGCATCAGTATAATAAGTCGAAAGAGGAGTAGTCGTAGGCGCTGTTTTACCATCACTGGTATAAAAGGCCATAGCATTTGTAAGCATGCTAACATAAGTAGTAAATGTTGTATCAGTAGGGCTTGTTAGACTCGTAATAGCAGATGGGAGTGTCGATTTTCCTGTGGCAAAGCCTAAATTTGTTAATGCATTATAAACCGCTGCATCAGGATCTATGGTCGATGCTGCAAAAATTCCATTACTCAAAACCATAAAACCTGCTACCAAAATAATTGATTTGAAATTAGTCTTCATTTTTTCCCTTTCACTAAAAAATATTATTATATTATTTAACTTATTTTCATACTTATTTAACATTAGTTAAATCCGCTTGTTTATGACAATGGATATGCTGCTTTGAATTTTCTCCAAGTTATTACTGCATTTACAAATGCAGGATTTGTAATCAAAGTTGAAATTTCAGTAGGTGTGCTTGGAATGGTTGTAGTAATTTGGGTAACAGTTGCAGTATCTAGAGCACTAATTAATGCATTAGCATTGGTTAGTCCGGTTTTTTGTGTTGAAACTGTAAAAATTGGACTAGTGCTTGCTGTTGCTAACATTGCGAGAAGTCCTGTTGCTGTTCCTGTTGCTGCCGATTGTCCTGAAAATACTGTTCCTGATGCAGTCCCTGTTGCAAGATATGTTGATAAATTAGCTGCTGTTTGACTTGCAACAAGATTTGCTGCTGCGATAATTGCATTATACAGAATTGGGACGCTTGCAGAAGGCAAATTGGTAGTATTAGCATAAGTAGTAAGAATATAGTTACAATCGCTAACAGGTGAAGTTGATGCAGCAAGCTTTCCAACATCAGTTGTGAAGTTGGTACTCACAGCTGCGTTTGCAGTTGTGATTGAGTATTTACATTTTTAAGCCATGTTGTAGCAGTTGTTTGTTCTGCTGAAGTTAAAAGGGTTGTCAGGTTGGTATTACTGAGCAGAGTTTGTAGCGCCGTAAGATTTGCAGGTGTTATAGTAGATAACGGTTGTTGAGTTGTTTTATTAAAATAATTCTTTTGAATATTTGCGACAAGTCCTGTACTTGCGCTTGGATAATCAATCAAGCATTTAAGATTTAGGATTAATCCACTGTTATAATTAGCATTACTTACTATCGCATTTAGGGCCGCCGGTGTTGTTGCGTTATTTAAATCTGAGGTAAAATTTGTTAGGGCGCTTACAACCGTAGCCTTTTGACCAAAAAGATCAGCCTTTTCATTAGTGGATAGTAGGTTGTTTAACGAAGTTGCGTTGGTTTTAATCAATGTATTTAAGTCATTCAGTGCCGAACCGGTGACATTTGGTATGCCATTGGTAAAGAAAGTTAGTATTTTGGCATAAATACCCGTAGATGCGGTTGGGTAATCAACTAAATAAGTTACAGAGTTGTAGGTAGAATTACCAACTATTGTATTAACAGCACTTGGTGTTGTAGCTGCGGCCAAAGCTGTTTCGAATCCTAATATAGTGTTATTGATTGGTGTAGCAGCAGCAATGCTAAGAAGTGCAACGGGAGCTTTTGCTACAGTGACCCATCCGAATTTCATATATTGCGTTAAAGCTGTATATGAGGCGACATAAGGATTACCATTCGTAGTGTAGTCATTTCCGACGCTCCACCCTAACCCTTGCGAGGTTACGGCAAGAGATATCACTCCACCGTCCAATGGTTGCCAATGAGCTCCTAGCAATAAATATGGAGAATGAGTTGTACTACCAACTGTCAAGATCTGATTATTTAGTCCTACAACAACACTGCTTACAGGGATTGAGTTGTTATTAGAATCAACAGGTAGTGATTGTTTGACCCATCCCCAGCTGGAGGTTGATTTGTTTGCAGATGCACCAAGGTAAAGATTCCCATCCGTTCCGATGCACCATCCTTGGCCGTCTGAAGTTATGGCAAGAGATACTACCAAACCATCAAATTTTTGCCAATCAGATCCGGTCCAGAGGTAGGGAATGTTATTGCAAATTGCCCAAACTGTGCCATTTTGACCAGCAACAACACCAGTAACTCCACTTGCCAATTTGTTACTAGTTCCGCTTACGACTTGCCAACTTCCAACAGTATCGGTGGCTTTTGATATCTGTACGTTTCCGTTATAAGCAGCCCATAGATTTCCACCAGTATCCATTGCCAATGATGTTACGGTACCCGAAACTAATTGCCAAGCAGATCCGGTCCAGTAATATGGATGATTATCTGTTCCAACTGCAAATACTTGACTGGTGGCTTGTGTTGTGACAGGTTGTAAGTTTGGCATAAAAAATAGGCTCAGATTTAAGAAAAATCAAACCAGTGAGCAGTGGTTTGAAAATTGGTTTTATAAAGTTTCCCATACTGCTATTTCCTTTCTTATAAAATTGGTTAAAACTATTAACATTATTTTATTATATCAATACATATCTCCTCTTATTTTATACTTTTCAGTTTAGTAACATTGGTTTGTAAATTTGTAAGTGATGGTAACAATGTACTGTTGATAGATGCTCTCTGGGCTGTAGTTAATAAATTACAGTTTGCAGCATCGCTTAGCAATGTTTTAAATAAACTAATGAATGTGTTTAAATTTTTTACAATATTGGCATTAGTGCTAAGTAGTTTTTTAATGTTAGTTTTATCTTTTGCTGAATAGCTTGTCTGAGTAGCATATTTGTTAACCGAAGCAATGAACGTTCCGCCTGCTGTCATAATTGCCGTTGCAAGTGTGTTGGAAGTTGCAACCAAAACGGTGGCATTGCTCAATGGGCCTGTGGTTATACTTATTAATTGGCTAATTTGCCCCAGAGTTGTTTTTTGCTTCATAGCGCTCTTAACGGCATTCACAACTTGAGTGTCAGGACTGTTTGTCTTTATTGCAGTTTTCACATTTTTAAGCCATGTTGCAATGCTTTTTTTCTCTATTGAACTAAGAAAATTACTTAAAGCTGGATTGGATAACAATGTTTGTAAATCTGTCAGGGCTTGACCGGTTACGTTTGGTGTGCCATTGGTGTTGAAGAAGCTCTGTATGGTAGTGAAAATAGTAGCAGGACTATTTGTGGTGGGGTTTGTGATTTGACAGTCAATCAAATAGGGTGCACCGGTGGTGTTGGAAACTAAGGTATTTAACGTGCCGGGGATTGTGACTCCTGCCTGTGGGGTTAGGGCTGCTGCCAAAAAGGCAGCAAAAGCATTTGTCTGTTGCTGTATCTGCTCCT
>CAVXAT010000009.1:0-62378 GCA_963759805.1 uncultured bacterium
GAATCCTCAATTTCTTGCGAGATAGCTTTTTAATTTTACGTCAGGTAGAGCTTCTTTAAAAACTTTCTTTATTAAAGAGCTTGAAGGTACCTTATTTTTTGAAAATCTGCATGATAAGGACGAGTTTAAAAAATTCTTGGATATTAAAAAACAGGTAAAGCAGAGGATTACACTGCAAAATGTTGTTATAAACACTAAGCTAACAGGTTTCTTTATAAAGGATTCAGCGTCTATAACGATCTCATTTGAATTTATGGGAAAGCCTTGGTTTTTAAGTTACTCTGCCAAAAATCTCAATCCTCAACCACCAGTTCCCCCAACAAACAAAGATCAATTCTTGTGGAAATTTAAAGAGTCCAAGAAGGGCAGCCACGAGGGCAATCTTAATTTTTATGGACTAACATACTTGGCAAAATTAAATCTTGTTGAATATCAGGCTCAGTTATTCGTACTTCGAGATCTTTTTAAAAGACAAACTAAACCACTTAAAGAATTTCTTATAGACCTTGACCCCGCAGAGATTATGCGTGCTATTGAAGAATCTCCTGAAATTACACAATCTGAGTGGGAAAGATTTGAACAACAAACAAATCTACGATTAAAGCTTAAGCATCTAAAAAACTCGTTAACTAAACTAAAACAAAAACTTGAACTATTAAGCTCGAAATTAACACAATTGAAAGTCAAATTAACTTAATTTGTGTAATAACAACTGAAACCATCGATAAGGCCAATATCATTAAAATCAATTTCACTGAAGCCATCATTTTTTTCCTTTTCAAGAAGACAATCATGGCAATAGCATGTATGACCGGAACAAGAATCAATAAGATCTTCAAGGCTTGTAGGTTGTTCGCTTCTAGCTCTGTCCAAAAAATATACGATGTTTTGATCATTATACCCAATTGAACTTAGTAGCCCGTAAATACATGAAATATCTAAGAAACTGTAATTAACATTTTGGTACGAATAAGCTCTTGAAAAAAACATTCCTGCAATAAATAAATCTTTACGCAGTAGGCTATTATCATGCTCGCTAAACAATGAATCAAGCTGATCCTGTAAATCAGCATTAGCGTAACAATCTTTAAATCCATTCCAAATGAGGTTATGAACTTTATCTTCAGAATTTAGTCTGATGTATCTGATTATATTTGCTAGATCATATAAATATAAGTAACCATTTTTACATGCGTGTGAATCATTGCTGGTAAATTCTTTAAAGATAAGCATTCCTATCACAAGAGCGCCAATTAATTTGCAACTTTGAGTATCGCTTAATACGTATTTTTGTATTTTTTCTGTTGTGCAAAATCGATTCGTATTATTACAGATTAATTTGCTATAGAACTTATGAAATTCATCATCATAACTAAATGGACTACCCAGTTCACTGTATTCCTGCATAAACTTTAAGCCTACATCAAAGAATTCAGGGTACTTTGTAAGTCTGGTGCAGATTTTCAATAAATCCTTGTTGAAATTGTAGTTGCATGATTCCAGCGTTAAATGGTTTATATCCTCGATAACGTCTTTAATTCCAGTATTGCAGTCAATTGCAGTATTGCAACGATTTATAAAGTCCATGAAAGCTATTTTGTCTTTATCTAATGGATTGCAAATGACACTGGTTTGCCCTGCATGCACATCTTTGCACAAATTTAAAAATTTTTCTCTTTTCGATTCATCTGAAAACAAAACCCTTACTAAACTAAAGTCCTTGTTATCAACCCAATCTTTTGATTTGTAATTAAACAGCATGTAATTAATAAAATTCGCAGCAGTTTCTTTTTGAGTTGAACTACCAGATTTTAAAATTTCCTTAAGAACATCCTCTAGGCAATCCACATAAGAACCATTAGGCATGTTAGTTGGGACAGTTAATTCAGATAAAAAAAACCTCGCCGTTATTCCTTGTTGAACAGCTTTATCTTCGAAATTGCTTTGGTTAGCACATATAGGTGCGCTTACTACAATGCAAATAAAAAAAATTGAATAAATTAAAGATCTAACCAATTGCATATCAATGCCCCTAAATTTATAAATTTTATCTTCGACCTGCGTATTTTTAGCTCAGGTTTTCAGCTTATTAATTTGCTAAGTTTAAAGTAGCAAATTGGCTTAAATAAGCAAAAATATCGAATTTAATTGGATAAAACCCGATTTTACTAATTTTTATATTGACTATGAGTCATAATCAATGCAGGGCCCCAAGGAGCCTGGTATACGCCAAGTTGCTTGAACCCAACCTTCTCGTAGCATCTTATTGCTACAGAATTTGTTGGGTCAGGATCAACAATAATGGTAATACTTGGATCCTTTGCGATAAGATCATCAACAAATTGTTTTATAAAAAGTGGTCCGAATCCTTTATAAAGATAATCCGGTTCACCAATAAACTGATCAATGCCGATAACATTTCCATCGCTGGGTAATTTCGGTAGCCATGAATGTGTCGCTTTATCAACACTGTAGCTTTGAATATATCCGATGGGTAAATCATTGAGTAAAACGATGTATGGCTTTTTTATTCCCGCACGAATTCGCTCCAGAAAAGATTTGAAAAAATCTTCCTGCTCTTCTGGTACCGGCCACCATAGGTCAACATGCGGTTTTTTAAACCAGGTGTGCAACAATGGTAGATCATTTTCTTCAACAGGTTTAAAAGTGAACGTATATTCCATTTCTACCTCTTTAGAACCATCCGTATTCGCCATAAAATTTTCCATTTTTAATATCATCCAAAGCCAACTTGTTTAAATGGAAGATATTGCTTGGTAGTCTATCAATTTCAAACCACGCAAGCTCTGAATGTTTGTGCGGCTCAAGGTTTGTAGGTTCACCGTTCCAATGCGATACTTCCATAAAATAAAGCATGAGTATTTGAGTAGTTTGATTGGTCTTGGCAACATACTTTTCTCGTAAGCGCAGCATGTGAACGATGGACAAATCATTTTCAGCAATTTCAATTCCAATCTCTTCTGCAGCTTCACGACAAGCTGCTCGTCTAACCGTTTCATTGTGTTCTACCGTTCCACCAGGCAAGGCAAAACAGCCAAAAGCAATTTTGCCTGGAATATTTCTTTTAAAAAGCAGAATCTTACCGTCTTTTTTCAAAATAAGTGTTGCACCTGTAACAATTTTACATGAATCTAAATTCATAGACATGATGTACCTCTAGAATTTTTAGTGTTTTGTTCTACCGTTTATCTTTTATTTCATTTATAAATCTTGTTATATTTTTATCAAGTTCCGATGAATAATCATACCCAATGCTGCTCTGCTACTTGTGTCACAGCTTAACGAAAAAGATCTATTGTTTCCAGATATCCACAGCAAAAATTCTTACTCATTAGTTACGGATCTTCAACCGACCGTCAGCTGCTGGACAAATAGTTGCATATTGATCAAAGTACTTCATAAGAACATCTTTTTCAGTTAAGCCAGTATTATTTTTATCTTTAATTGATTTAAACATATAAAATTGGGCACGCTGAAGAGACTCATCTATCATCATGCTGTTAATAATGATGTCATATTCATGATTATCATCCAGAGGATAAAACTGTTTATCTTGCGGCTCAACATCAGCATTAACAATCCTGCATCCATCCTGCTTACAGCCTATTACCATTCCCTCATCATTTACATCTGGAACAAGAGCTGGCTTGGACAAATCGATAGTATATCGCAATCCAGAGACATGTAACAAATTCTTTGGATTTCTTGTTATATCTTCAACTCCAAGTTCAAGCGCCTGCCGAATCTGAGCCCCTGTTGCTTTTAATCGGATTAAAAAATCGTTATCAAATGAAAATAAATTATCCATATCACGTTCTGTAAGGTCTCCTGGCGGTAAAATCTCTTCACCACTGATACTTCTTGCATTGATTAGTACAATATCTGCAACCAAATAATCACGTATTGCATCTGCAACAAAGTTTGCAAAGCCATTTTCCTGTTTACGAATGGCCTGTTTTGTTGTATCGATCGGACAGAGCGTTTTAACAACAACTTTAGGCTGAGGAAGTTGCATTTTGTACAATTGGAGTTGCTCTTCTAGCTGCTGATCTTGTGGGACGCTGGAATTTACTTCCAATAAATCGCATTCGAATTTTAAATGACCATTTTCTTTTGGCCACAACTTGATCATGCCAAGAGTTCTGCCCTTATCACCGGGATGACTAATGACCGTTTTGTTATGATCAGGCTTTTGAACAACGACCTCGCAACCTCGTTTGGTAGCAGTATGTGTATGTCCGCCACAAATAAGATCTATCCCATTTACCTGTTCTGCAAGTTTCTGATCTTCATCTATACCTATGTGCGAAAGAAGAATAACAAAGTCAACTTGATCAACAGTCCTAAGCTCATCAACAGCTTGCTGCATACAACCATAAAAATCAGGCTCCATTTCAATTGCCTCTTGGATAAATGAATAAACTTTAGCCTTAACAATTTCTGGGGTTAATGCACCAAGAATCCCTATTTTATAACCGTTTTTATCAATGATCAGTTTTTTTAAAATATGACAAGATAAGTTTGATAATTTAATATTTGTTACAATTACTGGAAACGAACAGGCCTGCAAACTTTTATCTGCTTGCTCTACTCCAAAATCAAATTCATGATTTCCTATGGTACTTGCATCGATAGGCAAAGCATTCAAAAAGTCTGCTATTGCTTTCCCTCCAAATGCTAAAAAATATGTACCTCTATTAAAGTCTTCGATAAAAAAATCACCCGAACCAAACACCAATACTTTTTCTGGATAAAGTTTTTTAATGTTATTGATATGTCCCGCTATACGAGGAATACCACCAACTTGTTGTAATGTGTTATTATGTCCCCATGAGTATGTTGGTTCTAACTGACCGTGCAAATCGGATATTGTTAAAACGATCAAGGCTGGATCAGATTTTTTGTTAGGCATCTCTAAAACCTTATTTTTTACTTACTCAATGTCGTTTTCAAGAATTCTAAAACCCCCGCCCAAGCAAGTTTATCTGCACTAGCATTACCAAGAGCCGTTCCACCCACAGTCATCCAAGATTTTGCTACTTGATGATAATAAGGCCGTCCAGGCGTTGGTCCATATGGATTCTGCACTCCATGACCCGCATCTGGAAACTGGAGATGTTTTCTTACGATTGTAGATTTTTTCTTATCCAGCCGTTTCATGACGAGATTGCTGAATAATGTTGAAGGCCACATTTTGTCATCTTCCTAGAGATAAGTAGCATTGGGCACGCGATTTTTTCCACCGGAATTGTTGCGGCTTCAATATTTTGGCTAAATTTTTTCATTAGATATAAAAAAATTAGAAGTGTTTTCTTCAGGATCTTCAAATGTTCCCTTGTGATTAGGAATAAGACCTTGCTTGGCAGCTTCAAGCATCTCTTCATCAGAAGGTCTTTTTATAAAAGGGATTGGCTGACCTTTGTAGGTCCAAGCTGACTTATCTCCATCCGACATTCCTGCCCAAACTATCCCACTTGGTACGTACGCAATGACAGCTTGCATCTCCTGCGGAAATGTGGCGGCCAGAAGGAGAACCAATTCACCACCTCTAGAACGACCTGAAATCGCCACACGATTTTTATCTACCTGTGGCTGTTTTTTAAACCATTGCATTGCATTTTCAAAGTATTCCAGTGGGATGTTTTCCAAATTTTTAGGAAGACCTTCTACTCGAAAAAATCCTAATGCAAGTACTGCATATCCATGTGATGCAAGAAGTTGTGCAAAATCTTCAGGAATTCTGCCACCCGATCCACCAACAACAATAATACCTGGGCCATTTTTAATATTCTTTGGATAAAATAAAGTTCCAACAATACCCTCTTCTCGAATTTCTCTTTTTTCTACATCAGGTGAAACTGGCAACCTGTGTATAGTTTTTTTTGCAAGAAGTTTATCTTTTGAGAAAACAGATAATTCGATTTCATATGTATTCAATGCACCAGTTCTTTGCAAAACTTCTTTATCAGCAGGAGCAATCGACCAGACTAATCCCATCGGATCAATCCCCTTATAGGATCCTTCAATAGGTGCTTGCTTGGCTACATTTATTATACCCTTGTCATCGGTCTGAAATGTTGCACGTGAAGTCCAGGCATTGTTGTCTTTATCTTTACATGAGGCTTCAATTATAATTTGTTGATTGGCTGGAAGATTTGAAATCACAATCTCAACTGATTCATCAACTAATGGATGTTCAGGTGTAACGACAATTTTAGGGGTGCCTTTCAGCCAAAAGAATAGAACACTCAATAAAATTATTGTGCTCAATAATAGTGCTGCATTAAATATCTTTTTCATAAGATAGTCCTTTGTCTTAATAGATTTTCTCAGCTACCTGATCGGTTCCAACTTGATGTAAAATTAATTGGACCGTCTTGCCATTCTTGTCTTTAACAAATGATATTTGCCTGTCAGCAACTGTGTAGAAAAATTTTGTTTCTGCTTCTGGATAAATAGGATACGCCGGCTGATTAGCTACCTGTACCCACAACACGTTTTCATCTTGTTTGATCGTTAAGATCATTTCGCCTAACCGATATTGACCAACGTATGCATCCAAAAGAGTAGAATCTATTTCTATTCTTCTGTGTTTAGGATGATGGTCTGGGATATAAAAATCAAAATCTTCTTTATTAGCAGCGTGCTGAACGGCTGCAGGGTATTCATCAGCTTGCCCTTTTAGGTGTTTATTAAAAAATGTGATTATACATTCCGTTATTACATCAAGTATTTCTGGGGCTTCCATGATAGTGTTAGCCTTAGGGGTACTTACATCACCTGATTTCCCAAAAATCTTTTCAAAAAATTCGTTTACTATTGGAACATCAATAAATGCAATGTGATTGGCACATTCAACAACAATCTGCATCGTGTCTTTTCCATTCTCTCGACAAAACTGTTCGATTGAACCGTTAAAATTGTCTTTCGTTACACCCACTGCTTGTAATAAATCCTTTTGAGACTCAAGAACACCACTCATGTCTGCATAAAAATTTGACGTTCGAATAAATAAAAATGGTTTATGGAATGGCTTGGTTGCATTGATACCCCATAACGGCGCATCTAAGTTTATACCGGCTTTAATGCGTACATCGCGTCTGCATGTTTGGGCCGTCATGATACCACCGAGGGAATGTCCGATCATGCCGATATTTTTAAAATCACAAACGCTAGTCAGTGGGACAAAATTTCCTGCCATGGCCTGATTAAGCATGAACTCAATATCAGCGAAACATTCTTCGATTACCGTGCAAACTCCAGCATTTCTTGTTGCGGTAATCTCACGACCGTCGGCAAATCGTATCATGGACGTTATATATGTATGCATAACCATGACAACAACATATCCATGGCTTGCGATCTCCTCGCAGAAAAACGAATATGAGCCGAGCGGGGCACTGTAACCATGAGCAAAAATCACAACAGGATATGGAGCGTTCTGTTTGCAAACAGGTGCATCAGTAATTGCATGCGTACGAATACCATCAAGCAGTTGCAACTTTTCTGCGGCAACTCCCTGTTGAGCAAAAGCTTTTTTGTACCATTCACGCGCTTCGTAGGCATATGGTGCAGTTTCTTTTCCTGGCTTACTATCTGACGGATACCATACCTGCGCCACAAGCTCTCTGGGCTTGCTTGTTTCTGGATCATTGCGTGTTAAATCAGTCAGTTCAAAAAGCTTGGTGCCAACAGCATATTTACCTGATGGTTGTGGAAAAATAAATTTTGGCATCGCTTGTCCTTTCCTCATAATAATAAAAATAAGGCTTAATAAAATAAATGTACCAAACAGAAAGGCAATAACGAATTTTTTTGTCATAGAACCTTTTTATATTTTTAAGTTTTTTAAATATCTTCAATGTTAATCGCAAACCGAATAGAATGCAAAACTATAGTGGTTATGCCTTCTATTCGGTTTATTTATAATGTGATCAAGTCAATGATTGCCAATATAATGCAACGTTAATTTGAGTCTATCAAACTGGCAGCAGTTTTCTGCAAGATATCTGCCTGATCTACATTGTACTCCAGATATATCCAATGTTTTTTATTGATAGGCATGTGTGGTTCTGGAGTAGGATTATTGTCTGGCGTAAACCCCCAATTTTGATATGCCCTAAGAGCTGTTCCATTTGTTACACGAGTGCTTAATGGTATATGATTTATCTCTGGAACAATTTTAAAAATCGAGCTCATAAGGATCTTGCCCAGGCCACGATTTTGTTCGGATGGAGCAATGCCTATACCTGATGCTTTAACGTCGCCATAAGCGAAATTTGGCGTTATATGAAAGGCTATATATCCAAGAAGCTTCTTAGTCTTCTCATCTTTAGCAAGAACAAAACAATGAACATCATTAACACCAAAATTTGAATAATCCATCAACTGAATTCCAGTTAAAATGGAATGCATTTTTTCTTCAACTAGTGACCAATCTGATGCCTTCAAACCATTTTTAAATATCGTCCAATCGGCAGCCACGGGACCACTTTTAAAAATTGGTTCAAATGATGCACAATATTCATCGTGCAGCTCTGGATGTGTTTTTAAAAATTGTACTTCAACCGGTGTAAAAGCAGATACAACAATGCTACAGATTTCCTTCATCAACACTGAAAAATTAGGAGATCGAACATCGGTATTTGTCCATTCAAGTGTGACTGGAACGCCTGATTTATCTATGGCTGAAAGGTGCCCACTTTTCTGTGTAGCCGTAACATTTTTCACATGTTGCAGCCACACAGAAGTTTGAGGCGCAACATCTTTTGGATTACTCATTTTTTTATTACTTTCGACATTATTAGCTTTTTTTATACAACTACTAAACAACATCATTCCCATGTAAGTGCAAAGCACAAATGTAATTCGATTAGCGCAAAACATTTTGAACCCAATCTAACATAGTTTTTAATACCACTGGCGCGATCGTTTCTTTAATAGTCCCATATTCAGCCAATGCCCCGGTTTTACAAGTCTGGAGAGAGTGATTTAGATTTGGAAATTCAACTGCTGTTACATCACAATTTCCAGCAACTTTACAAGTGTCAGTGATAATAGAAATTGAAGGTTTCGACGATGTAATCCAATCATGATCTCCATAAAGTGCCAACATAGGAACTTTAATTTGTGCAAGGAAACTTTCTGGCTTGCAACCAATAAAATAACGATACCATGGTGAATTGTAAACATTGACCATGCCCTCAATTTTGGCCTGAGTAATCGCAAATGGAATCTTCTCAGATTCAAGCTTTAACTGCTCCGGCAGATTGTTGCAATAATCGTGCAAAATTGTTTCTAGCTTAACCTTGGATTCTTCAGAGCTTGATTGATTTACTATTGTAAGCATCTGTGTGCGCAACTTATGATCTTGATCAAGAAGCTCTTGGCTTGCACCATCAGCTTTCAATTGTTTGCCAGTCTGGATAACTAGTCCATCAATGTCTGCTTGAACAACTCCGGCCATGAGAACAACAAAAGCAACGTCAGTGGATTCCGCAGCAATCATGCTTGAGATCATACCACCCTCGCTATGTCCGATTAATCCAATTTTAGTTGAATCAATATCTTTGCGAGCCTTTACGTACTCAATTCCAGCAAGAACATCATCGGCAAAATCTCGACTTGTAGCGCTATCATAATCACCGGTTGATTTACCAACCCCGCGTTTATCAAATCTCAGTACAGCAATTCCATTCTGCGTCAGATATTCTGCGAGAACAAAGAACCGCTTATGCCCCATCAACGTATAATCACGATCGTTAGGACCATATCCAGGCACTAAAATTACTGTCGCTTCGGGCTTTTTATTAATCGGAGTTGTTAGTGTTCCGGAAATTGTTATTCCAGCCTTGTGGCTCTGATAACTAACATCTTCTGATTTAATCAACATTTCATTTCTTTCAGTTTTTTCAGATAAACAAATATTCATTAAAAATATACCCATACATAGACACAAACCAAGGGCTATGCGATTAGCATATAACATTTAATGTCCCTATAAATTAATATATGGAAAATATAAAAACAAAACACTGTATCCGTGAAAACAATTTCATGATACTGGTAAACATTAAGAGAAAGTATTCTATCACAGCAGCCAGCAGCCACTAGTACTTAGAAACTTATAAAATAACTGAAAAAACTTTCATAACGGCCCCGCTAAATTTTAAAGGCCCAACATGCCATATCCGACGTACTAACTACATCTTAGCATAGCCTATTTCTTTTACAATAGGCCCAAGTTGACTTAATGCTTTCAAATGGCTTAAATCCAAGCCTCTGATGTATATAAAAATATTTTTAAAATATAAAAAAAGCTTGTAAAAGTCAGGTTGGAAACGTGATATAATGGTTGTAATAAGTACTTATTAACATTAACGTTTTTTATATTATTTTATTTTATTTTAATTTAAGGAGCCTAAAATGGCTTATATAAACAAAATTACCATTGTTGGTAACATAACAAAAGATCCAGAGGTTAGAAAAACCTCTACTGGTACATCTGTATGCTACTTCGGAATAGAGTCAAGTCGCCAATTCAAGAATAGACAGAGTGGCGCAATGGACAAGGAGACCTGCTTTATTGATGTTAACATTTGGGGTGCACAAGCCGAGGCATCCACTCAATCACTAAAAAAGGGGCTGAATGTTCTTGTTGAGGGCCACATCAAATTCAACACCTGGCTGGATCAAACAGGTGTCAAACATGCTAAGCATTTGATCGTTGCTGAGCAAGTAATACCATTTTACGCAAGTCCTGACCAAATAATGAATTCAGGCAACTCATCGCAACCTAACTCAGTTGCTACAAACGCATCAGTGGCCAATTCTGGCAACGCAGTAATCAATAATAATCCAGCTCAGGATTACGACAATCTTCCATTTTAGGAAATAATTAACTTTTCTTTTCTCGTGGGACCACATTTAATCGGTGTGGTCCTCATAATTTCTACACAGATCACAAAATTTCACTTCTTTTAGACCAATTTAACAAAAACTGCTACCTTATACATTCAGTTTTTACTGATTTATAAAGCAAAATATCGCACCTTCAATGAAAGATGTAATTAAACATGAACAAAGTTGTAATCTATGCTCGAGTTTCATCCAAAGAGCAAGAATCTGAAGGCTATTCCATCCCATCTCAATCAAATTATTGAATGAACATGTTGAAAAGAATAAATTTGCTATCGTTGAAAAGTTTGTTGACGTTGAGACCGCAAAGAAAGCCGGACGACCAGAATTTAACAATATGATTGAGTTCGTAAAGCGTAATAAGTTTATTAAAGATATCCTGGTAGAGAAAACGGATAGATTGCTACGCAATTTTTCTGATCTTGCAACAATTTATGACGAAATGATTATAGGCTTTGGGGTTAAGGTTCATTTCGTCAAAGAAGGCATAATACTTGATAAATCATCTAAGTCGACTGATAAGTTTTTCTTTGGACTTAGGGCTTTAATGGCCAAGCAAACGGTAGATAATCTATCTGAAGAAGTTCGAAAAGGGATGAAAGAAAAGGCTGAGCAGGGAACATTGCCTACGCGTGCACCTTATGGCTATTTAAATGATGGAGTTAAGGGAAGAAGAGGCATAAAAGTAGATCCAGACGCAGCTTCATATGTAATAAAAATGTTCGAATTATATGCAACTGGAACCTATACACTTTTTACACTACGCAAGAAAATGTTTGATGATGGAATCGTCTATAGAAATGGTAAAAATTTTCATAAAAGCATTGTAGAGCGTATTCTAAAAAATGAATTTTACACTGGAGTGCTTAAGTGGGATGGTTTTAGAAATGAGAATGCTACGCATACTCCAATAGTTAGTAGGGAATTATTTAACCAAGTACAAGGATTGCTCGTGAGTACAAATAAACCTAAATCACGTAAGGGTCTATTCCCTTACACAAATCTCATCAAATGTGGACTATGTGGGTGTTATATGACTGCTGAGATTAAAAAGGGAAAATACATTTACTATCGCTGTACTGGAAGTAAAGGCAAGTGCGCTCAGATATACATCAAGCAGGAGGCCCTTGATGTTGAATTTGAAAGGGTACTTGAAAGCATTCATATTCCCGAAGAAGGTCATCGCTTGATTATGAAGGGGCTAAAGGAAAATCTCAGCGAAAAGATAGAATATCATAATACCTGTGTTAAACAGATAGAATCACAGATAGCTTTATTGCAAGGTCGTATCGATAGGGCTTACACTGATAAAGTAGACGGAAAGATATGTGAAGAGTTTTGGCAGCAGAACACTGATAAATGGTTGGCCGAGAAAGAAGAGCTTACTACAAAATTGTTAAGTCTTCAGAAGACGGATACCTATTTCATGGAGAACATAAATTTAATCCTCGAACTCTCCAAACAAGCGGCTGAGCTATTTAAGACACAGAATGCTGAAGAAAAGCGTAGATTGATAAAATTGATAACATCGAACTGCATTTTAAAAGATGGGAAGATCGTGCTGGAGCTGGCTGAACCCTATAATGAAATCATGAAAACCAAGGAATCTGGGAAATGGTGTGCCTAGCAGGACTCGAACCTGCGGCCTAGCGATTAGGAATCGCTCGCTCTATCCACCTGAGCTATAGGCACTCAAAAAAGAGTGCGCCCGGCAGGGCTCGAACCTGCAACCTGCGGATTCGAAGTCCGACACTCTATCCAATTGAGCTACGGGCGCATAAAAATCATTTACTTATTTTTACCAGAGAAATAGAAAAAGAGCGAACATTTTGCATAAATTTTTATTGTATTTTGTATTTAATGGGGCTCGAATGCACCTTCACGACTTGTCCCCCATAGCTACCTGCCTGCCCATCGTAGCCACTTGGGCGAAGTTGGGAGCGAAGGGGGAAGGGCATAGGTGGGCTTGTCATCCGTAGCTATGAGCCCTTGAGGGCGAAAGCGAAGGATGAAGCTACGGGCGCACAAAAACATATACTTATATTTACCAGAGAAATGGATAAAATACCAGGAAATCTAGTCTTTTTCAAAAACATTGTGTAAATCTTGCCAGCCCAAAATATTAATACCCTTGCAAGGCTCCTTTATGCGATTCAATGAGACATGTAATGGGTAGTTTGTAAATCTGCAATCCAATTCTGTAATTGTAATGGCATCAAATTAAGTCTGGTAGAAGAGTTGGGAAAAATCATGTAAATAAGGGGCTTAGTTCATGCACTTAATTTCTATAATATTCCAGAATATAGCGAGTTGGTTTGCCGTCTTCGTAAAAATATCCAATTTCTTTAAAGCCTGCTTTTTTCAAAGCTTTGTAGCTAGGTTTATTCCAAAGTCTTACATGAGCATTAAAAACGTCTCTGTCGGGATGAAGTCTGAAATAAGTAGAGGAGATAAGTTTTATTGATTCCTGAATTCTGCCCCCACCGCGATAGTTTTCATTAATCCAGCATCCAAATTGTCCCGGATCGTCCGGGTTTTTTTCGCGAATTTCAAGCGATCCGATTAGCTTATTGCTTTTGTTATCAAAAATGATGTACATAAGTTGCTTGCCTTCATGGCATTTTTCCATTTCAATTTTTAAATACCTGATGGTATAACTTAGAGTTATTGTTTCGGGAAACTCGAGACCTTTTCGTACATTGTTTGAAAACATATTGTGATAATCAATGAAGTAATCCTCTTTGAGTGTGCGCAATGTTACTAGCTTTCCTTGAATCTCTTCAGGCGGTGTTAGAAGTTGGGTTTGTTTAACGTGTAACCAACCGGATTGGTAAACAAAATATCCTGCCGGTAGTGATAATAAAAAAGCTAGCAGTAGCCATTTTATAATAGATTTTCTATTGAATATAATTTTCCGAATATTAAAATTCATGATTTCTCCCCTCCCTTACTACCCCAAATTTTAACAAAACTTTGTCCATAAAAATTGTTTTATTATCTGAAGTTTAAACTAATCTGGTTACCTGCAGCAATAAATAAACAAATAAACTGTTTTAAAGTGGTATATTTCCATGCTTTTTCTTTGCCGAAAGTTCGACTTTGTTTTTTAATATTTCAATCGCGCGAATTAGATGATATCGTGTTTTGATCGGTTCGATGATAGCGTCGATATATCCATTTTCGGCTGCGGTCAAAGGGTTCATGAACTCTTCTTCGTACTGTGTCTCAAGTTTCTGAATAAGCGCTTCTCTGTTTTCAGGAAGAGCTTTTTCTATTTCAGATCGGTGTAAGATAGCAATTGCACCTTTTGCTCCAAGAACTGCTATTTGAGCGTTGGGCCATGCAAAATTAAAATCTGCACCGAGTTCTTTGCTGCCCATAACAACGTAAGCTCCACCAAATGCCTTGCGTAAAATTAGTGTGATTTTGGGAACGGTGGCTGAGGCATAAGCGTAAATTAACTTTGCACCATGGCGAATTATACCGTTGTGTTCCTGTTCGACCCCCGGTAAAAAACCGGGAACATCAACCAACGAAATTATAGGTATGCAGAATGCATCGCAAAAATTAATAAATCTTGCAGCTTTGCATGAAGCCTGAATGTCGATTACTCCGGCTTTGACTTTTGGCTGGTTCGCGACCAGTCCGATATTTTTTCCATCAAGTTTTGCAAATCCAACAACAATATTTGGTGCGAAATATTCATGAACTTCGAAAAAACTTTTTGAATCAAAAATGGAATTAATCAGATGTCTTATGTCATAGCCTTGTGAAAAATTTTTAGGGACTAGTCCCGTAGGGAGCAGACCCGTAGTGTCAAGATCCATGGGAGCAAGATTTGCAGGATTAAAACCCGTAGAGTCAAGACTTGCAGAATCAAGATTCGTAAGATTAAAATCTGCCTGGTGATTCTCTTGAGCCCCTGGTTCAGATAAATAATTTTGTGGCAAATATGACAAAAGCCTTTTGACCTGTTCCAAGCACTCGTCCTCACTGTTCGCAACAAAGTGTGCAACACCGGACTTTTGTGCATGGACCAATGCCCCACCAAGCTCCTCTTTTGATACCTTTTCGTGTAAAACCTGTTCTACCACCTGAGGTCCTGTTATAAACATGTTGCTGGTGTTGATAGTTGTAAAAACAAAGTCGGTCAGAGCGGGGGAGTAGGTTGCACCGCCTGCACATGGGCCAAGAATTATTGAAATTTGAGGAATAATCCCTGAATATTTGACGTTACGCATAAAAATCTGACCATAGCCGGCAAGAGCGTGAACCCCTTCATCGATACGAGCACCACCTGAATCTATTATTCCAATTATGGGGCAACCAACTTTAGCGGCCATGTCCATGATTTTGCAAATCTTATCTGCATGTCGCTTGCCAAGAGAGCCACCTTTTATTGTAAAGTCCTGGGCGTAAACGGCAACCTGCCTCCCCTGAATGGTCCCAAAACCGGTTACGACGCCGTCTGTTATAAATTTTTCTTCTAAAAACAGTGATTTTGCGAGATGATCAAGTTCTTCAAAACTTTCTTGATCAAGAAGATACTCCAGCCTTTCCCACGCAGTTTTTTTCCCTAGTTTATGCTGCCTTTCTGTCTTTTGCTCGATGATATTCGACCCAACCATTGTGCCCATCTGAACGGGCGTTCCCATAATTGCAATATCTGCCGACACCTTACACCCACCTATGTTAAAATACAGCTCTTTAAAATTATTATTTACTTGTACTGGAACACGCAGTATAACATAGAGTATGGTGTAATCAAATGCCCCCCGGGGGCATGCCAGATACCAAGGATAGTAAGTTTAAAAATGGGAGCGGAGGTAATGAATCAAAATCAAAGGATTCCTCAAAACAATTCAAGTGTTGCATGGTTCAAAATTGCCAATCTGATTGAACGAAAAGAACGAGAAAAGGCATTGAGCGTTTATAAGCTTATGTCCCATTCACTGCAGGATAGAGCATATGCCTTGCAACTGGAGGGTGACATTCTGTGGTATTTTGAAGAGATTCCGGAATCCTGTTTGAAATATCTGCAGTCTGCATTTTTGTACAGAAATGCCCAACGTTGGCTTGATGCCGTTTCGCTTTATGAACAAGTTTCCCTTCTTGACCCAAATAATTATGATGCGTTGATTTATTCAGTGCCTTGCTATGCGCAGCTTGCTTGGGATAAGAAATTTAAACAAAACTTGGAGACGATTTCTGCTTTTGTATCACAGAACCCGTCTGATGAAAAATTGGTTGCCCATTTAATTAAAAGCCTTGCCGAGGTTGTTCGCGAAATTGATGTTGTGAGTTTTAAAACTCAGTTACATGATAAGTTAGTACAGTTGCTAGCATCAATCCCCAAACATATGGCAGAAAAACTTGATCCGGTAGTTAAAAAGTGTCTTTAGTTGCGTATTTTTTATAATTCTATAGAGATACCAACGCTACAATCAGTTTGTAGTTTCAAAAGCGTATCAAGCGCGCAGCTTACTTTTTGTCTTGAAAAAACAGTTAGAAGTTGATCATTTTCATTAAACTTAAATTTAAGTGGAATGCTTCCTGCCGGAAGCAATGTTTTGATCTGATTCATTTGTGCGTCAGTTGTTGAGCGCGGTAGTTTTAGCGTTAATCCTTGAATGTTTTCACATTTATCGAAGAAGTGTTCGATTGGGATCATTTTGTTTGCTTTGATTTTACACTTATTCTGAGAAGTGATATCAAGAGCACCGCGAATTACAAAGACATTGTACTGTCCAAGCAAAGATCCGACGTCTTTGAATACTGATGGAAAGACTATGATTTCACAATGACCTGAAAGATCTGCAAGATCGACAAATGCCATGCGATCGCCTTTTTTAGTTGTGATTTCTTTGTAGCCCTGTACAAAACCCACCACTGTTACAAATGGTTCTTTAACAGAATTAATTGTTTTTATTTTATCTAGGCAATCAGTAAAACTTTCGGTCTTTAGCCATTTAATCTGGGGATAACTTTTTAGTGGATGTGAGCTTAGATAAAAACCAATGACCTCTTTCTCTTTTTCCAGTTTCTCTTTGTCCGAAAATTCCGGCAATAATTGAAATGCATAAGCAGGATATCCTGAATCAAGAGATCCTGAATCCCGCCTACGCCCTGCCGTGGCTACGTCGGGCACGGCAAGTTCCTGGCTTTGTGCTGTTGATTCTGGCTGTGCGCTCATACCAAACAGATCCATCTGCCCTGTTTTTTCTTTCTCCTTTTCTGCGTGGGCTATGTCAATAATCTTATCAATTTCGGCTATCTTTTGTGCGCGATTGCCCGGCAAGCAGTCGAATGCTCCGGCGTATGTTAAATTTTCAAGGACTCTTTTATTTGCCGTTCGTAAATCCACTCTCTTACAAAAATCGAGTAAATCTGAAAATGGCTTTTTATCTCTCTGCTCAAGAATGTTTACAAGTGCTGCTCCCCCAACGTTTTTAATTCCCTGTAATCCAAAAACAATTTTTCCCTCAGCCGATTTAAATTCCGAATCAGACAGATTAATATTTGGTGGAATCATCGTTAACCCCATATCCTGAATTTCATGCAGATAAAGTTCAAATGCATCAGGGTTGCTTGTTTCTAATGAGATTAAGCTGGCCATAAATTCATTGGGGTAGTGTGATTTTAGATATGCTGTGTGATAGGCAATTAAGGCGTAAGCCGTAGAGTGGGATTTATTAAATCCATACCCGGCAAAGTAAGCCATCAAGTCAAACAGTTCGACCGCTTTTTTTTCATCAAATCCACGTTCTTTGGAGCCTTTAACAAACAACACCTTTTGTTGCTCCATAACTTCAAATTTTTTCTTACCCATGGCTTTACGCAGAATGTCTGCGCCGCCTAACGTGTAGCCTGCTATTGCAGATGCAATCTTCATAACCTGTTCTTGATAAACGATGACGCCATAAGTCTCTGACAACACCGGTTCAAGTTCCGGGAACATATACGTTGTCTTTTTACGGCCGTGACGACGGTCAATGTAATCGTCGACCATGCCCGAGCCAAGTGGGCCGGGGCGGTAAAGTGCGTTAACTGCAATTAGGTCTTCAAATTTGTCCGGTTGCAGCTTGCGCAAAACATCTTTAATCCCATCGGATTCAAACTGGAATATTCCGTTTGAATTTCCATCGCACAAAAGTTTAAATGCCTTGTCATCATAAAGCGGTAGGGTATCAAGATCGATTTCCACGCCATGATTTTTTTTGATGGCTTTCAGCGTGCGGTCAATGACGGTTAAGTTTTTCAGGCCAAGAAAGTCCATCTTTAAAAAGCCAAGAGCTTCAAGATCGGTCATTGAGTATTGCGAGACTAAATCGTCAGATTTAGATGGAACATAAAGTGGCATTGTTTCTTGCAGTGCCGTTGGTGATATTACAATTCCGGCCGCATGTTTTGAAGCGTGTCTGGTTAACCCTTCAAGGGTTAAGGCTATCTCAAAAAGTTTCTGCACTTTTGGATTTGATTGTATTAAATCTTTTAATTTGGGTTCCTGCTCAATGGCTTCTCCCAATGTTATTTTTAACTGCTCCGGAATTAGGTCCGTAATTGCATTTGCATCTTGAAACGGAAAGCCAAGTACCCGAGCGACATCTTTAAGCACACCTTTGGCCATCATTGTTCCGAATGTAATGATTTGGCATACGCAGTCATGTCCGTACTTTTCTTTGACGTAATCAATGACTTCTTCTCGTCTTTCGATGCAAAAGTCTATATCTATATCAGGCATGCTTATACGTTCGGGGTTTAGGAAGCGCTCAAAAAGTAAATTAAATTTTAATGGGTCAACGTTTGTGATCTCAAGCGCCCATGCGACAAGAGATCCTGCGGCAGAACCTCGTCCGGGGCCGATGGGAATACCTTGACGTTTTCCCCACTGAATGAAATCACTGACTACCAAAAAGTAGCCCACAAAACCCATTTTTTCAATTAAATCGACTTCGAGTTTTAAGCGTGCATCGTACTGTTCAAACTGATCCGCAGGGATTAAATTTTTCTGTTTTAATTTATCAAGACCTGTTGTACACAAGTGTTCAAAAAAACTTTCTGGTGTATGTTGTTCCGGAATTGGGAATTTGGGGAAGAACAGTTTACCAAACACGAAATTAAATTCACATCTGTCTGCTATTTCCCCGGTGTGCCACATGGCGTCTAGTGCATCCGGGTTGCCTTTAAAAGATTCACGAATTTCTTCTTCTGTCCTGAGGTGTCCCGAAAATTCTCCAAATGAGAATCGCTTAGGGTTGTCTATCTGATCTTTTGTTTGTATTGAAAGCAGGACTTCGTGAGCGTCATGATCCTGTTTGTTTACAAAGTGGGCGTCGCAACCGACGGTTAATGGAACTCCCCATTTTTTGCTGTACTCAATTAAAAGTGGATTTGTGATTCGGTTAATTTCAATCTCCGGTGGTGCAATTTCGAAATAAAATCTGTCGCCGAGCAGGTTTTTCATGAAAGTGGTTCGTGTTTCAGCCTCTTGAATGTTTCCGTCGCGCAGTAATGTTGGTATATGTCCGCCAACACATGCAGTTGTAATAATTAGGCCTTGCGAATATTTTTCGAGTTGGGCGTAATCTATTCGAGGCTTGAAGTAGAATCCGTCTTGGTATGCAAACGAGAATAACCGGCACAAATTTTTGTAACCTTGTTCATTCTGCACAATTAGCATTATATGATGATATCGGTCTTTGTTATCTTTGATTTTTGCATCGGGAGTTATATACATCTCAACGCCAAGAATGGGCTTTATGCCTTCTTTCTTAGCCAACTGGAAGAATTTAATTGCACCAAAAATATTGCCATGATCAGAAATTCCGACGGCTTTCCAGTTATTTTGCTTGCAAAATTTTAGCAAGTCAGGAATTTTTATTGCTCCATCAAGCAGCGAAAATTCGGTATGTAAATGCAGATGTACAAAATGCTTATCCATAAGACCCAGCTATTTTAAAAATTACCGTTATTACAAGTTCTAAAGCTTAACTAATTTTTGAATAAATGTTGAGCTGATTTATTTTAAAAATTTTCATATGAATCCCTGAGGGTGTGGCGCATATTAATGGTAGGATCTAAGTGATTCAAAGAACAGTAGTTTTTCCAATAGTTCTCGACAAAGCGCAAGCGGAAGCCCTTGGCGAAACCGCAAGGCTTTACAAAGAAGCCTGGCAGCATTGCATTGATGTTGCATGGGATTCCGAAGAACTGTCTGCCATAGATCTTCACAAAAAAGTCTATGCATTGCTGAAGGCAAGGCTTGGTCTTAAATCTCAATATCTGTGTTCTGCGAGAAATAGAGCGGTAGAAAATGTTAAGGCAGTAAGAATTCTTTCGAAAAAAGGAATAAAGACGTGCAAGCCGGAGCTTAGGCATGTTCCAATTCGTTTGGATGCCAGAACACTTTCGTTTGACAAGCCTAGGGAAACAGCTTCTGTTGCAACTCAACAAGGAAAATTGCGATCGAATTGTAGCAAAAGAATTGATTTCTAGGCTTCAGCCTGGAGATACTGTGGTTTTGGAACGATTGACCAACATAAGAAAGCGCTGTGGTGAAAAGGGAAGGGCCCGTAAAAAGCATAGGGCTCATATGGGAAGGTGGAGTTTTAATCGCGTTGAAAACGCAATTAATTACGGTGCAGAGTTGCATGGAATTTACGTTGAATACGTTGAACCGCATTATACGTCTCAAACATGTTCTCAATGTAATATTGTGCTCAAAACAAATAGAAAAAGCCAATCTCTTTACTCCTGTTCGTGTGGTCTTATGTTAAACGCAGATCTCAATGCTGCTAGAAATATTTCAAACAAGTGGTGTATTGCCAATGGCTATATACCCGGGCTGCCTGTCAACCAGCCTATTGTAGCGAGTTACCTGTCCTCCGTAGCCACGAAGGGCGAAGGAGGATAAAAATTCAGTTACAAGCTTTCGACTTTAGTCGAGAGTTGTTGACGTTGCTTAATAACTGGCTATTAATGGCTTGCGCATAATTCAGTTAAAAAAACAAATATCTTTATCTAGATGATCACTAGCGATTATTCTAACTGACAGAATTAAGTATTTGGATGTCCATACTATTGGAGGGAGAGTATGAAAAAACGGTTTCGCGTGAAATTTTTTGCGTGCGTGTCCTTCTCGCTCTGTATTTTTCAAGTTGATGCCGCACGTCGATGCCAAGAGTGCCAAGATGTTGTTGTGGACAATGTTGTAGTGCAAAAGGGACTTAGTGATTGTCAAGGGTACTACGACGCTATTAAGCCCATATTAGATCGATACAAACGTCCTATTACGGTACTTGATCTTGGTGCCGGACAAGGATATTTTTCATTTCGTATAGCCCATGATTATGATTCAACATGCATTATGGTTGAGGATAATCGTGATTCATCTCGACGGGCCGACCAACTCTTAGAGCTTTGTCATTTGAACTCTCATTTGCAAAACATAGTTCTTTTAAAAGAAAAAATGTCATTGCAAGAGTTGCAAAAGCTTGCCGATTGTGAGCATTTTGATGTTGTTTTGGCTTTTGATTATATTAATCCTGAAAGTCGCCATTGGAAACAAAAAATTAATGCGATATTACGCCTGGGGAACAATATATTTATCCAGGCTCCTTGGTCCTCAGAAAACGAGGCAGCAAGAAGTGTTGTTGAGTTTCTTGCTAAACGATCTGGAAAATTGATTTTACAAACTCCTTGTGCATATGAACCCAAAATTGAAGAGCAAATGTTTTGGTTGCAGCGCAGTAAAGAATGGTTGTACTGCAAGTGTTTTGCTTACCAGAGTAAGGATTTATTCCGTATTGAAAGCTCTTATGTGCACAAGACCTTGATTAAAAAAGGCCATTCATCTGGTCCCGAATGGAAAAAGGGAATAAATCTTGTAACATTTCTTATGCTTAATGGTACATATCCAACTAAAAAAAGTATTAAGCAAGCAGTATCCCGACTTACAAGAGAAAGACTAATGGATTTTGTGCCAAAGAACCTAATAGTACAAGGCAGTAATATTGCGCTTATCGACCAAAATGATAAAGAATGGCGTGAAGTTGATATACAAAGAAGTTTAGAATTCATAAATGATGTCATCGATTAATCATCAGCATGTGGTGTTTTAAACCTTCTTAAACAAGATAATAAGCGGCATATAAGGAAGCGCACGCGTAACTGGCTAAGTCGTTTAATATGGAAGGGCCGTACGGACTGATTTTTTGTTAATATTGCAAATAAATACTGTTTAATTATATTTAAACCTTGTTATTCGTGATTTTTACGTTACGGCGAATTACTGGGGGAATATAAGATGGATCAGCTTATACCAAAAGAATTACTGGAGAAAAGTAGTAAAATTTTATTTATTGATGGCATTGCCATCGGAGATTTTTCGTACCTGCATAACTGTTTTAAGGCTTTATCCGAGCAGTATCCTAATCTTAAAATCGATCTATGGGTTGATGAGTATAGAGGTAAAAGTTGTTTATTCCGCTGGAAAAGCAAAAAACATGATATTGTATATGAGTGGCTCGAATCCTGCTCTTTTTTTAACAAAATTTATAAAAATGTTGGGGCATGGTGGAATATGCCTGGGTTTTTCAAGCAGCTGAGGCAAGAAAATTATTCGATTATTGTATGTGCGTTGAATGCAAGACCAAAAAGAACTGCAAGATTTGCAAAAATCATAGCGCCACAAAGTTTTATTGTTACATCTACTGATTCTATTAACACGTTAAAAATTGCTTTTATAAGAGATTTTTTTACGTACCAATTTGAAAAGATTTTTGGTATTAATATCCCAGATTCGCAAAAGAAATTATCTTTTAATATTGATAAAAAATGGATTGATGATGCTAGGGCCAAGTTTTTGACATGGGGAATTAAAGAAAAACAGGATAAGATTATATTTTTAAATTCTTTTGCCAAAATTGAAAATCGTTGTTGGGATATTGATAGTGTTATTGATTTGATAAAAAAAATTAAACAAGAAGAGCTTTTTTCAAGTGAAACTTGCTCAAGCGAAGCTTGCTCAAAATTAAGTTTTATTATCAACGCATTACCCGAAAAAAGAGAGTTAATTGAGGATATTGTGAAATGCAACTCGTTGAAACACGTTCATGTTTTTACTGCAAGCAAGAGCTTTTTTGAATTACCGTCGATTATCTCTTTGTGTGATTTAGTTATTTCCGTAGACACATCTGTTATTCATTTGGCGAATGCCTTGAATATTCCATTGGTTGGCTTAGTAAGACAGAAAAATGCGATCTGGACTCCCAAATCAGAGAAATCCTCTTTTATTTACACAAAAAACAGGCGAGAATGGACTAGCGATATATCTGTAGCTGACGTATTTGAGGTTGTTAAGGAATCTGCTAAAAAAATTTGCTCTTAAAGCCCCGGAATAGATCCAGGGGCTTTTTTTAAAAAAATTAACAAAAAAGTTAAGCAGATTAAAAGCTTAAACAGCTCTTAGTTCGCCTGCCTTTTTCTCATATAAATCATCGGCTTTTTTGATAAATTCATCAGTGATTTTCTGGAGTAATGTGCTGAGCTTTTCGGCAAAGTCTTCAGAAATTATATGTTTTTTATCAGCATCTCTGATCTCATTGTGAATATCTTTACGAGTGTTTCTTATTGCAACTCTGCATTCTTCAACCTTTTTTCCAAGAATTTTGACCAACTCTTCACGTCTTGTAGTACTCATCTGAGGCAGTTGAATTCTTATGATTTTACCATCATTTGCGGGTGTTACTCCGAGGTCTGATGATTGAAGTGCCTTTTCAATATCGCCGATAATGCTTGGATCCCAAGGTTGAATTGTTAGTAATCTTGCATCAGGGGCTGCCAATGTTGCAAGTTCTCTTAACCCCATTAATTGACCATAGCATTCGACTTTTAGACCTTCGAGCATACTGACGTTTGCTCGGCCGGTTCTGATTGCCAAAAGTTCTTTCTCAAAATGTTTGAGTGCTTTATCCATTTCCGCTTTTGTAAGGGTCTCAATACTTTTTGAATCACCCTCAATAAATGCTATCTCTTCCATCATAAACCCTTCAAATTTAACTTATTGTACTGCCAAAATTCAAATCTTTTGAGACTTTTAATAATGCATTTTTTTCAAACACATTAAAAACTCTTATTTTTACACTGTTTCCTGCGGCAAGCGTTATCGCTGTTGGGTCGATAATTTTTAAATTGTTTTCCAGAATTTTGGAATATCCAATCTCTTTAAATTTCTTTGCTTTTTTGTCAACCATTGGATCGGCTGAATAAACGCCGTCAACCTTTGTTGCTTTCCAAACCTGTTTGGCTCCAATCTGTAGCGCACGCAAGACTGCATTGGTATCCGTTGTAAAAAAAGGATTACCGGTTCCTCCGACAAAAATAATTATTTTGTTTTCACTTAGCGCTGAATCAATCAGCACTTGATTAATTCTTGGAACCATTGAGTCAATCGAAAATGCACTTAAGACCACAGATTCCAGATTAGCTTGCCTAAAGATGTCTTGCAGTATTATCCCATTCATAACTGTTGCAAGCATTCCAACGGCATCTGCACCGGTCTGTTGCATCTTTAGCTGCACTCCCTGCTTAGATCCTCTAAAAAAATTGCCGCCACCTATTACGATTCCAAAATTGTTTTTAGTGGATAACTTTTTTATCTGGTCTGCAAAATCTTTGAGTCGTTCATGATTAAACCCATTAGGGGTATGTTCATTAGCATTACACCCGTCCGGATTGCATCCGTTCGGGCTGCGCAAAAACTCGCCACTTAATTTGATTAAAACAGATTCCATATTATCTACCAATTCCAATTCTGACAAACTGCTTGACTGTAATTTTGTTGCCAAGCTTTTTGCTAGCCTCATCTAAGTAATTCTGGATTGTAATCTTGTCATTCTTAATGAAGAATTGATTGAGTAAACAGACGTCCTCGTAGTATTTTTTAATTTTGCCTTCTAAAATTTTTTCAATAACATTGGCCGGTTTGCCGGAAAGCTTTAGCTGTTCTGTTGCTATTTCGCGTTCTTTTGCAACGGCTGCCACGTCAAGATCAGTAGGTGAAACGGATAAAGGTTTGTTTACCGCAATTTGCATGCAGATGTCTTTGGCCACGGTTTTTAACTCTTCAAGATGTGCAGAAGGGTCCTTTTCCATTCCTAGCTCAACCATTACGCCTACGGTAGAACCGGGATGAATATAGGCGCTTACCATGCCGAATTTTCCGGCTTTGAAAAGCACAACCTTGATTACTTTAATGCTTTCAGCAATCTTTGCTATCAACTCATTAAGATGATCTTTCACCACAAGTTTAGGATTTTTTAGTGATTTTTGACTCAAAATTGCCTGTGCGTCATTAACAGCGGTGATTGCAGCAACTTCAGCCGTGTGTTTTGCAAAATACTCCATATCCACTGTTTTTGCAGAAAAATCAGTTTCACATGCGATTTCAACCATTGCGCCGGTCTTTGTGTCAGGAGAGATAAAACATTCTACACGACCATTGGTGGTTGCATTTTCGCCCCGTTTAGCTGCAACGGACGAACCCTTTTTCCTCAATATTTCAATTGCTTTCTCTATATCGCCATTTGACTCTTCCAGTGCCTTTTTACAGTCCATCATTCCAACTTGAGTCTTTTCCCTAAGTTGTTTTACCAAGTCCATCGATATATTTGCCATTTCAAAACTCCCATATTCATTTATAATGCGTTTGCGGTTGCAGTTTTTTTAAACATATAGTATTATTTTGCCAAATATACCTAATTTTTACAAGGACAAAACAAGTTTTTTAAGTTTGAACACGATGGGAGTTTACTATGCCAACGCCAAAGCGTAAACAGTCAAAATCTAGAAGAGACATGCGATCTGCCAATAAAGGGTTAAAACCAAAGAGTGTTGCTGCGTGTCAAACATGCCAGGCCCCAATTATTCCGCACCAAGCTTGCAAAGAGTGTGGTTACTATAAGGGCACGAAAATTTTAAGAACAAAAACTGACAGAATGTACCAGAGAGGGAAGGCGAAACAGGCAAAGGAACAGCAGATGCAAGCCAAAGCGCCAGCAGCTACTCCTGAAAATGGTGCAAAAGAATAAATTAAAATGATTGCCTTGGATGTCATGGGTGGGGATTACGCGCCGGAGCAGATAGTTCTTGGGGCGTTGAATGCAGCCAAAAAATCGATTCCACTTACTCTTGTTGGTCCGCAAGATGTTATAAAAGAGTATCTTTATAAATATGATTCGAACTGGCAAAGTTATCCGATAAATTTTTGTAATTCAACAAGTGTCATTGCTATGGACGAGGATCCGGTCAGTGCCGTACGCAAGAAAAAAGATTCTTCTATTGTCAAAATTATCGAGCTTGTCAAATCTGGGCAGGCAGATGTTGCAATTTCTGCCGGTAATTCCGGGGCTGTGATGGTAGCTGCCAGTTTTATTTTGGGTAAAGCGGAAAACCTTGACCGACCTGCCATTGCCGGTTTTTTACCAACGTCAACAGGAAACAAGGTTTTGGCCCTTGATTTGGGCGCAAATACTGACTGTAGACCGAATAATTTGGTGCAGTTTGCGTATCTGGCAGATGATTATGCCAAAAATATCTTAAACATATCCACCCCCAGAATAGCTCTTCTATCCAATGGGCATGAGGACTGCAAGGGGTCATTGGTTACAAAAGAGGCTTTTGTACTGCTCAAGAATTCAACACTTAATTTTATTGGAAACATTGAGCCATTAGATGTTTTCGACTACAAAACAGATATTGTTGTGAGTGATGGCTTTTCGGGAAATATTTTTTTAAAAACACTTGAAGGCGCATTTGATCTGTTTATTAAGTTAATTAAAAGAGAAACTGAGCTCAAAAGTGTGACTGATCCCAAAGTTGATCCCAAAATTTGTGATTTTGCTCATGATATGGCCAAAGGTGTTTTATACACAGGCGGGGCTGTTTTGTTGGGGGTTAAGGGAAATGTTATTATCTGCCATGGAAATTCTACTGCAGATGTGATAGAAAATACAGTAAAAAACAGCACCAAATTTTTCAGTGTGAAATGATAATGTTTCAGGGCGAAAATTCTTAATATAAATAGCATTTTTAGTATACAAAAATGATAAGTTATATATACTCAATTTTGTGTAGATCTTTAATTTGAAATTTGTTAATAAATTGATAAAAACTATAGGAGAATTCGATGGAAGTTAAGCAGGCGATGTTAATAAAGTGGTTTGATGATGTACTTAAAAAAGTAAAAGTTTATCAACAGCTTTTAATTATTGCGGCTTTGGGGGTAATTATCTTGAGTGCGGCTATTTTTGGCTATGCATTTTATAAAAATAAGGTTCGTGCTGCTGCCTATAAAGATTTTATGTCAGCAATTCAGTACTACGATGGGGCAGTCAAAAGCAAAAAAACCAGTTCAAACTATCCTGGAGTTAAGCAATTTGAGAGTGAAAATGATAAGTGGGTTCAGACTGAGCAGGTATTCGGGCAGGGGTATCAAAATTATAAAAATACAGAATTGGCGCCGGCATTTTTGGCATTTCAAGCTGAAGCTTTGCTAAATCTTGGAAAAGTAGAGCAAGCGATTAAAATATTTAAAGATGTTGTTAATCAGGTTAAAAGCGAAGAGATTAAAGATTCATATAAAGTAAAAATAGCTTTGATTAATATGGATAATAAAGACGCAAAAATTCAGAGCGACGCGCTTAATGAACTGATTGCTATCGCGAATAATGATAATAGTGTTGCAAATGAGATAGCTCTTTATCAGGTAGGTTCATATTTTTGGACACAAAAAAAATATAATGAGGCTAAAAATTATTGGCAAAGGCTTTTGGTTAAAACAACTGCAAAGTCCGGACAAGCGTCTGTTTTTGCGGGTGAAGTCAGAGAGAAATTGAGTCTAATTTCGGCTGAGAATTTGTAGTCTCCGTTAATAAATAAATGTGAGGTTATTTTCCAATCATTTCAAAAATGCAGGTATGACTATGAAAATAGGGATGATTTTTCCTGGGCAGGGATCCCAGCTTCTTGGAATGTGTAAAGAACTTTATGATCGAGAACGTTTGGTTCAGGAGCTTTTTGAACAGGCTTCGAGTTGTTTGGACCAGAATTTTGTTCGACTCTGTTTTGCGTCATCAGAAAAAGAGCTCAGAGAAACTATTAATGCACAAACATCGATTTTTCTTGTTAGTGCGTCAATCTACAAAATACTTAATGAGAAATATGGAATTATACCGGATATAGTTGCGGGACATAGCTCGGGAGAGTACTCCGCAATTTTCGCTGCCGGCGGAATGACATTTCCTGATGCGTTGTATCTGCTTAAAAAGCGTGCGCTATTTTTGGAAGAAGCGACCCAAAAGTATGAAGGGGGCATGTTAGCATCTCTTGGATTACCATTTGAGACGGTTCAGGAGATATGCCAAAAGTACGATGACCCAACTGATCTCAAAGTTGTTGCCCAAGTCGTAAATTATAATTCGCCAACTCAATTTGTTATATCAGGGACAAACAATGAACTTATTGCTATTGCAAGTGATATTAAGCAGGCCAAAGGTAAGGCAATAGCGCTCAATGTTGCAGGGGCATTTCATTCAAGAATGATGCGAGAGGCTGAAGAGAATTTTGCCGCATATTTGGTTAAAGTTGATTTTAAAGATCTTGCTGTTCCACTTGTTAACAATGTTGCAGCTAAGATTGTAAAATCAAATGAAGAGATCAAAGAGTCGCTTGTCAGTCAGATGAGTTCTAATGTTTTGTGGTGGCCGGCTATGAAACATTTCAAAAAATGTGATCTGATTATTGAGGTAGGTCCCGGTACCAAATATGCAAAAATGCTCAAACGGGAGTGGCCGAAAGCAAATGTTGCTTCAATTAATACACAGGCTGACATTGAGCAGTTGGTGACATCTTTGGGTAAGGAGATTCAGAAAACTGAAATGGATCTTGTTGTTGAGCAAGAGTTGAGTGATGGACAGAAGGGCAGTGAGGGCGATGGCTCAATTTAACTCTTTAATCACCGGAGGGGTGCAGGGGATAGGCCTTGCTGTCGCTAAAAAACTTTTGTCTCGTGGAGATTGTGTTTCTGTTTTTGACATTTTATCGCAAGATGCACCAGTTGTTCAGGATCTAAAAAAATTAAATATTCAATACTTTCAAGTCGATGTTACATCTGTTGAATCAATAAAAAACGGATTTGATCAATTATCTAAGTTTTTGGATAATCAGCCAAATAAAGATTTAAATTTGCTTGTGAATAACGCAGGAGTCACGCGTGACACACTTGCGATTCGAATGTGTGAATCCGATTGGGATACTGTTTTAGATGTGAATCTAAAAGGGACATTTTTCTGCTCTGCGCAAGCACTTAAGCGCATGATTAAGCAAAAAAAGAGCTATGTTATTAATATTAGCTCAATTGTTGGCATTCATGGTAATGCCGGGCAGGCTAATTATGCTGCTAGCAAGGCCGGAATTATAGCATTAACCAAAACTCTCGCGCAAGAGTACGCAAGTCGCAATGTCTTGATCAACGCCATTGCGCCGGGATTTATCCAAACAAGCATGACTGAAAAATTACCTGAATCTGCCAAACAGATGGCACTAGATCACATAGCGCTCAAGCGCTTTGGACATCCGGATGATATTGCTAATCTTATTGATTTTTTGACCTCAGGCAGGGCTGACTATATTACCGGCCAGACTATAGAGTTAACCGGTGGAATGTTTTAAATGATACATAAAATATGTTTTTGATTTCTATAAAAACAGTTCGGATAAAAATTTTTCTGCACTCAATATTTTTATTTCATTTTGCTCATGTTCATGACGAAGTAATTTAACCAATTGAATAGCGGGATAGTTATATTTTTCATGAAAATGTACCAACGCATGGCTAAGAGATCCATCTGACAGTTTAACTTCTATTATCTGTTCAACATTTTCTTGTCGAGCTAATGCAAAGTCCACTTCTATTCCATCTTTTGTACGCAAATAATGTAGATTATACTCTTCGGCATGATAATCGGTTTTTGCGCAAGCATGTTTTAGTAGACTGACGGCAACTAAATTTTCTAACTTTGCTCCATCATCCCCCTGCACAAGGCCTGTATCAAAAAAGTATATTTTGGGCTCTTTCAACAAGCTGCGTGCAATATTTTTGGAGTAAGGGGTCACTCTAAAAATAATGTATAAAGCTTCTAAAATCTGGATATATTTTTTTATCGTCATTGGAGATACAGCAACATCCTCTGCCAAAGATTGGAATGAAACCGGTGAGCCAACACGATTTCTTAATAAATTAAAAACAAGCTGCATAGCCTTTAAATTATAAATTTTATCTATTTCAAAAACATCAGAACTTAAAATACTGTTAATATACTGCAATCGCCATCTACTGGCTTCAACTTCATCATCAACCAAATAAGGTTCCGGAAAACCACCTCGCACAATCAGCCTTTGGATATCCAATGGCTCAGATACCTGCGCAAGCTCAGCCAAAGAGAGTGGGAATAATCTATGTCGGAAATACCGTCCGGCCAATGAGTCTCCTAAGTGGTCATAGATATCCAAGCGGGCGCTGCCTGTTACCAAGACATGCATAGATTCAGGTTTTGTATCATACAATCCCTTGAGATAATTCTTCCAATCTCGCATTTTATGAAGTTCATCAAGCACCAAAAGATCCGTAGTTGGCAACCAAGACTGCGCGCTAATAATTTCGCGATCTAAGATTTGATCATAATTGAGATAGACACTGCTTTTAAATTCTTTTGCAATGTCCTTTGCCAACCAGGTTTTACCTGACTGGCGAGGCCCAACGATAAGAACCATTTTTTTTTCTAAATCCCTAAGGATCCACTGTTTTTGTATTCTCTTCATATGACTATAATATATCATAATATGTAAAAGTCAAGACTTTTCTCCAATATGATATCGTTTTGTCATAAATTATTAAGTAGCAATTAACTAAAAACAGCTTAAAAATACACACTTTTGTGGAAAATTTTTCAAAAATCAGATATCATATAAACCTGTGTTATTAAAAATTTATTGATTAAAGCTGTGATTAAAGTTTTTAGGAGTATTTTTATGGCATTCACAAAAGAAGAGACTCTGAGCAAAGTAGTTTCCATTATTTCAGAAAAATTGAACCTTCCTGCGCAAAATATTACAGAATCTTCTACATTTAAAGATTTGGGCGCAGATTCACTTGATGTTGTTGAGATCATAATGAGTTTTGAAGAGACATTTGGTCTTGAAATCAAAGATGAAGATGCCGAAAAAATTAAATCAATCGGTGAAGCTGTAAATTTAATTCACACATATCGTACAAAATAAGAAGTTAGCTTACTATGTCAAAATGTGAGGTTGTAATCACAGGGGTGGGACTTATTACCCCATTGGGCAATGACACGCAGACAACTTGGAGTAACTTAATCGCCGGAAAATCCGGAATCGGTTTTATAAGTGATCGTTACAATCTTGAAAATTATCCATGTAAAGTTGTCGGTTTTGTAAAAAATGATCAGGCCCTTATCGATCAAGTTTTGTCCCAAAAGGATCAGAACAAGGCCGGGAGATTTATTCAGCTAAGTCTGGTTGCAGCAAAACAGGCAATTGAAGATTCCGGCTTATCGCAAGCTGTTCCTGAGCAACGGGACAGATTTGGCTCATACATGGGAATTGGAATTGGTGGACTTGGTGAAATTGAGCATTGTGTTCGTGAGTACATGGCCGGAGGTTCCAAAAGGATATCCCCCTTTACAATCCCAAGTTTGATTAGTAACGAGGCTGTAGGTTGGGCGAGTATAAAGTGGAATTTACAAGGTCCTTCTGCCGTAATTACAAATGCCTGTTCTTCAAGCAGCGATGCTTTGGGCCTTGCTTTCAGATCAATAAAAGATGGATATGCAGATTACATGCTTGCCGGTGGAGTTGAAAGTTGTGCAATTCCTATGACAGTAGTTGGTTTTGGCAACATGAGAGCTCTTTCAACATGGTCCGGTGATCCTGCGCGAGCAAGCAGGCCGTTTGATGCTTTACGCACCGGTTTTGTAATGGCCGAAGGTGCCGCAATGCTTGTACTTGAGCGCAAAGACCTGGCAATTAAACGTGGCGCCAAAATTTATGCGCAAATAGTGGGCTATGGCGCAACCTCTGATGCCCACCACATTACTGCAATTCATCCTGATGGACGAGGAGCCATAAATGCGATAAAAATGGCACTGAATGAGGCAAAAATTAATCCTGAAGATGTTGGGTATATTAATGCTCACGGCACGGGTACACGCATGAATGATGTCGTTGAGACTAATGCACTAAAGCATGTTTTTGGAGAGCATGTCTGTGCAGAAAAACCAAATCACATTGCAGTTAGCAGCACAAAGTCCATGACAGGACATATGCTTGGGGCAACAGGAGCTGCGGAAGCAATTTTTTGCGCTCTTGCGCTTGAAAATCAAATTCTGCCGCCGACAATAAATCTTGAGAATCCTGATCCGGAATGCGACCTTGATTATGTTCCCGGCTGTGCCAGAGATTCAAAAATAAGTTACGCCATATCCAATTCGTTTGGGTTTGGTGGTGGTAATACTGTTCTTGTGTTGAGAAAGAATTAAATTAAACAAAATCTTTATTTTTTAGTTTAGTTTGATATATAATTCAGTTAGTAAAGTTATCCGTTGGCAAATTAAGTAATATAGACGTAAGATTTTGGTAATTTTCATAGGTAAGGAGATTTTTATGAATATAAAACAACTTTCGGTGTTACTTTTGGCTGTATCGATGGTCGCGACCCAATCCATTAGTCCAGTAGCAGTAGAGGAGAGGGGGAAGCCAGAAGAAAAGACGAAAGTGTCAAAACAGCTTACGGCCAAACAGGTTGTTCCTGCTAAAAAACAGATGGGTACTGTTAAGGACGTAAAAGCAAAACCTGTTATAGCAAAGAAAAAGACGGCCACTGCAAAAGTAAAATCTGCTCCGAAGAAAGTCGTCAAACCTGCTCCTAAGAAAGTTGTCAAGCGTCCACCAGTAAAAAGAGCTAAGAAGTCACGTGGGAAAATCGTTAAAAAAGAAAATAAATTAATGACTGAGCCAATTGCCAAACTTGGAAAGTTTGATGCCAGAGGTTCTATTAAATCATTTACTGGTGCTGCTAATAATATCATTGAATTTATGCACGAAAAAGGTTCATCTGCAACGGCAAGTCAAAAGGCGGAGATTTTTACGGTAATTGCGCGTTTTAATTGGATTGCTGGTCGTAAGAATTTTGATACACCTGCCCACTATGCGCAAGCTGAAAAGCTTTTAAATGAAGCAAGCAAACATGAGGCTTTGTTTGGGGCCACAAAGATGAAGTTTATTAATAAGTGGAAAGCGTCAATTCTAACACGTCAGAAAAAAGAGGTAGCTAAGGCGCCAATTAAAAAAGCAACACAAAAACCGGTTGTTAAAGCGGTTGAAAAGCGTCGGGCAGAAATGCCAAAAAAAACGGCAACGCGCGCTAAATAAATAAAGATTTTTTATAAGCTAGATATTAAGCTAGATAAAGATAAGGGCTCCAAGTTGGAGCCCTTTGTCAGTTACTTTTTATTTTATGACTACTCTCCCACTGCTGTTTCTTCGGCTTCTTGCTCTTCAGTCAACTGTTTGGTGCCCTCTTTTTTAGCTTTTTTCTTAGGTAATTTTTTCACGGTTTTTTGGGCAGCCTTTTTCTCGGATTTTTTCAAGGTTTTGGCAGCTTTCTTCTCCGCTTTTACTGCCTTTTTCACGGTTTTGGCAGCTTCCTTTTTCTCCGTTTTGGCAATCTTCTTCTCAGTTGTAGCTTTAGCAACTGTTTTAACAAAACGTCTGTGATAATTTTTCCCTTTACGATCAAGTGCAAAGAACATTCCTTTGGCATTTATAGAGATTGAGTGGAATCCATGAACTTGCTTGCCTTTTTTAGTATTTACAGGGATCCATTTTTTTGTTTTGTAATGTAACTTCCACAGAGAGCCCTTTTTACCGATAGCAAAGATATATTTTTCGCTTCCGACTGTAATATCTTTTAAGTCAGTTGCTCCGGTCAGTTCTACCCACTTGCTGCCAACTAATTCATACGCCTCGCCATCTTTATTTATCTTGATTAAAATTGGCTTTTTATCTGCTGACATACCTGCTGCTATGGATTTTACATTCCCCCAAGATGTTCCTGAGGCGCCTGCTTTTTGTGCGTTTATTATGTCCGTATCATCGCTAATTTTTACCCAAGATGCTCCGGTTTTTTGTACGTCATATTTGTAAATGATAGAGGTTGATTTACCTGGAGTATTAAAATTCTGTACGGCGTAAATATTATCATCATCAGCGATTGTAATATTTTCTAGAACTATGTCTTGATTGGATGCCGGCAATAAACTCCAAGCATTTTTTGCCCAATCATATTTTAAAGCCGTAAAATTATCTCGAATGGCAACCACATCACCATCTGATGATACTGCGATATCAATTAATTTCACTACCGGATTTGGATTTGTCGAAAATTCCAATGGAGCCTTTTCTTGTACGGATACTGATCTAATTACTCCATCCGAACCTAGGTAGGTAACCGTTAACGTTTTGCCTTTTCCAAATGCAGGATCTCCAAAAATTTTGTTCTGCCAAGATCCATACTGGTCCATGCCGACAGTTTGGCTTGATAAAACAAGTGTGCGCGCCGTTGAAGGAATTTGGGTTTGTAGTAGAGCTGTTACATCCTTAGGTTGATCGCCCGCGCCGTAAGTTGCTTTTATAATTTTAATTGAGCATACAGGACTCTTAATATCCTGTTTAACCCATGGGTTGATTACTTTTTTCGATTTGGAATCTTTCGATGGGGATTCTTTTTTGCTTTGACGTTCTTCATTAACATATTTGTAAGTATCTCCATTTGCATCTATTGCCCATGCTTCCAATTTATTGTCTTTACGCCCAACAGAAATTTTCTTGAAAGTTCCGGATTCGAGCTTGAACCCTTCGTGTTTTAATTCAGCCTGTAGAGCAGCTTCTTCTTTGGTTTCCTCAGCTTCCTTGACTGCTTCTTCTTTTGCCGTTGCTTCTTTAGCTTTGGCAGCTTCTGCTGCGATGTCGCTCGCTCGTGAAACACTAATATTTGTGAAATCGACCTCGCAATCCCAACCACCCAAGCCAAAATATTTTGGAGTAGGAACTATTGGATTTGTTATTTTCCATTTACACACTACAGTTTTTGGATTGGCAACATTTCCTGTACCCAATGTGAGTGTTGGGAGTTGTGGAGTGATTGAGGTGTCCTTATCGAGATATTGTACCCAGTAAGTTTGTCCGCTTACCAGAGTATACGCTATATCATCATTCCCGTGTCCCATGTTGGTTCCAACCAGAATAGAATCATCACTTAAAAAAGTGGAATAATCTGATTTGTATACTAAGCTTGTGCGGACACCACCGTCTCTTCCAAATGCAAGCCTATAAACATTCCCATTTTGATCTTGTTCCGCAGAAAGGACTACGACAACGTCGCTAAGTCCACTTGGTAGTGTAGCTGTAAAAAATAATGCATCTCCGGGGTTGTAGGTCCAGCCTGGATTAAAAGTGACAGTTTGGCTCTTTGCGGGGTAGGTAAAAGATGTTGAGACAGATTGTTGGATTGGGGTAGGAGCAGGATGGATTATTGGGGCTTTTTGCATTGGTGTTGATCCCCAATCTTTTTTAAACTCAGACACCATCATTGAATCGACGTTACTGCTATTAACGGTGCACACCGCTAATAATAAAATAAACGAGTAAGATAAATTTTTTCTCATAACCATATCTCCTTAAAAAATACGAAAACCAAACATTACGACTATTAAGAATTATTAACAAAATGTTTTTTGATTTGCAACACTTTAAATTAAATAAGTATAAAAAAGGCCCCAAAACTGGTTTGTCGTGGGGCCTTTAACATCAGCGCATGATTTAAATCAGCGTGTAATTTTTTAGAATGTTTATTTGACAGCTTTTGGTGCTACAGGCTTTTTAACGGCTGGTTTGACTACTTTTTTCTCCGTTTTGGCAATCTTCTTCTCAGTTGTAGCTTTAGCAACTGTTTTAACAAAACGTCTGTGATAATTTTTCCCTTTACGATCAAGTGCAAAGAACATTCCTTTGGCATTTATAGAGATTGAGTGGAATCCATGAACTTGCTTGCCTTTTTTAGTATTTACAGGGATCCATTTTTTTGTTTTGTAATGTAACTTCCACAGAGAGCCCTTTTTACCGATAGCAAAGATATATTTTTCGCTTCCGACTGTAATATCTTTTAAGTCAGTTGCTCCGGTCAGTTCTACCCACTTGCTGCCAACTAATTCATACGCCTCGCCATCTTTATTTATCTTGATTAAAATTGGCTTTTTATCTGCTGACATACCTGCTGCTATGGATTTTACATTCCCCCAAGATGTTCCTGAGGCGCCTGCTTTTTGTGCGTTTATTATGTCCGTATCATCGCTAATTTTTACCCAAGATGCTCCGGTTTTTTGTACGTCATATTTGTAAATGATAGAGGTTGATTTACCTGGAGTATTAAAATTCTGTACGGCGTAAATATTATCATCATCAGCGATTGTAATATTTTCTAGAACTATGTCTTGATTGGATGCCGGCAATAAACTCCAAGCATTTTTTGCCCAATCATATTTTAAAGCCGTAAAATTATCTCGAATGGCAACCACATCACCATCTGATGATACTGCGATATCAATTAATTTCACTACCGGATTTGGATTTGTCGAAAATTCCAATGGAGCCTTTTCTTGTACGGATACTGATCTAATTACTCCATCCGAACCTAGGTAGGTAACCGTTAACGTTTTGCCTTTTCCAAATGCAGGATCTCCAAAAATTTTGTTCTGCCAAGATCCATACTGGTCCATGCCGACAGTTTGGCTTGATAAAACAAGTGTGCGCGCCGTTGAAGGAATTTGGGTTTGTAGTAGAGCTGTTACATCCTTAGGTTGATCGCCCGCGCCGTAAGTTGCTTTTATAATTTTAATTGAGCATACAGGACTCTTAATATCCTGTTTAACCCATGGGTTGATTACTTTTTTCGATTTGGAATCTTTCGATGGGGATTCTTTTTTGCTTTGACGTTCTTCATTAACATATTTGTAAGTATCTCCATTTGCATCTATTGCCCATGCTTCCAATTTATTGTCTTTACGCCCAACAGAAATTTTCTTGAAAGTTCCGGATTCGAGCTTGAACCCTTCGTGTTTTAATTCAGCCTGTAGAGCAGCTTCTTCTTTGGTTTCCTCAGCTTCCTTGACTGCTTCTTCTTTTGCCGTTGCTTCTTTAGCTTTGGCAGCTTCTGCTGCGATGTCGCTCGCTCGTGAAACACTAATATTTGTGAAATCGACCTCGCAATCCCAACCACCCAAGCCAAAATATTTTGGAGTAGGAACTATTGGATTTGTTATTTTCCATTTACACACTACAGTTTTTGGATTGGCAACATTTCCTGTACCCAATGTGAGTGTTGGGAGTTGTGGAGTGATTGAGGTGTCCTTATCGAGATATTGTACCCAGTAAGTTTGTCCGCTTACCAGAGTATACGCTATATCATCATTCCCGTGTCCCATGTTGGTTCCAACCAGAATAGAATCATCACTTAAAAAAGTGGAATAATCTGATTTGTATACTAAGCTTGTGCGGACACCACCGTCTCTTCCAAATGCAAGCCTATAAACATTCCCATTTTGATCTTGTTCCGCAGAAAGGACTACGACAACGTCGCTAAGTCCACTTGGTAGTGTAGCTGTAAAAAATAATGCATCTCCGGGGTTGTAGGTCCAGCCTGGATTAAAAGTGACAGTTTGGCTCTTTGCGGGGTAGGTAAAAGATGTTGAGACAGATTGTTGGATTGGGGTAGGAGCAGGATGGATTATTGGGGCTTTTTGCATTGGTGTTGATCCCCAATCTTTTTTAAACTCAGACACCATCATTGAATCGACGTTACTGCTATTAACGGTGCACACCGCTAATAATAAAATAAACGAGTAAGATAAATTTTTTCTCATAACCATATCTCCTTAAAAAATACGAAAACCAAACATTACGACTATTAAGAATTATTAACAAAATGTTTTTTGATTTGCAACACTTTAAATTAAATAAGTATAAAAAAGGCCCCAAAACTGGTTTGTCGTGGGGCCTTTAACATCAGCGCATGATTTAAATCAGCGTGTAATTTTTTAGAATGTTTATTTGACAGCTTTTGGTGCTACAGGCTTTTTAACGGCTGGTTTGACTACTTTTTTGACCACTTTCTTTTTAGCTACTTTTTAGCTACTTTTTTCTTAACAGTTTTTTTCGTGACAACTTTTGCTGGTGCCTGTTTTTGATCAGATGATGCTACAAGTGTTGTAGTTCCTGATGCTGAGGTTTTAACTGTGACCCCCGCATTCCCTTTGTTGTAAACATCTCCCTCACCATCAAGGGCAAAAATTGTTCCGGCTGCGTTTACGGAAATTGAACCAAATCCGCTAGCCTGTTTCTTATCTTTGTCAGTAAGTTGAACCCATTTTTTTGTTTTGTAGTCTAGATGCCACAGTGACCCATCTTTGCCGACACCGAATATGTGTTTTTCATTGCCGATTGCAACTTCATCTATGTTAGTAGCGCCTGTGAGTGGTATCCATTTTTTATTAACAAATTCGTAGGCTGATCCACTTTCGCTAACTCCAATAACAATGACAGCTTTTGCAGTTGATAATCCTGTTGCTACATAGATGCCATCGCTAATTTTTTTCCAGGATGCAGCTGTTTTGCCATCTTTGCTAGCGGCGGTATGGTTGTAAATAATTTTATCTTCCGATACTGCATAAATGTGGCTGCTATTTGCTATAGAAATTTGTGCTAGCTTAATGGTAGCTGCATTAGATGCGGGTAATTTCTTCCACACCTTCTTTGTCCAGTCATATTCTATGGCTGTTTTATCATCACCACGAATTGCAACCATATTGTCTAATGATGATACTGCAACATCAACCAAAGATGGAATAACATTGTTTGCATCATCTTTGAGCGCTTGCGCAGTCCAAGGATTGGATTGTGAAGGATCAAATCTGAAAAGTTGTCCGCTTCCATCAGTTGCCCATACTTCTAACCCATCTTTTGCACTACCGACTGAGATTCTCTTGAAATTGCCTGATATGGCAATAAATCCATCAGGGATATTTAGTGTGATATTGGCCGCTGGAGTAGTAGGGGAAATATTGATTCCTGTAAATGCGACAGCTGTTGTATCACCGCCAAATCCAACATAAGCTGGCATCATCCCTATGCTGTAAGATGCGCTTAGAAGGTGCGTAGCATGTTCTGTATCAGTTATTGGGCTTGATGCGCCATAAACATCAACATAACAAGCATCTGATACAGCAATATTTACAAGAAACCATGTGAAGTTTGTACAAGGGGTACTTTCAGAGCTGTATGTTACATATGTGCCGCTCAATGTTACACCATTCGATCCAAAATTAATTGTCTGGGAGCCATAGTTACCATAGTAGACCATTCCGCCCGAGTTATATCCAGCCGATGTTGCAAAGCCGACATAAAAATTTCCGGTAGTAACTGCTTGAAATGTAAGACAAAAATTACTACCAGCGCCTGTTAATCCTGTTTTCCACGCCTGATTGTGATAATCAAGATATCCACCACTCGTGTATGAGGAAGATGATGGTGTTGCGACTTGAGGGACGACTGCCCGTATAACACTAATTATCGTGGAGGAAATTGATGATGGTGTTGCGACTTGAGGGACGACTGCCCGTATAACACTAATATTTGTGAAATCGACCTCATTGGACCAACCTCCAAAGCCAATGTATTGAGGGGTAGGAACTATTGGGTTTGTTATTTTCCATTTACACACAACATTTTGACCGGCAACATTCCCTGTACCCAATGCGAGTGTTGGGAGTGGAGTGGAGAGCGAGGCGTCGCTGGCGAGATATTGTACCCAGTAAGTTTGCCCACTTACCAGATTATATGCTATATCAGCGTTGCCCTTCCCCTGATAACTGGTCCCAACCAGAATAGAATCATCACTTAAAAAAGTGGAATAATCTGATTTGTATACTAAACTTGCGCGGACACCACCGTCTCTTCCAATTGCAAGCTTATAAACATTTCCTGTTTGATCTTGTGTTGCGGAAAGGACTATGACAACGTCGCTAAGTCCACTTGGTAGTGCAGGTGTAAAAAATAATGTATCCCCGGGGGTGTAGGTCCAGCCTGAATTAAAGGTAACAGTTTTGCTGTTGGCGGGGTAAGTAAAAGATGATGGAGTTAGGGGTTGTGGTGTTGCGGCTTGAGCTTTAAAAATTAATAAGCCCAAAGCCAAGAGTGCTAACTTGCTTGAAATGCTGAATAGATTTTTTCTCATAACTATTTCTCCTTGAAAAAATTGGTAAAGTTTTGGATTAAAAATAAGAATATTGCTTACGATTGTATAAAATACGACTGAATAGAATCAATGAAATATTTTTGCTCTTCCTCCTTTCTTAAAGCAACTCAGGTCATAAAAAATGCAAAAATAAAAAATATATTACATTGCAATTGTAACAAAAATATTATTGAGATTGCAACACCCGTTGTTAAAATTAAAAGAAAAAATGTCTGAATGTTGTGTCTGGCTGCTATAAACTATTTTTTTGATTTAGTTTGTTTAGTTTTTGTATTTTTGGTATGTTCTGGTACTGCATGAGCCGGTTCTAGTGCATTTACAAGCACTTCATCCATCGATTCAACATAAATTAATTCAAGTGATTTATCCAATTCAGATTCAAATTCTTTGATGTCTTTGGCGTTGCTTTTGGGAACAATCACACGAGTAAAACCCATTCTTGATGCAGCCAAGAGCTTTTCTTTCAATCCGCCTACTGCCAGAACTCTTCCTCTCAGCGTAACCTCTCCGGTCATTGCAGTGTTACAATGCACAGGCCTATGCGTAAGTGCAGAGGCAATAGCAGTGCAAAGAGTTATTCCGGCAGAAGGACCGTCTTTTGGAATTGCGCCTTCCGGAACGTGAACATGTATGTCATGATCGGAGTAGAAACCGTCTTTTAACCCAAGTTCTTTTGCCTTGGATCTGATGTAACTCATTGCGGCTTGAGCTGATTCCTGCATAACTTCGCCAAGTTGTCCTGTTAGCGTTAAGCCACCTTTCCCCTTCATGACTGCAATTTCCACCTCAAGAACATCGCCTCCGACCTCTGTCCAGGCAAGTCCGGTGGCAAGTCCAATGGTATCCTCTCTTCGTTTTTCCTCACGTTTAAACTGAGGAGCTCCAAACCATTTTTCAAGCAGCTCTTCGGTGATCTCAATCGTTGTAAGCTTTCTGTTTTTAAGTAGGCTTTGAATTGATTTTCTTAATATTTTGGCAATTACACGTTCGAGCTGACGAACGCCTGCCTCTTTTGTGTACTCATCGATTAATTTTTTAAGAATTGTGTCACTCAAATTAATTTTTTCTTTATCTAAAGCGTGTTCTTTTAATAATTTTGGAATTAAAAAGTGCTTGGCTATGTCTGCCTTTTCATCAAGTGTGTAACCATTTAGGTAAATTATCTCAAGCCTGTCCATCAATGGATAAGGAATATTATCCACGACGTTTGCAGTTGCAATGAACATGACTTTTGAAAGATCGTATTCGACTTCAAGAAAGTGGTCAACAAACGCCTTGTTCTGCTCCGGATCAAGTACTTCAAGCATGGCAGATGCGGGATCACCCCTGAAATCAGCTGACATCTTATCGATCTCATCCAAAACTATAACAGGATTTAGAACTTTTACTTTTTTCATGGCCTGAATTATTTTTCCCGGCATTGCACCGATGTAAGTACGACGATGCCCACGAATTTCGGCTTCATCTCGCAGGCCTCCCAGCGAAATCCTGACCATTGGACGGCCCAGTGCGTCAGCAATTGCTTGAGCTAATGATGTTTTTCCAACACCCGGAGGTCCGGATAAGCATATGATAGGAGAACGTCTTAGATTATCTCCGGCATATTTACGAGCGGCCAAAAATTCGATTACACGTTCTTTTGGCTTTTTCATGCTGGCATGGGAAGCGTTTAATATATCTTCTGCTTGAGTTAGGCTTACTGTGTCTTTGGACTCCTGTCTCCATGGAACTGTAAGTATCCAATCGACATAATTGCGACTCACAGAGGCTTCAGGTGAAGTTGGTTGCATCTGTTCAAGCCGTTTAAGTTCAGCATCGACTTTTTCGAGAGCCTCATTGGGAAGCCCAAGTTTTTTGGCTTTTTTACGAAGCTCGTTAATCTCCTGCTGATAATCCTCTTTTCCAAGTTCACGTTGAATTGCACGTAACTGCTCTGTTAAATAGTAATCCTTTTGATGCTTTTCAACTTGGCTTTGTACGCGTTTTTTAATCTTTTTTTCTGCTCGAAGTATCTCTATCTCTTTTTTGAGTAAAACACAGATTTGTACGGCTCGTTCTTGCAAATCTACGGTTTCAAGTATTTTTTGACGTTCAATGAAGTCAAGCGTCATCTGTACGGCGATTGTATCAGTTAGGTAATCAAGATCTTCCGGGCCGCGAAAAAGGCCAAGAATATCGGCAGAAAGTTTCTCATTAAGATAAACATACTCTTTAAATAAATCATAAATATTGCGCCATAGTGCTGCATTTTGTGATGCATCCTGTATGGGTAGTGTTGGAAGGTCCAGAGCCATTACGCTGATAAAACCTTCCTCTTTTTTGAATTCGATGGCTTTTGAGCGAGACAGTCCTTCAACTAAAATTTTCAGTGTGCCGTTTGGCATTTTGGCGATCTGAACAATAACTCCACGTGTTCCGATTTCAAACAGATCAGCGGCTGTTGGTTGCTCGGCATTCATGGTTTTTTGCGCAACGACAAAAACCTCTTTATTTGTACGCATGGCAGATTCGACCGCTTTAACCGAAATTTCGCGACCTACAACTACCGGAATAATGCTTCTTGGTAAGGCAACGAGATTTTTTAGTGGCAATACCGGTAAAAATACCGGTTTTCCATTTGAAATTAAGTTTTTTGAATCATCCATGAAATTTAGTTTAAACCCTCTAGCTTTAATCTTTTGAGTAAATGAATACAGACTAATTTTACAAAACTAAAGATATAATGTAAATAACAATAATTAATTTAATTGACGTTTTGTCCGTATGTTTTATACTTTAAATGAACGATTAGTGGCTAAAAAGTGTATATTTTTTTCTAATATAAATTTTTACCAAATTTAATTTGAAAACCAAATTTAAAAATGGATAAATGGGTTTAAAAAATGGTAAGATGGGCATTGGATTTAAAAAAAATTAAATTTAATAAAAGGAAGCTCATGAGTCTTAATTCTGATGGGGCGGGGAGCTCGATAGATGGTTCAAAAGCGCGCAAGGCCGTTCTTTTAAAGGTATACTTTTTGGCCCAAACTTTCTTTCTGATGACGATTTGTCTTGTGATTTGGCGTCCTTTGAAAATATCAATTTTTTCAAAAATGGTTGGCGCTGCCAGTATTCCAAGCGCAAAGTTATTCTCCCTTTTATTTATAATTCCGATGATTCTGTTTTATTCAGTGCTTGTTGATGTCTTAAGGCGTCACCAATTGGTTTACTGGTTTACATTATTTCATGGGATTATAGGCATAATTTTTTATTTCTTAATATCGCATCCCGTTTACGGAATTCAAAATACGTTTGTGAGCCCAAACCGATGGACCGGTTGGGCTTTTTATTTTTTCATGGAAAGTTTTGATGCGTTTTTTGCGACAACCTTTTGGGCATTTGCAGATTCAATTTGTAATCCAAAAGATGCAAGAAACTACTACGGATATATTGTGGCCGGGTCAAAGATTGGGGGCATTTTGGGGGCCGGAGGACTTTATTTAGCTCTTTCAATGACGTCGGCTAGTTCGCACCTGTCATTAATTCCCAACTCACTTCTGTTGGGGAGTTGTGCGCTTTTTACAGCTGCATTTTCTATCTATATCTTAAGAAAAAATGTATCACGCGGTTATATGCATGGCTATGAAGCTGTTTATCAACTTGAAAAAACCAAAGAAAAGGTAGATCGATCTTGGTTTGAAATGCTAAAAAGCCCAATTGATGGGCTTATTTTGATTATAAAAAATCCGTATGTTATGGGCATTTTCTCTCTTTGTGTCTTTTATGAAGTTACCGTTGTAATTTTTGATTTTATGCTTGCTTTGAATGCGGATGCAACCTATCCAACGATTGGTGGAATGACCACTTATATGGCATCTTACTATTTTATATACAATTTAATTGGTTTGCCGGTCACTCTGTTTGGGACAACGCCAATTTTAAGAATTTTTGGATTGAGAATGTCCCTGTTCGTGTTTCCAATCGTATGTTTAATTTTCTTAATAATTACGTTAGTTAGCCCAACTACAGGTGTTATTTTTTGGGTGCTTGTTGGGATGAGAGCTTTTAATTATGCGCTCAATCATCCAACCAGAGAAGTTTTATATATACCCACAACAAAAGAGATTAAGTTTAAAGCTAAGGCTTGGACAGATGCTTTTGGTTCTCGAATTGCCAAAAGTTTTGGATCAGCCTTTAATGCATCATTGCAAAGTGTTTCAGCCGCCACAGCTATGTTTTCCAGTATAGGGCTAAGTTTGGGTTTAACATCTTTGTGGATTGTTATTGTGTATTTTTTGGGCAGGACTCTTCAAGATGCAATAGATAATAAAAAAATCATTGGTGAGACTTCAACTTTAGATAAAGATTAATTGGAGAATGTATGTCCGTGCGATTTTTTGGTGTTATTAGATCTTGGATTGATAATTTTTTTAACATTGAGAAAAATGACAGAATAAAACTTGTCAATCTAGCGATCACATTCTTTTTTATTATTGGTTCATATTCGGTATTAAGATCATTGAAGGCTTCAATATTTCTTGGTTTTGTGGGGCGGGAGTATCAGCCGCTGGCAAAAATAGTAGCTTTAGCAATGTTATTTCCCGTGATGTTTTTATACTCAAAAATGGTTGATAAAGTTCGTAGATATCAGGTTGTGCTGATTGTCTTTATGGTTTATGCAGTAATTTGCATAATATTTGCAGCAATTTTTACACATCCGGTTTACGGCATAAGAAATTCAGTAACATCTCCATACAGACTCGTTGGATGGTTGTTTGAATTTTTCATGGATTTTTACCAGGCTTTGATTGTGTCAGGATTTTGGAGCTTTGTTACCTCCATAAGTACCCCTGATTTTGCCAACAAAACATACGGAATTATTGTAGCTGCATCCAGAATTGGTGGAATGGCATCAACCGGGCTAAGTGTAATTTTGCTGAGTAATAATTTCTTGGAAGGGTGGCAGTCAATCTCATTCTTAACATTCTTATCGGCTATTTTACTTTTATGTGCGGCATTCTTCTTGTATCAGATTGTCAGAAAGATTCCGCGCAATGAACTGCATGGCTATGAGGCTGCATATGTAGCTAGTGCTCAAAAAGAACAAAACAGCAAAAAAACCGGCATATTTGAAGGGCTTCGATTGATGATTACGGAGCCGTATGTTATGGGTATTTTTGGGATGGTTTGCTCTTTTGAAATTATCAATATAATTTTTGATTACAAAATGGAAGTTTTGATGTCTATAGAGACTCACAATAACATACATGCTATGAGTCGATTTATGATGATTTATACAGGCTCATTTCAGGCTCTTAGCTTTTTTCTGGCATTTTTTGGAACGACGGCATTTTTGAAGTATGTCGGTGTTAGGGCCGGCATTTTCGTGATGCCATTGTCAATGTTAATTCTTGGATTTGTTCTTTTTTCTTATCCGAGCTTGAGTACAATTTTTGTGGTTTTGGTAATCTCCAGAGCATTAAATTATGGCTTTAATAATCCAATGAGAGAAGTGCTTTATATTCCAACAATTAAAGATATTCAGTTCAAATCTAAGGCGTGGATTGATTCGTTCGGTCGTACAGTTTCAAAATCATCAGGATCTACAATAAATTTGATGACTGCGTTTCAGAGCGTAGGGTTGCAGACTGCCATCATGTTTGTGTTTATAACATCTGTTTCATCAGTGTGGTTGATAATTGCGTATATGATGGGAAGAAAATACGTTAAAACTGTTGAAAACAATGAAGTTATTGGCATAAATAATAATGGTAGTAATATATAAAAAATTATATTTTGTATTTTTAAAAAAAGATTGGTGAAAGCATGGATAGAAAAGATCAAGAGCAAGCTACCCAGGATGTCGTTGAAACAGGTGTAAATGAGCATGAGATTCGGCTTGCCAAAGTTAAAGATATGATTGCAGCCGGTAAAAGTCCATGGCCAGCTTTCAAACCTGTGAGCATGACTACGCAACAAGCAATTTCTGAATTCGAAAAAGATCCTCTCTCTCCCAAAGTTATTACGGTTGCGGGTCGATTAATAAGACTACGAGACCATGGGAAAAGCTTTTTTGGACATATTCAGGATCGTGCCGGTGTTTTGCAGGTTTACATAAAAAAAGATGAGGTTGGTGACGAGTCATTTGAAAACTTTAAAAAATTCGTTGATGTTGGAGATATCATCTGGTTGCAAGGTGTGATATTTACAACTAAAACGGGTGAAATTACATTAAAAGTTTCAGTAGTCGATCTAATTAGTAAATGCCTACATCCACTTCCGGAAAAATTTCATGGTTTAACGGATACTGAGCAGCGTTATCGTCAGCGTTATCTTGATCTGATAAGTAATCCTGAAAGCAGAGAAAAATTCAAAAAACGCTCCGGAATTGTTCAAGCGATCAGAAATTTTTTGCAAAATGCTGATTTCATGGAAGTCGAAACTCCGATGTTGCACGCCATTCCCGGTGGGGCCGCAGCAAGACCGTTTGTTACTCATCATAATGCGTATGATATGGAACTTTTTCTGCGCATAGCCCCTGAGCTTTTTTTAAAGCGTCTTGTAATCGGTGGTTTTGAAAGAGTATTTGAAATCAACAGAAATTTTAGAAACGAAGGTATTTCAACACGACACAATCCTGAATTTACTACACTTGAATTTTATATGGCACATGGTGATTACAAAGCCGGAATGGAATTAACTGAACAACTGATAAGTTATGTGGTTAATAAAAATTTCCCATCGCCAAAGATTATGTTTCAAGATAATATTCTCGATTTTACTCCCCCATTCAAACGTTTAACCATGGAAGATTCTTTAATTCAAATTGGTGGTCTGACCAAAGAACAGACAAGCGAAAAAAACATAGATACTCTTATCACTGAAAATAAAATAGAGATCTCATTAAAAGCTCCATACGGTTCAAAAATATTTGCTTTATTTGAACATTTTGTTGAAGGTAAGATTGTTCAACCTACTTTTATTACTGGTTATCCAATCGAAACATCTCCTCTTGCAAAACGCGATGAAAACAATCCAAATGTTGCAGCTCGCTTTGAGCTGTTTGCAAGTGGCATGGAATTGGCAAACGGCTTTACTGAGTTAAACGATCCATTCGATCAGGCAGAACGTTTCAAAGGACAGGTAGAAGCTAGAAAATTAGGCGATCAAGAGGCTCATCACTACGATGCGGATTATGTGTTTGCCCTTGAGCATGCACTTGCCCCAACTGTTGGTGTTGGAATAGGAATTGATCGATTGATTATGTTTCTGACGAATACAAGTTCAATCAAAGACGTTATTCTTTTCCCAACGCTCAAGCAAGTAAAATAGTACGATGCCTGAATTTGTTCGGGGCCTGAAATTTTTGTGGAAAATCAAAGAATCTGATCAGGCGCAGGTTCAAAAAATAGCATACGCAAACAGTCTTAGCTTCCCAGTTGCGCAAGCGCTTTACAATCGCGGTTGTTTAAACACGGAACAAGTGCAAGCCTTTCTTTTTAGTTCGTTTGAAAAAGATGTGAGTCATCCATCCAAATTCAAGGGGATGGAGTTGGCAGTTGCACGAATTTTGTCTGCAATTGAAAAGAATGAAAAAATTCTGATTTTTGGAGACTATGACGTTGATGGAATAACATCAACATCACTTCTTCTTGCAGCGCTCATCCCGCTTAATGCTCAAATTAATTACTTTCTTCCAATGCGCAGTGACGGTTATGGATTGTCTACAGTTGCCGTGCAACGGGCATTTGATGCAGGTTACAAACTTATTATTACGGTAGATAATGGAATTACTGCCTTTGATGCAGCAAAAAGAGCAGAACAGCTTGGACTGGATTTGGTTATAACGGATCACCACAGACCACATGATCATCTTCCTCATGCAGTTGCGATTATCAATCCTAACCAGGCTGGTTGCGCATACCCATTCAAAGAGTTTGCAGGTGTTGGCGTTATTTTTAAGTTAATAAGTTTGATTTATGAGTATAAAAATTTGGAACTGCCGGATAAAATTTATGAACTTCTAACGCTTGGTACAATAGCCGACGTGACCCCGCTGATCGGTGAAAATAGATTTTGGGTAAAGTACGGGCTAAATAAAGTCAATAAAAAGCGCAGCACTGCTTTTGAGGTTTTGCGTAAAAATGCGAGCCTGAATAAATCAATTTTTAATTCACTTGATATTGGCTTCATGATTGCGCCTCAACTTAACGCCCTTGGACGACTTAGCAATCCACGCCAAGCCGTAAGATTTTTGATAAGTTCAGATCCTGACGAAGTCGAAAGAATAGGCCAGATCTTAAAAGAGGTTAACGAGTCTCGTAAAAAAGTTGATCGACAAATTTATGAAGAAGTTGAGTATACGATTCAAAATAAGACTATCGATTTATCTCAAGAGAACTTAATTCTGGCCGCAAGTCGGGACTGGCCCGCCGGCATAATTGGACTTGTGGCCGGTAAACTTGCACAAAATTACGGCAAGCCTGCAATTCTCTTGCATATCGATAAAAATGGAAATGCCGCAGGTTCATGCAGATCCGTTCCGGAGATCAATATCTTTGATGTCTTACAGGAATGCAAAGACCTGCTAATAAGTTTTGGCGGCCACTCGTTTGCCGCAGGTCTCAAAATCAAACAAGAAAATTTACCTTTATTCAAAGAGAGATTTGAAGAGATAATATTGAAAACAGTTTCCGTTGATCAGCTTGTTCCAAAGCTTGAAATTGATGGAACTGTTCAACTTCCTGAGTTAAACAAAAAACTTATTTTGGATCTTGATCAGCTTGAGCCATTTGGAAATCAAAATCCGCAACCACTTTTTTTAATTAAAAATGTTTCGCAACTCAAACCCCCGGTGTTACTGAAAGATTTGCATGTTAAATGCACAGTCTTTGCCGATGGTGTTATCAAACCTGTCATCTTTTTTAACCGTCCTGAGCTGTTTAATATTTTGTCATCTTTGGAAGACAAGCCATTTAATATTGCTGGTTATGTAACGAAAAATGAATGGGAAGGGGTTGTTCAAATCGAGTTGCAGGGCTTAGACGTAGAAATACAGCCATAATGCATGTCTATTCTTTCTAGGTCAGTTAATTTGTTACTTTTTAAAAGCCCATTTCCAGAGATCGATGCATTTGTTAAACCATCTTTGAAGTATTCCAACCTGTAGCTCTTCTTTTAAAAATCTTAAAAGTTACAGTTGACTAAAATACTGCTCTAGATCTTTTTTTATCTTTGTATCTTTTAAATCTTCCTTGATTGAGTCAAAAAATTTTCGTGCCTCGCCTTTATTTTGCATCCCTTTAATTATCTCAGCCAGTTTTTCTTCTCCTCCTTCAGGCAATGCCTTAAATACATCTAGCGCTTTACGTCTTATATTTCTATGAGGATCCGCCAAACATTTTGATGCAGCAGCTATTGCCTCTTTTTGCCCTTGGCCTTTCTTAACCAATTCTGTAAATAAACATAGCGCTCTAATTTCCAAATCAGAATTAGACTCCGCCTCCGTCTCCGCGAAATATTTTGATGCAGCAGCTATTGCCTCTTGATACCCTTGGCCCTTCTTAACCAATTCTGTAAATAAACATAGCGCGCTATGTCTCAAAAGCTGATTAGAAGACATTAAACATTTTGATGCAGTCTCTATTGCCTCTTGATACCCTTGGTCTTTGTCAAGCAATGCCTCAAATAAATATAGCGCGCTGTTATATTTAAAACCAATATCAGCATTCCATGCATCTTTGGTATCTATTATCTCTTGATACCATTTTGATGCAGTCTCTATTGCCTCTTGATACCCTTGGCCTTTATCAAACAATGCTCTAAATAAATCCATTGCTCTTTCGCTCAAAGACTGCTCATGAGAGATTAAACCTTTTGATGCGGCAGTTAATATCACACTCTCATATTTTCCACTCAATTTCTCAAATACCAAAACAACTTTGGCAAAAATATCAAGTTTTATTTCTGGATCGGGTTGGTTTTCTGCAAGACTAATGAAATATCCTTGCAACTCAGGTGCAACTTTGGTATCAGCGTGCTTAATACCATCTAAAATACTGACGATCGCGCTACTCGTGCTAACATCAAACCATGGGAGATCATAAAAATTGAGTGTTTTATTAGCTATAAACATGCCTTCTTTTATCTCTTCCTTCGCCATATTTCCCAACTTTATCCCTCGAAAGCTTGGAAGCAAATCCGAAGTCATTGGCCGCATATCAAAAGTATTTTTCAATTTCTTTGCGAAGGTATTATATTTCTTAATAATTTCTCCATGGCCATGACTTGTTGATAATTCGAATGGAAATTCATCATCAAAACCAAGTTTTGTTAGAATTTGGTCGCCATAATCTTTTTCATCAATTTTATCGAGTGAAACATTTAGCTCAATTTCCATTTTTAATTTTTCGGCCAGTATTGGAAGATAAGTTTTAACAAAGTTTGGCTTTAAAATTTCATCATAAACATTTGCGGGGTTAAATAAATTGAGATTAAGTAAATAATTAAAAAGCACTATAAAGTTTTTTAGTGAAGGCTGAAGTTCGAAACAGATCCCTTCGGCGGGGATCACGGTGATGTAACCTGCTTTTTGAAGTCCGGGAGCATCCTTAAGTTTGGGCGTGACAACAATAAAGCCTTTTGTCGATTGGCACGATTCAACAGATTTTCCCCTCAGGCACTTATTATACGCTACACCAGGGATATCCGAAACAACATCCGTCCATGCATTGTGAATTTCAATCTCTTCAACTGTTTGTGGTGTAAGATTGATTTTACTGTCTTCTTTATCTTTGATTTTCCGGTTGAATGCGGGATGATTGCTCGTCAAAAATTGCTCAAGCTTTTCATTTAATGCTTGAAGTTCAAACTTTTGTTTTAAAAAATCAGCATTAAACGCCATTGTGTCTTTGTTGTATGCCAAGATGAGCAGAAAATTCATCATTGAGCTATCCATGCAGTCTGCAAATGTTACATTATGATGTTCCGTTCCATTAAACCAAAGAGTTGCCGTTTTGTACTCTGAGATCTTTGGATATTTGTCGGGCATCAGCACAAGATATACAAGCGCCTCGTAATGTTGTGGATTTTTTTCAAAAATTCCCTCAAATTTCTGCAAGGCTTCTATCATATTGTCTTTTGATTTTGGATCAAATTTATCAGCAATCCATTTATCCCAGCCAGGGGCTTGATCTTTGGAAAATATCGATGTATTTCTAACTTCCCGTGTTTTTTCATCAAGTGCTTGATAATATTTTGCCAAATCGCCCCGGCGTGATTCGCAGCAAGCCCAAAGCAAAGCAAGAAGAGTCAGCAATGTTTCTTGCGGATTTTGTAAAAATGCCTGACGCAAAAGTTGTGCCGTATCCGCACCGCGTACTAATTTCCTACAGTTCTCTTTAAACTCACAAAACTCATTAATTAATTTTTTAAATTCGACAGCAGAAACTGCTTTTTTAGGGATCTTTACATTTTGAAGAGCTTTTTTGGATTCTGCTAGTTTCTCAAAAAAGTCTTCATCATTCACATTACTTAGCTCTGAAGCAACAGTATTTACTTTTTCAATATTAGACTCTGTTTTAAGATTGGCTGCAAGTTCCTTTAATGTGTTAAATCCTGGAAGAAGGGCAATGATTTTCCCAAGAGTTTGAACAACATCACCAGACATCTGATCTCTGATATCTTTTGTTGGGCTAAAATTCATCATTCCCGCGGTTCCGGGAGGTCGGTGAAAGAGTCTATCAATAAGATTGATTAATGCAGGCGGTTGCTCGTCGGTAATACTTAATTTACCTGTAGATTTGTCGCGGTCCCATCCCAAATCATATAACTTCATTACCCACTCTTGTTGCCAGGCTACTGCACCGTGGAGTGGCGAAACCGGATAAAATTCCTGCTTTAAAATACTTAGAGTATCGATAAGATTGTTTTCGTTGGCCCGGACATAAAAACTTGTCTGATAAGTTAGTGAGATTATAAAAAGTAGAAATAAATAAAATCTTTTCATCGCAAGTCTCCCTTTAATATTTCCCTTAAATCACTTTCTTTCAAAACAAACAAGCTCTTCTATTTTACAGACAAGCTTATTGAAAAAAGTTATATGAATGCAAGTTTCGAAAAACTTCTGTCATCGCAATATGATAATGGCCTCGTGTAGGTAAAATGAAAATATCCTCCCATTAACGCCTTCATCTCGACAAATTAATCAGATGATGTTAATTTCTTGATGTTAATTTCAGATTTGTTCAATGTTTGGCTTAAAAGTAATATTTGGCTTGAAAATAAAGAGAGGCTTCTTGTGAAGATCTTAAGACTTATGATTTTGAGCGTTGTATCAGTAACAATTTGTGGCTGTTTCAATTTTAGTAATCATACAAATGCAGCACAATTGAGATTTGATATTAAAAACGTTAATTTTGATCAAAACACTTTTGATTGTGTGATTCTGGGTGGTGGGATTGGTGGATTAACATCATCTATTTACATAGCAAGATCCGGGTACACGCCTGTAATAATTCAAGGTGAAATTCCAGGTGGGTTGATAACAAAATCAACAGAGATTGAAAACTGGCCTGGCGAGATAAAAATTAGTGGACAAGAACTTGCAAATAAAATTAGCAATCAGGCACTTAACCATGGTGTAAAAATTTTGCAAGGCAGAGTGAGGGGCGTAGATTTTCAAAAATGGCCATATACCATTTATCTGGAAAGTTTAGATACGCAAGCAGTAACTGAAATTAAAGCTTTGACGTGTATCATAACAATGGGGACAACTCCAAACTTATTGGGTGTGCCGGGAGAGGTTGGAGCTGATGGATATTTTGGTCATGGCGTTTCTACATGCGCCGTTTGCGATGGAAATCTTTATAAAAATAAAACTGTTGCCGTTGTTGGTGGAGGGGATTCTGCAGCAATTGAGGCTGTTTATCTTTCAAGAATTGCAAAAAAAGTTTATCTGTTTGTACGTGGCGATAAGTTGAAAGCTAATTTTGCAAATCAGCAGAATATAAAATCAAAATCTAATATCGAGCTTTTATTACAAGCAAAAATAACCAGAATTAGTGGCGATGGGCAAAAAGTTACATCGATTTCGGTTGCCGATAAAATGACAGATACAGAAAAAAATATTGAGATAGATTGTCTGTTCTTAGCGATAGGATCAACTCCAAATTCTGAAAGTTTTAAGAAGCAATTGGCCTTAGATGAAAATGGTTATATAAGACTTTTTAATTATCAAGAGACGTCGCGCAAAGGCGTTTTTGCTGCCGGAGACATTTCTGATCCAAGATTCAAACAGGCAATCACTGCCTCCGGTGATAGCGTAAAAGCCGCATTTCAGGCAATAGATTTTTTAAATAGCATTGGACACACTCCAAAGGGTAACATCGTAACCCAGACAGAAAACCGGACAGGCAACGTAACTGATCGGTCGGTGGCTACGCAAGCGGTGGAAACATCTGAAACAGAGCAGATAATCAAAGAAAAATGTTCTAAAGAAAAAAGTAGCGTTATAAATATTGAGAACGAATATCAGTTCAAAAAAATATTGGACAAATCGGAATATGTAATTGCTGATTTTTATGGAGACTTTTGTATTCCATGCCAACAGATGATTCCCGTATTTAACAAAGTTGCAAAGACTTTTGCAGATAAGATAACTTTTGTAAAAATTAACGTTGAAAAGAATGGTACATTAGTTCAAAAAAATAAGATTACTGCCGTGCCTACGTTTATCATTTTTAAAAACGGACAGCCTGTTAAGCAATTTACCGGAGGGCGGGGCGAGAATGTGCTAAGACAAGAGATAAGTGATATCATTTTGCAAAACTAATACCATTCGAAGTAAATTTTATGCCCGCATGGTTCGATACATTTTTTTTGGCCGCTCGCCCTGAGTGCCGAGCTTTGCGAGGCGTATCGAAGGGTGCGGCCCGCAAAAAACACTCACCACGAGCGGGCAAGTTTGGTGTATTAATTATGCAGAATGGTATAATTACACGGATTCCTGCACTGATTGTTGTGTTATGAGACAGGCCTCTTGTTATGAGATTTGCATATTCTTGGCCGCTCGTCCTGAGTAAATTTGCGTAGCAAATTTGTATCGAAGGATGCGGCCATACATGACATGTGTTTTTTACTTTTTGAATACTTTTTTTGATAACGATGAAACCAGTCCCCAATCACCTTTTATTAAAGCCTCTTTTTTTTGTTTCGACCAGCCTTTTATTTTTCGTTCAGCGATAAACGCTTCATTTCTGCTTCCAAATGTTTGAACAAAAGCAACTTCTACGGGCAGGCGGGTTATTGTGTAACAATTTTTTATTAAGCCTTGTTGATGTTGAGATACACGCGCTTCAATGTTATCAGTATGTCCAGTGTAGTAAGATCCATCGCTGCATTTTAAAATATATACATAAAAGTATTGCATATCTTATCCATCAATAAACTATGTTGAGTCCCGCTTCATCCTTCGATACGATTCCGCTCATGCTGAGTGGCAACCCGCATCCTTCGATACGCGTGCTTCGCACGCACTCAGGACGAGCGGGTTGCTGTATCGAAGCATCAGGCCGAGCGGTTTATAGGGTGAGTGCACTTAACTACTAAATTATTTATTCAAGCGCTCTCTGAGATCATTACATCCCATCCCAGTAATCCCATGATGGATATGGTTCTACTCGGTCGTAATCTTCAAATAGTGGCTCTTTAAATAGAATTCCAAAGTAATTAGGTAATGTGACTGACTCGAGAAGTTTTAAGGCTGCCGTGAAATCATCCCTATTTCCAAATCTTACCACGATATCCGAATCTGGGTCTTTTAGGACCATTTCAAGCGTGGCTATCAAACGTACAAATAACTTGGCGCCAAATCTTTGTTCTTCAGCTCCCTCATAGAGTTTGTAAACCCGTCCATGATCATTGTACTGATGTACAATTTTTTTACTTTTAGAATTAGAGTTGAAGTTAGAATTTTGGTTGCTACCATTTTTTCCTGGTTCGGCGTTTTCTCTTAAATCGTATAAACCGTTTTTCTTTGCATCATTAACTTGCCAGTTATAAAACGATTGCCAACAAGTGCTTTTGCCCATTTTCTCCCACAAAATGGACGTTGTGATAACAGTCGAGCTATCATGTTCTGCCTGATATTTTCTGACAAGCAGGCTAATTGTTGATCCACCATATTTGTGCAGCTTAAGTTCATTCAGATCACAATCAAATTGGTAAAGGCAACTATTTGTGCTTTCAGCTTTCCAATCGATTCGATATGGAAGATCTGTAAATTGAACAAATGTTCCGGGAGATTTGGATGGTTGTTGTGTGTTAACAAGATTAAGCATTTTAAAGTTGTTTAAATCTTCGGAGACTATATCTGATTCCCAAGTTGGAAATAACCTTTGGAAAAGGTAAAAACAGCCATTTTCTCCATGTGTTAAAAAACATGGAATTATTTTGAAAAATTCTCTGTCCAGATTAATGCTGGAATAGTATTCTTTGTTTGCGGATAAAAGATTGATAATCGAGGCATACCAGTTTGCGCGTAACATTCTTAAAAATGGGGTTAATGAATGATCGCAGCGACACTCTGGTTCGAACATGAATTGTATTTTAACTTCGAAATTAAGATCAGTAGATAAATTTAAATTACAAGCGATAGAGTCTTGTTGTAAATTGGCAACTGGAAGATTGCCAACATTCTGCCACAAGTCATTTAGATACTGATTTTTAATCTTGGTTGTAAACAGGTCCTGCAGTACATCAAAAAAGGCAGCTAGTCGCTTAAAGGAGAACAGCTGAATATTAACAAATGATTTTGAAGAACCATAAACTTTATCAAGAGAATCAATCTCACGATTAAGCTTATGTCTGATTAGATTTTGTAAAAAGTCTGATTCAATAAGATTTTTATTATTTTGTAGCTCATCAAGAAGAAGTTTTGTTATCTCAGCAAACGAGAGTCCATTTAAATTATCTACTTTGCGTTGAACTATCAATTTAAACAGTGCAATTCTCAGGGCTGTCTCGTACTGTATTGATTTGTAAATTTTAAGGCTCGATTCGTTTGTTAATAGACAGTTTAAAAGCTCTCCACCACTTGTAAAAGCTTTATAAAAACTGTAATTTGGATCGGCGTCAGGATAGAGGAGTCCCATTTGTTGTAACAGATAATTAACCCGCAAATTTTCACGTGATGAACGAGGATACATACTTAAAAAATCAACAAAAACTACGTTTTGGATATCTTTATCTTTTAACTTTTTGACAAGATCATCAAGAAAAGTTTTATACTGTAAAGGCAACTTTACTCCCAGATTGAAAATCATCTGCTCTGATTCAATGTTTTTTAATCCCTCAGATTTTACATTTTCAAGCTTCTTCAGAAGCCTAATCTCATAAGTTTGCTTTGAGTTAAAAATAAAATGCTGATCTTGATATGAGAAAGGCACGAATTTATTGATATTAATCTTTTTGAGTAAAATATTATTTTTTACAAACCAGTACTCAGGTTTATTTATATCGTTTAATTCAGGATCTAAAAAACCTTTTGTTTTAATAATATTCTGAACATACTCAGTTAACTTGGAATACTGTTCACGCAGCTTTTTATAATTCTGCTTAACAAACGTACGAATATTTTTAACTTGTTGTTTATTAAGTTCATTTTCATTAAGTTCATTTTCGATATCTGTGTACACAAAACCATCCGGTTTGTAGGTAAAATGACTTATCTGGGCGGGAAGATCTGCAATATAGACATTGGGACTAAATTCAAAAAGTTCAGCTAACTGGGATGAAGTGTTGTCGACGTGTCCGAATGAATCAGTGTCATTACCATATTTCATCCAATTTTTGATATTACCAAGCATCGTGCTTTTCCCGACACCATCGACAAAACTGCAGAAAATATAAACAGTTTTTTGATCATTTATAGCAATAAGCTTTTTAGCCAGCTTTGGGACAAATTTTTGGGCATGTAAAGTTACCTCTTTTTTCTGTTTGCATGAGATCTCAATTGGATAAGTTAGGTCAGGGCCTGTGAAAATTTTCAGGACGGGAATTTTTGAATTGATTAGGCCTTTTATGTGTTCGATAGAAAACAGGATATCCTGTGTTCCTCCAATCTGCTTGTTTGCGGTTTTTAATCCATGGGTGTAAAGAGTTTCCCAAAATGTTACTAGATTTTTTAAAATCCCATCAATATCTTTGGCTATATATTTTTTTACAACTGATTTATATGCCTGTGTAATCAGATCTAGTGACTCTTCAAATGCATGTTCCTGAAATAGTTCCGCGCGGTCATCAAAGATTGGAATGGTGTCAACATCAATGTGTTCAAAAACCGGCTCTATCCCAGGATAGATTTTCTCGGACACTTTATTAAAATCTTTAAACAGGTAAGCGGTCATGAATCCGAAGCGATTATGGAGTTGCTCTGACCATCCAGCCTTTGTTTTCACGACCATCTCATCATCAATTTGTGGCCGTGTGAAATCTGTGTAATAATTGGGAAAGGCATTCTCTTCATACCCCAAAATGATAATTCTGCCGGCGATATTAAATTCTTTTGCCCTCAACTCTTGTGTAAGTTCTTGCAAGCTTTTGGCTGTATGACTTAAAAGATATGGGTGATATTCATGGGTGTAACGTCCCTCCGGATTGCATTCATAATGATTTATAAAACTCTGAACAAAGTTTTTATCGTCAGTAGAAATATCTGGGGTAGAAACTTGGGCGAATGCGTTAGTAAAACTGGAACTCAAAGTGAAAACTAGAAGTAGTAATCCAACAGACCTTTTCCAGAACTGGGCCCGTCCGTCTACGCCAAAGGCTACAACGGATGGTTCGATACATTTTTCTCGCATATGAAATGCTCGAAAAATACTCACCACGAGCGGGCCTGTCGAATCCGCTCGTCCCGAGTGAATTTGCGAAGCAAATTTGTATCGAGGGATCAGACTGCGTATTGAAAGTTTAAACAACATCGTACAGTTCCGTAAACTCTTTGTAATAATTAGATGTGTCACTTGCCCCATTAATACTTGCCCCATCAGCGCCTGTTTTTACCAAGCTATTAAGATTATCAATTCCAAGTTTTTTCTTAAGAATTCCAATCAGCTGCTTGCAAGTATTTCTTGCTTTGTCATAATCAGCCTCTTTGGGGGTGTTGCGCAATTTCTCAAGAATATACTCAATTTCACTAAAATATTTGTTAGCTTGATTCAAATTCTTTAATAAAATACTTTCGTTAAAAAATTTAACTTGGTAATCAAATGCAAGCGCAAAAAATGCTGTGTAAGAAATTACATAGTTTTGTTTAAGGTATGGCAGAAGGGACTGTTTCTTTTGTACTGCTGCACCATCCTGATAATTAAAATACGAGGCATAATCATCCCACGAAAAACCATCCTCCAAAGTTATCTTTTGGGTCTCTAAATTTACCTTTGCATGTTTCAAAAAATCATGAATAATACCGCATTGGTCCAGAACGTACTCCCAATAATAAATTAATCTAAAACCCTTAGGGGAGTTTTGAAAATAAAACCATGGTTCTTTAGTAAAAACATGAACAAGATCGTTCAGTGCTGATGCTATTTGTTCAGGCGTCATATCAATAAACTTCTGTCGAATGACATATGCTTTGGGGTAATATTTTGCAATGTATTCAGTGTAAAATGCACTTAACTTTTCGTCCAGATCAAGCGATCGCATTTTTCCATCGCAAATATCCCCGTCTTGAATATCCATATCGATATTAATATTAACATCCTGATTTTTGTCATCCTGCTGCGTCCGCCGTAGCCTTGTGCGAAGGCCGGGAACTTGATTCAGGATCTTATCTTGCATGCCAAAACTTAATTTTGGGATACTCCAAGAAAACAGCAAAATAATTAAGCTAATTTTGCGAAGAATTTTCTTGTAAAAAATCTTCTTCATATAAATAAAGTCCGCAATCATAAATAAACTTTGAAAATTGTTTGCAAAAACTCAGATACGAGGTTGTCGCTTGATCAACCAAATTTGCATGTTGCTGGGAATCTGAACATGAATTAAATATGTTTGAAATTTTATCAGTAAATTGATTAATGCTTGTAGATAAAGATATGATATCTTTTTCAAGACAGGCAACCTCAAGCCTATCATGTCCGGTATTTAAGATTATCATACACTTTATAAATCCAATCAGATCTTCAAACCATCGAATCAATGTTGTGTGGTTGATCAAAATGTCGGCAAACATAAGATCGAAGAATTTGATTGTATGTTCGTCTTGAGTTCTCTGTTCATGTTGCACTAAAAAAGAGCCTAACTGTTTGATCAGTCCATTTAATTTTGCACTTTTCTGCTTATAAAATTCAGAATCTAAATTAATACCACCGAAATTGAACTGATTTTCTAATGTATCTTTACTTTTATTAATAATGGTCCAAATTGAGGCGGTGATTGCAGTATATATAACAAACTGAAGAGCCTTCAGCGATCCCTTCTTTATTCTGCCAATTGCAGCGTTTGATTCTTTGTTGGCTTGATCTTCTCTTTCTAGCCTATTTATTCGTAATTCAGCTTCTTTACATCCTAGTTTTTTAGTTTCAACGTCCAGATCCTTTTCATTAAGTTCGTCGTATTTAGAGATAGCATTGGTGGAGATAGCACTGAGTTGGTTGCTTTTAGGTTTGTTTTGTGTTTTGAAAAAGTAGTTCCAAATTAATATTCCCACACCTACACATCCGGCGCTAATTGCTAAATACTTTAAACGTTTAATCCATTTTGCTTTAGATTGTAAGCGCTCATACTTTTTTACCGCCTTGTCGATTCTGGAAAAATCAACATATTCTAAAACCACTTTTTCCGAAACCATATTTTGTGGTTGGGTATTTAGAATAGGCTCTGCACTTTGAGAAACACAGGTGTTTGTGATTAGCGAACATATTGTAAAAATATGCGCAAATAGCTTTTTCATTTTAAATTATCTAGTTAAAGTTCAAGTTAAAATCCACTGTTAAACTGAGTTGTGCCGTCATTATTATTAGTCCCTGGGTAAGGGTTATAATAAGTTGGCTTATAAGTTGATGCTGTGCTTGCTGTCGCGGGTTTCATTGAATAATTTTTAGGTGAAACCTCTGCTATGAGTTGTTTAAATAAATTCAAAAGATTTGTCTTTATTGCAGGAATGATTGTTCTTTGATTTTCGAGCTTTGAGTCTAAATCTTTAAGTGATTTAGAATTCACCAACAATTTGCAAGTTGCCTGCAACATTTGACATATTTGATTCGAATAAAAAACTACAATATCATCTTCGTCGTAATATTCTCGTCGTTTTTCAAACAGGGTTATAAAATAGGTGAATTGCTCAGCATAACCTGTTGCTAAACTTGCCCACATATCAACCTCTTTTTTAGTTTGTGCTTCTGTGTTACTGTCATCAAACTGGCGAGAGACTGAATCAAGATTTCGAGTAGAACCAAGTAAGCCATTACGAAGCATAACATCAATGTCATTATAGGCCGTTAAAATCATGTCTTGCCAGCCGGCCAGCTTTTGAGGATCAAATGGTTCGTTGCTGCTGTGAAGTAGAACGTTACGAACCTTTTGCCAAAAATTAATAAACCCATCAAAGCAGTAATCCCATACGGTTCCAACTGATTTACCTATAGTGTCTTTTGCTTTTTCTCTTACTACTTCGCTTAACGCGCCAACAAGAAGGACAGTTCCTCCTTTGAAGGCTCCATCTGTCCAATTTTTTATTTTGGCATCATCATCAAGTGCATTGTTATAATTTGGCCCTGCCAGTGCCTTTGCAATTAACATACCCCATGGGTCGTTACTTGTCTCTTCCTCTGTCAACGCATCCACGATTGCTTGCAGACCTTTTTGGCGATTTGCATCCAGATTTGAAAATTTAGGGTCAGCTTTCAATTTTTCAAGCATTCCGTTTATTTCGAGATTAAGTGCGCCTTCCATTTCTATCAATGCCCGCAGCTCTCCTTCTTCATCATTGATAGGCTTTTTTTGGGCCATAAGAATTCTAATTTTTTTATTTAATTCTTCGATTTGTTTTAACTGTTCAGCTCTAGCATTTTGTTTTTCTGTAAGTTCTGGACTGATTTCTTTTTTTATACTGTTCATTGTTGCAAGTAATTCCATTAATGCGGCTATTTTCTTTTTTTTATATTCAACTTTTGCAACCTTGTTACCCCATGGAGAATTTCCAAAATTGCCCCATGGATTGCCCCATGGAGAATTTCCATACTTACCTAAATAATCTTCTTTTGCCGCAAATAAATTTAATGCAAGCATAACCGAAAAACACGCGACAAGACTTAATATTTTTTTAGCACACATTTATGACCCTCTGGGAAAAAATAAGTTTACACATCTATAACCCCAAAAATGTGTTAAAATAGTACACTTCTGGGGTTTGATCGAAACAGAATTATAACAATATTATGCTGAAAAAAGCAAGGTCAAATCAATAAAAACCAGTTTTTAGACAGATTTTTGGGAGTTAAGATGTTTTTTGAGGTATTTTCCGGTAACGCTCTCTTTGTACTGCACGACCTGTTCAGGCCTTCCTTTTGCAACAACATATCCTCCCATTTCACCACCTTCAGGCCCGATATCGATCAGATAATCAACTGATTTTAGCACATCAAGATTGTGCTCTATGACCAATACGGTGTTATCGCGGTTAACAAGTTTTTGCAGCACCGCCAACAGCCTTTCAACGTCGGCACTGTGCAGTCCTGTCGTTGGTTCGTCAAGAATATACATTGTTTTCTTGTCGCGTTTTGCAAGTTCGTTTACTAGTTTGATACGTTGCGCTTCTCCGCCGGAGAAAGTTGGAGATGCTTGGCCAAGTTTGATGTAGTCAAGTCCAACTTCGCATAAAAGATCAAGTCGTTTTTTGATGCGAGGGAATGTTGCAAAAAATTTGCACGCTTCAAGAACCGAGAGATCAAGAACTTGTGCGATATTTTTGCCTTTAAATTTGATCTCTAGGGTTTTTTGGTCATAGCGG
>CAVXAT010000010.1:0-51992 GCA_963759805.1 uncultured bacterium
TATTTAAGGTTTTTTGCTTATAATTAATGTCATATTATTAATCCTAGGGGAATTTATGAATTTTCTGCGTCTTTCGATGCTATATCTTGCTTTTTATTCAAGCATGATTTCTCAAGCATATCCTATGACCGAACAGGCTGTGAAGATGTCGATCATTTTTGATTGCGATGGCGTCTTAGTTGATACCGAACATCTTAAATTTCTTGCATGGCAGGAAGCTTTTAAACAATACGAAATTGCCTTTGAACAAAAAGAGTATCTCCCTCTTGTTGGATACTCGAGCAAACACATTTTTGACAGTCTTATTCAACAAAAAAATGTAACTCTTCCAGAAAATTTTATAGATCAAAAGGATACTATATATCAAAAACTTCAACACACAGGTGTACCAAAATTTACTGGGGCAATCAGGTTTGTACAAGAACTTGCTGTGAAAAAGAGAGCGCTTGGCATTGTTTTGGGTCTTGCATCATCTGCAGGACGTGAGGAGATTATGGCCAATCTTAAGCAAATTGGTTTGGACACAGTCTTTGATGTGGTTGTTTCTGGCCACGATGACCTTGCTGAATATCCTGACCCAACAGGAACCAATAAACCGAAGCCATACATCTATAAAAAAACAGCACAACTTCTTGGAGTATGGCCATCACGATGCATTGTGTTTGAAGATACTAATGCTGGGATTGTGGCTGCTGTGAGTGCAGGCATGATTGCAATTGCTGTACCAAATGCCTATACACGTACACATGATTTTTCTCTGGCAACACAGATTCTTGATTCGTTTGATGCGATTTCAGTTGATAATGTTGTTAGTATATTTAAGATAGATAAAAAATTACCAAATTTAGAGGCTTTAACGACTCAATGAATAATTTGAATCTTGCCAGGAAATGGCGACCCAAAACATTTGATCAGATTGTTGGTCAGCAGGTCTCTGTCCGCATGCTGCTCAACGGTCTTTTTTTAAATAAACTTTTTCCAGTATATCTTTTTGCCGGCCAGAGAGGTTGCGGAAAAACCACAACCGCGCGTGTTTTTGGCGCCGCCGTAAACTGTCAAAATTTGAATAAATTTCAGAGTGATCCCAACGGTAATAAAATTCCCTGTCTTGAATGTGGTTCTTGTAAATCAATGCTGCAGGGCAATCATCCGGATTTTATTGAGATAGATGCTGCATCTCACACAGGTGTAGACAATGTTCGTCAGATAATAGAGTCATCATCATACATGCCGCTTTTAGGCCAGAAGAAAATATATCTGATTGACGAAGCGCACATGCTTTCAAAGGCAGCATTCAATGCATTATTAAAAATTTTGGAAGAACCGCCCGCATCAGTGTTGTTTATCTTGGCAACAACAGAAATTCCAAAGGTTCCCGCAACTGTTCTATCACGTTGTTTTCAGGCAATTTTCGCGCCTATTGAAAAAACTGAGCTAGTAAATCACATAAAATCGATCTGCACGCAGGAAAATATCTCAATTGAGGACGCTGCGATTGAGTTGATAATTGCAGAGACTGAAGGTTCTGTTCGTGATGCCATAAACTTACTTGAGCGAGTTCGTTTCTCTCAAAGCGTAGTGACATCAGATACGATTTTAAATGTTCTTGGCAAAATTAGTTCGCAAGAACTTTGTCTGCTGTTTGATTTCCTGCTTGATCAAGATCCACCAAAAGTTTTAACACAGCTTGATGCCATGAATTTTCAGAGTTTATCAGCGCAAAATCTTTGGGATATGCTGGTAGAGCTTTGCAGGGCGTTGCTTTGGATAAAGTATGGGGTTAAAGAGTTAAAGACAGGTTTAAGTCAAAATTATGCTGAGCTAACTAATTTGGCCAAAAAATGTTCAATTAACAGATTACATGCCATATTCCAGTTGCTTTGGAGCCAGGAGGATCTGTTTTTAAGAACAAACAAAAAACATATTTTTTTAGAGATGGTTTTGCTGCAAATTTGTGAGCAGACAAACATTGCTGATTTACATGAGCTTTTGAGTGCGGTCAAAAATGCAAGTAAAGGTGTAATTTTTTCTAGCGGCTCAGGTGCTTCCAACGGATCAGCTTCTAGCGGATCCATTTCTGGTGGTTTAGGAGCTTCCAGTGGCTTAGATGTTTCTAGCGAGCCAAGTGCTGCCAACGGTTTATCCGGGCAAGACTTGGTAGAAATCACAAATACTGACATGTCCAGCCCTTCATCTCAAGTTGCTCCAACGCCAACTGTTTTATCCAATCCCCAGTGGAGCTCTTTTTTGCAAAAAATTAGCGACTCGGATGATCCGATGCTTAACTCGATTCTTGCCCAAGCTAAGTTCATAAAATTTGATGAAAGTTCTAAAAAAATTGATCTGCAGCTTAGCAATAACAGCCGTTTTTTCAAAGACAAGATTGATGAAACCAAAGACCAGTGGCTGGCAAAATTGCAGGGTTGTTTTGATCAGTGTGTTGGTTTTAATTTGATTGATGCTCCTGAGCAGATCAAGCCTCAACCTGCAAAGCAGGTTATGCCGGCATCGCGCCCAACTATGCCTGCAAATACTTCATTTCGGTCTACGGATAACACTATCATAAATATTAAAGATAAAGACAAATGGCCGTTGGCAAATTTGATTACAAGCCATTTTCCAGGGGTGGTCAAAAAGTCTGACTGATTTGTACTCTTAACTAATGTGTGGTCCATCCAATATTAACAACATTGGTGTCAATATTGCTAATATTTCATCACACTCATTTAAAAATTTTATCCCATCCTTAGGATTGTCGAATCCGACACCCTGATCGGCTAAAATGCTACTTAATAATTGAAAAAAATGCTCTTGGGTGATGCATTTGATGCTGCATAGCAAAAGGTTAATATAAGCCCAAGCTTCTTCTCTTGCTTGCATATCACTTAAATTGCTATCTAATTTTTCAAGTGCACATCGAATTATCAGAAGAATGTCCCCTTGCTTTCTTGCTGTTAAGAATTTTTTAATTCTAATTTTTGTTTTATTAGAAATGTTAGGATTTTCTGGGAAACAGCTGATTATAATAAAGATAAAATTATTAAGATAATGTGTACGTTTTAGCCGTTTATAAGTAGGTGGAAACGAAGGGCTACGTGGAAGATTACTAATAGATGGAAACTTTACACAAGAAGACCTATTATTAGTAGGGGAAAATGAAGAACCGTCAGTAGAGGGAAGATCGTAAAGAGGGGGAAACTTGACGCCAACCTTGGCACAATAAGAATTGTTAAACAAACAAACAAGAAACACAACAATCAAATTATCTTTTACCCAAAGGGGGAAAAAAATATTAAACATTTAATCTACCTCTTTTCTGTTCGATCTTGTGCCGAATTGCATCAAAGATTAGTTTTTGGTTGTCAATTATATTCTGTCGTATTAAGCCACTCATTTTCTTGACGTCCTTACTGTTGTAGATAAATTTTGATGTATCATAAGTAGTCTTCATCTCATTTTTAGGATCAAACTTTGCATCGTAATTTGTATTTTTGACCGGAGCCAAAAATATTATCGTTGGAGTTGCCGCGTTGCTTTCATCTGTAAATACACTTACTTGCTTATCTGTAATTGAATTAAAATCTATCTTAGGTAATGGTATTCCCCTAGATTTAGCATATTCGACCGCTTTTTGCAATGCAGGCGCATTTTCGTGAACACTTGCCGAGGCATCCATAACAATTATAATATCAACTTTTCGTTCTTTTTTCAAAAGAGGAGGAAGTGGCAAATTGAAGTCATATCCGGCATCCATCAAAGTAAGCCTTTCAAGGTTTCGGACAGAGGCGCCGGTAACCCCATGCAATGGATTGAAAACTCTTACAGCCGCAACTCTGGCAACACCAATGTGTGTCTCAACAAAAATATTATTTAGCGCTTTGAAGAGAGTTTTGGATAGCGTGCCTTTTTGTGTTTCCATCATATTGTTTACCGAGCCAGAACCTGCCGACCCCCATACTCCCATCAAAAATCCAAGTGTTTGTTCCGGTGCAAAATCGGTTGATACTCCATTTTCAAACTTTCGGCCCAAGGCCCAAATTGGAATGTACATATTAAAATCATCGATTCCAAACTCATAAGGCGTAAATGTTGCCCAATGCAAGTCGCTGCCTTTAATTTGAATCGCTGTGTAAATTGGGAAAAAACAGTTTCCTCCGATTAGACGACGTTGAGAGTCAGATAAACGAATCTCTTGTCTTGCAAAATTATTGGAATTTATATTATTAAAAAATGTCTGTGCCAAAAATACCCCGTACAAATCGACAATACTGGTGTGCTGGTCAAAAACGTATTTTGGCCATAAAACATGTGCAAGATCTGCCGGACTAAAAACGTGTGGCTTTGAAAGTGCATCTATAAAAATTGAGGAATATTTGTCGATCGGTAACCCAAGTTCTACAGAACTGGCCAATGTCCAGGTTGATCCTGACAGTCCCGCGGCATAAGTAAGTGCGTCACGCAGTTTAATAGCATCCAATCCCTCAAACAAACCCTCTGCCGTTGTTGCAGCACGCATTCCACCACCGCTCATACAAACGGCAATTCGAGGAACTTCGGTATCATTGATGCTTGTTCCAAGAAGTTTCTCCAATTTTTGTTTAACCTTTGGCATTCTTTGAGTTAAGAAATTTATCTCTTCATTTGCAAGGCCTGGCCCCTGGCGAACATAGGCCGTTTCTTTTCCGTAACGATGTTTTGATGCATTGTTACGTAGATCTTCAGTCATTCTGTTAAAAATTTTGTGTGCCGCGGAAATTATCGGTGCGATAACTTTCCATTCAATATCACAGTAGCCATGTAATACATTATCCTTTTCCGCAATGTGGAACGTGGATCCATATTTCATGCCCACAGGAGTTTTTCTCATTAATTTATACTCGTTAGCGCTAAATTTATTCTTAAGAGCTCCATTTTCATCTGAAAAAATGATTTCACGATTGGTTTTTATCTTAAAATCCGATCGGCTTAATTTAGCCATCCCGTTTGCGGTAATTTGTACAATACTGTTCTGTAACTCTGCATCCCCAACGCTTTTCCCTAATAAATTTTCCTTAAGTCTATAAACTCCGGCCCAAACCGGCGTATCTGTGTGATTTATGATAGTGATATCGTCCGCACATAAATTGATATGCTGCAAACTAAACAGTATTGCTATTGCCAAAAAATGAGATCTATTAGCCATAATTACAACCCTTTCCCTTTTTATCGAAAATAACTTGCTTTAATATGTTTGCAAATCATGAAAAAGATCAATAGTTTAAGCAAACTTGCTGGATATTATCCTTTTTTGCAAGTAGAAGATTGAAAAAGATACTATTAATATGTTATGTATTATTAGCAGCTGTTAGTAAAAGATATTTTATAAAAAAGGGGAGCTTTTAAGATGAATATCTCTAGAATTTTTAAAAAAATATTAAGCTGGAGTATCGTATTTTTGCTAATTTTTTTAATCGGTTACATTGGCTACAGAGTTTACGGTGTTGCGGTTGAAAATATTGCCAAAAGGGTAAGACGAGAAGTTTCTAGCGGAATAGTTGATACTATCAATCCGTTGAAATGGCCTGGGAAAATTTTTGGGCATAGGCACAAAAAACAGGAGGGTGATAACTAAAGAACTTTCATATCTTCAGAATTTTTATTGTTGCATTCCATTCTTGTAGCGACATATCCCCCGGAATTTTTATTGTATCGATTACTGCATTCCATTCTTGCAGGGGAACGAAAAGCTCACAATTAATAGCTGCAAGAAATATGACTTCCAACTTGTCGAGTTCTTTTGTGTTAATTCCACCAATTCTGGCATAAACTTCGTTGCTATAAAATTTGTCATCATAATATTTTATGGCTACAACAACCGCTGTAAAAAATAGTCGGTGAAATGAAAATTTATGAAAAATGTTTGGTTTTTGGGTTTTATTAATCAATCTTTCAATGTATATTAGTGCTAAGACATAACAGGCATACGAACATTCTAAATATATTAACATGCGGTCCAAATAAGCATCTGTAGAGATGACTTTTGGTGTATTCTTATTAAAAAAAATTTGAAATTCTGGTGGTATTTTACTCAAATCAAAATTTGCTGGAGTGGGGGTGGAATTAGTTGGTGGGGCGTCGTTAATCATGCATAGAACCGTTCTTTTCAATCCCAATTTAAACCAATTTGACAATCTTAGTCTGGCATCGGAATAATGTGGGATTTGCTCTTCGGAGGGTTGTGGAGTTGGCTCCGCCCCATATAATGGCAGCATGCCCATAAAATTAAAAAATAAAAAGAGCCAAATTCGTGGCAATAATGTTTGGTGTGCCATTGCGGTGCCTTCCATTTGAATATTGTAAATAATTACATGCGTCATTAATATATACATAAGTTTTTAAATTTGAAGTGGAGTGTTTTAAGCCAGTAAAAAAACTTATTTTAGCATCTCTTGATTCAGTATCTATGGATTAGTTATAATTCAATAAATTAAGAAAAGGGAGTATGTATTATGGTAAAAAAAACTTTGACAAAAAGGTCTTTTTCTTTATCCAAAGTCTACCAGTTGCTTGAACCCGGACCGGTTGTGATGATTACGACTTTCGATGGGGAAACGGCTAACATTATGACAATGTCCTGGCATATGATGATCGATTTTGAGCCGCCACTTTTAGCATTTGTGATGAGTGATCAAAATTATTCATTCAATATTTTAAAAAAGACCAAAGAGTGTGTGATTAACATCCCAACTGTGGAGTTAGCTTTAAAAGTTGTGGGTGTTGGTAATACAACCGGATCAAAGGTCGATAAATTTAAAAAGTTTAAGTTTACCAAAGAAAAGTCATCTCAAGTTAAAGTACCAATGATAAGCGAATGTTATGCGAATCTTGAATGTAAAGTCATCGACATGAAAATGGCAGCAAAGTACAATATCTTTATTCTGGAGGCTGTTAAAGCATGGGTTGCGCCATCCCAAAAAAGACCGCTTACAATACATCATTGTGGCAATGGTGTTTTCACTGTTGATGGTAGGGTGATCAAGTTGCCTTCAAAGAAGAAGTGATGTCAGGTTACTCATTATCGCAACTAATTTACGTTGTCTACAATAATAGATAAATTAATTTTTTGGGGATTTATTGGGGGATTTATTTTATGAGTGCTACAAAATTTTTTATCTTAAGTACGTCTTTATTTATGATTTTTGCGTTTGATTACGCAGCTATTCAGAGACCACCCCACCCTACAAGGCATTCTGCAAGGCGTGAGGCCATGGCCCATATTGCTGCTATGAGAAGAGCGGCCGCCGCAAGAGGTAGGGGTGTTGGTCCGACTGCCGGAAGAGCTATGCCTGCCCAAAGAGGTGCGGCAGCTGTGAGCGGGGCGGATGCCGATTTACAGGCGGCATTAGCGGCCAGTATGCAGGATTTTAGTCTTCAATCTAGGAATAAGGGACTTGAAAACTGTGGCAACGGTTGTTATTTCAATTCTTCGCTTCAGGCGTTATCACACCTGGATACATTCAATGCACTGCTTACGTCGCGTTTGGATGATAAGGATGATTTTATTGTTCAATGTTACATGGGTTTATTAGAGAAGATAAAGGGTGCTGGCGTTATAAAATGTTCGGAAAAATTGCCATTGGGAATAGAATTTAAAGATTTTTACAGCAGTGTTGGGGCGCGTTTTTTTCCAAGCTCCATTGGAAAAGAACAGGATGCAGGCGAGATGATAGTTAGATTTTTGGATTTGGTGTTTATGGGACGTGCCAATTTAAGGGATTTATTTAATACAGAAATTTCAACAGAAGTACATGGAATTGGCATTGCATTGCCAAGTGGTGAATATATTTCCAAATGTACTCACGGTTTTTCACGACAAGAAGATGCGATACTTTTGTCACTTCCGATTCCGGATCAGAAGGAGCCATACGTATTATACGATAGCCTAGCTCATTACTCAGATTATAATACGATTGATTGGAATTGTGGCGTGTGTGGCTCTGTGAAGGCTACGGTGGCGCACTACTTGAACAGATTACCGCAGAATTATTTGACGATTCAGTTTAATAGATTTATAGCGAATGTAAAAAAAGGGGTAATGGAAAAGGTTTGCACGCCTATGTTGTTTCCTTTGTATTTAGAGTTTGATGGACGCAGTGGATTGCTGAGTCATGAGTTGAGACAAGAGTTGCAAGCCGGTGGCCAGAAAATTAGATATGACCTTGTGGCATTTATTATCCATAGTGGGGATTTCGGTGGTGGGCATTACTGGGCTTACGGAAAGGCTCAGGATGAAAAATGGTATGTATATGATGACCAAAGGGTGGAAACAAAGGATATAATGGAAATTTTAAATTCCGGTAAGGATGGTGCCGGGACGCCATATATTCTTTTTTATGAGCGGCATGAATAAATTACTGAATTTTAAAACCATGCAGATTAATCGGTAGAACCTGCGCCATCTTATGAGTCGACAGAACTTGTTTCATCTTCTGAATCGGCAGAACTGGTTTCATCTTCTGAATCGGCAGAACTGGTTCCAGCGTTCTTTGGTTGTTGCATGGCATCCACGAACCATTTAGGTCCACCAACTAAAGTCCTGCCAATTTGCTTAAAGACAACTGTATCTGCTTCTTCGGCTGCCTTTTTTCCTTCGGCTTCACTGACTTCTTGTAACCATGATTCGTGGAAGCAGTATCCAAATCCTTCAATTTTGCCGTAATAAACCTTTCCATTAAGGGGGGGATGTGTCATTAAATAATTTGCAATTACTGGAATTGAAAAAGATTTAGGCGACATTATATCATCGATTCCCCAAATTTGCTGTGAGGTGCCTTCTATGTGTGCTATTTTCCCTGCATGAGGTCCATTAATTACCTTTGCATATTGCATTGCATATAATGTTTGACCTACCAAAAAAGCTCCGAATAAACATCCCATTATTTTTGTTTTCATTTTTTACCTTCCTGATAATATTATGGCTTCTTTGAAGCCGGGTTTGGTGCTGGAATTTTCCTAAGCTGGGTATCGCTCATTTTTACTTATGGCTGCACACTCCTGTAAAATTTTTTTAATTTTTGATTCTTCAATCTCTAACTGTTTCAACAATGTCCCTTTATTCAGAAGATCATGACAAAAAACTATGCCCTGGTCAAATAAATTCTGTCTGAGGAATTTTGGCAAAAAAGAGAGACAGGTTATTGGATGCAGCCCCTTTTCATCTATTATTTTTTCTAATCCTCTTTCCCTTGGATACGTCCATCCCAAAAGATTGAGGCCAACGCATACGCCGTAATTGATAGCAACGGAGCTAAATTTTGTGTTGGTGACTAACCAGCAGCCTGTGTATTTAGGATTGCATTTTGGATCCTGAATACATCCAAATTTTACATCGTCGTAACGGGCTTTAATGTATAATGCTGTCTGGATAGGGCAGCGCTCACTCGGTACTGAATGAAATTTGCATTCGATCATGAGTCGCTCATTTGGTTTTGTTGCAACTATATCCAGCTCATGCACGACACATTTTCCCTTAACCTCTTGGTCAACGGCAATGTTATATCCCTGAGCTTTTAACAGTTCTGCGCAGTACCGTTCAAAGGGAAAACCGCTTGGCCCAAGCATTCTGATCGCTTCTTTAAGATTATAGCGACCGCCAACTGATAACAGTTGCATTTGACGAAGTATTTGATGCGTTATTTTATAGAGTTCGTTTGTGGTCATGCGATCTTTTAGGTGCGGTTGAATTTTTGCTAAAATTTCATCGATCTCAACTTCTGTTGCGCCGGATTTTTGCAATGACCGACAATATTTTTCTTCAGAAAATGGTACAATCTCACCGGTTGCTTTAATGATGTTTATCTTTTTTTCCATCTTGGGTCCTCTTTCTCTTATTTTTCCCCATACTTTACAAACAATATAAAAAATATTAGAAAATATTTGAATTAACTTTAATCACGTCTAAAATCTTTTTAATAGATTATAATAATTTTGAATCCAGAAAAATTGAGGACAAAGGCGATGCGATGTATCATTCCTAGATATAACATTTATATATGTTTATTATTTTTTTGCATGTTCCAATATGCAAGTCTATTTGGAATATCTATGGTGTATAATTTTCGAATAGCAGAAGTTACAAAACAACCAATACTTGAAAAATCAAGCAAGCAAAACCATAACAATCAAAACAACAGGGCCATAGCACTTCTTTTTGACCAGTATATAAAAAAATATGATGGGACTAAACAAAATTATGCAGGAGGGCTTGCTTCATACGGATATGACTTTGTGCCGTATTATTTTCGAATTGACTGCGCGGTATCGCATATACATGAAAAGATCAATAATACAACTCCCTTCTCTGGTACGGAAATGGATGATCTTCTGTCCACCGTGGGGCGAAATTTTATTATAAGTAATAATGCATCATTATCTTTATCAGGACTGTTTGGAGTACCTACACATAAAGTTTATAGGCTACTGCATACCGATTTTGGATATAGCCAAATTGGCACTGGGCTTCAGCTTGATGGTTTATATTCATTCAATCACGCCGGCGATTTTGTATATGGCGCGCGATATGTATATTTTGTTCCCAGAAACGCATGGGATAATTTGGAACAAAAACATCGGTTTACCATTGGCAATGTAGCAGATTTACTTGTTGCGTATAAAAACAGATGGAATAAGCATGGGCTTGAATTGGGCTACACATCGAGATTTGATTTTAGCACCCATGTTTACCCAAAACTTGATAATATTGTAGAAAAAATTAATTACACACGAAGTAACTTTTATCTCATATATAAGTATAAATTCTTTATTAAAGATATTCCGAATAGATTTTTATTTAATATCTCCTATGGTTTTGACCATAGTTCAAAGACATTTGGCGATAAAGACATAGTTACGCTTTGGGCATCTTGGAATATCAATTTTTAAAGGATCTTTACAAGATCTTTTAAAATTAAAAAAATCATAAAAAATCTTTCTAAAAAACATTGTTTTTTTTTGCAATGCGCAGTATCATGGCTTCCAAATTATGACAGTCATAATATCGTAGAAAAAGTTTTATAGAGGCTAATTTTATAAGCTAAGGAGTTGCGATGAATTCAAAAAAAATAAGTGTATCTAAATTAACAATGTTTGGTGGCCTGGTAGCCATCGCTTTAGTTGGCTTAATGGCTAAAGCACAGGCAGAGGTTATAAAATCGGACGCAGAAGTTGTAAAGGCGGACGATGTAAAACAACAAACTGCTACATCAAAACAAATTGAAGTTCTATTGCTCAATGCGCTTCCAGGTGCAGGAAAATCGGAGGTGCGTCGCTATTTATCATCATTGGATCCGGCGCAATGTCGTCAAGAATTTGGTATTGTATCAATGGTTCAAATTGACGATTTTCCTTATGTTTATATAATGCGTCGAGTTAGTGATGAATTGAGAGCTCGCGGGCATGAGGGAGCTTTTTTCTTATCACCGGCTTTGCCATTTCGTGATTCTAGGGATTGGGGCACATTAACCCAGCTTATAAATGAAGATTATTCAGATCTTATTCATGGTAATAAGTTCAAGCCTAAGTCTGTTGCTAAGTGGCTATTTAAACGCATCGATGCTGCACGTCTTAAAGTTGGTGCGGGTTCGGTTTTTAAAAAGATGCCAAAAGAGTTGTGTTACGAGATTGCCCAAGCGGTTGAAGTCGATGCGGTAAAATTACTTAAAGAGAAAAATGATGAGATAGATAAGGCTCAAGGGTTGCAAACAAAAACGATTGTTATTGAATTTTCTCGTGGTGGGGCGGATTGCTCACCGATGCCGTTGCCAGCGCCTTACGGATATAAATACTCTTACGAGCAGTTGAGCAGCGAAATTTTGGAAAAGGCTGCTGTTTTATATTTATGTGTTTCTCCAGAAGAATCACGCCGTAAGAATGAAGCAAGAGCAAATCCTAACGATCCAGGTTCAATTTTGAACCACTGTGTTCCTCGTGCTGTCATGTACACGGAGTATGGCTGTGATGATATTGAATGGCTTTTGAGTGCTGCTACAAAACCAGGAACGGTATCTATTGCTGCACATGATAAGGTCTATAATATACCATTTGGGCTATTTGATAACAGAACAGACAAGACAACATTTACGCACGCTGATCCTTCCTCCTGGAGCAAACAAGATGTTCAAGCATTGCATAATGCATTGAGCGAAGCATTTAAGAATTTGATTCATTAAGAGGTTAAAACACCTTTTTTTACCAGCAAATTCTTGATCGATTTACAGATAATTGTTGTTCCTTGTTTGGTGTAGCCACCAGAAAGAACCATTGCGATTGGAATATTTTTCAAAGCTGCTATTCCAAAAACAAACTCGTCTCGCTCAATGATTCCTTTTTCAGATACAGACATTTTGCCAACGCGATCTTCTTCATAAATGTCTGATCCTGCATTGTATATAATTATAGAGGGCTTAAATTTGTCAATTGCGTTTGGTAAAGTGTTTTTTAATATTGCAAGATACTGATCATCATTTATAAATGCATAAACAGGATAATTGAAAGTGATAAATTTTGCAGCAGGAAGATCGTGTGGAAAAATATCTTCATTATAAATGTCATAAATAGCCACCCGTGGGTCATTGCCGCAAATGGACTCATGACCATTTCCCTGATGTGCATCAAGATCAACAATCAGCACCTTGAGATTAGGATTTTTTTCATGAAGTTTGTAAATTGCAAGCGGTATATCTGCATAAACACAAAAACCTGAACCCCTATTTGCCTTTGCATGGTGGTATCCTCCGGACAAATTTATTGCCCAGCCTTTTTTAAGAGCAAGCTGTGCAGCTAGGACAGTTCCTGCGACTGCGTATTTCATTGGTGTTAGTAACCATCTTTGAATTAAAAAATTTGGAAGCCATGAAAGCGGTGGAATTTCTGAAATTTGTGCAACAACGGCAGAATTCTCCAATGACTTGAGATATTCTGGGGTATGAACTTTTAGCAAATCTTCTTCAGAGATAATTTCTGGGCGATAAAACATCTGATCAACTTTTGATTTGTATGCCTTTTGATTGAGATATACTATTTCAGAGAAACTTTTACAATTTTCTTGTTTGCAAAGTTCATTAACCAAAAAATTGTAAACAGTGCCATATTTTTTAGAATCAAATGGATGTAATTTTTCTAATCCACAGAACGAAATGTCATACTGTGGGTGGAAAACTACTGGGATTTTTGTAATTTCACTAGATTCAGGTGAGGCTACTGAAATGCTCACAAGTTTTGCTGCAAAAAGTGCGACGGGCAACATTAATGTTAAACTTAGTAACAGATAATATTTGGTTTTTAAAAAATTCATAAAATAATCTTTCATGTAAAAAATAATAAGCATTTTACAACTATATTCAGCATGCCGGATCTGATTGTCTTTAACAAGTGGGGGGGGGTGAAATTACGTAATTGATTACAAATAGAATAGACTTGATGAGCAATAATTATTTTTTTGTAAGATTGTAACCAAGTTTACTGATTTGATTTGTAACAAAATGAAAAACATATTCTGACTGTTCAATTAGCTTTTCCGTTTTTTCTTGACTTGGTACGGCAAAAGATGTGTCTGGATATCTTCCTGCAGTTTCATAAGGCGTGAGTACGGTAGCAAGTACCTGAGCGTTTCAAAGTGATTATTAAATTCCATGCACATGTCAACAAGCCTAACAAGATCATGCGTTTTAATTGCCATGCCTTGTCTGAATACAAAATATGCTTTCAATGCCTTTTCTGCACATTGTTGGGTATGAAAAGACGCTGTAGAAAGTGACGCAGAATGGAGGTGCTTTGCGGAGTATAAATCTTCTTGGGCTATCGCAAGCCAGCGGTCATGCCTTTGCATAAATGAGCTTACCATGTTTTTTGATTTGATAACTTAGTGTTGATCTATCTTTTGAATAATCTTCAAATTCTTTCTTGGTATACACAAGGATGTTTTTGGGAATTTTAATGCCGATGAGGGCATGGTGTCCTTCCGCCATAAGATCATAACGTTGTTGAATGCTAGCCTTATCAACAATGATCATAATGTCGACGTCAACATCATCTTCACGATGAGGTTCTAATAAATAAATTTCGCGAGGTTTATAGACTTTAATAAGCCGCTTTTTGATATCAGCTATTATTTTTTGATCTAAGGTTTGAGTTCTCATAAACGGTCCTTTTTTTATCTAAAATCTTTAACTTTTAATTTCCATACAACAGGCTCAGCCCCCGGATCATTAAATCTTACAAGTGGCTCAGATCTAGCGATAATCCCCTCCATGGGATAACCAGTATCATTATATTTTCCTGTTGGTTTAGATTTTACAAAAGCGATAATCTCACTCTCAGTCATCATACCAAGATCAGCTGGATGATCGAGTTCAAGTTTCTGTGCGAGCTCCCAGACTTCCTCGCGCGAACACCATTTCCCGTGCATATAAACGTCAAAAAGAATGAATGCAACGTCTGGTCGATAATGTTTGCCAATTTGGATGTTGCCTCCAAACCCCTCGCCGAACAGTTCAACTGGGTTGGCCCCAAAGCAAGAAAGCTTTTGCAAAAACTCTTCTCGAGCTAGAAAGGCAAGTACTGCCGATGGAACATCAGCTTTGTTGGTACGTCCTTTTATTTCAATTGTACCGTTTTGCACATACACTCGTATGTTGGTTCCATCGATCTTTTCCTCGACGCGCCATTTTTTAAATGCGCCAAATTCTGCGCAAGCGTAATCATTTTCAATAAGATTGTGTGCATCATCTCTTTTCCAGAGGCTGTTAATTTTGGGCTATTCCATAAGATATCTTTTCGTTTTTTATTAAGCGAAATTTATTTGCTGATAAATATCTTTTCTAGGGCCAATAGCTATTATATAAATAACCAAACGCTCATGTTTAATTGAATATACCACTCGAAAGCTGCCAACTCTCAACCGATATAATAGATGTCGTGAATTAAGTTTCTTTATATCTAAGTTTTCACTATTAGTTTGTAATTCTATTATTTTTTCAACGATGCGTTGCTTTGTAGATTTATCAAGGGTATCTAAAAATTTTTCAGCAGTTTTAGAAAAAATTATTGTGTAACTATGAAAGCTGGGATGAACCATCATTATTCTCCCTTGTGCAGGGATTTTTCTATTTCTTCAATAGTTTTTCCCTCTTTTCTTCTCCTTTAGCTAATAATTTCTCTGCCTGCATAATGTCATATAGATCTTCTAATTCTTCAACTATTGATGTAAAGGTTTGTACATCCAAGACAACGCTGGTTTTTTTACCGTTGCTATCAATAATGTATTGAGGCTTAATTGTATTTAATACAGATGGGTTCACGATTATTTCTTTCTTTTTATGCTATTTTTTAGTATACCTTCTTTCTGGTGTAGTACTTACAGATATTTTGGCTTATTATACCAAATCCGATATTCAAGCACAAAAATACAAATACGAAACCGTCATTTTCAATCGGATTACATAAAGAGAAATGCAGTTTTGATTGTTACAGGGATTTTTGCCTAAGGTTTTAATGCACTTTTAACACCGATTACAAGTTTATATAACAAAAAGACATCTAAAATTGTAAAGCCAGCACCACCAAGAATCGCAAGAACACCAAACCCGTCTTGACATCCCTCTGGACATGTTTGATTTTTTCCCAATAAGTGGTATAAAAAGTCACGCCATTTTCGTGGATGGTTAAGTACATCCCACCAGAAAGCAACGGGAACCCAAATTGGTGATGTTATTAAGCCCAACACCATGAGTAAAGCCTTTTTTCTTTCTGGGTCCATTTCACATGTGCAATGTTTCATTGTCTGCATATTTTCTATGCATTTTTTTTGCGTCTCTATATTTTTCATACACAGGAACAGAATGATTTTGTATTCGTCTGAATAAGCTTTTGTGCAAATCAAGTAATCTATCGCAGCAAGTGTCCAATTATTTATATTTTCCAGGACAGGATGAATGCGCTTGCATTCATCATTTAAATTTTTAAGCAGCTTAGCTTTGTCTTCTATTGACAGGACTTCCTCAAAATAACAAACTGCCTGATCTAGTCTGATCTACAAAAAAAATGTACTCTCTCAGAAGGGTTTGATCGTACAAATCAAAATCTGAGGAGAGTACAATGCTTTATTCAAGCACAGTTCTAAAATATCCAGTCTTAACATTGTTGTCTAGAGGCAAGAGAAGCTTCGAAAATATGGGATTACTAATTCAGCGAAGTGGTGACACTGTAAAAAGGTTGCTACATCCAGCAGCGCACAGCTTCAATGTATCAAGAAGCATTTGCCAATCTATGTTTGCAAAAAATGAAATTTTATGTGTAGGCATTGATGATACCTTGTTGCGAAAAATTTATTCGAGATTTATGCAGGGTGCTGGAATGTTCTTTGATACGAAAATTGGTCGCAGTATCATGGCTTACAAGTTGGTGATTGGCATAATCACAGATGGTAAATTTGCAATCCCAATCGATTGTGCGTACATTTTTGCAAAAGAAATTCTCGATTCAATCGACGAAAAATTTCCAACAAAAGATGAAATTGCAAAATCATTTGTAAAAACAGCCATAAAACTTTTCCCAGACAAGAAAATAATTGTGGTTGTTGATGGACTTTACACATCAGTCGAGTTTGTACGATGGTGCAAGCTCGAAAACATCAAACTGGAGGCTCGAATGCATAGCAATCGCGTTGTTGAATACGATGGCGAGCGAATTAAAATCAAAGATCTTTTGAAGAAAAATGGATTGCGGCCCTTGGGCCGCCAGATGGCTCGTACAATATCTGTCGCTTGGCATTCAATTGATCTAGAGCTTACAATCGTGCGTCGTTTTGACAAAAAAGGCAGAGAATCGATTGTCTTTCAAGTGGCAACATATAAAGCTTTGCCTCGTGAACATGTTGCAAACTATAAAAAACGATGGAAAGTTGAAGAGCTGAACAGAACCACAAAACAAGAAATCGGGTTGCAAGAATGTTTTTCTAGATCGCTTGAAACACAGCACAATCATGTAGCGTCTGTGCTTTTGGCTTATGCGTTTGCCCAGCTGGAGCGCAAATTTTCTAGACTTGATAACGTAGAACAAGCGCTCAGACGGTTTGAGACGAAAACTGTGAACTTTTTAATTGATAGATTTTCTAGATTTTCAAAGGGCTTTCAGCACTTTGATGCGTGAGTCCTGTATTGATAGAATTTCAAAGTCTTGCCAATATTTTTCAATCGCGCTATGACTGAGCAGGACTTTGCCCTGATTTCAAATAATTGATCCAATCAATTCTGCAGCAAAATCTTCATTGTTTTTTTGAAGCAATTTTGCGATTGCATGCGCACTTTGACCAAATGACCAATTTTCGAAAAACAAAAATCATTTGACAAAATCAACAAAAAAAGGCTCTCTTTTTTTAGGAGAAAATCAGTTAAATTTACCCAAAAAAGGAGAGCCCTATGATCATGTTACAAAGAGTAATAAAACTTTTAAAAAAAGTAAACGTTCAAATTCGTACTTATGTTGTATGTTTGATTCTTACAAGTGGACGAAAAAATTGTGCCGAGATGGCTCGTACTGTTGGCGTTTCACAAAAAGGGTTGTATGCATTTTTATCAAATGCAAAGGATAATTCGGCAGAAATAGAAAAACATCTGATTGAGTTTGCAAAATCAACGAGAGATAAAAAATTTAAGCGCACAGCTGTGGTTGATCCAACGGCTCTAATAAAAAGATACGCACAGTTAATGGAAATGCTCTGTTACGATAAAGATGGTTGTACAAAACATGTTGAAAAATTATTGGTTCCAGTTTGTGTATCTATTGTCGATCAAAATGTAAAAATTCCATTAAATGTTGATTTTTGGATACAAAGAAAAGCTCGCGGTAGAAAAAAATATAGATCAAAAGTAGAAATTGCGCAGGAGTTAATTTTATACTTGATTTCAAAGGGAATTGAGTTTGATTTTGTGTCTTTGGATGGTGCATTCCCAACACCAAATATGTTTGCATTTTTTCAACGAAATAGACGGTTGAAGTTTACAATGCGAACGCCAAAAAGCAGATGCGTTGTTACAAGCGATGGGAAACGCATGCAGTTGCAGCACATTCCATCATTAAAGTTAACGCGCAATTCCAGAGAAAAAACTATAAAAGCCAAACTTTATGGCAAAACATATTTTTTTACTGCATACAAACGAAAAAAGCGCTTTGGGGGATGGGAGACTGTTTTTTTAGTAAGCAATATGAATTTGCCCGCGAAAGAACAAGTTAAAGCATTTAATTTGCGTTGGCCACAGGAAAAAATAAATCGAACGTCAAAGCAAAAATTTGGTATGCACCAATGTCAGGCATTGAAATTGTCAAAACAAAAAGCTCATATCATGGCAGGATACCTTGCTCATGCAATTATCGAAGTTGCGAATATTGACAAACAGGAAGAAAGTGTCGATAAAATTGTTAATATTTTTAGATCCAACCATTTCGACGATCTGGCCGAGGCCATAAGAAAACCACCTAAAAATAAATCGATGCCAAACGCTGGATACACCGAAGTTTCTTCTCAAAATCATGTTCAAATTTTTTACAACAATGCTGGAGAATTCAATGTTTTAAATGCGTAGGCAAGGTCCTGCTGAGGTGTGTTGCAATTAGCAACTCCACTTGTGTGCCGTATTTATTTACCCACCAAGATTCTTGATTGAATTTATCTTCGATTATGTGATAACTGCAATTTTGGGTGATTTGGCAACAAATTCCAATGCATGTGCCGTTTGTTGTGTTTTTGGCGTCCTCAGAACTTTTATATCCAGTCAGATCGCTAAATTCAATGAACTGCGCATTTTCGAAACTCAATTCGATTTTGTGCAATTTTGAGATCTTGATTTTCCATTGCAAATACTGGTGAAATTAAGCCGAGAGCTCAAGATTCCTGATAAAAATAATTTTTTCACTGTTACGATCCATTTATGTCTTTTAACTAACCTAATCGCAAATAAGAATCGAGTTGCTGCCATTTTTTATAATAACTTTATCACCAAGCGCAAGTGCCGCGCCTAAATCCGGAAACTTCTTCAATAAATCAAAATATTCTGCGCTAAAAATTTTAATTTTAACGATTGGAGAGGCATCCGTGTGATCGGAATCAATCCAAATATCATCTTTAAAATAAAATGTGCGTTGACGAACATTTCTGAATAATTCATTAACGCTTCTTGTTGTTGGATCGAACACCATGTTGTATGAATCATCTGTTCTTGCTGAATCTCGTAGCGATTGCTGGCCCTTTGCACGTAAAACAGCCTTTTTGCCGGTTAGGTCGCCACTAGCATAATTTAATGAGCCCGTAGAAAATTGAATCATTTCATCCGAAACAATATTTTTACTAAATTTCTTAGAATCTCCATCAGTAATCAAGAACGACGTATATTCCGTTATGATTCCATATTTTCTGCTTAATTCAATTATTTGATTAACTAAATTATTTCCAGCGCCATCAAGCAATATCTGGTCAATAAGATATGCTATTTTTCTGCCCGCCCAGATTCGTGGTAAAAAGTCATTTTCAAATTGATTATCAACGAAAGTTGTATCGAAAATAAAATGTTTTTCAATGGCATTTTGTTTTCCGGATAAACAAAGTTGAACATTGCCACCATCTTTATATCGACCGACTACGAGAAGTTGAGATCCAACGAAAAGATCGGGCAGCACAATCGGATAAATTTCGTTAACTTGTACGCCTGAAAAATTCAGTGCGATGTCCGTTAAAACAGGATTTGATATTTTGAGATAAAAATTAGAAACCTTTTCCTCAATTTTTTCGTTGGGTTCGATATATTCAGAGATCCCTTTATTATCCAATGAAAGTTTATCTAACAAATTTGTTTTAACATCATAGCCGACTCCAAATGAAAACAGTCGTATTTTGTCAGTATTTGAACTTTGGATATTTTTAATGATGGAGGCAGTGTCACATACTCCAACCGTTGGTTCTCCATCAGTTAAAAAAATTATCATTGTTGGGGCTTCATCCTTTTCAACCAATTTCAAAGTAGCCAACAAAGCAGAATTGATATCAGTTCCACCACTTGAGGATAAGCCGTTAACGTACTTTATGGCATTGGCAACATTTTGCTTTGATGCGTTCACCAGAGAATTTTCATACTGCTTGACTGACGAATCGAAGCTAACAATGTTAAATTTATCGTCAGGATTTAGGTGATTTAAACAGAAGATCAAAGCCTCTTTTGCTTGTTCAAGTTTTGCACCATACATGCTGCCGGAAGTATCTAAAACTAATAGAATATTTTTCTTAACTAATTGTTGTGTTTTACCATCACGATTAGGAGACAGCATGGCTAAAAAGAAGCCATCTTCTGTTCCATTTTTGTAAGATAAAACATTGAATCCGAAGTCATCTTTGGGCAATGTGTAATAAAGAATAAAATCACGGTCCGGTCGCACATCTTTCTCAGTGTACGTAACTTTTGCATTTGTTGTGCCGTCAAGCTTGGTATCAATCTTGTGAGTTGGAGAGTAAACATTAAGAATTTTTTGTTGAGATTTAATATCAACATTAACTGCAACACTATCTAAAGCCTGCGCAGAAAATTTTTCCGTACTTAAGGTATAACAGTATTTAACTGTGCCATTGTCAGCTTTAAGAATCTCCGAATATTTTAAAGTAATTCGCAATTGCCCATTTGCAGGAATAGGGTAAATGCTTGCTTTAAACATTGATCTACCAATGTACTCAAGTAATGCCGGATCTTTCTTTTCTTTAACAATTCTTTCATATTCGGTCCTAGCATCCTCTTTGTTAAAAATTTTGGCAGTTAAGGGTTTCTCATTTACATACATTGTAAAATTAGAAATATTTGCCTGCTCTGGAATTGGAAATATGTATGTGCCTTCTAAATCATATGAATATGGATTTTCAAAAATTTGGTCAACAGATGTCGTTGCAATCTGATTATTGATGCTAACATTAACGTTATGATATTTAATGTTAAAGCGTGCCGGATTCTTGATGACAAATGCTTCTGGGAATTTATCTATTATAATTAATCCATCTGGGCGTAAGCATACTGCTGAAAAAATAGATATCGCAATAAGACCTAAACGCAAAAACCCTTTTTTGAACGTATTCATGTTATCCTCCAATAAATAAATTAAAACGACGAATTAAACGATGAATTGATACATTACAAAGACGTTTAAGGTTTGCAAAAATATTATGTAAAGTCAAAGACAACGTTGCTCCAGCCCCTTTTTTCTTTCCAGTTGCAATACCTTGAATTTTAGCCATGAGCTTTTTATGTAAATCTGAAATTAACTATAAATGGGTACGTAAAGGCGAAGGCGAGAACTTTATGCGATTTGTTCTTTAAGCGAAATTTATTTGCTCATAACTGATTTGACGTCTTTAAAATACGGTTCTAGGATCTTGTCACGTTCCTTAAGTTCTGCTAAGAGCTTATCACGTTCTGCTGCGTACGTTTTTAGGATCTCGTCGCGTTCTGCTAGGCGTTTATTACGAGTTGCTTCTTTTTTTGCATAAACAATAAGGATACTTGTCAAAAAAACCGCACATGCCACAAGAACCGTGATAAGAACAATTTTTGTTGATTTAGATAGTTTGTTATTTGCAGCAGAGACAACGCGCTCAATATGATCGACAAGTTCCTTATTAGATGCCCCTTGTGCTTGCATCTCTTTAAGTGTATTCGATAATGCTACTAAGTTTTTATATTTATTTTCGTCATTTTTGGAAATTAATTCTTCCAGTTCTTTTATAAATGTTGCGTCAATGGGGTCGCAACCAGGATTAGTTTTTTCAATTAAATCCATAGAATAAATGAAGTTATGAAAAACAAAGACCAATGAAAGGACCAACGAAAAGAGTAATTTTATTTTCATCAAAATGTCCTCCTGCTACAGTTCAAAATGTTATTCGGATGTTAAAGTTGGTTGAAAGATAGCAAATTTAAGAGACAAAGTCGATAAAAAGCTTTAATGAAAGAGGAAGAAAGAAAAGCGAATAAAGAGGGGCTTGCAATGCGCAAGCCCCTCTTTTAACATTGAAGTATGTCAGTACAAAATTAGTTACTTGGGTAAGTTATGGAGTATAATTGAATTTTTACGTGCTTGGTCAAACGCAAGAAGCGAGGGTGATTTTAGGCTGAACATTGCAAAAGCAGACATCAATGAATCTGCAAGACTAAAAAAAAATTCTTTGGAATAATGTTACCAGATAGCGCGAAAAATTTTTAGCGGAAATTGCTGTAAATTTGTAAACTTTATCTGCCTTTTACTTATATTCTTGACCGTAACTGTAAACATATTAATCTACTTATCAGCAAAGTTATATGTTCAACCCTAAAATTTTGGTTACTCACATGCGCGTAAAAATTAGTTACATAAGCAAGAAAGATATTGGAAAAGAGTTAACAGTCAAAGGTTGGGTAAAAACATCTCGATTTTCAAAAGATTTTGGATTTGTTGAGATCAATGACGGATCTCAATTCAATAATATTCAAGCAATTATTAATCAGAATTTAAATAATTATGAAAGTTTGAAAAGAGATTTATCAACCGGAGCATCTGTAAGTATAACCGGAAAGCTCGTTGAAAGCCTTGGGAAAGAACAGGCATTTGAAATTCAGGCAACGCAAGTGCAGATAATTGGACTATGCGATCCCGAAACTTATCCGTTACAGAAGAAACGGCATACGCTTGAATTTTTGCGCACAATCGGCCATCTCAAGCCTCGCACAAATACGGTGGGTGCAGTTGCAAGAGTAAGAAATGCGCTTGCATGGGCAACGCATGATTTTTTTCAAACCAGGGGATTTTTGTATGTTAACACTCCCATCATCACCGGATCCGATTGCGAAGGCGCAGGTCAGATGTTTAGAGTTTCAACACTTGATGCAGCAACGCCGCCATTGATTGATGGGAAAGTTGATTTCTCTCAAGATTTTTTTGGTAAAGAGACATTCTTAACTGTTTCCGGGCAACTTAATGGAGAGTGCTATGCATGTGCGCTTTCTGACATTTATACATTTGGGCCAACGTTCCGGGCAGAAAATTCAAACACATCGCGACACTTGGCTGAATTTTGGATGATTGAGCCGGAAATGGCATTTGCAGAACTAAAAGACAACATGGAGTGTGCGCAAAGTTATGTTAAACACTGCATTAAAACAGTTCTTGAACGCTGCCCACAGGACATGCAATTTTTTGATAAATATGTTGAAAATGGACTGATCCAAAGATTGCAGCATGTTTTAGAAACCCCATTTGAACATTTAACATATACTCAAGCAATTGAGATTTTGAAAAAAGCTACGAAAAAATTTGAGTATCCCGTGCAGTGGGGTATAGACTTGCAGTCTGAGCATGAAAGATATATTGTCGAAGAACACTGTAAAAAGCCTGTCATTCTGACAAACTACCCAACGGAGATAAAAGCTTTCTACATGAAAGAAGACGAGGGAGGCAAAACAGTCAAAGCAATGGATACCCTTGTTGCCGGCATTGGCGAGCTCTTAGGTGGTAGTCAGCGTGAAGATAGGCTGGATGTTTTGACGGCCAAAATGGATAAACTTGGGTTGAATAAAGAGAATTACTGGTGGTATTTGGAATTAAGAAAATATGGATCAGTTCCACATTCCGGCTTTGGCCTTGGATTTGAAAGATTAGTTGTATTTACAACGGGAATTGATAACATTCGAGACTCAATCCCATTCCCAAGATATTCAAAACACGCTGATTTTTAAAACAGCAATAAATTACCAAAGTTGTGAAATCATTAAAACTATAACCTTCAATGGGTATGTTATGCAATTCAACGTATCATTAAGATCTCTAAGATTTCTGATTTTTGCTTTTTTATTTTTAATTACTTTTGATTCACACTGCTGTGCCAAATCAAGCCGTAGTTTGCATGTCAAAGACAATTTTTTAGTGCAATTTGCGTTTGCCCACAAGAATACATCTTATTCTGATGGGAAACAGTTTGTATTTTACGCAAATCCATCGGTTTTGTATATGGTTATTATGGCGATTTCAGCCGCTGCTACCCTTACTTTTGGCACAGCTTGTACCCATTTTTCATTTGAAGAGATAAACAAAGAAGATAGTCGTGTGATGTTTTGGCTTGGCTTGGTTACAGTTACCGGAGGTGGCGTGCTTACCAAAGTGTTTTTTGATGCCATAGGTATGAAAATAGATCAAATTGAATATATAAAATTTGATGATGTTGGTATATACGAATGGGGGAAGCTTCGAGCAAAATGGGAAGATATTTCATCAATTTATCTTACAGAATTTTATTATAATGATATCACTAAAAGAAAAGCGTCTTTTTCAGATAAGAATGCGAATGATCTGTTTGTAGTTAACGACTATGATGTCTTTTTACCTGTTACGTTTGATGATTTTTTATCAATCTCGGAATATTACCTGAATAAGCCAAAGACAGTGCCATCACAGGTGTAATTTGTCAGGCTATTTTTTGATTGGCCAACCCTTAAAAAACTTGATATTCTGAAAACTTGATATTCTTATGATTAGTTGATTCTAATGCCGAAGTGGCGAAATTGGTAGACGCGCTAGATTCAGAGTCTAGTCCTGTTAAAGGGGTAGGGGTTCGAGTCCCCTCTTCGGCACTCTCCTACGCCCTCACTACGTTCGTGGCTACGAAGAGCAGGCTCTCCTTCAGCTTTGTGTAGGCATCTTGAATTAAGAATTTAAGCGTGATACACTAAACTTATGTAAGTTTACAATGTAGTCTTTTATCTATATAAAAAACAAAAAACAGTATTTGAGAACCATGGCAAAGCGCGATTATTATGAAATACTTGGCGTAGATAAAAACACTAGCCAAGAAGATATAAAAAAGGCTTATCGAAAGTTGGCCCTTAAATATCATCCGGATAGGAATCCCGGTAATAAAGAGGCTGAAGATAAGTTCAAAGAAGCTTCCCAGGCGTATGATGTCCTTTCAAATCCTGAAAAGCGCAAGGCATATGACCAGTTTGGACATGCTGGCGCCGAGCAGATGGGTGGGGGTGGGCAGTATTCCGACATAAATGATATTTTTGAAAACTTTGGCGATATCTTTGGTGATCTTTTTGGCGGAGCTGGGCAACGTCGTAAAAAAAGCAAATCCGGACCGGTTCCTCAGCGTGGGCATGATCTATCTCAAAAAGTCCAAATTACATTAAAAGACTCTTATCTAGGCTGCAAAGCCGATATCAACGTTTATCGTTATGAAAAATGTGATCAGTGTAATCACACCGGTTGCAAAGAGGGCACAAAGCCAACAATTTGTTCATCATGCGATGGCATGGGAACGATTCATCAAAAACAGGGTTTTTTTGTTTACAGCCAACACTGTTCAGATTGTATGGGACAAGGTTTTTCAATTAAATCCCCTTGCTCAAAATGTAAGGGGCAATCACGTTTTCAAAAATATGAAAAACTTTCAATTTCAATTCCTGCGGGAATTTATAACAACGCGGAGTTAAGGGTTCAAGCTAAAGGCGATTCCGGAATTTTTGGTGGAGAGTCCGGCGATCTTTATTTGGGTATCGAAATTAAATCCGACCCAAAATTTTATCGCAGAGATGATCATTTGGTCACAAATATTAACTTAACCTACCCGCAACTGGTTTTGGGTTGTCAGATCGAAATTGAAAATATTGATGGTACAAAAGAAACCATTAAAATTCCTCGTGGCTGCCATGTTGGGGAAGAGATAAAACTTGTTGGACATGGCTTCCCTCGTTTGCACCATTCTGGTCGTGGAGATTTGATATTTATAACGCAGTGCCACATTCCATCAAAGCTATCAGATGAAGCAAGAAATGCGCTTCTTGAATATAGCAAGCATATTGGAGATAGCTGCAAAGATAATGCTGGCGGAATTTCAGGCTTTTTCAAAAAGTTTCTAGGTTAGTTATTCTTTTTCTTGAAAAAAATCCCTGCAAAAGGCTAAGCTCCTTAAAAAGTTGCAGGGATTTAGTATGTTTATTGGTTATGTTGGTTTTTTTAATATTAGTTTGTTAAGAATAATAATCGTATTTTTGATTTCAACAAATTTTTTGTTTGCCACGCAAGACAAAATTAAAATCAATGATATTAAAAAAATATTAGATAATTTCCATTCCGTGCAGTCCGGTGTTTTGTACAGATCTGCGCAATTAAAACCAAGTAGATTAAGAAAATATGTTCAAAAATTTGGCATAAAATCCGTTATTAATTTACGCGGTGTAAATAAGAAGACAAAATGGTGGCAAGCTGAAAAAGCAACACTTGAAAAACTTAATGTGAATTATTACAATATTCCATTTAATGCCAACAGCTATTCAAGCAAAGAAAATTTACATAAGCTTCTTTATCTTTACAAACATGCCCCAAAACCAATTTTAATTCACTGTCGTGATGGTGCGGATAGATCAGGAGAAGCAGCAGCTCTTTGGATTTTAGAGCAGCAGGGTAAACAAAAAAAGGATGCGTTTAAACATTTATCATTAAAATATGGGTATCTACGATTTAGAAAGCCTAAAAAATATTTTTTAATTTCGATCTGGCAGGGCGAACAGTGGTTGAATCAGAAGTATGATCCAGAAAATTATGTGTCTAAAATAAAACATTCTTAAATTTCTTATTCTTGATTTTTGAAACATAAATGCTATATTTTCGCTGTCGTACAATATTAATATAATATTTGAAAGGGTATGTAATGGCATTTAATATGGCATTTGGTAAAACATTTAAATTAATAGTTATGTTTGCGAGTTTACCCACTTGTTTTAAAAATCTCTTACAAGCAGATCCTATCTATAACAATTCAATATATTCTCGTTCTGTTCATAAAGATAGCTTTAAACCTGAAATCAGAAAGATTGCAGAAGAGTATCTTCGATCCAAAAACTTTAGTGTTTACGATATCCCTTCGAAACTAAAACCTGAGTATGAAGGTTGTTTGAATAAGGCTCAAGATCGATTAAATTCACGCGCCCGTGATTGGGGTGTTTCCATTCTTGATTACAAAGATATCGAATCAGTAACGACTCAAGAACTTGATAAATTTGTTAAAACTATGGATTCGATTGTATTAGAGCCTAAATTAGACGAAAAAATTAACGATGCAATTTGTAATTTGATTCACAAAAGTGGCATGGTCAAAGATGACATCAAAAAATGTGCTGAATCAGAGTATAATTCTCGATATTACAAAGTTAAAGATAAACTCAAAGATACTATGTCAGATGATAATAGAGACTACGTTCGAATTAATGAAATTGAAAAGTCTGTGAAGGATGAGCTTTCAGCTTTGATCAAGCGTGTAAAGGGTCAGGTTGGCAGCTCAAAAAATAAACCAACTGTTCAATCAAATAATTCGACACGGGCAAATGGCGATTCTTGGCAAGATTTTTGGGACTGGTTGACCGGCAAAAAACCAAATACGAGTACAACATCTACAACAGACTCAACCTATTCAACGGATTCAAACTATTCAACAGACATAACCCCTTCAGCCCCTCCTTATAATTATTTAGGTGAAAAATGCAGCATCTGTCTTGAGAGTATAAAATCATACGAAAAACTTGGATATTTAGACTGTGGCCACTACTTTCACGAGAGGTGCATACAAACCTCTTTGAAGAGCTATGCACACAAATGTCCATTGTGTGATACTCACACAGATTCAATCGCTTATACAGTGGAAGTTCCTTTACAGTAAACAGTTAATTTTATAGAATAAAAAATAAAATTTATATACTTAGTTTTCTGGAGAATACCGTGATAGATTTAAATCGACTACGTAATGAGTTTGAACAGACCAAAGCACTCATTTTACGCAAAGAGCCGACATTTAATGTTGATAGATTAATGGAGTTGGATAAACTTGTCAGATCGATTAATACCGAAGTCGAGAATTTAAGAAAAATCAAAAATGATTTGGCATCAGCCGGATCCAAAGGTATAACACCTGAAATTCGTCAAAAAAGCATTGAGCTTGGCAAAGAGCTAAAAAGCAAAGAAGATGCTTTGGCTAGTCTAGATCATGAGTATAAAAATCTGTGGCTTGCATGCCCAAATATACCATCCAACGATTTACCGCTTGGTGGAAAAGAGGCAAATAAGCCGGTACGAGTAATAGGTAAAAAGCCTGAGTTTAAATTCAAAATCAAAAACCATGTTGAATTGAATGAAAATGCAAAATGGTTTGATTTTGAAACGGCGGCAAAAATGTCCGGAGCACAGTTTCCATTGTATCGTGGACAGGGTGTTAAAATAATTTATGCGCTAACACGCATGATGCTAAAAAATAATGTTAAACATGGCTTTGAGCCTGTAATTCCTCCATATTTAGTGACAGATAACGCTTTGTATAATTCGGGAAATTTACCAAAGTTTAAGGGTGATTATTATACGTTGCCGGAAGATGGGCTAAATCTGATTCCAACAGCAGAAGTCAGTTTAACAAATGTCTATGCAGATAAAATTTTATCGTCTCAAGAACTGCCCATGCGCATGACATCTTGGACTAGTTGCTTCAGGCGTGAGGCGGGAACATATGGCGCAACAGAACGTGGGTTAATTAGAGTTCATCAATTTGAAAAGGTTGAGCTGTATGCTATTTGCGAGCCTGAAAAATCATTTACAGAACTTGAGATGATGGTTGGATGCGCAGAAGAGATTCTCAAAGCACTGGATCTACACTATCGGGTAAGTTTACTTGCCGCTCAGGACTGCTCATTTTCATCGGCAAAAACTTATGATATCGAAGTGTGGCTACCCGGACAAAATCAGTTTTACGAAGTCTCATCTTGCAGTAACTGCACGGACTTTCAAGCACGAAGATCAAAAATTAGATATCGCAAAGATCATGATGCTAAACCAGAGTTAGCACATACTTTAAACGCATCGTCGTTGGCTTTGCCACGCTTGATGGTTGCTTTGATGGAAAATTATCAGCAAGAAGACGGTACAATTAAGTTGCCAGATGCACTTGTTAAAGTGATGGGCGAGGTTTGGTAGAAACGGAGTATACGCATGATAACCGAAGAGATCAGAAAACAGATTAAAAAAATTCAGATCCATACAAAACGCATCATGCAAACGACCATCACAGGTGACTATCTTTCTGCATTCAAAGGTGCCGGATTGGAATTTGACCAAATCAGAGAGTATATGATGGGAGATGATGTTCGAGCAATCGATTGGAACAGCTCTGCCAAGATGAATAAGATCATGGTTAAGCAGTTTATCCAAGAGCGCGATCGTACCGTAATACTTGCAATTGATTTATCTGCCTCTGGGCTATACTCATCTCAGTACGAATTAAGGCGTGATCTGATCGCACAAGTTTCTGCCGTTCTGGCCTACATCTCTGCTGAAAACAAGGACAAAGTTGGGGCACTGTTTTTTACTGACCGGATTGAGAAATGGATTCCGCCTAGTCGCGGTAGTGCACACAACGGTAAGATTCTTGAAACAATATTCACAATTCAACCGCAGGGGCGTGGAACTAATATCTCTCAGGCATTGAAATTTTTGATTTCAATCAGGAAGCGTAATTCAATTGTTTTTATGTTATCCGATTGGATTGATGATTTGAATTCATATTCAAAATTGTTAAGAGTTGCGGCCTGTGAGTATGATTTTATTGGAATTAGGGTTACTGATCCATGCGAAAAATATTTGCCGGACGTTGGCTTGATCGAAGTTCAGGATCCTGAAAGTCGAAAAAATTTTATTCTTGATACCAGAGATAAAAAGGAGCTTAATACATTTCTGGAGGGTAGACTGTTGGAGCATAAACGCCTTTTTGATAAGTATAAAATTGACCTTCTTGATTTGTCAGTGGGACATCCTTTTGTTAATAGCCTAACTAATTTTTTTCATATGCGAATTAGGAGGCAGATTTAATTATGCAGAATAATGGACAAAGACAGGAACAGGATTTTTATGAGATATATGATTACTACTCTCAGCCTTTGCTTGAGAACAAAATAGTTCAAGTTTCACTTTTTTCACTTGCTACAATTATTATTGTGGGTGCGGTTTTTCTTTATGTTTTTTTAAGGCGGCGCAAGCGACCATTAACCCTATGGGAACAGACGTTGCGTGAGCTTGGAAACCTTAAATTAGATAAATGTGTAAGCAAAAAAGACTTTAAAATTTTTTATTTTAAACTTACGGAAATTTTTAAAAAATATCTTGAGAAAAGATATGGATGGAACGTAGAAAATAAAACGGATGATGAACTTATAACTCTTTTGGAGAAACAGAATTTTGATAAGGATCTTCTTGTGCAAATTCAAAAAATATTGGCAGGAGCACTTTGGATAAAATTTGCAAATCAAGAGGCTTTAAAAATTCAAGCCGAAACTGATCTTAAAACTATTATAAACATTGTGGATCAAACAAAACAGGTCGAAAAAAGTTAAAAGAGATGATAGACGACGTAAATTTTCAGCACATTTATATTCACTGGCCATTTTGCAAAAGTCGTTGCCATTATTGTGATTTTGTCGCTCTAGCGCAACATGAGAGCTTTTTTGAACCCTATCATAAAGCTCTTTGTAAAGAGATTGAACTGGTTGCCAAGAGCCTGCCCTCGAGACAATCGGTTAAAACGATATTTTTGGGTGGCGGAACCCCAAGTCTTTATCCAACTTATATGTTGGAGAGTGTGTTTAAAACGCTTGATAAGCATTTTGATTTAAGTAATACACAGGAAGTTACAATTGAAGCCAACCCGACTGATATAACTAAAGAAAAGCTGTCTGAATGGAAAAGTTTGGGGATTAACAGACTAAGCATGGGGGTTCAGATTCTAGATGATGAAATTCTAAAAAAATTAAATAGGAATCAAACGACGGCAGATGTTTTTAATGCTATTGATACGGCTACGAAATTTTTTGAAAATATATCTATAGATTTAATCTTGGGGTTGCCCGGCATAACCGAAAAAATATGGCAAACAACTTTATCACAAGCTGTTACTTGGCCAATAAATCATATATCAGTCTATTTTTTAACGGTTTATGAAAAGACACCACTTTATTTTAAAGTCCAAAAGGGTGAATTAACCCTTTGCGATGATGATCAGATGGTTTCTCTTTACGCACAAACTGTTGATTTTCTAGAAAAAAATAATTTTTTTCAGTATGAAATTTCGAATTTTGCCAAAATAGCTTGTGAATCGGTTCATAACCGGGCATACTGGGATAGAAAACCTTACTATGGTTTTGGATTGGGGGCTTCTTCTTTTGATGGGCAAAAAAGATTTACAAATTCCAATAATATAGAAACTTATACTAGCTCGATTATTTCAGAGGCTGAATTGCCAATACGTACGACTGAATGCTTGACGCAGCAACAGGTTGTGCTCGAAACCCTTATGCTGAGCCTCCGCCAAAGGAAAGGTTTGGACTTGCATGCTGTGCTATACTTATTAACGGGCACTCAGAAGATAGTTTTTAAGAAGAACATTGAATTGTTAAAAAATGAATCTTTGTTACAGCAGTATGATGATCGAGTATTTCTACCGTTTAAAGGCATGGTTTTGGAAAATGAGGTTGTGTTAAAGCTGTCAGAAGGACTCTTTTAAGGCCCCAACATTTGAAAAATATGCAGCAATGTGATAGCATGATAATCTTTTACACAAAAAATACGATAAATTTTTAAAAACAAGAAGAGGAACTATGGCAAAGCATGTTGGCCCAAAATTACCCGAAGATTTAATAAATTTACTTAAAAAAGAGAAAACAGTTGCAATTCTTTCGACCTTTTCTGAAAAGGGAATTCCAAATACAACACCTGTTCAATGCATCTATCCCAAAGGGGATGAAAGCCTTTTGTTAACTATTCATAAGGAACATAATGGTTACATCAACATGGTATGGCAGAAAAAAGTTATGATCTGTTTTCTGGGAGAAGGTAACACCGCATACAGCATTCTGGGCAGAGCTGGGGTGGTAAGAGCACCATCACAAGTACATCCGTTAATGAATGTTGTGCGCATAGATATTATTGATATTAAGTGCGATCGTTCGATTTTGACAAAAGTTGAACAAGGAGTATTATGGAGCTACACATCACCAGAGGCGGAAGAACTAATAAAGAGTTTGTTCCAGGAACTTAAAGAGTTGGCAAAAACGTTGTGAGTTATCAACTTGGTAAGTTGTTTTTAGTTTCTTAAAAAATCAAGATGCATATGAAGAAGTTAAAAAGGGAATCGAAGATTGGTTTTTTTGTGATATGTAAATCTAGTAAATTATCAAATCTGTTTTTTTTGACTCTTTTTTCATGTACACCAATTTTGTTGCAAGCTGCAATGTCTCCTTCGTCGGATGGTTCCGGCTTAGAAACTGTTCAAATTTCTGATGAAAAGGCTGGAGATCAGGGCAATTGGGTTAAAAAGAAAAATTGGTTGCTGAAATCTTATGAGATTAATTCCAATATTTACAAGCTTGCATCTCAGATTGCTCAAACAAAAAAAATATATCAAAGTAAATATAATGCAATTGATGAGGAATTCGATAAGTTTTATAAAGATCTTGGAATAGAGGAAGGTAAAGCCAAAGAGTTATTTGATAATATAAGCAGATATCTTGAAAAAAAGAAAACCAAAGAAACCGGAATGCTTGCACCTCAGCCCGAGAAATCTGGGGAAGTGGATCAAGACTTTAAGGCAAAGATTGAAGTGTTAGAGAGTCAGATAAAGCATATGGAATCAGACCTCGAGCAGCTAAGACTTGATATGGATGCAATTGCGGATCTTGATAAATCATTGACCCTGCGCTTACAAAAAGTCGATGAACAAATAACATCATCTATGACACAGACAGAGGCTGCAAAGACCAAGGTTGAAGATCTGTGGGATATAATCGACGATAAAAAAGCGCGGGCGATTTATTATGAAGTTTTAAATATTCAAGAAAATTTAAAAGCAATCCTTTCTTATCTCCAAGATGTTTTGGCCGGTGATTTTGATAAAGTTGTTACTCTTGCAAAAGAGAAAATTGCTTTGGTAACGTCAAATATCAAGAAGCTTGAAGAGAAGGGCTTGATAATAAAAGATCGATCTCACAGGGTTGAACAGATGAAGCTTGAGGAGATGCGCAAGCTAGAATTGGAATCAGCTCAGGCTAAAAAAGCGGAAGAGTCAAAACCGGTTGTCAAAGAAGTGCAAAAACTTGGAATTGTTCAAAGAATTTATGCGTCGATGGTAGACGGTATCGCAGAAGGTTATGAATTGATCAAAAAATGTTATAATTTTGTTCACAATTTGTTTACAGGCAAGTCTATTACAGGCACGCCTGCTACAGGTAAACCTGTGGCGGGAATAGAGCCTGGCTCAAAAGAAATTTCTGGGCAGCCCTCGTCTTCCTCAGCAGCAGATATTACACAGAAGCAGCCTGACACAACAGTTGCAGGTTCTACCATAACAACGTCCGATACTTCCCCTGCCTCTTCACAAAGTACCCCAGCAAGTATGCCTGCACCTGATCAGCTTACTATGCCAATGCCTTAGATTACACAGAATTTTTTTAAAAAATCTCACAGATTGACTTTATCTTAAAAAAAGTTTTTTAATACTAGTTAGAGATTGCTTTGTAAAAAAAATAAGATAAAGGGAGTTTAGTATGAACAAATTTGCCTGGAGCAGGTTTTTTTTGTGTAAAGTTTTTATATGCTTGTTTTTTTTGGTAACAGCTCGGTTATTTAGCATGCCGGGAACAGATACCGTGCCGGTCCAACCGGATACATCTGCACAACCGGACGCATCTGCACAACCAACCGGAATGCCAACGCAACCGGATGCATCTGCGCAACCAACCGGAATGCCTGGGCCGTCGGCTGACGCGTCTGCACAAATGCCCGCACAGCCTCCGGCGGTACCTCAACCGCAGGCTGCTCCTGCAGCCGACGAGGTTAAGCCGGAACAGCTTGGAGAGTTTCAACTTGATGAAAATCAGCCTGATATCATGAAAGATAAAGACAAAAATATTCGAAATTTGGTAAAAAAGTCAAATGAGTTAAGTAAGCAGATAGCTGCTATTGCAGATAAAATAAAAGAGATGCGTGATAATGTATTTGATAAATTTTCAGGAATAAATAGCTCTCTTGATGATTTTTACCAGAAGATAGGGTTTGAAAGTGGAAGAGTACGCGAACTTTTGAAAGAAGAAAAATAAACGGAACTTTAAGAAAAAAGATTAAGGAGAATCATGCTTTCTATTTTGAAGAGATTTTTTTGTTTAGCACTTTGTCTTACTGTATTTACCTCTGCATTTACAGCAGTGGCGCCGGCTGCCCAAAATCCACCTGTTATGCAGGCACCATCATTACCACCGGCATCGGCTACATCAGCCCCAACTCCGGCTGTGCCGGTTCCGGCTAGTACCGCACCGGTTAAATCTCCGGCTGCATCGGCCACAACTCCTGCCGTGCCAGCTCCAAGTTCAAATTACGAAAAAGAATTTAATGAGCTTTATCAAAAATTAAATCAGATAGCAACAATAAAAAAAGAGCTAAAACAGCATTTGAATGAAATTGAGGGAAAATTGGATTCGGCAAGGCAGTTGGCAATTGAATCTAAAGAAACAAGTTTTAAGATTATTCAGCAATCCCAAACTTCTGATGCAGAAAATTTGGTTGCACAGCTTGATAAAAATTTACAGAGTTTAACCGAAACCCAAAAAAAATTGAATAATGTTGATCTTCCAAAATTTGAAGATAATGTTAAAAAAATTCAAGAACTTATGCAACTTATTCAAACTAAAATGGATGAGCTTGCTTCTAAGGGGCTAAAATTGCAAATCTCTCAGGCTCAGCTTGAATTGCAAAAACAGAAAAGTTTACAAGGCGTTGTCCCAGCAAAGGGAGAAGCCCCACAAGCAACAGCAACAAAGCCGCAAACAGAAGAAAAAACGTTTACACGAAAAATTTACGATTTTACAGCGGATAGCGTTGCAACTGGGATTAGTGCAACAAAAAGAGTTTGGAAAAATTTTAAACAGTGGGTTTACTCCAAGCCTGAAGAGTCTGTTGAGGGAAAAAAAAACTCTAAATCCATCGATTTAAGCTCGCAGGCTTCTATCAGAAAAATGATAGATGAGTTGGACAGCATGCTGAAACAGTTCGATGAGATACAAATTTCGATGCTGCAAAAATATGCAAATATAAAATCTAAAGCAAAGAATTTGGAAATCGTACTAAAAAGCAATGATGAAATCCGAAAGTATTTTGAAAGACTTGACGAGGAAAATCCTACATGGAAAGAGGCTGCCGTAAATGTGTTTAGCTCGGTAATAGACGGTGTTTATGTTATCTGCAAGGCAATCAAAAAGACAGCACATATGTTTTATGATAAATTCTTGAAAGGATTTGTTAACGACGTCAAAGCCAAAATTCATGAGCAGGAGAAGCAGGCAGATAAGCCAATAGAGGCTCAATCCAAGGAACCGGTGGCCGCCGCTCCTGCAATGCAGGAGCCAGCTGTCGCTAAGTGAAAAAAATGCACTTTCCAATCTCTTTATTTTAGCTTAAACTTAATAGCGTGAGTTATACCGTTCTATGTAATTAAGGTACCAAACTTGCCCGCTCGTGGTGAGTGCCGGCCGATCCTTCGATACAATTTGCTACGCAAATCACTCAGGATGAGCGGCCGGTGTATCGAACCATGCGGGCATAAAATTGGAGTCTAATATTTTGCCGTAAGGACTTTTTATGGATTTTTGCATTTTCAGAGAGTATGACATCAGAGCAGTTATAGGCAAAGAGCTTCTAATCGAAGAGACTTATGAGTTAGGGCTTGCTCTCGTAACCTTTTTACAAAGAAAAAATCCTGAAATGCACACAGTTTTAATAGGTCGAGACGGTCGCTCTCATTCCACGCTAATATTTGAGAATTTTGCAAAAGCAGCCACGGACCTTGGTTTTGATGTTATAGATCTTGGCACCGTTCCTTCTCCTGTAACTTATTATGCTGTCAAATATTTTAATAACACTTGCGCAATAATGATTACCGCTTCACATAACCCAAAAGAGTACAATGGAATAAAGGTTTGGGGTGCGTGGGGGGCTCAGATTCAAGAAATTAAGCAGATATTTCAATCAAAAGATTTCTGTGAAAAAAATAATAAACAAACCGGGACAGTTAGCACTGGAACAGTTAGCAAGTTTAATATTATCGAAAAGTATATAGAATATCTCACAAATCATTTTTCTCATCTCAAAAATTTACCAATAAAAGTTGTGGTTGATTGTGGCAATGGCGCTGCCGGAACTGTCGTTCCGGAATTGATCAAAAGAATGAATTGGACCGGCATTAAAACTCTGTTTGAGCAAGTTGATGGTGATTTCCCAAATCATGAGGCGGATCCAACCGTTCCGGAGAATATGACGTTTGTCGCAGATGATTTAAAAAACTTTGATTTTGAATTTGGAATGGGGCTTGATGGTGATTGTGACCGGATGTGTTCTATGACCAAATCAGGTGAATTAGTTGGGGGAGATAAGCTGCTGGCAATTTTTGCAAAATCAGTTCTAAAACAGTTTCCCGGTGCAACAGTTGTATTTGATATAAAAAGTTCAAACTGTTTGGTTGAATCGCTTATTCAAGATGGCGGAGTTCCACTTATCTCAGCATCAGGCCATTCAATTATAAAAGAGGCAATTATAAAATATGATGCTAAATTAGCCGGAGAGCTTAGCTGCCACTTCTTTTTTAATGACAGATACTTTGGTTATGATGATGGAATTTACGCAATGATGCGTCTGATTGAGTGTATATCTCAGTCAGGTAAGACGCTTGATGAACTTGTTAATAACTTACCTCAAAAACAGAATACTCCGGAAATTAAAATTAAATGTGCCTCTGAAGCCGATAAGTCCAGAATTGTTGAAACTGTCAAAACGGTTTTGGCAGCCAAAAAAGATGTACAATCTATCACGATAGACGGAATTAGAGCCCAAATGAGTTACGGTTGGGGCTTGCTACGAGCTTCCAACACTCAACCTGTTATCTGTTTACGCTTCGAATCTGATTCAGCGGAGGGGCTTGAGATGATCAAAAATGACTTCTATGATGCGTTGAAACCGCATTTTGATGCCAAGATGCTAAAATGCAAATTATCGCTTTAAATCACTTTGCTCAATATTAAATTCTCCATATCCGCAGGCGAATAGCAGATCCTGTTTCTTCATTTCTAAATCGATTTTGCTATCAAACCAGGTGCAGTTTGATTTGTCCCAATCGGCTTTTGCGGAATCTAGATCAACTTTGGAGATTATTCCGAGTTTAAACTGTTCCTTTTTAAGTTGCAGTTCATTTTTTGCTCTAGTTAAATCAAAGTTTTTTGCTTTAAGTTGCGTTTGAGATTGAATGTATGCAAAATATGCTCTTTCAACATCAAATTTTACAGCCTGCATCGCCTGCTCTTTGTTCAGTATCTCTTTGAGCATTGTTGCATGGGATAGACTTTCCTGATAATAACTTTGCAACCCGTCGAACAGTGGCCAACTAAAGTTTGCGCTAACAGTTTGGTAGTTTTGTCGCATTTTTGTTGCAACTATCTCATTCCTAGGATCTCCAAAGTTCTTCCATGTTCCGCCTGCAAACGAAAAGCCTATTGTTGGCAGCCTGGACCCCCGCGCCAATTTAATATCATCCTTTGCAATAGCAATTGTTCTATCTGCTATTTTCAGTTCATCTCTATTCTTGATTGCAATATCGTAATAAAATTCAACAGGTTTGGATGACAGGTCTTGATTGTCGTCTTCCCATACAAGATTTAGTTTTACTTTGTGAAATTTTTTATTTACATATCTGCTGTTGATCTCCTTTACGCCTGTAACTTCAAGATCTACAGGTTGCCCCATAAAAAATTCAAGTTTTTTTTGAGAAATCATTACATTCTCATAATAATTATCTACTGTGGATAAATTTTGAGCATTATCTGCTGTTGCTTTTAACCAGTCGTTTTTATCGACCAGATCTAATTTGTTTGAATGCTCAATTTTCTCATAATCCGAGTCAGTTGATTTTTTAAATGATCTGATAGCCGTATTTTGTTGCTGTGCTTTCCAACATTCTAGAAATGCCTTTTCAACTTCGTGCCTTATATTTTTTTTGTCTCTTTCATTTTGATATTCAGTTATTTGAGTGACTTTTTTTGCTCTTTTATACTGTTCAATTGGTCCGGCAAAAGTTAAAACAAGCTGTTGTACCGTAAAATCTATATTCAGGTCTGGATCGCTTTGCCCTCGCGTTTGAGATAAGTTTCCAGTCATGGACAGGGTTGGAAGATATCCGGAAAGTGCCTGTTTGCTCAGCATCTTACCCTCTTCGATTGCATATCGATACGCCTTTAAGTCCGGCTTATTTTGATATGCAATTTGTACAGCTTCATCTATGGTCAAAGTTGTTTTTTCAATTAATGGGACCTCTTCAAGATGAATTTCAGATAAATTTTGTGGTTTTATGCTAGGCAAAATCCTGTCTCTTTTTGCCTGTAAATCAAAGACGTGTAAATTAAAAAAAAGAGTAGATAAAAGCAGCGTGATAAGTATTTTCATAACGGCTCCTAATTAAATTATTTGGTTTTTATTTTTTTAAAATATTTAGAACTTGTTCAAGTAGTACATTTGGTTTTAGTTTATACATATTGCTTTGATAAGATGTAGATTTTTGAAAATTCGATTCATTCGTGCTGTTATCAGCCTGAAAGCCCGTTTGTGTAAGATCGTCAGTTTGAATTGCATTTTTGATATTTATGTCCTTGAGGAATGGGCCCTGAAGTTCTTTTCTTGTGGGTCCGAAAATTCCTATGGTTGTTGTATCCAAAAAATCGGCAAGATGTAGTAATCCTGTGTCCGGAGCAATTAATAAATCTGCTTTTGAGATAAGATAGGCTGTTGCATTCAGGTTCCACGCCGGAACAATTAATATGGGTAACGCTTTTTTCTGGCAGAGTTGTGCAATGTTATCTGCCGCTTGCCCAAACTGTTGCCCCACGAGTAGTATTTTTTTGTCATCCTGCCTGTCGGCCATCTCTATAAACTCGACCCAAAACTCTTCCGGCCAGTGTTTTGACTTTTTGGTTGTGTTTGGACATAGTAAGATAAAATTACCTATACCAGGCGAGCCTGTAATTTGGTTTGCTGCTAGCCATTGGTCAACGGCTTGCATCTCAGTTTCGCCAAATTTAAATTCAAAAGTTTTTTTTAGCTCGAGAATGGAGGGGCATAAATTTTGTGCAGTGTGCAACACTTGCACTGCATGACTTGTAAGAGCCAGATTTTTCTGGATTATATTTTTAAATTCAACATCCACATGAAAATCTGTAAACCAAGTGCTAAACTTTGAACGTGCAAGCTGTGAGGAAAATCCAAATTTTTTGCCTTTTAGAAATGCTATTATCGCACATGTTTTATGAATGCCTTGAAAATCAAGAATGGCATCCCATTCGGTTTTTCGTAAATCTTTTATTACTTTACATGAGGTGAGCCAGTTTTGGGGGTGCAAGAATTTGTCCGGAAGTACAAAAACATTATCAAGAAATGGCTGATTTAATAATAAATCAGCCGCCTTTTTTTGGACAACCCAACTAATTTTTGCATCCGGAAAGCATTTTTTTAAATAAAATATTGCAGGAAGGGTGTGTATTACATCGCCAATGGCAGAAACTTTTAAAATTAATATATTCATACTGCTGCATTTCATTGAAAAATTATCTAAAATATATCTTTATAGATTTATTTTACAGTATTTTTATGTGAGTAGAAGTAAAAAATTTAAAATTGTATGGATTTAAGCTTAAAATTGTAGGTCTTACTATGGAAATTTGGGAGTTGATCGTGGTTATATTTAAGAATAAATTTGTGATTTTGGGGCTTTTGGTTATCGTTGGCTTGGCCGTTTTTTATATGCTCCACAAAAGAAGAGCGGGTAAAATACTTCTAAAGCGCGTTCCTGCCTTTGAGCTTCCGCTTGATAGGGTTAAAAAGATTGAGCTTAAAAATGGCATGCATGTCATTCTTTTCAAAACCAATACTGCACCCAAGGTTATTGTGCAAGTGGCATACGAGGTAGGGTCCTTTGTTGAGGGTTCCGGGGAACGAGGCTTAGCCCACTTGATTGAACATATGATTTTCAAAGGCACCGATAAAATGACAGAAGGCGATATCGATGCAATTTCCCGTAAATATGGGGCAACTTACAATGCGTTTACCTCAATTGATATGACGAGCTACTATTTTGAGGCCAACAAAAGTAACTGGCAGCCATTTTTACCAATTCTTGCTGATTGCATGCAAAACGCTCGTTTTGATGAACAGCACCTGGCATCGGAATTAAAAGCAGTAATTCAAGAGGTAAAAATGTACAAAGATGATTACTGGCGTAGAATTTTTGAAAAAGCGGTCCAGCTAGCATTTCCAGCCAATCATCCATACCACTTCCCTGTAATTGGATACCAAGAGGATCTGTTAAATTTAAAGGCAGAGAATTTAAAACGATTTTATAAAAAATATTACAGTCCGGACAGGGCAACCCTTTTTATTGTTGGTGATTTTGATGAAGATCAAGCGATTAAGCTTGTAAAACAAAATTTTGAAAATATAAAACCAAATGGAGCTGAGAAGCTTCCGGATATGCCTCCAGTTCTCCCCCAATTCTCATCAACAAATATACGGTTTTATGAAGATGTTAAAAACAGTATGCTTTGCTTTTTTTGGCATATCCCTGGATTGAGAGATAAGAACGAAATTTTGTCCTCTGCTCTCGACTTTTTACTGGGTGGCGGCGAGGGAAGTCGTTTGTATCGTAAACTTGTAGAAGAGAAAAAGGTTGCAACATCTGTTTCAACGACCGCTGCAACCATGATGGAAGGTGGAATTTTTGGAATTTTTATTGAACCGATTGAGGGTAAAAGTGATTACTGCCAGGCATTGGTTACTCGTGAATTAATGAAAATTATGAAAAAAGGCTTTACAGAGTATGAGCTTGTGCGAATGGTTAAAAACAATGTGAGAAGCTTTTTTTCAAGATTGCAAAATTATAAAGATTTTACATACACATGGATTAAGTCATACTTTGCAACGCATGATGAGTTTGCCGTTTTAAATCGCGTAAATCTTTACAAGCAGATAACAAGTAAACAGTTGCAGGATTTTGTGCATGAGTACATGGATCCATTATTTATGAATCGTATTGAAGTGTTTCCATTACCTGATGATAAAAAGGAGATGAAAGAGCATGCCCAGAATGTGTCAGATGACATGGATCGCGAAATTCTCAAGCATCACCAAAGAGTAGCGCCTCTTGAACTTCCAAAATTGGTAAATAACTTGTCTGTGCCAAATAAATTTGATTTTGTATTTCCCAAGCCGGATGTTGAGATGACTTTGGATAATGGATTAAAGGTTTTATTAAAGAAAAATTCAAGCTGGGGTCTAATAACATTGGGATTGAAGTTTAAAGATGCCGAATATCTGAATGCGGCCAAAGATGGAATTTTGGTTGGTATGATGATGGATATTTTAATGGAAGGAACCAAAAAATACTCCAAAGAACAGAATGTTGATTTCTTTGAAAGTAATGGAGTTATTTATAAGTTTGATACGAGTGGCGTTTCCATATCTATGTTAAATCATGAGTATAAGCCGGTATTTGAACGATTGTTTCACATTTTACGTAAACCCTCTTTTCCCAAATTGGCACTGAATAAACTAAAAGAGATTGAAATAAGTAACTTTAAACGTTGCAAAGATGAACCATCTGATGTTTTGCGTAGAAAAATAAGTTGTACAGTTTACAAAAATCATCCATATTCATGGACTTTTGACGAAGCCATTAGTCTTGTTAGCAAAGTAAATACGGCAGATTTGTTGCAGTTACACATGCATTATATTGTCCCTGCAGGAATGATTTTGACCGTTGTTGGAGATTTTGATCTTGAGCAGATGAAGGCCAATGTTAAAAAGGTTTTTGGAAAATGGAAAAATGAATCCTCTAAAAAAATAGAGTACAGATCCGGGGATTTTACACCAAAAGAGAATATTGATGAATTTATGATGCGAGATCAGGTTTTGATGGCATTTTGCCAACCAAGTCCACTGACCGTTTACGACATAGATCTCATTCCAGTCAAAATGTTGAACTACATAACATTTTATTCGCTTGGTTCAAGGATTTATCAGTTACGTGAACAGACCGGGTTGTTTTATAATGCCTTTGGGGCTTATGCTTCCGGTGCCGGTAAAATGCATGGGTTTGATTATGTTGGAGCAATTTTAAGTTTGGACAAGCTTGAATTTGCAGAAAAGGGCATACGTGATCTAATTCAAAATTTGGCCAAGAGTGGGGCAACGCAGCGTGAACTAGATGATGCGCGCCAGCTTTATCTTAAATCATTGATTGATTCCGTTTCTAGTAATAGTGATCTTGCTGCAATGTTAACCTATCTTGAATCAATGCAGCTTGGATTTGATTATTATGATAAGGTCTTATCCAGAATTCAAGCCATGTCTTTGCAAGAGGTCAACGGAATTGCTGCCAAATATTTTGCTACAGAGAATATGGCAAGGATTAGGATTGGCAGAGTGGGGCAAAAACAGGCAGATAAAAATTTATAAAATCATGCGAATTGTCTGTTTTTGTGCAAATTTGACCAAATTAAGCTCCAAAAAAATGTTAAAAAACCTGAAAATAGCCAATAAATAAATTCTATTTGTATCTTTTTATTTGCCGTGGTAACCTTGGTTTATGAAGTCTATTTACTATTTAAATTTCACAAATGGAGGTTTATTATGATAAGTTTAAAAAAGATCTACTTTTTGTTTGGTATTTTGTTTTTGATGGGCAGCGGTTGCTCAAATCTTCAGGCAATGCACAGAAGCCCTGTCTGCTCAGATTTTCATGTAATACCTGACCTAGGAGGTGTTTTTCCAGACAAATCTGAATTAGCGGCAGAATCGCCCTTGTTCCTTGCTGTATACGAAGGAGAAGTTGAGTTTGTTAAGCAATTTTTTACCGAATATGGGCAAGTAGATGTAAATCAGGTAATACAAAGTGGAGTTTGCCAAGGCCTTACAGCATTACGGTTAGCTGTTGCCATGTGGCAAGAGCGATTTGGTCAAGTGAGTGACAATATTTCATATATAACGCATAAAAAAAAGCGATATAAGGCTATTGCGCAGCTGTTGGTTGACTATGGGGCTACCTATTCAGCTAGTTTGGCAGAAACCTTAATTCGGCCAATGGGAGTTAATCTTTCCCGTCGAGAACATTCGGTACCACTTCGAGAAGAGACGCCACAACCATCAGTCAGTAGAGCTGCAAGCCTTCCTCCAATAGTGCAGAGAGCTGGGAGTCTTCCTCCATTGTCAAAACCAGTGAGAAAACTTTCTCCTGTGACAGCTGAAGAAATAAAACAGGCAGAGGACGCGATGAAAGTTAGAGAATTTCTTATGAAGATTGGTGTAAAATAACGGATTTGATATAACTGATAGGTAAAATTTAAGAGGGAGCTTGCAACACGCAAGCCCCCTCTTTTTTCCATAATTGTTGCAATAACCTTGAATTTTAACCATACTTTTGTAAATGACACCTTGTTTTTTGACCATTTTTTGTAAATTATACCTTGAATTTTAACCATGGAGTAGCAAAATGAAGCGTTTTATTGATAAAGAATTATCCCAATGGAAGAACGTAAAGTTCCGACGGCCGTTGCTTTTGCGAGGCGCCCGTCAGGTCGGCAAAACATATGCCGTTCGGCAATTTGGTAAGCAATTTGCATCATTTATTCAGGTAAATTTGGAAACACAAGATAAAGAGCGCGCAATATTTGAAAAGGATCTTGATATTCAAAGAATCATACGTGATCTTTCATTGCTTAGAATGGAGCCAATTGTTCCTGGAAAAACCCTGCTTTTTATCGATGAAATTCAGGTGGTACCAAAAGCAATAACAGCGTTGCGCTATTTTTATGAGGAGATCCCAGAGCTTCATGTAATTGCGGCTGGATCGCTTCTCGATTTTGCTGTTGAACAAGTGGGGATGCCTGTTGGAAGAGTAGAATCTTTATATATGTACCCGATGTCGTTTCTTGAATTTTTATTTGCTATCAAGGGTGATATTCTTGCGCAAGAAATACTAATGCATTCAGTGGAGCAAGAGCTTTCAGAACCGGTACACAATAAAATTCTTTCGTTTTTAGGCGAGTATATTGCTATTGGTGGTATGCCGGGGGTAGTTGCTTGTTGGGCTGAAACGAAAGATCCAATGCGTTGTTTTGCTTTACAACATGCAATAATTGACACCTACAGGAACGATTTTGTTAAGTATGCAAAAAAAAATCAAATTAAATATGTTAATGATCTTTTCAACAATATTCCCCAGCAGCTTGGTAAAAAATTTAAGTATAGTGAGATTGAAGGTGATTTTAGAAAGCGAGAGCTTACCCCAGCGCTTGATCTTCTAGCAACTGCTGGTGTTGTCCATAAGGTTACACACAGCTCTGGGCAAGGGATTCCGCTTGGAGCAAATGTTGATCCGCAAAACTATAAAGTAATTTTTTTAGACGTAGCCTTAGCCCAGGCGGTTTTAGGACTTGACCTTGCTGAGTGGTTTTTAAATCCAACGCAGCAATTTGTTAATAAAGGCGCTCTTACTGAGTCTTTAGTTGGCCAGGAACTACTTGCTTACGCAAACACGCACGCCAAAAGCAATCTTTATTATTGGCAAAGAAATGCTCCGAGTAGCACAGCAGAAGTTGATTATCTTGTTCAAAGTGGAGAGCATATTATTCCAATTGAAGTCAAAAGTGGTTCTGGTAAAACACTTAAAAGTTTACATTTGTTTTTGGAAAGTCATACGCAAACGCCTTATGGAATTCGTTTTTCTACACAAAATTATTCACGGCATGAGAATATCTGGTCATATCCTCTTTATGCAGTTGCTGCCATTTTTAAAACGCTCGATCAGTTATTGTAATGGATTTTTATGTGCCTACCAAAGCCTTTCCAATCTATCATGGTAACCTAGAAGCTCTTGATGTTTAATATTCTTCTAGGTTAATTTCTAGGTTGTAAGTTGAAATTATACCAGGAGGAGACTGAAAAAAATGTGTGAACTTGGAATTTTGGCAGAAATTTCTACAGGGCCGTTTGATCCACAAAAAACATTTAACCTGCGTAGTATTGATTAGCGCCAATAATTTTGAGCAACTGGGGTTTGGTGTATGATGTGCCTAGCAGGACTCGAATCCGTCTACGCTTTCAGCTTCGACGCGACAGGTACACCTTTGCTCTACGTAGCTACGGTGCACAGGCCGTCTACGCGCTTGAAGCGCTACGACGGGACGGGTCCTTCGCTCATCAGAATGCAAAAGTATTATTTCAGTGATGGGGGGAGATATTCTGCGAATCTTTTAACCATAGCAAGAAAAAAATCATGTCCCCATACGGCAAGGCCGTTACGTTCGGGCAGCCGCAAAAAGTTTTCGGCATCCTTTTTTGCTTCTGTCCAGTCAATTGATTCAATTTTCTTATTTAATTTGGTAATCATCCAGTCTTTAGATATATCAACTATTTGATTTTTCCATGGGCCCATCTGTTCAATTGCATTTTGCAGATGCGTGTAATTTGGCGTAACTTTTTTAGAAACATACCAAACAAAATCAAACCAGTCTCGTCCCTTTGCATAGGGCCGGCATAAAAGTGCATGTATTTTGCTTGCAAATAAACTTGGTAAATCCTGAGCAATAATTGAAAATGGATATGGAAAATTAAGAAAGTGTGGTTCGAAGCCTGAACCCGCTGGAGGATTAGTATCGATTTCTAATTTAATTTGAATTGTTTGTTTGTCAGAAGAGCTTCGAGGATGAGTTAGAATAAGAACCTTGCCGAAAGAATTGTCCTTTAAAAAAGCCATTTTTATGGCGTTATCTGCTTTTGAGCGATCAATAATCTGAAATTCAAGCGCATACAATTTAAATTCCAACTGAAGTGCTTTTAAAAAAGGGTTCCATACAAATGACTTATCTGGTTCATACAAAATAAAATCCAGATCTTCTGAGAATCTGTTGAGATGGTGAACGATGCGCAAACATGAGCCACCTTGAAAAGCTGCAATTTTGAAAAAATCAGAATGTGCAAGTGCGCACAATGCGATTTCCTGGACAATTTCTTTGATTGCATTTAACTCGTCTCGTTGAGACGTTGGAGTATATTCTTTTAGTCGTTCTTCTATAATTTTTATACTCATAAAAAACCTACTACTTTTTTGATATTTCGATTAAAAAGTTTTTTAACACCTTGCGCACTCGAGGGCTTGGATAACTTTCACTTAACAGTTTTAACAATTCTTTATCACTGCCAATAATTGTATCAATATCAATTCGAAGGTCTGCTTCAAGTTGTGTAATATTTTCCCATGATTTACGATTTACATAGATAAAATCTGCCAAAGCTCGCCAGGGATCAGCAATGAAAAATACTGTATTTTTTCTGGGGATTCTAGAAACTCCTACATAAAATTCCTCTTCTGGGATATGTTTGTAACTGAATATTCCGATTGGAGTTTTAAATTCTTGTGCTCGTTTTGGGCTAACACATGTGGTTGTGTAAACAGCCTCTGGAATCCAATTATGGTAAGCCAGTGCTGATTCTAGGCTAATAATGGATGGTTCATAAATGAAAAGTGCAAGCTCAAATTCATCTGGAAGTTCCTGCTTAATTTTGTTAGCAATAAAATACAGTCCTTTTCGAATACGAATTAAAACTTTGGCTTTCAATGCTCTTTTTACAATTGAATAGCGGGCATCATCTGTTTTATTTAAAATAATGGCCAACTCATTATCTTGAATAAAAATTCTTGGCCATGTTTCTAGTAAATCTCGAATATTTGTTTTCATTTTACCCCAATATTATGTAACAAACTGGCGAATTATGACAGTTAATTACATAATATCTCTAGGATGCTGGAAAAAACAAGAATTTTGTAAAAAATCTATTTTTAATGCTGAATTCAAGTTTGATGGGACTGGGTCTTGTTATCTGAGAATGATTTTTAAAGAGTGTGCCATACTGGACTATTTTAGCCTGTCCGCCATAGCTATCCAAAGCGACGGCTGGGAACTTTTATAAGCAACAGCTTTATGACGGAGAGAATTGGGTCCATTATTGGTTAGGGGGGTTACCCCTCATTCACAAAACAAGCTCCTTTTTTAAGATCATTTTTGGATCATAAAATAAGGAGCTTGTTTTTATTTAAGTATCAGATGCTGATTGAAACTATTACATAATGAGAGAGTTCTGATGTGTAGATAGTTTTTCTTGTAATTCCAAAACTGTTTGGGCTACTATCTGCCTACTTTCATTCGGTATTATTAAGCCGACTCCTTGATTCCATAAGCCCTCGATATCATTTCCAGTATCTATGATCCTTTGCCACAGGATCTCAATATTTTGAGGAGTATTGTGAGAAGATGCAAGAGATCTAATCTGATAAATCAAAACTTCAAATAATTTAATTGAGGCATGAATATAGCTAATTTCATGTTGGTTTATTCCATCATAAATAGTATTTATAGCTGCATCAAAACCTTGCCCTTTTTCAAACAAAGCTTTAAATATTTTAATTGAGTGGACTTGAACCAAATCGATACCATCACAGTAGTTATTTACGCCCCCCAACGACCAATCTTTATTTTTTAGCCCCTTGGAAGCAGCCTTTATTGCAAGATCAAAGCCTTGTCCATTTTCAACCAAGGTTTTTAATAATTTTAATGAGGCGTCTATACGCCAAGCATCCTCTGATTTTATGCCTTGATCAACAGCTTTTATAGCTGCATCGAACCCCTGTCCTTTTTTAACCAAAGCTTTAAATAATTTAACTGATTCGCGTTCATAGCCATTTTGGATCCAGTAAGATGCGACGTTTATTGCTTTGTCAAAACACTGTCCTTTTTCAACCAGCGCTGTCCATAAATCCAATGCAAGCATTTTCTCCTCAAAATCTTCTGGATCTTCTGATTTTAACCCAAATTCAGCAATCTTAATTGCCTCATCGAATCCCAGCCCCTGTTTAACCAGGGCCTTCCACAAGTGCAATGAACAACATAAGCAGTCATTATTACCTAGCGTAGCAGCCTTTATTGCAAGATTAAAGCCTTGTCCATTTTTAACCAAGATTGTCAACAAGCCGCATTTTTCGCAATATTTGAGATCACTTGATTTAGCAAGTTGAATAGCCTCTTGAAATCCTTGCCCCTTTTCAAATAAGAGTTCCCACGATTTTAATGCAAAATCTATTACAGTGAGATCGCTTGATTTTATACCCTGAATGGCAGCTTGTATATCATTGGATTGAGCATTATTCTGCTGCATTGCCTGTAAATTTGCAGAACTCAAGAAAGACAGAAATCCAAGAAATGTAATCGCATTAAATTTTTTCATAAAATATCCCCCATTAAAATATAAATAAGATCTTACAACTACACTCAGTATGACTGATTTAGAGGTCTCTAACAAATGGGGTTGGGGTGAAATTATGGTTAATTAAAAGTTTGCCAAATAGGTTGATTTATAGCTTTATTGGTTATTCAAGTTGCAATAAAAATAATTGTTCTGATATGCTGTGGGATGAGTGGTAGACTTACATGGGTTTAAAGAGTGTACGATCGTTGACGCGTTTCGGAATAGGGAAATTACATTTGATTTTACACTAAGCCGCATTCAGACTGCATTTTCAGAGCTTGGGATTAGCGTAGATATTTAGTTAATTATTTAATAAATTTTTAAAAAACTTCCTAGACAAAGTACCACGATAATGGTACTTTGTCTTCTTAGAAAGAGAGACGTAGATTTTGGGGAAGAAAGAAGGAGAAGCGTATGGTTAAATATAAGATTTAATTTTTTATGCACAGGAGAGTTTCCATGGCAAAAGATTTTATAGCATACAAAGGGCAGAAGTTAACATTGGAATGGTATTTTAACGCACAAGGAAAAAGCGAGTCATTAGAGTATTACGAAGATCTTTCACGTGACCGTCAAAAGAAAATAGGCAATTTATTTCGGTTACTTGGAGATAATGGAAAAATTTTTAACAAAGAGAAGTTTCGCAATGAAGATGATCAAATATATGCGTTTAAGACATCCGATGACAGGTTTTTATGTTTTTTCTTTGATGGGGCGAAAGTCATTATCACCAATGCATATGAAAAGAAAACACAAAAAATGCCTGTGCGAGAAAAAGAACGTGCGTTAAAAGCTAAAGCAGACTATACGAAAAGAATTAAATGTGGGAATTATTATGAAAAAGAAAGTAAAATCAACAGTAGAAAAACTTGTTGAATCAATGAGTCCAAAAGAAAAAATTGCTTTTGACGAAGAATACAGAGAGTTGTTGTTATCAGAAATGATTCTTGCCGCAATGGAAGAAGATAATGTTTCCGTAAGGCGGCTGGCAAAGCTAGCAGGAGTGTCGCCGACTATAATTCAAAGTATGAGATCTGGAATAAAAAAAGATTTTAACATGGGCAGTTTCTTTAAGGTTTTAAGAGGCCTTGGATTTAAGGTTTTGATAGAGCGCAATGGACAGCAGTTCCCTTTAGATTTGCCTCACATTAACAAGAGTTAAAACCACACTGTTAAAAATCAAAATTTATAGCCCTAGCGTGTAAAAACGCTGGGGTTTTTTTCTTTGTTGCTTCTGAATTTTAAATCTTTTTACTTTACTCAAATATGATACAATGACTTGCATAATTTATTCACATATAAAAAAGGGAATCAACTATTATGAAAGCCATTATTATAGCTCGTGTGAGCACAGAAGAGCAGAGGGATGCAGGTAACTCACTTCCCGCACAAGTTGTACGTCTTGAAAGATATTGCCAAAGTAAAAGTTTTGATATTTTGCAAGTTTGTAGCTTTGATGAAAGTGCGTATACCAATAACCGATCTGAATTTGATCTAATTATTGATCTTATTTTAAGTCAGACAGAAAAGGTTGTGGTGTGTTGTGACAAAGTCGATCGACTTTCACGTAATGTGTTTGATAAACGCATTTCGACACTGTATGAAAGAGCGTTGTGTGACCAGATAGAATTGCACTTTGTTTCTGATGGGCAGATTATTAATAGTCGTATATCTGCGGTAGAGAAATTCCAATTCAGTATGAGTCTAGGTTTGGCCAAATATTATTCAGATGCTATTAGCGATAATATAAAGCGAGCTATTGAGCAGAAATTACGCAAGGGTGAATGGCTGTCCAAGGCCCCATTCGGTTACAAAAACATAAAAAATGAAGATGGTAATGCTGACATTATTGTTGATGAATATGAATCTGCAATTGTAAAAAAGACATTTGAATTATACGCTTCGGCAGCATTTTCAACGGAATTGCTTGCTAAAAAAATTAATGCTGAACATGGTACCAATTGGAGTAAGGGGTATATTGCTCAACTGCTTAGTAACCCATTTTATCACGGAATTATGATCATATGAATTATTTGAAAGTTCTGAAGTGGAAGAAAAACGCCAACTTATAAAGCTCGTACTATCGAACTTGAGAATGGAGGAGGAAGACATTGTCTGGGACGTACTTAAACCATTCGATTTGTTCTTAAATGCCACCGATAGTATTGGATGGTGTACCATACAGGACTATTTTAGAACTTTTATAAGCAACAGCTTTATGACGGAGAGAATTGGGTCTATGCTTGGCAAAGTAGGTTTAATACAAGCTTCTTTTGAGGAGCAGATTGAACCTTAAAAAGAAGCTTGTAAATGTAAATGATGATTAGATGCATTTATCTAGTATGAGTAACATGAAGCATATGAAGCATTATCTTTAAGTGCAGCTATTGCTTGTTGATACAAATGTTCAATGTTTTGAGGTGGATTAGGAGAAGAGACAAGAACTTTAAGCTTAGTAAGTAACCTGAGTTCGACAATTAAAATTCTTTGAAAAGGACTTCCCTTAAAGCAAATCCTCTATAGATTTAGAATGTTAAAACCAATCTAAAAAAGGATTTCAAAAAGGGAAGTAAAATGATTTTAACTCAAATTTTTTATGACGTAGACAATTTTTGTAAAGATTTTAAAACACATCTAGATGCACATTCAATTTCTGCAGATTTATCGGCATTGGTAAAAAGAGAACAGAAAAGAATGTCTCTCAGTGACATTCTGACGATACTCATTTATTTTCATCACTCTGGATATCGTACTTTTAAAAAATATTATAAAGAATGTGGCGATTTGAAGGGCGCATTCGACGGGATCGTCAGCTATAATCGCTTTATAGAGCTGGTTCCGCAGGCTCTTGTGCCGTTAACAATTTTTATGAATTTGTGTTGTAAAAACAAATGTACAGGCTTTGGATTTATCGATTCAACAAAGCTTCAGGTATGTCATAATTTGCGAATCAACAGAAACAAGGTGTTTTCTGGAATTGCTGCACGCGGAAAAACGTCTACTGGATGGTTTTATGGATTTAAACTTCATCTGATTATCAATGAGTGCGGAGAGATAGTATCTTTCATGCTCACACCTGGTAATGTTGCCGACAACAACGCATCTGTAGTAACCAACCTTGCCCGAAAGTGCTTCGGAAAGCTTTGGGGAGATCGAGGATATATTTCAAAGAAGCTCTTTGACGCGCTTTTTGCAAAAGGCATAAAACTCATTACAAAATTGAAGAAAAAAATGAAAATTCAAATCATGGAAATGGAAGATAGACTTGGCCTTAGTAAGCGTGGAATCATAGAATCAGTCAACTGTATACTCAAAGAAACCTGTCAAATAGAGCACTCTCGACATCGCAGCCCAACAAACTTTGTTGTCAATCTTATTGCCGGACTTGTTGCATATTGTTTCTTGCCAAAAAAGCCATCACTTCGAAGCAAGTTTATGCTTAATTTACCAGCCCATGCTTAACTTTTTATAACGTCGAACTCAGG
>CAVXAT010000011.1:0-122815 GCA_963759805.1 uncultured bacterium
TAGTGACCCCCATTGTCAAGACAAATTTTTAACTTATATTTCAGAATTTTTATCAGGCCATTTGTATCCCCATTGATTTATTTTGTTGAACGATGATTTTGCTATTACATACAAAAGCCAATGATTCGAAAGTAAAATCAGATTGGTCTACTGCAATGATAGCTCCATAGTAAACTTCATCTGGTTTTTTATATTCGAGTGATTGGTGAAAGCGTTCTCTATTATAAAAGTTGATATAGTTTTTTATAATTAATCGCGTCTCAGCAATGTTTTCAAGAACATAAAAACACAGTGCTTCATATTTAATAGTTCGCCAGAATCGTTCAATAATGATGTTGTCTGCCCATCGACCTATTCCATCCATACTAATTTTGATACCTTCTTTTTCTAAACGAGCAACCCATCTTTCACTTGTAAACTGGCACCCTTGATCACTATTTAAAATCTCAGGCTTACCGAGTACGAGAGCCATTTCCAATGCTTCAAGACAAACGTCTGTATCGAGATATGGTGACAATGCCCATCCCATAATCTTGCGACTAAAAACATCGATAAGACAAACCAAATAAACAAACCCACCTCTTATTTTTACGTATGTGATATCTGTTTTCCAGACTTGGTTTGGGCGGCAAACTCGTAATCCTCTTAAAAGATATTTGTACACCTTGTGTTCCTTGTTTGGAATGCTAGTTTTTTTATAAGGGGCAACTGCACAAAGACCTGTCAACGTCATTAGCCGCTGTGTTCTTTTAATGTTGTGGTTAAAGCTTTTTTCGATAAGAACTTCGTGTATTTTTCGATATCCATAAAATGGATGTCTCTCATATTCGTTGCGTATCTCATCCATAATCACCTCGTCTTGGTTGTTGGCCTTCTTTGGCTTGTAATAAAGGCTACTTCGATTTATACCGAGCAGATCGCATTTTCTGGACAAGTTCAATTTGTTGTTGTGCTCAATCCATTGCTTGCGCACTTGGATATCTAGCGACTGAGCACTTGTACTAAAAAATTGCGCTCTTCCTTTACTTGTTCAAGGTCTGCCAAAATCTTGTCATATGTTTCTTCTTTTTTAACTTTTCTTTTGTCTGCAAAAAGTTCGTTGCCATGCTCTTCTAGGTGTTGCTTCCATGCATATGCTTGGCATGTTGAAATATTAAATTCTCTACAGATGGTATCAACTGATTTGTCGGCCTTTATCATAGCTAAAGCCACCTTAAGTTTAAGCTTGTCATCATGACTTTTTTTCGTGTCATCACTCATGAGAATGCCTTTCTTGTAAAGCAAATTTTTAGATTTAACATTCTCATGCTAATTCATTATTATTGTCGTTGTACACAGTTTATCCATTTGCGTTTATTGCATTAAAGCGCCCGCAATAATGACTCACGTTCTACAATAAGCTTGCCTATAATCACATGAAACTTTTCAACATCTAAACTTTTTTTTGCAGCCATTTTTTCACTCGAAAAAACTTCAATGCCTCGATCTTCAAGCCGTTTTTTCCATGCATAAATTTGACTTGTCGCTAATGCAAATTCTTGGCATAATTCAGCTATTGGCCTATCAGCCTTTATAGCTGCCAATGCAACTTTTAGTTTAAATTTGTTGCTGTGGGTTCTGCTTACTTTGTTACTCATTTAATGCCCCCCGGGCTCATTGTTATAACTAATATTTTTAAAGTACTTATTTTCTCAAGTTGCACTGTCTAGTTTTATGGGGTCAGTATAATCTCCTTGACGATGCTATGAAGTTTCTCAGGTTTAACCTACCCATCTCTGGACGAGTTCCTCCTGACAGTTTTTATCGCATTGACACCCCGGCAATACCATTTGAAGCTCTTCGCGAAGCCCTTCTTAATGCGCTAGTTCATCGCGATTATACGATACAATGTAGTTCTGTGCATGTTGCAGTTTATGACGATCGTGTTGAGATTAGCTCTCCTGGCAGGCTGCCACAAGGTATTAAGCTAGCTGACCTAAAAAAAAGACATGATTCCATTAGGCGCAATCCTCTTATAGCAAGCATTTTATACATCTGCGGCATGATTGAACAGTGGGGGCGTGGGACTCTTAAAATGATCGAGCTCTGTAAAAAGGCAGGAAATAATCTTCCGCAATTTGAAGAATCAACAGGCAGCTTTTTAGTTACTTTTCCGCTCAAAGAGCCATTATCGCGTATAACTATTTCAAGAACATCATCAGAACAACTGACCGATAGACAAAAAGAAATCGTAGATATTTTAAAACATGGACCATTGAGCAGAGAGCTAATTATGGAAAAAATGAAAAATCCTCCCACATCAAGAACCGTGCAAATAGAACTTTCAAAACTCAAGAAGTTGGGATTTGTTGCTCCTGTGCACAAAGCACGTGGCAGGTCAGTTATGTGGATTTTAAAAGCGAAATAAAAGCGAAATAAAAGCGAAATCGTGGATCAAATCCGGATACAATACGAAAACTTCAAGCAATTGCAAAGAAGAGTATTTAAACTTCATCGTTCAAAATTCTGTCTCTGTAATCTTTCATTAACTTAACCATGTGCGCCAGATTATGAATTGTTGCAAGTGTGTATGCCGAAAGCTCGTGGGCTTTGAAAAGATGGCAAAGATATGCAAGCGAGTAATGCTTGCATGTGTAACAGGAGCAATCATTTTCGATTGGATTAAAATTTGTACTGTTGCCGCTTTTTACAACTCGCATTACTCCATTTTTTGTGAAAAGTTGTCCGTGGCGAGCTGCTTTGGTTGGATGTGAGCAGTCAAAAGTGTCTACTCCCAATGGAATTATCTGATGTATTGATTCCAGATCACCTATCCCAAGCAGGTGATTGGGTTTATCTGTTCTAACAGTTGGCATTAAAAATTTAAGCAGTTCAATCATTTGTTCTCGTGTCTTGCCCAAACTTCCACCGATTGCATAGCCGTCAAAATCTAATGACGATAAGTAGCCGCAACTTTTGCGGCGTAATTCTTGATCGAGGCCTCCGTGAATAACGGCATAGAGTGCCTGATTATTTGTATTTTTTAAATGCTCGTCTAGTGATCTTTTTTCCCAGCGGTGTGTGCGTTCCAGCGAGCGTTTAAGTTCTTCTGGACTTGTGTGGTATGGCGGCAGCTCGTCAAAACAGACGATCATGTCCGCGCCGATATTTTTTTGCGCTTGAATTGATGTCTCGGGTGTGAGTAAAACTTTTGCGCCATCGCGATATGACCTGAAAAGTACACCGTCCTCTGTAATTTTTAAGATGCTGTTGTCATGAGTTTTGGTTCCTTTACTTTTCAGTTCGCTGTGTACTCCCCCGTACATCAAACTGAAAACCTGGAATCCTCCTGAATCTGTTATGATTGGCATGCTGCGGTTAATAAATTTATGCAGTCCGCCGGCCTGCTTGATTAGTTCTGAGCCGGGTTGAAGCATTAAGTGATATGTGTTGCAGAACATGAGTTGGACTTCTAGTGAGCCAAGCTCTTGTGAATCTAATGTTTGTGATCCAATTGCCCGATTATCAATGGCTTTGAGCGTCCCGTTGGTTCCGACTGCTACAAAATTGGGCGTATCAATTATGCCGTGCGGCGTGTGTATTCGCCCAACACGTGCGCGGGATTTTTTTGATTGATGTATGAGCTCGAATTTGAATTCGGGTTTTAGATCAGGTGTTTTTGTGCTCATGGTTGAGTATCTTTTTTTGTTAGACTGCCTGCTTTTCGTGCCCGCCGACCTGTCCGCCATAGCCTTGGCGACGGGGGAAGCCACGAGCAAAGCGAGGGCGAAGGCTGGGTGAAAACCGTTTTTGCAAAAGCGATAAATGGAGTTGCCAGAGCGATTGCAATTAGTTTGATTGCAAAACTTAAAGTAATAACTTGTGTGACCGAGTAGACAATTCCGTACAGCGCGGCAAACGTGAAAACAACCGTATCAATAAATTGACTGAGCGATGTCGTAAGTCCAGAACGCAGTGCAAGAAATTTACCATTAAATGTTTTTTGCAAAAAACCAAAAATTAGAATTGAGCTGGATTGCGATATCAGATAAGCGATAATCGAAGCGATAATTATGCGTGGCGTAAAACTTAAAATAGAATAAAAGCTTGTGTGCATTGTGTCTGCCGGACTAGGGGTATACCAGAGTTGAAAAATGCTATAAACCAGAAAACTTAGCAGCATGAGAAAACTGATTTTTATGGCTTTTTTTGCCGAATTAGTTCCATAAAACTCTTGCAATAAATTCAGGCTAAGTTCTGCGCCGATTATAAAAACATCTGTTCCTGTTGCATTAAAGCCAAAAAGAGCGATCTGTTTGGTAACGAAAAGATTGGCAACCACGCATTGTAATGCGATTATGGAAATCAGAGCAGATTTGCCCAAACGCAAAGCAACAAGCCCTAAAATCGTGACGGAGATGATGTGTAATAAGAATATTAATTCGTTGATCATAACTAAAAAAATGCCTTTAAATCCAGCTTTTTAACAACTGCTTTTAAATTTATCATATTTACTACTTATTGGAAATTATGTTTATTTTGTTGAATATTTATGGGTTTTGAATGCTATTTTTTTATGTTCTATTTTTTCTCTGCTGCGGTATGTTAGAGTAAGTTTTAGCTAGTTAATTTTTCTATTGATTTTTTAAGCTCACACATACTTACAGTCAGTTTTATATGATTGCAAAATGCGTTTATTGACTGTGTTTTTAAATATAAGGAGTTGAAGTATGAAGAAAATGTTTCCATTGATGTTTGCATTAGTGTTTGCAAATCAAGTATTTGCGATAGAGTCAGAAGCTGTCGAGCCTAATGCACTAGAAGCCCTAACCAAAGCAGTTGAGCTAGATGAAGTAACCAAAGCGGAAGCTGTCGTTATTTGCGATGCCCTTAGGAAAGAAGGCTTGACGAATGAGCAGATAATTACGGCGGCAAAAGAAGAATTGCGCAATGAAACAACAGATCATATTTGGGATTTGATTAAGAATAAACCTGAAGTATGGATAAGTTTTTTGATTGGTGTAGGAACAACCTTAGTAACTTATGGTATTATTACACTTTGTCGGATGGTTTACAGAAAGATAGCAAAAAGAGGTCACACTGAACAACTACCAGAATCACATTATCCTGCCGATGATATTTTGTATGTCCGACCAAAATACCCTTCAAGACCCACTACACCAAAAACCAATTGTTTCGACTGCCTCCCCCGACGCCCTGCGTCTCATTAACAGAAATTTACGTCAGTCAGCGATTTATTAATTAATAGAAGGGGTATGCAAAACATGCCCCTTTTTGATATATATTTATTGCTTATTGGAAATTATGTTTATTTTGTTGAATATTTATGGGTTTTGAGTACTATTTTTCTATGTACTTTTAACTTTTTAGGATCTTATGAAAAACAAAATTGGGACAAATGAAATTTGGGCCTGGTATCACAAAATTTTGCAAGATAAGCGGTGGCTAAATATATCGAATGTTTTTACGTTGATAAGAATTTTGCTTTCGCCTGTTATTGTTTGGCAAATGTCACGTCGAAATTGGAATTTCGCATTTGGGCTTTTTGTTGTTGGGGCTGTTACAGATCTTTTAGATGGGTATTTGGCCAGACTTTTTAATACTCAAACAAATCTTGGTCGAATGCTTGATCCGATTGCAGATAAAATATTTTTGGTTTCCTCTTTTTTTTCCCTATCATTTGTCAGTACGCCTTCGTTCCAGATTCCTGCCTGGTTTGTGTACCTGTTGCTTTTCAGAGAGTTTGTATTGCTGTTCGGATGTGCACTTTTATTTGTCCTTAAAATAAAGTTTGAAGTACAGCCAATTCTGTGGGGAAAGTTGACAACACTGTTTCAATTTATTTTTATAGTATGGATTTTTTCTTGTTACTTTTTCCACTGGATACCACTAAAAACTTACTCTATAATTTTAATTTTACTTGCGGTATATTCCATTTTTTCTCTGCTGCAGTATGTTAGAGTAGGTTTTAACTATTTAAAATATTAATTTTTTTAAAATGTTAATTTTTTTGTTTTTTTTACTATTGATTTTTTTTAAAACTCACACATACTTACATCCAGTTTTATATGATTGCAAAATGCGTTTGTTGACTTTGAGTTTTAATCTAAGGAGTTAAGATATGAAAAAAATGTTTCCATTGATGTTTGCTTTGCTGTTTGCAAATCAAGCATTTGCGGTAGAATCAGAAGCTGTCGAAACTAAAGGGGGCTCAGCAGAGGTTGTCGCAACTGAAGATGTAACAAGGGATCTAGATGAAGCAACCAAAGCAGCAACTGTCGTTATTTGCGATGCCCTTAAGAAAGAAGGTTTGACAAATGCTCAGATAATTGCGGAGCTAAAGGAAGAGTTGCGCAATGAAACAACAGAGCATACGAGTCGTTCAATTTTGGACAAGAATAACCAAGAATTATTGGCAGGTATATTGATTGGTGCAGTAGGAGCTTGTGCAATATGTTTGGGCGCTCCGTGGGTTTACACAAAGGTAAAAACCAAAGGTTCCGCTGCAACAGCAGGCGGGTCTGCAGTAGCAAGCGATGCTGCCCGACCAACGCCACCATCACCAGTAGTTTCAACACAAAAGCCATAATAATTAACAGAATTTTACATCAGTCAGCGATGCATTAATTAATAGAAGGGGTATGTAAAACATGCCCCTTTTTGATGTTGAAAGAGATTTTATGATGATTAAGTGTAGAAATTTAATAATATTGGGTTTAATAACTTTTGTTGGTAGTATGGATTTTGCACAATCCAGTAAAAACGAAGTGGGTAAAGCAGAGTTTATTATCAAAAAAGATATTCAGGATACGGCACAGATTCGGTCAATGTCAAAAGATAGGCTGAAAGAGGAAATTGGCAATGTTACACGTAGAGCTTTTGACTCATCAACAAGCCTGGGAAAGATTGTTGGTAAAGTTAAAATTGGCTTAGCGGATAAAGTTCCAGGCTTTTATCAGACAAACAGCGGAAAAATTGCCTCAGAAGTAGACAAAAACGATGGGATATTGCAAGTTGAGCTCTCTAATATACAAAGTTGTTTTTCTAATGTAATTTCAAATTTGGTTGAAAACAGAGGTTTTTTTAAAAAGGCGTCTCGAGGGGATTTAAGAGAATTTTTGGGCCTGATGGAGCATATGGTTAGTAACTTAAATTTACAAGTGGTTTCATTTAATAACTTGAAGAGTGTAATTGTAAAAAAAGATGTAAAGATGGGTGTCGCGACAGCGCAAGGCGATGCGGATATTTTTGATAAAATTAAACGGCAATTTTGCTCCAGTGCCGGTGAGCTTACAAGATTACAAGAAAAAATTAAAACGTCTAAATGCTTAAAAAAGAGTACTTGAAAAAATATGAAAAAGATTTTTATAGTGACGGGTGAACTTTCAGGTGATATTACGGCTGCTTGGTATGTAAAACGTTTGCAGGCTGATGCTGCGCATTGTGATGTGCAAATCCATGCAGTTGGCGGGGATAACTTGCAGTCACTTGGTGTTACCATTTTTAAGCGTTTTGAAGAGTTAAATGTTGTTGGCGTTTTTGAGATCTTCAGGCATCTGCCAAAAATTTTGCATATTTTAAATGAGCTGATTGAACATATTCAAACAGGTGGCTTTGATGAAGTTATTCTGGTTGATTTTCCGGGTTTTAATTTAAGATTAGTCAAGAAGTTAAAGTCATTAGATCCAAAAATTAAAGTGACATATCTTGCCCCACCGCAGTTGTGGTGTTGGGGAGCATGGAGAGTCAAAAAATTAAAAAAATATTGTGATAAAGTAATTGTACTTTATCCGTTTGAGGTAGAATGGTACAAACAGCACGGTTTAACTGCGCAGTGGCTGGGAAATCCTGTTTATGATTCTTTGCAACCGTATTTCCCATTAACTGAAAATAAAGAGAAGTTAATTGCACTTCTTCCGGGTTCACGCAAAGCAGAGATTGAGCGTTTTTTGCCAATTTTTACGGATCTGGTTAAAAATTTTATCTTGCGACATCCTGATGTGAAATTTGTTATTCCACTTGCAGATTCACTGCCCGAAGATTTTATTAAACAGCAACTTGAAAAGTCAGGCTTAAATGTTTATTCCGGAAAATTAATTTTTACTAGAACGGAAGATGAAAAGCTTAAAATGCTAAGTATGTGTTGCTTGGCTGTTACCAAGCCCGGAACAGTAAGCCTGGAATTGGCTTTGCTGAAAATTCCGGCTGTGATGATGTTTAAAATTTCTTGGCTTACATATATTCTTGCCCGCCCGCTTGTAAAAGTAAAATATATGTCATTGCCAAATCTTCTACTTAATTTTCCGCTTTACAAAGAGTTGGTGCAATCAGATTGTAAGGTGGATTTAATATTAAAAGAGATGGAGAATCTATATTTGGGTTTCGTTCGTAAGACCAACGATTACATCATGAAAATGAAAAAGCTTGATGAGCTCAGGCGAATTCTTTCAAGATAAAAATGTGTCTGATGACACTTTTTTAATCTTGTAAATTGCTTCCAGATTATGTTTTATGGCTTCATTCATTGGTCAAAAATTATTTGCGGGAATTACTGATAAAAGATAGTCTTTTCAATCTTTTTATTTAAAACAAAAAAATCTGAAAATGTACCCTCATCCTTACCAAGCAACATAACATACGTTATATTTATTTCTTTTTCGATTGAAATAAGCAGTAAACTTTTTTTCAATGCTTCCATAAAAAATGACCTGCTATTTTTAAGCTGCTAGCTTTAAAACCAATTCTTTAAATGCCTGGCCACGGTGTTTATAATTTATTTTGGAGAAATCAGCGGATAGCACCACCTGCAGCTAAAAGAAGTTCTACACACTTTGTATGATCGTAAAAGGCAGCGTAATACAACGCTTTATTCCCATCTCTATCAACAGCATTAACTTCAGCACCTACAGCTAAAAGAAGTTCTACACAATCTGCATGGCCCCGACAGGCAGCTAGATACAATGCTGTTCGTCCATCTCTATCAACCGCATCAACATCAGCACCCACAGCTAAAAGCATTCTTACACAATCTGCATGACCATTTTTGGCAGCTTTCTGCACCGCTGTTCTTCCATCTCTATTAACTGCATTAATATTAGCCCCTGTAGCTAAAAGTATTTTTACACAATCTGCATACCCATTAAAGGCAGCTTTATGCAACGCTGTATTACCACATTCATCGACCATATTAACATTAGCACCTGCAGTCCGAAGAACCATTGCTATATAGTATGAAGTTAATAATAAGTTTAACTGTTTGTTAACTCGTCGCAATCTAACGAGTTGCTTAATAGCATTCAAAACCTTTTCTGGAGTATCTATTGGCCCATCGCTCAAAATCAGGGAAAAAGCCATTGCATATTCAAATTCTCCCTCAGCCAATCCTGGCGCCAATTGGAAATCCGGCGCCTTTGCACAAAAAACATATGATGGTATCTGAAAAAACAGCGCCAATGATATTAATAATAAATTCTTTTTCATGAAAATAATCTCCGTTATAACTATTGATTTTAAACATTATCTGGAGCCAACACAGCATCTGGAATTATTACTGAGGCTATTATAAAGAAACACCCACAATTTTCAAGCAGCTAGCCTTAAAACCAAATCCTTAAACACCTGGCCACGGTGTTTATAATTCTGGTAAAAATCAAAGCTTGTGCCGCTGGGCGAAAACAGAACCTGGTCGCCGGGCTGCATGATTGTTTGGATATCCTGCAAGATCTCTTCCAGCGAACCCAAATTGCATGAAGCCGAACCAAAATCGCTGCAGGCAGGACCATAACAGTAAACTTTTTTAAGCTCTTTAATTTGGGCCAATTCAGAAATAATTGGAGAACGGTCAACGCCTTTGTTAAGCCCTCCCAAGATCAGAATAACAGACCCTTTATTGATAAGACTTTTGATAGCTGCAAGTGTAGATTGTATAACTGTGGCTTTTGAATCGTCATAGAATTTGACGCCTTTAATTGTTGCAAAGTATTCTACCCGATGATGATGGTCGTCAATTACAAAATCTTTGCCCTGCTTTTCAAAAAGGTTTTGTAATTCTGACATGTCGGCGCCCAGCAGGTAAAGACCAGATACTATCAGAATCCAATTTTGAATAAATGTAACTTCAGGAAGAATGGATAGGTCGAAGAGGACATGAGATGCTGGATCAAATCTCCGGCCTTCGCACAAGGCTTCGGCGGACACAGCACCATGACAAAAAACTGAATCAAACAAGACAAGCTTATTATCTTGTTTATAAAAAATTTTGTAGGGCTTTAAAGTTCCCGTTTTGGACAAGCCAGCTTGGGATAAAACAGATGTTGGAAGACTAGTATCAACTGGAGTATCGCTAATAAAGCAGAGATTGGATTTTAATTTTGCTACTTGCTCGGCAAATAATTTGCCGGCATCACCCTGCAAAACGTGCCATGGAAAAAGCGCAAACTGATCTTCAGTCTGGTACCTAAAAAGATTAAACTTTGCATCAAAATAATCTTTGAATGATTTATGGCGGTCAAGGTGGTTTGGGTAACAGTTCATAAGAATTGCAAGAGTGGGTGCAAATGATTTACTAAACTCAAGCTGAAAACTGGAAAGCTCCAACACTCCCATATCATAGGAATCTTGCTGAGCAATCGCCTCAAGCATTCCCAATCCAATATTCCCTCCAACAAAAGGCTTTAAGCCGGATCCAGAATAAAGGGATTCTTTTAAACTGGATCCGGCTATATCTGATGGCTTAATTTTTTCTGTTGGCTTAATTTTTGAAAGTAACTGGGCAAAAAGTTTTGTCGTAGTAGTTTTACCAAGCGAACCTGTTACGGCAACTACTGGTTTTTTAAAATAAGTGCTAAAAACATCAAGCTCGCAAACAAATTTTGGGCTATAAGAATAAAAATCGTTGAGATTTACGCCAGGGCTTGGAATTATATAATCGTGCAGCTCGATAAAATTTTTCATCGAAGATATCGCAGGATCAAAAAATTCAACATCTCTGGCATTTAAACTCTGAGCATTTATATCCTGAGCATTTAAATGCTGCGTGATTGGCAATTCGATAGTCTTTTGGTCCCATACATCCAATTTTGTACTGCTCAGATCAACAGTATCCTGATTAAGTTTTAATAACTTTTTTTCTTGCTTAAAGTTTTGAATGAAATTCAGTACAGATTTGCCAACAACACCAAACCCCAAAATCCCTATTTTTTTCTGCATCTAAAACCCAATCAATTTTTAGCAAATTAAAACACAGAATTTTCGTTAATCTTTTTAACAATTTGCGTTGTCGAAAACCCTGATAAAAATTGAACTGTTTTTACAACTCCGCCATAACTCTTAACAATATCACTCCCAACCATTGAGTCTGCGTTGTAATCGCCTCCTTTTACAAAAACATCAGGCTTGAGATAGTTGAGCAACTCCTCAGGCGTATACTGATCAAAAGAGACAACAAAATCAACTACACCCAGTGCGGCAATTACTTCAGCACGATCTTTTATGGAATTTATTGGCCTGCCGGGACCTTTTCCAAGGCTTTTGACAGACTCATCGGAGTTAAGCCCAACAACAAGAATATCTCCAAGTTTTTTAGCCTCCTTCAGAAGATGCACATGCCCGGCATGTAAAATATCAAAACAGCCGTTAGTGAATACTACCTTCTTTTTTCCCATACTCTGCCAATCCAGCTCAATCTTTAAATGTGCCCAGTCATAAAAGATTTTTTCCGTATATTCTGTGCCTCGATCTAGCAATTCATCAAGTTCCACAGCGTAAGTTTTAACATGTGAAATTGCAACAGCGGCAGCCTTATTTGCAAGCTTTAGATAAACCTCTGGAATCAGATTACTGCTCAATCCCAAAGCTATGAATGCAAAAACCGTATCGCCTGCTCCAACAACGCCATAAATCTCTTTTGCTTGAGTGGGAATCGAAATAATTTTTTCTTTAGACACAAACTTGATTCCCTTCTCGCCCAGGGTAACGAACATACCGTCTAGGTCCAGCAAAGAGCACAGATGTTTTGCATTAACTTCAATATCATCAGATTCACTCAATCCAAATGAGTGAATCATCTCTGCAACCTCTTTGGAATTTGGTTTAATATAATTTGCACCCTTATACTTCAGATAATCCGGACCGCTTGGATCAACTAAGATCAAACAACCCAAAGATCGTGCCTTGGAAATAATATAATTCAATAATTCCGGAGTTACAAAACCGCGATCATAATCAGATATTAAAACGACCATATTTGGTTTTAATAATTTATCAAACTTTTCTATGACAGAATTGAGTTCATTCTTTGAAAGAGGATCGGTACACTCAGAATCAATACAGATCAACTGCTGATTTTTGACAACAACACGTTTTTTAAGTGTCGTTTGACGTTGCAAACTTTCAACAATCCCATCTACAGACATATTTTCGCGTTTAAGCAAAGATAAAATTTTTTGTCCCGCAAAATCTCCTGTCCCAATCAAAGTCAAAAGCGTAGTATTCAAACCTATTTCAAAACAGTTGAGCGCAGTATTTCCAGCGCCACCTAAACAGTATTCGTATGAATTTTCGCGAACAACAGGAATCGGTGCCTCTGATGATATCCTGTCAACCTGACCAAACAGGTACTCATCAAGCATCACATCGCCGACAACCAAGACGTCTCTTTTCTGACATGTCTTTAAATAATTGATAATATCTTTCATATTCGATACCAACCCAATTTTTTGTATAAAAACCTTGCCGTGTAAAATAGAATGAAGTAGCTTGTAAGTACTACCCATACCACTTATACCACATTTTTTTTAAGTAACAAAGGAGCAATTCTATGAAATTACAAATTTCCTACAATTTTACCGACCTTAACCAAGCACTGGACATGGCACGAAAAACGGTTGATTACGCCGATGTCATTGAGATCGGCCCTCTCTTAATCTACAAAGAGGGAATAAATGCAATTAAGCAATTCAAAACACAATTTCCCAAAAAACCAATTTTTGCAAATGCAAAAATAACGGACAGTGTCCAAAATGCCATAACTATGTTCGCTCAAGCAGGTGCAAACTTAATTTCAATTCTTGCAGGAATTCCGCAGAATACCATAAAAAAAGCCTCTGATGAAGCAAAAAAATTTGATGTCGAACTTGTTCTTGATATAATCGATATTCATAATGCCGGGCAGTTCACGCTGGACGCAAAACGCCTAGGCATAGATATACTACTTATTCACAATCCAACGTCAGTGATAGATCCAACAGAACTTTCGTCACAATGGCAGAGTATACAGGGCAATACTCAGCTTCCACTTTACATAACTGATAAGATCAATAGAGAAAATGTTCAGCAAATACTTAGTTTAAAGCCTCAGGGAATTGCTATCGGATCAGCAATTGCTAAGGCAGATAATCCACATCTAGAAGCACAGTATTTTAAATCTTTGTTGGCATAAATACACTTAAATTTAGGATTTATTATGAAAGAAATTGTAAAATATACGGTTCAAGAAAAGCTCAAACCCACAAATCTATCAAACATATCTGATGCACAAATAACCGATCACTGGAGCCTTTACGTAGGATATGTAAATCAAGTAAATCGTTTAAACGACGAGATAATTCAACTTATCAGCGAAAATCAGGCCAACTCACTTTTATACTCCGACAGACGTCGCAGATTTGGGTTTGAATATAACGGCATGGTACTGCACGAATACTATTTCGGCAATCTTTGTTCAAAATGCAGCGCGCTGCAGCCAGGAGCTTTGCGTCAGGGAATAGAAAAACACTGGGGTACATTTGAAGCCTGGCAGGAGGATTTTGCAAACACCGGCAAAACTCGTGGCATAGGCTGGGCAATCTTGTACATGGACACCTTAACCGGCCAACTAATAAATGTTTTTGTAAAAGAACATGAAAATGGACATATTGCAAGTTTTGTTCCATTGCTCGTTCTGGACGTTTGGGAACATGCCTACATGGTTGACCACAAGGCAGGCGGACGCGGTGATTATATCACTGCATTTTTCTTGAATATTAACTGGAAGATTGTTGAAGAGCGATGCAAAGAAGCTATTGTAAAAAAGATATCAAGCAGGTTTTAACACTTCGTGTCTTAACACTTCGTGTCTTAACACTTCGTGTTTTAACGTTCTGATTCGTCAAACAGAGACTGCTGTTTTTCACGCGAAGATGACTTTTTGCTCTTACTAAACTGTAACTTATAAAGACTGTCTATCTCTTTAATCTCAGTTGCTTCAGTTGCAGATTTATCCGGACGATACCCCATCAAGCGAGGGAATCGCAACGCATATCCCAATTTTTTATCAGTTTTACCTGCAGTATGCAGCGGCGAAAGTGTAATTTCATCTGCACGAATCATACAAACAATGCTTGGGTCAACCCAGACATCGGGGAAAAGCTCTTTTGAGCACTGAACGTTGTGAGGTTTTTGTGTAACTTTAATTTTGTCACAGGCCTTCTTCTGGTCGCGCCACTCTTCGTCAGTTAACCCCGTTCCAATCTTTGCAATCGTCTGAAAAATATCTTCATGCTTATTATAAATTCCAACAAGCAATGCCCCAATTCCAAACGATGCACGTTTGCCCTTGCCGGTATAATAACCCAAAATCACGCAATCAACTGTATCACTCAGCTCACCGGATTCCTGACGTTTTAATTTAATCCAGTTAAAATTTCGTTTTCCTGCTTGATAAATTGCATCCGGTTTTTTAACAACCAGACCTTCAAGCCCTGCTGATATATTCTGTTCAAAATACGCATCAAGCTCTTTTGCATTTTTTATTTCAACCTCTTCGATAGCATGAATAACAGCCTGCTTTGCAATGTGTTCTTCATCAAGAAGTTTTAGAAGCGCAGCTCTTCGTTCCTCATGCGTATTCTCCAAATATGATTTCCCATTCATGTACAAAATATCAAACATGTACAACTTTAACGGAAAATCCTCAGCCATTTTTTCGATATCATATTTTCGTTTACGCTTCACTGTCTCCTGAAACGGCAAAAATGTTCCTGTTTCAACATCGTAAGAGATGGCTTCGCCCTCGGCAACCAATGTTTTAACATTAAGCTGCAGGGCAGCTTTTTTTAGATCGGGAAACATTTCTGACATATCTTGTAAATTACGAGAGAAAAAATGAACATCGTGCTTTGCCTGAGTTTTGTTGATATGAACTTGGATTCTGAATCCATCAAGCTTTGGTTGAGCCACGCACGCACCAAGTTTTTCAATAATTGATTTGGCATCAGGCAGACGCTCTGCTGCCGCAGGCCGAACAGGAACTCCGGGAACTATGCTTATATTTTTGATTCCCTTAATGCCATCTTCTTTTAGAATCTTTACAATCAGACCAATATCCACACAGACATTATAAGCTTCTTCCAGATCTTTTCTAATAGATTTATCACCTGCATACATCCAAGAGAAGGCATCCAGAAGAGTCATATCAGAAAATCCAAGGCGCAGTTTACCAAGAATTATTCGAACAACATACTTAATTGAAATTGGATCAAGCCGCTTGAGCAAATCCAGTAATTTTCTTTCTTTCTCCTGATTAGAACCCTCTCCTGAAATCACTGCAAATTCGTCCAACTCCTTTTCTACCTGATGTAAGGTCAATTCATCTTTGCTTAGCACTTTTGTGTCAATTTCAAGAGCAACCAATCCTAAATCACCAAGTTTTGATTCTTTGGTCTTTACAGCGTGCTCCGGCATACCCAACAACTTAGCGAGCACTTTGAGCATACTTTTGCCCGCAAAATTAAACTTTGTCCCTACGTACGTGGGATGCAGATCTCCCAATGATAAATAAGCAATGGTAGCAGCCTGCGACGGAGTTGCCTTTTTTAATAAATCAGACAACAGTTCTGTTATTTTAAGGCGAGAAGACTCTTTTTCGATTTGATCAAAAGATACAGCAACATCAGTAAACTTCATAACAACCTCAGCATTAAAGCCATTTTAATTAGAAACATCTGATTTATTATGGCTTTTTATGCCGATTGAGTCAATGAATGAGATATCGGTAAGAGTTAAAAACATTCACGCAATAAAAACTTTGCTATTTTTAGGGTTAGGGGGCCTTGTTCCTCGCAGCTTTTTTTCGTAGTCTTTCAACGCTCTTCGCTATTTTCTTTGCATACCTTGCTTGTTCAATTTTAACTTTAATTTCTTTTTCGTAGTCTCTTGCAATTCGCATAAAAACTTCATTTTCAATCTTCAAATAAACACCATTTCCAAGCCCTACCAAGTTATATATCCGGCTATCATCAGGGTCTTGAAAACTGTATTCTGTACGACCGTCAGATAGAGCGCCAAATCGCCTATTACCAACACGTGCATCATAAATTTTTTGTTTTACATCATTTTTTGCAAACCGTACCCCCACAATTTCAATTGTAGACGAAGAATCATCAAATAAGATTTCGTTAATTTCTTTATTCCAATCTACTATAAAAACACCCAACAAATAGCAAGTCCATATAACATCAACACCATCTTCGTTAAAAATAACCATAGAAACATAAATGTCATGATCATGCTCTTGATTAACTTTTTGTAGCCCATCGGATAAAAATCCATTAAAAAATGTTACTTTGTGACGAAATAAACAAACAGTTTTGTGTTGATCTGATTGTAAATTATGACTTAACAATCTTACCTGAGAGACAACGCCCTCAGCCCCTCTAGCTAGCTCAAACAAACACCTGACATATCTATGAAAATTTGTCTTAATACCTTCAGGAAATGTTGTTGATTCTTTAATAAGTTCAGGAGCACTAATAAATTCAGGGGTTGCACTGCTTGAACAGCTTGCACCACTTATACCAGCGATACCGCTTAGACTATGTGGAGCGGGAGGGATACTTGAGCTACTCGAGCTAGCAGCCATTGATTCCCATTTCGCATCAAAACGAACATATGAAATCCCACAGCCAAGGCAAGATAATTTTGGGTCAACGCTAGTAACTTTCATAACTCTATCTTGCTTCAATGAATCTCTATTTATTACACCGGTTCCGGCAGCTTGTGGAAAATGCCCACCCGCTAACCGACAAACATCGCCATCAGAACGTGTACCCTCGTAAATAAGATTTAGGATATGATCATCCCTAAAAAGAACAATCGTATCTAATTTCAAATCAGATTTATTAACTCGATCTGACTTCTCAATTTGTTTTGCATCTAAAAGAGTCCGCTTAAATTCATATGACAATAAATCTTCTTTTAGTTTATCTTGGATAAGAGAAACAGTTTCGTCGTAACGCGATTGAAGGGCCTCGTCGCTATCATCAAGAATAGAATTCGATCCTTGGTTTTGAGACTGTTTTGCATCTTCAGGTTCGCCGTCAAACAGTTTTCTATTCACACCACGCGCTCGTCCGTGAACGCCTTTTTTTCTTACTGAAGTTGAAGAAGGTGAAAACCTTAGTTTGTGCACATGTCGCGTATCCTTACAAAATCCCATTTCTAGAAAATCTTCATCAAATTCTTCTGAGCTTGTTGGCGGTTGTTCTACCTGCGGTGCAACTGATGATGAGTCTTTCTCTGGGGAACTATGCGGACTAATTGTAGAGCTAGCCCAAAATTTACCACAATGTATTGGTGATCCTTTGGACACACCAATACTGAATTTATTAACGAGTGGGGTTAGCCCAGTTGTTCCAGTGCCTTTGGCAGATGGAGGCGTACGAAGTAAAGATGAGCTAGAAGTCGTTTGTTCAGGCAAAATACCTGCTTGTCTTTTTTTGGGAGAAGGCGCAGCAAAGCTTCCACCTTCCACGCCAGGAGCAGAGTCTTCATAGACACGCCCCTCAATATCTGACTCACCATGTGATTCTCGTTTATGGCTAGGAGTAGACTTTTTTACAGGAGTATGCATCTGCTCATCTGCGGCTTTGCTAGATTCTTGATCAGAATCGGTTTTCATAGAAAAAGCAGGCATTAAAAGACCCAAAATGATAAATATATTTAAAAATAAGACCTTTTTAACCATTTTATAACCCCCAATTCATAACCCCTAAAATTCATAAATTTTGATAAAAACTAGTATATATTGATAAATTACGATATAAAACATAGTTAAAAGCGAAAAATTGCCACACTTAATTATATTTAACTATTATTAAATTAACAGATAGTAAATATAAGTCAAGTATTTGCACTGGCTCAAGGGATTAAGTAATTATAGAAGTTAAACTTTAGAGGAGATAAATGAACACATTTAGAAGCATAATTTCTTCAACCGTTTTGGCAATACCCATTTTTTTAAACAATTTTTGTGTAGCATCAAAAACTCCAAAAAATTTTTCCTGGCTTATAGATGGTAAAATCTGTGGAATGGCGAAGCCCAAAAAGGCCAACCATATAAAATGGTTAGAAAAAAACAATGTAGGACTGGTTGTTACCCTTACCGGTAAAGGCAATTTGCCAGGATCTTTTTTCAAAAATACAAGGATAGAGAAGCTTTTCATTCCGATTAAGGACTTTGGCATACCAACATATGAACAAGTGGACTTATTCATAGATAAGGCAAGCAAGGTTATATTATCCGGCAAAGCGGTTGCGATACATTGTGCAGCTGGGATTGGTAGAACGGGAACAATGCTCGCATGCTGGTTGGTTGCAAAAGAGAATATGAACCCCAACGACGCAATAAATTTTGTTCGTCACAAACGTCCGGGTTCAATCGAAACAAAAGAACAAGAAAAATTTGTAGAGAGTTATTACGAATATTTAAAATCAAAGGCTTCTTAAAGGCATATGTCTAAACTCTCTGAAGCTACCAAACGCTCTGAAGCGCCTACACTCTCTTGAAATTCGATCTGTGCCTAAATGTCAGCCAACCACAAATAAAAATTAAGAGAAAAAAAAGATAATTGCTTGTGCTATCAAGAAAAACAAGATAATAAACAGTGCAAGAAAAATATATAGCTACCAATGACGCGATAAACGGCTTGTGCGTAATTGCCAAAACCAAAATCCACAAGCAAGCAAAAACAAGCAACAACTTGAACGGGAACAAACACGCTAAAATTCCGGCGGTTGTTGCAACGCCTTTCCCACCCCTAAATTTTAAAAATATCGAATAGGCATTGCCAAACAGAAGAGCCAAAGCATTAGCAGCAAGTATTCTCTGTACATAAGCATGCTCAACACCAACCAAGCCCATAAGCTTGCTAATCAAATATAAAGATATAAAAGCTTTTAAAAAATCGATTAAAAATATAAGAACAAAGTATTTTTTACCAAAGACTCTACCAATATTAGTCGCACCGATATTCCCAGAACCACGCTCAGTTATATCAGTATTTAAAAAATGCTTTGCAAACCAGTATCCTGTGGGAATTGAACCAACTAGATAAGAAATTAAACACGAGATTTTAATCGAGATTAAAACTGAATAAGTTAACATTAAAATAACTGCTATTTTTTAGGCTGAACAATCCGTCTACGCACCTGCGGTGCTACGTCGGACAGTCTTCGCTAGTTGAACTGGCTTGCCAGACGACTTGTCCGCCATAGCTTTATGCGAAGGCGGAAGCTACGTAGTAGCGAAGACTGGTGGCGACGCTGAGATTCGAACTCAGGACCTAAGGATTATGATTCCTTCGCTCTAACCAACTGAGCTACGTCGCCAGAAAATTTCAATAACCAACTGCTTGTCCGTCGTAGCCTTGGCGAAGACGGAAGCTAAAGCTACGTCGCCAAAAAAATTTCAATCTTGTCCGCCGTGGTTCGACAGGCTCACCATGAGCGCTCATCCTGAGCTTGTCGAAGGACGTCGCCAGAAAATTTCAATAACCAATTTAGAATTTCATCGATTTAACTTCAAACACATCAAATATGAAGTGGAACATCGCCTTGAGGAACAGAATTCCTGACAAGAGCGTTGCAACAATACCCAGCATCAACGTTGTTGCAAAGTTTCTTACCGCTGGGCCACCCCAATAAAAGAGTACCAAACCGGTTAAGAATGTTGTAATGTTTGAATCTAAAATGACAGCCAACACTCCATTAAATCCATCGTTTACTGCCTTACGTAGCGTTGATCCTGCAGCTAACTCATCTTTAGTTTTTTCATAAATCAGAATGGATGCGTCAATGGCCATACCAACGGCAAGCACCATACCTGCAATCCCTGACAATGAAAGTGATCCATGAAAGTATGACAAGAAAAGTAATACTAAAAAGAAGTTCACTAATAAAGCAATAATCGCAAGTAACCCGGGAATCCTGTAATAAAGAAAGCTAAACAGGAAGAGCAAGATCATTGCAATTAAACAGGACATCATACCCTTGTAAATTGAGTCTTGTCCGAGTGATGCGCCAACACGACTTTCTTGCTCAAATCTTAACGGCGCAACCAATGAACCTGATTTTAAAACGATTGAAAGATCCAAAGCCTCTTTTTGAGTAAAGCCTCCAGTAATCGTACCCGAACTGGTGATTGGGCACTTGATGTTAGGAGCTGACACCATAACATCATCCATAATGATTCCAAGCTGACGATCCACATTATTTGAGGTTAGCTCGCCAAACTCTCTAGCGCCAATGCTATCAAGCTTGAATGCAACAATTGGCTTACCAAATTCATCTCTTGTAACGTACGCGTCAACCATTCTGTCACCGGTCATGTCAGGAAACGCTGAAACCAAATAATATCGATTAGCCTCTTCCACCCCATTCTCATCTATTTCTGATTTACCTGGAACAATAACTTTATCAGATGGAAGTTCACCATCATATGCTTCAAGTAGAGCATCACGAGAACCGGCTGATTTTTCAACAATCTTAAATTCCAAATGTGCAGCTCTTGAAATTAAGGCCTTAATACGTTCTGGATCATTAACCCCGGGCATTTGCACAACAACCTGATGATCTCCATGTTGCGTAACAACAATTCCAGCAACCCCGAAGCTATCGAGTCGATTACTCAAAACATTGACTGTCTGTTCCACGGCACTTGAACGAATTCGTTTTTCAAGCTCAGTTGTCAAAGTCGCTTGAATTTCGTTATCAACAAGTTTAGGCTGCAAAGAAGCTGCTTTGGTCTCAGCAAGCATGTTATAGCAAACTCTTGCAGGTTCTTCTGTGTCAAATGTAAGCGTAAGAACCCCATCTTTAACAATTTTTGTTTTTGGAAGAACTTTTAATTCTCTTGTCTTAAATAACTGATCCAGAGATCTATTTTCAATGTTCAATCTGTTTTCCAGGGCCTTATCCAACTCAATCCCCAAAACCAGATATGTTCCACCTGCAAGATCGATACCCTTTTTGACGTATGTGAGCTTAAGTGCGTTGTAATACTTTTTAACGGCACCCATTACTCCTGGCTCTGCAGCCTCTTTTAAAAGTTTTGGATCAAAAGAGAACATAAAATAGCTGCCGGCACATATGATGGCAACCCATAACATAAACGGTGATATAACTGCTCTAATCAGCTTACTTTGTGTAAACATTTAACTGCTCCTTAAAATTTAATTTGACTACTCCCGATACATACAAGAACAAAAAGAGTGCCGAGGAGGAGACTCGAACTCCTACAGGTTTCCCCGCTGCCACCTCAAGGCAGTGCGTCTACCAATTTCGCCACCTCGGCATTTTTTCGTAACAAAACAATGTCAATCTTTGAGAGAAATTTATCAAATTCTTTACAAGTTAGCAACTTAATTTTAATTAACTAATCGATTTTTTCTATCTTCTAAACGCCATTTTTCTCAAACGCTCAATTCGTTTTTCCATCGGAGGATGCGTTGAAAAAAGGCTAATCCAACCGCTACCAGAAAATGGGTAAACAATAAACATACTAGCCGTTGCTGTTTGTGCCGGAGACTCAGGTTGAATGTGTTGAATTTCGGCTTTACGATTAAGTTTTTCAAGTGCTGACGCAAGCGCCAATGGATCGTGTGCAAAGCTTGCTCCGGATTCGTCCGCCAAATACTCTCTTGATCTGGATATAGCCAACTGAATCAGCATTGCGGCAATTGGCATAATAATTGCGATAATCAAAGCGCCCCAACCTCCACCTCTATTTTCATCATCTCGACTACTAAAACCACCAAAAATTGCTGCCCAATGAATCATATTTGCAAGATAACCAATTGCAGTCGCAATTGTTGCAGCGACCGTAGCAATCAAAATATCACGATTTTTGATATGGCCAAGTTCATGTGCAATCACACCGCGTAGTTCATGTTCTTCAAGAATATCCAGTATTCCCTGAGTAATGGCCACTGAGCCATGCTCAGGACTGCGTCCCGTTGCAAAAGCATTGGCCATAGGAGTTGGAAGGTACCACAACTTTGGCATTGGGATTCCGGCATTGCGTGAAAGCTCTTCTACCATTTCATAAATTTTATGAAATTTTACATTATCAAGTGGCTGGGCACTGTACATGGCAAGTACTAACTTATCACCAAAAAAGTATGCTATAAAATTCATCAGCAATGCCATTGTCAAAGCGATAGTCAAGCCCTTTGATCCGCCTGCCCAAGCACCTAACAATAATAATAAGCCACTCATCACTCCAAGCAGGAGCGCTGTCTTAACTTGATTTAGAAACATTTTTTACTCCCAAATTTCAACTAATCCTCGTATTCGATCTTCCAATCATCCAACTCTTTCTTGTCTCCAATTTCAATAATCTCTTTAACCGAATCTGCTTTGTGATCGTTTCTTTTATTTCCAATTTTATCACCAAATTTATCAGCAGGACTGTCAACGACTACATCTTTAACATCTATCGATTTTTTTTCGTTCTCTTTTCCAATTTGCTGCATATTCTCTTTTTTCATTTCAAGCAGACGTTTTGCCTGTTTTTGAACACCCTGCTTATAATCTTCCACATCCTGGTCAAGTTGAGTCTGAGCACTTTGAATTACACCGTTAAGTTCATCTTGCAACTTTCCTATGCGCTTTTTAAGCTTCAAAATTATTTCAACACCTGCAAGATTAACTCCCATTTTGTGCGTCAAATAAATAATCTCTTCGAGTCGGTCTACATCTTCTTCTGAGAATAGCCTAGTATTACCGTCTGAACGTTTTGGGGCTATTAGTCCCTCTTTTTCATACATTCGAATTGTCTGTTGATGAACCTCAAACATTTCGGCAACAACAGAAATCGAATAAAAACCCTTTTTTCGCTTCATCTGGCTCTCCTAAAATCAATCTTCACTCTTTAAAACCGTCAAAAACGCCTCTTGTGGCAATTCTACATTACCAACCTGTTTCATCTTCTTTTTACCCTCTTTCTGCTTTTCAAGCAACTTACGTTTTCTTGATATATCACCGCCATAACATTTTGCAGTTACGTCTTTTCGCATTGCAGAGACACTTTCACGTGCAATAATCTTTGCGCCAATTGCAGCCTGAATTGCAACCTCAAACATCTGTCGATGAATAACCTCTCTCAATTTTTTTGTTAGCCTACGACCAATTTGGTAGGCCTTATCTTCATGGACAATTACAGATAACGCATCAACCGGTTTACCATTTAGCAGTATATTCATTTTGACAAGATCGGAGGCAATATAACCGGCTAACTCATAATCAAAACTTGCATACCCGGCGCTGAGGGATTTAAGCTTGTCGTAAAAATCGGTAATAATTTCATTCAGCGGTAATTTGTAACGCAGTACAAGACGATCCTCATCCAAAAATGTCATCTCAAGCTGTTCACCACGACGCTCTTCACAAAGTTTTATCAAATTCCCAAGATATATCTTTGGCGTAATAATTGTGGCCGTTACGATCGGTTCATACACCTCTTCAATTCTGACCTGCTCAGGAAAATTTGCCGGATTTTCAATCATCATCTCTTCTCCGTTTGTTAACAAAACTTTGTATAAAACGGTTGGAGAAGTTGTAATAATAGATGCGTTGTACTCCTGTTCCAAGCGTTGCTTAAAAACATCCATGTGCAACAAGCCCAAAAATCCGCATCTAAACCCAAGACCCAAAGCAATCGAACTCTCTTTTTCGACATGAACACTAGGATCATTAAGTGTTAATTTTTCAATAGCATCTCTAATAAATTCAAACTCTGATGTATCTACCGGATATATCCCTGCAAACACCATTGATTTTGCAGGCTTGAAGCCTGGTAGTGGCTCGACGGGGTTCCCTACATGACAAAATGTATCACCAACTCGTGCCTCTTTAACGGTCTTCATACCGGCAATCAAGAAACCAACTTGGCCTGTGTAAAGCGCACCGGTTTGCAACGGTTCCGGATACATTAATCCGATATCCAAAACTTCATACTCATGTCCGGTATGAGCTGAAATAATCTTATCGCCTTTTGTTATTGTTCCGTCAATGACCTCAATCAAACAGATAACACCACGATACTCATCAAACCATGAATCAAAAAGCAAGCCTTTAAATGGTTTGTTTTCATCACCGATAGGAGGCTTTACTCTTTGAATAACTGCTTGAAGAACATCCTCAACATTTAGACCAGTTTTTGCCGATATGTGTAACAAATCTTGTTTGTGAATATCAAAGGCCTTATGCATCTCGCCGGCAACCCTATCCGGATCGGCATTGGCCATATCAATTTTATTTATTACAGGAATAATTACCAAATTTTGTTCAAATGCCAGAAAGAAATTCGCCATTGTTTGGGCCTGCACACCCTGCACGGCATCAACAAGCAAAACTGCACCCTGACAAGCATACAAAGATCGTGAAACTTCATAGCTAAAATCCACATGGCCTGGAGTATCAATCAGATTCAGAAGATAAATCTGATCTTTATATTCATAAAACAGCGATGCTGTTTGGGCTTTAACCGTTATTCCCCGCTCACGTTCGACTTGAAGCTTATCAAGCATCTGTGCGTTTTTTACATGTCCAGAAACTATAGTTCCTGTAACCTCAAGTAATCTATCAGCCAGAGTAGATTTACCGTGGTCGATATGGGCAATAATGGAAAAGTTCCTGATATTCTCAGGCTTAAAATTCTTTAAATCGAAATTTTGTATCTTAGCTATATTCATAACAATTAGTCACTCACATTTTTTCCGGCTTACTCAATCCAAGCAAATCTAAACAAATTTCAAGAGCATCTTTTACTAAAATTACAGTAAACAAGCGCACCTTGCTTTGCCCAATATTATCTATATCTATTATTTTATTATTTGTATAATAATTATGCAATGCCTGGGCCAATTCCCAAGTATAATACGACAAAAGGTGTGTTTGATACCCAAAAGCTACGCTGCCCAAAATATCCTGCAGCTGTACAATTTTTCTAAGAGCAGCAAACTCGTGCTCAGTCATCGATTTTACAATCCCAACAAGCTCCTCATCATTCCAGCCACCGGTGAAAAGCACGTTCAAGTAATCATCAAATTGCGCTGTTTGTCGTGCTTTTTCAAGTAAGCTACAAATTCGGACATATGCATACTGAATGTAAAAAACAGGATTTTCATCAGTTTTTTTCAATGCAGTGGCCAAATCAAATTCCAGATGGGCTTCAGCCTTGCGATTCAGGTAAAAGAACCGGGCAACATCCACACCCACCGCTTCAATAACATCGCTGAGCTGCGTAAATTTGCCGGCTCGCTTTGACATTCGTAGAACAACGTCATTCTCTTTGATTGTCACAAGCTGGTAGAGGATCACATCAAGCCTGTCCGCCGGGCAGCCAATAGCTTCCATCGTAGCCTTTAAACGTTTAACATAACCATGATGGTCTTGCCCCAAGATATTTACCAGCTTGGTGTAGCCACGATCAAACTTATCTTTGTGATATGCTATGTCCGCACCTATGTACGTCCAGCTTCCATCACTTTTTTTGACCACTCTGTCTTTGTCGTCACCAAACTGGGTTGACTTAAACCACAGGGCGCCGTCCAGTTCGTAAACAAGCCCCTTCTCTTTTAAAAGCTCAATTGTGCTGGCAACTGCACCGCTGTCATGTAAAGTTTTTTCCGAAAACCATCTGTCAAAAACAACTCTGTAATTTTCCAAATCTTTGTGCTGCAATGCAAGCATTTTTTCCTTGGCATAATCAGCAAAAAAATGTTCATCGTTTTTTATAACATCACGACCAAGCTCGTCAATGCATTGCTTTGCCAAATCAACCATGTACTGCCCGGCATAACCATTCTCCGGCAGTTCCACAGCCTGCCCACACTCCTGCAAGCAACGTATTTTCAACGATTTACCAAGTATTTCAAGCTGATTTCCCGCATCATTGATATAAAACTCTTTTTCTGCGCAATGGCCTAGAAAATTAAGAACTCTGGCCAGGGTATCGCCGATTATTGCGCCACGACCATGGCCCAAATGCAACGGGCCGGTTGGATTTGCACTAACAAATTCAATCAGATATTTTTGTCTCTCTTTTTCATCGAATTCAAGCTGAAAAAACATATCTTTTTGTTGAAAAAATTCAAGGGCCAACGTCCACCAAACCTCATGATTCAAAGTTATATTCAAAAACCCAGGCCCTGCAATTTCAACTGATTTTATAGCACCGAAAATTATCGGATTTTCTTCGTTTTGTGATGCAAGTATAATAGCCTGTTCTATCTCCTGCGCAAGTTGCCGCGGATTTTTTTCAAGCTGTTTGGAGAGCATCATTGCAGCATTACAACTCATGTCACCAAATTCTCTGCCTTTATCAACATTTAAGGCAATGTCTACGCGAGACATATCCTCATCAGATAAGTTCAACGCTTTTTTGATAACTTGTAACAGTCCAAGTTTCAGTATCGACAAAAGATTCATATCCACATCTTTCAACTTGAAATTATAAGAATTTTTTAAGAAAATACAGGCCAGGATTAAGTTTAACCGATTTTTGCGATTTTACCAGCCTACTCTAAGATTTGAAAACTAAAACTTCAATTTAATTTGAACACTCAATGTACCGCCAAACATACCTGTTTTAAAGGAATGCTTCCCATAAACCGGATAATCGTATTCTACAAAAATAGTTGGGCAAACTGATTTCAGCTCAAGAGTATAACCGCCAATAAAATTCAAAGTGTAATACTCCCAATTTTTAAGCTTTTTATCAGTGTCAACTATTTTATTTACCGAAACTATATTAGGCCATACATTATGTATGGGATCCCATTGATTAAGCTGCTGAGCCCTATAATTTTTCAATAAGTCATTATCATGAATTGAGAGATCAACGTCCTCTTGATGCAGATAAGAAGCTCCAATTTTTGCTATAGCACCTTTAAATCCCAACTGTACGTATGCACCCACATCCCACTGTGGACCATAATCAACCTTGCCAAAACTTGGCTCCAGAAAAATCCATCCATCTTGCTTAATATCGGTTTTAACACGCAAGTCACGCTCTTGGGTAAAAAAAACCAAACCACCACCGTTGGCGCCAAGGCCAAGAAAATCAAAAAGTTGGACATACAAACTTACACGTCCATCGATGGCAGTAGAATTGGCAGAACCAAGAGGAATGGCAAACGGTTTAGATAAATCTGTTTTTCCTGATGTTGGAATCAGGACTCCCAACTGCACCTCCCCACTTAATCTTTTAATAATGGGAGACTGAGGATCGCCCGAACCGTGCCAACCGGCAGATAAAAGAATGTCACCAATACCGCATTTTTTGAATGGTTTTTGCCATTGACCAAACTTCATAGCACTCAAAACATTATTTAAAGTTCCATTATCTGTTGCTGCCATAAAATCAGAAATGTTAACTTTTGTCTTGGCTGCGTCCTGGCCAATTAAAATATCGTTACCAAGATTTTTATATGCAATTTTATCAAGTTTAACATCTCGATACGGAACATATACTTGAACAAAAAATCCCCAAAAAATATCTTGCTGTACTGTAAAATCCCATTCATCAATTTCAAAATGCCCACGATATGAAATTAAACCATCATTTTTATCGGCTTTGATATAGTTAGGCGGAAATATTGGAGTTGGTGATGTCTGCGGATTATAATTAGCCCCGCCCCAATAATTTGTCATCGTGTGACCTTCAGGATCTATCACATTATCTGGGCTATTAACATATGTTCCCAGATTGGTAATATCCATGTCTCCATAGATAGAAAGCAATGGGCGCCCTTCTTCGTGAGCATTCCAACCTCTATGGGTGTCACCATGACCATACCGAACAGATAATCCGGTTGTGTATTTGTCATATGCTGTATTAAAAGATTCTTGGAAAAATGGAGCCCGATAAAATTGTGGCAGATCAATTGCATTTAAAACACTGCCATAAACCAAGAAAAACATGACCCAATTTTTTAAAGTAAATCTCATAACCATATCCTTACAACAACTAAAATTAATAAGATTCTTTAGAAGCTGCATTATGGTAGTCAAACACGTTAGTGAAATGCAAGAAAATATATGTTTAGTTTAAAAATGAGATTTTTAAGGCTAATTTTAGTATTCGTCACATTGTATTTTTGTATCTGTTTGTTACAATATTTTTTATAAAATATTAGATTTAAAAATAGGGTAGTTCAATGGGCAAAAAAATTTTGTTTTTCACATTGTTGGTTCTCACATTCTTATGCGAACTACAGAGCAGCATGCTGCTTGGGATGGCGCAGCCTATAGACATTAAAGACATTGACGATATTCCTAGGCTTTGTGTTAATTTAATGGAACAATTACTTGCACAAGAGGCAAAAGAAAAATACGGCAAAACAGCATTGGCATTCAAACATAAGATATTGCCAATTAAATGCTTAAATGATGGTGAAATCTTTGCATTATTAAGCAGGTTTTCAAAATTCAAATTAAAATTAGATGTTAATGCAGGAATGTTTACTGATACAGGTATGTTTATTGGTAGAGAATCCCCAAAGCCCTTTGAATCTATAATAATTTGGTTACCCCAAGAGTGGGAATTTAATAAAATTGTAAATGAGCCGGATTATGATCGCTTGCGTCAATTGTTCCAAGATTCCCCAATGTTATCTACTAAGCTGCTTAATTTCCTGCTTCTACCTACATATGAACAAGTTGTTGAGAGTATGAAAAACAACTGGGAGTTTTTCGCTACAGTACCTCCTGGCAACGTTGTACCTCCGAAAGGGATGGAGGATTGTATTCTTTTTACAAAAGAAGGAGACTCGATATTAGTCCCTCATTTTATAAATAAATTGGCTAAGAAATTTAATCTTGATGAACACATTCACTGCTCTGGTACTGCTACGCAAGTGTACCTTTGGGTTAAAAAAGACGCGCTACAAGAATTTAACCGCATATTTAAATTTAAAGATGTGACAGGGCAGCCTCTTGCAACGTGTAAATAAATGTATCTAGATCCCTTGCTATTCACCATTTTACTATATATCGTTTTTTTGTTAAAATTAAGTAATAATTGGTAAAATTCGCTAGATTTTTATTGAATCCTGAGCTAGGCTCATAGTTTATTACTAATGGCCTAATTTGGGGGTTTTGTTTTTTTAAACCAAAAAATTTTTAAGCATTAAGTTTTAAATTGAGATTGTTTGTTTAATTTTTAATTTTTTTTCATTTCGAAGGAGTTTTTATGTTTCAGGCGATTAAGAACGCCCTGTGGGGCGACATTTCGGGAGAAGAGTTCAAGCGGTTTGGACTTCTGTCAATAACCTTTTTATTCATCATAGGAACGTACTGGCTGATGAGACCTTTAAAAGACGGTCTTTTTATCAAAATTGTCGGTGCAAGCTATATTCCTTGGGCAAAAATTGCCTCTTTTCTTTTTATTGTCCCACTAATCTTGATCTATTCTAAGCTCGTCGACCTGGTTGCAAAACAAAAACTCTTTTACATCATATGCATATTTTATGCATTACTGTTTTTTACAATTTCATTCGCATTAAAACATCCAACAATTGGACTTGCTAACACAGTCCCATCATCTGGTAGACTTCTTGGATGGATTATATATCTTTCGATCGAAAGCTTTGGCTCTTTGGTAGTTGCATTGTTCTGGTCATTTGTTGCCAGCTCAACAGATACATCCTCTGCTAAAAAAGGTTATGCCTTAATTATATCAGGCGCACAAGTTGGCTCAATTGCCGGCCCATTCTTGGCAAGTAACGCAAAAAGTTTTGGAATGCCATTATTAACAATCTTTGTTGCAATCGGAATTTTGATTGTTCCCATACTTATAAAATTATTTATTACGGTTCATCCAAGCGCAGCTGAAAAATCTCCTGCCTCAACTGAAAAGAAAACAGGAATTATTGAAGGGTTAAAACTTCTTTTAACCAGACCATATTTGGCAGGTATTCTTGGCGTTGCAACATTGTACGAAATTATCGGTACAATCATCGACTATCAAATGAAGATGTCAGCAGATAAGGTTTTTTCAACCCCAGAAGCTGTCACAGGATTTCTTGGCAACTTCGGTATGGCTGCCAACAGCTTGGCGTTGGTATTTGCATTAATTGGAACAAGCTTCTTTATCAGAAAATTTGGTCTAACGTTCTGCTTGGTAATGTTTCCGGTAACAATTGGGCTTGTTGTTGGATGTGTCTGGGCAATTCCAGGCATCTGGGTACTCTTCGGAGCAATGGTAGCAATTAAAGGATTGAGCTACGCATTGAATAATCCATGCAAAGAAATTATGTACATCCCAACAAGCAAAGATGCTAAATTCAAAGCAAAAAGTTGGATTGATATGTTTGGTGGAAGAACTGCAAAAGCTGCAGGATCCGGAATCAACGCATTCTTTACAACTCTGTCAGAATTAATGTTCTTCGGTTCAATCATCTCTCTTGGAATCGTCGGCATCTGGATTGTAATTGCATTGTACGTCGGTAAGACAAACAAGAAACTTACAGACTCATGTACTATCATCAGCTAAATTAGCTAATCGATAGCAAAATTTCGGGGCAGAGAATCTCTGCCCCGTTTTTATTTCATTGGATCTCTTGACGCAACCAGTCTTTTGCCAGCTCAATGCCCATTATTTTAATTAATGATAATCCCAAGATTATTCCCCACTCCACAATACTTAGATCTGTCACCTGAAATAAATTCCTTAAGAAAGGTACATACAATGCACAAAGTTGGAGACTAAATCCTGCCACAACAGTCCAAATAAGCCACATATTGTTAAACAAATTAATTTTAAATATAGATTTTTTGAAGCTTTTCACCGCGAAAACATAAAGTAGCGAATCATACGCCAGTGCCGTAAAAATAATTGTTCTAATATGATCTATCGGCATATCCATTTTAAGCATAACAACATACATTCCAAACAAGCCTAAATCTGTAATAAGACCAATTAAGAAAATCATAACTTTCATATCATGATTCAATATTGGTTCATATTTGGGCCTAGGGGCACGCTTCATAATGTCCTGCTCTTCGGGTTCTTTTATAAGCGCAAGATGCGTAAATCCGTGTCCAACCATATTAATCCAAAAAATCTGTGTGGCAAATAATGGTAATGGATATCCACATAGGACTGCTCCGAATATCAGTACAATTTCACTGAAACTACGCGACATCAAAAAAACCAACATTTTTCTGATGTTGTCAAAAATGGTTCGCCCTTCTCGCACTGCCGCACCAATCGAAGACAGATTATTATCAAGTAAAACCATATCTGCAATTTCATGAGCAACATCAGAACCTGAACCAAGCACAACTCCAATATCTGCAGATTTTAAGGCCGGAGCATCATTTACACCATCTCCAACCATTGCAACCGCTCTACCAATATTTTTGAACGCATTAACAATTCTAATTTTATGTTTTGGCTCAACGCGTGCAAAAATATTTACATTTTCAATCCGCTGCTCCAAAACTTTGTCAGGCATTTCATCAAGTTGAATTCCGGTAATAACATTTTGCTCGGAAACCGGAAGCCCAACTTCGCCGGCAACTCGCATTGCAGTATCTTTGCGATCACCGGTCACAACAACAAGTTGTATGCCGGCACCCAAAAGTTCCTTAACTGTTTGTTTGGCCTGAGGGCGTAGTGGATCCTTAATTCCGAGTAGCCCACAAAATTCAAAGTCCGCTAATTTTTCGGGTATGACTTTGTCTTGCATATCTTTTGCTGCAACGGCAATAACTTGAAGGCCCTGATTAAACATAAACTCCGCAATTGCTTTAAATTTGATTAACTCATTATTTTGTTTGCAAAATTCAAAAATTTTCTCTTGAGCCCCTTTCACAATCAATTTGTTTAATCCCTCATATTTGTGCAAAGTAACCATATATTTTAAATTAGGTGAAAAAGGGATCTCGGCTAGTCTTTTACCCTTTTTTCTGATGGCACAAACATTTATATCCAAATAACGAGCCAGATCCAAAATCGCAATGTCCGTCTGATTGCCCTTGAACAAAACATCATCCTGTAATTGTGCATCATTATTTAAAACCGCTAAGGTAACTAATTTTTTCAATTCATCAGATTCAATTTTATTGGAGTAATCAACTGCAAATACTTCACCATTACTTGTTACAACATCGCTAACAAGCATTTTACCTTCAGTTAATGTTCCGGTTTTATCAGTACAGATTACAGAAACACTTCCCAAAGTTTCAGCCGCAACAAGATGTCGGACTAAAGCGTGACGTTTCAACATTCGCTGCATTCCGATTGCCAAAATTGCCGTAACCGTCACAAACAACCCCTCCGGAACCGAAGCAACTGCAAGAGCAATTGCTATGGAAATAATCGTGTGCAGCTCAATCCCACGCCAAAATCCAATAGCCAAAACAACTGCGGAAACAGAAACCATTAAAACGCTAAGCAACCACGACAGTTGTAAAATTTGGTCCTGCAGAGGAGTAGAGGTTTCCTCTGTTTGCAAAACTAGTCCGGCAATTTGCCCCAGATAAGATTGAATACCGGTGGCAACAACAATCCCCTCCGCCTTTCCACTAATTATGAATGTTCCGGCCAATGCCATATTCTTCTGTTCAGCAATGATCTTTTTCTCACTTATTAGATCTGTACTTTTTTCAATAGGCGTTGACTCACCTGTCAAAATTGATTCATCAAAATTCAAATCAATGGCCTTTGTTATTCTAATATCAGCAGGAACCTTGTCTCCAGCTGACAGTAAAACGATATCACCCGGGACTAAAATTTTTGAATTAATTGTAAAAATTTTTCCATCCCGTCTAACATTACAAAATTGGGTCTCATACGCTTTAAGTGTAAAAACTGCCCGTTCAGCTTTATACTCCTGGAAAAACCCAACTATCGCATTTGCAAGTGCGGCAATCAAAATAACAATGAAATCCTTGAATGAGTACATCAGCAAACTTGCTACCATTGCAAGAATCAGAATGGCCATTAATGGATTCAAAAATTGATTTAATAGAATAATCCAAACACTAGTCAACTCTTTATGTGGAATTTCATTATAGCCAAAGACATCCAGTCGTTGTCTGGCATCTTCACTGGAAAGCCCAGTTTGAATATCAGTTTTAAAATGCTGGGCAACAGAACCTAGATCCATTTGATAAAAATTCATACCATCCCCCGATAAAGGTTAATTCTGACAATAATGCTTCAAAAGTCATAAATATCTCTTACAATATTTCATATTGAATTTTCAACAAAAAAATATTTAAAGTATCCAAATTATTGTCCTTCGAGAAAATCTGGATTATAATCTGCAGACTAGATTCGATAAATAAAATAATTTTTTTGGGGATAACCATGAGCAAAACATTAACAAAGTTGTTTTTCGTATCCTTTTTTCTTTTCACATTTAATTACCCAGCACACAGCGTAACTCATAAACAGGCACGGCTTGCAAGTATATCAGCAGGGACTGCCACAGGGCTAGCCGTAGCTGCTGCAATATTATATGTCAGTTTCAAAGCCAAACTTAACAACAAAACTGGAATTATAGCCTCAACAGCCGGAGGGGTATCCACCGCATTCTTAACCTATTTATGGATGATGAAAATACTTGAAAAATATACGCCTGAGAATGTCCTTCAAGTAGTCAAGGACAAGTTTGAAAACATAAGACAAGACGATTTTGCTAATAAAGACTTTGTAAATGATGAAGAGATGCTAGAATATTTAAATTCTAAATTTGGAAATTCGTTAGCAAAAGAAGAATCTATCGACCATCTTAAAAACTTAAGCACTCAAACTAGCAAAATACTTGAAAATTTGAATCAAGTTCAGGATGTTGTTAAAAATTGTGATTTAATCAATATCTATCAAGAACTAAAAGATCGCATACTTCTCTTTGATGAGTTAATAAGTGTAAAAATGGCACAAGTAATCATAGCATTTATTAAAACTAATACAGATCTCAACTCAGATACTTTAAATCAACATTTAAAAAGCTTAGATAATGCACAGGAAATTATCTACGAGATTGTATCAAAAATTCCACACAAAAAAATATTCGACAATGCAATGGCAACATTAAAAAGTCAAATCGACAAAATTGAAGATCTTAAAAATTTAATTCAAATTAAAAAAATCCAGTTAATAATACAGGAGACAGATAACCAACTAAAAGATGTATGCACAGAAACAATAACGGATCAGGCCAATCAGCTTGAGTACCTGTTATCGAGTCTGGATCAAGCACAAAATCAACTGCAAACAATGCCTAACAATTTAGCCAGTAAAGATTGTGAAGATCTCCTTAAGCTAAAAATTAAAGTAAAATTAAAACTGATAGAATCTTTAATAAAATTGATTGAAATGGACTATTTTATAAGCACTGAATTTGAAACGGATGAAAATTTAGGGAATATGATCTCTACTAAATTTGAAAGCCCTTGGTATCTAATTCTAGCCAAGAAAGGCTTAGCAGCATATCTAAGTAAGCTAGACTACATAAGCAAAAATTTAGCGGATGTAATAAAATTTATAAAAGAAAATCAAGAAACAGGTCAACTTAAAGAGCTTCATACAATTTTACAAGAAAAAACCATCCATTTAATCAAAAAGGTAGAAACCTTAATGTTAATGATCGTAAAAAATAAAGATTACATGAGCCAACTTCAAGCATACGAGCAAAATCTAGTAACAAAAAAACAGATTGAAATTCTAGAAAATCAAACTCTACTCATGGAAAAGCGAATTGAGAATGATAAAAAAACAGAAGCATCCATAAACAATCTCAAACAATCACAGGATTCTAAATTTCAAGACATAAACACCAAAATTTATACGCTTGAAAACAAAATAAAAAATTATAATTGGAACATAGAATCCAAAATTGATCAACTCCAAAATATCGTAAAAGAAAAACTAATTTGATTTTAAGAACAGTGCAAAATCATTGATCGTTTTTAAAGTTAAAAACCATTAAGGAAATAATTTTTTTGAGGATAACCATGAGCAAAACATTAACAAAGTTGTTTTTCGTATCCTTTTTTCTTTTCACATTTAATTACCCGGCACACAGCGTAACTCATAAACAGGCACGGCTTGCAAGTATATCAGCAGGGACTGCCACAGGGCTAGCCGTAGCTATTGCAATATTATATGGTAGCAGCAAAGCCCCAATTAACACCCAAACTGAAATTATAGCCACAGCCGGAGGGATATCCACTGCATTCTTAACCTATTTATGTATGATAAAAATACTTAAAAAATATACGCCTGAGAATTTCCTACAATCTATCAAGGACAAGTTTGAAAAAATAAAACATGACGACCTGGCTAATCAAGACTTTATAAATGACAAAGAAATATTAGAATACCTAAATTCTAAGTTCGGAAATTCGTTCGCAAACGAAGAATCTATTGTCCATCTTAAAAACTTAAAAGCTCAAACAGATAAGATCCTTGAAGAATTAAATCAAATTCAAAATTGTACTAAAAGTTGTGATCTAATCAAGCTTTATGAAGAACTACAAAATAATCTACTTTTCTTTGATGAACTAATAAGTATAAAAATTACACAAGTAATCATGGCATTTATTAAAACGGATATAAATTCAAACTTAGATACTTTAAATAAACAGCTAGAAAGCTTATATAACTCGTATGAAATTATCTCCGAAATGATATCCAAAATTCCACACAAAAAAATATTCGACAATGCAATGGCAACATTAAAAAGTCAAATCGATAAAATTGAAAATCTTAAAAATTTAATTCAAATTAAAAAAATCCAGTTAATAATACAGGAGTCAGATAACCAACTAAAAGATGTATGCACAGAAACAATAACGGATCAGGCCAATCAGCTTGAGTACCTGTTATCGAGTCTGGATCAAGCACAAAATCAACTGCAAACAATGCCTAACAATTTAGCCAGTAAAGATTGTGAAGATCTCCTTAAGCTAAAAATTAAAGTAAAATTAAAACTGATAGAATCTTTAATAAAATTGATTGAAATGGACTATTTTATAAGCACTGAATTTGAAACGGATGAAAATTTAGGGAATATGATCTCTACTAAATTTGAAAGCCCTTGGTATCTAATTCTAGCCAAGAAAGGCTTAGCAGCATATCTAAGTAAGCTAGACTACATAAGCAAAAATTTAGCGGATGTAATAAAATTTATAAAAGAAAATCAAGAAACAGATCAGCTTAAAGAGCTTCATACAATTTTACAAGAAAAAACCATACGTTTAATCAAAAAGGTAGAAACCTTAATGTTAATGATCGTAAAAAATAAAGATTACATGAGCCAACTTCAAACATATGAGCAAAATCTAGTAACAAAAAAACAGCTGGAAAAACGGATTGAGAATGATAAAAAAATAGAAACATCCATAAATAATCTTAAACAGTCACAGGATTCTAAATTCCAAGACATAAGCACCAAAATCTATACGCTTGAAAACAAAATAAAAAATTATGAAAGGAGACGATTGATTAAATATTTGAAAATGCAATCTAAAATCGATCAACTCCAAAACGCTATAAAAGAAAAAAGTTATTTGCCCCAACCCCGTCCTACTTAGATTTTTTCAATGCAAATTGCCCACAGCCACCGGCAATATCAACCCCATGACTACGCCGAACCGTAACCATAAATGACTTTGATTTTAAGAACAGTGCAAAATCATTGATAGTTTTTTCTGTCGAAGCGCGCAATGCAGGTTTCTGCATTGTATCGTTTGTTGGGTTATACGGAATCAGATTAAATTTAACCTTAACGTTACTCAAAAGCCTGACAAGTTGCTTCGCATGCTCGGCCTGATCGTTTATGCCCGCTAACATTATGTACTCAATCGTTATGCAATCACGTTTGCCTAATTCAATTTTTTGCAGCTCACCTACAAGCTTTGATAGCGGGAACGTTTTATTAATCGGCATGTACTCTGACCTAAGTTCATCGTTTGGAAAATGGAGCGAAACGGCAAGATTTACTTCAAACTTATTGATAAATGCCGCAATACCGGGACCAACCCCGGCAGTAGAAACCGTAATTTTTGATCTGGACAAACCCAATAAATTTTCATCAAGTAGAGTAGATATAGCCCTTTTAACTGCATCTAAATTCAGAAACGGCTCTCCCATGCCCATAAAAACCACATTTGAGATACGGCCCGCAAGCTTGTGCTCTTGTGCATATTTTTCAACAACCAAAAACTGTCCTACAATTTCGCTTGAATCAAGCTTTCTGACAAAACCGATCTCGGAACCGGTAGCACAAAAACGGCACTTGAGAGGACACCCAACCATGCAAGATACACAGATGGTAGCACGTCTTGAAACTATACCCTTTTCATCCTGGCCTGCCAGCCATAGCCTTCCAGAGGCGACGGCTGGAACGATCATTAAAATAGATTCGATTAATTTACCATCGTGCGCTTTGAGTAAGAACTTATAAGAACCATCTTTTTTGGACTCAATAACATCTTCAATTTGCGGAACAAAAAAATCGAATTTCTCTGATAGCATAGTCTGCATGTTTTTTGAAAAACTTGTCATTTTAGAAAAATCGAACACATGCTTTTTGAAAATCCAATCACAAAGTTGGGTAAGCCTGAATTTTTCAAATCCAAATTCAAGCATTAACTCTTTAAGTTCACCAAACGATAAATCCAAAATATTTTTTCTCATATGAATATCTGCACCTATAAAAACCTGTCAAAACCTACTAGAAACAGCTAAATTCATTTACAAACTAAGTTTAGCATGACGCTAAAATAAAAGCCAACAGGCTAACAGAACACATTTGGCCCAAATTTGCGCAAAAAGGCTATTTGGAGGCGGTTTTAAATTAGTATCAAACCAATACCATTGACTTGGACCACTGCGATTAATTATATTTAAAATATACGAAATACCACAAATACAACACAAAGTAATAAATACTAATCTTTAGGGGGAAGGGGGAAAAATCATGAGATCGCTAAAAATTTTATCACTGGCCTGTCTAATTTCACTGTCGCAAGCAAACACAACCAAGGCATCGCGAAATTTCGATGCAGATAATCCACCAAATCCAATGGATGCCAAAAATGTTACACTCACCATTTTTAATAAAACAGATACGCCAATCAAAACTAGCTTTTTTTTGGAAAATAAAAAAGTATGTCACGGCAAAATAATAGAACCGGGAAACCAGCTCATATTTGATGTAGAAGGAAGATACAATAAAAAAAGAGCTTACTTTAAATTTCGTATCCCAGGAGATAAAACCAAAGGCACAGGGGTAAGATTCTTTTACAAAAAAGAAGCCAAAGCCAGAGGGATAAAAATAGACGAAATATATCTTCTACAAGATAACCAAGGAAACTTTGTTATAAGCACAACTCCGGAAATAAACCAAATAACAACACTTTTGAAGGCTGACATCCATGCAACTCTGCCACCTGCAGTTTTTCCTGAAAAACGTAAAAAGTCTAACAAGAACAAGGTTGCATCTAAAAAGCATAAAATATCAAAACACAAAACAAAATCAAAACATGAAACAAGATTAAAACACGAAGTTGCAATCGAAAATTAATATTCAAAAATTATAATTTAATCGCAAACAGTAAGGCGGCAGTTTTTTACAACTACCGCCTTATGCTATCTAAATCAATCGTCTTTAATTTTTAACACCAACATATGCAAACAGAGGATCATGCAGTTTGCGTCCAGTTTTTTCGTGGGTAATGCTGAATAATGGGAGCGAAAGCAGCTTGTTAAACTCTTCAAATTCACCCTCGACCAAATACCCATAAACCCCATCTCTGCTCAATAAATTTTTGTGTAATGCTGTCAAAAATGGTTCCAAAGGCTTTGGGGAAAAATCTGATGCAATAAGAATATCACACCGGCTAATTTCTCCGTGATTAATTTGCAAACCATACTCATCCACATTGTCATATATATTGCACTCAATATTTAATTTAGAAATATAATATTTTTTCAAATATGAAAACCAATGCAAAAATTGAGAAAACATTCTATTAAGTTCGCAAAAACTTAAATAGCATTTTGTTTTATCATATGCTTTTACGAAACAGGGAATATACAAATTATCAACAAGATTTACCTGTATATTAAAAAAACCACCTTCAATCAATTTGTTGAGAATAACAAGCGTATCAAATAATCTGCCTGAACCCAATATCGTTATATTAACAACCCCATTTTTATCTGCAAATACTCGTTTTATCTCAGACAAAAGAAAATACTCAAAAGATCCTCTTATCCCTGGATGTCTACGTCTATCAAAGTTATCACAATGACATTCATCCAAAAGCCCCAAAACGTGTGCTTTCCCTTGCGTCTTAAATTCACGGATTTCCGAGAGAAACTCTGCTATTGATGTAAAAGTATTCGATCGATTAAATGCTTGATCCATACACTTTTTTATGTGATCAAATTGTATTAATTCACTGTCCCCAAAACTTCCTCTATTTTGTTCAAATTTAAGCGTACAATGCCCGGCATAACAACCTTTACCAATGCACAGTAGTAAAACCAAAACAAAAAAAACTGAAGCTTTTCGTTTGATATTAAACATGGGGATCTCTTAAAAAAATTAGCTTATAAAAATATAACCTCATTTTGCCTTCCATTGTTTATAGTATGACATATGGGGTTAAATAAAACAAAGGCTGATTGGGACGGGATTGGTCATAGAAAATACTGAAACATTTCAGGCTGTGACATAAAAAACTCGAACTTTGGGGAGCCACCTACGCCCTCCGCCTAACGGCTTCGTGGCTATGCATGGCAGGCCATCTCTGACCATTATCCCGTGACTTCTTTGCGTCATAAGCAACCGTGCTTTTTAACCAAAAAGGCTTCGTAATATCCGTGCTTTTTAACCAAATATTAACTAAAGTTAGAATTGTTTGATCATCAAAATAGCTCGTAATTTATTCGCCGTCGCCAGAAAACCCCATGGCTTACGACGAAGCCCCGAGCGTTGCGATGGGGCGAAGACGGGTTTGGCTATGGCGGAATTTCGCGCGATACAACGGCTTTAAAGCCGTTGAGCGCTTCATTTAAATATCAAGTTAAAGGCTTTTTATACCGACACAATTCCATTCATCCGAAATCTTTTTGACAGCAACTTTATCAAAACATACTGCAATTCCACAGTCCCCTCCCCCGGCACCGGAGAGCTTGGCAGCTGCACCATATCTTTGGGCAATTCCAACCAGTTTTTTTAATTCTTGAGTCTCCAACTCGATGCCAGATTCAATACTTAATTGAGCAAGCAGATCTCGATTTTTATTTATTAAATCAATTATTTTAACTTGATCACAGCATTTGAGTGCGCTAACAAGTTTGCATACAACAGAATTTATTGACTCCATAATTTTTTTGTACTGCACCAGATTTTCTTGTCTGAATTTATGCATTTTTTCAATCATTTTGTGAGTTGACGCACTGCAGCCGGTAAATCCTATCAATACACGCAATTTTTCAGGCATTTTAATCTCTTTAATTTCAAGATTTGGCCAATCGGCAAAAATTATGTCACTAATTTTTTGCCCAAATTCTGCTTTTGACCCTAATTTCGACGCTACTTTTAATTCAAGTTTTGATTTAAGCCATTCAGGATCAAATCTACTGTAAATAATCGGCTTTTGATAAGTTGAGCATGCAACATCAAAACCGCTACCCAATTTACCAAATGCAAGATAATGAGATATGCATGCAAGTTTAAAAATTAAGTCTACGTTTTTAACAGAATCAGTATCAAAATCATGAAATTTCAAAATAGCCTTGCAAACTGCAACAACAACAGCGGCACTGCTACCAAGCCCAGGTTTGCAAAAACTAAACTTACTGTGCCCCGGCATTGCTAAATCATTAACATTTGAAATCTCAGAAATAACCGTTAGCTCAAACGGTTTTATCGCCGCGCCCTGCTCACTCAAAAACTGCAGGCTGTTTTGAATGGCGATAAAACATGGCTTGAAACGTAACTTTTGCACTTGAGAAATATTTGCATGATTTGCAAGAGAAACGCCATCCCAGCGCAGAACAACGTCAATCAAATCGATATCTTGGGAATTAAAAATAATCTGCTCGCAGGATACTGCACCATTTTGCGTAATTAATATATCATTCTTGCCCGCTCGTGGTGAGTGTTTTTTGCAGGCCGCACCCTTCGATACGCCTCGCAAAGCTCGGCACTCAGGGCGAGCGGCCAAAAAAAATGTATCGAACCATGCGGGCATAAAATTTGCCTCTAATGGTACGAGTTGTACAGTAACATACTTTTGTACCGGCAAAACAATACAACTGTTGCCCGGCTCAAGAACTCCCCACTCTCCGGCAAGCATAATTTTACCTGGAGCTTTAACCTCAATCACCGGCAACTCCACTTACAATTACCTGAATATCTTCGGTATTTATATCTCCGATATGTATATCTTCGATATTTTTAAGTTCAGATAAAATTTTATCCTGATACTTTTCAAGAGTGAGAATTTTAACATTCGGTCCGGCATCAATTGTGAAATAACACTGAACTCCATTTGCCCGTAATTGATTGACCTGATTGATGATTTTACCCGTTTTATCCGTCCAGTAATTTATTGGGGGATTAGCATTGCGCATTGTTTCATGCATCTCAAGACAATCAATCTGGGCTAATTCTCCAACAACATCCAAATCTTTATTGCCAATTGCATCAAGAATCAACTTTACACGACGCTCCGAACTGTTAAGCCAATCCTGATAAATTTTGCTGGTTTTGACGGTAATCTGCATAGCCTGAGTTGAACTTATATGCTTTTGTTTAGACTGAACCACTACAACAATTATCCTCAAATCCGGCCAATGGTCAGCTTTAAAAATCTGCTCTGAATAAGAATCAACTCCCTGAGGTGAAGAACCTTTATGCCACAGATTAAAGCCTCCAAGTATAGATCTGGAGGCAGATCCGGAACCACGACGGGCTAAAATGGAAAGTTCTTTAGAATCAAGATTTAATTCACAAAGCTCGTTCAACCCTTTTGCAAGGGCTGCAAAACCACTTGCACTACTGGCAAGCCCGGCAGCAGTTGGAAAATTGTTTACAGAATCAACCTGAAAGAATGCATCTTGCAAAGCCTTGCCCTGCAAAATCGCTTCTTGTGAAGACAAGTCTTGTAAGTACTTGTCACCTGCGAACTTTTTACGAAAAACATGCAAGAATCTCAAAATTTTAACTTTGGTCTCATCTTGCACAAAATCACCGTTTATCTTGATTACATCGCAATCCCCTGAACCAAATCCAATCTCAGTCGTTGTTTTTAAAGCATCAAGAGAAACAGAAACACTGCTTTTTGTTGGCAACATAAAAAATTCATCTCTTTTCCCCCAGTACTTAATCAAGGCTATATTTGCATTTGCTGATGCGATAACAGACTTCATAATCAACTTTTGCCCTTAAAAACAACGTAATCTTTATTTTAAAATCCAAATGGGTTAGAGTGAGCTGGTAATCAGTATAATATAAAAGTTAAATAAATTGAGAAAAAAATGAGATATTCGTTTAGATGCGGGCTGGGCTTTGGAATTACATCCGGCGTTATTACAACACTTGGACTTCTTGTTGGGTTGAGCGCAGGCACCCAGTCTAAGTTGGCAGTTATCGGTGGTATCTTAACAATAGCAATTGCAGACGCGCTTTCTGATTCACTTGGAATGCATATTTCAAAGGAGTTTGAAAGTCGAGCCTCTGCCACAGAAAATTGGGAAGCCACGCTGGTAACATTTTTCTCCAAATTTTTCGTTGCACTTTCATTCATAGTTCCGGCGTTATACATGGAACTCTCAACGGCAATAAAAGTTGGCGTTGCATGGGGCCTCTTTCTTCTTTGCGCATTCAGCTACGTCATAGCAAAGGATAGAAAAGTAAATCCCTTGTACGTAATGGGCGAGCATGTTTTTATTGCATCTGTTGTAATCTTAACAGTTCAAGTTGTTGGAACTTTTATTAGAAGCATTTTTATCTGATCAGAAGGGCTAAAAACGCAGAAAAATATCTTAATTTCACGCTTTTTTAGCCCTTTTTCGAAGTTTTTAGATTTTGTTGATTTTTTCCTATTTGTCATTATAATGAAAATAGATGGTTGTTTTTAATACTTTTAACTTTTAAGTCAAAATATTTAGAGGAGGTTCCAGATTGAACATATAATACAAAACATTGTAAATTTAAATTCGGAGAAGTCATTTTTAAAAATAAAATCTATTAAGTAAGAAAGAATATAATGAAATTATTTAATTTAATGAAAATTGTTTTTTTAATCAATTTTTTAGCTGTTCTTGATAACTGTTTTCCCATGGGTCAATACCCCACTATGTTCGATAGATCAGGCGGGGGAATTGTTATGATAAATGGCAGAGTAATGGGTGGAGGTGCAGGACCTGTTATAGTTCCATCCGGCCAGATTGAAACAAAGGCATATAAGCTAGATAATGCCATTACAGATGTAAAACTATCTGCAATCGGAACCCTTATTATTTCTCAAGTAAATGAAGGCAGTTCAGATTCATTGGAAGTAAGAGCTGATCAAAATGTTTTGCCATTTGTTAATCCAATCCTTGATGAAGGATGTCTGTCCCTTGATCTAAAAGACAATGTGGTTATAAACGGTAACGTGACGCTGATCTATATTCTTAAAGTTAAATCTCTTGAATCTGTAAAGATATCAGGACATGGTAATATAAAGTTTGAAGAACAATTTAGAACTCCAAAACTTTCAGTTGCAGTTTCTGGGAATGGAAAACTTGAAGCGAATGACATTTTAACTGGTAAATTAAAATTGAAAATTTCAGGTAAAGGAAATTTTAATATAAACATGCTTAATTGCGAAGAATTAAAGTCTGAAATATCTGGAAATGGATCAATGAATTTTAATAATGGTTCAGCTAAAAATCAGATTTTTACAATTTCAGGAAATGGTCACATTCTTGCAGCACAATTAAAAGGCGAGACTGCAAATGTTGATATATCTGGGAGTGGATCTGCACATGTCAATATTGATGGTAGATTAGTTGTTAGTGCACCAAATATGGATTGTGTTATTAATCATGGGCGCGCCACTCCAATATTTAAAAGAAACTTCTTCCTCATCTGTGGTTATGAATGGGGTCACTATCTCAGGTGTCAACATGTCAGGCGTCAGCATAGGATCATGTTTTGTTAATGGAAAAAGGGTTTGGTAATTATTAACGATATCGTTTCGTTGAGTTGATGTAAAAAAAGAGTCCTCAGATAAAAATGGGGACTCTTTTTACATTTTAGTAGCTGCGTACCGCACAAAAAATTAGAATAAATGCCCAAGTCAGCAAGACCGTAAAAAAAACAGAGTCAAAGCGATCGAGAAATCCACCATGCCCCGGCAGAACATTGCCAACATCTTTTAAACCTTTGCGGCGCTTTAAAATAGAGATCAGCATGCCACCAAGAAATGCGCAAGCAGTAAATATTAACGAAATTACAAGAACTGCTGCAAGTGTTAAGATTGTAATTTTGCAAAAATAAGAACAGATTGGTTCAATTTTGATTTTTGGCAAAAGAAAAAAATTCAAAATTGACACGCCCACAAAACTGCCTAAAATACCCTCCCACGATTTGCCCGGACTAATTGTTGGGTAAATTTTATGGGTACCCCATATTTTCCCAACAAAATATCCAAATGTGTCCGCAGTCCATGCAACTAAAAACGGATAAAGCGGTATGAGCAGATCAACCGAGTGGAAACGGTAATTCAAAAAAATCAGACTAAATATGGGCAAAATTGGATAAAAAACAGTTGCAATCCACGAGAACGGCGACTCAAAACTAACAAGTTTTGGCCATTCAAAAACAAGAACCAAAATAAGAATTATAAGCAACAGCAATGAAAACATTGCAACTGAGTGAAGATATGCTCCACCAAAACAGAAAACAATAACTAGTGAGGTTAACAGTCGTTTGAAAAATTCAGCACTAAAAATAAAAATCATTTTTTATAAACTACCTTTCGCAAACAAAGCCCACACGCCTCGGCTTTGAGCAACGTTTGTCTTGGATCCGGATTCTCTAACAACGTCTTTATGTAGTTTACAGATAAATTCTTACGACGTGCAACATCCAGCGCATATCCAATCATGCGACGGATCTGAAAGCGCAGAAAGCCCGGACCTTTTACTGTAACCCTAAGCATGCCTAATCGATCAAGGCGCTCTAATTTTACGCTGTCGATAGTACGTATGGTAGACTTTTTCCCAAACTTAAGAACCCGTTGAAATGGTTCGACAAGCTCCCAGGCTTCGCCCTTCGTGGCTACGCCGGGCACGGCACCACGAGCGGGTTCTTCCCCCCGCTCATCCTGAGTGATTTGCGTAGCAAATTGTATCGAAGGATCACGGTCTTCCGCATCCACTTTACAAAATGACCCAAAATCATGCTGCCCAACATACAAATTCAAGGCATTTTCAAACTTACCCAGATCAACCTGATCTATAAACTTGTATAACCAAGCATAGCGAGCCAAAAAGGGTAAGGGCCGTTTAAAAAAAAGATGATAATAGTAAGTTTTTTGTGCAACATTAAAGCATGCATGAAATTCATCTGGCACTACTTGCAAGTCGCGAATTAATATACTTTTGGGTAACATGTTATTCCAAGCCGATTTAATGATATTCAGATCTAAATCACAAAGCTCTGTTTTAAACATAGCCACCTGCTCCAAAGCATGTACCCCCGTATCTGTACGCGACGCACCAATTAAATTTATTTGATAACCAAAAACTTTACTGAATGTTTGCTCCAGGGTAGATGAAATTGAAACGGCTTCCGGCTGTTTCTGCCAGCCGAAAAAATCAGTCCCATCATAAGCAATAATTGCTTTTATCTTTTGATTATTCAACTTTTGCATATTTTTCCCAAAACCTGACTGCCATTTTGCAAAACAGACATTATAAATATTAAGATTATTGCATTTATACAAAATAAGTACCCCCATCCAGGCGAACGCCTCGGACAGGGGAAATGGAGGTTATCAAGATTTATTTCAATCAGATCATACAATACATACATAAAAAAATCAAACTATTTTTTCCAAATCTTGTGTGCCCAATCTCCGCCCTCAAAACTATTTCAGTTTATGCATTTAACTCAAAATAAAGATTAAAAATTTACAATTTTTTACTAAACCTGCCCCGACCCCGGATTGGGATACTGGCCACCGCCTGGTATACCCGTTGGTAGTGGCTGACAACTCCGTCAATGCAAAACGCTGTCCCAACAAGCTCTAAGTTACGTTCGCCAATAGCACGCTTCAACCGACGATCTCCTTGGTGATCTTGAAAAAGCCTGTCAATGGCCGTTGCATAGCCTTCAATATCATTTGGATAAACCAGAAAGCCGTTAACTTCTGGCGTTATAACATCGTGCCTATTTATATCTAAATTTGTTGAGATAATAGGAAGACCAAAGGCCATCGCCTCAAGCAATGCAATAGATAAACCCTCACTCTGAGAGGATAAAGCAAAGCAATCAAAAATTGGGTAAAATTTGTAGGCATCAGGGCGAAAGCCTGTAAAAACAACCCTATCTTCTATTTTTAGAATTTTAACTAGCTCTGCAAGTTCTGCTGCCTGGCTCCCGTCGCCCACAATGCAAAGCTTGGCTTTAGCCCCCGGATTTTGGCTCAAAAACAAAGCAAAAGCCTTTATCAAAACATCATAAGATTTTATAGGCTCAAGCCGGCCCACAGCCCCTACAATAAAATCTCCGTCAGAAAACCCAAAGCCTTTTCTACACAATGGATTTGTAAATGCTTTATCTCGCAGAGCTTGCATGTCAATGCCATTTTTGATAACTACAAGTTTGGAGTACGGGTTGCTTTGAACTTTATTGCACTTGCAAGCACCAATAATATTTTTTAAATACGCGTCTTTGACAGAATCAGAAACAGCAACGATTTTTGCACAATAATTCACAGTTCTACGATCAAGCCAGTTTCGCAACTGACCTTCATCAAAACTGTTTCCATGCAGATCACAGATAACGGGAATTTTGGAAAATTTAGAAATTAATCGAGCAATGATATTAGCAGACCAAAGAGATGAGTGAATAACATCCGGACGTACTAATTTTATAATTCTTTTTAAACGCAAAATGCCAACCAAATCGTAAGTGCAACAAATTCCGGAAATTTTATAGACATCGACACCAAGTTCTTCTATTTTTTTTGCGTTTGGGCCATGATGGAAATACGCAACTGAATGTGTATTTCCATCTTTGCCTACAACTTTGGAGAGATAATTAACTAGAGCACTTTCCGCACCACCTACTTTTAAACTTGTAATTAGGTGCAAAATATTCATAGATTATTACTCAGATATGTTACTCAGATATGCTATTCAAAATCTCCGCCCTGGCCACCTTGAGGTGGAACTCCACCACCATTGGACTCTTTGTCAAAAAATGTTACCAGTTTTTTACTTCGTGATGGATGGCGTAATTTACGCAAAGCCTTAACTTCAATCTGACGAATACGTTCACGAGTAACTGAAAAATCTTTTCCTACCTCTTCAAGGGTATGCTCAGATGCAACATCTATTCCAAAGCGCATCTTTAACACTTTTTCTTCTCTTGGGGTAAGCGACTTTAGAACTTCACGAACCTTCTCTTTCAGATCCTCGTTAACAACGGCATCAACAGGTGAGTACTCATTCTCATCTTCGATAAAATCTTTTAACGATGTATCATCGCTATCACCAACCGGAGTTTCAAGCGATACAGGCTCTTTTGATATCTTGATAATATTTTTAATCTTTTTCTCATCAAGATTTAGCTCTTTGGCCAACTCTGCATAACTTGGTTCACGACCGGCTTCCTGAATGTATGTACGCGTAATCTTGTTTATCTTACTTAATGTTTCAACCATATGGACCGGAACACGAATCGTACGTGATTGATCTGCAATTGCTCGAGTGATAGCCTGGCGAATCCACCAAGTAGCATAGGTTGAAAATTTGAATCCACGTTCAAATTCAAATTTTTCAACAGCCTTGAGCAACCCAATATTACCTTCTTGAATTAAATCCAAAAAGTGTAACCCTCTGTTTATATATTTTTTTGCAATATTAACAACAAGTCGCAAATTTGCACGAGCAAGATCGTCTTTTGCCTCTTTATCTTTGTGCTGAGCTTTGACAAACTGCTTATACAGGGATATCATTTTGTCTTTTGATAGACCCGCTTCCTGCTCAGTCTTTTTAATCATTTTTTGAGAACTACGAACTGAAACATCAAGCGCTGCCAACTGCCCCAAATCATCCTGTGTTGGTTTTTTTATGCCTTTGTAAAATTTAAGTTTTTCCTCGCCAATTTTAATATCGGCCTCACGCTCTTGAATTTTGGCAATTAGCTTTTCAATCCGTTTTCCAAATTTTCTTATCAACTTGTTTGAATACTTAATTTCAGCAATCGCCTGAATTACCTTCTTCTTATTCTCATCAACCTTGGCCAACATCTCTTTCTTTTTTGCTTCGCTAGAAAGCTGAGGACGATAGGCACGGTAAATCTTGTCTTCATTCTCAATAAGACTCTTAATTTTACCAATCTGACCCAAAAGCCTGATTCGCTCTTCCTCGAATTTTGGAGAATTATCCTCATCAAAATCGGAAAACTGAATTACATCTTTTAAAAACATTGGATCGCGACCAAGACGTTCTTCAAAACCTATTAATTCTTTGGCCACAAATGGAAACTTAGATATGGCATCAATGGAATCACGCTTGCCTTGAGCAATTTTATCAGCAATAACCTTTTCAGTTGTCTTATTCAGAAGAGGTATTTTACCAATCTCTTTCAAATAAAGCTTAACCGGATCATTCAGCTGACTAGGTTCAATCAAGCCTCTTAATTTTTCAAGTTCTTTGTCATGCTCAGACTCTTCTTCAAACCCTGTGTATTCGGTACTTTCCAATGATGTTTTCAAATCTTTGGTCATTGGGGTAAAAGAGGAAACCTCATGTTGCTCTAAAAATACATCCGCCTCGCTTGAACCACCTTCAAGCTCCTCTTGCATAATCAAGTCAATGTTCTCTTTTTCAAGTATGCCCAGAAGTTCGTTTGTCTCTTCTTCGCCAATTTTGTGTTTGGTTGTAAATAACATTAACTCTTCATAACTCAAAACACCGTCGCCCTTGCCTTTTTCAATCAAAGCAGCAACCTGTTTTTCCACACTTTTAAGGGTATTTCCGGTAACATCACTATCTTCCACATCAACTATTGCAAGATCTTCCTCTTCAACATTGACATCTTCGTGCAAATGTCCCTCTTCATCAATACCTGCACGCTTGGCCTTGACATCAGCCTCTTTTTTGTCGTGAACAAGTTTTTTAAAGACCTCTTTTTGTTCGCTACTGGAACTTTTTTTATCAGGATTTTTTAAATCTTTTTCTTTTAAAACTTCTTTAACAGGCAACAAAACCTTCTTTTCCGTCTCTTTTTTTGCAGACTCTTTTTTGACAATCATGGGCTTTACTACAAGTTTTTTTGCTGCCTGCTCTTTGGCCTGCTTTTTTGCCTGTTTCTCTTTTTTGACAATCTTGGCTGAACGAACTTTAGTCTTAACTTTTTTTACCTGCTTAGGCTTATAGACCCTAGCCTTGACAATCTTTTTCTTAACATTTTTTTTGACCACGGACTTGAATCGTGATTTTGAACTTTTTTTTACACTAGCTTTTGCAGAAACTTTCACTCTACTTTTAGCAACTTTCTTTGGAGTAACTTTTTTTGTCTTGGCAAATTTCTTTAGTTTTTTTATCATACTTTTTATTTTTCTTATCATATCAGTCCCTTTGATTGAATCCCCTCTTTAAGTTTTAAAAACTTAGAAAGCAGATCACTAAGTCTTGTCGGATCATTAAGTTGTTTAGCCTTTGCCATCTCATCCTTAATTCCCTGAACAATCTGCTTCCAATTAACCTTACAAAAGCGTAAAACCAGGAGATCAAAAGATTCTTGCGATACATCTTGATTTTTCATGCTCAACTTTATAACCCAATCTCTGTCCTTATTATCAAGGCTGTCAATAAAATGCGAAAAAACTTTTTTTTCAGTTTCGCTTTTACAGTCTTGTAAGGACATTTCAAATTTCTTTAAGAGAGTTTGTATGTTGATTGAAAAATAAGGTCTTAAATCCTGATCCAACTGTATTTCCGATCTTGTTCCCTCATTGTTAATTATAGCAGAAAATATTTTTTCTTCTAGTAATTTTATTTCGCTTTGCTCGTCCTGATCGGATAAATCCAGCTTCTCTCCCTCATGAGCCTCAGACTCTGGCAATGCCGGTTCGAATTTCTGTTCGAATTTCTTGTATTTATATCGATCCAGTAGTCCTTTAAGAGAATTAAATGGAATGTTCATTACCATGGCCGCCTGGGCCAAAACCAAGTCCTTTTTGAACTCATCATCCAGCTTGGCAATAACTGCAACAATTTTATCTGCCAATGCAATCTTATCCGACAAGGGTTTTTGTCCAAAATTGCCCCCCAGCGACTCCACAAAAAAACTAAATATATCTTTAGCCTTTTCAACATATTGATCGATATCTTCCCCGCTGCATAAAAGTGAAGCCGGATCGTGTTGAGCAGGCAGAGTAACCACCTTTAACTCCAATTTGGCACCCCAGCAAAATTCCGCAAGCCTTAGTATCGCATTTTGCCCGGCTTTATCCCCATCATAAACAACATAAAGAGTTTTGATGAATCTGGACAGTAACTTTAAATGCTCAACAGTACAAGCCGTACCAAGCGTTGCAACGGTATTTTTATAACCATGTTGAAACATGGTTATGCAATCAGTGTAGCCTTCCACCAAAAATGCGTACTCTTTCTCTTGCATAGTTTTTTTTGCAACATCAAGAGCAAACAGCAATCGGCCTTTGATAAAACCTTCAGACTCCTTGCTATTGTAATACTTTGGCCGCTCATCCCCCTGCTTAAAAATTCGTCCTCCAAAGCCGCAGTAACGACCTAAATGATCTTTTATTGGGAATATTATTCGCTCCTCAAATGGCGAATACAGAAACGAACGACCTTCCACTAAAATGCCATACTCAAGCATGTCTTTTAGCAGTACTCCCTGACGTGAAAGCTCCTTAACCATTTGATTAACACGATTAAGCCCGCCGGGAAAATATCCAACTTCAAAGTTTTTTATCGATTCATCTGAAAATTCACGCTTTTTTAAATAACTGATCGCTGTAGAATCAACTAAAAGTTGTTTATGCCAGTACAGTGCAACGGCTTTACACATGGAAAAATAAGTATCTTTTTCAACAATATTATCAAGAGAGGCATTTGCACCTTTTTTAATCTCTTCAGGAACATTAATTTTGAACTGCTCAATTAAAAACTTTGCAGCTTCTATCTGTGTTAAATTTTCAATTTTTGCAATAAATGCTATTGCATCTCCAGATGCATGACACCCAAAACAGTAAAAAATCTGCTTATCAGGGCTAACCGTAAAGGATGCATCTGTTTCAGTATGGAAAGGGCAAGAACCCTTCCAGTAGGATCCGGCCTGCCGTAACTGCACTCTTTCAGCAATTATATCCAGAATAGAAATCTGTGATTTAACAAATTCAAACAATGACGACATAGGTATTTAAAAATCCCTGATATTTAAAAATCTCTTTTTCTAACACTTACAAAAGTAAAAGCCAAAATTGATATGATCAAAAAACCCAAGGACCAAAGTTGCATTAAAGATAGTGATAAATCTAGATGTAAAGAAGATTGCAACCAAGAAAAATTCATCATATCGCCCCTGTCACCACGCCAAAAGTCAATCCCAATTCTAGCAACGCTCTCAAGAATTAGATACAAGAAAATTGATTGACCGGGTTTTTGCAAAAAACGTTTTAAAACAAATAAAATTATAAAAATAGAAAATGACAATAAACTCATATAAATCTGCGTTGGATGCAACGCCACTCCAACAGGAGCAAAACCAACCGGATCCTTGAATACAATTGAAAAAATAAATCCTTGCGCCTGTGCACCGTAACAACACCCGGCAAGCAGACACCCTATTCTGGCAACCGATTGCATCAATGGACCGTACAGGGCAGCAATATCCAAAAACATAAATACTTTTACGGCATGCATTTTCAAGTAAATAGGCAAAGCAATAACGACACCGATAATTGAGCCCAAGACAACAAATCCCCCCTGCCACACATAGAACATATCAAGCCATGGATTTGTAAAACTACTCCACTCAGTAATCACAAATAACAAACGCCCGCCAATCACACCGCTCACAAGACCAACAAAGATTACATTAAAAAATGTGTCGGAATCTATTAATCTTGCCCGACGCGAATCGTTGTACATGCAAACTAAAAAAAGCAAAAAGCCCAAAACAATCATCACGCCATAACTTTGAACCCAAAGCGGCCCGTAAATATGAAGCAAACGTGGATACATACGAAATCCTTAATAAATTTATTCCTCAAAATTCTATAAAATAGAAAGCTCCTGCCAAGGATAATCCGTTTATTAATTCCCAGCAAGAGCTTTTTAATTCAAAAATAGATAGGGATTTAGAATGGCCTCTAAAATTAGTAACTTAACCTAAAACGTAACGCTAATTACACGTGCCGGTAAAAAATTCCTCCAAACAATCGATTCTGTTGAGGATTTTCCAAGTTTTTTAAAGATTTCGATTAACTCTCTGATTGTTTCAAGAGTCTCTTGTTCTTTGTCAGAAAGAAAGGGCTTCTTGAGCGTTTGAATTGCAATGTATTCAAAAAATGTTACAGTTCCACCTGGCTTTATGAGCTTAGTATACATTCCCAATATTTGGCGAACAAGCTTTGGATCGAAAGAATGGAAAGGGAGGCCGGAGATAATAAAATCATACTGTTTTTTAGTTTCAAACTTCGTTATATCACAACACAAAAAATGTACATCCGGAATTTGCCCAAATTCTTTAATAAGGACAGCACAGAACAGAGGGTCGATTTCAACAACATCAAAGTCTGATGTAACGTCCATGTCTGCCTGAATCGAATTTCGCAAAATATATTTAATAATATATTTTGTAAAAATTCCGGTTCCGGCCCCAACCTCAAGAATGGATAATGATTTGTGCCAGTCATAATATTTAATATCTTTTGTCATGGCTCGTGCAAGATATTTTGAACTTGGAAAGAGAGATCCAACTTGATGCCGATTGCGCCAAAATTCTGATATAAACAGTATTTTTTCGTGGACGAATGTTTCAACGGATTGCCAAAATGCCGCCAATTTATTCCAACCTGCCTCGTCCGTTGGCTGTTTTAGGACGATACTTGCGTGATTATCAGTATCCTGTGGCAAAGTCATCGATAATGCTAGATTTGATATAAGAAAAGAAAGGACGATCGGGAAAAGTTTAAGCAATTGCATACTATTTTTCCTAAAATTATTAAAGTTTATATTTTTAAGAAAGCATATAGTAGAATTGCCTCATGTCAACTAGAAAGGCAAATGCATAGATTTGATTTTATAAATATACAAATATGTGCTAATATAGCTCCAGATCGCAGCATGAAGCCATTGCAAATAATATCAAGAGATCACACTCAAAAATTGGAGAAATGTTATGAAAGCTCAACTTGCACGTATTGATGAAAAAAAGAAAAAGCTTGATTCATTTAGGCCATTGCCTCCGGCACTAGTAAAAAACCTTGATGAATGGTTTAAAATTGCACTAACTTATACATCAAACGCAATCGAAGGCAACACGCTAAGCCACGAAGAAACGGCTTTGGTTATTGAAAAGGGGATTACCATTGGGGGGAAAACGGTTACAGAACATCTTGAAGCAATCAATCATGCCAAGGCCATCGATTTTATAAAAGAGCTCGCCCACAAGAAAAACGATAGCTTATGTCTTGATGATATTTTATCAATACATCGCATAATTTTACAAGGCATTGATCCGATACACGCTGGCATTTTTAGAACAGTTATGGTTAGAATACTTGGATCAAATCATGTGTTTCCAAACTATCTAAAAGTTCCAATTCTCATGACAGAATTCATGCTATGGCTTACCTCCACACAAGACCACCCTGTAGAAATTGCAGCTATGGCACATTTCAAATTGGTAAGCATTCATCCATTTGTTGACGGAAACGGCCGAACCGCCAGACTCCTTATGAATTTACTCTTGTTACAACAGGGATATCCAATTGCCATTATTAAAAAAGAGGACCGTAAGGCATATATCAATTCGCTAGAACTGGCAGGCAGCACAAATGATCTTTCTGTTTTTAAGTCCATTATTTTTCAGGCGGTTGAAAGCAGCTTGGATGGTTATTTGGAAGCCATAACTCAATCAAAAATGGATTAATTTATCTCAGTTATTCGGGCTGAACACAAGCTTTTTCAACGTATTTACCCCTTTTTTTTGCCTAAATTGATTTAATTCTAGTATAAATTAAACTTTTAATAAGTTTCGTGAAATAATTTATTAGTAGAACATTTCAATCAAACAAATGAGAGGTTTATTATGTTTTCTACTCGACATAAGATATTTTTGTTTCTCGCTGTAGCTGGTATGTGTGTAGCTGCGTCTGATAGTCTGTTTGCAATGCGAACGGGCCCTACGCGCAGAGAGGCGATGCAAGCACATCATCAAGCGCTTAAAAGCGCTCGTTGGGAATCGCGCCTGCTGGCACCGTTGGTGTCTGCACAACAGCAGCAGAAGACCATTGCCCAGACGCCTGCACAAGCAGGCCAGTTTGCGTTGCAAGATGTGAGAGGTCTTGATTGGCAAGCTCCAGAACTGCCAAGCAGGGGGGAGAAGCCAAGCATGCGTATATCGCACTATGGTGCGAGCGGCTTGCGTGTGCGCTTTGCCGGATTATCGCTTTTTATGATGCTTTTTCTGGTTCAATGTGCAGCTATATGTACCCCGGATCAGTATTATACTCATCCAGAATACTATCCCTGTCAATATGCACAGCATTACATTGATGAACATATAAGTGAACTTTATGCATTTCAGGAGAGTTGGACGAATTTTATCCATGAAGTTATTAAGCCCGGTCTTATTCCCGGTCAGGATAGCGAGACAATGGAAATTCTAGGTATTCCGATAGATTTAAAGTGTTCTCCGCATTGGACTAAATTGTGTACTCAAACTGTTCAAATGTCTAAAGAAATAGAAGGTGGAAGTTGCGCCTTTATTTTTTTTGAGAAATTGCGGAAAACACAGAAGCAGTTTAATGATTTAAGCGGCCGCTATAACGAGGTAATATGGCAGAAGTATAAGGAGGCACACGATATTATTGATAAATCGCAGGACGTTGTTGCGGTTGTCAAAGAACTTGATCCGGCATTTGCTGCAGTAGTCAACGTATTTTTAAAGCAGTCTTGGAAAGAATATGCTGCACAGTCGGGTATAACAATAAGGGATGCTCTCAATACATTGAAAGAGTTTGAAGCAAAAACACCTGAATGGAAGGCCTGGCTCGAAAAATGGATGAAGCCGTATAAACTGGTATATGCAATCTACGAAAAGGGCAAAGATGTTGCTGGAGTTGCCGAAGAACTTGATCCTGCATTAGCTCCAGCGTTTAATGTATTTTTTACGCGGACATTTAAAGAATGTGTTGAATATTTTAAGCAGCAGCCTGATGAGGTAAACAATGCACTCCGTAAGATATATGAGTTTAATGCAGGAATAGTTTGCTCAAGCCAAAGGTAGATGCGTATCATCGGGCAACATGCAATTTACAACAATGGCAAAGATGTTGTTGGGGTTGCCAAAGAAACTTGATCCGGCGCTAACTGAAGCATTCAGCGTATTTTTTAAGCAGTCTTGGCAGGAATATTGTGCACAGGCGTCTGATACGATAACAAATGCGTTCAGTAAACTGCAGGAGTACGAAACAAAAATACCTGAACTCAAAACAAAGGTAGATGCGTATAATCGGGCAACTGCAATTTACAACAATGGCAAAGATGTTGTTGAGGTTGCCAAAAAACTTGATCCGGCGCTAACTGAAGCATTCAGCGTATTTTTTAAGCAGTCTTGGCAGGAATATTGTGCCCAGGCATCTGATACGATAAAAAATTCGCTCATAAAACTGCAGGAGTATGAAACAAAAATACCTGAGCTCAAGAAAAATAATGCTCAAGCCGCTGAAGATAAGCAACATGGCTATGACTTATAAGTGGGTATGGGAACAAATGGAATGAGTTGATTGTTGTAACGTGTTTTTTCATTTTAATATAGGAGGTTTCTCGTGAAAAATCTAAAAATATTTTTAGCTGTAGCGGCTTTGTGTGTAGGCGCTACACATAGTTTGTTGGCTATGCAAACCGGTAAAACGCGCAGAGAGGCGATGCAAGCACATCATCAAGCGCTTAAAAGCGCTCGTTGGGAATCGCGCCTGCTGGCGAAGTTAGTATCTGCACAACAGCAGAAAGCCATTGCCCAGGCGCCTGCAACGCCATGCGCTTTGCAGGAAGCCTTTAGGAATGCTGCAAGGCAGATGTCGGGTGATGTAGATAGGGCGCAGAGCAGACAACTTGATTTGTTTGAACAATTACAACATCAAGCTACCCATAACACATCACATATGTCGCATAAAACAACCCATACTGCTCACACAAATCGGAAATTGGCCTATATGTTACTTGCCTGTTTACTTATTCAATCTGCACACGGTGCTATATTGGATGGCCAGCTAACAAAAGTAGCTGATCTAAGTGAACAAATAAAGCAAGTTTGTCATGAAATTGAAAGCAAATTTCCAGGGGCAGGAATCTGTGCTACAATACTTACTAATACTGGAATCGGTGCCCTTTGTGGGGGAGCACCTGGTGCTTTAGCTGGCGCTGGAATAACAATAGCAGGAGAGGCGGCGATAAAAGCTATAAACAACTTTATACATGACATAGCCGGTCCAGAATGGGAAGCTAAGATAGCTCAGTACGCGGGCAAGGTAAGTCAGGGTATCAACCGGGTTGGGGCTAAAGGTCTCATGGCCTTAGATAACCTGAGTTCGACAATTAAAATTCTTTGAAAAGGACTTCCCTTAAAGCAAATCCTCTATAGATTTAGAATGTTAAAACCAATCTAAAAAAGGATTTCAAAAAGGGAAGTAAAATGATTTTAACTCAAATTTTTTATGACGTAGACAATTTTTGTAAAGATTTTAAAACACATCTAGATGCACATTCAATTTCTGCAGATTTATCGGCATTGGTAAAAAGAGAACAGAAAAGAATGTCTCTCAGTGACATTCTGACGATACTCATTTATTTTCATCACTCTGGATATCGTACTTTTAAAAAATATTATAAAGAATGTGGCGATTTGAAGGGCGCATTCGACGGGATCGTCAGCTATAATCGCTTTATAGAGCTGGTTCCGCAGGCTCTTGTGCCGTTAACAATTTTTATGAATTTGTGTTGTAAAAACAAATGTACAGGCTTTGGATTTATCGATTCAACAAAGCTTCAGGTATGTCATAATTTGCGAATCAACAGAAACAAGGTGTTTTCTGGAATTGCTGCACGCGGAAAAACGTCTACTGGATGGTTTTATGGATTTAAACTTCATCTGATTATCAATGAGTGCGGAGAGATAGTATCTTTCATGCTCACACCTGGTAATGTTGCCGACAACAACGCATCTGTAGTAACCAACCTTGCCCGAAAGTGCTTCGGAAAGCTTTGGGGAGATCGAGGATATATTTCAAAGAAGCTCTTTGACGCGCTTTTTGCAAAAGGCATAAAACTCATTACAAAATTGAAGAAAAAAATGAAAATTCAAATCATGGAAATGGAAGATAGACTTGGCCTTAGTAAGCGTGGAATCATAGAATCAGTCAACTGTATACTCAAAGAAACCTGTCAAATAGAGCACTCTCGACATCGCAGCCCAACAAACTTTGTTGTCAATCTTATTGCCGGACTTGTTGCATATTGTTTCTTGCCAAAAAAGCCATCACTTCGAAGCAAGTTTATGCTTAATTTACCAGCCCATGCTTAACTTTTTATAACGTCGAACTCAGGTTAGATAGCACATTGGATGAGAAACGCGCAACTAGTTTAAGTGGTGATATTGTCACAACAGGGTTTGAAGCTAGTTCTTTCAGTTCACTTCCCAAAAGGTTTTCTGAGAGTGCCCATGGAATATTAAAACATACTTTATGTGAAGTAAAAGAGACTTTGGTTGAAAAAGCAAAAGATGAAATAAAAGAGGCGGGCGCAGAAACGGGCATTCCTCAGTCTTTTTCTTCAGGGACCGCTTTTCCTTCAGGTAATGCTCTCAATCAGCGAGATGCTACAACAGGCATGATGCCTCTTGAGCTGGCTCATCCACTCACCGCAAATCCAGAGCAAATGTTAAAACTTGACGCCCCTTCGGATAAAGTTGCGACGGAACAGATGGGGACAATGTTTGCCGATAATTATGGTGTTGGCAAAGTTGCCAAGCAAGTATTGCCAATGCCGTCCATGCCAATGCCGTCTATGCCAATGCCGTCTATGCCAATGCCGTCTATGCCAATGCCGTCTATGCCAATGCCAACTATGTCAATGCCGTCTACGTCAATGCCAACTATGCCAAGTGTGGCGAATATGCCAATGCCAGCTATGCCAAGTGTGGCAAATATGCCAAGCATGCCGAGTACGAGTGGATTTATAACGCCGCAAGCATTCTCTAATCCAGCAGCCCAAATGCCCGGGGCTATGCAGACGCTTTCATTCGAACCAGCACCAAGCCAATTCGGTGGTAGCTATATGCAGTCTGTAGCGCAGACATTCGACACAACAACCGGATACAAGGCGCCTGGGATAAGATAGTATTACGATATCCTGAACAAGCGTCGGCAAAGTTATGATTTTTAATTTTCCTAGCATGACCAAATGGAAGGTTTTACGATGAAACGTTTTCTACAAACATTAACCCTGGGCTGCGTAGCCCTTGCACTCACCACTACCGTTGCCATGCCTGCCGCACAGCCGCCAACAAGTACTGCGACAGACTATAAAGCTTCAACCTCAACAGCACAACCATCGACGACTGCTCAGGAGTCCGTCAGAATCCCTGGTACCCAAGCCAAACTATCTTTAGTTCAAGCAAGTGCTTACGCTATCGCTAACCAACTCCTCCAAGCAGGCTCCAACCTTAACACACAAGCATTCTCAAGTCCTGCTGCATTTTGTAGCAGAATACCGAATGATGTCAAAGAAGCTTTAATCACAGAACTTACAAGACAAGCACTCATTAGCTGGCCGAGACAACCTATTGGCTGGGGCATCCAAACAATCAATACACACACCATGCTGATTTCGAAAGTAAAATTCAGCCCTGTAGGGGAGGTCAGAAAATGTTCGTTCAGCCCTGATGGCAATACCCTTGCCTCTGGATCAAGTGACGGCTCAGTCACCATATACACCCGTACTCCTAACAACACTTGGAATATTGTGCGGACCTTTGATCACACTAATGGCGGCCACCATATAAGCTGGGTCACTAAACTTTCGTTCAGCCCTGATGGCAATGCCCTTATTTCGGAATCAACAGACAGTTCAATCAAAATATACACCCGTACCAACACACTTGAGGCATTACTGCAACAGATACAATCGCTACAGCAGCAACAACAGACTCATTAATTAAAATAGGAAACACTAATCCATGGATGCTGAAATAAATTCAGCATGACAGATCTCTGATCGGAAGCTACTTTTGACATCCACAGCTATTTTTACTAGTTATCGAACTGGCGTTAAGTATTTTCGGTTGGCGAAAATCCAACACGGATAAAGGTTAGCCACCAGCCCATAACTAAACCAATGTCTTGCAGTTGAAAACAGTTTAGACAGTTACTTGGAAGCAATTAATCAATCCCAAACTATTTGAGCGATTAAGAAAGAAATTTATTACTCAAACAACATTGTTAAAACCAGTTGTTCGAATTTTTCCGGATTAGAAATCAACTCATCTTGATAAACAATTTTAAACAGCTCCGGATGTTCGTCCGCCATTGCCTGAGCATTTTCAACCTGGTGTCCCGTTGACGCTGCAACAAGCGGCACAACGATTGAACGTTTTCGAAAAAACTCAAGTTCAAAAAGGGTTCCCGCACCTGCACGAGAAATTACCAAATCAGCGAGAAGATAAAAATTTTGAATATTCTCATCATAGGAAAAAAGCACGGCAGGCTCAGACATCTCTTTATAAAAAGTTCGCCAATCAAATGAGATATCATTACCAATTTGATGAATAACCTGAATTTTGTCATGAATGTTTTTATTATGCTCCAAGAATGTTCTTAAAGCCTGATTCAACAGTCTTGAACCCTGAGATCCACCAAGTAAAAAAATGGTTTTTCGTTGCAAAGAAAAAGGCTTATCTGTTTTTTCATTTATCTGGTCGACTATCTCATTTTTACTTGCATTAAAAACATCCTGCCTAAAACGTATGGGATAATGTATCAGCTCACATTTTTTGGCAAAATTTAAACCTGCAAACTTACATAATGAAATTGTATTTTTAAACGCGACAAAAATTTTACTTGCGATAGGCATCAGTACTTTTACAGCCTTACCCGGATCAAGATTAAGTTCGTAAATTTCAATGGGCACAAGTGCAAGCTTACAACCCAAACACACCGGTATTGAAATCAGTCCACCGGTGCTGATTATTTTTTCCGGTCTATCTTTTACTGCTCTGAAAAAACTTTTAAAAAAAGCCCACAAAACTTGTACTATTAAAATGGGTAAAAGCAAAATTCTTTTGATGCTAAACTTACCTATTCCTAAACTGATAACCTCTGACAAAAAATCAGTCTTTGCAACAATCTTATGATCCAAAGCCCCTGATGCACCCCAAAAAATAACTTTCCCCTGTGGATTTGCGTCCAACCAACGTTTTGCAAAAGTTAATGCCGGCAAAATATGCCCACCCGACCCGGCCGCTACGACATAAAGTGTTTTATAACTCATCTTAAAATCCCCCACACCTTTATTATTTAATATCGCTTTTTACTTGCGCAATATGTTCTATAATCACGGCATCCCCCGGAGAAATTGTTAAGGCTTTTTCAAATAACTCAAGAGCCTGTTCTTTTTTGCCCATTTTTGAAAGTACCAAACCCTTTGTATCAAGATAAAAAGGAGAGTTGGCATCGTCCAGCAACGCCTTATTAACATAATCAAGCGCCTCGGGTAGATTTTGCCCCTGCTTTGCATAAGCGTATGCAAGTAAATTATAAGAGGCAGGATAAACAACAGGATGTTTTATTGACTGCAGAAGAATATTTTCCATATTTTTAGTTTGATTAGTTAAGAAATAGATATAGGCAACCTGATACAAAACCTTTGATTTTAAATCAAAATCCGGTACCGAATCAAAAATCTTTTTATATAAAGCAATGCTGGTTTTGTAATTCTTCTGTTCGACACAAATATCTGCCAATGCGGCCCAAACTCCAACAGTGGCTCTGTTGGCCTTTAAAACATCTTCCAACAAACTTGCTATGGCAGATTTAGAAAAACCGGCCTGACTCAGCAACAAAATAGTATGTATGACAGAATTATCATATGGTTCGCGTTTTAACCAATCACCCATAAACGTCAAAATTTGATTATGATTCTTCATCGCAAGCAGTATCTCAACTTTTAACAGCTTGCCACGAATAAAATTTGGAGCCTTTTGAATACAGGTATTTATATGCTGCAATGCCTTTTTGTAATTTCCGGAATTAAATTCGATCATTGCCATATCAAAGAAATACTCCGGGGTGTCTCCTTTAAGTTTTTTAAGATACTTTAGAGCTTCAGGCATTCGATTTTGCGAAAACATAAGCTGAATTAACTGTTTCTCAATCATCTCATCACGCCCAACAAGAGTCAAGAAATGTTGATATCCCTTAATTGCTTCATTAATATTTCCAAGTTGCTCAAGAAGCATCGCTTTTAAAAGCAGCGCTTTATCAAATTTAGGAAACATCTCAAGACTCTTCTCAATGTCACGCATAGCCAAATCGTTTTTACTCATGTGCATATGAACTTTTGAACGTAAAAAATAAAACAGGAAGGCTCTTGGCTTGAACATCGGCTTTTCCAAACACTCATTAAGATATGCCAAGCTTTTTTCAAGCTGATTATTTTTTATAAGAGACACGGCAAAGTAGTATGCCACCTGCTCATTATCCGGAAAGTCTTTTGCCAAATTTAAAAAGATTTTCTCAGCTTTTTCATCCTGGTTAGCCATTAAAAATGCCTGCGCTACCAAAAGATTAAATTCCAGATTTTTTTCGAAGAATTTTTTGAATTTGTCTTCGCTTTTTTGATAAATTTCAACAACCTTCAAAATTTGTCCGATATCAAATAAAAATCTAAAGTATCCATCATAAACAAAGATCGGCGGATTCTTTGCAAAAAGTTTTTTATAAATCTGCATTGCCTGCTTGGCATCACCCTTGGAATGAAAATAATTTGCTTGAGATGTAAAGATTATAAGTGGCTTCATCTGATTTTGAATTATTACCATCTAAATCTGCAGGCTGGTCATCTACAAAGGCAATTTTGCAACCACTGTCATCTTCTAGCTGAGTAGCTTTTGGTTTAGCAGATCTCTTCTGGCACTCGCATCCTTCGACAGGCTCCAGCCGTCGCTCTTGGAGAGCTATGGCCGGCACGGCAGGACGAGCGCCTTTAAGTAGGCGCGCTCGTGGTGAGCTTGTCGAACCATCACCCATAGGTGACGCGCCAGAGTTCATCTGATCGGGCAAGACCACTCCAAAAACTGTGCTTAAACAACTCAGAATAATCAACTTCCTAAACAAATTCTTCATCTCTTTTCTCCCCTCATTTTTTTACAACGTACCCCAAATTCGTACATGACATCGCGCAGATCAGTATCTGTAACTTTATCTAACACAATTTGTTCTGTTTTTGAAAGCTTTTTGCAAATAGGGTCTATTACATGATCTTGAATTCGATTGTTTCGATGTTTATTTTTTTTCTTAAAACTGGAATCTATCACCTTAAATCTGATTGCCTTAATCCTAGGCTTGTCCAGGCAGGCATTTATCTTTGTTTTAAGCATGGGAGAAAGCATGTGCAACTCCTGCGCCCAAACGGGATGAATGACGCCAAGATACAAAACATCGTCTTTGATCTGATCGATGATTACCTTGTCCTTCAGGTTTCCAATAATATTTTCCCAATTCTGAAAAAGAACAATCTTCCAGCTATGTTCTTTGGGAATCATATTTATAAGAAAATCGCTTAAACGCTTAGTCACTCAACATCCCGTGTCTTTTTAGTTATAATCTGGGGTTAGAAAAATATCGTAAATAATCGAAGAGTATTTATATTATCAAAATTAAAGAGTTATACCCAAAAAAATAAAAAGTTTTCTGCGATACAGCAAGATGCAGTATAGTTTAAATTTGAAAACGGCGGTAAAATACATGAACAATTATTTATAAAACAAAGACAATTAACGGATATTTTAATGGACATATTTCAGTATCAAAAACAACAAAATTTGAATTCTGGGAAATCGAACTCCCAAACCCCAAACACGGGCGCTTCAGAGTTCAGAAAAAGTCCCATTCCACTAGCTGCTCGCATGCGTCCAAAAACGCTTGCCACATACATCGGGCAAGAGCATATTTTGGGGCAGGGCAAGTTGCTGCGCAAAGCCATTGAAACCGACAAGCTATTTTCTTCCATGATTTTATGGGGACCTCCTGGCACAGGAAAAACAACTCTTGCAACAATAATTGCAAACTCCACCAAATCTAATTTTGAGGTAATCAGCGCCGTGACGGCAGGAGTTGCAGAAATAAGGCAGTTGGTTGCAACAGCCAAACAGAAGCTCGAGATTTATAATCAAAGAACAATTGCCCTTGTTGATGAGATTCATCGTTTCAATAAAGCGCAGCAAGACGCCTTATTACCGCATGTTGAAAATGGAACAATAATTTTAATTGGTGCCACAACTGAGAATCCGTATTTTGAAGTTATTTCAGCACTTCTCTCGCGCTCACGCGTTTTTAATTTAAAGCCTTTAACCCAAGAACAACTTATAAATTTACTAAATCAGGCAATTAACGACAAACATAATGGATACGGCGACAGGCAGATAAAAATTACTGTGCCTGCCCTTGAGCATATCGCAAATATCGCCGGTGGCGATGCACGCTCTGCGCTCAACGCCTTAGAACTCTCAGTCGAGGCGGTAAGCCCGGACCAGGACGGAATGATCAACATTGATCTTGAAACTGCACAGGAAGCAATGCAACAAAGGGCTGTAAGCTATGACAAAAATGGCGACGGGCATTATGACACAATCAGTGCATTTATAAAATCCATTCGCGGGTCTGATCCTGATGCCGCTCTGTACTGGCTTGCAAAAATGATTTATGCAGGAGAGGATCCCAAATTTATCATGCGCCGGTTACTTATTCTTGCATCAGAAGATATTGGCCTTGCCGACCCACTTGGAATCGTAGTTGTTTCAGCCTGTGCCCAGGCGCTTGAATGGTGCGGGTTACCCGAAGCTCAATATCATTTGGCTCAAGCAACTGCTTATCTTGCAACAGCAGCTAAGAGCAACTCCATGAAAAGTTATTTTGAAGCGCTGGGCGAAGTACAAAAGGAGGGGAAAGTGCAAGTCCCGACCCACCTCCAAGATTCAAGCCGGGATGGAAAGGCGCTGGGTCATGGCCAGGGGTATAAGTATCCACACGATTTTCCGGGTCACTGGGTTGAACAGAATTATATGCCCGAGAATTTGCAGGGTAAAAATTTTTATACCCCAAGTGATCAGGGGTATGAGAAAAAGATTTCTGAGAGATTGAAAAATATGGTAAAATAGGGGCGCAGGCTTGTCATGCTGAACTCGTTTCAGCATCCATGGATAAATTCATTCCACATTATTGCAATTAGGTAAACTGTCTAATTTAAATTTAAAAAACTGTAAGGCCAATTTTATGACGACTGATTTTTTAGTACTCCTCCCCCCATTAATCGTAATTTTAATGGCAACGTACACAAAAAACACCCGAATATCTCTGTTTTTAGGAATTTTTTCTGCCGCTCTTATTATTAATAACTTTTTGATTTGGGGGACATTAAAAACAATTTTTGATAATTTCTTAATCGCCATTGAATTCGACAAATTAAAAAGTTTGCAGACACTTTGGAGTTGTGAAAGAATTTTTATTTTATTATTTCTCTTGATGCTGGGCATAATCATTTCATTGCTAGAACATTCGGGCAGTGCTTATGCCTATGGAAACTATGTAACAACAAAACTTAAATCAATTAAAAAAGCAGAGCTGTCTTCTTTAATTCTCTCATTCTTTTTCTTTATAGACGATTATTTTAGCTGCTTAACTGTCGGATCTGTTATGCAACCAATTACAGATCAGTTTAAAATACCCCGAGTAAAACTGGCATTCTTGGTAAGTTCGGTAGCAGTTCCGCTTGCAATCATATTTCCCCTGTCAAGCTGGGTTGCTTACATTTTGGGGCAATTAGGACAAACCGGAGTATCAACTTGCATAAACGCTTCAACTGTCATCCAGGGCGATCCTTTCTTTTTATACCTAAAGACTATTCCATTTCTGTTCTATGCCTTAATTGTCGTATTTTCAATCTGGTTTATAGTTTTAAGGCGCTTGTCATTTGGAGTTGTTGCAAAGCATGAGGCAGTTGCCCAAGCAACCGGAACTCTTTTTGGAGGGAAGCAGGCCTTGACCCGCAAATCACAAGAATCAATGGCCGAAAGAGATAGTTGCACACCCAAAAATTGTACGCTCTGGGATTTTCTTCTTCCAATCATGCTACTAATAACCTCGACAGTAATGGAAACTTTAAGAAGCGGACAATTTTTTATTTTTGGGGGCTCCAACGGAATTATTCAAGCTTTATTTAACGCAAATATCTCTGCAGCGCTTTTTAAAAGCAGCGTGTTTACTATCATTATCACAGCTACTTACTTTATCATTAGAAAAAGAGTTCATATTAAAGATTTAGGCATGATCGCGAGAGAAGGCATAAACCTGATGAAATCATCTGTGCTGCTTCTCGTCTTGATCTTGACATTCAGTAAAATTTTACAGAATGATTTGAAAATAGGGGATTTTATTGTCCAACATATTGGATATATCAATATCAGTTATCTTCCTGTAATTTTATTTTTAATAGCAGGTCTGGTGACTACACTTATGTGCTCTGCATGGGCATCAATGGGACTAATCATTCCAATTGGAATACCAATGCTGGTTTCTCTTTCTGGTGTAGAAACTCCCATTGCACTATCTAGTATTCCAATGATTTACCCGGTACTTGGAGCAATAATTTCAGGCGCTATCATTGGAAATCAATTATCACCTGTAGCAGACGTCATGTTAATGTCGGCTACAAGTTCCGGATGTTATCACATGGATCTTGTTAAAGCTCAAGCAAGTTTAACAATTCCAAGCATATTTTCCGGAGCATTGGCATTTTTGTGTGCCGGATTATTAATATCAAAATGCGGCGTCGCAGCATCTTTAGGGGTATCTCTCTTAGTTGGTATATCAAGTAATTTTATAATTTTATATGTTCTGGATTTACTTCAAAGAAGAAGATCTTCTTAATTTTTAAAAGGGGCCTCTTAATTTTTAAGAAGCCCTCATATCAATCTTAAGATTTTGCAACTCTAATATTTGTATATGCGACAGGCACATCCCAACCGCCCAATCCAAAATATTTGGGAGTTATTTGATTCGCTGAGGCTATTGTCCAGCTACCCTTTACATTTGAACCGGCAACACTCCCTGTTCCAAATGAAAGCTTGCTTCCAACTAACTGCACCCAGTAATTTCCCACTCCACTGCTCACACCAACTCCTTGAATATCAGTCCCCAGAGAGGTGCTATAGTTTGCATCGCCTACCAGGCTTGTGTAACTATTATTACCCCTCCCAATAGCAATCTGATAAATCTTTCCAGATCGGTCTAGGGTTGACGAAAATGCCACTACAATCGACCTAGCTCCACTCGCTTGAAATAACAGCACCGCTCCATTACTGTAAGTCCATTGTGAACTAAACAAAACAGCTCCGGTTCCCATTGTCGCCGGAACAAAATTAAAAGATGCTCCACCAGGTGTTCCTAAAGCAATATTTATCAAATCCGAACTAATGTCACTATTCATCGCCGCAAAACTCTCTGCTGGAGAAATTAATTTTGATGTTACAAGAGTTGCATACCAAGCAAGTAAAATCTGTAATTTTGCCTGGTCTGTTCTTGGCCTTGCATTGTGTAAATTAGTTAATGCTGTCCAAAAGCTTGCCTGTACTGAAGTGTAATCAAATTTTGTATTTACACTTGTTACCAATGCCTGTAACACTGACAACTGTGAGTCATAAGTTGATGCCGTCACAGCAAAATTATTTAATATACTATTCACTCTTGCCATCTCAGCCTGTTGAAGAGCCACTTGGGCAATACTTGCCAAATCCGAATTAATATCATTGTTCATTGTCGTAAAACTGTTAGCTGTCGAAACTAATTTTGATGTTGCAAGAGTCGCATACCAGGCGCCTAAAGCCTGCAATCTTACCTGGTCTGTTCTCGGTCTTGAATTGTGTAAATTAGTTAAAGCAGTCCAAAAACTTGCCTGAACAGAAGTGTAATCCAGTGATGGATTTGCCTGCAAATTTGTAGCTACACTTGTTACCAATGCTTGTAATACTGACAACTGAGAGTCATAAGTCGATGCTGTTACAGTAAAGTTATTTAATATATTACTCACTCTTGCCATCTCAGCCGATTCTTGGGTAAGATACGCTAAATTTGCATTAATATCGCTATTCATCACAGCAAAACTGCTAGTCGAAGCAACTAACTTAGATGTTGTAAGGGTTGCATACCAAGCTAGCAACGTCTGCAATCTTACCGGATCGTTTGTTGGTCTTGCAGCATGCAAATTAGTCAAAGCAGTCCAAAAACTTGCCTGCACCGATGAATAATTCAATGATGGATTTGCCTGCAAATTGGTATTAACACTTGTTACCAATGTTTGCAAGCACTACCAACTGAGAGTCATAAGTTGAAGCTGTCACAGTAAAATTCTTTAATATATTATTAACTCTTGTCATCTCAGCCGATTGAATAGACGCTTGTGTAATACTGGCTAAATTTGAATTAATATCATTAATCATTGATGTAAAACTACTGGTCGATGAAACCAATGGTGATGTTGTAAGAGTTGCATACCAAGTTTTCAAAGCCTGTAATCTTACCGAGTCTGTTGTTGGTCTTGCAGCATGTAAATTAGTCACAGCAGTCCAAAAACTTGGTTGTACTGCAGCATAACTCACTAACGGGTTTGCCTTTACATTCGCATTTACAGTTGCCACCAATGCTTGCAATGCTGCCAACTGAGAATTATAGTTTGCAGCCGTCACGGTAAAATTATTTAATGTATTACTTAGTGCTGCAGACGATTGGGTTGAGGTCACAGTTTCTACTCCAACCTGCGTCAACCAGGTTGTCACATTCGCATTTTCCGCAAAAGTTAAAAAGTTTTGATTCAAAGCATTATTTAACAATGTCTGCAGATCTGTCAATGTAGATGCCGTTCTGTTGTTATAAAAATTTTGAATCGCCGAGTAAATCGAATTCCCTACACTTGGGTAATCCTGCAAATAACTCTGATTGAACAACCCTGAGGTCAGCCCAACGACATTAGCATTCAACAATGCGGATGTTCCCGACTGTGTTTTATCACTTAATATCGTCACCAAAGCCTGTTGAGTCTCAGTCACAATCTGTGCCAACCAACTTTGAATTGTAGAAGCTTGGGATGAGGTCAAAAACGCCTTATTTTGCGCATTGGTTAGCAATAGCTGCACATCTCCTAATGGATATGACGTCCTGTTGTTATAGAAATTTTGAATTGCCGTAAAAATCGAGTTGCCTGAACTTGGATAATTTTGTAAATAAGATTGATTAAAGCTTGCAATTAAACTCACAGCCATTGAATTGACCGGACCGGTTGTGAATTGTGGAGCCGTGCTTGTTGCAGTGGGCGAAACCACATTTGCATTCAGCAATGCCGGCGTTCCGGACTGCGCCGGATTGGCTAGAATTGCACTCAAAGAGGCCTGTATATCCTGCCTAACCAGCGTCAGCCAATTTTTGACATCCGAACTCTCTGATGTAGTTAAAAAAGCTTTATTTTGAGCATTATTTAGCAATATCTGCACATCTCCATTGGAAAGAGGTGTTCTATTAAGATAGAAATTCTTAATTGCCGCATAAATTGAGTTTGAAATATTTGGATAATCTTGCAAGTACGATTGATTAAACACATTATTTGCAGCTGCAACCACATTTGCATTCAATAACGCCGGAGTTCCGGACTGTGTCACGTCTCCCAATATCGAGACCAAGGATGCCTGAACCTGAGATTGAGATTGCACTTGAGAGGAAGGGGTGGCGTTGGAGAAGGAGTTTGTGGTGGGTGTTGGAGCAGGTGTAGTAGCAGGCGTTGGAGTGGGTTGGTGTAAGGGTTGGTGTTGGAGCAGACGTTATAGTCGGAGCTAGTAGGACTGAGTTGGTGTTGGAGGTAAATATCCAGGAGTTGTAGTTATAGGCGCTGCAGCTTTGGCAGGCGCAACCACGGGTTGTACCTGCACACCCTGTGTTACCGGAAATTGTGCAACCGGTGCTATGTGCTGCTTGTACCTGTGTTGAGATTGGATAACCAACTTGTGGAGCTTGCCAACTTGCTGGCACTACTGGCACACTTGGTTGCACCACAGGTGGTTGACCCACAGGCAATACTGCTGAAAAATCTGGGGCCGTAAATGTGGATGGCTGTGATACAGGTGCTGGGAAAGCTCCTGGTGTTAAACCCGAAGACGCAGGAGTAGGCCCAAAAGTTTGGGGGCCAGCGGCAGCGGCAGCACTAGCAGGAGTAGCAGCAGGAGCCTCTGGCTCCAACAAGTCTAAAGCTAATTGACTTTGCGCCGATGTATCTTGTGAGGGTGGCAGGTTCTGTAAGCCAGGTTTGTGCAGGAGCAGGTATGGTGCAGGAGCTAAGCCGGTTGCAGTAACAGAACCAGGCGCAGCTGCAGGAGCCAAACCGGTTGCAGGCGCGGGCACAGCTGCAGAAGCTAAGCCAGACGCAGGTGCAGGAGCCAATCCGATAACAGGCGCGGGTACGGCAGCCGAGACTTGTAATTGCTCAGACCTTACAACATTCCCAGACGGTTCCAATAATTCTGAAATCAAATCTTGATCCGAAGAGGCTCGTACTGACATAAACTGAGTTTGCAGACCAAATAACGCAATCCAAACCAGTAATGGTGAGACCAATCTTTCATACCACTTCATTCCCATTCTCCTTCTTACTACATCATTTATTCAAAAAATGAAGTTTAATCCCAAACTGTTTTCTAGTTAAAAATGCAAATAACATAACTACGCCGCCCAATCCAAAAACAATAATCCAATAACCAATCCCGATATTAAAGAAGTTAGTCCATGAGGTATCTTTCACTAACCACAATATCAAGAAATACTCGGTTAAAAAAATTATACTTGCAAGCACAAGTTGCGCCACATATCGAGCTAAAAAATTAAAATAATTTGCGAAATAAAATGTAAAGTGATGCTTTTTGTGCAAAAAGTAGAAGCATAAAACTGTAACAATCATGCCTGATGCACTAGCCGCAGCCGCAAAACCATAAGCCCCAAAATAGTAAATTCCCAGAGCATCACCCATTATATTAACAAGTGCAGAACAAGCCAATGCAATCGTTGTTGAAGTTGTATCTTTCATTGCATAAAAAATAGTTAGTAAAGATTTGTTTAAACAAAAGAAGAAAAGACCTGAAAGATAAATAATTAAAATCCAAGCGCCTTGAGATGCAAGAACCGGGTCTTTAGTTTTGGCCAGCATAACATTGGAAAAAAGATGATTAGAAACAAACATTAAAAAAATTGTTGCCGGAATAATCATCCATGAAACAAATTTTGTAACCTCAAGAATATAAAAGTTTAGGCGTTTTGGAGCATAAAGGACCACACGTGAAAAATGAGCAAACATTACATTTGAAAATGCCACAGCAAAAACGCCTAGCGGAATATTCATAAATCTGCTGCCATAGTAAAGTAATGTAGGCAACCCAACTGATAGATATGATGCAAGAATATTACTGACAAAAAGATTTATTTCTACTATTCCTACCCCAAAAAAACATGGCAAAAATTTGGCTAAAACGCTTTTGAACTCTTTTATAGATTTCGATGAGATATGCCCAAGCATAAAACCATGCTTGAGGTAAAAAAACGTATTCATTGCAAGCCAAGCAAATCCTCCCACAATTATTCCAATACAAATAACTGTAGCAGATGGAATAAAGTAAAGAGCCACGATGGCCCCACCCACAAAGCAGATATTCCACAAGACAACTCCAAATGCCGGAATGGCAAAACAATTTACGGCATTTAACGCGCCCGCAAGTAATGTGCTGCTGGAAACCAAAAGCAAAAATGGAAAAAGTATTCGCAGAAAGGGAATTGCGTAATTAAGACGTTCTTGTGAAAATCCGGGAGCAAGAAGCCACATAACAAATTCCGTCTTAAAAAATACAAAAATGCTAAGTAAAAGAATCACGCCCTCAAAGAACAGAAATGACACTGTCATCAAGCCGCTTGCCTCTTTTTTATCACCCTCTTTTAAAGATTTTACAAACGCCGGAACAAAGGCTGCACTCATGGCTCCTTCTGCGAAAATGTGTCTTAAAAAATTGGGGAATTTTAAAGCAGCATAAAATGCATCTGACATTGCCCCAACTCCAAAGAATTGGGCAAGTAAAATCTCTCTTGCTATACCTAAAAAACGGCTAATAAGAGTCATTGCACCGGTTTGGGCTGTTTTTTTTAAAATATCACGTTTATTTAACGAAAGACTCATGCAAATCCTACAACTTTTAAAAATCTCATTAGATCTCTTCTGAAACTCGCATCCTTCGACAGGCTCCCAGCCTTCGCTTTGGGTAGCTTCGGCGGGCACGGCAGGATGAGCGCATCGGGGAGTCGCGCTCGTGGTGAGCTTGTCGAACCATCACCCATACCAATGGGTGACGCGCTGGGCCTCAGAAAATTTCATTTTACAAGTAAACCATCATGTAATGTATAAACAACTTCCATTCTATTATAAACATCCGGGTCGTGTGAACAGATGATCACACCCATCCCCCATTCCTCTTTTGCCCGTAACATTAAATCTACAACATTTTTTGCATTGTCAGAATCTAAATTTCCGGTTGGCTCATCGGCAAGTAAAAATAAAGGTCTGTTAAAAATTGCTCTGGCAATTGAAACCCTCTGCTGCTCCCCGCCTGAGAGCTCTCCTGGATAATTATTCTCTTTACCCATTAACCCCATGATTTGCAACAACTCAAATGCCCTAACCCGACATTTTTTACTGCGTTCGCCCTTGACCAGTCCAACCAACATAATGTTTTCAAGTACAGTTAATTCTTTGATTAAGTAGTGAAACTGAAAAACAAATCCCATTGTGTGACTTAAAAATTTTTCTTTTTCCGACTGTTTTAATTTATAAATATCTTTTGTATCAAACGTCACCAGCCCACTAGTTGGAGCATCCAATCCGCCTAAGATATGCATTAGGGTAGATTTTCCACTTCCCGAAACACCCTTAATTGCATAAGAGATCCCCTTGCAAAAGTCCACAGATATGCCTTTCAGGACATGGCTAAGTTTTTCGTCACTACCAAAATCTTTACAAACATTGGTTGCAATCAAGCGATCGGAAAATTGCCCAAGCATTTTATTCTCCAAAAAGTAATTCCGCGTTTTTTTTAAACATCTTAATCATTATTACCCCCTTAAAATACGATATTCTTTTAGATATTACCAATTCTATTGCATTATCAAAAGCAAATTCTTTAAAATTCAATTTAGAATACAGGGGCAAATTTAGGACAAATCAAAGGGGGAAGGGGAGTAATGGAACACAAAAAAAAGGACTCTGTCGATGAAAGCATACCACAAGTAATTCCGATAATCCCAACAATAGATGTGGTTGTTTTTCCTCATATGGTCGTTCCACTGCTAGTTTTGGATGAGAAGATAATAAATGGGGTCAATTTGGCGCAGGAGGATTCCAAGAAAGTTCTTTTGCTTGCAGCGCATCAACCGTCGCAAGGCTATACCGGCCCAATCGGAATCCAAGATCTTTATAGCGTTGGAACAGTTGGTAATATCATGAGAATCATGGATTTACCCGAAGGAGGAATTAAAGTTTTAGTACAAGGGGTTGCAAAGGTACGAGTAGAAGATATACTCGCAGACAATGATATGCTACAAGCTCAGATCACAAAATTCAGCTCAAAGCCAATCGCTTTCAATAAAACAAAAGCAGAATCTCAATTAAAAGATATTTTGAAGTCGCTTGAGAAACTTTGCGCACGAGGTCAATTAATAGGATTGGATTTTCATTCCATAACCTCCCAAATTCAGGATCTTGAACATGCAGCCGACTTCATCCTTTCGCATCTTAATGTCGATGTAAATAGGGCTCAAGAACTCCTTGAGATGAGTAACTTAAATGATATGCTAACTGGAATAGAAAATTATTTAAATAATGAGGTGGAGGTCACGGGAGTCCAAGAAAAAATACAAAGCGATGCACGTGAATCAATCAATAAATCACAACGGGAGTATTATTTACGGGAGCAACTCAAAGCAATTCAAAAGGAGCTGGGAGACGATCCCGAAAATGAAATTGATAATCTGAAAAAAATAATAAACGAAAAAAATATACCTGAAGACGTAAAAGCCGAAGCTGTAAGACAGATACGCAGGCTTGAAAAAACGTCGCCTGATTCAATGGAAGCAACTGTCATCCGAAACCATCTTGAATGGCTTCTAGAAATTCCATGGGGCGTATTTACCAAAGACAACTGTGATATAAACAAGGCCAAAGAAGTCTTGGATTCTAACCACTTTGGACTTGAGGAAACCAAGGAGCGTATTCTTGATTTTCTTTCAATAAAATTTTTAAAAGACGATTGTCCAACACCAATTTTATGTTTATTTGGGCCTCCGGGCGTAGGTAAAACTTCCTTGGGCTTTTCAATAGCTAAAAGTTTGAGCAGAAAATATGCGCGAATTTCGCTTGGCGGCGTTTATGATGAGTGCGAAATTCGCGGTCACCGTAGAACTTACGTAGGAGCCTTGCCGGGTAGATTTATTCAGGCAATTCGCAAGTCAGGCTCATGCAATCCTGTTTTGGTTATCGATGAAATTGACAAAATTGGCACATCCAACAGGGGTGATCCTTCTGCCGCATTGCTTGAGGTTTTGGATCCGGAGCAAAATAGTACATTTTATGACAATTATCTGGGCGTAAACTTTGACATGTCAAAGGTCATGTTTATCACAACAGCCAACGACCTTTCAACAATTCCGGGGCCACTACGCGATCGTATGGAAATAATCCAAATTGCAGGTTATGTGCAAGAGGAAAAAATTGAGATAGCTCATCGTCATTTAATGCCAAAAGCGCTGAAAGAATCAGGCCTTGACGGAAAGGGCCTTGATCTTGGTAAAAATGTTTTGGGCACAATAGTAAACCATTATACAAGAGAATCAGGAGTGCGAGATCTTGAGCGAAATATCAAAAAGCTCTGTTCAAAATACGCTCGTGCACTTGTTGAAGGTAATAAAAAGCTTAAATTCTCAAGCGATAATTTACATGAATATCTAGGCCCACGAAAGACCCCTGAAGAGACATTTGGACATTCTAACAAGATTGGGGTGACAAACGGCCTTGCGTGGACGCCTTACGGCGGTGAGGTTTTGCAGATAGAAGCCGTTTTAATGAAAGGAACGGGAAAATTACTTCTTACCGGTCAACTTGGTGATGTGATGAAAGAATCAGCGCAGGCGGCAGTAACATATGCAAAAGCACATGCCGACAATTTCGACATCAAGCCAGAACGTTTTACGGAGTATGATTTACATATTCATATTCCAGCAGGAGCTATTCCCAAAGATGGCCCTTCTGCAGGCGTCACACTGCTATCATCAATTCTGTCAGTTCTTACAGACAGAGCTATCAATGGAACATACGCAATGACCGGTGAAATTAATTTACAAGGCATAGTACTTCCAATCGGGGGATTAAAGGAGAAAATACTGGCCGCAAAACAAAATGGTCTTAAAAACATAATTATCCCTAAACAAAACGAAAGGGATCTAGTCGGATTAGATAAGCTATTTAAAGGATTAAAACTTTATTTTGTTGATGACGTAAGAGAGGTGCTAACCCACGTCTTAATTAAGTAAAATATTAAATTGCGATAAATAACTATATCTCCAGCCACATCATCCCCAACTAAATTACAAGTTTAGCTTGGGGATGATTATTTTTGATCAGAACATAAATAACAACAACTCGCCAACCCGAATTGTGTAGCCCCGGCAGAAAAAAGCGCTGGGGCTTTTTAATGTTCAATTGAGAGAATGATATATTTTAATCCTCGTTCTTACCCGCGCCAATCCCCTTTAAATCCTGTAAATTCACCTCAATCACGCGCAAGTAATACTTTAAAGCCTTTAGTTGTTTCGATGGAATACTATCCCTAGAACAGGATTTTATCTCAGCAATGTGTTTTTTCAGCTTAGATTTTTCATTATGCATGGCCCTAACAAGAGCTTGAAGTGTCTCCGGATTTATATCACAAGCCTCTTTTGGTCTTGAATATCGTAAATATTCAAGATATTTAACCTTCTCGCAAGCCTCAATCAGATTAAGCATATTTTTGAAATCATAGGTAAGCAAGCTAGCCATATCGTCATTTCTATCAGCCGTTGGTCCATCAGCTTTTGGTTCATCAGTTTTTGGAATATTAATATCTTTAAAATCAAGCCTAAATTGATTGTGAGCCCCATCAGACTCAGGATTGGACGTATTTGGTAAATATTTATTGCAAGCCACCTGTACCCCTTTGAGCACAAGAATGGCCACCGTAAAATAAAAACAAATTTTAATAATTCTGCCAGCATTCATGTTTTACTCTTCATGTGTTTGTTTTTGTGTTTGTTTTTTTGGCTTTCACCCTATCATTTATAATTGTAAATAAACCGGAAGCAAAAAACAATAGATTCAATAAATACGTTTAAGCTTAAAAATCCAAATAAACAAGTGAATCGCACCGGCTTAAAAGCGCGGTGCTTCTACCTTATTGATTTTTTATGTACTCTCTAACTTTATTCACATTTACCTCACCAACCGTCTCAGCAAAATATCCATCTGACCAGAAGCTGTCACCCCATAAGAACTCTTCAAGCTCCGGAAACTCTTCCCTAATTACTTTGCTGCTTCCACCCTTTAACAACTGAACTGCATAGCTTACACTTATATTTTGTTTTAACTGAATTAGCATATGCACGTGATCTTCTTGAATGCTTAGCTCTTTAACTTCCCATTTATTAACGTCTGCGCACTGTAAAAACAACTCCTTCAGTCGCTCCGCGACCTTTCCCTTCAATACTCTTTTTCTATACTTGGGAATCCATACTATATGATACATTAGCCTGTGTTTCGTATGCGCACCTGTCCAATACTTTTCCATGTATCATAGTATGCCATTTCCAGTGGCTCTTCGCAAAATTTAGTAAACTAATTTTGCTTCGCGCCAGCGGTGAGCTTTCATCCCCAGGCTTGAAAGACCTGGGGGTTTCAGCTCTTTTACTAAATTAAATATAAAAACTATTATGCAAACCTAAGTGGGGGGCATTTGGACTTTGTAAATAATTTTGGTATAACGATATAACAATGAAAAGCTATTTTGACAGATAATAAGAATTTTCCCTAGAATAAATTGCGATAAACTTAAAAAATGACATTTTTAGTGCTTTTATTTGGCTGTATTTTCACGATTTTATCAATTTTGATCCTTTCATACATCTCAATTGCAACGATATTAGGCCCTTGGATTGCCCCAACTATCGTACTTTTCAGTATGGGTATATCTAAAACATTGTCAGGAATAAGGCAAAAATCGTTTTCTTTGCAGGATATCATAAAAATACAGGCAATAGCTGCCGGCGGCGGAATCATTGCAACAGCAATAGGTTTTTCGCTCCCTATCATCTTTTTCTTAGAAAATGAGACATTTGTGCATTGGATGAGTCATCCCTTTTATTTCTGCTGCATGATAGGGACCATATGCCTTGCCGGAGGAGCACTTGGACTGTGTACGGCACGCATATTTTCAAAAACAGTTATAAAAAAAAAATCGCTCTCATTCCCCGTAAGCCAACTAACATTTCAAATCGCATCCACCACTAAAAATAAGAAATCCGACGCTAAAGCTCTATTCTATGGCATTGCAGGCACATTAGGAATTCTTGTTTTGCGCGATGGAATTGGAAAATGGAAGGGCTTAATTCCTAAATATTTCCCGGTACTTCAATCTGTATTTGCAAACGAATTTTCATTTTCCATCCGCCCAATGCTCTGGGCAATAGGATACTCAACTGGGCTACAGACCCTCATCCCGCTACTGATAGGGCTAGTATCAAAATATCTGATTCTTTACCCTCTAAATTATCACTCCAGATATCTACCCTTTAGCCTGTTTGAACCATATACACCAATCCAGTTCGCATTTGCCTTCTGCTGCGGAATTTTGCTTTATGAAATTTTTCATATCATCCCCCGTTATGACGAAATTATCTCACAAATTAAACTATTTTATCTTTGGGCTAAAAGTAGGCCATCGAGCTTATTAAAAAATATATTAACGCATAAAATCAAGACCAAACCTGACCTTCCATTTATTTCAAAAATTATCATGTACGTAGAACCTATAATTACTGTAGTCCTGGCATCTATACTGCTTGGATACTTCCAATTCCCAATTTTGGCACAAATATCATTAATCATATTCTGTGTAATAGGCACATACCAAATTTGCCTGATAAGTGGAAAAATTGGACTTGTACAATTTGGACGCTTCTCAACCCTTGTAACTTTACCAATGTATATTTTATTTAATCTAAACTTCGTACAGGTAACGATTGTGTGCATATTTTTCAACGTATGCGCAGCTGTTGCCTCAGATGTACTCTTCGATTACAAAACAGGATCATTGTGCAGTATTACACAGACCAAAATGCATAGATATCAGTGGCTAGGCCTATTTGTAACGGCATTAAGCGCCGGAGTGATTTTTTGGCTTCTTTTTACTTATCTAAAAATAGGATCCCCGGATCTTTTTGCGCAGAGGGCTCAGGCAAAGGCTGCAATAATTCAAACATTTAAGTTTGATAAGTACATCGTTGCAGTAGGCTTTATATTCGCATTTATACTTAAAAAATTTAACGTAAGTCCTGCAATGACATTTGGTGGAATTTTAATGCCTAATGACATGACATTTGCTCTGATTATAGGCGGACTAGTCTCTCATCTTACAAAGCACGAAAATAACAACTCCCTGAAAGACTTCTTTTGTGCCGGGGTATTCTCAAGCGAATCAATCTGGGTCTTTATAAAAATTATATTTAAGATATTTGTTTAAAAAACCCAAAAACCCCGTTTTTATATAAAATCGCAGGTAGAAAACTTATTAAAAGTTTAAAAATACCCTATTTTTGCACTTTGAATAGATAATTTGACTATCTGCATGAATATTGTAATCTGAAAGTCAATATCGTGAAGAATAGAAAGACTGTGTATTGTATATTATTTACTTAGGACGGGGGTTATATCATGATCTCAACAAAACTTAGAGTCAAAGAGTATTTAAGAGAACGTCGTTGGACGACCAAGGTTCTGGCTGAAAAGACCGGAATGTCGGAAAGTTATCTAACCCACATAAAAAATGGGACGCGTCGCTGGAATGAGGATGCACTTAAAAAGTTAGCTGAAGCTTTTGAAGTTGATGCTACAGATCTTTTTGAGACCTCAACCCAAAGTCGTAAAGATCTTCCTGTAAACATTCAAATTCCAGACGAAATTAAAAATCAACTTTCAAACTACACTTTAAAATTAAAAATTGTTCCGGTTGTGGGACAAATTCCATCTCAACCATCAGCTTATAATAATCAATTACTTCAAGTTTCTTCCGGATACAAAGATCAATTTGTAACAGTTATCGGCAGTGACGATGAAAACATGTTCTGCTTAGCTGTCGATGATAACGGCATGGCACCCAACTTTGTAAAAGGTGACTTGCTGGTTGTTTCTCCGGCTACCTGGACAAACTCCGGTGATATCGTTGCGGTTGAATATGGAACAGACACTCCAACCAGAGCGATCATGCAGGTAAATTTCATGGAAGATTTGGTTGTGCTTGAAGCTGTCAATCACAAAAAGGCACCGATTGCCCTCTCAAGAGGCAAAGATCAGTTTCGAATTATTGGTAAAGTTATTCACAGATTCCAAAAAATATAATATCCTTACTCCCCCGAGTAGGAAAATTTTTATGGCGGAAAATGGAGGAAAAATTTTTATGAAAAAAAATCAAAAGATAGTATTGCTATCGCTGATATTTGGAATTTTTGGAATTTTAAATTCGGATGTCTTAGCATACGGCCAAGAATCTTACCAATCCAAGTTTTCAAACTTTCTTGGCGAAGATGTGCAAGAAGAGTTACAAATGGCCCCTGCACCTGAAGCACAACAACTGGACCCTGTTCAGGAAGAGCTGGTAGCTGAGCATTTAGACCAGATCCCTGACTTAAATATGCAAAATCCGGACGATATAATAACTGCAATAGTAGGAATTATGGCGATACATCCAGATGAACAAAACGAAGCAGTACTTTTACAAAATATACAAGCAACCCTTGCTGCAATTGACATGAACAACATAGATGTTGTTGATCCAAATACTGGAATGACGGCCCTACATAAAGCCATTCAAACGGAACAGCTAAAATTAGTGCAAATTATTGTTGCATTGGGAGCAGATGTAAATGCTCAAATCGCATTCCCAGGCGACGACCAAATACAAGCAAACCCAGAGCTGGAATCTATAATTGATTTTACGCCATTACATTTGGCAATTAAAAGTGGTCGAGCAGATGTTGCTCTGCTTTTAGCTCAAAATCCTAATGTTGATCTTGAAATAGAAGCCAACAATTTTCTGCTAAGTCCTATATATAGAAGTATTATTAGCTTTGCACAAGAGTATGGCTCACCAGCAATTGCCGGCATACTTCGACAGGCATATGCAAGAAGGGGAATTCAGTATGACAGAATCATGGAGCCTGTGAATGATGACGACCAAGGCCCTGCAACCCCAAGAAAACTTGATTTTGATCAAATTTAACCAATAGACTATTTAAACTATTTAAAATGGAGAACCTTTTATGAAAAACATAACTAAAATACTATTAACAGGATTTATCGCAGGATGCGGCGTTGCAAACATATTTGCAATGAAAGTAGATGAGACAAAAGAGGTGAAAGTCCCTGAGGTAGCGGCTGCCACTGCTGCTGCACCAAACACTACTGAATTTCACATGCTAATTCCTATCACAGAAGATTTAGACATTTTGTCAGCATCAACTGATGAAGTATTGCGAAATATTTTAGCACGGCATGTTGGAAGTTATTTCGCAGAAAGTTATTTAAACAACGTATTTAATCAAGGCATACTTCTTAAAAAACTCGAACTAGCAATCAATAGACTAAAAGAACTAAGATTTGTAAAGCACAGATTCGCAATTTTTTTAACACACCAAGAGATGATAAATATTTTAATAGAAGCAAATATAGTTAGATATGCCAATCAATATAATCCTGATATAGGAGAGACACTGCTGCACAGAGCCTTACGTATTGGAAAATTTGATTTAGCCAAATTTTTAATTGAAGCAGAGGTAAATATTAATTCTCCAACTCGCGCCCCAATAGATCCAAAAATTCTTAGGCGTTTTCCTGTTGGGACAACTTCTTTGCATATGGCATCCAGAGCAGGACGCCCTGAACTGGTAAGATTATTGACAGAACGTGGAGCAGATGTCACGGCAGCAACCTCTAGTCCCTATCGACACTTAGATAATCTCACAGCGTTGGATTATGCAAGAAATGCTGATTGCACAAAGATAATTGCCATTCTTGAAGGAGCATATACTGCAAGTAAATCTCCTATTCCTAGCGATGAAAATAGCGATATCCCTAATTTTAGCCTTGGATAAGCCAATATAAAAACCAATACAAAAATAAAGACATTTATTATGAAAAACATTAATAAAATACTATTAACAGGATTTATTGTAGGATGCTCTGTTGCAAGCATATTTGCAATGAAAATAGATGAGGTAAAAGGAACGCAAGCCCATGAGACAGCGGCCGCATCTGCCGCTGCTAAAGCACCAAGCGCTACTGACGTTCACGTACTGATGCCTATCGCAGGAAATTTAGGCTATTTGTCAACACTACCAGATGAACTGATAGTAAAAATTTTGGTTCATTCTATTGAAGAAATCAATCTTGCAATATTAGAGCTAAAAAGACTAAGACTTGTAAACAAAACATTCAAAAATTTTTTATCAGATCAAGAAATCGCAAAGATTTTGGGATTTAAAAATCTTGAAAATATAGTTATATATGCTAACCAAATCAACCCTGATAAGGGAGAAACTCTACTGCACAAAGCCATACGTACTAGGAAATTTGCATTAGCCAAATTTTTAATTGAAGCAGGGGTAAATATTAATGCTCCAACGATATCCCCCAGAGACCCAAAACTTCTTAAGCGTTTCCCAGTTGGGACAACTTCTTTGCATATGGCAGTCAGAAAAGGACCGCCGCAACTTGTAAGATTATTGATAGAGCGTGGGGCAGATGTCACTGCAGTCTGCCACAGCGATTATCCACGAGAGAACAACATCACCGCTTTGGATTATGCAATAAGAGCCAATCGACAAGACATTATTGCCATTCTTGCCGAAGGATATAAGGCAATGGGCTTGACTATGCCTGCTGCTACCGCAGTTGCGCACCCTCATGTCCCAAGACCGCTAAATTTTGATAGAACAGAAGACGAAAATAACGCAGGCGATGGTAATTTCGCAATTCCACCTGCACCAAAGCGTCACGAGCCTTCGGCCCAATAATTTCAAAATATTAATATAGTATTTGTGGGGCTATTGCAGCTATGCGGTAGCCCATTTTTACCGTTATTTTTTGTTGCATAAACGCCTATTTTTGCTATTCTAAAAATAGTTCTTTGTATTTTTTAAGGGTTCCATTTGCAGCCACGCAGCTGGTTGCTATCTCCCCTTAACAGAATGGTTGTATGTTCAAATTATTTTTAGTTGGGAGAACCTATGTTACGCTATGAAACATTATTCTTAGCAAGTACAGAAATTACCGATGATGAATTATCATCAATCGAGCGTTATCTGGACAAAGAGCTTGCAAACGTAAAAGGCAAGCTTTCAGTTTTCGATAAATGGGGAAAATATCGCCTCGCTTATCCGGTCAAAAAAAGTGATTACGGAGTTTATATCCTCGCTCGCTATGAGATTGCAGACAATGCAGGGGTTACTAACTTTGTAAAAGAGCTTGATTCTTTCATCAAAATCAAATGTGATGAATTTATTCTGCGCTACTCCACTGTCAAGCTTCCTAACAATGCACCATCGGCATACATTAAGCCTGATCCAATCGATTCCGGAAGAGTGACTAACGTTGATAAATTCGTAAAAGAGCACAAGATGGAAGGTCTGCTGGGTAGCGACTTTGAAAGTAAAGATATTGATGTTGAGAATAACGAATAAAGCAAGGATTAACTCATGGCAAAACATAAATTAAAGATAAGCACTCGCTTATTAAGTAAAAAAGTAAGAAAATCCGCTTACTTATCTCAAAAACATTGCCGTTTTTGTGCAATACCTGAGCAGGAGGCATTAATAGATTACAAGAACGTAAACCTTCTCAGAGGATTTTTAACAGAACGTTACAAAATACTTCCTTCAAGAGTTTCAGGAAACTGCTTCTATCATCAAAGAACTCTTTCCAAACAGATCAAACTTGCTCGTACAATGGCATTGCTGCCATTTTGTGCTATCAATAGATAACTATTTAACAAAGAAAGTTAGCTTTTTGGTTAACTTTCTTTGTTTTTTATTTCTTTTTGCAAAGCTCACATTATTTTGTTAGAATTTTTCTAGTATCTCAAATAAGAACCGTCATTCACTAAATTTATCGGTTTTGCTTCGGGATTGGTGAGGGGTTTAAAGATTTAATTTGATTTTTTAAGAGGAATACAATGAGTTTTAAGCAAAGGCTTGATATTCGAAATATTGCCATCATTGCACACGTTGACCATGGCAAAACAACTTTAGTTGACCAAATGTTAAAGCAGTCCGGCACGGTCTCTAATATTAATTTGCAGGAAAATGAGCGTGTCATGGATTCCGGCGAACTTGAAAAAGAACGAGGAATCACTATTCTTGCAAAAAATACATCCATCAGACTCCCCGAAGGACAGATAAACATCGTCGATACACCGGGCCATATGGATTTTGGTGGTGAGGTTGAAAGAACGTTGCAGATGGTTGAAGGCTTTCTGCTTCTGGTAGATGCAGCTGAAGGACCCCTTCCGGGTACACGTTTCGTTTTACAAAAGGCATTGCAACTTAATTTAAAACCAATTGTATTGATAAACAAAATTGATAGAAAAGATGCGGATATTGCTCATACCGAAAATTTAATTCATGAACTTTTCTTGGACCTTGCAACTTCTGAAGAACAGCTTGATTTTCCAATTTTATACGGCTCTTCAAGACAAGGTTTTGCAAGTCTTGATTCAAACACTCCTCATGAAGGAACACTTGATCCATTATTTCAAGCAATACTAAAACATATTCCGGTTCCGTCACAAGAGACAAACGATCTTGCCATTCTAATTACAAACATTGATCACTCCGAATATCTTGGAAGAATTGCAATCGGTCGTATATTCAGCGGAACAATCCATATTTCAAACCAGTTAATTGCCTGCAAAGACAAATATGTTGGCCAACCCACAAAAGTTCTTAAAATTTACCAATTTCAGGGAATTAAACGTGTTGAGGTTGAATCCGCACAATTTGGGGACATTGTTGCACTGGCCGGAGTAGAAGAAGAGATTACAATCGGAACAACGCTGTGCGATGTTGGCAAACCCAACCCTCGTCCGTACGTTGCCGTTGATGAACCAACACTTTCCATTAACTTCTCAGTCAACGACTCACCTTTTGGCGGCAAAGAAGGCGATTATCTGACCTCCAGACACATTCGTGACAGACTGTTCAAAGAATTAAAAACAAATTTGGCCTTACGGGTTGAAGAGACCGAATCTGCAGATACTTACAAAGTTTCCGGACGAGGGCAACTACACCTTTCAATTCTTGTTGAGCAGATGCGTCGCGAAGGATTTGAACTGCAACTCTCAGCGCCGGAAGTTATTTACAAAACAGTTGATGGCAAAAAGTGCGAGCCTTATGAGTATTTAATTATCGATGTTTGCGATGAGTACCAAGGAATTATAATGGAAACGCTTGGTAAACGCCGAGCTATTCTTAAAAATATGATTCACCATGGTGCTAACAAAGTTAGACTCGAATTTAAAATTCCTGCGCGAGGCCTGATTGGATTTAGAAGCCAATTTTTAACTGATACCCGCGGAACAGGAATGCTCAGCCACAATTTCTTGGGATACGAAGAGTATGCCGGTCCAATTGCAGGACGAACAAAAGGGGCTATGATCTCCATGGAAGCCGGAACAATTACAGGATATGCGCTAGACACGCTTCAAGAACGTGGCGTACTGATCTCAAAACCAACTGATGAAGTTTATGAGGGCATGATTGTTGGTGAACACAGCAGAGAGAATGATTTAGCAGTTAATCCTACAAAGCGCAAAAAACTTACAAATATGCGAGCTTCAGGCAGTGATGATGCAATAAATCTTGCACCTCCACGCACCATGACAATTGAAACTGCTCTTGATTGGATTAATAACGATGAATTAATTGAAGTTACGCCAAAATCAATTCGTATGCGTAAAAAATATCTCAATGCAACCGATCGTAAACGTAAAGAAAGAACAGAATAAATTTGGTCACGCAATAAACTGCATGGTTTTGTTTTTAAATTTTAAAAGCCGCTTGTTTAATTACAGGCGGCTTTTTTGCGTATAAAAATAAAATAAAAATAAAAATTTGTTTTTATGTGTTTTCTAAAACTATAAAATCATTTAAAATTATCAAATACGCATCTGCTGATATATACATTTTTTCTTATTCTCAAAAAATAAATCAAGGAGGAGTATGAAGAAGAAGTTAGTTTTTATATGGCTTTTAGCGTTCATCACTCAATGTTTACAATCATCTACAAATAAATTACCACGCAATAAATCCATACGTAAATGGTCCCGGCAGTTAAGTCGCTCAATCTCGGTCGGATCGCTGGGAGCGGATGCAAATGTGACGGCATTTGCAGGTCCGAGCCAATTTTATATCGGTACAGCCGCAAATAATGCGGACAAGTCCCTAACACGGGTATACACTACTCGTGGAGATGATGGTACCCTGAACCTGGGATTTCAAGGTATGGCTCCAAACGACGGCAGTGTAATGATCAACACCGAACCTGACCAAAACAGTCCCCTGAATGCACAAAACATTAGTAATCTTGTAATCGGCGCTAATAAGTACCCAATAGTTGGCCTGGTTGATGGAACAGATGGGGTCGAGGAATACCCTACCGAAGGGATATTTATATATCAAGTTATTGATACAAATAAGGGCGAATTTATTTTACAAACAGCAAGTGCAGATCTTTCAGATAAATATCCACTAAATGATGCCGAAGGTGTAGATATTTCAAGTGAGTATCCAGAACCCGGTACGGCCAAAGGGCTCCATGCGCTTGCAGCAACACAAAAAAATGTTTTTTCGAACGTACCTATGATATTTGCGCTTGTTTCCAGTAGCACATCTCTAAATGCTGCAAAACCTGCAAGTATTGGTGTTGTACCTGTAAGTGTTAACACTGATTATCTTAATCCACTTGACGCTACCGATTTCGCTAAGTCAGGAGAAGAGAACAAAGCGAAACCAATTATGGGAATGCTCACAATTCCAACCAATTCTTCAACAATTCCAACATTTCTGGAAGGCGCGCTGGTAAATATGTGGTGGGATGATACTTTACAAACTTTGTATATCGCAGTATCAGCCATGCAAACGGGAAATAATGCCGGCAATGGCGCAATCGCGCTTTTGATTGGAAAAATAACAAGCGTAACCACCGGAGTCATCACAACCAACAGCTTGCAAATACAAAAAAGCGTCGATCTTTCAACTTCAGGCTGGCCCACCGGAGCTACAAATAAAAATTGGATCGTTGGGTATGTAAATGATAGCACCACTAAAACACAAACTATAAATCTTTACAAAGTACGCGTAATGCATACAAGCACCGGTAAAGATTATGTAATATTAAACGGTGAAGTTGCTCAAACTATCGACAACACAATGTGCGTAGTTTATGCCCTACCGGTCATGCCAAATAATCCTAACCTGCCAAATAATAATGCCAATGCCGGAAAATTGGCAACTGCAGATCCCAATACCGGAAATTTTTCGGTAATAACTCAGGGGAGCCAGTTACTTAGAGACACAGATCCTAAATCCATCGTTGGAACAAATCCCCCAACAGTTGGAGCCAACACCCTAACCAATCCCCAATATATTGTTCACGCAACCACCGCCGCAGCATTTTCTAACGCAACAATCAATGATATGCAAATTTCAGGTGATACAGTTTATGTCTCAGTAGCAGGAGATCGAGGTAATGGTGGATCAAATACAGCAGGAGAAGCCGGGATATTCGCTTCAACTGCAGTTTTTGATAAAAACGGTGTAATTCGTGCATGGACTCCATGGCAAAGGGTTATGGGATTTACAGACAAAGCTTATGGATTTGGCTTTGACACGGGATCAAATAACTTTTGGTACATTGGTACGGATAAACAGACAGCAAAAATGACGGCTTGGAGTTCCGGAGATGCATCTCCAACAGGAATTCATGAAGGAAGTCCTCTTTCCACCGCACTTCAACCCTATTTTTCCGCAAATGCACTTGGAATCGTAAATCTTTCAAACTTTGATGATCAAACACCTGGATTTAAACCATGGGATCCGGCATCTTTATATCCGGCCTTTTCAATGATGATCGCATCCGGATTGGGCAATGTTGCCTTGATACAAACAGGCGACCGATCAAGCACAAATCAATCTGCCTTTAAACCAACAACAGGTTTCGTTCCTACACTTGTTCAAAGTACAACTACTACAACATCAGGAACCCCTAATGTTTTTGTTTTTAACAACACGGTCACTCAAGCCTTAGGATTTATAACAACTGCTGAAGTTTCACGAACACAAACATCTGCCATTCCTTCAAATAGGCAAACGGTATATCAGACAGGTGGGTGGTTATTTATTGGCGGCAGCAATGGTATTGCAGTACTATGCCAATCAGACGGCTCGGGGTGGAATACATCTACCGGGCTTTCAGGTTTATCCAACACAAACTTTCCTGTTAATGGGTACGCCTTTAACCTGCTAACGCCACCACCAGGCGTAACTCCGGCATACAATTTTTCAAACATTTTAAAACTCGTATCTGACGGCAAGTATCTTTATATTTTAACCCCATCTGATTTATACAGACTTGAAATGAATGCAAATGATTTTGCACCTAATGCAACTATAAATCCCAGACGCATAAATCGCATTGCGGGGATTGATAAAGACATTGACAGATTTTTTGACTTATTAGTAATTGATGGCACAAATAACGCAAAAAAACTCGCAATTGCAACAACACAAGGCGTTTGGGTGTCCACTGAGATAAAAGATAATTTTGTACCTATAACTAGGACCCAAAAATTGGATGGCCCATCATTAAGCTTTGACTTTTTATCCGTTCAACGCGGAGGCGGCACCACTGACAACAACGGTAATAATATGGTCAATGGCAACCTGTATGTGACAGCCATCGATCCTACATTCAGCAATTTAGCCGTTTATCGTTTTGACGTAAATAATGGTTCATTAACTTTATTTAATGAGCCATACGATACAAAATATTTTTATACACTAGCAACTCTAGGAAACACATTTAAGGGAATACAATTTGGAGTTCTTGATCACGTTGGACGCAACGGTCAACTCTCGCAAAGCATTGGAGTAATACCTGATCCAATTAAATTTTTACCAAAAACTTTAAGCATTTTACCGTATTATGCAGCCATTGATCTGGGAATGGATCCCCAAGCGGCCTTGCATCTTTTTTCAATAATCCAAGATACGGCATCAGGAGCCCTTTACATACCGGGAGAATTTAATGTTTTTGTTAACGAATAGTATCCAACCCATATTTAAAATAAGGAAATTTATGAAAAACAGAAAGTCGCTGATCTTCAAAAAGTCACTGTACAAAAAATCAGTAATATGCTTGATGTTGATGTTGTTGTTAACTAGTCAAAATGCTACACTTTTTTCATCGGTGGAACATTTTGTCCCTCTCGATCCGGCAGGAACAAATAAACTCATCTTCGGTAAAACTGTTTTTGACAACGCAAAATCTAATTTTTTTCTGGGAGCACAAACTTATACTCCCGTTAGCGTTGCCACCACATATGTTGACCCAAAGACATTCGCCATAACCAGAGCAGCAACTGATAATGCTCTAACCGAAATTTTTGGCATTACACCTCAAACCACTTCAATGCCAAACCCATCACCGGAAGCAGGCAATCCAGTATACGAATCAGTGCCAAATCCTCTTTATGGACAAGTAATTTTAAATCTTGGCTTATTCAGCAATATTTATCCAATAGTTACATGGACACAAGGTTCCAGCAGTTCCACGTACAATTTTGTAGCCTTAATTCTAGCCCCACAGGATGGAAGTGCAACCATAACAACAACCAACACGTTATGTGATGCCGGAGGACAACCAACCCAAGAGATAAAGGCTTTAACCGGATCAAATAAATACGTTTTTGCTGCAGTCTCTGCCACCGGCCTAAATTGGAACGATCCTTCCACGACAGATTACAATCGTGGAATAGCTGCTTTAACAACCACTGTGACTACAGCACCTGCAACGATTTCTCAAATTCCTGCACCAACTATAAACGTTCCTACAAATGCACCAAAGGCTCAAATCGTTGATGTAAGAACAAATGCCAAAATGATAAGTTTCAGCGATGCAGTAAGTCCTACGCCCGGAACCATACAAGCCCTTATTGGTTCTGATGTCGACATGTACTGGGACAGTGGTTTATCAAGACTTTTCATTGGATTATCAGGTGTAAAACGCGACGTCCCTACTAATGAAGGGGGATGCTTCAGCGTTCTGGTTGGAAGAATCGATACAGACAAAACATCTGGAAAAGACATTGCTTTTAGTTTATCACCAATTTTATCTTCACCATCAAAAACTCAGTTTACCCCTGATTCAACCAATTTTATGATTGGTTTTTATTACAATACAACAGGTACAAATGACATCACAATTTCTGCAAACAAAGTACGCGTCATGCACACAAGCACAGGTTACAATTACTTAATCGTAAATTGCGATGTAACTGAAAGTACTCCTAATACATATAGCGGAGTTTTTGCATTACCTTTGATCGGCGCAACAAAATCGGATGGCACCACACCCCAGGATCCAAAACTTATTGGAACACTCGCTCAAGTTCAACCAGTTAATTTTTATGCAGCTCCAACCGCCCCTGCAAACATGCCTCAAAAAAATCAAGTCCCTGTTATAGTCGGAGGTAAAACTTTACCCATGGGAGATTTAAGTGACATGTTTGTACGCGGAGACTCAGTCTTTATTTGTTTAAAGAATTTAACTGATGTTCAAGACGCAGGAATCTTTCAAAGCACAGCATTGTTCGACAAAAACGGCTTTATCATCGCTTGGACCCCATGGCAGAGAGTCATGGGAGATATTCAGCAAGTTTATGGTGGAGGTGTTGATAAATTTAGCAATTTCTATTTTCTTGCAACAGAAAATCCAACAGATCCCTCAAAAATAGACCCAAACACCATAAGAATTACACAGTGGGGAACAACTGAGAATGTTAATGAAATCGAAACTATAACCATTCCAACCACACCAACCGGTACGACACCTGCAACAAATCCTAAGGCTGAGATGAATCCAGATCCAAACAGAAATTTGTCAGCAGTTCTCTCCGGCATCTTTCCCCAGGATCAATGCGGCGCATTGCAGATAATTAATTTCGATGAAAAAACACCGGGATTTAATCCAAACTTTTCTATGATGGTTGCGATTGGATACAATTCAGTTGCACTAATTCAAACAATGAAAGCCGGAGTACCGGTAACAAAATTTGAAACATCGGGCACAAATCAAAATGTTTTTGTCTTTAAAAATGATGCCCTGAATGCAATCGCTCCCCTTTGCTTTGTCGAAGTTGCCAGAAGGCCCGCCGATCCATCAACTCCAGATGTTTACGCAAATGCAGGCTGGCTTTTTGTCGGTGGGTACAAAGGCGTTGCTGTCTTGAGCCAAAACGATGGTAGTGGCTGGGATTCGAACACAGGTCTTGATAATCTTGCCAAAGCAACCCCTCCAGACACCACCCCAACATTCCCAGGTACTGGTTACACTTTTAAACAATTAACCCCAAGCAATGGTGGTGATTTTGACAATGTAAGAAAGCTGGCAAGTTTGATAAGTGCTGATACTCAAAAATTATTTATTCAAACAAGAGATAATTTGTACGCAATTGCTCAAGATGCAAATAAATTCAGCAATTCTCCAGAGGCACTTAATGAGCAAAAGCTTTTAAATAATCTTCCTGAAGATTTGAAATTCACTGATCTTTTAATAATTCCAAATTCGGATGATCCTACGGCAACACAAAGCAACAAATTTACATTTCTGCTCGGCTCAACGTCTGGATTATTTGTTGGGAGTAATTATGATAAAATTAATGGGAAAATAGATATTATCAATCCATACCCTGGCGATCCAGTCTTACAACTGTGCTATATTTCGCAAACCAAAGGTCTAAACAGCACCAAAGGCAATCTGTATGCACTTTCAGCAAATTTTCTAAGCAGCACCGGCAAAGTTAACAGATATTCAGTCAATGGAAGCCTACCTACGCTGGCCAATCGAATTAATCCGCTTGGCACAAGTCCATTCATTGATCTCTACAACTTCCGCGGCGATTTCATAACCGATGGAGCCTTCGGGTTCAGCATGATTGCAAGGGGCCCTTCCAACAATTTCTTGACTGATCTTTATCAAATCGCACAAACTCAAATAGAAACCGGTTCAATTGATAGTTTACTTGGACTGAAAGGTTCAAACTGGTATATAGGAGTAATAAGTCGCAACACTGCCTCAGGATCATGGATGGTCCCAGGCGATTGGGGTATAAGAGTTAACGAATAATGTTTTCAAAATTGAAGGGAAATAAATGAAATTTAAAAGAATAGTACAGAGCATATTGGCTACAGGCATAATAAGCTCTTCGTGCTTTTGCGTTTTTGCACCATCAAATACATTTCCACCTTATGACCCAAACGTAAGACTCCCAAAATGCCCAAACATGCATATTCATTTTGGGGCAACGGCAGAGTATGGGCAAGATGACAGCGCAAGAGACTATGGAGGAGATAAACACAATGTTTTAAAAATTTATGATCATTTTCAAGATGCTGCAACAATGCTCAAAAGCCCTTCTGCTGAGAACCAAAGCGCAGTAACAGAAGTATATAACAATATGTACGCGGCATTTGGTGGACAACTTTTGACCGCTCCGGTATCACTCGAGGGTAAATATCGAGAATTTGATTTAACATTATTTGGAAAATATACGGTTAAAAACTTCATTGAAGGAGATTTGAACATAGGCGTACATTTACCCGTATGTTGGCGTAGAATTGATGGAATTAAGTATAAAGACTTATCATCTGAAACTTTACCAATGGTTCCATATGACTTCCAGCAAAATTATACAAAAACGTTTGAGATCTTCAAAACACAGATGAAGAAGCTGGGCAATCTCGATTTTGGAGAATTCGATAAATCAGGAGTAGGTGATCTGGTTGTGTTGCTTGAATGGCTGAGAAGTTTTAAGCAAAACAAAGAGGCACTGAAAAATGTTGATCTGTTTTTAAGACTTGGGATAAGCTGTCCAACGGCACAAAAAAGAGACATCGACAAAGTCTTCAGTCTCTCACTAGGTAATGACGGTGCCTGGGGCTTGCCTATCGGTTTCGGGCTGGGACTCGATTTCAGTAACAGCATAAGAGCCGGAGGCGATGTTGATTTTTTTATTTTATTTAATGAAACAAAAGAACGTAGATTAAAAACTGATCCACATCAAACGGAATTTTTACTTTTAAACAAGGGCCGCGCCACGCTTGATTCAGGGTTAACATGGAAATTTAACATTTATTTACAAGCCTACCGTTTTTACAAAGGGCTTTCGCTTAAAATGGATTATGAGTACATCAAACACGATGACGATACGCTGTATGAAAAAACAGATACATTTGATAGACACATCATCAACACGGCACATAGTTTAAAAGAGTGGAACACACATAATTTAATCTTCGAATTAAATTATGATTTCTTTGTACCAAAAGGTTTTTTAACCAGACCACAGATAAGCCTTTTCTACAAATATCCGATAACAGGTAAAAATATTATAAATCTGAACACGTTCGGCGGTCAGCTTGGGTTTAATTTTTAAAATATACTTAAATTAAGAATAATAAGGGCTCTCCAGATGCGGGAGCCCTTATTATTTTATCATAGTAATTTTTATCACAAAAAGTTTGTCCCTACCCCTTTTTGTGATATGATTATCTCTCGTTAAGCAAGTTTTAGGAATTTGGGGGCAAAATCAATTCATGCCAAAACTCTTCACAATAAAACGCATATTTATAATAGGCTTCGCGTTTTTCACCATAATCACCGGAGTCTGTTTTTTCCTACTCGAACGTGAATGGGTCGACCTTTCCATGCTCGAGCTTTACTCAAGCACATCTGCATCCGTAATTCTTGATGATGAAGGTGTAGAATTTGCACGATTTGAATGTGACAGACGCACTCCGATCCCATTTGAAAAAATACCCACAATTCTTGTGCAAGCGTTTATAGCGGCAGAAGATCATGACTTTTTCACCCACCCGGGAATATCGGTAAAAAGTATTGTCCGTTCATTCTTAATAAATTTATATCACCATCGAATAGTTCAAGGGGCAAGCACTATCACACAGCAACTTGCAAGGCTAATGTACTTAACATATGAACGAACTTTTTATCGTAAATTTCAGGAACTATTTTTGGCTTTACAACTCGAACAGCAACTAAGTAAACAACAAATTTTTGAACTTTATGTTAATAATATTTACTTTGGACAAGGAATTTATGGTATTGAAGCTGCATGTAAAAGATTTTGGAATAAACAACTCAATGACATAACTGTTGATGAAGCTGCAACACTTGCAGCTGTTGCAAACTCTGCAAGAATCTACTCCCCTCTCAACTCCACAAAAAATTCACGCCGCCGTAGGAATATCATTCTTAAAAGCATGCTAAAATTAGGCTTTATCAGCCAGGACCAATTTGATCAAAGTTCAAAAACAAAAATCAAAATTGTAGATTACATGCCGGGAAGCCCAATCAAGCTTTACATTCAAGAATGGATTAGAGCCTGGGCCGAAAATAAGTTTGGTAAAGAGGCTCTGTACAAAACACATCTCAAAATAAAAACTACCATCAATCCGGACATGCAAAACATTGCAGAACAAGCTTATGCCCCTGTGATTTACGGATTACGAAAACAACATGGTGATAACCTAAATGGCGGAGTAATTTCAATCGAATCTAGCACCGGAAAAATCAAACTGTTTATAGGTGGAATGGATTTTAAAAAATCTCAATATAACCGAGCACTTCAGGCCAAACGACAGATGGGTTCATCATTTAAACCAATTTTATACTCTTTTGCAATATCTAAGGGCTACCAATTCGATGCCACTTTTGTTGACGAACCAATCGAAATTACTATGCCCAATGGACAAATATATGCACCAAAAAATTGGGATGGGCAATTTGATGGACTTATGACATTGGCCAAAGCTCTCACCGATTCAAAAAATACTATTGCAGTTAAACTATATCTCGAGATATACAAATATTTCGATTGGCTACCATGGATTAAAAACTTTGGAATAATGGCAGATATCCCACTATACCCATCATCCGCTCTTGGAACAGCAGAGGTAACTCCTGAAGAAAATTGCGCCGCTTTCAACGTATTTGCAAACAATGGGGTTTATGTAAAACCTTATCTCATAGAATGGGTTAAAAATGAACGTGGGGAAAAAATCTGGGAAAACGAACCTGCAAGCCATAAGGTCCTTGATCCGAAAATAAACTCAGTCATGATCTGCGCACTAAGCCAACGCATGATTTTGAACAAAAACTTTTTGGGGAAAAATAACTGGTTTGAGGCAGACTCGATCGGCAAAAGCGGCACTACAAACGGCGCTGTTTCTACCTGGTTTGTAGGAGCAACCCCTGAACTAACAACGGCAGTTTACATTGGTCGGGATGATAATAAACCAATGGGAGAGTCAGTTTTCGCAAGCAGGACAGCCCTTCCAATCTGGCTTGAGATAAACAGAAAAATTAAGTGTGATAAAAAACACTTTTACATTGATCCTACGCTGGAAGAAACTAATATAAACTGGCGAACGGGTGAATATTCTGTTGAACGTCCATACGTTGATCCTGATATTATTAAAATTCTGAAACATTGAGATGCTAAGCATTAACCTGTGTTTTTATAACAAAATATCCACGCTCTTCAAAAAACGTTGCAACTTTTGATTGTAGATCAATCTCCGGCGTAAGTGCAAAAACCAACCCGCCACGCCCGGTGCCGGTAAGTTTTGCACCCAATGCGCCAAGCTCACAAGCTTTATCAGTAATCATATCAAGTTCAGGACAAGAAACCCCAAGTGCTTGTAATAATTTTTGGTTTTTATTCATGTACATGCCAAGTTTTTCTAAATTATTATTTTCAAGCGCATCCAAGCCAAGAGAAAAAATATCTCTGTACTGTTCGAAAATTATTTTTGTTTTATCCGGATTTTTTTCAATAAAATCACGCACAGATGATACAACTTGTTTGATATTCGTTTGCTTGCCACTATCGATAATGACAATTCTGATTGGATTGGAAATTTGAATTTTTGAATAAGAAAACGCAGGAGTAAAGAAGCCCGCTCGTGGTGAGTGCGCACCTTGTGCGCGTATCGAACCATCACCCGAAGGGTGACGGGCAGAATCTCTACAAAATTTTATTACCCCACCAAAAACAGCCGCAGTATTATCAATGCCACTGGGAGTGCCATGCACGGCAAATTCTCCCTCAAACGCCGCTTGATTAACCTCTTCATCGCCCAAATTAAGATTAAATTTAGAATTTACTGCACGGGCAAAAGATGCTGCAGCCGCCGCGCTTGAGCCAACCCCTCCGCAGGTTACGGGTAGTGTACCTGTAAAAGTCACGGTTAAATTTCTCTGTTTAATTCCCCAAAAATTCAGAATTTTTTCACACATGCATCTGTATTGCGTTGTTTTGCTGAGAACAAAACCTGGAGATTTTGGTCTGTTATCAACTAAAACTAGACCGTTACAAGAATTATCTTGAATCTCAGCGTAAGTTTTTAAATTAAGTGATACAACAAGCGCAGGTAACCCATGTACAACAAAATGCTCACCTAAAAGAATAATTTTCCCATATCCAAAATTAGATATTTTTTGAAACTCGCATCCTTCGACAGGCTCAGGACGAGCGCCATTAAGTAGGCGCGCTCGTGGTGAGCTTGTCGAACCATCACCCTTGGGTGACGCGCCGGATTTCAAAAGAAGTCTATCATCTAATTTCATAATACAGGCACAAATTTCAAACCATACTCGATTATGCCATTTGCTCCATGTGAATAAAATTTTCGAAAAGTCGACTGCACTCTCATTCCAATCTTTAAATCCCCAAGCCCAACATCTGCAAGAGCCACTGTAATTTGTGGACCCTCATCCAGCAGCACAAGACCAATGCAGTAAACTGGCATATGCTTAAATTCCATACAAGAACTAGTGATATTAGTAAATGAAATCAATTTTCCAAATCCACTAAATTTAAAAGTCTTGAAATCTCTGGATCCACACGAACATAAAAAGCTTTTTAAGTAATAATTTTTTCCACAAATTGCACATTGGGTTCCATCAAGGCTATATCGCTTGGAGTACTGTCTCCATCCAGGAATTGAACTTGAACTAAACACTCATTCTCCTCATTCTCGTTCAAAAATGTGAACAACTGCGGTGGTTCCAATTCCACCAATATTGTGAGTGAGGCCATATCTGGCATTTTTTACCTGATGCTGACCGCATCTTCCCAATAACTGATTTACAATTTCAGTTACTTGTGAGATACCGCTGGCGCCAACGGGGTGCCCTTTTGCTTTAAGCCCACCTGAGGTGTTGACAGGTAAATCACCGCCAATCTGAGTCTTTCCTAAAGCGGTTTCAAACCCAGCCTTCCCTTTTCCAAAAAAACCAAGATCTTCAAGCGCAATTATTTCCGCCATGCTAAATGCATCATGAACCTCTGCAACATTTATGTCGCGATGGGTAATCCCAGCCATTTCAAAAGCTTTTTTACCGGCTACTCTTGTCGCTTTAAAACTTGTTATTTCTTCGCGGCTTGCAAGATCTAATGTATCAGTAGCTTGCGCGCTAGCAATTACATTAATCCCATTTTTTTTATATTTTTTTGCAAAATCATAACTTGAAATTATAACTGCTGCAGCTCCATCGCTAATTGGCGCACAATCAAGTAATCGCAACGGATCGGCAACAACAGGAGATTTAAAGTAGTCATCCAGCGTCATTTTTTTGCTAAATTGAGCCAACGGATTTAACACTGCATTGTTATGATTCTTAATACTGACAGCAGCAAGTTCTTGATTTGTAAGACCATATTTTTGCATATAAAGACGTGTAACCATGGCAAAAAGTCCTGGAAATGTTGCTCCTGCAAAATGTTCTGACTGATAATCTCCCGCTCCCATCAAAGCAGATGTTGCCTGTGATATGGCAACATCACTCATTTTTTCAACACCAATTACCATAACAACATTGACAGCACCTGAAAGTATTGCTTGAATCCCGCATGCAAGAGCCGAGCTTCCAGATGCACAAGCATTCTCCACTCTTGTACTAGGCACTGTAATTCCAAGTTGCTGTGCAGCAATTGCACCCAAATGTGCCTGTCCGTTAAATTGTTGAGCCAGCATGTTGCCAACGAAAATTGCACCTATCTGGGCAGGTGAAATTGCGGCATCATCAAGAGCATCAAACTGAGCTTGCGCAATTAAATCATGCAGCCCCTTATCCCACAACTCTGCAAACTTTGTACATCCAACGCCAAGCACTGAAATCTTCACTTCACATCCTGCTTCACTTCGCATCCTGATAAAGTAAGTCAATATTTCTTCGATATTCAGAGTATGTTAAATATTTTTTGCAATCCAAATGACTTTTCAAATTAGTTATATTATTTGATAATTTATTAACTACTCTTTTTATATTTTTAGTAGTTTTTAAAATAAAAGCATCACAACCGCTCCCACTTCCATAGCTAACAAGTAATATTCTTTGGTCGGGCTGCGCTTGATCAAGAACGGCACACAACCCCAATAAAGAACTGGCACTGTAAGTGTTACCAATTTGCTGAGCAACTAGCCCCGGATTGATCTGTTCCGTATTAAACCCTAAACTTTTTGCAGCTATTAACGGAAGTTTGCCGTTAGGTTGATGCAAAACAACGTAGTCAAATGAATCCGGACCACAGGAATGTTTAGTAAAAATTTTTTTCACGATTGCGCTAATATGTTTTAAATATGCCGGTTCTGAGGTAAAACGTCCTGAATGTTCAGGATATTTTTGCATGCTACGCCGCCAAAAATCAGGCGTATCGGATGCAATTGAAATCGTATCTTCAATATTCGCGATGATTTTTGATTCATCTGATCCGATAATAAACGCGGCAGCTCCCGCTCCGGCGCTATACTCAAGAATGTCCCCGGGAGCAGCTTGGGCGGTATCAGTCCCAATGGCCATCCCCAACTTTGCAAAACCGGATTTTACCAATCCAAGACAAACGCCCAACGCGGCCGTTCCCGCCTTGCATGCAAATTCCATATCGGCAGCCATACAAAAGGCATTGGCCCCAATTGCTTGTCCAACAATTGTTGCAGTTGGTTTTACGGCATATGGCGCACTTTCACTTCCAACATAAATTGCATTAATATCATTGGGATTCACACCACTTTGTAAAAGGCCATTATTTGCAGCATTAACAGCAAAAGTAACGGAATCCTCATCAATACCCGGAACGGATTTTTCTTCAATTAAAAGACTGGATTTAATTTGATTAAGATTTTGTTGCCAAGCTTTGGCAATCTCTTCACACTTTATTCGGTAAACCGGAATATAGAACCCATACCCGACAATTCCAACATTCATCATCAACTCTTACTGTCATCCTGAATTTATTTCAGGATCCATGGATTAATAAGTTCCTCTGGATACACTCCTGCACCACTCGAGAAGTAAGTCTACCACCTTTTATCATCTATTCAATCTATTAAATTTCGTAAGTGCAATTTCATATGTCCCTTCTGAATTCCTTCCCCAACAAGGGCTTTAAGCGCTGCAAAATTTTGAGCCAGCCCAACGCTTGCAATAATTTGAGCAAGTTCTGATGCAGATTTAACATCAAGAATTTTCAAACAAAGCCTGGCAAAAGGATTACTCTTTGTAGCACCCCCAACAGTACCAAGTGCAAGCGGAATTTCAATTGCCCCAATCAGGTTTTCCTGCTCATCCTTTGAATATTCTGTTAAGGGTTTATAAGAATTATTTATGGCAGCATACCCATGAACGCCCGCCTCAACAGCGCGAAAATCATTGCCTGTTGCCAAACAGACGGCATCAATTCCATTCATAATCCCTTTATTATGGGTGACAGCTCGAAAGATATCGATTTTTGCAATCTCATTTGCCTGAATAATTTTGTCTATCAAATCAGATCCAATTTCTTCTTTCGACCAAATGGCTTGAGCTTTTACGATTCTGTTAACAGCCAGATTTGACAATATTTTTAACAACACGGTGCCGCCTGTTAATTTTTCTATAACAGGTGCTACTGCCTCACACATCGTGTTAACAGTATTTGCCCCCATTGCATCTTTGACATCAACTAGAAGATGTACAACTAAAATTTTTCCCAATGCCCCAAATATCCCAGTGGATAAAGCCTCAATTTCTCGAATATTTAAATCAAAAGCACCCCCACCCAATGTTATAAGCACAGGATCTTGAGAATTTGCCAGTTCAAGAATCTCTGCTTTGCACTCTTCTATTTTTATTTTTGCTTGCAAAACATCCACAATATCTAAAATATGCACCTGTCCAATCATCACAGATCTACTGGCAGTTGCAGTAAAGCCACCGTAGGATCTAGCCAATTTTGCAGCATTGCTTGCTGCAGCAATCACACTAGCCTCTTCTGTTGCCATAGGAATCAGGTAATCTATACCGTTAATTATAAAATTTGCAGCAAGCCCAAGTGGCATGGGAAAAACAGAAATCATATTTTCAATCATCTGTTCGGCAAAGCCAACCCCCAAATTATCTTTTAAATTCAGCAACAAAATATCTTGCTCTGAAAGATTCGCAAACTCTTTTAATAAATTAAGCCGCTCAAGGCGGCTTAATTTGTAAAACTCTTTTATTCTGCTGTTTTTTTTCATGATTCCAAGATCACCATTTTTTCAGAAATCGCACATAGCAGATCTTTAATAATACAAACAGTTGCATGTTGTTTTATTACCTGTATTAAAAAAATGTTTATTCCCGAGAAGATTTTGTTGCACAAAATTTTTATTTCATCTTCAGAAGCGTTGGGCATTACTAATTTAAAATAACTTAACAATAATAAATGACCATTCGAGCCCCAAAGATCTTCAATCCCATAACCTAGTTGTAAGAGTTGCTTAATTATTGAATACATAAATCTTTGATACTCACAATAAGGCGGCTTTGAGTCATGCAACCCTTCTTTTGGACAAAAACAAAAATCCTCAGACGATTTCTCATATTGCCTAAATGATTTTTCAAAATTATATCTAATTTTTTGCGCTAAAGGCTCTTTACTTAATCTTTCAGACAACTCTTTATCTATTACTATTTCAGACCTCAGAGCTAGCACATTCATGGATGCAACTATAAACACATAAATCATCAATTTTTTCATTAGAAAACTCCGTTAAATTCAAGCAATTTCACAATTATGAAGGTTATGTTATTTAAAACGTTTTTTAGAAAAAATCAAGTTTTTTAAATTAGAAACGAAAAAATATAATTTTTTTGATAAGATAAATAGTCAGTAAACTTAAAATATCCCCAATAACATTCAAGGCATCTATTATGAACAAAGCAGTCCTGGTTGTTGGCGGCGCCGGTTACATAGGATCGCATACGTCATGGCTTCTACACAAGCAGGGTTACGAAGTTATAATTCTAGACGCACTGCTACAGCAACAAAAATTCACACATAGTTGGGCAAAACTTATAAAAAACGATTTTGCAGATACTCAAACTCTTAAAAAAATTTTTACGACTTATAAAATCGACATTGTAATGCATTTTGCGGCTTTTATTGAAGTCGGAGAATCCGTCAAAAGACCAAAAGATTTTTATAACAACAATGTCACTAAAACTTTAACTTTGCTTGATACAATGCTTGAATACAATATTAAAAAATTTATACTCTCTTCAAGCTGTGCTGTATATGGCATTCCGCAAAAGCTTCCGCTTGATGAAAACCATCCGCTAGCACCCATTAATCCTTATGGTAAAAATAAGCTCGTAATCGAATTTGCCTTACAAGACTATCAAAGAGCGTATGATTTAAACTATGTGTCACTGCGTTATTTCAATGCTGCCGGATCACTTTTTGAGCAAGGGCTTGGCGAGCAACACAATCCGGAAACGCATGTCATTCCCTTACTAATAAGGGCCGCAATGCAGAATAAAGATTTTTTTATTTTTGGTGATGATTATCCAACATCGGATGGAACATGCATCAGAGATTATGTGCACGTTGCTGACATCGCCCAAGCACACATATTGGCTTATAACTACCTAGAAAAACATGGAAAATCAAATATCTTCAATCTCGGCTCACAAAATGGTAATACAGTTAAAGAGTTAATTAAACAGACTGAGCAAATTTGTAAAACAAGAATTAAAACAAAATGTTATCCAAGACGAGAAGGAGATGTCCCTATTTTGGTTGCAAATTCAAGTAAAGCACAACAAGAACTTGGCTGGAAAACAAAATACTCAAGTCTGGAAAATATTTTAACTAGCGCTTACGAATGGGAGCTAATACTTAAAAAAATTAGGCATGATGACAATGTAGGGTAAAAAATAGGGGAAAAGAGATGTTTGAAGTAATAAAAAAGTACAAGTGGTTTTTGGTTGGTCTTTTTGCTTTTGCTCTGTTTGTTCGTGCTGCGATTTTTGTTGGGTATTTAAGCAAAAATCAAAATTTCTGGCAAGTTGATTCCAATACCTACCATTTAACAGCGAAACAAATTTCCCAAGGGCATGGGATATGCACTGATCAAGATCATCCTAATTTTTATAGACTCCCGGGATATCCATTATTTCTGGCCACATTTTATAAAGTATTTGGACCTGATACCAAAAATGTTTTATGGCCTCAAATTTTTCTGGCCGCATTGATACCACTTCTGATTTTTCTACTTGGATGTGTGCTCTTTCCACAAAATATCTTAATTGCAAAAGCCGCAGGCATTTACAGTAGTATTCATATTGGTTTTGTCCTGTATTCCGGCTTTTTTATGGCCGAAAGTCTATTTATTCTCCTGTTTTTAATCTTCGCAATTCTGTTTTTATCCTCTGTTCATCTCTTCTTCTGTTTTCAAAACAGATGTACATGCCAAGAACAGTATGGTTTTTTCCGGCATCTTAGTTTGCCTGACCCGATAGCAACAAGCGAACCCTATCTCATTCTCTTTGATGATATATTTGAAAATGAACAAAGAAACATAATTCAGTGCACCTGCCAAGAGACAGAACTTATTCAAGCGTCTCGAACTCTTTTCGGGGCAGGATTTGCACTTGGGCTTGCAAGCCTTGTACGCCCGGTTGGGCATTATTTAATTTTGCTTTCAATTTTGATCCTAGTTTTTTCAAATGAAACTTGGAGATCAAAAATCAATAAGAGTTTCACACTTTTTTGTGGATGGATTGTCCCGGTAATCTTCTGGCTTGCCCGCAATTTTATACTCACTGGCCACATATTTTTCCATACCCTTCCCGGCGGACATTTTCTTTACTTTTCGGCAAGCCGCGTAGCAATGCATGAATGCCATTGCTCTTATGATCAAGCAAAAGAGATCTTGAGAAAAAAAGTAGATGAATTAGTCGCAGAAAAGGAACAAGTAAAACACGAGAAATTATCCGAAATAGAACAGTGCTACATACGAGAAGATCTTGCTAAACAGTATTTTAAAAAATATCCAATGGTGTCAGCCAAACTCTGGTTAACGGACATATTACGAACTGCCACGTCACTTTACAGCGCTGAACTACTTTATATTGAATCCGGGCGAAAAGAAGTTGATTATTTTAATGAGGAAAGAACCATCAAATCCATGATAAGTAAGTATATTTGGCCACAAACAGATAAAGCCTGGCTAAGATGGCTAATCAGGCTAGAAATCTTCATGTTCCTGCTGATAATTCTGGGACTTATTTTGGGCTTTTTAAGAACAATTTTCAAAAGTTTTAAAAATTGGGACAACGAGATAAATAGAATCGACCTCTGCTCATGGCTCAGAGGACTTGCATTTGCAACACTTTTCATTGTAATTGGACTTGCCGGAGGGTATGCACGCATGCGATTGCCTGCAGAGGCATTTTTAATTATACTATCAATGAGTTTTTGGATAAATTTTTTGAAAATTAAAATAGGATCTAATTAATGTTTAGTTTTAGGCGATTTTTATTACTTTCTATCCCAATTCTATTTTTACCATCCTGCTCACTTTTTAAGGCTGACATCAAAGAAATTGATTCGCTAACTCAAGTAGAAAACGAGTTGCACAAGATGGGCAAAAATGACCTGGTCGTATTCGACATGGACCACACCATTATTAATCCACAAGAAAGCGTATTCAACTTGTTATATGAGCCAGCGTCAATTTTTGATTCGTCTGACCAGAATTTTATTAAAGAGATCAGGACAGAATGGCAAGCTTTGAGGATTTCAAAAGGGGAAAATTATTTCAACAAGCTTTTGAGTGCTGTTTGGGAAAAAACCTTTTTCAAACCTGTTGAATCAAACACAGTACCAATAATTAAAGATTTGCAGAACAGAGGCATAAAAGTTATAGCACTTACGTCCAGTAATACAGGTAAATTTGGCGTAATTGAAAATATGCAGCAATGGAGACTCTCCAATTTGCATCAAGTCGGTTTGGATTTTAGCGCAAGTTTTGAGCTTCAAGAAACTGAGTTTAAAAATCTTCCACCACAATTTGGGTTTCATCCCATTTTTTATAAAGGAATCTTGTGTTCAGCAGGGAATCCAAAAGGAAAAATGCTCGCTGCTTTTCTTGAAAAAATTGGATTTCAACCTAAAAAAATTCTATTTTTTGATGATAATATTGAACAATGCAAAAGTGTTGACAGAGAAATGAAAAAGCTTAGTATATCTGTTCAATGTTACTGTTACAGAGCTGCATTTAAAAATAAAATTAAGCTAAACCAGAAAGTTGTAAGATACCAGTCTGATCACTGGATTGAACAAGAAGCGTTTATTCCAGAAAAAGAGGTGCTGGAAATGCTCTCTGATTTGATAAAAACAAGTAAAAATCAATAGGAACACCATGCAAATTGTTAATGAAAAGATCTCGATTCCAGAGCTAAAAGCAATGTCTCAAAAGATGTTTGATGGCCTTGTAAAAGCAGTTGTAGACATTGAAAAAGAAATTATGGTTGTGGATGCTACTATGCATGCTGATGAAGAACAGCTACTTTTGGAAGAAGGCTCCGAACAAGGAAATCTCTGGGGTATAAACATTTACCCTGAAAAGATGTGGGATCAACGATGGATTGTGTTTGATTCAATGATAAATGTTCGTCCTTCTTGGGGAAACAGGACTCGGGGTGTTGATAATCCACAAATTCAAGAAAAAATAAAAAAAATAGTAACCAAATTGGTGACAAAATGATTATACATAAAGATCTTACGCCTGAACGCTGGTTCAAATTTTCACTTATGGAGCAACTGGCAAATATCGGCAGCGACATTGAACGTACAATTCAATGGAAGAAAGATGGAGATATGGAGTATAGCAAAAAGGCCTTTGAGCGTGCGTTAGAGTTATTGTACTATACTGTTGAAGACGCTAAAAACAGAGGCCCTAGATTAAGAGAAATTCTACGTGCACGCGAAGCGCTCGTTGACCATTTTATGTATGATAATGAATACAAAACTACGGACGAACAATGGCAACAGTATTTTTATGATTTTAATTACGCAGCAGCACTGCAGCGTGGGAGATAAAATTTAATTTTTTCGAAAAGTGAGAGCAGTCATGATCGAGTTAATAAAAAAAGAAAAAAAGTTTTTGCTACTCACATTTTTTTTATCACTTACAATCAAAGCGATTTTCTTTTTAATTTTTCTCAAAAACAACCCCTGCTTATTAATGTTCGATTCAGGACAGTATCACAAAATTGCCCTTAATATTTTGGCGTGGACAGGTCAGCCCAATTTTTACAGGCTACCAGGCTACCCGGTATTTTTAGCTGCTTGTTACAAAATTTTTGGAGTGCATCCAACAGCAGCACTTATATTACAGATACTTATCAGCTCGTTTATTCCAGTACTAATATTTTTATTAACACTAACTTTGTTTGATAAAACAAGATTCACTAATCCAATAAAAACAGCCAAACTAGCAAGCCTAGTTGCCTGCTTTGATCTTGGTTACATAATTTTTCCCGGACTGATCATGTCCGAAGCGCTCTTTGTTCTATTTTTCACAATCTTTCTAATCTTGTTTCTGTATAATTACACGCCATTTTTTTGCAAAAAAAACACTTTAACTAAAGACACTTTAACTTCAGACGGGAATGCAGCTTCCAGATTTTTTTTAGCTGGGATAGCGCTTGGCATTGCATGCCTGATCAGGCCAGTCGGATACCCCGTACTTTTAACATCAATTTTTATGTTATTAATTTCAAAAAATAAACTTTTTATAAAAATAAAGTTCACAACGGTAATAACCATTGGATGCATAGGCACACTGGGCATATGGATAATCAGAAATTATCTCCTAACCGGCTACATTTTTATGCACACACTTTCCGGCCCACACTTTTTAAATCACACCGCAGTAAGACTATGCATGATGGATGAAAAAATAACTTATGAGCAAGCTCAGAAAAAAGTTTATGCCGAGCTTAAAGATCTTGAAACGGAGAAAATACAGGATGACAAAATTGGATTTAGACGACCATTACAAGAGATCGAACGCTGCCTGTTGTCAGAAAAACTAGCAGTATCTTACATGCTTAAAAATCCGATACTTACAACCCAACACTTTGTATCAAACATGCTAAAAACAACGTTTGGACTTTACAGTTCCGAGATACTTGTAATTGATTCCGGAGGACAACTTCCTGAGTACAGTAATGATCGAAGTTTTAAAAACATTTTGAAACGATTTTTAATACCGGATGTAAAAAACAGATTTATAATCGCAATAATATATTTTGAAATTATATTTTTTTTACTTCTTTTACTGGGCATAGCCATATTTATTATTCAATCATTCTTTGATCACGAAAAATTATGTATTCTAGTGAAAATATTACCATTCACATTCTGTTTAATATTTTTGACTCTTTCGTGTGGTTATGCCAGATTAAGGTTGCCAATCGAATCATTTTTAATTATTTTATCGATTGTGGGATGGCAACTTTCATTGACAAAAAAAGGGAGTAAATGGCAACAAGCAAAAAAAATATCTTAATCATAGGCGCCGGTCCCGCAGGACTCACCGCTGGCTATGAACTCTTAAAAACACAAAATTTCTGTGTAGAAATCATAGAAAAAGAGAACCAGATCGGCGGACTTGCAAAAACAGTCGATTATAAAAATTATAAATATGATATCGGGCCACACCACTACGTCACAGAATCAAAAGAAATTGAAGAGTGGTGGAAAAATGTAATCAGTAAAGATGAGTTTGTAAAATTAAATCGCTTTACACGCATTTATTACAATAAACATTTTTTCTTGTATCCCCTTCAACCAATCAATGCCTTAATGGGGTTGAACCCATTTGAATCAATACATTGCATTTCCAGTTATTTTCGATATAAATTATGGCCAAAAAAAGTTAAATCTTATGAAGATTGGCTATCAAATAGATTTGGCAAAAGGCTTTTTGAGATATTTTTTAAATCTTACACAGAAAAACTCTGGGGAATAAAATGCGACCAAATATCTGCCGATTGGGCTGCACAAAGAATTAAAAACTTTTCACTTGGCAAGGCTATGTTCTTCGCATTCTTCGGCAAAATTTTCAAAAAATATACCCCTCGAACTATTTTAAGTGAGTTTTACTATCCAGTCCATGGCGCAGGAACTTTGTGGGACGGTGTTGGTAAAAAAATAATAAATTCCGGATATGGTAAAATTCATACTAACAAAAAGGTTGTATCAATTGAACATGATGGCAAGAAAATTCTGGCTGTTTTGACAAAAAACACACGTAATGAAAATCAACACAATGACAATCGGTCTAGTGAAAATCAACACCTAGAAAATCAACTTGTAGCTCAAAAATTAATTCGTCATGACGGAGACTACTTTTTATCAACTATGACATTACGTGATTTGGTTTTAAATATGGATCCACTCGCACCAACAGAGGTTATTGAAGCGGCTAAACAGCTACGTTGTCGCGCGCTTATAACAATTAATTTAATTATCGATAAAAAACATATAACTCCTGACCACTGGCTTTATATTCATGAAAAAAGTGTGCGCACAATAAGAATTGGCAACATGAACAATTTTTCAGCTAAATTAAGGCCTAATGAAAATCACTCTGCAATAAGCCTTGAATGTTTTACCTTTACAGATGAACCATTTTGGTTTAAAACAGACGAAGAGTTACTTGAACAGGCCAAGCTCGAAATTGACAAGATTGGGCTTGTGAAAAAAGATCTAATTATTGACGGCATGGTTTTGAGAATCCATGATGCTTACCCAATTTATGAAGGCAACTACAAAGAGCATTTAAATATCGTTTACAACTATCTTGGCCAATTTAAAAATCTTAAATTGATGGGCCGAAATGGCATGCACCAGTATAATAACATGGACACAGCAATGCTTTCTGCCATGAAAGCGGTTAATGACATAATAAAGGAGACACCAAATGTAGTCACAAACGTAAAAACAAAAACGAGAAAGCACGGAGTAAATGAGCCTTTAATTAATGTCTAATTTTTGTTTTTAAGAAAATTAAATAGGAATTTATCATGAATAAGTTAATTAAATTTGTAAGCCTGGTTGCAATTTTATTCTCCAATCTTTCATTATCTGCTGTCATGGAAGAACCAACTAGCCTCGCTTCAGAGCCTATAAATTTTTCCGCGGGCAGGGGTCTGCTACATCTTCATCCAGAACAATTTCTTCTCGTGCCTTACATGAACACATTTTCCCTGGATATCGAAAAAATTGAAGAAATTGAAGGAAATGTAATTAGTTATGACAAAATAAAAGCTTTATCATTGTTAATTAACAATAGACCACTAGTGACAGCTGATTACTTAGCATCGTTGGAACCTCAAATTACAATTAATTTGTTACAGAAAAACAATCTAATAAAAGTTGTATTTGCAAATGCTGAAACATGCCGTAAGAATAGTGCTTTGCTAAAAGATTTAACTGAAGAATTATATACCTAATTTCAGAAATAATCCTGAAAAATATGAAGAGATAGCACAATATATTATAAAGAAAGAAGGACCCTCTAACGTGAGAAGTCGATTAACACCATTAAATAAGTCAGTTTCTAATTTTTTGAAAATTATTCTTATGCCCTCGGCTTTTTTGTTTAGCCTGTCATCTTTCAATTTACGAAGAAGTTTCATAAAAAATGGTACCTTACATGCAAATGGGGTATATAGCCTAACATGCAAATATCTTATTATGATGGCCAAATAATATGTTTGGTAACAACTTGCAATAGAAAAACGTTTAGGGCACATGACGATTACAAGATTGACGGGCCTAATTTACCGATCCTCCTAAAGAAAAATTTAGAAAATTATTATTTGATAACCTAAATAACATTGACATTGTTGTATATACCATGTGTGAGATGAGAGAGTTATTAAAGGCAATTGATAATGTTTTAGCATCAGCAGAGACGAATTAATCATGAATAAGTTAATTAAATTTGTAAGCCTGGTTGCAATTTTGTCCTCCGATCTTTCATTATATGCCATGGAGCAAGACACCAGCCGCGACATAACCCCTCTATGGTCTTCTGCTGGAGGGGGCATATGTCATATTCAGCCGCAACAATTTCTTCTCGTATGTTGTATTGATGGAGCTACCCTGCATACCGGAGAAATTGAAGAAATTGAAGGAAATTTAATTGGTTATGAAAAAGCACGAGCTTTATGTTTGGCCAAATTGAATGGGCAACAAATTACATTTGATTTTTTACAGAAACATAATCTAATAAACGTTGTATTTGCAAATGCTGCAACATGCAATAAGAATAGTGCCTTACTAAAAGATTTAACAAATAGGTATATACCTAATTTCAAGAATGATTCTAAAAGATATGAAGATCTAGCAAAAGATATTATATGGGGAGAAGAATTCTCTAACGTAACAAGCCTAATAACACCATTAAAGAAAACAGTGCGTGCATTTTTTAAAAATTATTCTTTTCCCTCTGCTTTCTTGTTTAGCTTGTCCAATCTTTCAGTTTATGAAGAAGAAAAAGAGCGGAACATTTATGTAACTTATGTAACTATGGGGCATAATAAGCCTTCATTCCTAAGTAACGAATTATATATACGAATAAGATTTTTGGTAACACTTGCAATGGAAAGATATACAACTTTCATCTATACGCTGCGAAATTATAGTACGATACAAACGTACGAAAGCGGTTTCAATCCTTACATTGAAACATCTCTTATTGATCGAGCATTGGGTTGGCGGCAAACTAATGTTGACATTGTTATATATACCATGTGTGAGATGAGAGAGTTATTAAACGCAATTGATAATGTTTTAGCAAGCGAATCATCAAGAGAGGCTAAATAATTTAGGCTCAAGAAGGAGAAAGGAGAGAACAAAAAGCATTCTTCAGTAAGTATCTGATTTTTATTTTATAAAAATTTTATAAAAAAGGGGAAAAAATGAAGATAGAAACGAAGATGAAAACTATGTGTACATTCACAATTTTGGCAGCAAGCTTTTCTTTGCTTACGGCACAAATTTCAGCCATGAAAACCATTGAAGGCTTTGAAATACAACCAAATAAATTGCTAACAACAGTATATGTAAAGGATTTTTCTATAAATCCCGAAGAATTGGGAAAAATCATTATAAGTGAGGATTGCGTAAAAGGATTAATTGCAGAATATAAACCAATTTTTAATAACCATTCCCAAATATACGAAAACATAGCACGGGAAATTATAGCGAAATCTAAGGATTTTGCAGGTTTGAAAAAAATAGTTTTTAGATTACAAAATCTTGTTGCACACTTTTTTAAAAATTACGATTATGAAGTGGGTCTTAACATATCACTTTCATTAGTAATGGGAACAAATATTCCTGAAAATAATCAATCTGATATTAACATAAACCAAAATCCTTATCTCGTAAAAAATATGCTCAATTTAGTTAACCTTGCAATCAGAAGAAAAATTGGAACCTACTTTGACACAGATAAAAGCAAAATATTAGCACTCCCAACAGCTCCTGCATCAGAATGCAAAACAAAAATATTAGAAACCCTTGATGATAACTACATTATTGCAGTCACAATGTGCGAAATGCGAGAGTTGTTAATCGAACTATTTTACGCTATAAATTAATTAAATATTTTAACCTAAAAAGTTTTTTATGTGTGGATTTACAGGATATTTCAATATTGATAGTAAAAGCTTCACCGTCGACGAGCAACTTTTAGAACAGATGCAACAAGCAATTGCTCACAGGGGGCCCGATGCTCATCAAATTTACAAATCGGATGCACATCAGCTAGGGCTTGCATACAGACGCTTATCAATCATTGACCTGTCCCCTTTAGGCAATCAACCAATGTTTGACAGACAAAAAACTGTTGTTGCCTGTTTTAATGGTGAAATTTATAACTATCAAGAGTTACGACGCGAACTTGAAAATTTAAATTACGAATTTTTCTCAAAATCCGATACTGAAACAATTTTATACGCATACAAAGAGTGGGGAATAAATTTTGTACACAAACTTGTTGGTATGTTTGCAATCTGTTTGTATGATTTTGAAAAACGTGAAATTTACCTAATTCGTGACAGAATTGGGGTCAAGCCACTGTACTTCTCGCTACAATCAAATATTTTAAGCTTTGGCTCTGAAATCAAAGCATTGTGGCACTTGCCCTGGATCAAAAAAGAGATTAATCCTGTCGCGCAGTATCACTATCTTACCTTCATGGTTACACCCGCACCATACACAATTTATAATAATATTTATAAACTTCCTGCAGGTTTTTATCTTAAAATTGATATAAATAAAAATGTAACTTTTCAAGAATGGTATAACCCAATAAAACCAGTAAGTGCAAGCGAAAAAAAACAGTTTGAATCAGAAGATTTTTGTACAGAAAATATAACTAATCTGTTAATCGAGTCTACAAAAAAACGGATGATTGCAGATGTCCCCGTAGGCGCATTTTTATCTGGGGGCATTGATTCAAGCCTGAACGTAGCGCTGATGTCCAGATATGCACATGCTGTAAAAACATTTACAGTTGCGTTCTCCGATGGGCCAGAATCTAATGAAACTAAATGGGCACGAATGGTAGCCAAGAAATTTGGAACAGATCACCACGAAGTAATTATCTCAGAGAAAGAAGCTTTTGATTTTTTTCAGACTATGGTTTACCACCTGGACGAGCCCCTGGCTGACTGCGTTTGCATACCATTTTATTACGTTTCTATGCTGGCCAGAGAAAAGGGAATCGTCGTTGCTCAGGTGGGAGAAGGAGCAGATGAACTATTTTTCGGATATGGCACATACGCAACATACAAAAAATTTTATGATAAATTTTGGTATCCAACTCAACAGATAATTCCTGCGTTTGCACGCAAAGCAGCACAAGCTATACTAAATCCATTTTTAAAATCAAATCCAACCAAATCAGATCTGCTCAAAAACTGGACACATAATCGTGAACTTTTTTGGGGCGGGGCAATTGCATTTAATGAGCAACACAAAAGCTTTTTATATAAAGAGAAAGAAGATCTATTTTTCGATCCGGTAGTCGAAAAAATTTATCCGGGCATGCAGCAAAATTTTGATAGTTTTTCAATTGTGGATTATCATATGTCAAAATTAAAACAACTCGATCCAACTGCAGATTTTTGCAAGCAAATGCTTTATCTTGAGCTCAAACAAAGGCTTCCTGAATTGCTTTTAATGAGGGCAGATAAAATGTCTATGGCACAAGGTGTTGAAGCACGCGAACCATTTTTGGATCATAATCTTGTTGAATTTATGCTTAATGTTCCCGCCCATTTAAAATTTAAAAACAACACAACCAAATATCTCTTAAAGAAAATATGCCGCGGAATTCTACCGGATGAGATAATAGATCGCAAAAAAGTCGGTTTTGCAGCCCCTACAGTACGATGGTTTAATAGCGGGAAATACTTTCCAGCTTACTTTCAAAATTTAAGTCAAAAACATGGGCCCCCAAATAATATCGAAAAGCTTTATAAAAATAGTATGCACGGTACTGCTGTGCAAAAGTGGGTTTTGCAAAATCTATGGGCAATCAAAAATTAGGAAACTTTGATGATAAAAAGAAAAACAGCTCTGTTTTTAATACTATTTTCTGTGATTTTTTTAAATCTAGCACTGATACTTTTCTTGCAAGTTTCACAATTAACTCCTTTCTGTGATATAGATTCAAAAGCTTATATCGAAAAAGCAACTCTACTGTATAAAGAAAATAGTTTTGCGCCAACACCACAAATGCAAAATCAGTTCCCTTACTACGCCCTGGGGTACCCAATTATTATGGGAATAATTTTCAAAATATTTTCACCACAAACCGAATGGATCATTTTAATTCAAATTTTATTAACGCTACTCTCTGCTCTTTTGATTTTTGTTACAGCAAGGCGGATTTTCAACGAAACAGTCGGTCTGATAGCATTTGCACTTACATGTATTAATGTAGGATTTTTAACATTTTCTCAATTTATTTTAACAGAATCTTTTCTCGCTTTTTTTTTAATACTCTTTTTTGAACGGTTTACAGCCTATCTTTATACCAATAATCGCAAGAATTTAGGACAGGCCGCCATGGCTCTGGGTTTGTCCATTCTGATCAAACCGGCAGCTCTTTACTATCCGATACTGCTATTACCATTAATTTATTACACTGCACCAAGCAGTAAAAAATTAATTTTTATGCTCTTTTTTTCACTGCTATTTGCAGCACCAATTTTGCCATACATGCTTCACAATAAGGCAACATTTAACCAGTTTAAAATCGCAAATTTGGATTCAGTAAATGTTTATTTCTGGTTTTATCCAAATGTTTTGGCACAAGAACATGGAACTACTTCAGATATTGAAAGATTAAAACTGCGATTTATTGCCGGGCCGGATAACTGCAATTTGGAAGTAATCAAAGAAACGTTTAAGCATGACTTAAAACAAAAGCCTCTGCTTTTTGCATATGTCTGGATCAAAAATGTATTTAAAACACTTGTGGGATTATTTACAACAAACTTAAAAGTTTTGGTTGAGCCGGCAGTCAAAGGCGGCGACATCTCATTTTTTAAGATTAAAGGTAAATTACTTGAAAGAACCTGGCTTTACATAGAATCCGGTGCCACATCAACTTGGCTGAAGGCGGTTGGTCTTTATGAGACAATTTGGAGTTTAATTCGATATATCTTATGTTTTTTTGCACTCTTGATAATATTTAATAATCGCAGATATACGCTCTTGTATTTTATTGGCTCGTACATTTTTTATTTTTCGATTATAACTGGACATGATGGTTGTGCCAGGTTCAGAATGATGTTTGAATTTGTTTTAATTATTCTTGCATCACTAAGTCTGTGGCTTCTGTTCGCAAAGAAAAAACCTAATGGAGCTAAGGATTTATCATGAATCACTTTGTTATTCTTGCAGGAGGCAGCGGGCAAAGACTGTGGCCGCTAAGCACAAAAAAATGTCCCAAACATCTTATTCCATTTCTTAATAATAAATCTCTTCTCGAGCAAACAATTGAAAGAATAAGTGCATCACAAAATAACCAAAAAATTTGGGTTTTGACAAACCAAGATCAATTAGAACTCGTTAAAAAATATTTAAATAATTCACAAGTAAATCATTCAAATACAACAGTTGTGGCAGAGCCAATGGCTAGAAACACTGCACCGGCAATACTGTGGGTATGCGAAAAAATAAACAAATTAGATTCTGATGCAACAATAATTATCTTACCTGCAGACCACTTTATTCCTGAAAAGGAGATTTTCAATCAAACACTTGAGCATGCAATAACATTTGCACAGAATAACCCCAAAATTGTAACATTGGGAATTGTACCAACCCTGCCGGCCACAGGGTATGGCTACATTCAAGCCGATACTTCCGTATCTGAAAATATATTCCCTGTAATTAAATTTCACGAAAAACCTGATCTAGCAAAAGCCAATCAGTATCTAAATCAATACAATATGTTTTGGAATGCAGGAATTTTTGTTGGAAAAACTTCAACATTTTTAAATGAGTTCAAAACATGCAGTAAAAAGCTTTTTGATGAAATGCAAAGCTTCATGAACGGCAAATCTGACTATGCAGAATTGGAAAATATCTCAATTGATTATGCCGTGATGGAAAAAAGTTCAAATATATCCCTGATTCCTGCAACATTTGAATGGCACGATGTTGGAAACTTGGCAGTTTTTTTATCATTAAAAAAACGCTTTGACAAAAACATAGAAGATATTATAAATATCGATGGGAAAGATAATTTAAGCAGCACCAACAAAAAATTGGTTGTATGCGTTGGAGTAAGTGATTTATGCATAGTTGAAACTGATAACATAATTTTGGTATCCAAAAAGGATTGCGCCGAGAATGTAAAGAATGCTTTGCCAAAAGTCAAACAACTCTATAGCATGGGATTATAAATAAAGAAAGGAAGAGTAACATGAAAAAACTTGATGAGTTAATGCACACGCTCGATGAAAAAGTAGATGCAGAATTGGGTTCTGTTACAAAAAAAGGTCCTTCGAAAAAATTTAAAAAGTATTTCGCAATTTTTAGCGCAACAGTGCTAGTCAGTCTTTTTATTATATTTTTGGTTAAAACATCAAAAGAAGGCCCTGTTCAGTTGGCCACAATAATTCAAAATGACCTTGAGCAGATCGAAAAAACTCTAACTGACATAGACACAACCTGCAATATTTTAAGCTTTAATTACGACAATGTACGAATCAACTTTTTCACCGTGGAAAAATTTGTCGGATCAACCATAGGATGCCTGAATCTTGCATATCCGGGAAAATGGCATGGGCCTTACATGCAACGCAACCCAACACTGCAAGGCAAATTTTATGAAGTCATGAGAGTAAAAGAGGGATTTTTTATAACACCCGGCATTGGAGTTAAACTTCCAAGCGGTCAAGTCATTGGCAAAGACTTTGTAATAACACCAAATACGTCCATGACTGACCTACTCGCAGATGGTGGACCAATGAATTACAAGGGGCAAGAACTCGCTAGAAAAATTGAATTCAAAATAGGCGACTGGAACAGCGTCTTCACACAAACAACAACGGTAGACAAAATTAATGCAGGGTTAAAAGAGTTCAATGAGGCCATGCCTTTTACGCAAGCACAAACCAGCAATAAAAAGGCATAAGTTTCAGCTTCTTCATTTAGCCCATTGCTGACGGGTCTAGGCACTTTTAAACTGCGCAAATCCCTGTAAAAAATAGTTAGTCAGACCAATTAAGATTTTGTCTGCGATATATCGTTGATCTTTCGTGTTACTATCAGCCTGTTTAAAAGATAAAGCAATAAATGCAAGCATTTGTAGATATGGCTGGATATCGGCAACAGATTGAATCGTGCTATTTTTAACACCTAATTCTTGCCAAACTTTGGCGGCATCACTGCCAAGCTGGTTAGCATTTTTCATTGGAACAAGCATATTAAATAACTGATTAATAACAATTTGATCAAAAGTAACAGATTGAAATAAAGCATTTTTAAAGTTTTGCAAAAAAGTTATTATTCTCGCATTCACACAAATTATAAATAAAAAAAATCGCCGTTCGTAAAAGATAATATCCCAGAATTCCAGACAGCCCACCGGCCAAATTTATTAGAATTTTTTGCAGAGACGTGTATTTTTTTTGCTTATATTTTCCCTGTGCATCTGATTCCGACGTATTAAAACCGGACATGGGATCAAAACCGTCGATACTAAGATATTTTGAGTTAATTAGCGACTGATCTCTTTCATCACAATTCTTATCCGCAAAATTCTTACCTAAATGTATTTTGAAATCTGATCCTGTTAAGATTTTTTTTGCAATTCCATGGCCAAGTTCATGGAAAAATGTGCATGCAAAATTCATGCAGTATGTTGATGCAAAATTAAGCGCTAAATTTTCTGGTTTAAACTGAGATTCCAAAGATTCAGGCATCTGATTGGCTTGGGCTTGATAAACGCCCAAAAACATTAATGCCAGCAAACAAGAACCAATTGCAACGTTATGTTTCAAATCACCTGGAGCACCTGAAATTTCAGGTTTAATTTGTGCTTGACCAGATAATAAACCAGCTCCAGAACCATTAAATAATATAGAAATTAAAAAAACCCAAACCCAACGCTTAGGCATTAACTTTGCTAACATAGCTTGCCAATAACTTTTTCTGCCCACATTTAAATGCCACTGTTAAATAGAAGTCTTCAGAATTTTTTTCAACTTTGACGATAACCCCTTGCCCAAATTTTTTATGAGCAACCATAAGCCCACTTCTCCAGCCCCCCATTAATTTGCCGGTATCCAAAGAAGAAGATTTTGTAACCGAAGGTTTTGTAACCAAGTTCTTGGAAACTGCCAGCTTTGAACCCGTTGGGTTCGAAACCGTTGGTTTTGAAGCCGCTGGCTTTGAAAACGTCATTACGGAACTGGGCAAAACACGTCCGGAAAACCATGATTCAAGAGTTTCAGTTATTTGCATACCCAACATTTTCTCAAAATCAACTTTGTGAACTAACTTGGAAGGAATTTCAGATAAAAATCTTGATGCCACTTGCTCAACAATCTGCCCATAACTGTTGCGATATGAAGCAGTAAAAAGCAATAAATACTCCTGTGCTCGTGTTATACCGACGTAGAACAGGCGCCGCTCTTCTTCTAACGCCTCAGAAGTACTTAAAGATTTTGAGCCGGGAAGAAGTCCCTCATCAAGACCCGAAATTATTACCGCTTCAAATTCAAGACCCTTTGCCGCATGCAGAGTCATCATCTGAACTTTGTCGCTATTTTCATTCTGCGCAAGTTTTTCCTGTAACAGTGCAATATCATACAGATAATTTTCGAGTGAGGGTGCTGTCGGCGCCCACGTATCAGAAAAATCACCCAATGGGTCATCAGGAGAAGATATCAATGCAACGTTAACAACTTTGGCAGACGTAGCCAAAGTACTTGCAACCTTAGTGCCGACAACCTTTTTTTCAGTGCTGACAACTTTTTTTTCAAAAAACTGCGCCGAACTCAAAAATTCTTTAACGTTCTCAATTTTTGCTTCAGCCTCTTTAGGATCATAATTTTGACGAAGATATCCCAAATAATCAGTCTCTTTTAAAATTTTTTCAATCGCCTTATCGGGTAACATTGAGCTATCAAGGCCATCAAAAACTCTTAAAAAATCCCCAATTGAAATCTGCTTTCCCATCGGCTGGGAATCTTTTAGCAACTTCAAAATCTGCTTGAAATCAAGCATCGGATTTTGCATCCATGCATCAAGAACATCCTGTTCAAATTTGGGGCCCAAGCCACGGGCCGGACAGTTGATAGCACGAAACAAACTAAGTTTATCAAATGGATTTGCAATTATTCGCATGTAAGCAAGCAGGTCTTTTATCTCTTTACGTTCATAGAACTGCAGCCCTCCAATAATTTTGTAGGGAATAGAGTGATAAATTAGGGCCTCTTCAATCTGTCGAGACTGAAAATGAGTTCTATATAAAATTGCAACATCACTCAACTTATTTTTTTTATCTAATTTCTTATTTTTATCTTTTACAAAACTTTGGATGAAACGTGCAATAGCGGCAGATTCCTGCTCACTCGAGCGACAATGTCCAACCAGAATTCGATTTTTGGCCTCTTTTTCAGACCAAAGATTTTTGGGATTACGTAAACGGTTATTCTCTATAACATTATTAGCCGCGTCAAGAATCGGTTGCACCGAACGATAATTTTGTTCAATCTTAATGACACTCACGGGCGAAAAATCACGTTGAAAAGAAAGCATATTTGCAACCGTTGCACCACGCCAAGAGTAAATCGACTGATCTTCATCACCCACTGCACACAAAGACTTTATCGCAAATTTGTTATCCGCATCAAGTGCCATGTACTGTAACAACTGATGTTGCACCACACTTGTGTCTTGGTATTCATCAACAAGAATGTGTCGAACCCGTCTTTGAAATGTTTTTCTAAAATCAGCATTTTTACTGAAAAGATTTAATCCCTGTATCAACAGATCATCAAAATCTAGGCAGTGCGCAGCAGCCTTTTCAATCTCATATTCACGATGAATTTCACGAATAAATTGTGGAACTAAGTCTTGGGCCTGTTTTGTTAAAAGATTATTTTTATAGGTTGAAATCTGATAGCAAGCTTGACTTGCAGTTGTATACTTTGTCAAAGCGTTCTTGGTTATAATTTTTCTTATAATATCTACTTGATCATCGCTGTCGATAATTGAAAATTCAGGAAACGGCAGCAATGCGGAATTTCTTCGTAAGAGCAACAGACAGTATGAGTGGAATGTCCCTACAAATGGCACCTTTTGTGATGGACCTAAAAATGAGGATATTCGCTCCTTCATCTCCCCTGCCGCTTTATTTGTAAAAGTAAGTGCAACGATTGATGATGGATCCGCATCCTGATTAAGAATTAGATTTGCAATGCGTGCGGTGATTACCCGAGTTTTACCCGAACCCGCACCGGCAATAACCAATGTGGCAGGATCTTGGCTTTTAACAGCCTTCTTTTGAGGAGTATTTAAATTCTTTTTTAAAAATTCGTCAAACGCTTGTTTATGTTCCATCCGAAATAACTTTCAACCAAATTCCAACTAAAATTCGAAAGTAATAACGAATGGCAGTATACAAAAATTTTCAGGCGCTGGGAAATAAAATATAAATATGGGATGCGTTAAACGCTTAACTTGTCTATTGCAATAAAATAAATAGCCCCTTATTATTTTATTGCAATTTCGAGTACCGTTGTTTTAGAATGAAATTTAAAGCTATTTTTCACGAAGGGGTTTCACTTATGTTTATTGAAATTGATACGACAATGAAGTGTGGTAACTGTGGCAGAGAAATGGGCTTGATGGAATTTTTAACCTACGTCGAAGCATATTTTCTTAAAACAATAGTTCCTGCAACAATACCTTTTTTGCTTGCTGCAATAGCAACTAAGCTTTCGATTGGCACAAAAGAGATCAATATTGGTAAAACGAGAGGAGTAATTGACACCAGCATGGCAGGACTTTCCAATAATTTTTCAATTACTTGCCCTCATTGCAAGCAAGTTGACTGGTACCCAGCTTCGGGAAAAAAGCCCCAAAAAGTGAAAGCAAAAAGCAAGAATGTAGTAGTTTAAAAAATATTAAGGGGGAGATTGGAAATGAAGTTTGAAAATAGCATTTTTACATGCTGTGCTTTGATGGCTCTGTTTTTAGGTTTTTTGCAATGCGAAAACCTGGTTGATCTTAATGATCCACAAGTTATTAAGCAGCAAACAGAAGATGTTGCCACATTTGCCTCTATGGTTACCTCATGGAAAAATGCAATCGAAAAATATTCTCAAAAAAATAACATTGATCTCGAAATTAAATGTAAAAACTGCGACCAAAGGGTATTATCCTTGGGCGAGTTTGATGGCTGCTTGTTGGCATGGATTATTAAAGCTATTTCTGATGGACACGATGCATTTGAAAAAAATAAAGCGATTGCTGAGGCGTTCATCAAGTTGCTCTCTGACAATGCTTCGGCCGAAGAACTTATAAATTTTATGCTTAAAACATCAAATGACATGAAGCAAGTTTGCACTAATTGTCACGGTGTTATTTGGGAAAAAATAGCTTAAAATGGTGGGATATACAAGTTTTTGCTGTATTTAAGCACAAAGGATGTCGGGGACTAGGAGTTTTTATATAAAAAACAAGAAAAATGCTCCAAAAACTTGGCTTACCTGGCAATAAACGACAATTTTGCTAGCATGAGCCTATGAATACAGTAAAAATTAAACGAATTTCAATATTAATCGTAGGACTTTTGGCACTGTTTGCAACCACATGGGTTGAGCTTTTTCTGCAACGCGAGCAGAACGCAATTGGCGCCGGAATCAATCGTGCCTTTCTTTTCCTGCTGATTAATTTTCACGTGATTATAATAGCTTTTCTGTTGTATGTAATAATCAGACAGAGCATAAAACTGTTTCTCGAGTGGCACCGCTCAACTCCTGGATCGGTTTTCAAGCGCAACCTACTTTTTGCCCTAACACTCTTCTCCGTCATCCCATCATTCTTTGTTTTTTTCACTGCAGGCAAGTTCATATCAACAAGCATTGATGACTGGTTCCACATACGCATAAACCAGGGACTGCAAAATGGATTAAAACTTCACGAGATTCAGACAGAAAACATGCGTCAATCTATAAAAGAGCTGGGGCAGGATCTTTTTAGAAACATAACTTCAAAAGTCAAACTGGAAGATTTGCAAAATCCAAAATCTGTCGAAGTCTTTAATGCTGAATTCGAAAACTTAAAATCAACTCATCCTGAGACAAAAAATTACTCATTTTATGTTTGGACAGAAAATCGAATTGGAATTTTGGGAAAAACAAAGGATGAAGTTTTGGTCTGGCGCGATTATCGAAAACTTAATGATCGCACAACGCATCATCTTAGAAAAGAGTTTTTTCGGGCCCTAAAAAATCATGAGAGTAAAGATCGTGAAAATGGGATCCATGAAAGCATAGAGCCTTTCGATTTTTACGGTTCATTGTACTGGGCAAAAAAAATTAATAACGTGTATTTTATATTAGTTCAAAGATATCCATCATCAATCAGATATCCACTTATTGAGATTCAAAATTCAATTTCAGATTATCAGCAGTTAAAATCAATGCGTAATCCAATTTACTTTTCTTATATCTGCACCTTTATTTTTATCACACTTCTAATCTTGCTTTTATCAATGTGGTGTGCATTTTACTTCGCACGCGGGCTTGTAAAACCAATTCAAGAACTTTTGAGTGCCATGACACAGATAAGAAACGGTAACTGGGATGTAAAAATAAATTATCATCCGGATAATGATTTAAGCCATTTAACACATGGATTTAATGATATGACCAATGCGCTCCAAACTGCACATCTGCAGCTTAATGAAAAAAACCGTGAAATGATGTTAATTCTTGAAAACATTCGAGCATCAGTCTTTTTGGTAAACAAATTTGGGCGGATAATAACCTCAAACATTCCGGGCCAAAAGATGATTCTCAGCTTTTCCGGCAAATCAGAATGCAAAAACAAAAAAATAAACATCTTTGGCCCCGAAATTAAAAATAAGATAATTGAGTTGACCCGTGAATTAATAAAAACGCAAAAGCAAAGCACAATCAAAGAAATCTCACTCACACCATGTATTAATAATGGGGAGGAAGATAAAACCCTCATGATCCATCTGGCAAAAATTAACATTGAGCACTCTATGCAAGGCCCTGAGGCGGGATTACTTATATTCATTGAAGATTTAACGGATATAGTCAAGATTAATACACTCAAAACCTGGCAAGAGGCTGCCAAGCAGATGGCACATGAAATTAAAAATCCATTAACTCCCATTCAAATAGCCACACAACGCCTACAGCGTAAATACAATACTATATTAAATAATGACCAAGCATTTCTCGACTGCACAAATACAATTCTTGAGCAGGTAAAAACAATCAAAGATCTGGTTTCACATTTTTCAAAATTTGCATCAATGCCGCAACTTTTCCTTGAGATGGCAAATATAAACCAGCTTATTACTGACACAATGCGTTTATACCAAGTTAGCTACCCAGAGATTAATTTAACGCTTAATCTTGATCATGCTATTCCTGAAATAAAACTAGATAAGAAAAAAATACGCAGGGTATTTACAAATTTACTCGATAATAGTGTCAGAGCAATTCAACAAGCAGAAACACAAAAAACAGACTACAAGCCATTTATCAAAATTCAGACACGATTTATAAAACATCAAAACAAAATTGAAATTTTATTTATCGATAATGGACCGGGGATTTCCAAAATAGTTCAAAATAAACTTTTCATGCCTTATGTTTCCACTGATAAAAAGAATATGGGGTTGGGGCTTGCAATAGTTCGTGATATTATTGAACAGATGGGCGGAAAGATTGAGCTGAACCAAGCCGAACCTGGAACCAAAGAAATCGGCGCTCAGTTTAAAATAGAACTTCCTGTAAGTTAAGTAACCCAATTCGACAGCTCAGGAAAAGGACTAAGGTATCGAAAGCGTCTTCCAATCAAAGATTTGTCATCCTGAACTTGATTCAGGATCCATGGATTAATAAACTTCCCTGTTTTTGATTATTTAATCTTTT
>CAVXAT010000012.1:0-6837 GCA_963759805.1 uncultured bacterium
AGCCTCTTCAAATTCAGTTACAGGTTAGTGATTAAACCATTTTTAATACATTTTTGTTGGTTTTATCGAAATTTACGCGTTTTTTGATTATTTTCAATTAGTCTATAAGATTAGATATAGATTGTTATTATTAACGTTTTAACTTTTAATAAAAGGTTTATTTTATGAAGATGTTCAAGACAGTAATCTTATCAATGTTGATAGCAGGTAGCGTGGGTTCTGTGGCATTTGCTGCAGTAAGTCCGATGGAACAAGGCTTGGATGATTCGAGCTTTTTAAAAGAAATAACTTTTACAAATTGGCTGAACAGACCGGAAGATGCATCTACTATACTCAAAATATCACAATTATTTTATAATGCATTGTCTATGCAGTTGGCTAACAATGCCATCACAATGCACTTAATATTAAAATTATTTAATCTCATAACTATTGATGGGCAGGTCGACGGAGTAGTAACCGAGTGTGACAAGCAGATGGACATGATAATGAAACTGAGGGGGCTCAAGGTTGACGAAGTTTCGTGGCTTACTCGTGGAGAAAAGATTGTTGCGATTAAGTCTGATGATGATTTTCAAAAATTAAAAGAAAAGATTAAAAAAATGCAAGACGAAGAATTTTTCAAAGAAGATGACTCTATGCAGCTAATTAACACACAAATCAAAATTGTGTTTCTTGGTGGAGACATTGATCCTACTGAAAGCGAAGCGAAGGCCAAGAATTTTCCTTGGGCAACATTTTACGGTCCCGTTGATCCCATTGATAAGCGTGTGTTTGCTACAGCGGCACTTCTTTCTCTGAAAAATCCTGGCCAAGTTCTTATGAGCACCAGCTTGATGGGATGGTTGCAAGAAGACGATGCAGTAAAAAGGTTATACCCTAAATCGAAAGATCTTGAACCGCGTGTCAAACTTGAAGGTGAACGTTGCCCTATTTGTTGGGATCTATTAAGCGACATTAAAGATAGAATTTTAGAGGTTTTACCGTGTGGGCACGTTATTTGTAGAGAGGATTTAGCAACGGTAAGAACATCGGTCAATCCGAATTGCCCATTATGCAGCGGGCCATTGCACTAGAAAATTAATTAAATCCAATCAAAATTTGTAGCCCTGGCAGGTAAAAGTGCTGGGGCTTTTTTATGTGACCTAGAAGGAAATTCATTATTTACTTGATTTTCTGCAAAGTTCCTTGTAAGTTCGAGATATAGTGTCGATATTTCAAGGAGATTAAATGGTAAAAAGAGAACATTATTTACAAAAAATTGAACAACATTTTCATGTGCACTCAGTGTGTGCATTGCTTGGTGCGCGTCAGGTTGGAAAAACAACACTTGCACAAACATTTGTTAAAGAGCTGCGAAATGGAAATGCCAGATTATTTGATTTGGAAAAAGCGCTTGATCTTGCTCGCCTGGAAAATCCCATGCTTGCCCTTTCAAGTGAACCGGAAAAACTTATTGTAATTGATGAGATTCAAATGCGTCCGGATCTTTTTCCGGTAATCCGAGTCTTGGTAGATGATCAGGCGCATAAACGAAATCTTTTAATTTTGGGAAGTGCATCCCGTGATTTAATACGCCAATCATCTGAGACACTGGCCGGACGTATTGGTTTTGTCGAGTTACCGCCATTTTCCTTATGCGAAACTAGTGATGTAAATAAACTTTGGATTAGAGGAGGCTTTCCTCTCTCATATCTTGCTTCAAATGATTCGGATAGTTTTTTATGGCGGCAAAATTATATAACGACCTTTTTGGAGCGTGATATTCCCAATCTTGGTTTTAATATTCCACCTCAACAATTACGTCGTTTTTGGCTTATGCTAGCTCATTACCATGGACAAACTTTTAACGCAAGTGAGATTGCAAGGTCACTTGGCGTTTCTGATCACACGACTCGCAGGTATCTGGACATACTTGCAGGCACATTCATGGTTCGTGAATTATCTCCATGGTTTGAGAATATACAAAAACGACAAGTCCGTGCGCCAAAAATTTATTTTCGAGATAGCGGAATCTTGCATGCACTACTTAACATTCAAAATTTTACAGAGTTAGATACTCATCCTAAGCTGGGAGCGTTTTGGGAAGGTTTTGCATTGGAAGAGATTATCAAGGCGTACGATCTTCGTGCGGAAGAGTGCTTTTTTTGGTCAACTCAGGCTGATGCTGAGTTAGATTTATTTATATTTAAAGATGGCAAGCGACTGGGCTTTGAATTTAAATATGCTGATGTTCCCAAAGTTACAAAATCCATGAGGATTGCAATTGCTGATCTCAAGCTTGATAATCTAACAGTAGTGTACCCAGGGAAAGAGACATTTCAATTAGATAAAAATATCACGGCTCAGGGGCTTGAAAGCATTGCAAAATTTCAATGAAAAAACGCCCTGGCATTTTAAAAAATCAGTTAAAAATGTTTGGGCTTTTTTTGTACAAAATCTTTAGTTTTTTAGGTGTTAAATAAAATTCGAATTCATACATCTAATCTGGGTCAAAATACCGTTTGCTAAATACTAAATCGACTTTATTATAAATTTATAATAAATTTTGCGTGAGGACTTAAAGTGGGGTTAGCCAAAGGCTTGATTTTGGGGCTTGGTTTTTCTGCCTCCATATTCGCCTGAGTTAAATTCAATCGAGCAATTATGGCAACAACTTAAGCAAAGATGGCTTGCAAACAGGTGTTTCAAGGATTGCAAAGAAATTATGATGGCTTCCGTCTCGGCCTGGAAAGCGTTTATCAGCATCTGTGGTTCTATAAAAAATCTTTGTTCTAGGAGTTGGGCCATTTTGGCAGATTAATTAGAATGGTATAATTTGATAAATTTTTATGGGACAAATAAAAACTGGACCATGCCTGTTCCCGGTTGAGAAACAAATCACGGTCCAGTTGAGTTATTTTGATGTCTTTTTTAACTCGTTTGGAAACATCAGTTTCCGCTTGCTGCCCATTCTTCATCTGTTGCTCCGGTTACTGGTTCAGGTTTCTTGATTTGAACACTAGGACGGATATAAAGAGGTTCGGCAGATGGCTCAGGGGTGACAGGTTGTTCAGATTTTGCTTCAGCAGCAGCTTCAGGTTTATTTTTTCTCCTTCGATGTTCTCCAGATAAGTATGCTTTTTTTGCTTCAGTGAGGTTAGTAACGCCTGGAGCATAAACAGGAAGTTTAGGGACAGAAACGGCTTCAGTTTGTTCTTCAGGTGGTGGAGGCAGTGGTCGCTCTTGCTTAGTAGCAACGGCAGATCTTTTGGGTTTATTAACTCTAGGTGGTAGCGCAGGAGGTTCTTCTGCCAGTTTCTCAGCAGCAGCTTGTTCAGGGTTCAGTTTCTCAGTCGCAGCTTGTTCAGCAGCCAGCGTCTCTTTCGGTGCTTCAGGGGTTGGTTGCCTAGCTTCTGTTCCAACGATTCGTTGCTCCTGGGTGCGTGGGGAAGTTATCGCATTATTCTGTGGCTCTGGTTGTTTGCGCCCTTCAAATATTGCTTTGAGTGCGGCCACTCTTCCTGCTTGCGGATGCTCTTGGTCTTTTGCCATTGGTTCTTGATGTTGCATTGGTTCCATTGGCCGTTCCATTCCATAACAAAAGCTGTAAAGCATTAAAGCGCTGATCAAACAAGATAAAAGCTTATTGCTTTTACTCATAAAAAGACTCCTTCCAATTTATACATTTATAACGGGCACACATATAACCAGCATACAAATTTTAACTGAATATTAAAATAAAAATTCTAATATCCCAAAGTCAAGAGCTTTATTTAAAATCAGTTTCCCCTAGCACATTTTTCTTATATTTTTATAATAATTTGCAAAAATATAATCCCATTGGTTATAAATAATAAAGTAGGTTTATATTTTTATTATATAAGGAATATAGATATGAAGTCTAAGAATATTGTTACATTGGTTGTTGGCTGTGTTTTATTTCATGGGATTCTTTTGAATGCAGCAAAACAACCAATTAGAGAAAGGCCAGTGAGAAAGACTTTGCGCGATCTATCCATTTCAGGACCAACTGAAGAAAAAAGACAAGAGATCCAGGAACAGTTAGGTTCCGTTGGAACGACTGTCCAACAATTACTGTCTTCGGAGTCTACAAGCAAAGACACCGCGATGGTTGGGTTTTTTGCAGAGATCATTGGAAAACTTTCTACAGAATTATTTCAACTGAATTGGTTTCGGAATCAAATTGAATTGTTAGAAAGACCAGAGGAGCATATCGACCAAAAAGCAATAGAAACTCTTCAAATGTATTATAGCAAAAGAAGAGCGGCTTGTGGCCATTTAGAAAATAGTTTAGCTGGTTTTCGCCAAACTTCTTGGTTTACGATGCTTACTGGTGACCGCTTGGATAGAATAGATAAGCAAGTTTTTATTTTAAAAAAAATAGTAACTCATTGTATAACCTGGAATAAAAATCTTGCAAAACGGCTTGAATCACTTGTAAAAACAAAACTTGAAATACAGGCTACACCACAGCAGGACGTATACGCAAAGCACATAAAACACTTCAGAGAACATGAAGCTGCTGAGTCATCTGCTAAGGCCGCAAAAACTGCTAAGGTTGCTGAGGGTACTGAAGCTGGTAAAACTATTGAGCCAACTGAGGATACTGAAGAGACTAAGGATGCTGAAGCCGCTAAGGCTGCGCAGGCTGCTGAGGATGCAGCGCGTATGGAAAGGTTTAAGAAGGCAAAGGAGGCTGCTGAGCAGGCAAGATGAAGGCTTGTCCTGGTGGAGATACTTATAGGTCAGCACTCTCAAATAAGCTAGCATCCTCAAAAGGCAAATAATTACAGGACGGCCTCAATTATTTGATTTGATGAATAAAAGACTGGACCATGCCTGTTCCGGGTTGAGGAACAATTCATGGCCCAGTTTTTATTTTGATAGCGTCTAATTATTCTTCAAAAAGGGTAACCCACTAGTTTGACTAGTCGGACTCTCCAGGCTTGGCCTTAAGATTTAGGTTTAAGATTCTACAGACGGAAACAATTTAGCCAATGGGCCGCTGGGACGACTGACTGGTACAGTTGTTACCTGATTTCGAGATACAGAAGGCTTGATCCATCCTGAAACTTATTAAACTGGCAGTCTTTGAGATTGCTAACAAACCGTCAAGCCAGCCTCTATGCGGGTGCGATATGTCTTGCTTATGCAAATATTTGTTAGCAAGAATGCATTTTTGATATTGGTTTGACATTTTTACCATGCAAATTTATCATTTAGGTATGAGTTTTGTCATGCAAAAGTAATAATTTAGGGAGAAATCGTGAAAAAATACATTATTCGAGCCAATGAAGCGTTTCTTTTTGAGTCATTTGAGCGTCCTTTCATCAGTGCCCTTTTAGGTCCTCGACGCGTTGGAAAAACAACATTGATTGAATATTACATAAATCTTGATCCAGAGAAAAAATGGATTCGTCTTAACATGGACGTATTGAGTCAAAGAAACAGAGTTGCAGCCGAAGAACTTGAGCTCATGATTGAACAGGCTGCGTTGCAAAAGATTGGGGGGCAAAAAAAATTGTGGGTTTTTATTGATGAAGCACAGAAATGTCCTCAATTGTTCGATCAAATAAAAATCATATACGATGCTCATAAGGGGAAAGATCATATCAAATTTATTCTTACCGGCTCAGCACACCTCAATTTGCACAAACTGACGGCAGAATCTTTGGCTGGCAGGGTGGAGCTTTTAAGCCTGCGAGAATTTAGTCTTAGAGAGATGACACTTTTACTGCATCAGGACGTTTCGTTGCCTTCTCAGAACGTTTTCGATATAATTTTTAATGCAAAAGATATGCAGGCACTGGAAGAAATTGTTGAGAATGTTCGTCCTTTTCAAAACATCCTACAAGAATCTTTACAAAACCATCTTATCTGGGGTGGACTTCCAGAAGTCATAGAAGCCGACTCGGAGTCATCTCGTTTAAAATATCTAGGTGATTATTTGCAAACTTATCTGGAAAAGGATATTCGAGCAATTGATTCAATCGGTGATTTACACATGTATCAGAATCTGATGAAAATTTGTGCTGAAGTCACCGGATCAGTTAGAGATGACAAAAAAATTATAGATGCATTGCACTGTTCAAGAGGTACACTCTTGAAGTATCGAGATTACTTGCTAGCTACGCTGCAATACACAGAACTGTTTCCTTACATCAAAAGTTCTATTAAACGACTGGTGAAATCCCCAAAAGGTTATTTAATCAATAACGGCTTGATTAGCTACCTGACCGGTATCCATGACCTTACCATTTTAAAAAACACCGGCCTGATAGGTCATAGATTTGAAAACTGGTTTCTTAATGAGATTCAAGCGTGGCTTGACACACAATCTGAAAATCACCCAATATATTTCTGGCGAACTGCCGGTGGGGCTGAGGTTGATTTTGTTGTTACACTTGGACGACAAGTCATTCCTTTTGAAATAACATATGCTTCTCAGATTGAAGTCAAAAAGTTCAATAATCTCAAAGGTTTCATGACAGCTCTCCCAGAGGCTTCTATGGGGGTTTTTTGTTACATGGGACCTCTTTCATTCGATCAAGAAAATCGCGTACTCTTCTTGCCTGCATGGATGATTTAACATTTAATATGGGGGCAAAATGCCGTTTGCTAAATACTAAATCAACTTTATAATAAATTTATAATAATTTTTGCGTGAGGACTTTAAAGTGGGGGTAGTCAGAGGCTTGATTTTGGGGCTTGGTTTTGGGACTTGGTTTTTGAGTTTAAAATCTTTCTTTACTTTACTCAGTAAATAATTATATTGACAATTTCTACCACAGTTGTGTGAACTGTAGAAAACTGACCGGTTGTAAGCTGAATAGC
>CAVXAT010000013.1:0-17728 GCA_963759805.1 uncultured bacterium
GTCTTCAGGATGATTAGTAGCCAAAATTAACATGTATTTTTCTGAGCTGGAATTTGTACGAGAAAGAAAGGCATCAACAAGTGCAATTCTAAAGGCATCCAGCCCTTTTCTATCTCTTAAAAAGGAGTCGGCTTCATCAAAAAGTATAATCAAGCCACGTTTGCCATGTTCAGCCCAATCAAAAATTTCGTGCAACTTTTGAATCGCAAGTTGTTCAGAGTACTGCAGCAATCCCGAGCCCTTTATGATCGCATAACTCATGCCGCTCTTGCGCGCAATAATTCGTGCAATCATCGTTTTCCCCGTGCCGGGCGGACCATACAAAACCATGTGTCTGTATGGGATCCCCCATTCATGGGTCTTTTGCGTTTCGCCTGCCAAACGTGTTATTTTTTGTTTAATTTCAGGCGCCAAAATTACATCGTCAAGCGTAAATTGATGTTCTGCGCAAAGTTTTGTAATACCAAGCTTTAATTTTAACTGTTCATTCAGACTTTTAATCGAAGTTTCCTGAATTAATGATGGAATACTTATAATTGATTCCAGATATTTAAATCCAAATTGGAATCCATAATAACTTGCAAATATGCCGGCAGAAACAGCCGTCAATAAAACGCCAACTCGTGCCATGTTCTCTTTTTCAAACCAAAAGCGCAGACGCTCCATATCCCCGTCATTTTTAACAGCCTGGGTGGCGGCTGCTGTTGCAACCTGTGTTTTTCGCACAGCATCTTCTTGCTGTTTGGCCAAAATCATCTGCCATCCACCCTTTAAAGCATCTTGAATATTGCTAGTCCAAGCGTCACCTGTTTTTTCGGCCTTTTCAATATCAGATTCAAGCTTCTTCATTCGCGTATCAACATTTTCCAATCGAACCTGAAACTCAAGTTCTCCAATTGCCCCCTGCTCTTTTTTCTTTACAAGCATAATCTTTTCCTGTTCCAGGGCAGTGCGTTTACGATCAAAAGATTCTCGTGTATCCCGAGAAATATCATCAAGAACTTTTGCCGTTTCTACTGCAATTTTTGCAACATCATCAATCTTTATATTAAAACCACCGATATTGAAAGCAGGTGCGTCAGTTGGTTTGGCTGCATAAACTTGCGTATTTAATAAAAATATATTTAATAAAAAAGAAAAAATTAAAAACAGAAACATCAGTTTGCCTCTTTGCTTACGTTATTACTTTTGATTACGCTATTACTTTTGTTATTACTCATGTTATAAACCCAAACCACAAACTTTATAAGCGCCGGCATTAAAAGAACCAAACTCGATATCGCATGCCACTGTGCAAAGTGCTTACGCTTGTTAGACTCCCACAATGCAAACGAACACTGCGGCATATTTTTCAAAACACTCTCAAGCTCTTTTTCTGATACCTTTTGTTGCTCCAGATCATTACAAGATAATTTTTCCAAAACAGAGATTAAGTTTTTGCGGCTTGAAACCAGATAATTAGAAAGTATAGGTTTATAAATATTTTTGCTCGACCACCAAACAAAGATGCTTGCAAAAGCAATTCGACGCGCCAGATCAAATTTATTACCCGTAACCCATTCAGGAAGCATTCCATGTTCACATAAAAACGATGTTGCCATGTCTAAAACAGTAGTTTGAACTAAGTCAAAATCAAGTCCTGCAATTGATTTGTCTTTCAAGAACTCCATCAATGAACTATCGATTGGCTCTTTATTTTTGCTGTAAACAATATTAGCAAGCGCAAAATCTATTAAACTTTGTTTAAACATAGAATTTAAACAGAAGTACTTTTGCGTACGATAAATAACATTTGTTGATGCAGCAAATATGGCTACTGCCTGAAAATATTTAATCTGGCTGCTTCGCACGACCTTGCCAACAATATTATCCAACTCCAATGCATTTTTCTTAATCTCTTCGTCATTCTTTTGCTCGATTGATTCATCAAGTTTTTTTAGTAATTCTAATAACTCTTTTGATTGTTGCAAACACACGTCATGCATTGACGTTTGTAACGCATTGCTAAGCATTTTAAAAAAAATAAAATCTGCAGCCCATTGGCTTGAGACAGCAAGCAGTAACATCCAATCTCTGTTACAAAAATTTATCTGAACTCCATTTTCACTAATTGGCAAATTTACACCAAAAAGGACTTTGCTGTTGAACTTCTCTTGTTGCTCGATGCGATTTTTTTCTTTATTTGAAATTTTATTTATAAACTCAGGCGATGCAAACTTGTCATCAAGCTTGTCGCAGCGTTCAGCAGATCCATATTTTTCACCAAGTTTATCAAAATGCTCTAATCTCGAATCTAACTCAGATGCAGGAGTTTGCGCAAACAAAGATACGGACGAAAAATTCGTCCACAAAAAAGCTATAACAAAAAAATAAATATATAATATTAGTTTTTTACGTTTTAACGCCATAAATCCATCCCCTCCCAAAAACTCACTCAAAAATATGGACAGATTATGGTAGCATAGAATGCCTTAAATTCAATGAAAATCGCTTAGAATCCTACTAAAAAAGGCCCTTGTAAAATTACAAAGGCCCGTTTGATTAGATTTTGTTATAACTGAAATTTTTACGCTTTTAACTTCCCTTCTTTCTGTGGATCAAGGCTGCAATACCCACTCCAAACAAGGCAAGCAACAAAGCTGCTATCAGCCCAAGCACAATAAATGTAAGCATGTTTTTGTACTCATTTTCACGTTGTTCAGATTTGGTACGCTGCTCCTCTATTTTGCGCTCTAACTCCTTTTGCTCAAGCTTTCGTTCCAACTGACTCACCTTTTCTTGGTCACGATCACGCTGCTCTTGCTCAAGCTTCTCTTCGACCCTATCACTTCTGTCAGACTTAGCTGCTGACTGCCCAATCATCGTTCCTATCGCCAGTCCTCCAAGTGCTCCCGCAGCTACAGCACCCTCTTCATGCCCACATTTTGCAGGCGAAACTAGTGCCAACGCAACAAGTAGTGCCAAAACTTTCTTTTCCATAAAAAATCCCCCCTAACCGTAATCCTACCCAAACCTGTTTAAATTCGATTTCCCTTGTCTTTTATATTACGAGGGTGTAGAAATATTAGTCAATAATTATAATTTAAGACTATCTTTGCAAAGGAAAAAAGGAATTTCATGAAAAACGTTATACCCGACACTTCCAATATCATTCAGGCATTGATTCAAAAAGAGTTAGAACGTCAGGAAGGCACCATAAACCTCATTGCTTCGGAAAATTACGCCAGTAATGAAGTATTAAATGCGGCAGGATCAGTTTTGACCAACAAATATGCCGAAGGATATCCAGGAAAACGTTACTATGGAGGATGCGAGATTATCGATCAAGTCGAAAATATTGCAATCGATTTGGCAAAAAAAATATTTGACGCTGACCATGCCAACGTTCAGCCACACTCAGGATCTTCTGCCAATTTTGGCGTCTACTTCAGCCTACTAAAGCCGGGCGACACGATTTTAGGAATGAACCTCGCATCAGGCGGACATTTAACACACGGCCACAAAATTAACTTCTCCGGCTCACTGTTTAATGCCATTGGTTATGGCGTAAACAAAGAGACTGAAGAGCTTGATTATGAAGAGATAGATAATCTTGCAATGCAGCACAAACCCAAAATTATTATCGCAGGCGCATCTGCTTATTCAAGATTAATTGATTATAAAAAATTGGAGACTATTGCACAAAGACATAATGCCAAACTCTTGGTGGATATGGCACACATTGCAGGCTTAATTGCAGCCAAACTTATACCAAGTCCTGTTCCACATTCTGATTTTGTAAGCACCACAACACATAAAACTTTGCGTGGACCTCGGGGGGGAATGATTTTGTGCAAACAACAGTATGCAGCACAGATTGACAAAGCAATCATGCCGGGGATTCAGGGTGGACCGCTCATGCACATAATTGCCGCAAAAGCGGTTGCTCTTGAGGAGGCAAGCAAGCCGGAATTCAAAACATATCAAGAACAGGTAATCAAAAATGCAAAAACTATGGCTAAAGCCTTTGCCGATCTTGGTTATAGGATTATTTCAGGCGGAACCGATACTCACCTGTTTTTGGTTGATATTAAAAGCCACAAAGATTTAGGGGGCCAGGTCTCCGGGCGGGATGTTGAGAGCCTGCTACAAAACCACTGTAATATTATCTTGAATCGCAATATGATCCCATTTGATACGCAAAGTCCAACAAATCCAAGCGGCATACGCGTTGGAACCCCCGCCGTCACGACCCGAGGGTTTAAAGAAAATGATATTGTACAAATTGTAGAATGGATTGATTTTGCAATTAAAAACAGAAGTAACGAAGACGCCCTGAAATCAATTAAAGAAAAAGTTACTAAAATTTGTAAGCAAAAGCCAATTTATAAAAACTAAAATCGAGCTGATGGTAGCTTAAATATCAAGGCTGCGCTAGCGCAGCCAATTTTCTTATTCTTTCGCCAAAATATAACGAGTGCTTCTGCCACTACCAATTTTTTTAATGATCTTTTTGGCAGCAAGCTCATTAAGCCTTCTACCCGCCGTTGCACGTGTTAAGTAGAGCCTTTCGATAATGTCATTGATCGTTATCTCTGTTGCCGTATGGAACAACTTTAAAATGCTCTCAATGGCATCACACTTCTCCCGATCGTTACGCTTCTCAACAGTGCTACGCTTTGGGGAAACAGATCGCATTGTGATTTGCTCCCGAGGCAGAATACACTTAACATAATTCTCTCCTTCGATAACGTCTGGTTTTGGAAGACCATATGCATGATAGCTTTCAAAAAGCGTGGTAAATCCCGTACCAAATGCCTCTATAATCCCCATCTCCTTGAGAGTTTTACAAATTGCATCATTACGAATAAAAGAAAGCCCCATTAAAAGATTTTGGGGGGTAAGTGGACCAGGAAAATCGCCCGGGCTGTATACTTCTATTCTGTCAGGGAAAAGTGCAATTTTAATTGGTGAAGATAGGTGATAGTTGCGATGAGCAATCGTATTGATCAGCACTTCACGAAATGCCTTTTCAGGAATTTCAAGCGTTTCTACCCGTCGAAGACCTTTTACAACCGATGAGCGAGAAAGTCGTTGCAAAACAAAGTCAAAAGCTGCTTCAACTTGTTCGATTATTGTGCCCGAAAAATCTCTGGTGGCAAGCGTTTTTGAATTTGCTATCGATGGTGCAGAGAAATGAGTACAAACAATGTAAGCCTGAGGAAAAAAGTGCTGAGGATTTTTTCCAAAAAGAAGGATGCCTGCAACAGTTGGATACAACCGTGCTTGTTCATGTGCTGCAAAATGGTAATTCAATAAAAGCTTATCTAGAGCTCCTGTTGATTTAGCTGGGATTGATTTAACGGGAACCCTTTTGTAATGAAAAAAGTCACGAATTTTTTGTTCGTCCAAGTCTTGCACGCCTGCTTGAAATACCGGAATTTGGTCAGAAGGTAATCCACGTGACTGCCATGAAAGCTCTTGAATCGTCTCAGGATCTGCTCGCATAGTGCTTCTTCCAATCCTGATATAAACACCTTTTGACGCCCCTTCCGACTTGAGAAAGTAAGGCTTGTTGTTTCCGGGAAAAACTTCGATAATAAGTAACAATTTTTCACCAATTGTTTGTGTGTAAACCAAAGGAATGATTGCCGGATGCGTAGCTTCATAGACTGATTTTTCCACATATTCAAGGACACCCTGTATTTTGTCGCTATCAACTCCGATAATTGTTCCATCATTATCAACACCAATAACAAGCCTACCTCCTTTATGATTGCAAAAACCAATAATGGTTTTTATTATCTGCTCATTTTGAGGTAGCTCTCTTTTAAATTCCAAAATAGTAGATTCTTGCTGGGAATATTTCATTACTGTTCCTCCCGAAAAAAATAGGACCTTTGTTCTTCAATGTATAAAATAAGCCTAGCATACTGAGTCGATTGAGTCAAAAAAATAAAAATACGACTCAATCGACTCACGGAGACTAAAATGAGTCGATTCGTGAGTCGATTCGAAACTTACCGTGCTTTTTATACATATCCACCCAAAGTTTTACTAATTTCAAATTCATTATTTCTGCATTTCTGTATTTATGGTATCCTTTAAATCGCTAGATCTAGAAAATATCTTATCTCCAGGAGAAAAAAATGATTGTAAAAAATGATGTGTCTCGTATAACAATAGACATTCCCAAAGAGAGCCACAGGCGTCTTAAGTCTATGGCTGCACTTCTTGGCAAAAGCATGCGAGAAATAGTTATTGAATCAATAGAAAAAAATTTATTGAATCCAAAAACGCCAAACAAGAAAACCCTCCAAGCTATCAAGGCCGTTGAAAAGAAAAAGGGACTTGTTAAGGCTAAAAACGCTGAAGGCTTATTTAAAAAATTGGGCATTTAAATGCTAACGCCTATTTATCAACGGCAATTTGAAAAAGATGTTATACCATTCTGCGTAATTAAAGTACCCAAACTTGCCCGCTCCCAGCCGTCGCCTTCGCTTCGCTCATGGCTATGGCGGGCAGGCTGTGGTGAGTGTTTTTTGCAGGCCGCACCCTTCGATACGCGCACTGCGTGCGCACTCAGGGCGAGCGGCCAAAAAAAACGTACGTGGGCGTCGAAGCCTTGGCGAAGGCGGCTCAAACCATGCGGGCATAAGACTTACTTTGAATGGTATTACAGTATCCCAGAAGCGTGGCAAAGATTTGGGAGATCTCAAATCCATCGTTAAACTTTTGCTGGAGGAGATTTCTCTTCCGCCCCAAAATCGCAATCACAAGCTTAAGGGTGAATTTAAGGATTATTGGGAATGTCACATTGAATCTGATTGGTTGTTGATTTATAAAAAAACAAAAACGGAAATTATATTCGTTAGAACAGGGACTCATTCAGATTTATTTTAATACATAAGGGTAAAGGCTGCGTTGTCGCAGCCCCTAAATTTTAGAATCTTATGAAACAACCGGAACCGGTTTTTGTTTAGCCCAAGCATCAAGCTCTATTAAATAAGTCAAAAAGCCTTCAAGTTCAGAAAGCCTTATCATATTTGGTCCGTCACTCAGTGCCGCCTCAGGATGGTCGTGCACTTCCAAGAAAAGTCCCGCAATTCCCTGAACAACCGCCGCTGCAGCAAGACTAGGTACAAAAATTCTGTCTCCACCGGTAGCCATGTCCATACCACCCGGTCTTTGAACGGCATGTGTTGCATCAAATACAACCGGTTTGCCTAGTGACTTCATGATTAAAAAATTACGATAGTCCACAACCAAGTTATTATAACCGAATGTGTAACCACGTTCACAAATCCAGATATTTTTATTACCTGCAGATTCTACCTTTTTAACAGCATGGTCAATCGCTTCGGCCGCAACGAACTGCCCCTTTTTTATATGAATAACCTTATCAGTCTGCCCTGCAGCTACTAAAAGGTCGGTTTGTCTGCAAAGAAATGCCGGAATCTGTAAAACATCCGCTATTTCTGCCGCCCTTTCTACCTGCCAACTCTCATGTACATCGGTAATGATTGGAATGCCTAGCTCAGACCGAACCTTGCCTAAAATTCTTAGTCCATCATCAATTCCACTGCCCCTGTAATTTTTCAGTGAAGTACGATTAGCTTTATCATAGGAACTCTTGAATACAAACTTAAAATTAAGCTTTAACGAAAGTTTTTTTAAAATCTCAGCAATTTTGAGCGTATGATATTCACCCTCAATAACACAGGGCCCTAAAATAAAAAAAAGAGGGGATGCGTTGGAAATTTGGCCCTTGAGCCATGAAAAATCTTCTCTCATAATTTTACTCCGGTTTTACTAATCCATTTTGTTTACAAAATTCATCTAAAAGTCCATTAACAAATTTATATGCATCCTTTTCTGCAAAGATTTTTGCAAGTTCTACAGCCTCATTTATAACTATTGATGGAATTGGATCAGGTTGCAAGAGTTCCCACAAAGCCAGACGCAAGATCAGACGTGTACAACAGCCAAGCCGTTCCAATTTCCAATTTTTAAGGAACGGAACCATTTTAGAATCAAGCATATCGCGGTTGTCAACAGTGCCCTGAGCCATTTTAAATGCAAAAGAATTTTTCGGAATTACCAAATCAAAACCACGTGAAAAGTTGTCAATCACAGATTCTAAACTTATATCATAATCAAAGCGATCAACCGCATAAATCAGTAAAAAAGAAACAACCCGCTCATCCTTGCGTGAATCAAGATTTATCTGTTTTAAATAATCCTCAATTTCAAACTCAACCGGCTGTTCCTCTTGTTCCGATATTTTAGACTGCTCTTTTTCTAACTCTCCATCAACGGGATTTGAATTAAGATCATCTGCCCCAAATTTTTCGTTCATGCTTAATCAACTTTTTCAATGTATTTATCTTCTCTGGTATCAACTTTAATCTTTTGGCCTTCGTTTAAAAAAAGAGGAACTTGGATAACAAGGCCCGTTTCGAGCGTAGCCGGTTTGGATCCACCTTGAGCCGTATCTCCTTTAACTCCGGGAACTGTTTCTTTAATTTGCAATATCATGAATATCGGTGGTTCGACTGAAATTGGTCTGCCTTGAAAATTAATAACATTATATATTTCGCTCTCTTTCAGATATTTTTTTACAGATACCACATGCTCTGCATCCAAATCAATCTGTTCATAAGTCTCTTTGTCCATGAAGTGGTACATCTGGCCGTCTGTATACAAAAACTGCATCTCCTTGTATTCCAAATCAGGTTCCGGGAATTTTTCGGCTGACCTAAATGTCTCTTCAAGCATTCTTCCGGATATCATATTTTTCATTTTGGTACGAAGGTATGTACCGCCTTTTCCCGGTTTTACAAGCTGATAATCAACTACAACCCATGGTTCATTATTCCAAAGTATCTTTGTAAACCCTTTTTTAAAATCCGAAGTTGAAATCACAACGAAACCTTTCATTTTTCAAAATTAGTCGACAAGACCATTTAACCCCCAGTATTAACCATTAAGCCCTAACTTTAGCATAATAAATAAACAATGAAAAGATTAGAAATTAAAGCCTTAAGTGACTACTCGGCGCGCAAAAACATGCAAACTGAAATTTAACTTTTTTTACTACTCTATTGACTGGACTTTTTATTTTGAATGGGACTGAAATTAGCCATGACACCTTCGAGTGCCCCAGTTATCTCGTCAACCGGAAATATAAACCGTAAACGACCCCTTTGTTCGGGTTTCAATTCTTTCGGCAAAATATAGGCTGCATTTACAATCTTATCTGCAACTGATTTATCCACATTTATCGCATAATAAGCTTCCCTTTTTTCTTTATTCAATCTAATGGATATTAAAATTCTAACGAAACAATCGCTAGAAATCTTAGCCGTGTAAACAATGTATCGAACTTTCGAAAAAATTCCATACCCACCATTTAAGTCAAGATAACCATCGTAATCAAATGTGGCACCGGCAATATCTAAACTTGGTAAAGCGTCAGGGAAGGTATCTACACCAGAAAGCTTAAACTCAGAGTCCCCAGGTAAATTTCCGTCAAAAACACCCTGAATAAAACTATACGTTGACGACATACACAGCAGATTTTCTTGAAAAATAACAATTCCAAACAGCATACAAAAAACACCAAATAATTTGCTCTTCATTTATAGCCTCATACTAAATTCATTATATTTAAACTTATTATGTTTAAATTTTACCCAAATAATACACAAATGAATATTTATTTTGAAACAAAAAACTGCAACTCTTGTATTTATAATCTATATTTTATACGATCAAATCATATTATTGGTAAAGCTTTTAAAATTAAATTCTGGAAAGGCCTAAAAGTACCATGAAAACTTTAAAAATTAAAAATGTCTTAGTTCCCCTGTCTGTTCCACAGAAAAACAAAAAATTTTATATAAAAAACTATTTAGCAGCCACAAAAAATACCGGCCGTCTTTTCTTATTCGCCGGTGACCAAAAAATTGAACATCTTAATCAAGATTTTTACGGCCCGGATATTTCAATTCAAGATGCCACTCCTAAACACATGTTTGATATAGCAAGCAAAGGTAATGTTGGTGCTTTTGCAACCCAACTCGGCCTAATTACCAGATATGGACAAGATTATCCGAATGTTAACTACATTGTAAAATTAAACGGAAAAACAAACATTGTGCCTGTTGACCAAAAAGATCAAGTAAGTCTTGCAATTACAACAGTTGATGAGGTAATGGAATTTAAAAATAACTCAAAGCTTGAAATTGTCGGAGTTGGTTACACAATTTATCTGGGAAGCGAGCAGGAAGCCATAATGCTGAGCCAGGCGGCACAAATTGTTTATCAAGCTCATAAAAATGGGCTACTTGCCGTTTTGTGGATTTATCCACGAGGTAAACATATAAAAAACCAAAACTCTGCGGAAATAATTGCAGGTGCTGCAGGAGTTGGTGCTTGCTTGGGCGCAGATTTTATAAAGGTTAATCCGCCGGAAGCACCAAACCCTGCTCTTATGGGCAAGCTACTCAAACAGGCAACATTAGCAGCAGGCAGATCTGGGGTCATATGTTCTGGGGGCCCCCAAGAAAGTCCCGATATTTTGCTTGAAGCTTTATACCAACAAATTCATGTTGGTGGACAGTTGGAACAGCAATCGGAAGAAATTTGCACCAACGAGATTTAAATATGGCTTTAAAACTTTCAAAAGCAATATCTGCAATAATATTTGAGGATGCTGACGTAAAAACGGCAAAAGGATTACTAAAGTTTTGTCATCCTGAATTTATTTCAGGATCTAACTTATGAGGGATCCGAAATGCTAAAACGAAGATTATCAGAGTATTTCAAATTTCTAAAAAGTTTAATGCGAACAAACTGGCTGCTTCTATGGGGAATGTGGAAACTCACAAAGCTGCCTCAGCCTGCCATTACCGTTTTTGGTGGATCACGAGTCCCTCTGGAAGGAAAAGCAGCTCAAGACGCAAGAAAAATTGGATACATGCTTGCACGGGAAGGATTTTCGATCATAACAGGCGGAGGTCCAGGAATAATGGAATCCGCAAATATGGGTGCCGTTGAGTATGTCTCAGAAAATTTAAAAGAGTGTAAGTTGAATGGTGACCAAAAATGCAAGCCTCTTTTTATTTCTGCCGGAATAAATCTGATAAAATTAAATAGGGAACGGGCAAACCCTTACGTTCAAGATAACATTATGACGGGACATTTCTTTGCACGAAAGTGGCTTTTGGTAAGATACTCTGTTGGATTCGTAGTTTTTCCCGGTGGATTTGGAACAATGGATGAACTTTTTGAAGTAGTTACACTCATCCAATGTAACAGAATGTCAAAAGTTCCTATCGTTTTGATGCATAAAGATTACTGGGCTCCACTCGAACTGTGGATCAGAACAAGAGCTCTTGAAAACAACTTAATAAATCCTGAAGATATAAACATCATCTCTATAACAGATAGCGTAGAAGAGGCCGTAAATATCATAGTAACTCAAAGCAGAAAGCACGTCGAATCTGTACTGCAGGACGAAACTACAAAGCGCTAATTTTAAATTCGTACAATCTTGTATAAACCGGACCTTCCAGCGTAAGCCTGGATTCCATCAACTCAATTGTATCGATTTTTAGATCATGAATTTGTGGCTGAACTAGCCCTGATAAAACAGGTCTGTTATTTGAACTCGCTTGCGATTTCAATCGAGCAAGAGTAACGTGAGGGATAATATCTTTTGAATCATTGCCCGTATCTTCTAAAATAAAATGCTTTAATTTTTGATAAGTAGATCGGCTTAAAACGTTATAACTTTCGTTTTTTTCATACTCCGCCCAAATCATGCGTGCATTATCTGACGCAGGAGCAAAAACAATCTCTTTAAATTTAAGCGAGAATGGCTTGAGCAACCTAAAAACTTCCTCCACTGCTTCCAAAATTTCCGGAACTAAAGTATCCTGCACATCTCCCATGAATAAAAGTGTCACATGCCAATTTTCAGGCGACAGCCATCTCACCTTTTCACTTTTTTCTTGATCGATTTTTATCTGCTTAACAGCTTTTACAAGCTGGTCTGAAATATCATTTGATAATGGAATTGAGAAAAATAATCTTTTTTTCATAGAATTTTAATTTAAAGTAACAGTCCCGGTCACAATCTCTTCCGTCTGCTCTTTTTCTCGTTTTTTCTTTACCTTTTCCTCATACTTGGCCAACTCTTCCGAAACTTTATAATATGAATCACCTTTTATATTAACCATTCTAGGCATTGATTTTGCAAAAACAAAATCATCAAGCGGCCTAATAACTCCCCTCTTAACATCGGAAAGTTTCTGTTTAATTGATTGGTCAGGCGGCTTGAAAAACCAACGTTGAATTGGATCTTTGTCTTCTAAGAACGTATCAGTTTTCAAAAGTTGATATTTTGCATAATCAAGTTTGAGTTGTGTATACTCATCAGCAGCACCTTCAAATCGTGGTTTGATTACACTTGGACGGATAAAAATATAAAGATTTGATTCGGTTATCTGTTTATCTTTATTTTTGAAAAATATTGAACCGATAACCGGAATATCTCCAAGTATTGGAGTCTTATATGTAGTTTCATTATCCTCTCTCTTGGTAAGACCGCCCAACACCAAAACCTCACCGGCAAGCATACTCGCCTTAGTTTTTAGACTTCGATTGAGCTTGTTTCCATTTTCCGGTGGAGCAATAAATGAATCCACTGTAACTTTTATATCCAAGTCTACAACACCAACAAGATTCATTTTGGGGGTTATTTCAACCACTATTGCCGCATTAACATCAACTTTTTTTAATTTACTAGGTTCACCTTTTCTCGAGTCAAGTTCTCCAGATACCCTGTAAGACGATGCAACCTCAACCCTACAAGGCTGATTGTTATTCGCTACCATAAACGGTTGCGCTATAATATTAGTATTATCAGAATTTACAAGTGTCTTTATAACAGACCAGATATTTTGAGAAGGGTTTGTCTGAGTTGCAGCTCTTCCTAACGTAACAAAGGCAGGATTTTGGTTACCTTGGTCAGAATCTGTTGGTATCTCCATATAATTTACCGGAGTAGCTGCCGTTGGGTTTATAAATGCCGCATCGCTCAAATTCATGGTCTGAAATATAGTCTGTCCCATCCCAATTTGATGCCCAAAAATTTGATACATCTGTGAAGCAAGCTGTTTCTCTCTGTCAACTTCAACATCAATAATCATCACTTCAAATGCAATTTGCGGTTGCGGTTTATCCAATTTTGCTATTATCTTTTCAAGCCGCTTCCAATCATCACGATTACATGAGACAATGAGCCTGTTTCCACCACCGCGTGTACTAGTATTATCATCTGCAACTGCAGCTTTTTCTGCAGAGATAATAACATCTTCAAAAAATTTGAACTCTCCAACCAAAACACTTTTATCTGAACCTTGTCCTTTAGGCGGCGCTATGATTTCGGTGAGTATAGGTTTTAAATCTTCAGCCTTGGCGTAGCGAATCTCTTTTACATGCAATCTTGATTCGGTTCCACCAATGGGTACATCAATATACTTATAAATAAAATCTGTAATCTTATTCAAATTTTTCTGTGTACCTAAAAGTATTAACCTATTCTTTATCGGATCAGAAAAAATCTTTGTTGCCGATGAAAAGTATGCTCCCTCTTTTTTTGAATCCTTATCTGCAAAACGGATTATTCTCTCATCTTTGCCTGAAGTTGATTGCAAAATACCCTGAAATAAAGTTGACACATCATCTGCGTTCGCATTTCTCAACTGAATAATTTTAATCTGCTCACTCAGCCCACCGGTATCAAGTTGCTTGACTATTTTCATTGCAGCTTTTATGTTAAAACATTTTTCTTTTATTATGCAGGCATTCAGATCGCCACTTATCAAGATTCCATCTTTATCAAGCATGCTACCCAAAATATCTCTGGCCAACTCAGCTTTGATATTTTTAAACAGATAGATATAACGCACTACCATGTCACTGTTTGGCAAATCTTCCGGTTCAGTCCCTGTGCCTGATGAGTATACCGGTAATGGCTCGTAACGATTATCTTTATTTGAAACAACACGATAAACTTTGCCTACTTTGACCATGCTAAAACCGTTCATCTCAAGCAGTGTCAAAACAACGTTCCATGCACGATTAAGCGTCAGACCATTGCGAGTAGACATAGTCACGTTTGCCGCAGCCAGATCTTTATGCGGAATAATATTTATTTTTTTCTGTTCCCCAATGTAATTGACTATACTTGCAAGCGAAGCATTATCAAAGTTGAGATAAATGTCGGCATCCTGCCCTTCGTCGACAATCTCGTTATCACTTTTGGGTTTTACAACTTCACCTCCAATAATACTTTCGCTTACCGGTGAATTAGTTTGTGAAACCGGTAACTGCTGAGGTACGGTTGCAGGCAAAGCAGGTTGAGTTAAAACGGCTTGAGGCGAAACGGACTGGGGTAAAGCAGCTTGTGATGCAACAGTTGGTATGCCAGCATCATTTTGCTGCACAATTTGTTGCTGCGCAGCTTGTTGCGCAACGGTTTGTCCTGTCGTAGCCTGATCCACTGCCGGCTGTGTTATATCCGAACTTTCAACCGCATCCTGAGCGACAGGCACCTGCGTAAAAGATACATTGGGAACAACGGGTGCCGCCTGGTCGTAACAAAACAAAACTACTGTATTTGATAATATCAAAACAATCATAGTAACTGTTTTTAAAAATTCTTTGCAAAAATTTGTGACCATGAAATTCATGCTCCCTGCTTAGTTTTGTCAAAAGCCCCTGGCATTAAATCCCACTTTTCAGAGTTTTTGTAGCTATAGTAATAGTAAATGATATTTTTTTGTCAGGTTCCTGTTTAACATTTAAACTTTTGATGTAAATTATCTCTTTTTTATAAAAATCTTCCAATATGCTAACTAACTTTTCAGTAGTCTGGTCTTTGAAAGAGGCCGTCAAGTACTCCTCGTCAAATTTTTCACTTAACTCTTGAGTTCTAGTACTGCCCCAGCCCTGGCTAGGCAATCCATGAGCCTGACAAAATCCTTCAAAATAACTTTTAATATTAAAAGTTCTGTCTGCGTCAAGCATTGTCTGAATCCGTTGCTCTTCGATTTCCATTTTTTGATTCTCTTCAAGAATATCTGTTGCCTTGTTTGCAAGAGACTCCAAACGCTTTATTTCCTGTAGTAATCCCTCACTTTTTGAGTGTACAAAATATATCAAACCCAAAATACTCCCGCCTACACCTATGAGAAAAACAATAAAATATTGCTGAATCTGTTTTTTAGTCAAAGACTGAAGATAATTTATAAAACTTAAAATAATTTCCATCGCTTTTACTTCTCTGCTTCTTTCAATTTCAGCTTTACTGAAAATTTAACACCACCGTCAGGCATAATACTAGTACTTATCGGATCCTCGAGCAGCGTAAACATAGGTGATTCTTTAAATCGCAATTCAATTGGAATCCAATCGTTAAAGTGTGACCCACTGCCTTGTTTTGATTTAAACGATCCCTCAACATCAATCTCAACCCCACCTTTATCTTTTGAGTTAATCGACAAATCCGTAAAATTGATACTGTTTCGCATCTTGTCTGCAATACTTGTCAGCTCAAGCATTATTTCAAGAGGATTAAGCCGTTCTTTTCCAAAAGCGGACCACATATCAGTTTTGTCTCTCAATAATTTTTGTGCTTCTTGAACAAATGCCTGTAATGTTTGCTTTTTAGGCATATGATCTTTGGGGAAGATAGCTTTTAATCTAGAAATTTCGGTTTTTTCCGTCCTGTTAAGTGTATCATTCAATTTGGATATCTGCATGTACCCATTAAATCCTATTACCACAAATATTGCTACCAAAAGTACCCCTACAGCAACAATCTGCTTGCTAACCAATTGATAGTTAACTAAAGCAAAACCCTTTCTTCGTAAATCAAATTGATCCTGTTCAAAACAGGGGATTGCCGTACCAAGAGCGGTAACAAAATCAACCGTTCCATAATCAATATTTTTAAGATGTTTTTTAACGGACTTAATTTCAAAAACTTTATGCCAATCAAAACTTTCGCAAGGAATCTGCAAAGTGTCGCTGCACAGTTTAACAAAACCTTTCACCTGATTCGCTTTTTGAGTAAAAATTATTTTTGTTATTTCATCATAAAAATTAAGTTTCAGACTGAATGAGTTTAATGTAAATTGAATATCATTGAAAAAGTTTATAAATTGATTTTGAAAAATTTTAGCCAACGCATCACCACCGGCTGAATTAACACCATTTAGATTTAGATGGTCCTTTACTTTTTCGGCATCTATACCTGCCTCTTCACTTATATTTTTTACAATCGACATAATTCCGCGAGGAATAGTACGGGTTAAACGAAGTTCCCCATTTTGCAAAAATGCAATCCTCGTTGATAGGTCACCAACCTCAATCAAAATGCTACCCTTTTCAATTGAGGCATAATCAGAAATCTGTTTATATAAACCATACGTCGCAAACAGGTCAATAGTTATGTGATCAGGCTCAACCCCCGCTTGCCTGTAAATATCGAGCTCAGCTTGCAAGTCTTGATTTTGAACTGCAGCCACCAAAACTTGTGTCGATCGTTGTTCCTTATCACGCTTGGTGATTATAAAATCAATAACTGCGTTGCTTACTGGAAATGGAAGCATTGATTCAATTTCATAATCAAGCACCATTCTAATTTTTTCAGTATCATCAAAAGGAACCTGCAATTCTTTAAATGTCACAATTGATGCCGGAATTGCAACGCGTATTTGATCAAACTTTTTAACCTGTGACATTATTTTTTTAATTGCTTCAGAGGCACGCTGCGCATATGGCTGACCGGAATCAGAAGATAACTTTTCAAAGAGAAGCTCTTCAACAATCGTTTTGCCACGTTTAGCATAAACAAGAGCAAGAATAGCCATATCATCTTGAAGAGAAAGACCGACAATTCTCTGTGCAATTATTCTTCTGTTTCCAATTTTTTCAGGTAAAAAAATATTTTTTATCATGTTAAATTCTCTTTTTTGTTTGCAGCTTGAGCTCCATGGCTTTTAGCCAAAGATGGATTTTTTGATAAAAATTCTTTCAACCTGTTCCGTTTTATCATATCAAAATTCAAGTCCTGCGAACGTCGTGCGTTAACCTTAGGTTCAGGAGCCAGCAAACTCTTAAATTCATCACGCTTAAGCTTTGCTTGTGAATTAATCTGTGGAGCTTGGACCGGAACGGTTTGAGCTGGAACAGTCGCAACTGGGACAACTTTAACCGAAGCAGTTTCAACGGAGACGGTTGACTGGGCAGGTGATGGCTCTTGCGATATGAAATTTTTAAACTCTTCTCTTTTTACCTGTTCAATAACAGGTTGTGGCGAAACATTTTGCGCTTGCGCTTTTATCACCGGAGTTTGCACTGTTTGAACCTGATTATTCGCCGGCATTTCCTGCACTGAACCCGGCGTTGGGCCTAACGGTGTAACAGCCGGCTGCGAAACACTTGGTTGTGATGCACCTGGTTTTTGAATATTTGAAGCCGAGAGACTCTTTGTTTCTTCTGGCTTTACTGCTTTTGCAACACTATCTCGAATTTGGCTTGCTGGCTCATTATCATCATCGCCATTACCACGCTTCTCTGCCTCAGTTTCAGCCCGAACGGTTTGGGCGCGATAATAAGGGTCATTTTTAATATCAACAGTTGTAGGTTGATAACGAGCATTTGCAAAATCAAT
>CAVXAT010000014.1:0-19586 GCA_963759805.1 uncultured bacterium
CTGCCCTGCCTGGGCGGGTTCGTGGGGAGCGATGTGCTGGCCGGCATTCTGGCCGCAAAGCTCACTGAACACGATGACTTGGTCGGACTTGTTGATTTGGGAACCAACGGTGAGATTGTGATTGGGAACAAGGACGGATTGCTTTGCGCGTCTACGGCAGCGGGTCCGGCTTTTGAAGGCGCCAAGATTTCCATGGGTATGCGCGCTTCCACCGGGGCAATTTCTCAAGTGACGGTAAACCGCGACAGGGTACACTGCCACGTCATCGGAGACGGCGCTCCACGCGGCTTGTGCGGGAGCGGATTGGTAGACGCCGTGGCAGCGGGACTGGAACTGGGGGTGTGCTAAACAGAAATGCTGGAACGAGTGTTAGAACTAAAATTTGAATGTGTTTTAAAATGTTCATCAGTAAACCTTTCTAAAAATTACTTCAACATCTCGCATGTGAATGGAGATTTTAACCGATTCTCCAACCATTGCCTATCAATTTTTATCCCACACGAATCTTCGACAGACTCACTTTTCATAATCTGCAATGCCTCTTCATAAGCATCTACGGCCTTATCCCTTATGCCGAGCAAATCTAACATATGCCCTTGCCATGCCTTAATGCAGTATCCAAACTCTTGCCAAGATTCTAGGGACGTTGCCTTGAATGAACGCTCAGAATTCTGCAATGCAATTAGCGCCTTCTCGTAATCTCTTGCCTTAATAAGGTTATAAACTAAGCTTCCCCAAATTGAACTATCTACGGCTTTATCTCTGAGCGCTTGTTCATAACATTCCATTATCAACTTGCCTCGTATGCTTGACTGTGGCATTGATCTAACAATTGCAAATTTACATGATAAATCAGACATAGGCTCTGGCCATTGAATTTTATTGCCGGTACATGGATAACTTACTTCGGTTAATGAACTTAAAAACTTGTTCAGTAATGTAAAAAATTTATGTGGTTCATCTGCAAAGATCTTATGCCCTGATTTTTCAAAGTACTCAAACTGAGCATGCGGGTGATTTTTGCGCATAAAATCAGCCTTATCAGTATCCCAAGTTAAGTCCCACCTGGCTTCCATAACTAATGTTGGAATTATGAAGTCATCAAACTTATTATCTAGACTTATTTTATCCATATCCATGGACATTAAATTATTAAATCCGTAGGCAGGATTCCACTCGTAAAGAGCCGTTCTTGCCAATTCTTCTAGTGTTGGCCTGTAATAATATTGTCGCTTCCAATCTCCGCGCAAGTCTTTATTAAACATCGTTTGAATAAAACCAATTTTACCTTCTTCCTCTGCTGCATAAATCTTATTTATCGCAGCACGTTCCGCATCCGAGATAAACATTTGTTCGCGACCTGGTTTCATTTCAACATTTTTAAGCCCATCTCCAGCTGCCACTAAAACAAGCCCGGCAACATGTTCTGGATATGTTAATGCATAACATTGTGCTAGAAATCCACCAAACGACCAGCCTAGAACAGCCCACTTATCAATGTTCAATGCTTTTCTTAGTGACTCTATATCTTCAACCGCCTGTTTAATCGTGTATGTTCTACCGGTATCATCTACGCTTGATCTTCCCGTACCACGTGCGTCGTAATAAATTATGCGGGAATTGTCTTTAAGTTGAGAAAAGTGGGGATGAAAGTAATGATGTGATCCTCCAGGACCTGGATTAAGAAGAATTAACGGGAACCCTTGTCCTTCATCCTCGTAATAAAGGCTGCCATTTTCAACTTCAACAAACCCCTTTTTGAGTCCTGCAATTTCATCACACAGTGGGGGGAGGGATGGGACCTGTTTAAGATCTGATTCTATATGTTCAACACGATCAAAAATAGATTCTCGGTTTGATTCCATACCGATTAAGCATGCTGGAAATAATACAATCGATAGTAACCGGATATATTTTAAAATTTTCATCTGGGTTATCCTTCCTAAATCGCAACGCTTACTCAGAAATCTTTACAGCAACAACATCTTCTTCATCACCAAATAAACCTGGATGGATTACAAGCCTAATTTCTCCATCAACATCAATTAAAGATATTTTCTGCTCTGGAAATTGTTGTAAAAAAAGCTCTGTACTTGTTTCTGCGAATATTCTCATATCCGGAGCTTGGCCTTCAAACGGTAAAACAATATATAATTTATTACCTGGCTCTCGATAAATTTTGCATACGCCACCATCAGGCTTTTTGTAGCTACCAAGGCATTTAATGAGTTCGCCTTCACTAAGAGTCACTGCGATTTTAGGTATCACCGGAGCAGGCTCTTCAACCCCAAATACCATAATGGACAAGTCTCGAGACATTCGAAAAAATTCCGTTGCACCACAGTTACTTAAAATAACTATGCTTGCTCTTACTCTGTTTTCTGAATCTACAAATCTAGCGGAAAATGTCCTGAAGCCATCTCCCTCACCAGCGCCAAATGCGCCAAAACACTTATAACCAAATGCTTCATTCAGGCTTAAAAATGGAAGAACTGGTGTCCAATCTCGGAGCAATTTATCAGAAAATATGGCCTCATTCCACAATGTCATATCTTCCACCGTACTGTAAATATTTCCACTGCCGACAGGAAAATCAATGTTATCACCTGGCAGCTCGAGATAATTTTTATCGATGAAATCGAAATCATAGCCAACAGCAAAGCCAGGCCCTGGCTTGCAGATTCGTGCACAGCCGGAATTCTTCATGCCTAGTGGATCGAAAATATTTTCTTTGAGATAGACATCATATCCTTTGCCATAAACTTTTGTGATTATGCATGCAAGAAGGTTGTATCCAGTGTTACTGTATTCATATTCAGAACCTGGAACAAATTGTAAAGGTATACTTTTTATGAGTGACAGATATTCGTCAATCGATTTGATATTTAAAACCTGACTATCTGAGTTAACGTATTGACTTGTATCATATTCTTGAATTCCAGATTTATGCTCAAGAAGATGTCGAATGGTAACAGCTACCCCATCTTTTTCGACATTGGATCGATCTTGGGTTGGATAGTCTGCTGGAAGGTATTTAACGATTGGATCATCCAAGTTTAGCAAGCCACGCTCGCAAAGCTGAATAACTGCTAGTGCTGTGATATTTTTAGAGACAGACTCAAGCCAGAACTTAGTTTGTGTGGTATTTTGTATGCCAGCTTTAACATTCTCCCAACCGTAACCGCCGCTGAATAAATCCTCTCCATACTTTCTTACAACAACAGAGCCCATAAACTGGCCTGTCGCAGCATGTTTATCTAGATATGTTTTTAATTTTAGCTTCAATTCCTGATTATGACTGCTACATCCATTACAGGCTGGAAGGACCGCTATCAGGGCTAAAATTGCATAATTTTTAAACATCTTCATCGAACGAACCCTTCTTAATTACTCTTTTTATATTCAAGAAAGAACCCAATTTCATTTCCCTGAAAGTGCGTAAATCCAAGCGTTTTATAGCATCCTTGCGCATTTGTGTTTTCCTTGCGAACGAATAAAAAGATGTGATTAAACGTTGGATCTATTTCAAAAATTGAGAATACTAGCTTTCGGGCTAACCCTCTGCCTTGTGCTTCAGGGATAATCGCCAACGGTTCGAGTTGAACGCAGGTTGGCTCATTAAACTTTGGCTTTGAGCGAAAGATTGTAAACCCAAGAATGTTATCGGAACCTACATCTTTTACGGTTACAACTAAGCAAGTGTGGTTTTTTACTTTCTGACCTTGCAGGTATTTGCCTGTAGCTTCATCATTCTTTTGCAAAAGGTATTTGGCAGCCAATGCGGTATTCTCTGCTACAGTCTCAGCCATTTTCTTTTCGTGCTGGAATGCTGCAGCCATAACTGGAACGAGTTCTCGTTCTGCCCCAAGCAACTTCTGGTAATCTGTAATCTTTCGCCATTCAATTAAGATACACTTACCGTGCTTATCGTGATCTATCCAAGAGCCATGTTCCATGCCAACCAGGCAGACTGGAAATAAACCTAAAACTAAGATTTGAATGTGCTTTAAAAAATTCATCAAAAACCTCCATTAAAATACCTGCTTTATTACGATTTCAACGTATGATTTAAGTTTATCAGGTTGGTTAATATAATCAAAGGCATGGGATTTAGGGGCAAGTGGGATGGCCCAGCTGGCCCAATAGCTAGTATGGATGCTTGCACAGTTGTCATACGCCTGTAGGAGCAGAAAATGAGAGTTTTGTGCAAATTTCGTTTTCAATAGTAAATTTGCACAACTAATGCAAAGGCCCCTGTCAAATTGGCTGGCTATAGATCAGCGGGAGATTTGATAGAAAAAATAAGAAAAAAAGAGAGTCGAAACATTTGATTTAATGGCAAAAATTGGGATAAGGCAAAGTTATTTGCATATTATTTTCTTGTGTTTTATTATTGATACCATCATTGACCGTTGTAACCTGATTTTTTCCCCTGAAAGAAATTTTTGATTAAAAAGATGAAATATATCATCTACAGAACCGAAGAATATCGAGAATGGCATGATGAGCAGACCTTAAAAGCTCAATGGCAAATTGACGAACGCTTATCAAACATTGAAAAGCACGGACATTTTGGAAATCATAGGTTTTTAGATGACATCTGGGAGCTTAAATGGGAAAATGGTCGACGCATTTACTATATTTTCATTCAAAATCAAAACATTTTACTCTTATTGGGAGGATTTAAAAATGCTCAAAAAAAAGACATCAAAAAGGCAAGGCTTATCTTCAAAAAGTATTTGCCCTAAAAAAAAGATCAAACAATTTAAAATAAATTTAGGTCACCCTGATATTGAAATTTACAACCCCACTAAAAATCTTCTCGATGAAGATGCTCTAGGCCGAGCAATTTGGGAATGCCTTAAAAACAATGATCACGTCGGGGTTATCGAAATCATTCAGGCACATTTAGAAGCCAAGCGTATTAATGTTGGAACTGAAGGGAAAGGAATACGTAAATCGCTAAAGCTTAATACCAAAAATCCATCACTTAAAGGGCTGACTCAATTCATCCATGCAAACTTTGTTTCGGATTAAAGGCAATCCAAAATATTTTGTTGATGTTCTAATAACAATCCGTCGATTAAGATTATACTGCTTGCAGTAAGCATCAATCTCACCTTTAACCGTCTGCCAATAATTATTTGGTTTTAAATAAATTTCTCGATATTTAACCAACAGATCCGGATGTTTTGATGAAAGCCAACTTCCAACAGAGCTCCAAATCTCCCCCTTGAGATTTAGCTTATCAAACATGTAATAATCAGCATATTGAGCAGTCTGCTCAATAATTTTCTTCCAATCGGTAACAAACGGCATGATTGGAGCAATAAAAACATATGTTTTTATACCTGCTTGTTTCAATGTCTGTAAAGCCTGAATACGTGCTTGTGGGAATGTATGCACCCAATGTATGGGTTGACTACATAGTCAACCCCCGGAATATTCGATTTGGTTATTATTGACTTAACGTTGATTTCTTTAATTTTTAGATTCATCAGCAACCCCAAAAGGTTTGCCCAACCGCCAGTTTAATAATCAGTAAAAGCGCTTGGGGTGCCAAAAGTGGCTTCCGATCAGAAATCTGTCATCCTGAATTTATTTCAGGATCCATGGATTAGTTGCTCCTATTCCCAAATTGCAGAAATTTGGAATAAATTTATCCATGGATGCTGAAACTAGTTCAGCATGACAAAAATATAATTCAAAGGCCTCTCTGCATAAGTATTTTGAGCTTCACTGAGTTATCAATCTGACGCTAAGCAAACAAAAGAGGGAAGGTACAGAGATAAACTGCTCCTGCTGCTTCCTTCCGGACCTGACAGATTTAACAGTCCACCAACTTACCTTCCCTCAATCTTTTATCAAATTTCAATTTATCTTTTTAGCTGGCTTGCCATCCATAGCCACGAGCGAATGCGAGGGCGACGGATGGTGGAGAGAGAGGGATTCGAACCCTCGATACCCCTTTCGAAGTATACAAGATTTCCAATCTTGCGCTTTCAACCACTCAGCCATCTCTCCAACTAAAATCAATTAATTATTCTATTCTTTTTCTTTTTCAGCCTTGACTGCCTTAGCTTTAACATGTTCAGTTTTGACTGACTCTGTTTTAACATGTTCAGCTTTAACTGGCGCAGCTTTGACAGACTCAGCTTTGACATGTTCAGTCTTAACTGGTTCAGCTTTGTGAACTGGTTCGGCTTTAACATGCTCAACTCTAACTGGCTCAGCTTTGACTGATTCGGCTTTCACCGGTTCAGCTTTATGTGTATGTGCTTTTACCGCTTCTTCTTTGATTTCAACTTTTGCTTCAACTTTTGGTCCGGCTGCATGTCTTGGGGCTGCAGGCCTTGATGAAGATGTTGGCCTTCTATCATACTGTCTTCTGGGAGCTGGTCGCTCTCCGGTGCGATCTTCTCTGCCACGATCTTCTCTCCCTCTTGGATGGAATTCTCTAGCAGCAGATTCAACTCTTGGTTTTACTTGTCTTACCTCCTCAACCGGCTTGTTTTTCGCATAAATTGCTTGTCCCTCTTTGATCATAGAGGCAATGTAGTCAACCAGGAACTGAATTGATTTTGGAGAGTCATCATTTGCAGGAATGATGTGGGTAACACCAACAGGATCAGTGTTTGTATCAACAATTGCAATAACTGGAATTCCAAGGGCGTGGGCCTCTTTAACAGCTGCACGTTCCTTTTTGGCATCAACAACAATCAATGCTGCCGGAGGAAATGAAAAATCAATGATGCCGCCAACATTCTTTTCAAGTCGAGCAATCTCTTTCTGGAACATGACGATTTCTTTTTTCTTATAATAACCGGCAGATTTTTCGGCCACATCACGAAGGTGTAAAAGCCTTGTGATAGCCTTTTTAACCTGTTCAAAATTTGAAAGAGTTCCGCCGACCCATCTATTTATAACATATGGGGTTTTGGTCTCTTTTGCCGCCTTTTCAACAATAGGTTGTGCTGCCTTTTTCGTTCCTACCAACAAAAACATGCCCCCTTGACTTGAGACTTCTTTTATAAGTCCACCAATTTTTTCTAATAAGAGAGCTGTTTTGGAAACGTCGATCAGATGGATTCTATTCTTTGAACCCCAAATATATGGGCGCATCTTTGGACACCAACGAGATGTCTTATGCCCAAAATGAACCCCCGCCTTAAGCATTTCACGTAAATCTAACATTATGAATCCTTATGGGTTATACCAATTACTTCTTAGGTTTTGTACCAAGATTAATTCGAAGACTAATTCGAGATACTATTTACCACCCGTAAAAAGAAGTAAGAGCCGTTTTATATTATTATTACATGCTTTAAAGCTTAGCGGAAAAAGTTAAAAAATCAATTTTTTAGACAACTATATCAGTAATTCTAGTTATTATGTCAGTCACACACAAAAAATAGCGCCTTTACCTCAAAACACGCGGTTTTTTAAACAGATGTTGCTCGGTAAATAGAATATTTGTTGGAACAAAAATATCTTCATCTATCAAATTTTGGAATCCTACCTGAAGGTTATAGTCAGCATTGTAGGCAGTAGCAAATGGCTTTTCGGTTTTTAACTCCTCAACCTTGTTCCATTCTCTGCTGACAAAAAAACGCCAGCCAACTGCTAATAAATTAAACACAGTTCTAAAGCAAAATGCAAAGTAAACTCCAATCAGGCCCATTCCACAAATTACGGAAAAAATGTACGCCAGCGGCAATAGAATTAAATATTCAGATAAAACGCCCTGAATCATAACAAATTTCGAATCATCTGCCCCCAACAAGCCACCACTTATAACCACATAGAGCGCATCAACAAGCAGATTAAGCCCAAGAAGTTTTATCGCCACAGCACTAGCATTTGCAACATCAACATTTAAAGGACTAAAAAAATTACCCAGAAATGAAGAAATTGCAAATATAGTTGTCACGGAAAATAAAACTACTACTGAGGCTATTTTGCAGACCTTCAGAACGGCAGGATTTATTCCTAAATAATTTTTACGTCCAAGCATCTTACCAATAATAATCCAGCACGCAACATAAAAGCTGTAAACCGGTAACTGCAAGGCTGAATAAATCTGATAATAAACAATCTGATGTACCGCCAATGCATTAACCCCAAACCGTTCAATAATTAGGGCTAAAAAATACATTGCCAAATCACAAAAACCAAACTGAAATCCAACGTTTCTGGAAATTTTAACATAGTCCTTTAAAACTTCCCAATTTTTTTGCCAAAACAATCTTTTCAGAAAAGAAAATTTCATTTTACCTATGACAAATTTTTTATTCAGAATAACAAAAATGCTTAAAACACTACCCAGAAGATACGTAAGAATAGAGGCAATGGCGACGCCTTGAATTCCAAGTTTGGGAAAACCAAATAATCCAAAAATCAACACAACGTCTATCAAAACATTTGATGTATGCATCGCCACACGAATAAAAAAAGGGCTAAGCGTATCCCCCATTCCATTTATAAATCCTGTCAGAGAAAAGAATATCAGAGCAAAAGGAACCGCCTTTAGAAGTGTATTTAAATAGGCAAAACCAATTTGATTAACATCCGGACTACCAACCATGTAAAAAGCCAAAAAACTTATTTGTCGACTAAAAATAGCTATAACCAGCCCTACAAGAAATGGAATAATAATGCTAACCAAAAATGTTTTATTTATTCTATCTTGATCCAATGCACCGGAAAATTTTGCAACCAATGTTCTTGCCCCAGCTTCGCATTCACCCAAAAAATTATTAATCAGTGTTACAACAATGCAAGAAATTGAAACAGCCGCAACATGGACTAATCCAATTTTGCCTATAAAGAACATTTCTGTGATAGAGGCCGCTACTATGAGCAGCTGAACAAAAAACTCAGGCCAAGCAAGTTTTACAACATCCTTGACCGTAACGTGTGTAGACATGAGTCTCACTTTTTATTTAATCTAAAATAACCCATCGACTTGTTGTAATATAAGGCCAGGTATAAATACCAGGCCTTATATTACCAAGTAACCAAACTAAAACTCTTTACTTGTCTTTGCAAGATATTTAATTTAAAAAACAAAAAGTATCTATCTGCAATTATCTCATAAATGCTGTAAAGGCTTCAAATGCAATAAGAATAATTATCACTACTGTTAACATCTCCTCATGTATCGTATCAAGCCGTTCCTGATAAATAGTGTTTAAGTCCTGAACAATTCTCAACTTTCTATTAATTGAATCGCGCCAATCCTTTAAGTAAAGTTTTTCAACCAGGAGTGCGTAAAAATTTAAGTAGTACGCATCGCCCGTCATTTTCACACTGCTTTCAAGTTGCTCAGTAATTACGGATATATCCACTTTTAAATTGGCAAGTCGTGATATCGGTGAATCAAAACGTTCCCCTACTAGTGGTAAGTATGCTAAAAATGGCACCCTATAAGATGGTTGGCCATAGAAATATGTTAACCTCTCATCAATCAGACGATCATAATACTGTAACTCAAGCATTTGAACATTTGATGATTCAAAAAACTCAAGCGGTTCAAAATACTCATTATCATAAACAAATGCAGATTTTGAGTCGATTATTATCAAATCTTGCCCATAATAACCGGTTGAGTAAGAAAGAATTTGATCGATTTGGTAATCCGATAAAGTTTTAATTTCTAAACGTAGCAACGATGCAATATTTGCTCCGTACAAATCTTTAAAATCCTCGGGCATTATCTTTTCTTGCAATGGATTTACCTGAACGGCAAAATAGTCGCTCTTTAAATTATAAAAGCGAGCCTTTTTTAGTCGCAAACTAATTTTATTAAAAACATTTCTTGCATCAACTTCACTGGTTATGTCAAATTGACGCTTAACTTCCATTAATTTAGATTTTAAATCATCAAATTTTTCATTAAAGGGGATCTGATAGCACAAAGAAAGCGCTCCAAAATGATAAAGCTTACTAAGTACACATCCCGTACCGGTTATACTCCCCTTTTTTTCATCAATTACTGCACAACTTTCCATCATTTTGAATGAGTATGGAACGCGGTAATTTTTAAAATATGCAGAAAGTGGAACCTCCAACGGCTCCAATATGTTTTTTTGCTTAATCGCGGTTAAATCAATCTCATCGCCAAAATCAAATGCATAAAACAGTAAAATATTCCCCGAGAAACAGTTATTGATATCCAAGCCCATATTATTTTCGTTCATATTAAGATTCCTTCAATGTTTTGTATGCCTTCAAAAATCTACTCGCCATCATGATAGCAGGACCGGATGACCCAACGTTTTCAATTAAAATTGCCATTGCAAGCGGCTTTTCCTTCCCATATCTAAAAAAACCTGTAAGCCAAGCATGCTCAAGTTGAGATTTAGTCTTCTTCTCTGAACTCAATGCGCAAGTTTGTGCCGTTCCAGTTTTTGCATGAACTTCAAAACCATTTATAAAACTTAACAACCTTACGGTACCCTCTTGAACAGCTGCATGCATGCCATCTCTTAAAACCTTCAACGTTCTTTTAGAGATATCAAGTTTATCACACTCAATAGCCTCATTTTCCAAAATTCTGGGTCTAACTAGATGCCCTGAACAGACCGCTGCAACCATTCTTGTAATCTGAAGTGGAGTAACCAACAGATATCCCTGCCCAACGCTAACGTTAAGAGTCTCGCCCTTCCACCATTTTTCGCGTTTGAATGCCTTTTTCCACGCTTTATCAGGCACAAGGCCTGATCTTTCAGGAAGTAAGAAATTTGTTTTTTGCCCTAGCCCAAAGCGACGCGCATACATGGCCAATTTATCAATAACTATTTTTCTGGCCACCTCAAAACAGTACACGTTGCATGATGCCGCCAAGGCCATACATGAATTGAGCGTGCCATGGCCAGAGTGACGCATACAGCAAATTTTTCTGCCACAAAATTCAAGGTACCCTTTGCAGAAAAACTCTGTTTGCGGCGACACAACCCCTTCCTCTAGCCCTGCAGCAACCGTAACAAGCTTGAATGTTGATGCCGGAGGACACAGCGCACAAGTTGCTCGATTAAGAAGAGGATTGTTCTCAGATAATTTTTCCCATTCATCTTCAGATATTGGACTTAAAAATAGATTGGGATCAAAGCTAGGGCATGAAGCCAAAACTCGCACAGCTCCATCTTCAGGATCCATTAAAATAAAAGCCCCCGATTGCCCCTGCTCAAAAAGCGACTCTGCAATTTGTTGCAACTCAAGATCAATTGTTAATTTTATATCTTCACCGGCCTGTGCTTCCCGAAAGTCCTTTAACGCCAGCTTTTTGCCAGTGGAATTTGTCACACTTAAAACGTAGCCCGGCTGGCCTTGCAACTCAGTTTCGAGTAATTGCTCAAGCCCCGCCTTGCCTATTTTCTCGATTCTATTCAAAAATCCCAAAACATGGCTAGCCAAAGCTCCATGCAAATAAACACGTTCAAAGCGGTTTGAAACGACTAAACTTGGGTGATTTCCACAAAATTCACTAATCTTGCATAACTGATCAAAAGTTATGTTCTGGCAAATCATTTTTCTACGTGAATAACGCTCTGCAAGTAAAAGTTCTTGATTAACCGTATCATGTAGTAAGTCAACCCCCAAAATTTGGCCAATTTTGCCAAGCAAGTCTAATTTTTCTTCGCTAAGACCCTTACCCCCTACTCCTTGCCAATAAAGGTCGAAAACAGGCTTATTTGTGGCAAGTAGTGCTCCTTTATTATCAAGCAAATTTCCGCGCGGAGGATTAATAACCTCTATTTTTAAGAAATTTCGTTCGCCCATATCCACAAAAACGGTTTTTTGCTTGATTTGTAAATAAAAAAGCCTCAAAACTATGATAAATGCAAAAAAAATGAAGGCAAAAAGGATTTTAAAGGCTCTGAAACTTCTAGTTGAACTTATTTTTATGCGGCTAATATCAAACCCCTTCAATTTATCGACAAAAACGTTCAAAAGCGTTAATTAAAAGCGTTATTTCATTGTAATACACAATATTACACGGAGAAATTTGTCACAGTCAAGGGACAAGGTAAATCTAACCCCTCCCCCCCCCATTTGCAAATGAAGAATTTATAAATTAGTCTTGTTAGTAATTAAGTAGAATATTGTGAGGTTATATTTTAATATTTTTTTTGGGAGGTTATATCATGAATAGATTCAATAAGATTATGCTTCTTGGATTACTTTCTATTGTTACTGGCGCTACAAGCGTCAAGGGTATGGATACACAGCAGTTAGTCGCATACGATAAGGCTATGTCTGGAGATGCAATTCCAGCTGATTTCAAGCTTACTGCTGAGGATTTGGCAAAATTTAACACACTTAGCGAAGAAGAAAAGGCCAAAATCGCAACAAAAATCGCAACTCTTTACGTTTGTGTACAGATCAAAAATGGTTCACCTATGTCTAGCCTTGTAAGTGGTTCCGGAGAAGTTACTTTGAATAAACAGAAAGTTCAATTATCTAACGAACAGGAATCGTTTGTAAGATCTTATTTTAGCGACATAGCTGCTTCAAAAGCTGGACAGCCTACTTCCAGTACACAACCACAAAAGCCTGGGTTCAGTATAAAGAAAAAAATCGCCATTGCTGCCGCAACAGCTCTTGTTTTAGCTACAGCATATGTAACTTTGGGAAACATGTACCATGATGCTAATTGTACAGTTGGATCCAATAGCGCTCTATGTGCAAGTACAACACCAGCAGACGCTGCCGCTGCCTATGCACTCACAGCATTAACGGCTGCCGGAACTGGATTAGCAACTGCGGGTATAGCAATAAAAACACTTGCACAAAAATTGTACGCGAAGGTCAGAGCGCAATACGAGAAGGCCAAAGCACAATGGGATAACACTCCTGAAGACATAGGATACAGTTGCTCAGATCGTCGTACCGAAGTAGAAAATCTTAAAGATTGTCCACCACTAGCACCTAGCCGTTGGGCTCAAGCTGCGCAGCCACTTGTAAATCTAAAAAACAACGTGTTGGGGCTTTTCGGTCAATCACGATAAACTAGTAACAAATCATACAAATTTAGATAATTTCTTTTAAATATCTAAGCAAAAAGCAGGACGAGATTTAAATCTCGTCCTGCTTGCTTTTAATTGTCTGTAAAATAGGATGAGCCTGCCATCAGCCGTCGCCCAGGTGGCTATGGCTGACAGGTCCGAAGCCACAAGCGAAGCGAAGGCGAAGTATGGTGCGCCCGACAGGACTCGAATGCACCTTCGCTCTACGTAGCTACGGTGCACAAGCCTGTGGCTAAAATTCTTTAATCAATATCAATCATTTAAAAGGGATGAGCCTGCCATCCGTAGCTACGAGCCGTTAGGCGAAGAGCGTAGGATGGTGCGCCCGACAGGACTCGAATGCACCTTCGCTCTACGTAGCTACGGTGCACAAGCCTGTGGCTAAAATTCTTTAATCAATATCAATCATTTAAAAGGGATGAGCCTGCCATCCGTAGCTACGAGCCGTTAGGCGAAGAGCGTAGGATGGTGCGCCCGACAGGACTCGAATGCACCTTCGCTCTACGTAGCTACGGTGCACAAGCCTGTGGCTAAAATTCTTTAATCAATATCAATCATTTAAAAGGGATGAGCCTGCCATCCGTAGCTACGAGCCGTTAGGCGAAGAGCGTAGGATGGTGCGCCCGACAGGACTCGAACCTGTGGCCTACGGATTAGAAATCCGTTGCTCTATCCAACTGAGCTACGGGCGCAAATTAATAACCGTTCTCTCACATCGCACCAAACTACTTACCAAGTTATGCCAGTACTGCTTGTCCGCCATCCTTCGACAAGCTCAGGATGAGCGAGCCTTGCGACGCGAGCGCTGAGTCGACTCAGTAAAATAATTTCAGAAAAATGTGATTTTGGAAGAAAATGGTCGGGGCGGTCAGATTCGAACTGACGACCCCTCGCTCCCAAAGCGAGTGCGCTACCAACTGCGCTACGCCCCGACATTAATTTTTATCTCAAGTTACACTAATTTCAAACTTTATGGAAGACGATTTTGATTATATTTTGATTATTATTCTGGGGTGAGCGACGGGGATTGAACCCGCGACATTCAGAGCCACAGTCTGACGCTCTACCAACTGAGCTACGCCCACCATATTCAAAAATATTACATTCAATATTATAAGCTGTTTACAACAAAAATCAAAGGACAAATTCAAGTTTTTTTTAGTTTTTTTTCAAGTTTTATTCGCTTTCAACCTTCTCAATTACAGAAATTTCATCTGTCAAATAATTTTTATTCAATAATCGTATGGCATCAGCACGATTTAATATTGTTTTTTTCTTACGCCCTTTTTTAAGCCAATTAAGCAGATTAATCATATTAACGCTAGCTTGAACCTGACTATCTGTTGCAAGGGCTTCCTTTTGTCTTTCGCTCCAACTCTTCTCTTTTTTCTTATTTTTATTGTCGCCATCTGTACCAGAATCACCATTTTCACTACCATCTTCCGGTTCAATGCTATTTTCTGTCGCGCTTTCTTCACTGAATTCTTGAGAATCGTTTGTCAGATCAAGCAATGGCTCATTCTGCTCCGTTTTGCCATTCGCCTCTTCTTCTTTTTTATTCGCCTCTTCCTCTTTTGCAAGCGCTTGGTCTGCCGGTAAACCCAAATTTTCGCTCACCTCTTTGACTGTAATGTAATTTTTTAACGAATTCTCTTTACCATAAAACTCCTTAATCCATTCCATTTCATCAGCAGGGATATATTTAGGTTTAACAGTAAAATCAGGCGCTATACCTTGAGCTTGAAGTGAAGAGCCATCAGGCAAGAAATACAACATTGTTGTAAGTTTTAATGCACACCCATTTTTAACCGGAATCAACTCCTGGACTGAGCCCTTACCAAAAGTGGTCATTCCAAGCAATAATACCATCAATCTTTTCCCATTCCACCCTCCATTTAAATAACTTTGATCAGAGTGAAAACGTAGACAACCCGCTAAAATTTCAGAAGCTGATGCCGTAAAATTATTAATCAAAATGAATATAGGCACATCGCTTTTTAAAACAGGATCGGAATTTGTAAAATATTTGGCAACAATCTCGCCGTGCCTGTTACGAGTGTGAACAACAGGCGAACCTTTGGGTAAAAAAAGACCTGCCATTTCAATTGCAGAATCAAGCGTGCCACCCGGGTTGCCTCGAAGATCAAGCACAATTCCTTTGCATTTACCCTGGTTAGCCCTCTCAAGTAAACCGGACATCTGTTTGGCCGCATTTTCAGTAAACTGTTTTAACGAAAAATAGTAAACATTCTGATTTTTAAAAAAGAAACAAAGAGAGATTTGATCCTTGATTATATCGCGTGTTACCAAAAACGACATCGGCTTTTTTTTACGTGCAATTTTTATCGAAATTTTTGTCCCAACCTTACCTTTAAGCTTGGTAATAACCTGATCTGTCGTCATACCCTTAAGATTCTCTTTGCCAACTTTAATAATTCTATCCCCTTTTTTTATACCAACCTTTTCCGCAGGACTGCCTGGAAGAACCTCAATTACCATCAAAGAATCATCATCCGGTGCTTTTCCGATAATACTTACACCAATTCCGGAAAACTCTCCTGAGGTCGACTCAAGCGTTGATTTATACTCATCGTTACTGAAAAAACTTGAATGTGCATCAACCTTTGAAACCGCTGATTTTAAAGAATCCTGAACAAACCGATCAAAATCAACCTTGCGAAACGCCTTTTTCTCTACCACACTCAACACCTCAGAGTATGTCGGTAGCCATAGCATTATATCTTTCTGGGCATCATATGATTTGGCCGAAACTGAATCTTTTGTGTTATCATTGGCATTATCAGATGCAATATTTTCAGCATCCTTATCCGAAGAATCCATATCAGCAAAAATAAAGCTAAAACAAGAAATTGCGCAAACAAAGCTCAATTGCAAAGAAATTCTCTTCATCACCTTCTCCTACATTCTAATAGTCAAAACCAAACGCTAGCGACTCACTTTATCCAAACTTTTTAACTATCCACTTTTAAAAAAGTATAAACCATTTATGATTAAATTATGCAATAAATTTATTTAAGTTCAACAAGAGACCAATTAAATTAATGGGGAAATCAAAATGGATTGCACTCAAAATACTTGTGCAGAAAAACAGACACGCCAGGTTATAATCGTCACAGGGCTTTCCGGTGCAGGAAAAAGTGGTGTAATCAGAGGGCTTGAAGACCTTGGCTTTTACTGCGTTGACAATCTTCCCGTACCAATGCTTTCTGTCTTTTTAAATCTTGCATTCCAAACACAAACTCTCAAGGTTGCACTTGGCATCGATGCCAGAGGCGAACAGTTTTTTACTGATTTCATAACAGAAGTACAAAAATTAAAAAAAGAACTTGGGACCAATTTAAAAATAATATTTTTAACAGCTTCCACAGAGACTCTTATTAAACGATTTCAGGAAACTCGTCGAACGCATCCGTTGGCCAAAGACATCGATCTTTTGCAGGCAATTGAAAAAGAAAAACAGATTTTGGCACCGATTATGGGCATGGCAGATATTAAACTGGATACCAACTCATTTAACACACATGATTTGAGAAAATGGGTCAGCGCCGCATTTTCAAATGAACAGGTAAGAAAACTAGTTGTAAACTTAGTGTCATTCGGATTTAAATACGGAATCCCAACTGAAAGCAACATGGTCCATGACCTGCGATCCCTACCCAACCCATATTTCATACCTTCATTAAAGGCTTTGGATGGCAGAACTCCAGATATTCAAAATTATCTGTTTGAACAACCGGTGGTGGTCGATTATTGGGATAGACTCGTTGATTACACAAAATTTGCAATCGATAAGTTTTATCAAGAGGGCCGATTTTTTGTAACTGTGTCAATAGGATGTACCGGCGGTAAACATAGATCTGTAACATTTGTTGAACGTTTAAGCAAACAAAATTGGGAAAATATTAAATTTTTGATTAACCACAGAGATGTGAGTAAAGAGTAAAAGGCGCTAGAATGAAGAAAAGAGAGACGGTTCTATTGATAGCTTTCGGAATAATTCTTTTATCAGGACTTGGCTACATTATTTTCGGAAAACGCGGAATCATTGCTTATTACAAGCTCAAACACGAAATCGATGCAGAAAAACAACAAATTCAATCATTAGAAGAAGAAATTAAACACATTCAAGCTAAAATTGACATGTGGAAATCGGATGAATTTCATGCGGAAAAATTCGCCCGCCAGGATCTGCAGATGGGCAAACCTGACGAACAAGTCTATGTTTTAACGAATACGAACCGATCCTAGCGAAAATAAGCGGTTTTTTTAAAAAAACATATTTTTAACAAAAAGCCCATTTTTCTATTAAATTAATTTCTATTTGACCGTTGATGCGTTTTGATTTAAACTGAATTTAATAAGTTAAAAATTGAGAAATCTGACGAAACTGACAGAAAAAATGGAAGGGTATTTTTTATGAAAACGGAAACTTTATATTCTTTATATTCAGTGGTGTTTTTTTCAATATTAACACTTGGTGTGACTCATGTGTCTGCTATGCAGGAACCTAAAGAGACGCCTCAGGACGCGCAGGAGATTACACAATCGCCTGAGACCATTGTACCCCTAGATCGAATGCCAGAAGTTAAACAGGCGTGGGGAGAAGTAGGCAGTTCGCTACCATTGTATGCCATTCAAGGCAGGCCAGACAGGGTATCCCCAACATGGGATGGATTTGTAGCCAAAGTTGAAAAAGATGGTATCGATTATACAATTTTTACCAATGGAACTCCTCGTAAACCCCAGGAATTGAATCCTGAACAACTCAAGCTCCTTTCTTTAGTTAAAAGCCAAGACACGAAGGCCATTTGCCAGACAATTGATACAAGTCGGTCGACTGCCATCTATCGCGAACCCAGGTTTCTTTCAGAATTTCTAGCACTTGTATGGGATAAAAATTTCCGAGTAAAAGCAACAGCAATTTTTTTATTGGCCTTGTTAACCAAAGAGCAAAATCTTCCAACTTACAAAGAGCAAAAACTTCCAGCTTATGCATATCGTGTTTGGGGACAAGCTGCCATCGAAGGCAATTATAAATACCAATCAGATCCTTTTTTTGAACCGGGAACATGTAGAACGTGGATTCGTCAGTTGGGAATACATGCAATTCCTACTCGTAGAGAGGGTGACAGCATGGGTCTTTCTCACGCAACATGTATGCCTGGAGGCATAAGTATGCCATTGGTACGTCGTACGATAAGCGAGGATTTTTATATTGTTTCAGGTCAAGGCGAATTTGTTATAAATGACGGAACCAGGGAAATTAAGTTTGAGGCCAAACCTGGTACCTATTTTGCAAATCCAAGTGGTATGCATATTCAATTTAGAAATACAGGCAATGTGCTTTTAACTATGTTTGTGCCAACATTTCCACCATATGACGTTGTTATTCCGTTTCCTAGCGAAACAGAGTATTCTGATCCTCAATCTCGATTTGCTGCTTATTTAAAAAGAACGGATGAAGAGATTCATAAAGTGCATGGACAGCAGGGCGCAGGCTGGAATCTTCCAGAATATAATGCTCTTGTTGAAATAATTAAAAAAGATGTTGAAGATTTATTAAAAACAGATTTTGGACATAAGCAGGCTACTGAAAATTTAGTCAATCCGCTTGCCAAATATCTTCATCGTTATTTTATCAATGAACTACCCCGCAGCAAGCTGACGGGGTATCTACAAATTTAATTTTCATCCCACAATGTCATTTGCCCAAGCTTACGCATACCTTTATACAAAGTTTTATAATCCTTTTCTGATCCTTGTGCCTTTACATACCTAGCTACGATGCCTTCATTCCCATACTTGCCAACAGTACTTAGATAAAATCCCTTACTCCAAAATTGTCCACCCCATAACTTCTTTTTTACCTCCGGTGCACGTATAAATATTTCTCTAGCCGTGATACTTTTTATTATTCTTGTTATTTGTGTTGGACTGTACATCGGAACAGACTGCACTAGAAAATGCACATGATTATTATCTGCGCCTATTTCAATGAAATCTATTTCGTATCTTTCTGAAATTTCTAAACAAATTTCTTTCAAGATTTCATCAACCTTTTGGTCAAAAACTATCCTGCGATATTTTGTTGGGCAAACTATATGATACATGGTTATCGTAACGTTATGGCTTTTGTGGATATGCTTACTCATGCCCGTAGTTTACCACTGTTTTTTCTTTTGTATTTATTTTATAATTAATTACGAGGCAAGCCTCGAGGAATTAACCTAACTGGATTAAATTGAGTGATAAGCGTGATTTCGTTGCACAAAAAGAAGCCATAGCTAACAATGAACAAGAAAACTGGGGATTACGCAAAGCAGCCAGAGAAACCTTGTCAAAATAGTTATTATTCAAATTAAAAATAAAATTCGGGGAATAATTCGTTGAAATTGTTTTCCGAATTTTATTGTCTATATACCGCCAATTCGATAACTCAATACTCGCCGAAAACATCTCCTGAAAGGCGTTTTTGCTGTGCCACAGAAGCCTCGAGTGAGAATGGTGTCATCCTGAACTAGTTTCAGGCCTGCCCGC
>CAVXAT010000015.1:0-14726 GCA_963759805.1 uncultured bacterium
TATAATAATTTGAGCCGCTAATTCTTTTTTTTCGGCATTATAGATTCCAATATTGGCTTCTGGCCAGTACTTTCGAAAAGTCTTTTTCGTTTGTTGAATTAGTTCATCCAGATGAGAAATAATTAGAGCTTTTTTATTGAGATGTTTTGCGATGGCCGCCATCAGGATAGTTTTACCACCTCCTGTTGGAATAACTATAAGTTGACGGTTAATGCCGTTTTGAGATTCTTTTATTACGCAATCAAGAGCTTCTTTTGATAGTTTCTTAGTGCCATTTGATCCATACAATTTCCTTGCAGTTTTCCTTACGTTTTCATATGTAAAAAATAATTAATAAAAACTATCTTAAATTTAATATATGACTTGAAAATTAAGCGGGCCCCACTAAAGCCCACTATTTAAAAAAGACTGAATTTTACGTGATAAAATCAAGCCCAGAATTCATTTTTGACTTTAAAAGCCGTTCTGGTAACTTAAATTCGAGAGGCGATGACGATGCTGACACATCTGAGCCAAGGAAAGAACGCCGAATTTGATTATCAAGTTTGTTTAGTAGAATCCTTCGGGTGTGCCCGTGATAGCACAAAGTCATACCAGTGCATGGTGAGGCTGAGGGGTCAGACTGAATTGATCTGGCAAGTAAGGTGGCACCGCGAACAGCAATTCGTCCTTACATATTTATTAGGCAACTTATTAAATTCTGCGGGAGCCAAATATGTTTTCAGAACAACGAATTTTATCATCTAATCTTAAGAACTATCTCAATAAAACAGTTAGTGTATCTGGATGGTTGCATAAGAAGCGCAATCTGGGGAAAATTGCCTTTCTTGTTGTACGTGACAGGCACGGGCTCATGCAGATCGTTATTGATAATCAAACAGAAATAGCCAAGCTTGAACATTTACATCAAGGCTCGATACTCAACATTTCCGGTATGGTTGTTGATGCCCCAAAAACTCAATTTGGTTGTGAATTACACAACGCTTCAATCGAAGTTGCCGTCGCCGTAATAGATCCAAGTCCAGTTGAAATAGATAAGCCAATTGATCATCGGCAAGAAGTTCTGGCTAACATTTTTGATTGGCGGATTCTGACCATGAGAAATGTAACAGAGCAAGGCATATTCAAAATTCAATCTGGTGTGAGTGATGCAATTCGTTCATTTTTAACGTCAAATGACTTTGTTGAATTTCACAGTCCAAAATTACTCGCTGGTTCAACTGAAGGTGGAGCTGAAGTTTTCAAACTTGATTACTTTGGTAAGCAGGCAACGCTTGCTCAATCTGCTCAATTCTATAAACAGATTATGGTTGGAGCATTTGAACGTGTATTCGAATTTGGTGCAACTTATCGCGCAGAGCCAAGCATGACATCTCGTCATCTAACTGAATTCATAACAGTTGACGTTGAGATGGGTTTTATAAATGGCATGGAAGATATTATGCAGACAATCAACGATATGATCCTGCATGTGGAACAAATCGTCTGGCAAACTTACGAAAAAGAACTGCTCGCACTTAATGCAACAAAACCTTTGCTCTATAGTGACCCCCATTGTCAAGACAAATTTTTAACTTATATTTCAGAATTTTTATCAGGCCATTTGTATCCCCATTGATTTATTTTGTTGAACGATGATTTTGCTATTACATACAAAAGCCAATGATTCGAAAGTAAAATCAGATTGGTCTACTGCAATGATAGCTCCATAGTAAACTTCATCTGGTTTTTTATATTCGAGTGATTGGTGAAAGCGTTCTCTATTATAAAAGTTGATATAGTTTTTTATAATTAATCGCGTCTCAGCAATGTTTTCAAGAACATAAAAACACAGTGCTTCATATTTAATAGTTCGCCAGAATCGTTCAATAATGATGTTGTCTGCCCATCGACCTATTCCATCCATACTAATTTTGATACCTTCTTTTTCTAAACGAGCAACCCATCTTTCACTTGTAAACTGGCACCCTTGATCACTATTTAAAATCTCAGGCTTACCGAGTACGAGAGCCATTTCCAATGCTTCAAGACAAACGTCTGTATCGAGATATGGTGACAATGCCCATCCCATAATCTTGCGACTAAAAACATCGATAAGACAAACCAAATAAACAAACCCACCTCTTATTTTTACGTATGTGATATCTGTTTTCCAGACTTGGTTTGGGCGGCAAACTCGTAATCCTCTTAAAAGATATTTGTACACCTTGTGTTCCTTGTTTGGAATGCTAGTTTTTTTATAAGGGGCAACTGCACAAAGACCTGTCAACGTCATTAGCCGCTGTGTTCTTTTAATGTTGTGGTTAAAGCTTTTTTCGATAAGAACTTCGTGTATTTTTCGATATCCATAAAATGGATGTCTCTCATATTCGTTGCGTATCTCATCCATAATCACCTCGTCTTGGTTGTTGGCCTTCTTTGGCTTGTAATAAAGGCTACTTCGATTTATACCGAGCAGATCGCATTTTCTGGACAAGTTCAATTTGTTGTTGTGCTCAATCCATTGCTTGCGCACTTGGATATCTAGCGACTGAGCACTTGTACTAAAAAATTGCGCTCTTCCTTTACTTGTTCAAGGTCTGCCAAAATCTTGTCATATGTTTCTTCTTTTTTAACTTTTCTTTTGTCTGCAAAAAGTTCGTTGCCATGCTCTTCTAGGTGTTGCTTCCATGCATATGCTTGGCATGTTGAAATATTAAATTCTCTACAGATGGTATCAACTGATTTGTCGGCCTTTATCATAGCTAAAGCCACCTTAAGTTTAAGCTTGTCATCATGACTTTTTTTCGTGTCATCACTCATGAGAATGCCTTTCTTGTAAAGCAAATTTTTAGATTTAACATTCTCATGCTAATTCATTATTATTGTCGTTGTACACAGTTTATCCATTTGCGTTTATTGCATTAAAGCGCCCGCAATAATGACTCACGTTCTACAATAAGCTTGCCTATAATCACATGAAACTTTTCAACATCTAAACTTTTTTTTGCAGCCATTTTTTCACTCGAAAAAACTTCAATGCCTCGATCTTCAAGCCGTTTTTTCCATGCATAAATTTGACTTGTCGCTAATGCAAATTCTTGGCATAATTCAGCTATTGGCCTATCAGCCTTTATAGCTGCCAATGCAACTTTTAGTTTAAATTTGTTGCTGTGGGTTCTGCTTACTTTGTTACTCATTTAATGCCCCCCGGGCTCATTGTTATAACTAATATTTTTAAAGTACTTATTTTCTCAAGTTGCACTGTCTAGTTTTATGGGGTCAGTATACTTTCCCCAAAATTTCCAGTCGTGACCTTGCAGGAGCTGCACGAGCTTTGCTTTGAAAAAACAGGTCAAGACTTTAGAAATGAAAAAGATCCAAGCCCATTTGAAGAACGTTGGATTTGCTCATATTCTGCAGAGAATTTGGGTAGCGAAGCAGTATTTATTACGGGCTTTCCAGCAAGCGAAATGAAATTTTATCACTATCGTAGTGAATCCAATCCAAGTATTGCTCAGCGATTTGACTTGATCTTTCGTGGGGTTGAAATCATTACAGGCAGCCAGCGCGAACATCGCTATGACAAGCTAATTGAACAACTCAAGGCAATGGGTGGAAATCCTGAAGATTCTGGCTTTCAATATTATCTGCAAGCTTTCAAATATGGGATGCCTGCGCACGGTGGATTTGGTTTAGGGCTTGAACGATTGGCTCAGAAGATCATTGGACTTGGTAATGTTAAAGAAGCATGTATATTCCCACGGGATATTAACAGATTGGTGCCTTAAATTAGGCATAACCATCGTAGCTTTGCATTCTATTCGGTTTACGATTAACATTGAAGATATTTAAAAAACTTAAAAATATAAAAAGGTTCTATGACAAAAAAATTCGTTATTGCCTTTCTGTTTGGTACATTTATTTTATTAAGCCTTATTTTTATTATTATGAGGAAAGGACAAGCGATGCCAAAATTTATTTTTCCACAGCCAACAGGTAAATATGCTGTTGGCACCAAACTTTTTGAATTGACTGATTTAACACGCAATGATCCAGAAACAAGTAAGCCTAGGGAGCTTGTGGTACAGGTATGGTACCCGTCAGATAGCAAGCTAGGAAAAGAAACCGCTCCTTATTCCTACGAAGCTCGTGAGTGGTATAAAGCAATCTTTGCTCAACAAGATGTATCAAAAGAAAAGTTACAATTACTTGATGGAATTTATACACATACAGTACAAGATGCTTCTGTATGCAATGAAAATGCCCCATACCCGATAGTAATTTTCGCTCATGGAAATGGTGCTCCTCGTGGCGGCTATTCATTTTTCTGTGAAGAAATGGCAAGCCACGGGTATGTTGTTGTCATGGTTATGCATACGTATATAACATCTATGACACGCTTTGCAGATGGCCGAGAAATCAAGTCGCCAAGAGACATAAATCTTTGTGCCAAGGTTGAGGAATGTTTTGCCGATGTTGAATGTATGCTCAATGAGGCGATATCTGGGGCTTTTGGACCACTAACCACCGCTTGTGATTTTAAAAATATCGGAATCATTGGACATTCTCTTGGCGGAATGACGACAGCCCAAGTATGCAGGCGAGATAAACGTGTTAAAGCTGGTATAAACTTAGATGGAACATTGTGGGGAATCAACTCCACAAAACCATTCCATAAACCATTTCTATATATTCGAACACCCAATTTTTATGCTGATATGAGTGGTCTTATTGAACAGCAGAAAGATTCATTGCAAGCCGTAGGTGTTACTAAAAAAAACTTTATTGGCTCAGTTGAACAATTTTGCCGAGAGAATGGTAAAGATACAATGCAGATTGTAGTTGAAGGTGCGAATCACATGACGTTTATGGATAATCCAATAGTGCATGGTTTTTTTGCAAAGATTTTTGCGACATCAGGTGATATAAGTACCACTAAAGCCAACACTATCATGGAAGCACCTGAGATACTGCATATCATAAGAAAATGCGTAATAACCTTTTTGAACAAACATTTAAAAGGACAGGAGTCTGTGTATCCTCCACAGGTTTTGCATGATGCTGATAAAGAAGATTTTGATTTTTATATCCCTGACCATCATCCTAAGCACAAAAGAATAGAAATAGATTCTACTCTTTTGGATGCATACGTTGGTCAATATCGGTTAGGCAAAATGATCTTAACGATCAAACAAGATGGAAACGTGTTGTGGGTACAGGTAGCTAATCAGCCGGCATACCCCATATATCCAGAATCAGAAACAAAATTTTTCTACACAGTTGCTGATAGGCAAATGTCATTTATTAAAGATAAGCATGGCAAGGCGGTACAATTAATTTTACATCAAGCTGGAACTGATCAAGTGGCTAAAAAGATTGAATAAATAATGAAATCAGAAACGGAAAATTTTATGGCGAACATGGATGGCAATAATGATAAACAGATGCACCTTTAGACCGATGATTCAGGAAGATTGCCCAATCATGACTACAGCCATTGATACGCTCGGGTGGAATTCGCCAGCCAAACCATTCCAGAAATATCTGGAAGAACAATTAAGCGAAACTCGCTTTGTATGGGTTGTTTACTGTGAAGACAAATTTGTTGGATATGTCACTTTAAAGTTGAATTCTGATTATCCGCAGTTCAGTCTTCAGGGTATTCCTGAGATCAATGATTTAAATGTACTTCCAGAATTTAGACGACGTGGTATTGCTTCAAAGTTGTTGGAGTTGGCTGAAAATGAAGCTAAAAAAAGAGGGTTTAAACAAATTGGTTTAGGTGTTGGGTTATATTCAGATTATGGCCCAGCACAAAGGCTCTACGTGAAAAGAGGATATGTCCCAGACGGTCATGGAATAACCACAAAAAATAAGCAACTTGGATACGGAGACACGACAATTGTTGATGACGATTTGGTGTTGTGGTTTGTGAAGATGTTGAATTAAAAGGCTAAAGCAATGGTTCTGAATAAATACACAGAAATCAACGAGCTTATCAAAGAGTTATTAAATGGTATTCAAGCCGTACTCGGAAATAAGTTGGCAGGCCTTTATCTTTATGGCTCACTTGCAATCGGTGATTTTGATGAAAACATCAGTGATATCGATTTATTGTGCGCCACAACAACAAATATAGATGAAAATGATTTCGAAAAGCTCGATCAGATGCATAAATGGTTTGTTCAAAAATATGAACAGTGGAATGATCGCCTTGAGATTGCGTATTTATCGATAGATACCTTACAATCGCCCGTAATTCAACAAGATCAAATTGCCATTATCAGTCCAGGGGAGCCATTCAATATTAAAAAAATCGGAGCTGATTGGCTGATTAATTTCTACGTTATTCGCGAACAAGGAATAACTATTTGCGGAGATGATTCCAAAAAGATCATTAAACCAATTTCTAAACAAGAATTTATTGATGCCGTAAAAAGTCAAGCGCTAGAATGGCGTGATTGGATTTCGCATACAAAATATTCTCGTTCGTATCAGGGTTATGCGATTTTAACTATGTGCAGAGCCTTATACGCATGTAAGACAGGAAAGCAGCCCTCCAAAATAAATGCCGCTCTGTGGGCTATGAAAGAATTACCGGAATTGACTGAACAAATTCAAGCCGCACTTCAATGGCGCAAGGAGTATAAGCGTATGGATATAAACCATGAGTCAACATATCCAGAAACACTTAAATTTGTTAATTGTATTATTGATATGATTATAAAAGGTTGATAGTTATGGATATAAATTACGAGCAGTTTGCTGAAAAAATCATTGCGTTTCATTTCAATCAGATGCCCAAATATATCAAGCGAATAACGATTGGCATTTGTAATGAGGTTTATGATGTTGGCCTTGGTGATCAAGAAATTATTATACGTCTGAGCATGCAGGATAAATATTTGATGGGATCGCATGATCATATAACAAAACTGAAAGCACTGGGAATTAAAGTTCCAGAGATTTTGGCTGAGGATTACAGCAAAACCAAATTTCCATTTTCATATCAGATTCAAAGCAAGATTGAAGGGCATGACCTTGGCTGCGTAATAGAAACCCTTGCAGATGAACAATTGATGTTATTAGCCAAAGAAATCGTAAATATCTTCAACAAAATTAAAACCATACCATCAAGCAATAAATTTGGAGTCATCTGGGGTGGCGGCAACAATGATGTTAGCGATACCTGGACTGAAAGAATGAGAATATGGATAGACGAGTCTCTTGGGCGTGGTTACAATACTGGCATAATGAATGATGATATTGCCGATCTGGCAGATGGTCTTTATTACGAATATCAATCCTATTTCGATCAAGTTAAACCAACAACTTATTTTGGGGATATTTGCTCCAAAAATGTGATGATAACGAATGGTGCATTTAGTGGACTTGTCGACTTAGATGGCCTAACGCAAGGTGATCCACTGGAGGCTATTGGGCGAATAAAGTTAAGTTGGTACGGAACTCACCACGGCAAAGTTTATACTGATGCGATCATGGATGAAATGCAGCTTGATGCGATACAAAGAAAAATAGTTACAGTATATTCTCTACTAAACCAGATCTCATGGATGTGTGAAAATGGGATTCAATTCAATCAAAACACTAAACCTGTTGTGGATAGAAATAAAGAACTAGCAGATAAAAAAATAATTGATGCTTTGGCTGCAGAGTTTAAAATAGTCTGAATATATGTTAAAACTTGGTCAGGAGATCTTATGGCAAAAGTTCTTATTGGGGCACTGGTAGGCATGGGCCCAAATTCTACGGCACCATTTTATGACGCTGTAATGAACTACGCAAGAACGTTATACGGCGCAAAAAATGATATTGATTTTCCAGAAATGGTTATGATTTCTCTGCCGACTCCATTTGTTCCAGGTGCTGCGCTTGACGATTTAAAAATGATTTCGATATTAACAGACGCGGTGCAAAGGTTAAATCGCTTTGGTGTGAACTACATTGTTATACCGTGCAATGTTGTACATAGATATTATGACGACATGCAGCAGGTTTCGGCTGTGCCAATATTAAACATCATAGATATTGCAGTGAATAGATTACTGGAAAACTCATCCCAAACAGCGCCAATTGCTCTGATTGGAACTCGCAGCACAATTGATGCAGGTTTGTATCAGCAGCGGTTAACTGAAAAAGGCATCAAGATTTTTCATACTCAAGAATTACAACGCAAAGTCGACGGACTGCTTTTAGAATTAAAGAGAAAAAATGAATCAGAGTTGGCAAGAGCTTGTTGGTATAATCTTGTAAAATACCTTGAGAAAAATTGTTGTGCTGCAGGAATAATTGCTTGCACCGATATTTCACCTCTTATCGATTTTTACACCGAAAATTTAATGTTGATAGATTCGATGGACGCTTTGGCTCAAGCAACAATTGAAGAGTTCATGCGGTTGAGGGCAGAGCAGCATGTCTAAAAATTTCACGTTCAAACCGGTTGATGCAAATGATCTGCCTCTTTTATACGCATGGTTTAAAAAACCACACGTCGATCTATGGTGGCCAGTGCCAGACGAGCAAGAAGATTTTTTTAAATCATTCTTGGAACGAATTCGTGCAGGAGTAAAGAAGCCATACATGGTTTTGTTAAACGATTTGCCAATTGGATACATTCAAAGTTACAGCATTAACAAAACGACACATTCATGGCTACCGAAATTACCCAGCGATGGAAATGTTGTTGGCATTGATCAGTTTATTGGTGAGCCGGATTATCTTTATAAAGGATTTGGACCACTTTTTATAAAACAATTTGTTGATGATCTTATCGCAAACGATCCAAGCATTACAGTTATTGTTGATCCTGACCCAACAAATTCTGTGGCAATAAGATGCTATGAAAAGGTTGGATTCAAAAGGTTTGGCGTATATCAGGCTCCTTGGGGACCTGCATTGGTTATGACTCATAGTCAATATAAAAATTAGTAAAATCGGGTTTTATCCAATTAAATTCGATGTTTTTGCTTATTTAAGCCAATTTGCTACTTTAAACTTAGCAAATTAATAAGCTGAAAACCTGAGCTAAAAATACGCAGGTCGAAGATAAAATTTATAAATTTAGGGGCATTGATATGCAATTGGTTAGATCTTTAATTTATTCAATTTTTTTTATTTGCATTGTAGTAAGCGCATCTATGTGTGCTGACCAAAGTAATTTTGAAGATAAAGCTGTTCAACAAGGAATAACGGCGAGGTTTTTTTTATCTGAATTAACTGTCCCAACTAACATGCCTAATGGTTCTTATGTGGATGGCCTAGAGGATGTCCTTAAGGAAATTTTAAAATCTGGTAGTTCAACTCAAAAAGAAACTGCTGCGAATTTTATTAATTACATGCTGTTTAACTACAAATCAGAAGATTGGGTTGATAACAAGGACTTTAGTTTAGTAAGGGTTTTGTTTTCAGATGAATCGAAAAGAGAAAAATTTTTAAATTTGTGCAAAGATGTGCATGCAAGGCAAACCAGTGTCATTTGCAATCCATCAGATAAAGATAAAGCAGCTTTCATGGACTTTATAAATCGTTGCAATGCTGCAATTGACTGCAATACTGGAATTAAAGATGTTATCGAGGATATCAGTCATTTAACGCTGGAATCATGCAACTACAATTTCAACAAGGATTTATTGAAAATCTGCACCAGGCTCACAAAGTACCCTGAATTCTTTGATGTAGGCTTAAAGTTTATGCAGGAATACAGTGAACTGGGTAGTCCATTTAGTTATGATGATGAATTTCATAAGTTCTATAGCAAATTAATCTTTAATAATACGGATCGATTTTGTACAACAGAAAAAATACAACAATACGTATTAAGCGATACTCAAAGTTGCAAATTAATTGGCGCTCTTGTGATAGGAATGCTTATCTTTAAAGAATTTACCAGCAATGATTTACACGCATGTAAAAATGGTTACTTATATTTATATGATCTAGCAAATATAATCAGATACATCAGACTAAATTCTGAAGATAAAGTTCATGACTTTATTTGGAATGGATTTAACGATTGTTACGCTAATGCTGATTTACAGGATCAGCTTGATTCATTGTTTAGCGAGCATGATAATAGCCTACTGCGTAAAGATTTATTTATTGCAGGAATGTTTTTTTCAAGAGCTTATTCGTACCAAAATGTTAATTACAATTTCTTAGATATTTCATGTATTTACGGGCTACTAAGTTCAATTGGGTATAATGATCAAAACATCGTATATTTTTTGGACAGAGCCAGAAGCGAACAACCTACAAGCCTTGAAGATCTTATTGATTCTTGTTCTGGTCACACATGCTATTGCCATGATTGTCTTCTTGAAAAGGAAAAAAGTGATGGCTTCAGTGAAATTGATTTTAATGATATTGGCCTTATCGATGGTTTCAGTTGTTATTGCACAAATTAAGTTAATTTGACTTTCAATTGTGTTAATTTCGAGCTTAATAGTTCAAGCTTTTGTTTTAGTTTAGTTAACGAGTTTTTTAGATGCTTAAGCTTTAATCGTAGATTTGTTTGTTGTTCAAAACTTGTCCACTCAGATTGTGTAATTTCAGGAGATTCTTCAATAGCACGCATAATCTCTGCAGGGTCAAGATCTATAAGAAATTCTTTAAGCGGTTTAGTTTGTCTTTTAAAAAGATCTCGAAGTACGAATAACTGAGCCTGATATTCAACAAGATTTAATTTTGCCAGGTATGTTAGTCCATAAAAATTAAGATTGCCCTCGTGGCTGCCTTTCTTGGACTCTTTAAATTTCCACAAGAATTGATCTTTGTTTGTTGGGGGAACTGGCGGTTGAGGATTGAGGTTTTTGGCAGAGTAACTTAAAAACCAAGACTTTCCCATAAATTCAAATGAGATCGTTATAGACGCTGAATCCTTTATAAAGAAACCTGTTAGCTTAGTGTTTATAACAACATTTTGCAGTGTAATCCTCTGCTTTACCTGTTTTTTAATATCCAAGAATTTTTTAAACTCATCCTTGTCATGCAGGATTTCAGAAAAATCGTTGAACCCTTCAAGCTCTTTAATAAAGAAAGTTTTTGAAGAAGTTCTACCTCGTAAAATTAAAAAGCTATCTCGCAAGAAATTGAGGATTCCATTTTGAACATCTGGGACTCCCGCATTTGGCAGGCTAATCTTAGCAAATAAATTAATGCTGTCTCCATGCTGCATTGAAACAATCTGTGGATAAATATAAAAATCTTTTGTTACGGCTACACCCTTACAGATAGAATCAATGCATGGAATCGACGGAAAATATCTATAAAGACTGGACATCCATGGCGGTAATTTATTTGCAGGCCATGATGCCTTTTGAGGTGCCAGCACAATGTTCGCAAAAACAATCTCTGAATATAATAGCAAAAACAGCTTATCTTTAATTTCAATATGCCCGTCTATGCCAAAACTTAAAGCATGTGCCGTCTCAGCTCCGCTTATATCAATTTCCTTTAATTGAACCTTTCCCAAAGCTTTTAAAATGTTTGCATCAGTCATATTTACGCAGCTATTAAAAACCTGAAACCAACCGACTTCAGGAATTAAAGTCTGAGGAACATTATTAGGGCCAAGCAATCTAAGATACCAAAGTTTAGGTAAGGATACTTTACTTAAAACACTGAGTAAGCCGCTTCTTTGCTCCAATTCTCTTATTTCTGCCTTTATTTTTTTCATTGCTTCAACATCAGCAGTCTCTTTTTTTGGCTCTAATTGCGACTAATTTTTCTACAAAATTACTGTATCCATTTTGAAAGTTTTCTAATGCATCAAAGTACGCCCTAAGATTGACGTTGGATGAATCTTCCATTGTCCAGTCCGATGTTGTTGGAGCATCAGTGATTGCATCAACTATTATGAGATATTTTATTCTGACGGGCATCTTGTTCTTAACCTGGATTAAATCAAGATTTTTACCACCTGCAACACACGTTGAAATTCGCACGGATTTCGTATAAATCTTGTCGTTAAGGAAAAGTAAGGTGGTGGCCATATCGTTGACTGGCAGGCCTGCTACAGAGGACTTTTCAGGGGCATCAGAAGAATAATCTCCATGCCCAGACATGTATACATTGCAAGGCTGTGAGAGTTTTAACGCATCAAGGTCTTCAACAGGATTGAAAATCGAAGACATTTGATTAGGATCAAATTTTTTATAGATTGTTATATCTAATGCCTTTGGCGCTGCAATATCGGATGACAAATCTTTTGCATATGGAATACATTTCAGATTTTCATCGGACAATAACCTTTTGGCTTCTTCTGGCGCATCATCAGCCCAGGCTATTTTGGGAAATCTAACTTTCACAGAACCACTATACACTTCATTGGATGGGATATCTATTTTAGTCCATTTGGTTTTATTAAAAATTGGGTTGTCGTAATTGTGTGGAACCAATGCTAAAAATTGCGTATCTTGTATGTGTAGAAATCCCAATCAGATAAGTTAAAGTTAATTTTTACGAGAATATGATCTGGTTTATTTGTGTATTTTCTGAGTACAAGATTTTTTAAGACATAATCTGACACAATGGCAATATCTAGAGCACCTTGTGAGATCGCACATGCAAAATCGTATGTTATTGCTCCACCAGTTCCCTTGCAAAGCTTTTCTTTACTACTTCCAATAAAAAAACCAATTTATCGTGGTTTAACATTTTCACCAACAACAGGCTCAACCTTTGCTGCAAAAATAGTTGATCCTTAAGAAAAACCCCCATAACATCATTAGCTTACGCATCCCTTGCTCCTTTTAAATTAGTCCCATTTAAACGGCGTTTTTAACCGTTGCCTCTAACCATTTTCGGTCGACTTTAGAACAATGATCACATTTTTCTTTAAAATTTTGTAAAACATCTTTGTAACATTCTATTGCTTCACCACGTCTACCGAGCAAATCCAAAACCTCTCCGCGCCAAACTTTTATGCAATGACCGAATTCTTTCAATTGTTCTGGATTTGATTTTGGAACTGTATGTTCGTACTGCTGCAGCGCATATAAAGCATTTTCATAAAAGACGTGAGCATCATTCTTTTGAGGGCTAAAAAAACAATGGAAAAATAGCCACCATGTTGAAGCTTCTTTAGATTTTGTTTTAACGGCTTGATCAAATAGAGCTAAAATTTTATTCTCGCGTTCCTGCTTATCTTGCAAAGATTGTGCCATGACTATTTTAAGTTCAAAATCTGAAGGAGGGTTTGGCCATGTCAGCCTATTCCCAGGCCTGTATTCTATTTGAGTTTTAACAGCTTTCTCTAAAAATGTTTGTAAAATATCAAAAAACTTTTCTGGTTCATCCCCAAAAATACGATGTCCTGATTTTTTAAAGATTTCTACTTGGGAATGTGGGTGATATCTACGCATTAATTCTGCTTTATCTGTATCCCATGTTAAATCCCATTTTCCCTCAAATATCAAAGTTGGAATTTCAAAATCATCAAACATTCCATCCAATCCAATTTTATCTTCGTCTGAGCAAATCAAGTCTCTAAATCCAGGGGCAGGGTTTCATTCATAAAGAGCTTCCCTAATAAATCCTTCAGGTGTTGGCTTATAATAAGATTGACGTTTCCAATCTCCAGTCAGATGCGCATTGTATAAAGCTTGCACCAAGGTGAGTTGACCATCACCTTCAGCCAACCAAACTTTTCTTATTGCGGCTTGCTCTTCCTTTGAAATAAACATCTGTTGCCGACTGGGCTTCATTTTGACTTTTTTCGGTCCATCAGCTGCCGCTACGAGAATTAATCCATTAACGTTTTCTGGATAAGTTAGAGCATAGCATTGTGCTAAAAATTCGCCATAAGACCAGCCCAAAACAACCCACTGATCAATTTTCAATGCTTTTCTTAAGCTTTCTAAATCTTCAACAGCTTGTCTGACCGAGTAGGTTTTGCCTGTATTATCTATACTTGATTTACCTGTACCTCGCTGATCGTAATAAATTATGTGTGCAAAATCCCTGGCTCGAGAAAAGCATGGGTGAAAATCGTGATGTGTGCCTCCTGGCCCTCCATTGATTAAAACTAGCGGAATCCCACGGCCTTCTTCTTCGTAATAAAGTTTGCCGTCTAAAATATCGATGAATCCCTTTTTTAGATCAAATATTTCATCACACAGTGGCGGCAGTTTTGAAATATCAAGAATCAATTTATCTGGAATATTTACAACTTTATCAAAAATTGTTTCACGTATTGAAGGGTTACGAAACCAATCGCAAGCTGGTAATGCCAATGATAAAATAATCACAGCAACAAATACTAGGATTTTGGTATTATCCCTCATTAGAACTCCTTTTTTTGTTTCAACTCAAATATTATTTTTTACTCAACACATCTATGGCTTTTTTAAATTCTTGTGATTCAAAATTATCCAAAACTTGGCTAAAAAAAGTTTTTAAAACCAGTAAGCCATTTTCAGGTTTACTTAAATCAATGCTACGAATTTCTTTTACGAAATCGATAAACGTGGGGGCTGTGATCAATCCATATTTTTGGATGGTTTCTGCTGGCACCCTCTTTAGCCAATCGAAAGCCCATTTAAGCAAAATTACCTGCTTCATTAAATAAAATTTTGCATTTTCCGCAGCAGAGGGCTGTCGTCCAAGATATGTTTCAATCAATATTTTTTCATGATCAGAATCGGAATAAAAATACGAGGCCACTGTTGCTACATCAAAATAAGGATCGCCTTGTCCAGCATCTTCATAATCAACTGCTTTAAATT
>CAVXAT010000016.1:0-23473 GCA_963759805.1 uncultured bacterium
ATAGGGGTAACGGGTTATACTTTGGGACGAGAAAACTAATTAAGGAAGCGTAACTTTTACTTTGCTATTTTTTGCGTCCGGCGAACTGTTTTTCCTTCCTATTCTTTCATGAAAGACGGAATCTTCCAAACATAGTATGGATTTTGCCGAGATTCTTTTTAATTTATCGAATTCAATTGTAGATTTTAAAACGATTCTTGGGATCTTGATGAAATTGTCAGCCAGGTTTACATTCCACTCTTCGATTCTTTCAACGTATTTTGGATCGACAAGGAGTATGATGCTGTTTTTAGGGATTACAAAATTCTTGCGATTAAGTTTCTTCTCTTTTTGAAGCCAAATTCCCTGTCCATGTCCAAGTCTTTTGAATGAAAACCCCAGATAGTTTTTATCAGGAATTACTTTTAGGCTGGCAAATGTGTTTTTTTTATCTACCACATGCTGAATTTTACGAGTAATGATGAGCCTGTACTTTTGTATATCTTGATCATTAATAGGAAATGAGAAAAAACCGTCTTCGTCGGTTAATGTCTCCTGTCCTTCAAAAAATACTCGAAATTCGGGGATGTCATCAACCCGATTTTCAATTCTGATAGCCCCTTTAACAAAAAGGGGTTGCCCATTTGGTGGTCGAGAGAAGACATTTGGTTTTAGATCAGCCGAGTTGAAATTATTAGAGGCAGGGACATTTGATTTAAGATCACTGTCTGATGTAGCTTGTGTGCGTGGATAAAATTTCCCAAAATCTTGCTTATCAATTTTTTTGTCAAATTCATCATCGGCATTAAGTTTTGAAATTACGATTAATACGAGTAGTGTTACGCCTGAGATAAAACAGATAATATTTTTTTTCAACATACTTCTCCAATTTCTTTAGTTCAATTTCTTTGGTCCAACTTCTTTAAATTTATTATTTTTGTAATTTTATCTAAGTTTATATTTAAGTTTATATTATGGTATTCTAAAAGTTAAGATAAGAAAATAGATTTTGATCAATTTTTATTAAACCGTTTAATAAGGGATTTTTTTAGATGAAATTTTGGGATAAGGCGAAAGAGTCTTTCTTCAAGGCGATGCGATCGGGAAAATCTCCGCGAGCATTGGCTATAGCATTTTGTGTTGGAATTTATGTTGCATTTTCTCCTTTTCCAATGGCTCACACGATTATGATGATTATTTTCAGTTGGCTTTGGGGCCTGAATTTCCCAATAATGTTCATTGCCGCTTCAATAAATAATCCATGGACAATTGTTCCATTTTTCTCTATCGATTATACTTTTGGGTACTGGTTTGTTCATAATTTGCTCGGTTGGGACCCGGTATGGGTTATTTCTTTGGTAAAAATATTTGGATATGGTAAAATCTGCGTATGGTCCTTTTTGATTGGCGGAAATGTTTTGGGCATTGCAGCCGGTCTAATTTGTTATCCGATAGTGTACTATTTTTTTAAAAAATTTGTTAAAAGTGCATAGATTATGAGCGTTGTAGTTGTAAATAAAAAAGCAAGATTTGATTATGAGATTTTAGAAACCGTTGAAGCCGGCATTGAGCTACGCGGTGATGAGGTAAAGTCTTTGCGAAAAAAGGCAGTGTCGCTTGAAGAGACTTATGCTGTTGCAAAGGATGGTCAGATGATGCTTTTGAACTGTTACATTGCTCCGTATACCCATGCATATGCAAAAAATGAGATAACAGACACGTCAAGACGCAGTCGTAGGTTGTTACTGCATAAACGAGAGATTGATAAGATGATTGGTCAAATTTCTCGTAAGGGTCTGACTATAATTCCACTTAAAATTTATTTTAATAGCAAGGGCTTTGCAAAAATTGAGCTTGGCATTGCAAAGCACAAGAAATTGATTGATAAAAAAAGAGAACTCAGGGAAAAAGACATAAAACGTGAAACTGAACGACAGATAAGAGGTCGTATAAATTAGGGGGAGGGTTATGATAATTGGTAGTAAACTCTATCGCACGAGGCAGTGTGCGGACTCGATGGACTGGGCAAAGCAAAATATGGCAACGGCTCCTGATGGAGCTGTTTTTTTAGCAGATAAACTTACTCAAGCCAAAGGACGGGATGGTAGGGTTTGGAAGGTTTATGACGGACAGTTGAATGTTACTATTTTACTTAAGCCCAAAATCTTGCACGGTTTTTCTTCAGAAGATCTACAAATTCGAATTAATCAATTAAATATGGCAGTATCTCTTGGCATATATGATGCTATAAAAGATTTTGGGGTTGGGACTAAATGGCCTAACGATTTTGTTACTCAAAATGATACAACCGTGAATAAGAAAATGGTGAATAAAAAAGTTGGTGGAGTTTTATTTCAGCTTGTGTGGCAAGGTGGGATGCCTGCCGGAATAGTTTGCGGATTTGCAATTAATGTAAATAATCTGTTTGAGCAATCAGATGAACTTTTTGATACTGCTACAAGTTTATCATTTATTGCAGGTAGCAAGGTTGAGATGAGGCCTTTATATAAAAATTTGCTTTCTTCAATAAATAATTATTACGAAAAATGGCTTGCAGGTAATTTTGATGAGATTTACAAACTTTGGCGTAAGGCTCAAATTTTCCTGGGTAAGCCCATTAAAATACACCAAAAAGATGGTGTGATAATCGCCGGGACAATGGGGCAGGTTTTGCCAAATGGTGATATGCTCTTAATTGATAACTCTGGCACAGATAAATCTGGCACAGATAAATCTGGTACAGATAAATCCGGTAAACAAAAAATTGTCTCTTTCTACATGGTTGAGCAAGTTATTTCAGATTAAATTTCAAATTGCATGAATAATGCTCTGCGCTTTGTTTTATTGAGCAGGGGGCTTTTGCAAGTTCTTTCTATCTTCTTTAAGCTTAAAATACTTAGTCTAGATGTTAGTGGTTCACTAGAGGTTATTTTGGGTATCTATTTTTTATGGAGGTTTTTATTATGAAGTTTTCTGTAAAACGATTAATTTTGACAACATGTCTACTTGCTGCTTCGCTCAAGGTTAGCCCTATGGGGGTACCCGCTGATGCTGGTCTGACCAATGTTGACGTAAGCAAATTTTTTGGTGGTGCGCATTCTGCATCAGAATTGCAAACGCGCGTCGATGCAAATTTTGACAAGACAGGTTGGTTTTCTTTGTTTTGCACGGCAGGGCCTGTCGATGCAAAACTAAGAGAGGTTGCCGCATCTCAGGCTGAAACGCAGGCGGCCATTGATGCATTAAAAGCAAATACAGCAATTTCTGAAGCTGCAAAATCTGCTGCAATTGGTGAGCTTGAACGACGCCAAGAATTTTTATCGCAAGTTGGAAAGTGTCATGAAGGTTTGCGTGATGATTTAAGGCAGGCAAAACAGACGATTGCTGTTAATGCCGGTGAAATTGATCGTATTGCTGCGATTGATAAGGGTGGTGTTGTTGTAGCCCGTGATACCAAGATTGCAAAAACGGTTAACCAGGCAATGATTGCTCCATTTGAGAGAGCCACAACGTGCTTTAATCATGTTGTTACGGGGGATCCCCTTGCTCGACCTCAAGCAACTTTGGGAAAAGAGTTTGTTGATGGCAAAGCAGATCCTTATGTTGAAAGCAATAGACAAGTGGAACAAGTTGCCAGTGAATTGGATAGCAAAGCTGCTCGAGCCGGAGCAGAATTAGCGCAGCGAGAACTCACAGAAAAATGTAAAGTAAGCGGAGATTCTTCATGGGATTGTTGGGATAATCGTGTCAAGATGAAGGCTGCAGCAGCCACAGAATGGATTGCTGGTGGTTGGAAAGTATTAGGCCAGAATGTAGCGCCTAAACTTGAGGCTGCAAAGGCCATTACTTTGGCCGATGTTCGTAGCTATAAGGCCATTACTTTGGCCGATGTTCGTAGTTATGGAGCCGATAAATGGAAAGCTGTTCGTGACTATGGGATTTGTAATCATAAGCTGGAATGTACAGTGGCCAATCCGGAATGTACAGTGGACATTGATGGGCATGCATTTTGTGCTGATCCGCATTCATCAAGCCCATATGATAATCCAATGCAATACTACGCAATTCAAGGTGGTAAAATTGTTGGCGGCATAGCTCTTGCAGCAGTAGGTTTGTATGCTGCTTATAAGCTTGCAAAACTTGGTTGGAGGGGTGCATGCGCATTGAAAAATGCATTGTGGACTAACAGATCCAAGACTGCCAGGGCTGCTATTATATTAGCACTTGGAACTGCTGTTGCAGTTGCACCAAGTACGGCTATGGCTTATGGTTATATGCAATAAATAAAGTGTTTTATATAAACAAACGATAATATAAAAAGCGTCGCCTGAAAACACAGGCAGCGCTTGGATTTTCTAGCATAAGTGAATGTAAATTAACAAATTTGTCTGTTTTTCTCAAAGCAAGACTATGTATTGTTAACTTGATTAATATCAATTAATAATTAATGGGAGATTTTATGAATTACATTAAAGCTTTTAAAGCTAATATTTTTTTATTTGTAGTTGGTTTGTCTTTATTCCAGGCAGACATTTTTGGAGCGGTACCCAAACCTGAGCTTGACTCCGCCGCGCTTGCGCATGAGGAATCCCGCAGGGCAAAAGTCATTCTTGTTCTTGGTACGTCCAGCTCAGGTAAATCAACAATTTCTAATCGACTTAAGGCCAATTTCCCGAATAGTTGTCTGGTTGCTATGGATAGCATGGATGATGAGTTAGATCAAGGAATAACTAAGCAAGAGCGTCTAGAATTTCCACGGGAATGGTTGTCTACAGAATTATGCATTTTATGCAAACAGATACTTAAGCAAGCAGATTCGCACAGTATCATAGTTGTTGATGCAATTCTTCAAGAAATAACTAGAGATTCGCAGGTAGATCAAACCGCATCGTTTATAACTTACTTAGAACGAAAAGGGTTTCAAGTTTATTCCCTGTTGGTTCACTGTCCAATTGCACGGTTAGTACAAAATGTTTCAAAAAGGAATGCAGATGGCTGTGATATGAGTCGACGTAGCCCCGTAGCTGTTGTTGGAGAGTACATAGATAATTATATTTCGCCTGTGGGTTCACCCTCATCAGGGTGCCACCGTTCCCCTTTTGGCAGTCCTCCTTCTTGTGGTTCATTAAGGGCGTCCATTGATGGTGAAGTTGCTGCGTTTACAGGTCGGTCCGGCGAGTTTATTGATCCTAGTGATTTTGACTTGGTCTTAAAGATGTTTTCCCAGATGCAAGTTGATCCCTCACTTGAGAAGGCAAAAAATGTTTTACTCGAAAAGATCAAACAGGTCTCAGCCCGAAGAACCCCTTCACCGGTTATAATAGCTTATGAAAATTACAATTTCATTTTTAACAACAGAACACCTGAGCTATTCGAAACAGAATTTTCAAGATTAATCAGTGCAATTTCAATGTGGGTTGCAAACTAACAGCTGAGCCGCCCTTATACCATTCTGTTGAATTAAAGTACCCAAGCTTGCCCGCTCCCAGCCGTCGCCTTCGCTTCGCTCATGGCTATGGCGGGCAGGCTGTGGTGAGTGTTTTTTGCAGGCCGCACCCTTCGATACGCGCACTGCGTGCGCACTCAGGGCGAGCGGCCAAAAAAAATGTACGTGGGCGTCGAAGCCTTGGCGAAGGCGGCTCGAACCATGCGGGCATAAGACTTACTTTGAATGGTATTACTCCATTCTGATTACATTACTCTCAACTGCTTGCTGCTGCATAAATGTCGAGTAGACTTTGCTGGCAAACGACCCAACATTTTCTGCAAAAGAGCGACTTTCCATACCATACTCTTCTTCGTCGCTTGAAGTCAGCATATGCAGAAGCCCTGAACCCTTTTTAGGGTGGATAAGTTTAACTTCAGTTTCGATTTTAGCCAGTTTCTTGATGACATCAATTCCATCCTGTAGTGTGCCAAGTTGGTCGATGAGCTTGAGTTCAAGAGCCTGTGTTCCGGTAAAGACTTTTCCATCTGCCCACTTTGAAAAATCCTTTTCGGATAAATTTCTACTTTGCGCAACATCGGTTGCAAATTGAGTGTAGGTGTTATCAGATAATTTTTGTAAATATGTAATTTCGTCGCTTGAAGTGTCTTTAAGTGGGCTGCCTGCTGTTTTATACTTACCGGACTGTATATAGTTGAATTTAATTTTCCATGAATTTAAAAGATCTTTTACGTTTGGAAGCTCAAGTATAACACCAACACTACCAATCAACGATGATGGATTTGCGATGATTTTATCTGAAGATGCCGCAATGTAGTAAGCGCCTGATGCGCAGAGATTTTCTACGACAGTGACAACTGGTTTTTTCTTTTTAAATTTCTTAAGTTCGGCAAAAATTGCTTGGGCTGAGCCGGGCATTCCTCCGGGTGAGTTGATTTTTAGAATCAAGCCTTTTATGTTGTCATCCTTTGAAAAAGCCTCAATTTTGTTAAGGTAATAACTTGAATCGTACAGAACGCCATCAATCTTGAGTAGGCCGACCTCCGTTTTGGGTCTTATTGCATCAACGATTGTTGTTTTAATGCTTGAAATTATTGTGGGAGCGATGCTTAAAAACAGAAGTACCATAAATAGATTTTTAATGTAGTAAAAAAAGGTGTCTGCTTTTTCATGTCGTGTGTTTTTCATGGGTATTCTCCAGATAATTAGAAGTTATTTAAAAATATTGGGCAATTTTTATGATATTGAATAAATTTATACATAAGTTATTTGATTTACTTTTTGACTGGAACGTCGGGAGGGCGGTTAGAATAGGTCTCTTCGAAGAGCTTTTCACTTACGCCGCAGCCCGGACAGGTCCATTCCGGATCAAGATCTTCAAATGGAATTGGCTGATTTTCGACATTTTTTTCGGCTGATTCTTCATCATAAAGATAGCCACAGACCTTACAAATATATGCTTTCATAGACAATCTCTTTTAAAAATTAATCCAAACTTACAACTTAGAAAGTTTTAACTTAAAGTCTTAACTTACCATAGAGCAGTATAGCATTTTTTTGAATTTATTTTTAAAAAAAGAGAAGAAGAGTTGATTATGCTGCCAGTAATGTTGCAGGTGCAGGGACTTCCTTGCTCCTGATATTTTCATGCTTGTGTTTAGGATTCTTAAAGTTTAAGGACATGGATTTATCGTGTTTATTGTAGAGTACTTCAACAACTTTGTCCGCAGGAATTGCATCATGAAGGTAGCATTCATGTACAAAGTCCGGTCTTTTGTGGTACTCATCATAATAAATCTTTGTTGTTGTTGAGATTGCATTTGATCCGGCAAGTGCATATGTGCAACGGATGGAACAAGGATGCCCTGATTGTTTTAAGCTAGATTTGATTTTTGCTGCGGCATCATTGATAATTGCCTGTTCATCACGAAGCTTTTTAAGTTTAAACTTTTGACATTCTTTACTAATGCCGTTGCGATTTTTGGCTTGGAGAGGCATCTCTTGCAGTGCCATTAAAAAAATAAATAAAAAGCTCAAACTACCTGAGAAAGCAATCTTATATAAAGTTAAATTTTTCATGTTTTTAACTCCCGTCTATTTTAAAAAAAATTTCGTCAAAATCGGATTTTGCATCAACACAGTTGCTTATTATAAATAGAAATAATTTTATATAATTAACTTATATTATTAGTTGACCAAAAGTAAAAGATCTCGTTTTAAAGTATGAAATAAGCCTACTTAAAAACCTTTTTTTTGTCAAATCCAGCACCCAATCCACCGCTTTTGGCCTTGCATATCCTTATATAATGCGAATTTCTTGAATTTATAAGCTTTTAAAGTGGTTTCTACCGTTTTTTGTGCCGGTCCGATTTCCATAACTATCTGCGGTACGGGGGTGATCTTGTCAAGACTCGTCTTGTTAAGACTTGTCTTATTAAGAATATGGGGTGATTCTTTAAATATTCTGTGATAAAAGTACATCCCCTCATCTTTTGCCACTAGTGCCTGATGATCTTCCCATTCCCTGACATCAGGACTTAGTTGGTCAAGTTCTTGCTTTGCTAAGTACGGAGGGTTGCTAACTATCAAATCGCATCTAAAATCATGAGGTAATTTCTGGTATAGGTCAGAGTGTATAAACTCTATATTTTCAATTTTATTATGTGCTTTGTTTTCCAGGCTTAGATTTATGGCCTGCGTGTTAAGGTCTATCCCAATGATTTTTGATTTGGTAAATGCCTTTGCAAGTGCAAGTCCGATGCAGCCGGATCCGCAACATAGGTCGATAGCGGTGAATTTTGTGAAATTTGCAATTTTTAGCTGATTAATCAACCAACTCACCCACTCTTCAGTCTCCGGCCTGGGGATCAGGACTGGTGGTTTTACCAGTATCTCCAAATTACAAAATGGAACACTGCCCAGAATGTAAGCAAGTGGTTTGTGATACTTAACGCGATCTGTAATCCATTGCTCGAGTTGAGCCTGCTGCGTGTCAGAGATATGTAGCTCCGAATTTGTAAGCAGCCATGTTTTGCTTTTATTAGTTAGTTTTTCGAGTAGCCACCAAGCCTCTTGTTCATCCTCAAGCCGTGTGGCTACCGTTTGAATCAATTTTAAAACGTTGATTTTATACATGAATTATACCATTCGAAGTAAATTTATGCCCGCATGGTTCGAGCCGCCTTCGCCAAGGCTTCGACGCCCACGTACATTTTTTTTGGCCGCTCGCCCTGAGTGCCGAGCTTTGCGAGGCGTATCGAAGGGTGCGGCCTGCAAAAAATACTCACCACAGCCTGCCCGCCATAGCCATGAGCGAAGCGAAGGCGACGGCTGGGAGCGGGCAAATTGGGTACATTAATTGCGCAGAATGGAATTACAGGCTATCAGTTGCTTTTATTATAGCATTCAAAGTTTCTGAGTACTTTATGATATTTTGAGCAAATTCAGTATATTTACATTCAAGTGATTTGAATTTCTTAACTGATAACATGGCCTTTTCAATTTTGGTTTTGACGAATTCCAGGGCTTCACCTTCCTGCGCAAGATCTTTTGCAAATGTCATTAAAGGTGATTTGATGTTTGGATACTTTTCTTTGAATTTTTCTTTGAGCAGATTCAAGATGTTTTGTGCCTGGGAGAGTTCTTTGGCAAAACTTTCCTGTTTGCACCAGTAAAGATTGTTGAAAATAGCATTGATCTCTTTAATCTCATTTTCAAATGATTTTCGTTCTGCATCTGCGTTTAATGACGCAACATCTCGGCCGTTTATAAAAATCTTGCTACCAATATTTTGGGTTTTTTCTAAAAATTCTTTAAATGATGTCTTAGGTCCATTTACAGCACTTTCGACTTTGCTTTTCAGTCGTTCAAGGCTGGGCATAATGTGTTTTGGACTTAAATTTGAAACTGTAAACATAAGACCACAAAAAATGGTAGAGCATATTAACTTTTTCTTCATCTCTTTTCCTTTCGTTATATTTCGTGACTCTCTTTCACTTATTCACTCACTTACTTACTACTCTTTCATTATTCATAAAGCAATCCGTGAACATACTCTTTCGCATCAAATACTTTGATATCTTCAAGCTTCTCTCCAAATGTTGTGTATAAGATTGGAATTTTAAACTGTTGCGTTATAGAAAAGACGATACCGCCTTTTCCGGTTCCGTCAAGTTTGGTTAGTATAATTCCGTTTATCTTTGTGGCCTGTTCAAAGAGTTCTGCCTGTTTTAGGGAGTTTTGTCCGATCATGGCGTCTACCGTGAGCCATGTACTGATATCATCTGCACAAATCTGGTCTGGAACTTGCTTATCAATTATTTTACGAATCTTTTCAAGCTCTTTCATTAAATTTACTTTGGTTTGAAGTCTGCCTGCCGTATCTATTATTATATGATCATAATTTTCATCTTTAAATGTTTTGCATGCATCAAAAATGACAGATGCAGGGTCTTGATTTTCGCGGCCAACAAACACCGGTACGCCAATTTTTTTACCCCATTCCATCAGTTGCTGTGTAGCGGCAGCCCTGAAAGTATCTCCGGCCACAAGAATTACACGTTTGCCTTGCTGGTGCATTATGTTTGCGAGCTTTGCACTAAAAGTTGTTTTACCGCTGCCGTTAATTCCAACCAGCAAGGTGATTTTTGGTAACAGATTAACTGTTATGGGTCTGTTTGATTTTTCGACTGAGGTTTGTGATGGCAAGAGTTGAGATAACAACAGTTGCGATAACAATAATTGTTCAAGTGCTGTTTTTACGTCATTAATATCTTTGATTTTTGCCGAGCTAATATCAGCTTTGAGTTGTGTAATTATGGCATCTGTTGTTTTGGAGCCGGTATCTGCTGAAATAAGCAGGACAGAGAGCTCTTTTAGTAACTGTTCATCAAGCTTATTTCGTGAGAAAATCGTGCTGATTTGGCTTGTAAATGTACTGTATATTTTTTTAAATTTGTCTTTTATAAAACCGAACATGGCCCAAGATCCTGTTTGTTTTAAATTTTGTTAACCTGAATCTGAGTACCATTCTAAGAATTTTTTCAAAGCTTGCAACCTATAAAGATATTTTGCGGCTAATGGCGTATTTCTGATCTGGGCATAAGTTAATTTTTCGTTGTCCGGGATAAAATAGGCATCATATGGAAGTTCAGGGTGGGCGTTAAAAACTTCTGGTTTGGTCAAATGTCCGTCGCAACGGCCTTCAAAAATTTGGTAAGACTCCGGGCCGTCGATGTAAACCATATAAAGTAGAAAGTGCGCTTTGTCGCCTTCATCAAAAAGTCTTTTTATCCCATCAAAGCCTATGCCGTGTGAGACAAATTTTGACATTGTTCCGGGGAATTTGTTGTAACGATTAAAATAAATTGCAGCATCGTCTATGAGCAATGGCTTTTTTGCAAAGTGCCAGGCCTTTTTAGCCTTATCGATGGCGATTTTAATCTGATCATCTGTCTGAATTTCTTCAATGTCAAAAATAAGTTGCTCAAGCTCAATGCCTGAATGACATTCAACAAGATACGCGGATACCTCTTGAAATTTGCCAGAATTTGATGTTACGTAATAAAGTTTTTTTGTCATACTTCGTTGGCAAATAGGCGTCTGTTTTTAACCAGAGAATATATCTTATTGGTTGTTTCAAGAAGAGTGTTTGCTAAATTATAGTTTGGGTAGAAGAAAGTTTTATTTCCATAACTGTCAATTTGATAGATGTCAATTGCAGATATTAATTCCCATAATCCTTCATCAAGATTTACAATGTTTTTGTAGCTGTTTAGAAAATGATTCGAATTGTTATCCAATTGTTTGAGTAATTCAGTAATTTGAATGGTCGTTTCTTTTGAGATTTTGTTTCTATTGTAAATAAGATAACTTATTAGCCCGATAACACCAGGTTGGCTAAGGGCATCATCAAGTTGTCTAGCAAAATCCAAGGCTTTTGGCTGTGACTGAATTTGTTGATGCAAGTTGATTAGGCTGCTAATCAGAGCCGTTATTTCAATTAATTTTTTTGCAACGCAGGGACCAGGACAAGCTTCCCTTCTCTCATAATGATAATAAGTGCAGCCTGTTGGCTTGTAGTCAAAACCAATGGCTATAACTGAAGGCTCGCCCAGCGCTGATATTAATGTGTGTAAGACCTCAGATAAGCCTGGGAGATTTTCGTTGTTGCTTAAAAATACGTCGACTCCCCTATAAAGGATTTGCAAAAAATTTTGTAGTTTTGAAAAATTATTGTAGAATTCGGGAATATAAGCAAGCTCTTCTCCTGCTCCATACAGCACATATTGCTCAAGATGGGAAATTTTTTCTAGAACAGATGCTTCGTCGGAAACATTTGGTGGGGTTGGTGCCTGGCCGTAAACATTCTGAACCGAAAAGGCTCCGGTTAATAGTGTTACACTTAGTACTGCTATGCAGATTTTTAGACTTGTTCTCATAAAAAATCCCTTTAGGTTAGTTATTTAAAAACTTTATGTTCTATTTCGAATGTAATTTAATTTCACTGAACTGTGAAAACAGAATAATTTAAAATAAATAAATGTCGAGAATAATTTAGTGTATTATTGTTTATCTGATTCCAATGTATGTAAAATTCCCATGTATATAAAATAATAAAAATCTGTAGAATAATTAAAATTAATATTATTAATGTCTTGAGTAGAAAATTAAGGAGAATTTATGGACATACTTTCGTTGCTCAAGCAGAGCATGGGGGCGGATGCATCAATGGTATGGATTTTGCTACTCTCATTTTTGTCGGGAGTGCTTATAAGTTTTACACCATGCATTTATCCAATGATTCCAATAACCATCGGAATCATGCAGACTCAGGCAACGCATTCATTCTGGCGTGGATTATTAACCGGATTTTTTTATGTTTTGGGATTAGCAACGGTTTATGCAACACTTGGTTTTATCTGTGCAACCACTTCGGTAATGTTTGGGCAGTGGACCTCAAACCCATGGTTTACGCTTTTTATTGTACTTTTGTTTTTGTATCTTGCTTTCTCTCTGTTTGGTTTTTATGAGATCACGATTCCGGCATTTTTCAAGTTCAAAACACAGGATGATCCTTCGATACGATTTGCTACGCAAATCACTCAGGATGAGCGGGAAGGGAGTAGGCGCGCTCGTGGTTCCTTCGACGGGCTCAGGATGAGCGGCTTACTTGCCTGGGCGCCGAAGCCTTGGCGAAGGCGGCTCGAACCATCGCCCATAGGGCGACGCGCCGTGGCTCAAGCAAAGCCTGCTAGCCGGCCATTTTTAAAAAGTTTTTTACTGGGGCTTTTCGCTGGTTCAGTTGCCTCCCCTTGCCTAACTCCTGCCTTGGCCATGCTTTTGGCATTGGTAGCAGAAAAAGGCAACCCCTTACTTGGTTTCTTTGCACTGTTTCTCTTTGCATTTGGAATGGGTTTCTTATTGATATTTGTCGGAATGTTTTCAGCATCAATTAATGCATTCCCTCGTGCAGGTGAGTGGATGAATGAGGTTAAAAAGTTTTTTGGGTTTGTGATGCTTGCCGCTTGTGTTTATATGTCTCGAAATGTACTTTGGTTGCCGATTATTAAAGGCCTTTATGCTCTAGTTTGTGCAAGTGCCTCAATTTACTATTTTTACACGGGTTACTATTTTGAAACCGGATTGGGTAAAAAGATTAAATGGTTTTTGGGGCTATGTTTTGCTGTTATCACGGTATATTTGCTTGTAAAAGTTTTATGAGTTTGAATTTGTCAGAATGCTTAATTTGCGTTAAAATTGGGCTTTGGTATACCACATTAACATGGTGTATATTTGCGAAAGGACGCCGTGAAAGACTTAGTGAAGAGCTTAAAGCGTGATGTATTTTGTGGGCAGATTAACCGGACTTATTTGAACAAAGAGGTTGTTCTTGCGGGCTGGGTGAACCGTAGACGAGATCTTGGCGGGCTGATTTTTGTTGATATTCGTGATCGATCCGGGTTGATGCAGCTTGTCTTTGATCCGGAATTATCTCCCGATGTTGTTGCAAAAGCCCACGATCTGCGGAGTGAGTATGTCATTGCTGTCAAAGGAACTGTAATCAAACGGCAGGGTGCCATTAACACCAAAATTAACACTGGAGAGTTTGAGCTCAAGGTGTCCGATTTGCAAATTTTAAACGAATCACAAACACTGCCATTTCAGTTGGATAGTGAGGCGGCAGAGGAGTTACGGTTGAAATATCGTTATCTTGATTTACGCCGTCCTGTAATGCAAAATTATTTAAAAATACGTCATGACACTGTTTACGCACTGCGTGACTACTTAAATCGTAATGATTTTTACGAGATTGAGACGCCTATACTTTCTAAAAGCACACCGGAAGGGGCGCGAGATTTTTTAGTTCCATGTCGCATTCAACCTGGAACATTTTATGCGCTTCCCCAATCGCCTCAATTATATAAACAACTGTTAATAGTTGGGGGGCTTGAGCGTTACTTCCAGATTGCGCGATGTTTTCGTGACGAGGCGCTGCGTGCCAACCGCCAGCCGGAGTTTACTCAGTTGGATATTGAGATGTCATTTGTCGACGAGCAGGATATTAAAAATATGTGCGAGGGTCTTTTCAAAGAGTTGTGGAAAAAATTCTTCGGAATCGATTTACAACTTCCGTTTCCTGTTTACTCTTATGACGAAGTTTTTTCAAAATATGGCAGCGACAAGCCGGATACCCGTTTTTCTTTAGAAATTAATGAATTAACAGAAGTTTTTAAAACTTTGGAAATTAACCAAATCAAGTCTGTTTTAAATGACGGTGGTAAAATCGGATGTTTATGTGTGAGTGGCAGTGGCGGTTTAGGCAAAAAATTTAGCCGTTCTGAGCTTGATTCTTATGTCGAGCTTGTAACAAAAGAACTTGGTGGGAAAGCTTTGTTATGGATCAGGTGGAAAGAGAGTGGGGTGATTGACTCGCCGCTTGCCAAACAGTTGCCGGAAAACTTTTTCGAGTTGGTACAAAAGCATATTCCGGGGTTGACCAAAGCCGATACACTGTTTTTAGTAGCAGGGTCGTTTGAACCAGCATGGACAATTCTTGGACAGTTGCGTTTGGTGTTGGGTAAAAATTTAAATCTTATTAATAATGATTATAAACTGTTCTGGGTTGTAGATTTTCCAATGTTTGAGTGGAGCGAAGAGGATAACCGCTGGATGGCAAAGCATCATCCTTTCACCAGTCCTCAGCAGGGTTGGGAAAATATGGAAATTGGCAAAGTCAAGGCAAGAGCCTATGATCTTGTTTGCAATGGCGAAGAGCTGGGAGGCGGATCAATCAGAATTCACGATCCAAAAGTTCAGAGCAAAGTTTTTGAGATGATTGGTATTACGCCGGAACAGGCAAAGGAACGGTTTGGATTTTTGCTTGAAGCGCAAACATTTGGTTACCCTCCGGATGGCGGAATTGCATTTGGGATAGACAGACTTGTTATGCTTTTTGCGGGCACTGATTCAATGCGTGATGTAATTGCGTTTCCAAAGACTAATCGAGGCAGTTGCTTGATGATGGAGACTCCATCATCTGTGGATCAAAAACAACTTGATGAACTTCATATCAAAAGTACTATCAAAGAAAAATAATTTTATATTTAATCTGTGCACAAAAAAGCTGGGTGTCTTTCAACACCCAGCTTTTTAACTAAACTTGTCGCGTCGTAGCCACGTTTAAGCTTTAGCGAAAACGGGCGAAGACGGATTAGAATGACAAGGAGAGCTTGCCCCATACCATCCAGTAGTTTGGTATGCTGTTCTCATTTGCCCAGTCATATTTTCCACCTACACCCAACAAGAGAGGATCTTTCCATTTCTTGAAGTGGTAGCCCAAACCGCCATAGATGCCGTTTGTGAATTGTGATGGAGTTTCTGCTTTCTCTATGTCAATGCTGTCGTTTGTGAGCCAATTTCCCTCAAGCAAAGGCGAGGAAGGGTTGCGATCAATGCCTGTAACATCGAATTCTATTGGAGTCTCGTAATCATATTCATCCGCTGTCAACCAATCTCTTGCTGCTACTCCGAATGTATCGTGTGGAAGTGAGTGCTTGAGGCTTAGATCTTCATCTTCTCTGTAATACATATTGTAACCAAGGTCTGCACTGAATCCGCCATTGTTGTAAGCCAGTGCAAGGATACCATCAAATTGGCTGCCTGGGGTTACATTAACGCCAAGTGGTGTCAATATGTTAACTGCAGGAATCAAGTCTACGTGTCCATCTTTGCCCAGCAAGACATATGGTGATGCATAACCCTTCAATTTTAGAGGTCTGTGCTCAGATGATTCGAACAGATAACGGTAGTTAGCTGCAAAGTTCAATTTGATATTTTGTTTGCCTTTGGTCCACAAGTTTGCATGTGCATCAAGTCCGCCACCAAATCCGAAGTGGGAGCCGTTGCCGTATATTGGTTCAAACATCTCTCTGCCGTTTGGCTTGTTGCCTGTTGGGATTGTTATTGCAAGGTTGATACCGAAATGGTACTTATCTTTGTACAAGAACTTGTAACCAAGAATTACGTCGACGTCTGCAAACCCTGTCGCTGAATGTTCGTCTTTTATTAAACCATAGTCAAGGGCAACTTGAGCGTCATTTGGAAATTCACCGTTGGTTGTCTGAAAATAATGACCGGTGAAGAACTCTGTTAACCAGGTTTCGTAATCTTCTGGTGTGTATCCTCCCTCAGAACCCTGAATACCCTCGACGTTCAACTCCATATCATTTTCTACGCGAACAACTGTTGTGTTTACCTTGAGGTAAAGACCCTTTAGAAGTTTGTCCATGTTTTGGTAGTAATCAAAACGTGCGCCGTATGATTTTGAGCTTGGATCTAATGATACAGTTGCGATTGCGCCTTCATCTCCACCTAGAGAACCGTGGAGTATATACCCAAGATCGAAATCATCCTTTTCTGTTGATTTTGTATTAGCGATAGGGTCGCCTTTTAATCTATATGTGCTGTCGCCGTTAATACCAAAGTAACTACCGAAATTACCGTTTGATTCCCCATAGAAACCGGATATTTGTAAATTTCCACCGAAACGGTGTTCCAACTTGAGTTGTGTTCTCTCATAGAATGTTGTGAGTTCCATTGGAAGATTTACGTTTGTACTACGTAAGTTCATGTATGTGTGTTCTGTGTGTGCCGAGATGTTATTTGCGCTTACTGCCAATGCAGCAAGCATTAGATATTTTATTGATTTATTCATTTACCTTTTCTCCAAAAAAGTTGTTTAAACACTATTTAATGACTACGAATTAGATGCTTTTCTTTTGTTTTGCATTCTCCTTTCTTTGATTTAATAGATTATGTACTTGGCACCGACACATTCCTAACCGATGATAAAAAATTTTACATGAGTTTAGTATAACATGCAAGCTATGCGTATACAAAAAAACTGGCACAAAAAAAGCTGGGTGTCTTTCAACACCCAGCTTTTTAACTAATTTATTTTTATTATAAATCAGAACTTGTCGCGTCGTAGCCACGTTTAAGCTTTAGCGAAAACGGGCGAAGACGGATTAGAATGACAGGGAGAGTTTGCCCCATACCATCCAGGAGTTTGGTATGCTGTTCTCATTTGCCCAATCATATTTTCCACCAATACCCATCAAGAAAGGATATTCCCATTTCTTGAAGTGGTAGCCCAAACCGCCGTAGATGCCGTTTGTGAGTTGTGATGGAGTTGCTGCTGCATCTTCATCAACGTCTTTTCTTGAGATCCAGGCAGTTTCCTCACCATCGAAGTCGATTGGGTTTGTACCGAAAGTATAGTTTTCTAAATTAGTTCTATAAAATACTGATGCTACACCAAATCTGTCTTCTTCAATTTTGCCTCTGAAGTCAACATCCTCTTCATCTCTGTAGTAAAGGTTGTAACCTAGGTCTGCACTGAATCCGCCGTTGTTATAAGCTAATGCCAAAATACCATCAAATTGGCTGCCTGGTGTTACATCAACACCATTGTGTGACAAAACATTAACTGCAGGTATCAATGGCGCATTTACAGTGGAGCTATCGCCCAAAAGAACGTAAGGGGATAGATAATCCTTCAACTTAAGAGGTCTGTGCTCAGATGCTTCGAACAGATAACGGTAGTTAGCTGCAAAGTTCAATTTGATGTTTTGTTCGTGTTTGGTCCACAGGTTTGCATGTGCATCAAGTCCGCCACCAAATCCGAAGTGGGAGCCGTTGCCGTATATTGGTTCAAACAGTAGTTTACCATCTGGTTCTTCGCCTGTTGGGATTGTGATTGCAATGTTGATACCGAAGTGGTACTTGTCTTTGTACAAGAACTTGTAACCAAGAATTACATCGATATCAGCAAGACCTGTTTCGTTGTGCTCGCCTTTAATTAAACCACGTTCAACTTCTTCTTGTGCATTACCTGGATCTGTAGCATTTGTTTGTTCATATTTGCCGGTGAAAAATTTATAAAGGTTTGTTTGCATTGCTGAGTCGGAACTATGTACGCCCAAATCCATATCATTTTCTACACAAACGATCGTTGTGTTTACCTTGAGGTAGAGACCCTTTAGAAGTTTGTCCATGTTCTGGTAGTAATCAAAACGTGCGCCGTATGATTCGGTTTCTGGATTGTATGAAACTTTTGCTGGGGTATCTTCGATCTCATGAGCCCAATCGTGAATCAAATAACGTAAAACAGTGTCGGCTGTTGCTGGAGTTGCATCACGTTGTGCTGCTGTGCCTAGTATATATGTGCTGTCACCATTCATACCAAAATAGCTGCCGAAATTACCGTTTGATTCTCCGTAGAAACCAGATACTTGTAAATTTCCACCAAAACGGTGGTCCAACTTCATTTGTGTTCTCTCATAGAATGTTGTAAGTTCCATTGGAAGATTTACATTGGAGCTTTTCAAGTTCATATATGTGTGGTCTGAGTGTGCCGAGATGTTTGAACTTACTGCCATTGCAGCAAGCGCTAGATATTTTATTGATTTATTCATTTACTTTTTCTCCGAAAATGCTGTGTAATATTATATTAAGGACTACGTTTTTAAATATTTACGACACCTGAGCCGTAAATATTTAAGCATCAACAACATCGAATTAGAAGATTTTCTTTGTTATCGCGCCCTCCTTTCTTTGAATTAATAGATCGCGTGCTTGACACCGACACCGCCATCACTATCATAATTTAATGTGTTGAATCTATATGATGCTAAGGTGCTCCTCTTCACGTGAACTTGGCGTACTACTCATTGATGCTGATATTCTACGTGGTATTTACTTGCGTACCAAAGCCCACCTTGACGTTGATAGATTAATCGTGTTTTTAAAAGATATCAAGTATTTTTTTGTTAGCCTGTTAATAGCTTTTTATTTTCACACAAATAATTTATTGTGTGAATGATAACCATATTTAAAATATCTGTTTCGAGGCATTTATGTTTATCACTTTTGTTAATTACTTTTCCAGTCTAAAATACAAGATACTGGTTTTGTAAACAAAATGATTAAAAAAAATGTTTTGCCTTTATTTAAAAGGGTTTTTGAGTTTTAGTTTTCTGATTTTTGAAGATAACCCCAATGGATATTTTCGGTTATTTTTGATTTTGTCCCAAAACTATAAAAAATTTTTATGGGATCAATGAAGAACTCAATAAAATAAAACTGGACCATGCCTGTTCCGAGTTTAGGAACAAATAATGGTCCAGGTTAGTTATCGGTTGTTTATTCTATTGTTCTTTCGTTGCATGGGCTTCTGCTTGTGGCTGTTGCACCTCTTGCTGTTTTGCTTTGGTTTTTTGAACCTTGACTGCCTCTGCTTTCGCTTTGGCTTGTGCTGCTGCTTTTTTTGCAGAATCTAACTGTGGCTTAAGTATATCAATTTCTTTATTTATAGAGTCTTCTTCATCAGGGGCCATAGCTTTCCGGCGGTTTAAAACCGCTATCTTCGACTTTAGCTGTTGGAATTCATTTTCCAGTTTTATGGCATCTTGTTCTTCAGGGGATTTATTGGCAAATTCTACAAATTGTTTTGCTTTTTTCTTCTTCTATTTCTGCTGGTGTTGCAAGTTTTGCTTTTTTTCTTTCTTCTTCTGCTACTGCTTTTATGGGAGCCCCTTCTCCTGTTGCCGCAGTAAGAGTCCATGCTTTTTCATCGGGCCCATTTGCTTCTGCTTTTGTTGCCGCTGGCTCTGCTGGTGTTGTTCCCGATTGCTTAAAAGCACCTCTCAAAATATCGGTTAGGCTACGTCCTTCTAGCCCAGCCTTTTCAGCTTGTTCTTGAGTAAGGGGGGCGGGTTTGCGTTTCCCAACCGGTCGAAGTTTTTTCCCACTTTGTATCTCCGCCATCAGGTCGGGCCGCTCAGTTCCACTAGGTAGTTGCGATGGTTTTTTTGCAGTACCTTCTTCAGTGACAGTCTCTGCAGTTCCTTTAGGCTTCCAATTTGCTGGTGGCAATGGTGGTGGTGGAGTGGTAGCTTGTGCAGTTTCCTCTGCGGTAGTCGGTGTAGCAGCTTCAACAGATTTTGCCGTTGGTTCGGCAACCGGTGTTGTGGATGGTTTGGCCGCTACGGGAGTGGCAGCGATTTCTGCAGGTTTTGCAGCTTCAGCGGTAGGTTTGGGTTTAGCACCCCATTCTGGCATTGGAGGTGGTGGTGTGGTGGATTCTGTGCTTGGTCTAATTGTCTTAATCGTTTGAAGGGCTGTCCTAGAAGTTTCAATTGTCAATTCTAACTTCCCAACCAGAGTCATAAGCTCCCCATTGTATTTTTTTGAGATGGCGGTTCTTCGTGTAAGAATTTTCTGCATTTCTGGAGTTAATGCTTTAGTTTGGGGATGGGCGTTAAATTCTTCTATTCCAGGAATTTTAGCTATTTCAGCGTCGATTAATTTTTGGTTTTGCTCGATTTTTGTGTTAAGTTCAATCAGTGTAGCCTCTTTCCCTTTCAAGTCTTCTTCCATGCTTTTGATAGTAGGCGCATCTAGTCCTGTAACAACTTTCTGACGTTCGGCTGTTAGTTCGGCTATTTTTTTAGTGGCAGCATCAAGATCTCCTTTTGCCACTGATGCATCAGCTAATCTTTTTTTATCCGCTTCATAACCTTTTTTCACTTCTTGCTTATTTGCCAGTTCGCTTGTCCATCTGGCCATATCGCTATCAAAACCTGGTATAGCCCGTCTAGCAAACTCTAAATCAGTTTTTGCTTTTTGATATTCGGCTGAACTTCTACCAAATTTTGCAGCGGCTTCTGCTGCTTCTAATTGAGGCTTAATTTGAGCTCTTAAGCCATCTATTCGTGCTTGTAGCTTAGATGTATCCATATCAGTCGACCGACTCATCATTTCTAGGAATTCGACACCAACTTTTGGAGTAGCGGCTATCTGTGCTTTTAATTGTTTTGCTTTTTCTTTTTCTTGTGCTAAAGAATCACCTAATCCAATTAATTTTGTTTTGACGGTGCCGACAACAACTTCAACGTCCTTCTTTTTTGCGGTCTCTTCCTTCTCTGCGGCCGTCCTTTTAGGAGCAGGAGGCAGTGGAGTCGATGGAACAGCATATTTAACAGTAGGTTTCTCAGGTTCTTCAGCAGGAATAGCTGGTGCGGGCCTGTGTGGGGTTGTAGCAGGTTCAGTGCGTTTGGGAGCGGGCGGTGGAGGCACTGGGTGAGTAGGAAGAATATGAGCAGGTTTAGCCGCAACAGCTTCAACAGGTTCTACTGCTGTTCCAGGTTTATTCGTTCTATCTACAGCAGGCGGAGGCGGTGCGGGCGGTGCATGATGAGGAGGAATATGTGTAGCAGGAACAGGTTGTCCAGCCCCTGGTTGTAATTCCATAAATCTCTTTCCTATTTCCAATGTTTTAAACTTGCTTTTTAGATCCGGGGCTTCTAGTGTCCCCTTAATGAGTTCTTGCCAATGAGCTTGGGCGGCTGCGTGTTTAGCGGTGGCCTCTTTAACGGTAGGAACGGTAGGAGCAAGTCCAAAAACTGCTTTGACTCTATCGAATGTAGAAGTTTGTTTCGCTTTAGTTATTCCAGCCAGAGTATCATTATGTTCTGTTAGTGCTTTATTGATTATGGATTCTAACTGGTTATGGTTAGGATCTTTTTTAACTTCAGTTATTAGATCTCGTGCTTGTTGGCGTGCTTCCTCCGGGGTTCTCACTTTGCCAATCCCCAAAGAGCTTTTTATTTTACTGAAAGCTGATGGTTCTTCTTGTGGGGCTCTTCTTTCCTCTGTTGGGAATCTCCGTTCCTCCATTCCATAACAAAAGCTGCAAATCATTAAAGCGCTGATTAAAAAAGATAGCCGTTTATTATTTTCACTCATAAAAAACAGTCCTTTCACCTTTCTCCGCCAGACATACAAATTTTAACTGAATATTAAAATAAAAATTCTAGTATCCAAAAGTCAATAATTATTTTAATGCTACGAAACTGATTTGACGCAAGGCTTGTTCCCCGTCGCATCTGTATGAATGGAAATTGTTGCTACCAGGCTTGCCTGTGCACATTGTGCAGTGATTGTTTTGAAAATGCATGTTCTTAGAAAGCATGCCAAGATCGATGAGCAGCAGTTTATTAAATAGAACGTTATCAAAAAAAAGTTTGCCGTCATCTTTTCTGATAACTTGGTTTTTGAATTTAAAGTTTGTTAGATTTTGCAAAAAATCAGGTTGGACTTGATAACAGCAAGTTTTTGCGCATGGCCCAAAATAAATTTGCAGATCTTCCGGCGCAAATTTAAACTTTTCAAACATCATCTGCACCACTTTTGTGACTATTTCGGCAATTGCGCTGCGCCATCCGGCGTGGATGCACGCGGCAACATGATTTTTAGTGTCATAAAAAATTATTGGCAGGCAATCTGCTGTTAAAACTCCGATGCCAATATTTTTTTGATTTGTGATTAAAAAGTCGCCAACAAGATTGAATGGTCTGTTAAGATCCAAAGGTTTTATACATTCTGCTTTCTCTTTTGAATCAATATAAGTTCCGGCAGTACCGTGGACCTGTTCTGAGAAAATTAATTTTGTCAGCCCGTGGGTTTGAGCCAGGTTGTTACAAAAGCTGGTAAACTCTTTTGATTTATGACTGACGGTGCAATTACTTTTGTCCCCGAAAAATATTGTGAAATTAAACATCTTTAATTTTCCCCAAAATTTTTTCTAAGTCTTGTATTGAGTATGCGCCTTCTCGTACGACGCGAACTTGATCTGTTTGCGAAGCATCTAGATGCGAGGCATCCAAAATTGTTGATGGTTTACCATCCATAGCTATGAGCCCACAGGGCGAAAGCGAAGGATGGCTTTCGGTGCTCTTCTGTTCTTTGTCATCTACCAGATATGCCACTTGCGATGCGACTCGTTGATCAACAGAATCAATTGTAATTGGGGCAACTTCAAAACTTGTGTTGGCACTTGTTGAGTACAGTCCATTGAAATGTTTTAATACTGCCAGCAACGGAGTGTAATTTGGGCAACGAATTGCCATCGTTCCTTGCTCTGATTTTAAAAAATTAGGGAGTTCTTTTTTTGCTTTAAAAATAATAGTCAGTGGCCCGGGCCAAAGTTTAGTAACCAATTTTTGGATTTGCGGGTTAGGCTGTTGGGTTTGTTGCTGGATAAGTTTGGTGTTAAATTGTTGTGTGTCAACGAAGTAATCCAATTTACTTACATCAGAGATCAGGATGATATATGGCTTGTTTTGCCGGCCGCCTTTAATTTTGTTTAGTGACTCAAAGCTTTGTTCAGTAGTGTTGGCAAGAAATCCGGGAATTGTGTCTGTGGTTGTTATCAAGATTTTGTTGTCTTGCAGGGCTTTTATTATTTTATTTTCTGTGTCCGGATTTTGCCAGTAAATAACCGGTTTAATCATTTTTTTCTTTCGGGGGTAATACCATTCAAAGTAAGTCTTATGCCCGCATGGTTCGAGCCGCCTTCGCCAAGGCTTCGGCGCCCAAGTACGTTTTTTTTGGCCGCTCGCCCTGAGTGCGCACGCAGTGCGCGTATCGAAGGGTGCGGCCTGCAAAAAACACTTCCAGCCTCCGCGTAAAGCTACGGCGGACGCA
>CAVXAT010000017.1:0-10970 GCA_963759805.1 uncultured bacterium
TGAGCGATCATGCGCTCTTCACGCTCTTCTTCTTTATCAGCACTTTTTCCCACTTCACGCCCAAGCAAATTTCCAACAAGACCACCAATAACCGCGCCTGTTACCTTATCATGCCTACCGGCAACAGCGGTTCCGACTAATGCACCGGATGCCGCGCCAAATGTTCCGCCAGCAGACTCATTTTTGCCACAGCCAGAGAAAAGCTGGAGCAGTAGCGTTGAAATTACAAACAACGACCCAAATTTAATTACATTACTTTGTCCTAAATTACACATAAAAAACCCTTTGCTGTTATTCAAAGCCATTTTGCTATTTTTCGTTAGTACAATTAACTTTGGCAGACTCTACATCTACCTGTTTTATATCTTTTTTTATCTCTTTAATACACGTTGCATCTACTTGTTGTTTTATGTCTTTTTCGGCTTTCTTCTTTTTCTTATGCGCAAGGCAGTTTATTAAAACGCTACCAAGCGTTGTTACTGCACCGTACGCTATCGAAATCACCCCACCGCCCATGGCGATAGATGCTGCCGTTCCTACAACACCTCCAACAACTGCTCCGACCACGGCTCCCTTTTTCTTGTCCTTTGATAATTTTGCACCAATTGTGCTACCAATAGAAGTTCCCAAAAGCGTTGTAAAAAAACTTTTACCCTGCTTACTGCAACCCGCAAAAAGTGCGATTATAAAAAAAGGAACAATAAATTTTCTAATCCTGAACAAAAATCTAAAAATAACCATTATAACCCCCACTTAAATATCAAATCTCTTCTTAAACTCGCATCCTTCGACAGGCTCCCAGGCTTCGCCCTTCGTGGCTACGCCGGGCACAGCAGGACGAGCGCCATTAAGTAGGCGCGCTCGTGGTGAGCTTGTCGAACCATCACCCCTGGGTGACGCGCCGTGTTTCAGAAGAAGTCTACTAAATAACCTCCACTGCGCTCTGGCTTATCCAGCCAATCTGTCCATTTATTTTAACTTTATAAAACCCATTTGAGGCCTTCTGGATAATAACCTCTTTGGCCTCGGTCACAAAACTTAAAACCTGATAGTTGGTCCCCGGACCGGATAAAAGCTTTGCGCTAGCAGTTATTACAATCCCAAACTGCTTACATTCAAAGTTGTATTTACTAACTAACATTAAACCAGAAATAGCTATAAATGTAAACAGCATGGCGGCCAGAAGCCTCTTTCGTAGCCTAAATAATTTTCGAATGAACACAAAAAGAAATATCCACAGTATCAAAAATACAAACTGAAAGAAAAACAGCGGCGTTGCGCGAATAAATGAGGTTATTTGAATTTTTAAATTTTTGAAAATTTTAAATACTGCTTCGGGTTTTTTGTCTTTTTCCCCGGCCTTTTGTTCCTTGAGCTTTTCCTTCACCATTTGAATGTTATTTAAAAGCTCAGTTCTATCAGATATTCCCCAATATTTTTCGGCTCTACGCCAGTATAAATGAGCAAGCCCAAGCTTATTGAGTTTATAAGCACAATTTCCCAAATTATAATTCACAACGGCATTCTTATCCTGAATTTTTTTATAAAATTCCATTGCCGATTCGAATTGCCCCTCTTTGTAAAGACTGTTTGCCTTATCAAAAATCGATTGATAGTTGATCTGTTCTTGCTCTGCATTCAGATAAACAGATAAAAATAGCGATAAGAAAATCATCACTATAAATCTGTAATTAAATCTGTAATTTTCCAAGCGCCTGTTTTTCATTTGTGTATCCTTAATATTTAAGCATCTTGATTGGTTAATAACATTATCCAGTACTGACCTCTTTTAAATAAGTTATCTGCCTGCACCGGATTAGTTTTTTGCTCCGTTGTAATAAAATGCAAGCTGGCACACTCATTCAAGTAATCAGTAAACTCGTTAATTTTTTTCTCGTCCCAACCGAAATCTAAAAGTTTTTGTTCTATAAAATCCATTGTAATTAATTGGGCAGAAACATCAAAACGTACTGCCAACAGGTTTAAAAATAGTGCATAAATTTTTTCAATTTTATTTTTACTCTTCAATAATTCAAACTCACTTTGGAATTTTGAAAGACTTGTTTTTTTAGAAAATAGCTTGTATGCCTTGCTTGAAAGGCAAATGGCAACCAATTTTTTATGTACGTTAAAGATAAAAAATACCGGAAATAAAAGCAAAATCAAATATATCCAGAATGGGATTTGTAAATTATTAGATTTACTTGATTTGAACTCTTCTTCAATAAACCCTATGTCCCTGGATATCTGTTTGGAAATTTTTGGCTTGGGTTCCTGTTGATCTAGCTGCTGGTCTAACTGTTGCCCCGCCGGCAATGTTGCCTTTGCAGCAGGCTCCCCTGCCGGCTGTTTTATGGATAGCATAATCTCGTCTGTTTTTAATGTTTTATAAGATTTGGAACTTGTATCAAAATATGTAAATTTTTGCGCCGGAATTTTTATCTCCCCTGCGCTTGAAACCTGAATGACATATTCAAACCTTTTTTTACCCCCAAAATCTCCCATAGAATAATCCGGCGTAAAGTCATTTTTAGATTCATAATTTTTTATAAAATCGGGCATTGCAAGTTTTGGGGTTGAAATCTGATCAAAATTACCCGCCCCATCTATCTCTAGTTTCAAAGTGATTGCCTCGTTTACTAGTGCCGACGTTTTATCTACTGACATTGTAAATGTTTTAAATACCCCAATCCCATCTACAGATTCATTTGTTTTAGGTAATGGTTTGATATCTATCTTTAGGATATTACTGTGTGATTCTTTTTGTTGAAGTTGCATCTGATCAAAAAAACCACCAAAAAAATCATCCCCAAATATCCCCCTTGATTTTCGTTTGGTTCTAACCTGGGCTTGATAAACAACTGTAGCGGGATTTATTGTCTTATTTCCGGATTGCAGAGATACTAAAACAAATTTTTTCTCAATAATATCAACAAGTTTATTATTTCTAAGCTCTTGGCGATTTTGTTGCTGCCCAAAATCTTTGGAGGAAAATCCTGAAAAACTCATATGTTCGATGCCGATTTGTGCAACCGGCTCGCTTACCGTTATTTTCAAAGTAACAATAAATGGCTCCCCTTGAAAATATGTTTTTTTATCAGATAAAAGCTCACAAACAAGATCTTGCTGGTCACCATGCATATCTTTTAAACTTTCACCCGATGCAGTTTTAACTTTTGATGGATCTTGAGGGTGATTTATCACCCTGAATTGAACAGTGTTTGACTTTACAACAGTTCCGTTCTTTTCCTCTTGCGCCGGACCTACTGTTAAAGAACCCTCTTGATCAGCAACAACATTAAGTATGACATTTTGTTCAACTGAAACTTTACCGTTAACAAAGCTTTGGCTATTCATCTGAGATTTTCCAAGCACTTTTAACTTATTCAGTCCCTCAATGTGCAAAGTCCCCTCGCCTCCATTTTTTACAACCACTTTCAATTGAAATGGCGTTCCCACAAAAACGGTAGGTTGGCCGGTTTTCTCATTTTCCAGCGCTAAGTTTTGTACATCAACCAACTCCAAGCCCAACTCAGTAGCAATTAACCCTGAAGTCACAGCAAAGATAATCAAAATCGTTTGCATTAATTTTATTTTCATAATCGAATCCTCACCAAGGTTTTTGCCCGGATTGCAATGGTTTTTGGTCTTTGACTTGTCTTTGAATAATTAATTTTTGTAAACTGTCTTCGTCGCTTTGTAAATTCTCAAGCATCAATCTCATCGATTTTTCTTCGGCAGACTCTTTTTGAGTCTCTTGCCCCAAGGCTTGCTGCGCCTGTGCCTGTTGCGCCGCTTGTTGCTCAGACCCTTTTGATTGCTGTGATTCTTGCTGCTCACCTGCCTGGGCCTGATTTTGTTCTTTTTCGTGCCCAGAAGACCTATCTTGTTGGTTCTCTTGCTTTTGTTCTTGCCCAGATTCTTGTTTTTGCTCGCCAGACTGAGATTTATCTTGCTGGCCATTTTGTTTTTGCTGTTGATCCTGTTGGTTTTGTTGATCTTGCTTAGATTTATCTTTTGATTCCTGATCTTTGGAATCTTTTTGATCTTTCTGGTCTTTTTGATCTTTCTGGTCTTGTTGATTTTTCTGGTCTTGCTGATTTTTCTGGTCTTTTTGTTTTTGCTTATCTTGATCGTTTTTTTTGTCCTGATTTTGATCTTTATTTTGCTGATCTTTTTGCTTATCTTGTTTATCTTGATCCTTTTTGTCGTCCTTTTTCTGATCCTGTTTTTGTTGCTGCTTTTTCATTAATTTTTCTAGTAACTCTTTTGCTTTTTTTAAGTTTGTCTTTGCGGGTACACCCTCTTTATTTAGCTCTAAAAGACCTTCATAATTTTTCACTGCCTGTTTTGCATTCTCGATGGCAACACCAAGTTTATCCTGCTCTACCTTCGTACTCTCACTTTCCCAATTCACAGGTAACTGCGACAGTGCATTTTTATAGCAGCTATTTGCAAGATTAAAATAAGAACGTTCTTTCAAGTTCTTGTTTTTGGCATTACTAACAGCACGTTCAAAGTTGTTTTTAGCAGAGTCATATTTACGAGTTTGATACAGCGCGACCCCAAGATTGTAGTTAATATATGGATCGTCCGGATTACTTATCTGCTCAATTGCCAAACCACGAACGTTTTCTTCCGGCGATTTTTTATCGTAACTACTAAACAATCCCGGATAAATTTTAGGAACAGGAAGCATGAAAAGCAATGCTATAAATATTTTTTTCATAAAATTTCCAGTTAATTTTTAAAGTATAAAGTCAATCAAAAGTAAAGACCAAGCCACCCCCAAGAACCACGGATACTGATCGTGAAACAGAGAAAACTGTTTGTCCGCAAACTTCTCCTTCTCAAAGCCTTTTACTATTTTCACAAGCTGATCAACATCGCTATCTTGATAGGTAGCTCGAATGTACACTCCGTTGAGCCCCTGCGTTATCTCTTTTAATTTTTCTTCATTAAGCTTGGTTGTAACGACCTGTCCATTGTCATCTGTCTGATGCCCAATCTGTTTTCCAAAATTATCCAATAGTGGAATTGGCGCACCTTCAGGAGTTCCAACCCCAAGGGCAAACAGCCGTATATTGTTACTCGAAGCCAAACTTCTTATGTTACCCAAATTCGTAGAAAAATCTTCACCGTCCGTTATGATCACAACAAGCTTATTTTTGCGATCCGGAGTTTGCAGGTAAACATTTATCGCTTTTTGCAAGGCAGAAGCAATTGAAGTCGTACCGGATGCAATCGTTTCCACATCAACATTTTTCAAATACATCATGAATGCTGCATGGTCAATAGTTAATGGTGACTGCAAAAAGGCAGATCCGGAAAAAACAATAAGTCCAACCCTGTCCGCCGCTATCTTTGAAACTAAATCTCTGATTTTTAACTTTGCAAATTCTAATCTGTTAGGCTTTAAATCTTTGGCAAGCATGCTGCGCGACACATCAAGCAGCACCAATAAATCACGCCCTTCCTGCGCTAAATTTTGTTCATTTTTACCCCATTGAGGCTGCAATGTTGCCAAAAATATTGCCAAAATTGCAGTACACAGAAAAAAAGTTTTTAACTTTAGCTTAATCTGTGAGAATCCCGGAAAAACAGTTGTTTTTTGAGATTCATGATAAAGCTGTAAACTTCTGTTTCTTACTTTGAAATAATTTCTTATTACAAGAACAATAAAAAACAAAAATATGGGAAAATAAACAATTTTATCGATTCCTGCCCAGTGAATTCCAAAAGTGTTTACCATATCACAACCCTCGCCAAATCAAGAACCTTAATAGAAATTCTACGCCTAACAGAGCCAAAATAATCCAGATAAAAGTCAAAAAGGCTTCATAGTAGTTGTGGAAAAGTTCACTTTCAATCTTTGTTTTTTCAAGTTTATCAATTGTGTCATATGCCAAGCGCATCTCTTTTGAATTTCCAGCCTTGAAGAATTTGCCGCCTGTTTTTTGTGCAATATCTTGCAGTAATGGAACATTCAAACCTTGCTCAGGAACCTGCTGCCACCCGAACATCGGATGGTTAATAAAACCGCCCTTCTCATTGCCTATGCCGATTGTGTAAATTTTTATGTCAAACTGTTTTGCCATCTCTACGGCAACCTCAGGCTCGATTCGTTCCGGTGGAGTTGGGGATCCATCCGTCAATAGAATGATAATTTTACTCTTGGCTTTTGAGCTACGTAAGCGGTTGATTGCCGTGGCAAGCCCTGTTCCAAGCCAGGTCCCTCGTTGATCAATATCCCCAATTTGCAGGCTTCCAATAATCTCTTTTAATATTATCTTATCAAGTGTCAGCGGGCAACGAGATATGGCTTCCATCCCAAAAATCACAACACCAATGGGATCATTTGGCCGTTTTTCAACAAATCTGATGGCCTCGGTTTTTGCAACATCAATTCGTGATTTACGTTCTGACAAATCATCAATCAGTTGCATACTATCAGAAACGTCTATAGTCAAAACTATATCAACCCCCTCAACATTTACCTTTGATCTTTCGTCAACCCACTGCGGCCGCATGATCAAAAACAGTAGACCAACAAGTGTAACTACACGAAGAAAAAATAGTACTTTTTTAAATAAATTTGATTTTATAAAATTTGAACCCAAAAAGGCTTTAATAAGAGGATATTTGTAAACAGGTGATTTATAAAATTTGAAACGATACAAAAATGCTAAAATAAGGATTGGAACAAACAGATAAATCAGTTGAAAATAAGCCAACCTTAAAAACATAGTCTACTCTTTCCGTAATTTTTCAAGCTCCACTTTGAACCAATCCTGAACATGCGCTACAAATTCATCACGTGTTGCAAAGGATGAGCTCATGATTGGTTTGCCTATACTAATTTTAGCGACTTGCGTGCCATAATCAAGACAGATACTTTTTTTGGGCAAAATTTTGTGAAATCCATAAATGGCAATGGGGACCACGGGGCGATCTAATTTTTCTGCAAAAATTGCAAACCCCGGGAAAAAATCATGAATCTGTCCATCGTCATAACGTCTCCCTTCCGGAAAAAGTACCAAATGACGCTTTTCACCTTTTGTTAATTTTACCGCATCTGAAATAACTTTTTTTAATGAAATCGAATTTTCTCGATTAACAATCACATGCATTCTTTTCATGATAAATCCAAAAATTGGAATTTTGGTGTAAGAAATTTTGCTAATCCAAACTTTAGGCTGATCTTTTAAAATCACCTCAACCATTGGAATATCTAGGCTGGATGTATGATTCATGATGTAAATTGCCGGATTTTTAGAAAAATAAAGTAGATTTTCTTTTCCACGTATTTCGTATTTTATCGAATTTAAAAAGAAAAGCAGTCTAGAACATGTGCTCATAAATTTGTGGTAAATTCTATTATCGTAACGATATGACGTTGGCAACATTGTAATTGGCAGACAAAGCAGTGCCGTTATTGCCATTGTTACTGCACTCAAGGGGTATGTTATGCAGGATCTAATCAGTTTCATTTTCTTCATGCTCAAAAATACTTTTGCTATAAAACATGTTCCTATTGGTATCGTAAAACAAAAACAAAATACACAGCCAAAAGATTTCAAACATTAATTTTGAGTATTTTATAAAAATTAACTTCAACTCTGCAAATCTTAAAGCCCCCGACTGCAAAAGCTTCAATGAACTGTTATTCAAGAGTAACATATCTGTATTTTGTCCCGTACAGGCTAAAAACTTCAGCAGATAGTCAAGTCCCAACAACAGCACCAAGAATATTAAAAATACAGGAATATTGTAAAAGATAAGATTTGCAGCCTTTTCTATACTTGTAAGAAAATCCTTAAATCTGCTCGTTGAATCAAGCCAATAAAAAATTATAAGTAGCTCAAAAGTTTGGAATACAATCTTAAATACCCAATGAATTGTTGGAAATTGAGTTATTCCACATATCACTAACAGTGTCAAAAACAACATTTGAAATATCATAAAAATAAATAAACCGCGTATGTATTTAAAAAACATGCTCTTTAAATATGTTTTAACATCCGGCTGATCTTCGCGTTTACGTATTAAGATTATGATAGCGCTATAAATTATAAACCAATTTATATCCGTAATTTCAACAAAAAATCTAAACCCGGCCCCGGATGTTACATTTTTTGCTACCGCCTCCGCCAAAATTGCCATTAAACAAAGGTCCACAACAAAAAACCAACGCATGGTGAGAACTGCGTTCTTTATGACATTTAGGTAATTTTTTACTACGCTAACCAATCCGGTTTTAATTCTGCCGGGCAAAAAGGTCGAAAGTGATGTTTTCCAATGCAGTAGAACTTGCTCAATCATGTTTATTTTGCTCCGAATATATCAGGGTATGCGTGTTTAAACCTTAGATACAGGATTGATAAAAAAGATAGTTGCATAAAGCGCAAAACTGTCAAAACCAAATTGGATGTAATCGTTAACGCGATTTCTGATGTAGTTACGTGTCTTACCTCTCCCGGATCAAACAACATTCCCGAGCTATGTATAAAAAGTATAAAAACAATGCCGGTTGATAGCGTCCATAGCGCCAAATCTATAATTAATGCGGTTGCAGGAAAGTAGAAAAAAAAGATAAATCCATTTTTAATTGAATGCATTAGCCCACTAAAATTAACACGTGAATCCAGATAAAACAAAGTGCAAACAATCAAAACCGTACCAATAACAATAAAACTGTATGGCAACAACAGCAACAGTGCCAATGGAATAGCTTTGAAATACTGCCAGAAATAGTACATATCCTTACGCTCTGTTGAAGCTCTACTGCAAAGAATGTATGCAAAGAACACTACGCAATGGGTCAAGTGTATACGTATGGCATTGCAGGTAGTTACATGTGTGCTTGAGATAAAAAGATTTGAGATTTCAACCAATCCCAACCACCAAAAGTATTTTAAAAACAGTTTAATCGAATGAACAAAATTGTTCAGCGATGCAAGCACCACTAACTTAAACTGCCCCCAGGCAAAAATGCCAAGGGATTCTTTCCAATATTTTAAAAATTTCTGGGAATCCATAGCTCTCCAAAGTAAAAAATTTGTCCGGGATAACCAAACCTGACTACCAGAATAGCTTAAAACAAATTGCAGAAATCTCAAACTTTGTTGATAAAAACCACATGAACCACTTTATATACCGAATAACCTGAATTTAATATTAAAGTAATAATACACAGTCTCAATAACGTAGGCCGTAAGTTTTTGTTATAAAAACTTACGGCCTAATAAAAAACTCTTTTAATAAAAGTTAATTAGACTTTTAAAAACGGTTTATTCGAATTTAGCGTAAATCTAACATGCTTTATAAATTTCAAATAGATTATAATCGCAAGAAAATGGCTTAGCTTGGGCGTTTGATTAATTTTTAAATATATATAATTATAAATATAACTATAGCATAGAACAGGTAAAAACAACCGTTCAGTCAAATTAATTGGGGGTTACAATGAATCGTTTTTTTAAAAAATTGCTTACTACTCTGGCACTACTTTCTTTATGCCAACTCACACTAGAAACAGGGGTTTTAAACGAAATATTTTCAAAAAGTTTGAGCTCCATAATCATTCATCAGCTACAAAATATCAGATACATTTCAAATTAAAAGCTTGCAATAAAAATTCTTTCGATGCAAGAGAGCAAAAACTTTATGCGTATACGAAAAAACTAAGAATAAATTGCAAATTAAAATGCCATCTGTTTTTATTTTTCATGCACAAAATTCTGCGCTTGAATACAATGCATTTAACACATACTTGAAAAAAGAACAACCTATCGTCATAATGGGAAACGCTTTAACACAAAAATGGATGGCTGGCTGGTTTACAGATCAAGAGATAGAGGCGATTCTTGCACACGAATTATGCCACATAAAATATCATCATGCATTAATGCTAGGTTTTTCTAATTTAATTTTAATTAAATCATTATCGCCAAAAAAATTAGCCCTAAAAAAATTAGCCCTATCCGAAAGCTGGAGAAATTACGCGGGATATAAAAGCTATAGCAGTCTTGAAAATCCAACTAACTTGATCAGCGCACTTATCAAGTTAGAATGTTTAAACACTAAAAAATCAAAATCTAAAAAGGCCTTTGAGGCGAACCATCCAATCACGAGAAATGAGACTGTAAAAAAAAGTTTCACTTCCCCGTTAAGCGATCATCCATCAACAGCACACGTATCGCATATATTAAAAAACAAGCTGCGAGACAAAAACAAGCTGGTAGATAAAAACAAGATTGACGAAACGTATTTAAGCAAGTTAATGAATGAGTCAGAGACCAACACTTCGGAATTTTTGAAACAAGTTCTCGAGTTTAGAGAAGCGCGGGAGAATGCAACAAACTTTAGGAGCTTTTGAAGCAAACCCTACACTCAACTTGATCCCAATCTGCACATGCCTTGTGCTGTGCAACACTGTCATCAGCTATTTTAATAAACATATCAGCTTGTGCCACATTTTTGCCCGAACTTATCGTTGAAACTTTAAGCTCCGCAATCATTTTTTCAATATCACGCCCAGAGAATCCATCAATTTTGTACGCCAATTTTTTAATTAACTCTTGATTAATATCATCGGATAAAGACATTTTTTGCTCTTTGGTCCGGCCATTTATATTAATCTTAAATGTTCCATTCTTGATGTGTTTATCAAGATAAAGCCCGAGCATTTCCTCGCGCTGGACAACACCTGGCAGCGGAATCTCTATTTTTTGATCAATTCTGCTCAAAACAGCAGGATCCAGGTCTTCAGGATGATTAGTAGCCAAAATTAACATGTATTTTTCTGAGCTGGAATTTGTACGAGAAAGAAAGGCATCAAAACAAAAAGTATAATCAAGCCACGTTTGCCATGTTCAGCCCAATCAAAAATTTCGTGTAACTTTTGAATAGCAAGTTGTTCGGAGTACTGCAGCAATAGCAATACGCAACTCAACCAAAGGAACAGGGCA
>CAVXAT010000018.1:0-49348 GCA_963759805.1 uncultured bacterium
CAAAAATTTTGGGTGTGATTCTTCCATAGAGAAAAATAAAAGCCAATATACTAAACATGCTTAACAGTAAAGTGATAGATAATTTTTTTGTCATAAAAACTCCTTTAATTTAGAACAAACTCTCCTGCTCGGGAACAATCTCCCCAAAGAGCTTTCTGCGTAAAAATGGAATTTTTTTGGGGGAAATTTGGCGTCCACGTGGTGTCTTTTGAATCAACCCAATTCTAAGCAAAAATGGCTCGCATACGTCTTCAAGCGTCTCTTTATCCTCACCGGTCATTGCCGCCAGAGTCTCAAGCCCCACCGGACCACCATCAAAATCTTTTAAAATAAGAGCTAAAATTTCGCGATCAAGTTTATTCAGCCCCTCTTCATCAATATCCAAAAAGCGTAAAGCTTGCTCCACAACATCCAAATCCATAATGGTTTTATTATTGACTTGTGCAAAATCTCGCACGCGACGCAAGATACGTTTAACGATTCTAGGCGTACCACGCGCACGCATTCCTATGTTTTGCGCAGCCTCCAATATAATCGGCATCTTCATAAACTCTGCGTTCTGCATGACAATCTGGCAAAGTTCGTCCGGAGTGTAAAAATCAAGCCTCTCTACTATTCCAAAACGGGTCTGCAATGGTCCTGAGATTAAAGAGGTTTTGGTAGTCGCACCTATCAGAGTAAATGGATTTAATGGAAGTCTGATAGATTTCGCACCCGCTCCCTGGCCAATAATCACGTCAACGCAGAAGTTTTCCATGGCGCTGTACAAAATTTCCTCAACATTTTTTGGCAGCCTGTGAATTTCGTCAATAAATAAAATCTCGCGAGGCGCTATGCTTGAAAGAATTGCAACCAAATCCCCTGAGCGTTCAAGCACCGGGGCACTGGTGATTTTTATCGGAACATCAAGCTCTTTGGCCATAACTTTTGCAAGTGTAGTCTTGCCCAACCCGGGAGGACCAAAAAACAGAAGATGATCAAGGGGTTCGCCACGCATTTTGCACGCATTGACATAAACTTTGAGTTTTTCTTTAATCAACCCCTGTCCCAAATATTCATCAAAACATTTTGGTTCAAACGAATACTGTTTGTCTTCATGAGATTCTTGCAAACTTAACAATTCAAATGGCGCTTCCAATTATACCCCTTTGATTTTTCGGGTTTTGGTTAAGAATCCATACGAAAAATTAGAGGTACCGCATGGTTCGATACATTTTTCTCGCATATAAAATGCTCGAAAAACACTCACCACGAGCGGCACAAGACAAGCCCGCTCGCCCTGAGTGATTTTTGAGCGTAAGCGAAAAAATCGTATCGAAGGGTAATTCAACAATTTTCGTACGAGTTCTAAAATATAACTGCTCCTTATTTTACAAGAAATTTTGGATAGAATGTAATAAAATTTCTAAAGTTGCAAAAATCGCCCTTTTATTTATTTTCTGTTTTGTTAGAATGTAACTATAAATCTTGATATTCTTTGCATGGGTTGCTAGCTCAATTGGTAGAGCAACAGACTCTTAATCTGCAGGTTCAGGGTTCGAGTCCCCGGCGACCCACCATCCTACGCTTTCGCCCGAAGGGCTCCTAGCTACGGATGGCAAGCCATACTTCATCATACAAGGCTACGGCCTGTCCACCGTAGCTATAAAAAGCAAAGGTGGAATGGCAAGCCCATTTTAATTAAAACTCCATCTTCTTGCAAGAGTGGCGGAATTGGTAGACGCACTGGCCTTAGGAGCCAGCCCTCGAAAGAGGATGGGGGTTCGAGTCCCCCCTCTTGCACCATCCTACGCTCTCGCTTCGCTCGTAGCTACGGATAGCGAGCCATCTTGGCCCGATGCGCTACGATGAACAAGACGCATGGCAACTCCCTTCGTTTTTCTGGTCTAGTAAAATTTTCACATTATCTTAATCTTTTATTAACAAACAAAATATTCTCAATATCAATATCAATCTTCTTGACTAAAGTACCACATTAGTTTTTATACTGAATGCAAAATTAGAATATTAAAAAATTTAAAAAAAAAGAGAGAAAGGGGAGTCAAATGCTTATAACCAACAATAGCATACCAATACAACTAGAAACACAGTCATGTCAAGCGGCAGAGACAGCAAAATTGGTTGATATCAAAATTGAACACAATTCATCACACCTGGCAAAAGCACAAATCGAAATAAGCAATCTTGTCACACACCCTGTGTACAACGAGATTATAAAACTTTTTAGATGTCGACATCTTGATGGCTTCTTGCAAAAGGACGTACCGCTCGATTATCTGGAAGAAACCTACAACCAAGAAATTAAACAAAAATTAAAATCATATCTTTTCAGCCATGTCGTAGTCGATCATTTGATTAATGAACTGATGGCAAAAAAAATTCCTTACTCAAACTACCCACGACTGACAAATATAAAAACATCAAATGAAAACGATATCTCCTTTTTCTTTGATTTATCTCTAACCGAGCCAGTAGAATTGAAAGAGTGGAAAAATTTTGCATTCAAATCACCCAAACGTAAACGCTACAAAGATCTTGATAAACAGGTAAAAATTTTTTTAGAAACCCAAACACATACAAACCAACATTCCCATGAAGGAATCGTAGAAGAGTGTGACTGGGTACATTTTAGTGCAACCTTACTTGATGAAAATCAGAAGCCAATTTTTCAACAGTTGACCAGTGATTTCTGGATAAAAATGCAAAGAAGTGAACTTTCCAACAAATTTAAATCTATTTTTCTCGGGAAAAAACAGGGAGATTCATTTATCACAAATGAACTGAATTTTGAAGATCCATCAGATACATCCAACGGCGCTGATCCTATTTTTTTAATAATAATCAGATCAGTTATTAAAGGTCAGTCATTATCACTGGAACTGTTTAAACACACATTCAAACTCAAAAATAAAACTGATTTACATAACAAAATGATGGAGGTTTTCTCATACCGGAACGACATGTCACAACGCAAAACTATTATTGAAGAGGTATTTAATCTACTTTTGAGCAAGCACAGATTTGAAGTCCCCAAACATCTTGTTCTAAGAAGGCAAGAAGATATCCTTCTAAATTTAATGGCTCAACCTGACTATCATGTTTACAAGGCCCAGAAAGATTTTTTAAAATGCACTGAACTGTTAGCTGAAAAGAATCTAAAGGAAGAGACTATTATTGATCAAATAGCATACAAAGAGAATGTAAAAGTCGATTCAATCGACATTCAAGATTACTTAAATCTACTCAATAATAAAAGAATGAGCGAATTTGCATACTTCAGACCAACTCTTGAAAAAATTGAAGACTTACATTCACCACTAAATCAGGGCATTATCGTTCACACGGCTCTACGAGAGAAGGCATTAAATCACGTGATTTACAGTTTGACAAAATAGCTCTACGCCTGAATTATCAATTTTTCTAAAAAAATTAACGCCTCGCCTTGCAATAAAGCCTTTTATGCATTAAACTGTGCATTAGATAATAGTTTCGAAAATTTTTTCAGGAGTAAAACATGTCACTAACATATAGACCAAGCAAAAGAAAAAGAAAGCGCAAACACGGCTTTTTAAAGAGAATGGCAACAAAAGATGGCCGAAAAGTCATCAAGCGTCGCCGCGCAAAAGGCAGAAAAAAATTATCGGTTTAATCCAAAATCATGCATGATAAACTTTAAAGATCTTTTCAAGTTTTCTCAAAAAGAAGTTTCTTGTTTATTTAAGAATGCAACTCCAAAATGTTCTTGGCGGGGTTTGAAATTATTGCAAGCTCCGCTTGATTGTTTGGATTCAGCTCATGAATCCGGCAGATCTCCGTTGGAGTCAAATCACAAGTTTGGCAAGTTACTGATCATAACACCCGGAGCAAGCGGCAAAGCTCATCAGCGCAACCTCTTCCGCCGCCGAGTAAAAGATATTTTTTACACAAACAAACTTTATCTCTATCCGATTAACTCAGTTTTGATTGCATACAAAAATGCAATGATTCACGACTTTGACCATCTTCAAGAATTTCTTATAAAAAACATCCCCCCACATGTTAATAAAGAAATTAACCAAACAGGCAAGGATCACAGTACTAATAAAAATCTTAAACAACCGCTAAAACTATGGCAACGATTATTCATTGCAATATTTGACGTCATCCGCCCTGTTTTTGGCTTTATCGGCGGAGCCTGCATCTATCCGGTCTCATGCTCTGACTATACCAAACATATGATAAGCACAAAGCCATTCTACAAATCTATTCCGCTCATCACTTTACGAGTTTTGAGCTGCAATCCGCTCACAGCTCTTTTTATGAGATGGAAAAAGTCAAAATGAGAATAAGAACACATGCAAACCCACTTTCTTGCACACAACATTTTGAAAAGCTTGATGCAAAAAAGGTTTTCCCTGAATTTAATGGCAAACTAGATTTTGAAATCGGATTTGGCCAGAGTGTATTTATCCGAAATCATGCCAAATCCCATCCGGAAAGGCTAGTGGTTGGCATTGACGTACGTAAAAAAACAGTTGAAGTTATGCAAGAAAGAGTCAAGCAGGACAATATCAAAAATATATATCTGGCATTTGGAAACGGCAGTATCTGTCTGTCAGAGATGTTTGAAAACAGTAGCTTGGACAATATTTTCATATTTCATCCGGACCCTTGGCTCAAACGCAGGCATTTAAAACGTCGGCTTGTAAATCCTGATTTATTGATCACGGCGAAGCAAAAACTAAAAATCGGTGGCCGAATATATGTTTCAACTGATGTTGAGCCTTTGTGGGCAGAAATGCTCAAAACATTTGAAGAGAATAAAAATTTTATCAAAGTTGATGACGCTGATTTTTGGACAAATTATTATCAAACCAGGTGGCATGATATCAGCAAAGAGAAAAGTCGACAGACATATTTGGGAACTTTTGAGCTGCGTGGTAGATAAAGCAGGATGACAAAAGCGAGCTATATTTTCACAAACACCGGTTTGCGATTTTCAAAATAAGTAACATACTTAAAACCGATTGCTGATAGATGTTTTATAACGAGTTCAAAATTCTCACCAACTCTGCCGGCAACATGAGCATCTGACCCGACTGTTATAATCTGTCCCCCAAGCTCTTTATATCGGGCAATAGAATCAAAGTCAGGATGTGGACAACCTAGCTTATAAAAATATCCGGCCGTGTTAACCTCGATCCCCTTACCCTTTTGGATAACTCTTTTAAAGATCATATCCAAGATATCGCTGTAGTCAGCATATTTAAAAGATTTATCAGAGTAAGTTACGTACCTGCACAGATATCCAATGTGACCAACAACATCGAAATCATCAAATTTATCTACTGATTCATAAATAGCTTGCAGATATCTTCTATAGACCTGTTCTTTTGGTTGACCTTCGTGAAAGGCCTTGTGGCACAAATCTATTCTATCAACAACATGAACAGAGCAGATTACAAAATCAAAATCATAACTTTTGACAATTTTGCTTGCCTGATCAACAATTTGCGGCTGAAATCCAAGCTCAAGCCCTTTTAAAATTTTAGCCCTATCTCCAAACTCACGTCTTAGATTATCCAAAAATTCCGAGCGTACGGCAAAATCAAATGTGAATTTATATTCAGGATTTGGATAATCAAGATCAAAATGATCGGTAAAAATCAGTCCGCCCAATCCGTTATTTATGGCGCTGTTTACACCATCTTTTGCCGGCATCTGACTGTCGATAGAGAAAGAAGAATGAGTATGACAATCAATAAAGGCTTCGCCTTTCAAGTCTTCGCTTTTCATAGATTTAAGGGGCATAGAACTTCCTCGCCTTTTCTATAAGCTCAATTATAAAATTATATTTAAAATCTGAATAAGCAAACAGTGTGGTATGACCTTGGATAATTGCTTGCTGCTTGACCTGAATGTACTCTTTGGCCTCTTCCGGATGGGCACGAAGATACTCTCTAACCACCAAGTTATCACGCCACAAATCACCGCCATGACTGACAACTGCAAGATTAAAACTTTGCACATCTCTTTTTCTTAAATAAAATCTGTGATTCGTCCAAGCTTTGCCTATGTAAATATAACCCAATTTTTGCAAATCACTTTTTTCTTGTTCAGATATATAAAATTCAGAAACTCCCACCAAAATATCAACAACCGGTTTGGCTGTCATTCCGTGCACAGAAGTACTTCCGTAATGCTGAATGTCCACCAATCGTGAAATATCAAAAACCTTTTTAATATTTTCAGATTCCTGCTTAAATAGCTCCGGCCACAATGGGTTATATGGAGCAATAGTTATTTTTTCATCAGTTATTTTCATAATACTTTCACACTGAAATAAAACCATCTTGTTTTTTGATTTATCTCGAATATAAAATATACTTAAATTATAAGAGATAAGCTTAGCATAAAAATCACAAAATAGACAAAAGCTGTAAGGCAAAAGCCGTAATATGACAAACTCGCAATATTCATTCAGACCTTTAACTGAACGGGATTTCCAGACCATGTTCCAATGGCTGCAAAACCCCCATGTTGCATGGTGGTGGCAGGTTGGGACGGAATGGCCGGATTTTGTAGAAAAATACAGACAACACATTCAGTCGGATTACATATTCCCTTTCATCATGCAGATCGACGGTAATCCTGTTGGATATATTCAGTATTACTATGCCGGCATGGTAGATATTGGGTGGCTAAGTCAAATCTCTGACCAATCTAAAGGCATAGTTGGCATTGATATTTTTATTGGAAATCCGGAATACTTTGCAAAGGGTTATGGCACAATTTTCATGAAACTGTTCATAGAAGAGTTGTGGAAACAACCAGGCATCAAAAAAATTATAGTCGACCCACAACCCGAAAATCTTCAAGCCATCCACTGTTTTAAAAAGCTTGGGTTTAAAGAGGTTCGAAAAAATGATATTTTTTATATGGAGCTGGACAGAACTAACTAACTTTGGATAGGCTCAAGAAAAGATAATATATTAAAGATTGGATCAAATATGAACTTTTTATCGACTTACTTGGCTTGGCGTTACCTATGGTTCAAAGGTAAGGACAAAAATATCGCATTCATGATCAAGATCTGCTTCTTGGGAATCTTGATTGGAACATTTGCATTAATGCTCACACTAATTATCACAAACGGATTCGAGAAAGTCATTCATGAAAAAATGCAGGGAATAAACTCAGAGATTATCATATCCAGTCAAGGAAACAGGCTTGCATATCAAGGTATCAGGAGCGTACTTTTAACAGAATTTAAAAAAGATATTCAAGCCGTAAGCGCACGAACAATCAAGCAGGCCTTAATTGACCACAATGAAAGGCAGTCCGTCATATTTCTTGAAGGCATTGATGGCAAAAACGAAGCACAGGTAACAACCCTACCAGAAAAGATTATTTATCCCAAAGGTTTGACTAAAAATATCGCAAAAGAACTGATTTCAAATATTGCAGAAAACCAACTGTTTATCGGTGACAAAACTGCATCTCTTTATAATCTTCATGTTGGAGATGAAGTTAATTTAATGATCCCAGAACCCACAAGCAAACATAAACTTTTTTTCAACAAACACAAGTTTGTGGTAGGCGGAATCTTCAAAATCGGGCTTGATGAGTATGACAGCAACATCGCATTCTGCCACATGGACCGTATGAATAAACTTTTTAATGAAAACGGTGTTGATCAAATTACGGTAAAATTACACCCCCACGAAAAAAACGGACTTTGGACTGAAATCAAATTCAAGATTAAAAATTTTTTTACAACTAATGCTGAAGAGACAACTGTAATTAGAAAGTTACAAAAACGACTCCCTCAGCTACAGATCAATTCATGGAAAGACCTTTATCCGGCCTTAGTCTCGTCTCTTAAATTAGAAAAATATGTAATGTTTTTTATTCTCGCGCTAATCACACTTGTCGCAAGCATGAATATGATATCCCTGCTTTTTATGCAAATTCAACAGAAACGCAGGGATATTGCGATATTTAAGGCAATGGGTATGTCGGATAACTGCATACGCAGCATATTCTTGCATCTGGGAGTTTGCATAACTTTATCAGCGTCGACGCTTGGACTAGGCCTGGCGGCTTTGGCTGGATATCTATTGGAAAAATACCCTTTTATTGAACTTCCCGACGTTTACTATGTCTCATACCTACCGGCTCGCATGGACCCTGAGATATTTTTGGTAGTGTTTTTAGCAACAATGTTGCTTGGATTTCTGGCTACCTGGATCCCATCTCGAAGATCTAAGCAGATTGAGATAGCTCAAGTTTTACGGCAGGAGTAAGGTTATTTGTTTTCTGTGGCGGCAAATAAAAAGACCGCAGGTTTTAATTGCGGTCTTCAATCTTATTACAGAATAAACTAATTACTTAGCTTCGTCTGTTGTCTCATCACCAAGCATTGAGTCCATATCAAGCTCATCGTCCTGTTGTGAATCTGCTGGAGCTGCTTGAGTTGTATCATCTGTTGGTGCTGGTGTTACAGCTGGAGCTGCTTGCGTTGTTGCATCTGTTGGTGCTGGAGTTGTTGTATCTTCCCCATCAGCCATTACATAACCACATACAGCTACAAATGCTAGAGCTAACAATAAACTCTTTTTCATAATAAATCCTCCTAAGAAAGGTTTAAAAAACCTCCAATTCCCATAAACTATTACCTACGACATTTTCAATTAGTTATTATAACCCTAACGCATAAAAAAAGCTTTGTCAACGCCTTAGATAGAAATCTATTTCAATTATAAATTACGCTTAAATTACGCATTTTTCTATAGAAAACACAAGTTTGGTTCTTAATAAACTCTAAATTTAATATAAAATCTGGACTGGGCAAAAGCAATCTTGTTAAGGTAAGATAATTTAAATTTTATAATAAGTAGGTTAGCCAAAATTTCAAAAAAGGCAAAAAAATGAATTTTTATGATCTTAAAACATTAAATTTGAATAAAAAACGAGTTTTTTTAAGGGCTGACTTAAATATCCCAATAAAGAATGATAAAATCTTGCAAGATTTTAAATTAGAAGCTATTTTGCCTACCATCGACTTTATTTTGAAAAATGGAGGCAAAATCATTCTAGCAACTCACATAGGCAGACCGAACCCCGAAAACAAATCTGATTTACTAGATAAATCCCTTTCCACTCGAATTCTAATCCCATGGTTTAAAAAACGTGGATATGATATAGATTACGAACCGGATCTCCTAATGGACGAAAGAAAAAGTCATCAGAAACATAATTCCATACTATTGCTTGAAAATTTACGATTTTTTATCGGTGAAAAGGACAACAGTCTAAAATTTGCCGAACTGCTTACAGCCATGTCAGACGTTTATGTAAACGATGCCTTTGGAAATATTCACAGAACAGACACGTCAACAACATTACTTGCCAAACAGTTCGCTCCAACAAATCGCAGGTTTGGGCTTCTAATTGAAAAGGAGCTGAAAAATCTTGAACCAATCAGATTAAACAGATCAGATAATTTTGTCGTCGTACTTGGCGGAATAAAAATCAAAGATAAAATTGCAATGCTTGAAAACTTCATGTTAAATACGGATAAGCAGAAAGCACGGGCCTTTATAATCGGCGGAGAAATAGCTCTGGCATTCCTAAAGGCCAAAGGGCTTAATGTTGGCAATATCGAATTTGATGAACAAACTATTTGGCTTGCAAAAAAAGTTTTGCATAGCACTCAAGAAAACGGTGTTGAGATAATTTTGCCAATTGATCAGGTTGTAACTAACTCGCGAGTTGAAAACTCGCAAGCCGAAAACTCGCAAGCCGAAGACTCTCAAGTCGGAGACCCAGTTGAAATCTTTGACATCGAAAAAATACCAACAACAGCCAAATGCATAGATATCGGACCAAAAACAGTTAAACTCTTTTCACAGGAGATAAAAAGAGCTAAGGTAATATTTACAAATGGCACCATGGGAATTTATCAAACAAAACAAGGGCAGACCGGAACGCAAAATATTTTACAAGCAATTGCAGACGCCCAAGCATTTGCGGTGGTTGGAGGCGGAGACGCAACTGCCGCTACCTGTATGTTCGGACTCCAGGATAAAATGGACTTTTTATCAACCGGAGGCGGCGCAACGTTGAAATACTTAGGATGTAAAAATCCGGAGCAGGAGATGCCCGGGTTGCAAGCAATGTTGGATTTAAAATAGTAATTAAGTGATATTTATGAAAACAGTAAAAATTATAATTTATCTTTTAATCTTAATAATAATTGGTTTTGGATTTACCCAAATTTATAAAAAGTTTTTTCCAAAACTTTCTTACAATCTTTACAAAACTGAAACTCCAGAAAAAAAGTCTATCCATCAATCGATTAATGCAACAGGAATCCTAGAACTTAAAGAATTTTACAAGATAGGAAGCCAAGTTGCGGGAATTGTCAAAGATGTTCCTGTAAAAGAAAATTCTATTGTTAAAAAAGGTCAGCTGTTGGCAGAAATTGAACTTAGTAAAGGGGATACTGACCTACGCGCCGCAAAATATAGTCTAGAAAAGGCACAACAGGAGTATGATTATCAAAAAGACTTCTATGCTCGACAAAAGGCACTTTATAAATCAGGGCAATTGGCAAAAAACTCATTTCAACGAGTGCAAACCGACTACCTTAAAGCCGAAGCCGAGTTAAATTGTCAAAAAGCGACTTTAGAAAAATGCGAACTTGAGTTAAAGAATACAAAAATTCTCGCCCCTGCCGACGGAATCATAACACACGTAGCAACATCAAAGGGGATGGCCGTTCTAAACGATTATCTAAATGTATTATTTGAACTCGCTCAAGATATCTCAGAGATGAAAGCAATTTTTGACATTGATGAAAGCGAAGTCGGACAGATAAAAGCAGGTCAGTCAACAGTAATAAGAATCAACAGTTATCCGGAGCTTTTAATTAAAGGCAAAATTGATGATGTAAGTTTTATTCCTAAAAGTGGCGTAAATAATGGCGGCTATTTCTATAAAGCCACCGTAATACTAAACAATGAAACACGAATTCTGCGCCCCGGCATGCGCCTTAACGGCTTAATTAAAATAGCAAAAGCCAAGAATGTTCTAGCAATAAATGGCCTTGCTTTTCAGATTAATTCAGAAATTCTTAGTCAAATAGCCAAACAGTTAAAATATGAATTTAAGCCACTAGATGAAAAAACCAAAAAAGAGTTCAAGAAGGCTAATTTGGATAAAGGTGTTCGAACCGTATGGGTAGTTGATAACAAGGCGTTTGTGCAGAAATTAATTTTAGTTGGTCTTAACGATGAGACTCATTGGCAAATCATTGATGGCTTAAAGGAAAATAAGCAGGTATTAATCGATATTCAAGAAGCAAACGCAATGGAAAAAGAGTATGGCAAATGGTTTCAAGGAGCTTTATAACTCACGTGTTAGCACGTGTATTAAATTAAGTGTTAACGCATGAATACAATTCTGTTATTAAAAACTGCGAATAGATCACTACTTCACCACACGGGCCGATCGTTGCTGACCGCGCTAGGCATAATCATCGGAATAGGCTCAATCGTGGCATTAATAGCAATTGGAAAAGGGGCAGAGAAAAAAATTAAACAATCAATTTTATCTTCAGGAACAAATTTTATTTATGTAAGCCCAGGCTGGCCACCCGAGTCCATACGAGGCAAACAGATAAAAGAGATTTACGCCCGCCATGCAGATATTTTAAAAAAACTCTGCCCTGCAATCCAAAACGCATCTCCAATGGTGTATCACGGTTCAAAAATTAAAAGTCAAAACAGTAGCGATTTTGACACTCACATAAACGGCTGCAATGAAGATTGCATGCAAATCAGCAATTGCAAAATACATTCAGGAACATTTATTCAAAAACACCATGTTGAAAAAGGATCAAAGGTCATTGTGCTTGGCCAAGAGCTGGCAAATTCCCTATTTAAAAAAATCAACCCGATTGGCCAAATGGTAGAAGTTGAAAAAACGGTTTTTAAGGTTATCGGAGTTCTTGATAAGATAGAAACCCAAGGGTCATATAATGACAGAAACAAAGAGTGTTATATCCCATGCACATCAGTTAAAAAGTACCTAAAATTGTCATTTGATGATGTTGTAAACGGAATATTTATCTCAACCAAAAGCCCAGAGTTAATTCCGCAGGCAGTGCGCCAGATAACTAAAATTATGAGACTTCAACATAAACTCGAAGAGAATGATCCTGCAGATTTTACAATCTTTGATCAGCAGGGAATGCTAAAAGCCGCAACTAAAGCATCATCCACTTTTTCACTTTTCTTATTCATAGTTGCACTGATTGCACTTTTGATCGGTGGGATTGGAGTTATGAACATCATGCTTGTTTCAGTGGGGGAACGTATGCAAGAGATAGGAATTCGTATGGCCATTGGAGCAAACCCAAAAACAATTCACATGCAATTTTTACTCGAAGCGTTAACACTTTGCACCATCGGCGGAGTTATCGGGCTAATTTTGGGAATTATTATTCCAATTATTGCAAGTAAATTTACCGGCTGGTATGTGATAATCACACCATCATCAATATTAACTGCAGCTCTAACAATTATTTTGGTCGCACTAATTTTTGGATTTTATCCGGCTTATAAAGCTTCAAAATTAAATCCAATCGAGGCTCTGATCGAACAGTAATGATCTCCTTTAAAATGCGTTTTTCAAGCACTTTTGAGCGAATTTTACCCCCATTTGCATCATTTACAATTAGTCTATATAATTATTTTATATGCTTTTATATTGGAAGTTTATTAATAATAATTGGAGGTTTATATCATGAGGACTATTAAGAAAATAATGTTATCAATATTGATGGCAAGCTGCACAGGTTCTAATATTGGGGCCATGGAAGAACATCCTGGCGACCAAAGTCATACCCCAGCGGCAGCGGCACATTTGACAACACGCGCCATGCGACCAGAACAGATGATTGCTGCAAATATCTACAATTCGAATGATATCTGCCCGATCTGTCAAGAAGAACTTGGTAAAGTCCAACCTATAATTGCAATACATTGCGCACCAGATACACAAGGATGCAACGGAGTTCATCATGCCTTCCACGCCGGGTGTATACGTGAATGGTGGCAAAGTGTTCAACGCACAGGACAGAATAAAACTTGTGCAAACTGCAAAAGGGCCATACCAGAAAATATCCATATCGCAGACAATGATCCCATAACAATGCAACAAATTGTAGTTAGACAATTAAAAAATCCTTTCATATATGGAAGCTTTCTAGCAATAGTAGTAGGCAATGTGATTAACTGTTTCATTCGTGATCGCAATCTGTACCCTATGGATGTTATTTGGTATTTACTAATTGCTATCTTTATTGGCATTTCCATGGAGTATCTCCCTTATTTACATAACAAACAGAATCTGTTTCGTGATTTATCAAGATATTTTCACCAGACACAAACAGAATCGCCAATTTTTAATGAAGGCGGTGTTATTGAATTGCAATAATTAACAAGCAAATTTTGTAGCCCCGGCAAGTAAAATCGCTGGGGCTTTTTAATGGCAAAATATTGTTTATAACCATTCAGAATCCCTAAATCCAAGGTCGAATTTAATTTTTTAGATGTTAACGCACAAAAATTATGCTACTTTAAAAATAGGCTATAAACACAAAGAAAGGATTTGATATGCTTGGAAAAGAGTTAATAACCGAGGTAAAAAATCGCTTAGTAAAAGCGTATAACCCTTTGGAAATTTATCTGTTTGGATCTTACGCCTGGGGACATCCAACAGAGGATAGCGACTTAGATTTACTAATCGTTGTTGAAAAATCAGATGAAAAAACTTATTCCAGACCACTACCTGGCTACGATGCCTTATTTGGAATGGGAATCTCCAAAGACCTTATTGTTTATACAAAGGATGAGTTTGATAAATATTCAAGCAATAAAACATCCCTTTGCTATAAAATCAAAAAGGACGGAGAACTCATTTATGCCAGATCATGAACCATGGCTAAGAATAGCCAAAGAAGATTTAAAGGCTGCCAAGGTTTTGCTTAAGGAAGAGCTTTATTCCACAGTATCATATCTTTGCCAACAATCGGCTGAAAAATCCTTAAAGGCATATCTTGTTTTTAAGGGACAGCCAGTATTCAAAACACATGATCTCACCAAGCTTATTGAATTATGTATGGCTATTGATAGGGAATTTGAAAAAATTTATACATTCGCAAGATATCTCAATCCATTTTCAACCAAGTTCAGATATCCATCGGAATACGATATTCCAGATTACGACCACGCGGACAACACCATAAAACAAACACAATAAGATTCTATTGATAAATTTGGTATAGCATGTGGTTGCATATCCTTTGACTCCATGCACAAAAGAAAACTTTCGCTAATAAAAATAAAAATTAGAAAACTGTAAAATTTACACAAAAATTTACACATATGTCTGCCTCTCCAATATGTCTCTCCAGTGAAATTTTTAAAAAAATAGTATTTTTCTTAAATTCTTCTGTAAAATATACATAAGTTGATTCGTGGAAAACAACTCAAATAAATTATTAATAGCTTTATTCTTTAAGGGTACAAAATATGAGTATTAAAAAATTTTTGCTTTTAATCTCCTTGATTTTACTTCCGGTAGGAGCATTTTATGTTTTTCATAAAAAGCGAAAAGCCGCTATCATTGAACCAATAAAAACAGAAAAACCAATTCGCAAGGCCCTTGTTCAGATGATCACAGCATCCGGCAATTTGAAAGCAAAGGAACAGATATCAGTTGGCAGCTTGGTCGCCGGAAAGGTTGTCGACATAAGGGTTGAAGATAACGACGTTGTAAAAAAGGACCAGATTTTAGCCGTTCTTGATGATGGGGTTGGGGACACCGAAACAAAGAGATTAACTGCAACACTCGCTGAGGCAAAAGCAAATTATACATATCTTGAAAAATTTTATAAACGCCAAACTGCTCTTTATAAATCAGGACAAATTTCTCAAAACAACTACGATCAGATAACCCGAGATCTGGATATGGCAAAGGCAAAAGTAGATCAAACAAAGGCAGCATTGGATCTGGCGATGCAAACATACAATAATCTTTTTATCAAAGCTCCAACTAACGGAATTGTTATAGCAAAACGCATAGATCTTGGGCAGATGGTTACTGCACAACTCCAAGCAACCGTCCTTTTTGAAATCGCAAAAGATCTACATGAGATGGAAGCATGGCTTGATGTCGATGAGTCTGACATTGGGATGGTAAAAGAGAAACAAGAGGCAGTTTTTACAGTTGACTCATTTCCAAAAGAGCATTTTGAAGCCAGCGTAAAAAGAATTCAGTATCAAGCAAAAATAGTTGACAATGTTGTAACCTACGCAACCGTGCTTGATGTTAAGAATCCGGAACTGAGGTTGCGCCCTGGAATGACCTGCAATGTTGAGATCAAGGTTGCTGAAAACACAAATGCTTTGATAATTCCGAACAAAGCGCTACGCATAAACCCTGTAAACGTTGAGTATGTGGCAAACAAATTAAAGTATAAGCTTGAAAAAATATCCGTTGAGGAAAAACTTGCCGGGCAAAAATCCAAAAAAATTATGAAAGATTATATCTGGATCTTAGATAATAAGGCAATTAAGCAAATCGAAGCCAAACTTGGTATTAACGATGGTAAATTTACTGAAGTTATAAACGGCATTAAAGATGATTCTGATATAATCGTTGAAACGGAGACTGCACCACGTGAAAATCCATTGGGCAAACTATTCCCTCAAGTCGGTGGAATTGGTAAAAAATAGATGGTAAAATCATGAACATAATCGAAGCCAAAAATATCGTAAAAATATTCAAAATGGGCGAAACTGAAATTGCAGCACTAAAAGGAGTTTCGCTCACTGTTGAAAAGGGCGAATTCGTCTCCATTACAGGTTTTTCCGGTTCAGGAAAATCAACCTTAATGCACTTGCTGGGTTGTTTGGATATCCCAACATCAGGCTCATACATAATTGACGGAATCGATGCATCAAAGGCAACTCGCGATGAATTGGCAAAAATTAGAAATCAAAAAATCGGCTTTGTTTTTCAAAAATTTTATCTCCTACCGGACCTGACAGCGTTAAATAACGTTGCACTTCCATGCCTGTATGCAGGAGAGAATGAAGAAACAGCAAAAGAAAAGGCAAGCAAGCTTCTGGCTATGGTCGAACTTGAAAATCGAATGAACCACTATCCATACCAACTTTCCGGAGGGCAGCAACAAAGGGTCGCCATTGCCCGTGCACTTGCTAACAATCCTGCCATGATTATGGCAGATGAGCCAACCGGAAATCTCGACAGGGCAACAGGAGAAAATATTTTACAGGTGTTTAAAAATTTTAACGAAAAACAGAACGTCACCATAGTCATCGTAACTCACGAACATTCAATCGCAGCACAAACAAAACGCATTATAGAACTGGTTGATGGAAAAATAGTTTCTGATAAGAGGACATCATGAATACATTATTGATAGCACAAACGGCATTCAGGACTTTAAGGCACCACACAATACGCTCTGTTCTGACTACGCTTGGTATAATTATCGGCGTTGTATCAATTATTGCAGTCATGTCAATCGGCGCAGGCGCAAAGTATCGAGTAAACCAAACAATTCAAAAACTTGGAACAAATTTCATAATTCTTCTTGGTGGCTCACCAAAACACTTAAGTCAAAGTCATGGGGGTGTTGGCTACACAATAAAACCGGCAGATTTGGCAACTGTAAAGGATGAATGTGAAGATATTGATCTAATTTCTCCCGGTGTTATTTATCCAACTAAGGTTGTTTATGAAGGCGCAAACTGGCAACCAATGATAGGCGGGGTTAATGAAAGTTATTTCGAAATCAGGCAATGGCCTTTAATGGATGGAACATACATTACAGAACAAGATGTAAAATCGGGAAGCAAAGTTGCCGTAATTGGGCAAACAGTAAAAAAAGAGTTATTTGGCGCGCTTGACCCAATGGGAAAAGTAATCCGCATTAAAAAGCTTCCATTCAAGGTTATCGGCGTTCTTAGTGAACGAGGCAAAACTCCGGATGGAAGAGACGAGGATGATGTAATCTTTGCTCCTTATACAACAGTTTTGCGAAAAATTATTGGTAAAAATAACTTCTCGGCATTGATAATGTCTGCAAAAAACAAGGAGCGTCTTAACGCGGCCACAGAACAAGTTAGAGCCATCATACGACAAAGGCATAGGCTGCTTGAAACAGATGAAGACGATTTTACAATTTTCACACAAGATGACATTGCAAAAGCAACAGATTCTGCTTCAATGGTCCTTAATCTGTTACTATTCATAATTGCATCAATATCATTGGTAGTTGGAGGCATAGGCATTATGAATATCATGCTTGTTAGCGTAAAAGAACGAACGAAAGAGATCGGAATTCGTATGGCACTTGGCGCCACAACACAAAACATTCTTACTCAATTTATTCTTGAAGCTATAATCATCTGTCTAATTGGTGGATTTGTTGGAGTCTTACTTGGAGTTGGTATTGCGGAAACTATCGGGTTTGTACTTGAATGGCCAATTTTTATCTCAAAATATGCCGTTACTATTTCGTTATTTTCATCCGCAATGATCGGGCTATTTTTCGGCTTCTATCCTGCTTACCAGGCTGCAATGATGAATCCCGTGGAAGCATTAGTAGAGAAATAGGGCTATTTACTTAACTTGAAAAAAACAAGCTTCCTGTTCTTCTGCCCCAATTTGTAGTTTTCAATCTTACTAACAAACTCTTTGGCTTTGGTATGACATTCCCAATGCTCAGCCGCCCAGTAAACAATCGTAGATTTGTTATAAAAACATGACGGTTTAAACGTTCTTACCAGCTCAACCTCATCAATAGCAGCACGGGTCACAAATAAATCAATATCAAATTCTGTCTTACGCAAAAAGGTTCGCCAGTCCAAATCACAAATTTCAATGTCTGTAAGCTCCAGCATACTTATCAGATCTATTAAGAATTGAATTTTTTTCTTTGTTACTTCAATCAGATACACTTGAAGATGCGGAAACATAATTTTAATAGGAATGGCTGGAAAGCCAGCACCGGTCCCTATGTCACAAATTGATTTAATTTTGGTTAAATCCACAAATTTGGCCAGAGCCAATGAATCCTGAAAATGCTGCCGGACAATCCCTGATAAATCTTTAATTGCAGTTAAATTAAACTCTTCGTTACATTTTGACAGATAACGCTCATACATTTTAAATAATTCAACCTGTTGATCCGACAATTTTTCTTGATCTTGAAAATCAGCCCAAACTTTTTCTTCCGGTTTTACCCTAATACTCATTGCAAAGTCCCTGGATATAAAATAAAAAACAATACTATGATTCTAACTGTAGCTTTTTATACCAATACTTTGGTAGCTTAGTTATTGATTATAGGGACTTTTTAAATAAGAGTAAACGTTAACCGCAAATCCAGAGGGGGGTAAATATGAATAAATTTAATTTATTTTTAGTTTTAATAATTTTTTTCATCAAATTAAATGCAGACAATAGGATTATTCTATATCTAAAAGAAGCTCCGCCTAAGATCATAAATCAGTCATTGGCAGAGGCAAAGAAAGAAATTCAGCCAATCAAAGACAAACAAGCAATCCCAAGCAAAACCGTCAAAAAGCAAATTAATGGTTCTAAAACCTGGTACATGCCAAAATTAAGCGGTTTTGTAGCAATTTATGCTGGTTTTATGGATATATCAGACCGTGATGGCCTAATATCATTCCCCCTCAGGCATGTAACTCCAAAAATCAATATTGCAATAACGGAGCAGATAAAGCTTTTCAAAGTAAAAAATAACACTATTGCACATCGTGAATTTTTGCCATCGAATAAAGTTCAAGCTAAACTGTACACTTTTGAAAGAAAAGAGGATGTTAATCCGAAGGACCCAACCAAAAAAACTCAATATTGGAATGTTCAAGAAACTCCACTACCAGCAGACAATATAATAAATCCTCTAACGCTTGTCATACTCAGTAAACCATCAAATATCTATGTACCAGTTGGGGACTTTATGTCGGCAGAGAGCAGTCATCTTATTTTGCCCGAAATTTATGTCATTGGAAATAAGGGTCAGGCAGATATTTTATCTCAAACTCTTGACTTCAGTCGATATTTTGAACCTATAGTTAAAGAACAACAGAAAATCGACGACAAAAAAAAACAGTCCCTTATTAAAAATATTTAAAGTTAAACCCTTTTATCTTAGGAGATGATTATGGCTTGTGGTGGAAAATGTTGCCCAAAATGCGGGTGCGGAACATGCAAATGTGGTAAATGTCCAAAATGTGGATGTAAACCTTGCAAATGCAAAAAATAATCCTGTAAAAAATAGTATTGAAATAGATGAAAAAATAAGGCCAGCTTCCGCTGGCCTTATTTTTTCATGCTCGTTATTTTCACGAAAACCTTTTTTTCATGCTAGCTGCATCAATTTTATAACCTGTTCATCATTAACTTGAGGAAAATCCTGATAAAAAACACTGATAGCTCCAAAATTTACCGGTGCATCAAGGTATACAAGTTCATCTGAAAATTTCTGTAGTACTTTGATCTGATCCTGCGGAATTACAGGAACTGCGATAATAACATGCTTAGCGCCAAGACCTCGCGCACTTAACAGCGTTGCTTGCATTGTCATTCCTGTGGCAATTCCGTCGTCTACCAAAATAACAGTTTTGTTTTTTAAATTTAACTCAGGGCGACCTGGCCTATAAACTCGCATTCTTCTCAAGATTTCTTTTTTTTCGGCCTCAATAATACTCTCCAGATCTTTACGCTCAAGTTCGAAACTCTGGATTACCCTTTGATCAAAAACCTCTTTTCCATCTGCTGTAATGGCACCTACGGCAAACTCCGGTTGACCCGGCATTCCAATTTTTCTTGAAATTATAATATCGAGAGGTAATCTCAATTTTTTTGCAATCTCAAATGCAACAACCACCCCACCCCGTGGTAACCCGATAACAATTGTATCCTTTTGATTTGCATGGTCGAGTAGTTTTTCAGCTAATTTTCTGCCAGCATCTGCACGATCTTTGAAAATCATATCAAAACCCTCTCTTTCTCCCCAAGATAAACTTGGCAACAAACTATATATTAAAAATTAATTTTTCTCGATAAGTATTATCCAATTCTTTTAACTTTGCAATTCTCTTTTTTGTAAATGGATGGACTGAAAATCCACTCTTCACGAAAACCATAAAAATAATATATTGACTTCATGCCATTTATTAATTTATTTTTTATCTTAAAATAATCAAACATAAAAAAATTATTTAAAAAGGAATATATCATGATAAATTCAAATTTGGCAAGTTTGAAAAATTTATTAATAACAAAATTAAGAGATAAAAACACATCGCGCGCTGAATTCAGATACACGGCAATGCAGTTAGCCGGATTGCTTGCCCTGCAGGCTGAGTCAATAATTGAGACCAAAAAAATTAATATTCAAACACCTATTACAAAAACAACTGGATTAAAAATCGAAAAAAATATTATTCTAATTCCAATCCTTCGATCAGGACTGGCCTTAGTTCCAGCTTTCATTGAGCAATTTCCCAACAGTGCAGTGGGGGTAGTTGGAATGAAAAGAGACGAAAAAACTGCTATCCCACATCTTTATTACAAAAATATCCCCAAAATTTCACCCGAGGATCAGGTTATTATTTTAGATCCAATGATTGCAACCGGTGGCAGTGGCACCGACACCATTAAAATAATCACGGACATGGGTGTTGATCAGAAGCAGATTATTTTTGTTGGAGTAATCGCAGCGCCGGAGGGAATTAAAGTCATGAAAGAAGCATATCCCCATATCAAAATTATTGTAGCTATAACAGATGAAGGCCTGACATATAACAAATTTATAACGCCAGGCCTTGGTGATTTTGGTGACCGTTTCTTTGGGACTGAGTAAACTTACTCAATTCCAATATCATTTAAAAATGCATTTTGATTTGGCTTACGGCCAAGAAAATCTTGTAGTAATTGTTCAGGGTCAACACTTCCCCCCTTGCAAAGAACTTTGGCAACAAGTTCTTTTCCTACAGCCACGTCAAAAAGACCTCGTTTTTTAATCTCATAAAACAGATCCAAAGCAAAGACCTTGGACCACATGTAGCTGTAGTACTTTGCCCCATAGCCAACCAAATGTCCGAATGATGCATGGTGATGAGTCTGTTCATCAAACTCAAGATGCGATTGGTGTTTTTCAAATAAATTCTTGACTATTCCGTCGAGATCTTTCACTTTTCCATCTTTGAAAAATTCAAGAGAGATAAAAGAGAGCCAACATTGACGTAAAACAAAATGCCCTGATCCCAAGACCAAATACCCTGCTCCCAATCTTTTCAATCCAATTAATTTATCAATCAATTCATCAGGCAATGGCTCTCCTGTTTGATAATGACTGCTTAATTTTTTTAAAACGGATTTGTCAGACATCCATTCTTCAAACATCTGAGATGGCACCTCAACAAAATCTGTTTTTACAGCTGTACCTGCAAAACCTGCCATCTGCGTAGTGCCAAGCACATCGTGCATTGCATGTCCAAATTCATGGAAAAATGTTCTTACATCATCAAAGTTAAGTAGTGCCGGACGATTCTTTTGGGGTTTGGGAAAATTTGCAATAATTGCAAGTACGGCCGGAGCAAATTTTCCATCACTCTTAAGTTGCGTCGGAATTATTGGCATACAACATGGATGACCGTGCTTATTCTCACGTGGGTATAGATCAACAAACAGATATCCACGTAAAATATTCGTTTGTGGATCCAGAATCTTTATTAATAAAACATCCTCATGCCAAGCCCATTCAGGCTTGCAAATCTCAAATTTAAGCCCTAAAAAATTTTGATAAATTTCAAAAATTGCGTTTAATGTTTTATCCACAGGAAAATACTGCGCAATTTCACGTTCATCAATATTAAAATGTTTTTTCTTATAACAAGATTTTATATAACCAAGATTCCAGTGCGCAAGCTTTCCATTCGAGTCAAGCTTAACGCCATCCGGTAAATCTTTTAAAAATTCTTCTAGCTCGACAACCGCCTTTTTCTTTGATCTAACCGCAAGATTATTCAAAAACTCTTCCGCCGTTTCAAGTTTTTTAACCATCCCTGAATCAAGGTCAAGCTCGGCATAATTTTTAAAACCAACTTTTCTGGCAAGTTTATCACGATATCTAATTATCCCATTCAAACAATCAACATTTATAGGCCAAGCACGATTATCGAATTTACGGTCCAGATCCCTTCTTATCTCTTCGCACTCACAGTGCTGCATAACCTCAAAATATGTTGGATAATCACACCCAACTACAACTTTTCCATTCTCTCTTGGGAGTGAATCAATAAAATCTTTATTTAATCCCTTAAGTTTTGACTCGTCAACTACAATAGAGCTTTTATCTTTTGCAAGATTTGATTCGAAATCTAATCCAAATTTTGTAATCTCTTTCTCGAAAGTCTTAACTTTCTCAAGTTCATCATCAGGCAAAGCAAGGCCTTGATGTTTAAAATCTTTTAACGTCTCTTTTACAAAAAACTGTTGCTCTGGATTTAATTTTTCTTTTGTAAGATTACCACAAACATAATCATTAAACACCTGATAAACCTTTTTGTTACAGGCAACATTCTCAACATAAAAATGGGTAAGCTCAATCGATGATTCGTGACAAGCCTCTCGAATACTCTTTTCAGGACTTACCATCTCCAAAAATGCAAGTATACTTCTTACAATTGAAAACTTTCTATTCGCATCATCCAGCGCCTGAGCTGTATTCTGAAAATTACGGTCTCCAGATTTAATACTGATTATATAATCAATATCAGATTTTAATAAATCCATTGCGTATCTTGAACACGTTTTAACTTCATCAGATTTTTTGGGAAATATTTTTTTAACGTTATCAAACGAATCGAAATCGTTCTCGATTAATTTTTTGAATTCAGTAAAATTCATCGCGCACCTACATCTTGTAACAAAATAAACACAACAAAAAACACCTACTACCAACCCTATAATCAAAAATCTTATATTAAACTTCATTATAGTCCCCACGAAACAACTTTTGCTATTTTTAGCTTTTCTTATCTTTAAGCATACAAGATTTTGTAATCACATACAAAGTTCAAAATAAAAATCCCCACTTACTTTTGTGTAAATGGGGACTAAATATAAAAAATTATATTTTACTTTAACTTATAGCTTATTGTATTGAACAGGCAGCCGTTGTTTCTTTTGCTTTTCTGATTGCATTTTGACCTACCTGCGCAAGCTGTCCTGCTCCACGTGCAACCAATCTTGCAGCCTCTGGACCTACAGCAATAATTGCTCCAGGAATCAAAGTTGCAGTAGCATACCCAATTGGAGAAAGTTGGTCGCCAGCCAGCTCAAGTACAAATACCAACCCAGCTAACCCAGATAATCCTGCTCTGCTATATGCGCCTAGATGGTCACGTACATGCTGTCCAGCAGCTCTACCCAAACGGCAAGCACCAATTTCAAGCTCACGAGCCTTGACCTCTGCTTCTTTCCATATCGCTGAGTAAAGAGCTCTTATTTGAACTAATTTATCCATAATTGTTTTCTGTTGTCCACGTTGCTCTATATCCACAACTAATGCATTTAGAGTTTCAACAAAATCTACATCAGTAATAGGTGCTGCTGCTGCTTGATTACACACATCACCCTCATACCATTTATCAGCTAATCTAGTGAAGGTGCGAAATGCTCCTGGTTGATTATTAACAGCCACGTAAACAGTCAACAGTCCTTTTCCTTTCGTTGGATTCCAGCCTATCTGCTTTCCTAGATCAAAGACTGCATCATTGTATGAATGAACTTTACTCTGCTTAGCAATTTTTGATGCAATTTCTACCATTTCCACCCCTTTCACCCCGATTGGAGCAAATTGCGGAGCAGGTGCTGCCACAGTTTGGCCTGATTTATTAGACTGTGTTTGATCTTCCACCTCGGTTATACTCAATTGTGGAACCGCATGCCTTTCCTCTATAATTTCCCCAACTATATTATCCAAAGTACTTTCAGATAAACCTGAAGAAGATGATTGAGTCATTGGTTGTGAGATCATAAACGCAGAGCAAAATAGACGTCCATTTTGGTCTTCAGGTAAAACTGAAGAAGATAATGGAGTAATTCCTAAGGAAGATGATTTAGTCATTAAGGTCTGTGGGACTTCCACGGCGCGCTGTTGTGTTGCTAGTGAAGCATTTACTGCTGATGCTTCAGAATTCTGTTCCATAGAATAAAGACCTGAACCAACCAATAATGCAGATGCTAAAACGATAAACATTCTTTTCATAATATAACCTCCTAAAAAATATAACCTACCATTGATATGTACTTACTTATAACCTACCATTTCCCTCTGTCAAAACTTTTAACATTTCTTTGATCAGGATCGAAAGCCTTGCTTCAGACTCTCTCATTTTAAACTTATAACTTATTATATACCTGTAAATTTAAAATGTGAAACGCCTTGTAGATCGAGTAATCCGTAAAAATAGCTTTATTTAAAAACTTAGATCAAAATGGGTCCATTCGGATAGCCCTGATCTATTCACTGATTCAGGCTCACTTTGACGTCCTGATCATCAGATTGGACATTTTCACCCCCAAAAAATTTTTTTTGAATATAACTTGATAGATACTCTTTAGGCTGAAATCCTGCAAGAAAAGGCATCAAAAGTTGTCCGTCTTTATAAAACAAAAAAAGTGGTAAATCAACCTTTTTTAACCTATAAAACATCGAAATTTGCAAAAAAATGTCCATATTTTGTGAAACGTCTAATCCTGCAAATATAACCTGATTTTTAAATTCATCTGCAATGGCCTGAAAAACCGGCGTCACCTTACCCGTATCTTGACTCATTGGCGAATAAAGCTTTAAAACAACCGGTTTTGAGTATGAATTTTTGACAACCAATTTGGTAAACTGGACCATTCCCTGAATATTAAAAACCAGACTTTCAGCTGCGCTAGCAGAAAGATTTTGGGTTACATCATTCTGTTGATTCTGTTGCGGTTCAATTTGTTCACTAGGTTGACGCGGCTCATATCTTACCTGTTGCCTGTCCTGTCCAATAGCATTAGACCGCACAATTTTTGTAAATAAACCGCCCTGGTCCGGCTCAACATGACAAAGCAAGCAGGAAAACATCAAAAAAAATAAAAAAATAAAACTCAAAACCTTCATAACTCCCCCCTGTAAATTTATCATCCTACCCCACGACTAAACCGCACAGTACTTAGATCCTGTCCCCACTAAGATCTTGCACCACAACTGTCCCATATCTATGATAAAAAATTACAGCCTGAAATTACAATGGATAAGTTTTTAAATTCGAAGTGAGTTGGGTTATCCTCTACTTCGCAATTCATTGCTTCGCAATTTATTGCTTCGTCATTCACTAACACTTAATTTAACTTAACACCTAATTTGTCTGACAGCATAGTCGCCCCCTCATGGGCGGGGTCCAAAAACAGCACAGTCTCCATCTCCTTTTTGGCCAAAGCCTTGTTCTGCAATTTAAATGCCGACAAGGCCAAAAAATAGTGTGCATCAATATACTCCGGAGCCAGAGCAACAGTTCGAGAAAACTCATTGACCGCCAGCTCATACTCATGCCTATCAAAGAAAATTTTACCTCTATTAAATACGGCAGCTTGAGGGGTAAAATAATGGCTGTCACGAGACAGATTATCTAATATATTCAATGCCTTATCAACATCCCCCATCTGAGCAAGCAGACAAGCGTAGTTATTAAGGATACTCGCACGCACTTTGGCCGCAACATCTTCAAGAGCTAAGGCAGACTCAAAGCACGCAGAACTTTGCTTGAAATCTCCCAACCTGAAAAGAATTGTCGCCTTTACGGCAAAAAACTCAGCCTTTGCTTTATAATTTATTGCCTCTTGAATATAAGATAGCGCCTTTCTATACGTGGTCTGAGGACTATCATTTTTATCTGAATTTTGCGAAATCTCTAACATGCAAAGATTATAGTAAGTTTGTGCCAATTTCTGATTTTTATCCTCCAATTTTTTGCCACAGCCACAAAAACCACACACAAAAAAAAGTGTTACTGCAACAGTTCCAAAAACGGAGGCAAATGTACACCCAAGCATACGAATTTTTCCCATGATTTTCTCCTTATTCACAAGAATCTCTCATTGAATTTTATAAAATTTTACCCTTTTGCCAACTACTGGTATAATCAACGATGCTCCAGTTTTATGATAACAATTTTGATTATTTACTTTGCAAGAAAATTTAAATTTAAGGAATATGTGTGCAATTAGTCTGGGATGAATTTTTAAAACTCATCAAGCAAGATGCCGGAAGCCAAATTGTTGAAACATGGTTCAAGGCTGTTAGCATGCAAGACTGGAACTCTGCAACCGGTGCTGTTACACTCAAGACCCCCAATCAGTTTGTTAGCAAATGGATTCAAGAACATTACATAGAACTTTTAAAAAAACATTTTTCCAGGCTTTTACACGTAAACGAAATCAAAATAATCTTTATTTGCAGCGGACAAGAACCACACCAAATTCGTAATATTATCCCTGCATCAACAATTCAGATAACCTCAAATCAGGTTCACATAAGTAATCCTCCGACGATAATTAAAGAGTCAATGCATCAATCAAAAGCTCTTGTAAAAATTCATAAAAAAGATCCGTTCAATCAAAATAGAAATAATCTGAACGAAAATTACATTTTCGAAAATTTTATTGTTGGACCAAGTAACTCCCTTGCAAATGCAGCTGCAATTGCCGTAGTTGAAAATTTGGGCAAGGTTTACAACCCCCTTTTTATATACGGTGGAACAGGTCTTGGAAAAACGCATCTGATGCATGCTATTGGAAATACTGCAAAGAAAAAGTACCCAAATATGACTGTATGTTACGAATCTACGGATAGATTTATTACAGAATTTATTAACTGCATACGCTTCGATAAGGCTGACCAATTTAGAAGTAAATACCAAAAGCTCGATCTGTTGCTGCTTGACGACGTTCAATTTTTATCCAACAAAGAACAAACGCAAGAGATATTTTTCCATATTTTTAACAATCTTTATGAAGAGCACAAACAGATAATCATGTCTAGCGACACGTTTCCCAAAGAGATTTCAGGCTTGCAAAGTCGGTTAAAATCACGTTTGGAATGGGGGCTTGTAGCAGATATTCAAATTCCTGATCTTGAGACCAAAATTGCAATTTTAAACAAAAAAGCGGAGCAGAATAAAATGAATTTGCCAAACGATGTTGCAAATTTTATAGCATCACGAGTTATCTCCAATATCCGCGAGTTGGAAGGAGCACTGGTGCGTGTAAGCGCATTTGCAGCACTTATTAACACGCCAATATCCATTGAGCTTGCCAAGAAAGTTCTTCTAAATTTAAGCAACCCCAAAACCGAAAATACCTCGCTTGAAACCGTTTTAAAAATAGCAGCAAAAAATTTTGATGTTTCTGTGTTAGATATCAAGGCAAAAAAGCGACACAAAGAGGTTGCCCAGGTCAGACAAATTGTTTTTTACTTAATGAAAAAACTTACGAACTGTTCGTTACAAGTAATTGGCTCATTTGTGGGAGGACGGGATCATTCAACGGTTATACATGCCATAGTCAAAGTTGAAACAATGTTATCAGATGATCTGGATATGGCAAAAAAAATAAAAATGATCGAACAAGAAATAATGATGAATTAAGGCTGGTTAGCCCGTTTTTAGAAAACTACTGTAGTTTCAATGCATTTAATGCTAAATTTCTTTTAACGGTTTTTAGTTTACCAAATTTTAGGAGACCCATGAAATTTAAAACTATTTTTTTATCAACAGCCCTGCTAATTTGCACAGCACAAGCGCTTGCCCAAATGACGGATCCTGTAATGCCGACAGGCGCCACACAGGAGATAACAACGGTTACAGCCTCGGATGCCATTATGCCCAATGCAGTGCCAGATTCAATACCATCTGCAAGCCAAGAGCCTGTGATGCCTCCTGTTTCAAACGTAATCCCGGAACAAAAGGAGCCCGTCGCACCGGCAAGTACCTCAATTCAACAAGAGGCTCAGCCGCAAGCAAAAGATAAACAAACAGTAGATAAGCTTGAAACTCCATCAACCAAAATCGACACAGAGCAGCCTAAGTCAAAACAAATTCAAAAACCCCAACAGGGGACTTTAACCAGTTCTGAACTTGACTTTGAAGTTGAAAATCAGACGGGTAAAACAATTTACATAACATGTTTTTCTTATATAAAAAAACGTCCCTTCAGCCGTTGGCACTGGAATAAATCACCTGTTTATAAAATTGATGATAATCAAACTGTAGTAGTTGATCTTCCCACAATTTCTGACGAAGAGGACCGGAACAATGCATTTGGATATTTGGGAGTGTTTGACAATGCACAAGATGCTGAAAATTCAACTATAGAATTACTTGATGATAATAAAAAAATAGATTTGGATATAATAGCTCAATTACATGGTAAAAAAGTTACAATAGATGTCGAAAAATATGGCATAGTTGGTGAATTTTATGATTATGATTTCCAAGATATAAATAAAAAAAAAGAGGCTAAAAAAAAGTCTGATTTAGATTTTTATGTTGAAAACAAAACCGGAAAGACAATTCTCGTAACCTGTTTTGTTTATGAAAAAAAGGCAAAAGGAAGTTGGTTGGCAAAAAAAACGAAAGAGTCCTGGTCAGCAGTAGAAGACACTCGTGACGATATGAGTGTATGGAGGTTTGACAAGACCCCAGTAATAAAAATAAAGCCAAATGAAATTAAGCTTATCGATGTCAGTAACATTACTGAACTTCGAGATAAAATTTACGTTCGTGGATATCTGGCAATATTTGATGAAGATGAACAAGCGTCGGCAGAAAACGCAATTTATGAACTTATGCCATCAAAACAAAAATTAGAGATAGGCAAACTAATAGATTTAAAAAATAAAAAAATTGTGGTTTATACCGAACGATACGGAGCAATCGGCAATATTATCGATTATGTAGCAAGGCCAGCACAAAAACCGAATATTAAAGGAATTATTAACGGATATTTTAAATAAAATGGAAAATACAAACCTCAAACCATCGCATAAAAGTGTTTTAGTTAACGAAGTCTTGCAGTATTTAAACCCCAAACCGGGCAAAACTTATGTTGACGTAACACTTGGCTGTGGCGGGCATACATCCGCTATTCTTGATTTAGAACCGACTTGTAATGTAATAGGAATTGACTGGGATCAAAAATCAATTGAACAAAACGCCCCAATTTTAAAGGAAAAGTACGGAGACAGATTAAACATAATCTGGGGGAATTTTGCACATCTTTACAAATTATTAAAGAATGATGGAATCAAAAACGTCGATGGAATCTTGGCAGACTTTGGCACATCCCAGCTTCAAATTCAGGAGCGTGAAGGCTTATCATTTATGAAGGATTCACCTTTGGATATGCGTATGTCTAAATCCCATTTTCACACGACAGCAGCCGATATTTTAAATAAATACACTGAAAACGAGATAGCTAATATACTGTTTGAATATGCTGACGAGAGTTATGCAAGAAAAATTGCCCGCGCGATAATAAATAAACGTAAAACAGAAAGTTTTAAAACAACTGGTCAACTCGTTGAACTTATTCAGATGATCATACCCAGGTACACAGATAAGGGTAAAAAGCATACACATCCGGCAACAAGGACATTCCAGGCTCTACGTATCGCTGTCAATAACGAACTTGAGAATATTAAATCATTCCTACATGCAGGGCTACCTTTTCTTGCCCCAACCGGCAGGCTTGTTTGCATCAGTTTTCATTCCCTTGAAGATCGCATTGTAAAAAACTTTTTTAAGGATAGAGAATGCTTGCTGGAACTAAAAATTTTAACCCCAAAAGCAGTAACGGCATCTGACGCCGAATTATCACTAAATCCGTCCGCTAGATCAGCAAAATTAAGAGCTGCTGAAAAGCTCTAAAATATGAGAACTACGGCTGAGAAACTAGTTGACAAACATATTCTAAACTATTAAATTTAAGCTATAAAAAATGAGGTTTTTCGTAATGGACGTCGTAATGGTCGTAATGGTAATGTTGTCATCGTAGGGCACGAGGGATGGGTAGAAATAGAGTCACTCGAGGCCGGGTTGAAAACTAAGGAACGGTATGGAGATAACTGAAGTAAAAGTTTTTCCTGCTAATGAAGGTAAACTTAAAGGATATGCAACTATCATTTTTGATGGTTGTTTTATTGTTCGTGATATGAAAATTATCAAAAGCGACAAAGGTTTATTTGTCTCAATGCCTTCTCGCAGAAAAAAGGATGGGTCCTTCAAGGATATCGTACATCCACTGAATGCAGACACTAGAAAAATGATCGAAGAAAAGGTTATAGAAGAGTATAAAAAGGTAGCAGTAGAAGAATAATTTAAGGTTAGCTTGGGGCGTAGCCAAGTGGTAAGGCAGCGGATTTTGGTTCCGCCATTCGGAGGTTCGAATCCTCCCGCCCCAGCCATTTTTTAATCTTTTTTATACTAGGTTTTTTGTGAACGACAATATGATTGAAGCAAAAAAAGGAGCTTCCAATTTCGAGGAAGCTTTTTTCTATTCTGATAATACCTATATCCATCCGTCGGCAATTGTTGGCGAAAAAGTTGAATTGGGTAAAAATGTAAAAATCGGACCATTTTGTGTCATCACCGGAAATGTTACGATTGGGGATAACACAAGAGTTCATGCAAATGTTATGGTTGGATTCCCTGCCCAGAATATTGGCACCAAAGAGAGTCTTGGAAAAATCGAAATAGGTCAAAACTGTGAACTTCGAGAGTTTGTAACGATTCACGCATCCAAATATCCTGATGGAAGCACAAAAATCGGTAATAACTGTTACATAATGAATTATTCGCATGTATCACATGACTCAATTCTAGAAGACAATGTTACTTTGATAAATAATGTAAGCCTTGGCGGGCACTCGTACATAGAAAAAAATGCCTTTTTGATGGCATATGCAGCCACACATCAGTTTTGTCGTGTTGGAACATTTACTGCCCTTGCTCCTTTTAGTGGAGCTCGTCAGGATCTACCTCCATTCTGCTTATTCAATGAACAACCGGGCGCTTATGCCGGCTTAAATATAATAGCACTCAAACGCGCCGGATTTACCTCTGAAACGATAAATGCACTAAAACATGTAACTAAGCTCTTTTATAATGAAAAGATACTTATAACAAAAATCAAAGAGATTGCATTCAATGAATCCTGGGGAAATGACCCGCATGTTCAGCATTTTTTAAATTTTATTGAGAACAGCAAGCGCGGTGTATCTATGCGCGCTATCTCCGACCAAAATGGCAAAATTCAACAACAAGAAACTTAGGAATCATCAATGATAAAATTAGGTGTTATTGGGCTAGGAAAAATGGGTGGTTATCATGCCTCTATCTGTTTACAACTGCATGGCTTGCAAACCATGCAGCTTGTAGGCGTCGCGGATCCAAACGAATCAAATTTTAAAAAAATTGTTGATCCTACAGTAATCAAGTCACAGAATTATGCAGATTGGATAGAAAAAGTTGATGCTGTGATCGTAGCGGTGCCAACAGATTTTCATTATGCAATAGTAAAAGACTGCCTGAATAAAGGCAAGCATGTTCTGGTCGAAAAACCAATTACAAAAAATTTAATGGAAGCCGAAGAGCTTATCAGTCTTGCAAAAAAATCTGGCCTCACTCTTCACATAGGACATGTTGAAAGATTCAATGGAGCAGTTCAGGAGTTGAAAAAAATTATAAATCAACCATTGATGATTGAAACCCATCGAATGGGCCCATTTGATCCAAGAGTTTCAAAAGACAGCGTGGTTCTTGACTTAATGATTCATGATTTAGATTTAATACTACAATTCATTGATTCTCCAGTTAAAGCTCTATCTGCCCAGGGACAAAAAATTTATTCTAACTCCTGTGACGTCGTCTCCGTCCAAATCGGTTTTGAAAATGGTGCTTTTGCTCATCTTACTGCAAGTAGAGCATCACAGATTAAAAAACGAACAATGGAGATTCAGCAAAAAAACGAACATATCCTCTTGGATTTCACAACACAAGACATCTCAATCCACAGACAAATGAACACAAGTACTCAGATCATAGGAATGGAACAACTAAAATACAAGCAAGAATCTCTGGTAGAACGTGTTTTTGTTTACAAAGACAATCCATTGAAGTTGGAAGTTGAACATTTCTTAAACTCAATTAAAAATAAAACTGATCAAATTCATCCGGAACAGAATTTGACGGCAATCAAGCTCACGTTTGATATAGAAAAAATTTTAGGAATTATAGATGATTGCAATAATTGCTGGAACAGGAACACTTCCTGCGCAGGCATGCAAAAGTCTGCTTAACCGACAAGAGCAAACTCGAGCGTCCAAACCCTCTGATCTATTTCCCGAGCCATTTTTTGTCATAGTTTTGTTTCCGGAAAACAATCTTGCTGAACTACAACAAATTGTAGGGGATAAAGCCGAAATCATCTCGCAGGAATGCTACAAAGCCGGACAAGTATTAAATCTTTTAAAACAAAAGGCTACTACTCACCTTCTATTTATTGGCAAAGTTGATAAAAGCCATCTTTTAAAAACATTTAAATTCGACTGGCTGGCCGTAAAGCTTTTAGGATCACTGTTATACAAAAGTGACGCAGCAGTTATGGAACGGCTGGTCAAAGAGCTCGAATCTAATGGCATTTCGGTTTTAAGACAGGATCAAGTACTTAATTCACTCATGGTCAAACCTGGAATTTTGACAGGAAAACTAACAGATAGTTTGGCCACTGATGTAAAAATGGGAATTGAGACAGCAATAAAACTTTCTCATTTTGATATCGGACAAACAGTCGTAGTAAAAAATCAGATGATAGTTGCCGTAGAAGCCATTGAAGGCACGGATCAGTGTATAAGCCGTGGAATTAGTTTAGGCAACGGAGGCGTGGTAGTCTGCAAAGCGGCTCATCAAAACCAAAATCACAAATTCGATCTTCCAACTCTTGGACCCGGGTCTCTGTCGGGAATCTCAAAGGGTGACGTTGCTGTCATTGCATGGCTGCATGACAAAACCTTTATCGCTCAGCAAGAAGAATTTATCAAAAAGGCCAATGCACTTGGCATCGCACTAGTTTCATATAAACCAGATTAAACTTAATCGCTATCACTAAAACTGCTCCAATTTACCGAGTGAATGCTTCTCTTTTATGTTTTTCAGTAAAATATTGCATTTGTAAAAAAATCGCGCTATTTTTAAAACATGTAGTTTTTTGTTTGTTGGTTTTTGGTAGAAAGGGATATGTTATGAAAAAGTTACTTATGGCGGGAGCCATCTGTTCGTTGGCATTTGCAGGCTTGAGTGCTCAGAAGGCTGCTCCAGCAAAAACAGATAAGGCTTTACATCATGAGCATCATGCATGGATGAAAAAACTTCACGAGGATATGAAGGGAAAATTTGAAGAGTTAGGGAAAACACGTGAAGCCATAGATGCCGCGGTTCAAAAAAATGATGACAAGGAAGCCGCAACTCAAATTTATAATTTTCTTAGCGAGAAGCATGATATAGCCAAAGAACTTCATGAAAAGTCTAAAGCTCATCATGAAGAGATGCGTAAAAAACATGCTGGTAAAGGACAAGATGTAAATGCTAAGAAACATCATGAGGGAATGAAAAAGCTTCATGCTGACTTGAAGGCAAAATTAGAAGCGTTAGATGCCATACTCGAAGCCGCAAAAGCTGCCATTGACAAAGGTGATCACAAAGAAGCCGTAACACAAATTTCTAAATATCTTGATCAAAAACATGAATTAACCAAAGGGCTTCATGATAAGATGAAAAAACATCATGAAGAGATGCGCAAAAAACAAGCCGCCGGCAAAGGAGCTGATGTAAACCTCAAGAAACATCATCATGAAGGAATGAAAAAGCTTCATGCTGACATGAAGACAAAATTTGAAGCACTAGATGCAACACGCGATTCCATAAAGGAAGCAGTTATCAAGGGTGATATCCATGGAGCAATAGAAGCAATTTCTAAGTTTCTTGCTGATAAGCATGAAATAACCAAAGACCTCCATGATCAGATGAAAAAACATCATGAAGATATGGAGAAAAAGTTCGCTCAGAAGGGCAAAGCAGAGAAGGGCAAAGTTGCAAAAAAAACCGCCCCTGCAAAATTTCACAGAGCTCGCAGAAGTAAACCAGTTGAACCAGTCGAAGCTAAATAAATAATTTGAAGGGTTAAACTAAAATACCTTTCGATTAATTAAAAAAGCCCTTGGTCTTGCCGGTAGGCAAAGCCAAGGGCTTTTAGTTTTTTAACATTTAGCTAAATCAGCATTTTCTATTTTTTCTGGCGGTTATTTGCCAAATACAGCATTTTTGATTTTTCCCGGAACCAACTGTATCGGCCCATTATGCGTAACAAACCATCCCAATGCGTAAGGTGCAAGCCTACTGCCAGCCAATCCCCCCAGAGACGCAAACATGTTTTTCTCAATTGTAGAAATAATTTTTTCGATTAATTCATCATCAAGCCGTTGTGTAACTAAATAATCTTTCATAAATATTGCCTCTTCAAGATGTGTCATATAACCTAGTCGTGCGCAGTTTTTTAAGAGAAAATATAACAATTCTCTATTTATCTCTGCTTTTGAATTACCCCAGCTATTATTTAACATGGAAACTAACATCTTGTTAAGTGAAGAATTTGAGGTAAAAGCCTCTTTAAAAATCATTTTCAAAGAACTAGCAGCAAATTCAAGATCCTCAGAAAATTCCTCTCCAAGATCCGTAAACATCTCCCTGGTATCCTTACTTATTATGTGTAACCAGGCAAGCCCATCCAAAAACTTTCCCCCAGTGTATGTTGCAAAATTTAAAAATGGACCCTGCACCCTTTTTGCAATTGCAGTTCCAAGTGTTCTACCTACACTAGAGGCAATATAGTACGAAATACAAGCTTCAATATAATAACTTTTCGGTGAAACTCCACCTATTAAACCTGCTTCAATGTTATAATATTCAGGCATATGCGCAGCCCCAGATTTAGAGTTTAAAGAACCAATGCCATATGTTCCAAAAACCTCTCCTGCATATGAGCTTGAGCCATTTTCATTTACAAGAAGCAATGGAAGCATGGCCTCTGCAAAATCTTCTATCATCTCAGGCTTAACTACCCCTAGACTCCAGTGTTCGACTTTTTCAACTAATTCCGGATTTGTATTCTGCCTAATAGCAAACGCAAAGCGGCTTGTTACTAAGCTTTCGACTTCCATTAGCAAATTATATGTAGAAGTTTTTATGTTCGCATAATTAGGATCCCAATATTGGCCGTTATCCGGCCCAAACAATTTGCGATAAAAAATATTATAATATGTCCAAGCACCAACAACTTTACCTAATGATCTTAGAACGCTTTGTGGCTGCCAATTGAAGGCTGATGGGTTTATTAAAACCCTCAAAGCAGGTAGAGCAACCATAACATTCAAAATCATTGTCTGCGTAAGAGTCACCATATTCAATGGCAAATTACCAAAAATGGACTGCAATAAGAGATTATCTGCAGCATCCGGACGCTTCATAAAGAAAAACCAAGAGGCCATAAAACTTGAAAATCCCCAGTCAATAGCGTTTGGACTCAAAATTCCTTTATTCGACCAATGAGATGCATTGGCCAAAACCGCTTGTTCTTCGCTGTTTAATGGCGTATAATGTCCAATTTTATCTTGAACATTTCCCACATCATGTCTATAAAAATCATAGAAACAGTGTGCAACATCATAAGCGTATGCCACTGCTTCAAACAATTTATCAGTCCCTGCAACGAATGATGTTGTACTTCTCTTTAATTCTGAAAAAACCAGTAACGTACGTTGATATTTCTTAATCTCTTTAAACCAAGAAATGTAAGCTATTTGTATTATCTCAGTCTCTGACAAATCTTTTTCGCCTTCAACCTTATTTTTTTCTGATTGATAATTTGCAATATATGCCTTAACTTCCAGTTCGAAGACTTTTTCGACCTTATTCAACTCCTCGACGGCTGCATTAAATTCAGGCTCAATGTAATTAATATAACACAATATTAAATCTTTCGGCTTCCCATTCAAGACATCTGGCATCGCTGAAAGAATATCATTCAAAATTACAACTAAATTTTTAGTTTTAGCTTTAAGAGCTGAAATCTCCTGCTGCTCACTCCTTGCATACTTAAAAACACCATAACTAATAAGTTTACGTAGACTACTACACAAATCGTATACGTCTTTAAGCGAAAAGACAGCATCAGAATTTTCTGAATCTGCTGCCTCTTTACCATCATTGGAAGTAAAGACATTCGCACCTTGTCCCCCCGGCATAAGTTGCTGCATAAGTCCATTCATAACTCCGGACAGATCCTCAACACCCTTTGAACTCATCCCCTTTATACGCTTTGGTAAAAACAGGCAGCAATCAAGGGCTATAGCAGTTTGCAATTTTTCTATTTTCACTAAAACATCATTCAACAATGCTACAATTACATGCTCAGGCATAAGGTTAAAACTGTCGCGTAAACTTTCAAGACTTCCACGCGCAGCGTTGCATAGTTCAGCGAGCCCATTTCTTATATCAACATCTTCTAAAAACTTATTATATTTTGCTTGTAATGCTTTAATAAGATCCTGATGTTCCGGCGATAACTTTGAGAAAAACAGTAATTTTCGTTCTTCCTCACGTTTTTTTGCCGCAGCCGCAATTTTGAATATCTCTTCTAAAAGATTTCGCATGGTATCCGGATCGCCACCATTTTCTCCTGAATTAAAAAGGCCTTGAATTGCGTTGAAAGCCGGATCGCCACCATAATTTTTTTGAGAAGTTTTGGAAGTTACCTGATCAGCACCAGCGCCTTTGGCTGCAGATTGGTCTTGATTAGCAGGATCTTGAGCTACGGGTTGCTCCTGAACTACAGATTCTTGATTGACAGGTTTTTGAGCTATGGATTGTTCTTGAGTTACAGGCTCTGGATCCGCCAGCAAAATATTTTTCTGAAAAACGCTCAGCATCAGCAAAATCAAAAACAGTTTATCTGTTTTTTGAAAACGCCAACAACTCCAACCGAACATCATACACCTCGTCATATTATTTTTGAATCGTAATTATTTGAATCGTAAATTTTTCAAATTTATCAACTAAAAACGCCATAATCCCTGCACCCCAATGGATTTCCAAATGATTATGCCATCAAATACCCGGATGTCAATTAAAATGGCGGTTCTAAGCCATAAAGGCATGCTCATTAATTGATAGATCCTGAAATAAATTCAAGGTGACAAAAAATAGTGGTTTTTAATTTACAATAGAAAAACACTACTCTGTATCATTATTTTTGGCAAAATTTGTAATAAGTCCCATCATGCAAAACAACGAAATTATTGCCGTTCCACCATAACTTATGAAGGGTAAACTTAACCCCTTAGTTGGAACCAGGCCGGTAGTGACCATAAGATTTATAACTGCCTGCAAACTGATAAATACAACAAAGCCTGTGGCTGTAAAAAATTCAAACGGTCTTTGTAGTTTCAACGCAAGCCGTAATCCGTATAAACAGAGTAAAAAATACAAACTTACAACGACACAGGAGCCTACAAACCCTGTCTCTTCAGCAATAATTGAAAAAATAAAATCAGTATGCTGCATTGGCAAATAAAAAAACTTCTGTTTTGAGTTTGATATTCCAAGGCCCCAGAGACTGCCCGAACCGATAGCAATCAAAGACTGAATTATCTGGAAGCCCTTCCCCTGCGGATCGGCCCACGGGTTTAAAAAAATTAGAATTCGATTTAACCTGTACGATTTAGTTAAAATTAAATACACTCCGGCGGGAATCATTAGTACAACAGTTGCAAACAGGTATATCAGGTTAAACTCTGCAACAAACAGTAAAATTACTGAGGTGGCAAAAATAGTGACCATCGATCCAAAGTCAGGCTGTTTAAGCAGTACAATTGAAGTTAAGCCCAAAATAAAAAGATATGGCAGATAGCTGTTAACAAATGATCCTGAAACCTGCTGTTTTTTCTCCAAGAAGTAGCCCATATATATCAGTAAAAACAACTTCAGCAACTCGCTTGGTTGAAAACTGAACCCCGCTATGCTCAACCAACGGTTGGAACCGTGACATTTCAACCCCAACTGAGGAACAAAAGTCAGCAGGGTAAGTAAAACTGACCCAATAAAAAATAGTGACGCGTATTTTTTCCAAAACGTTTTTGGAACCAATGCAAAGCCAAAAAAACCTGCTATTCCTAACAAAAGATAACTTAACTGCTTTTTTAAAAAGTAGGCTGAGTTCCCAAACTTTTCCAAAGCAAAAACCGAGCTTGAAGAGTATATGAAAATTAATCCGACTAAGGTTAAGCCGACAACCACTAACAAAAATTTCCGCAGATCACTTTTTAAGTGATCAACTACTAAAGCCATAACTCTCTCCCCTTTAAAAACAAGCACTCGAATTATTCATAAACTATTTGAATAACCCTACTTAAAACATCATCTGGAATGTAATCAATTTTTATTTCGCAAACTTTTGGTTTAAGTTCCGGATTTGCAAGCAACGACTTAATAACATCAGGCCACTCAATAAAACTAACATTATTATTTTTATAAAAATACTCGTCAAAACCAAGCATCATGAATTCATCAACTGACGCTATGCGATACAGATCAAAGTGATTATAAGTCACGCCATTATCCCCGGAATAAGAGTTCACATATCCAAATGTTGGACTCGTAACGCCACTAAGCACACCGCACTGGCATAAGACACTTCTAATCAACGTAGTTTTTCCAGCTCCAAGTGGACCCGTAAACGTAATTACAGAATATTTTTTTAATAAAGGTATAATCTGTTCTCTTGCTATTTGGTCAACTTGCTCTGAATTAAACTTAAGTTTTACAATCATATGGTTCCATACGCCCCATTTTGTCATGCTGAAGTCTAATGCAATTTTTTCAATTTTGACAACAATTTACGATCTTTTTTGGACAGTTTTAACGGGGAACTCTTTCGCTTATCCCCCCTATCCAAATCAACATCATCCTCTTTACTCAGGAAAAAGCTGGACTGCTCCATCATCAGGTCAAGCGCATGTTTATCAACTTTCTTACTCTCGAACGCATCGTCTTCCTGGTCATATTTTTCAACAACACTAACAATTGGGGACTCGCGAGTTGAAAACTCTTGCGCAGCCTCTTCAAGCAGAAAACTCTGCATAAGTCCGTAAAAATCAAGGCTGCTCAAAGTAGTAGCGCCTGCCTTTTCGCATGCTTGGATAATTTTACGATCCATCGTCACAACAAGCAAATCTTCGTTCTTGTGAGTGTCGGCATACTCAATTATCCAGTCATCTGCTGTACTTCTTTGTCCGGAAAACATTACAACAACACCTTCATGAACTTCACGGGTTGCATGTCCAAATGGACCGGCGTCAAAAACAACAATTATCTCTTTAATCTCTTTGGATTTTTTATTTTTATAATATCCAAGCTGCCTTATAAAGGCGTTTCTCTCTTTATCTATCCGCCCCTTTACATGCGGAAAAATCTGTTTCAGAAGATTATACCCGTCTATTATAACAACCATTAATTTTCCTTAAAAACCATCAATTTCCCTTAAATTGGTTAATTTAATTTATTTTTAGTCTAATCATTCCTTTTTTTAATTCCAAGTGTTAGCATTGTTTTATTGATTCTTACTTTTAAATATTGGGAAAATACAATAAATTTAGAATAGTGGAGAATAAAGTGTCAAAACAGATCCAATTAAAGCAGAAGATAAAATCCATTCAAACAACCAAAAAAATAACGAATGCCATTCGACAAGTTTCAATGTCACTGTACTCCAAGCTTGAACACAACGCCCCTGCCGTTCGTAATTATACTCAAAATTTAAAAGCCCTCTTCACCGAACTTGTTTGCTACGATCAAACCTGGCAAAATACGTTGCTGTTCCCCCAAAACCCTACTCCAAACCCTTTAATTGTAATCGTCGCAACCTCAAAGGGCCTGTGCGGCGGACTAAATTCAAATCTCTTTAAATACGTCGAAAAAGAGATTGCGACAAGAAACTATTCCAATGCTAAGTTTATAACAGTAGGAAACAAAGCCCCTGCTTACCTCAAGGATAGAGATTGGGGAGAGCCGGTGCTACATTACAATGATTTTAGTTTGAACAACTATATCGCAATCACAAATGACCTAATAACCAAATTTATGGATGCACCGGGTCCATTCACATCAATTACGTTTTTTTATAATGAATCCAAATCATTTTTCGCACAAAGACCCACTAATTTTCAGCTCGTACCGCTCCAAATTAATTCAGAAATGGCAAATCGCAGGGTACACAAGGAGTTAATTTGGGAACAAAATACAAATGACACTCTGGATTACGTTTCAATCAGGTACATCAAGGGGCAGATTCTTTTTATGCTGTTCCAAGCGCTTATTTCAGAATATTCAGCACGTTTTGTAGCAATGGACAGCTCCACGACCAACGCCGACAAGTTCATTGAAAGACTGACACTGCAGTACAATAAAATGCGCCAGGGTGAGATTACAAGAGAGGTTTCAGAGCTTTGCGCAGGATTTATGGACAAAAACTCATAATTTCTCGGCAAATTCTATTTATTTTCGCATATTTGTCCCAAAACTTTGATCCAATCAAATCTTTGCTATACTTAAAGCATGAAATTTATTAATGAAAAATTCAAATTAAATTCCCCGTACAAACCTAGTGGCGACCAGCCCGATGCTATAGAACAACTCTGTAAAAATCGCCCGGGCAGATCTGTGCTGCTGGGCGCAACCGGGTCGGGTAAAACTTTTACACTAGCCAACGTTATTGCGCAGCAAAACAAGCCGGTTCTGATTTTATCCCCAAACAAAACACTGGCCGCGCAGCTTTATGAAGAGTTCAGCCTGTTTTTTCCACAGAACAAAGTCTGTTACTTCGTCAGTTATTACGATTACTACCAACCGGAATCGTATCTCCCCTCACAAGATATTTACATCCCAAAAGAGACGAAGGTAAACACCGAGATTGAACGCCTGCGCGTTGAAGCCACGGCATCAATTATCAATCGCAACGACACCATTATTATCGCGTCGGTCTCTGCAATTTACTCCCTTGGTAACCCGTGGGATTACCGCAAATTAACGCTCCAACTCAAAGTTGGGGATAAATTTTCACGCAAAAAATTAATCGATGAACTTATCTTCATTCAGTACAGGCGAAACGACATGCAAAACGCATCTGGCAACTTCAGGGTTACGGGCAACACAATCACAATTAATCTTCCATACATGCACGACAATTTACACCTTGAACTTTTCGGCGATAAAATCGAATCTATTGAACTGATCGATAAACATAATCAAAAAGTTTTGACAGAGCTTGATAACGTTTTAATTTTTCCGGCCAAGCACTTTTTGACAACTCAAGACAAGCGAGATGCAGCAATTAAACTGATCAAAGCAGATCTTGAAATCGAAGCTGCAAAGATAGAAAATCCTCTGTATCGCGAAAGATTAATTACCCGAACCAATCACGACATCGAAATGCTGGAAGAGACTGGATACTGCACTGGCATTGAAAACTACTCGCGCTACTTTGACGGTCGCAAACCGGGAGAAGCGCCCTACCCTCTTTTTGATTTCTTTGACAGAGAATTTTTGTTAATTATAGACGAATCGCACGTCGCAATTCCACAGTTGCATGGAATGTACAAAGGCGACCGTGCACGTAAACAGGCACTTATCGACTTTGGCTTCAGATTGCCGGCAGCTTATGATAACAGGCCACTGAAATTTGAAGAGATAGAGAAATATTTTAAAGATGTTATCTTTGTCTCCGCAACTCCAAGCGAATATGAATTAAAAAGTGCAGATCTGGTTGCCGAACAGATTGTCCGCCCAACAGGAATTATCGATCCACAAATTGAGGTCGTCAAACGTCAAGGTATTAATGGCGAGGGCCAGCTAACTCATCTAATCAATCAAATTAAAAAAACATCTGACAACGGCTTTAGAACACTTGTAACAGTTTTAACAAAAAAAGCGGCCGAGGATCTGGCGCAGTATCTTGAAAATCAACAGATCAAAGTCTGTTACATGCACAGTGACATCAAAACCCCACAACGAACAGAACTTATTCACAAACTCCGTGCAGGTGTTTTTGATTGCCTGGTGGGTATCAACCTTCTGCGCGAGGGCTTAGACATCCCCGAAGTTGCACTGGTTGCAATCATGGATGCTGACATGCAAGGTTTTTTACGTAACGCTCGATCACTTATTCAAACAATAGGACGCGCCGCACGTAACATAGAGGGCAAAGTTATATTTTACGCCGACCGTATAACAGGCTCAATGCAGAATGCAATCGACGAAACAAATCGTCGTCGCAAAATCCAAAGCCAATACAATCAGACACACAACATCACGCCTGAATCAGTTACACGTGAAGTGGGGAAAAGTATATCCAAACTTCAAGAACGTATCATGCAGGCTTCCAAACACAAGCCTAAAACAAAAATTTCAGCTAAACCCAAAACCATCGAAGAAGCCAAAATTCTCATCGAACAGTTTGAAGAAGAAATGCGCCTGGCGGCAGAAAATCTGGACTTCGAGAAGGCAATCGCACTACGCGATAAGATCTTGGAGCTCAGAAAAGCAGTTGGCGAATAAATTATTTACCGAAAAATATTATTGTTGACCATTTTTATGCCAACCGCGTAATATATTTAATTATAAAATTTTGGCGTTTGTATTATCTCAGAAGGGAGAAAGTTAATGGAAAAAAATTGTTATCTAGGAAGTTGTTATTTGGTTGGATTTTACATTTTTTCGTGTATGTCGTTAAATGCTGCAACTGGCGGAATTCTGATCCGGAGCGAGAAATACGGTGGTATAGTTGGATACTGTTTACACTTTAAGCATTCATCAGAACAAAAATATAAAAAATTAATAGACAGATGCCTTGAGCAAGAAATGTTTATAGCTCTAACTTGGGCACAAAAGCAAGATAGCGATCATAATATGTTGTTTGATATCACGGGAAGAACCGCTAGGAATAAGGGTTTTTGGGCTATAATTGTAGCGAAGAAAAGCGAAAAATCTTTTGATTTGAGGCTTGGCTATGGAGATACCAAACGCGCGGCTATACAAGATGCAGCTTTCGATTATGACCGAATATACCCATTTGATGTTATTTCTACAGGATACTTTGACGTATCCCAAGAGGGGGCAGAAAATTTCGCCAGGCATGTTGCTTGGGGCGATCTAGACTATTAGTAGGTACTAGAACGTTAGCATAAATTGTTATAACGTAAGATGGTTATCCTTTTAAGCTTTTCTTACAAACTCCCAAATCACACGACCCTTGCAGGTTCGGCATGGAGGGAATGTAGCTCCCTTGGTAAGAGGAATCTCCCTTTGTTCTTCAGAGTGGCAACTCTCTTTGCCTTTGCAATCCCTATCCTTCAACCGATAAATCCCAGATTCTGGGCAAATCTCCCCAATGTGAAAAATATCACCCCTTTTAAGCACCTTAAACATCACTCTCTCCTTTTTATTAAATCCCGTAATTAAACCTTGAAATAACCCATTGCTGTCATTAATTTATCACGAAATAATCGACACTTAAAAGAATTTGAAAAAATAAGAAATAATGAATTCGGGAATGGCCTGCAGATCGAGATTTTGAATACGCTATGTAATTCCAGTTACATAACGCCTCATTTTTCAGCCCGTTATGTAAGTCTATTTACACAACGTTGCATTTTACCACCCGTTATGTAATTCTATTTACATAACACATTATTTTTAGGTTTGTTATGTAAACGCAGGTAAATAAGGAAATTTATGAAACGAAGTGGAAATTTTATAACTCAACCGACAAATTATAAAGCTTTCATCCCATCAAAACTCCCTCCAGTTCCCGCTATAAATATTGACGCAGAGATGCAGGAGCTGTTGCAGGATGCAACGATGTTACTAGCAAGACTTGATGGAACTGCCTACACTTTGCCAAATCCAGAGCTTTTCATAACCATGTATGTTAAAAAGGAGGCCTTACTCAGTGCACAAATTGAAGGCACTCAAGCCTCTTTGGAAGATATTTTTGAATTCGAACGTGGTGGGATAAAACCTGAAAATATCAATGACGTTACCAAAGTTATAAATTATATAAAAGCATTGAATTACGGAATGAAGCGCTTAGCAGAAATTCCAATGAGCCTAAAATTAATCAAGGAGCTGCACTCACTGCTATTAAAAGGCACAAGAGGTGCAGAAAAAACGCCTGGCGAGTTTAAAAAATCGCAAAACTGGATCGGTGCAGCCGGATGCACTTTAAATACTGCCGCCTTTGTTCCACCTCCTCCTAAAGAAACACTAAAGGCGATGGGCGACCTTGAAATTTACATGAACAATAAATCAACTCTGCCGGGATTGATTAACTGCGCATTAATTCACTATCAATTCGAAACAATTCACCCATTTTTAGATGGCAATGGAAGATTGGGAAGATTGTTAATCACCTATTATTTATACTGGAAAGATGTACTAAAAAAACCATTACTGTACATGAGTTATTATCTTAAAAAAAATAGGCAAGAGTACTATGATCGTTTAACACTAGTCAGAAAAAATGATGATTACGAGCAGTGGATCAAATTTTTCTTAAAAGGAATAATAGAGACCTCTCAGTCTGCAATTGAAAACACGAGAAAAATCTTGGATCTGAAAGAACATCATCAGAAACTACTTCTAAAAAGCAAAGTACCAACTTTAACAAAAGTTCTGCTCTTAGATAAGCTTTTTCACACGCCGGTAATAAATATCAATGAAATTCAAGATGAATTCAAAATATCACATCAATCTGCATCCAGACTTTTAAGCGATTTTGAAAAAATTGGAATATTAAAAGAAATTACAGGGAAAAAACGAGATAGAAAATTTGCTTACGCTGATTATCTGGAGATCCTATCCGAAGGAACAAAGCCTCTGTGATAGTTTAGCAGCGTTGATCTATTTATTAGGCTTAAGTTCATAATATTTTCCATTAAAAATCTTCCCCACAACCTTTATATCTTTCAGTCTCATTGGATCAACAAGCAATGGATTCTCTGCAAGGATAGTAAAATCTGCCTTCTTGCCAGTCTTGATGCTACCAATTTCATCCTCCAGATTAATTGTATAAGCCGCGTCAATTGTAATAGCACGCAATGCCTGATAAACAGAGATTCTTTCTTCCGGACCTAAAACTTTACCCGAAATCTGTCCAACTCGATTAACTGCAACCCATGCGTTGAAAAGCGGATTTGATGGTGCCATTGGAAAATCAGAATGCAACGAGATAGTTACGCCCTGCGTAACAAAAGTTTTTGCACTACTGATATGCTCAGCTTTTTGGGCACCCAAACCATGTTTTGAGTAAATATCTCCAAGCGCACGCATATAATACGGTAATAGTGACCCACAAATGCCAAGCTCTTTAATTTTTTTTATCTGATCAGGTCTTACATATCCAAGGTGATGCAATGTAACTCGGCTAGTTGAATTAGGATAATTTTTTTTAAGATCATCATAAACTGAAAGAATATAATCCAATCCATCATCTCCATTAACATGAACATGCATTGGATACTCTTTTTGCCAAAAGGTTGCGGCCATTTCTTTGAGTTCTTCAGGCGGCGTGATCCATTCACCTTGGTGCCCATCGGTATATCCACCTTTCATGCGCATCAACTGCGCAAAAAACGCACCATCAACAAATAACTTTACCTGCTTTGTGTATTTTAGATTAATGCCACTTTTCCTTGATTGCTCGTCAATATACTTAATTGCTGCTTTCCTTCCGCTTTGTTCAAAAGCAAGACGAGGTTCTGCAACCATGTATGTTCGAAACGGAATGTCCGGGGCATCAATTATTTCACGAAATAGCGTAATTTGTTCTTTGTTAAATCCATCAACCGCCAACATATCAGCAACAGTAGTAATACCGTTATTATGCAGATATTCAACACTTTTTCTAAGCGCCTTTCCCCATCGATCACCCGACAAAATTACATTGAGCAGCTTGGGAAGAAGAATTTCTTTGACAGGTGACTCAACGAAATATCCTTTGCTGAAATCAATCATAGAATTATCTCTGGTATTTTCTGCAGTAAATCCCATCTCCTTTAAAGCTTTGCCATTCAAAAAAGCCTCATGCCCCGAACGTTGAAGAAGTATGATCGGACGTGTCGATGAAATTTTTTCTAACTCATCCCTGCCTATTTTCCCATGGAAATAGCTGGCATATCCAAAAGCAACTAACCATTCCTGTGGATCTTCCAGTGCCGCTTCCGCTTTTTTCAGTTCAGCCATAAATGATTTATGATTAATGACCGGCTTTGTTTTAATTTCAGAGAGTCCCCAATCTTCATCGGCACGGATATTTGTCATGTAATAAAAGGAGCCGGCCAAGGCATGATGAATATGCGGATCAATAAAACCAGGCAACATGGTTTTACCCTGCAAATCAATAAGTTTTGTTTGTGCATTTTTATACTTAAATGCATCTTGTTGCGAGCCAACAAAAATTATTTTATCTCCACGCAATGCTACAGCCACAACATAGTTTGGATTATCCCCCGCCCCTTCCATTGTAATAATTGATCCATCATAAATTATGGTGTCAGCCTTTTTTTGAAAACAAAAAATATAAGTCAAATATACAGATGCAATTGCAAGAATTGCTGCTACCAAGGTTACTTTTACGCCATAATTTTTCATAATTTTTCACCTATGCCCTAATCCCAAAAAGAAAACCCTGCAGGACTAAATTCCTGACTAGACTTAAGACAGGATCCTTGTTGTGGCAAAACTCCGTCAAGTTTTTCCGTCAATATTTGTGCAATGTTATCCAGACCAGAACATATTTCTTGGAAAATTTCCATAACTATATCTGAATATTGAACCGAAAGGTTTAAATCCTCCATTTGGGTTGTAATGAAGGCTTTCACCTTATTAACAGCAGATAGGGCTGCTTTAAAATATGATTCATTTTGTTGGTCACCATCCAAAACACGAAGTGCTTCTTTGGCATTCACAAAAGACACTAAATTTAAGAGATATCCGAAATTGTTTCGACTCAAGGGACTTTCAACCTTCTCAGAAAACATATGTTGGTATTTGTCAAGCTGGTGTGTCATGGCAAAGCTTTTTGATACCACTAAAATCACAAAAACGATCAGCCCAAAGATTATTTTTTGTCCAACATAAATCATATTATATCCCCTAAAATTTTAATTGATATTCAAAACTACTACTCCATATTATTTTACAAGACCAATTATTTTTGCAAGAAAATAAAATTCGATATTGATTATTAGAATTCCATGCACACAGAATCAAGTTTGCAGGATGACAAACTGAAGATCAGTAAGCCAACAATTACAATGCCATCCTGAAACTCATCGAATTCGCGCTACTTACAACAAAGTTCCAAATCTTCAAATAACATTACCAAATCTTGCTCGTGTTCAACCTCATCTTCAAGAATTTTGGTAATTATATTTGCTGTAACAAAATCCTTGCAGTGTAACTCACTCAAGAGAGAGTTGTAGAATTTGATGGCGCACTGCTCGCCTTTTATATTCTCTTGCAAAATAACCTTTGAGCTTTCAGATTTTACTGCATTATATTTGCAAGCACCAAATTTCTCCCATTCACTTGGAAGCATTTTCACAACTCCACCAAGCTGAATAATGCGATCTGTTATCATCTGTGCATGCTTTAACTCCTCACCGGCATGCTCCATCAGTTCTGCAGTAATAGCAGTACGCATAACACCTTTTGCAATCTGTGCCCCAAGCCAGTACTGATAGTAAGCGGACCATTCATCCGCAAAAGCTGTATGCAATTTTTTCAATAAATCCTTTGCATCAACATCAATAATCTCTTTTCCAGCTAATTTTATAGCCATCTTTTCCCCTTCTACTATTAAAATATTTCAAAATTAAACATGTTTCAAAGTTACATTTTTTTTGTCACTTTGAAAACACTCGATTTTATGCAGCTTTAAAAGCATAATTTTGAGTTAAATCTCAAAAAATTGCATCCAATCACACTTTAATGCCAAAATAATTTTAAAGGGCGTATAAATCTTATCTTTAAACGGGGGGAGTTATGGATAAACAGGGATTTTCACTAATTGAACTTATGATTGTTGTCGCAATCATCGCATTTTTAGCAACCATCTCAGTACCACAGTATCTGAAATATCAAGCAAAGGCTCGTCAGGCAGAGGTAGCAGTAAATCTTGCCTCATTGCACACCGCCATGCAGGCATACTTTATTGAACACGGAAGCTACACAAACGTCTTGAACGGAGAAGGGGGAATAGGCTGGAAACCTGAGGGCTACGCCGGCGGTGGTAAAACCGAAAATTTTTATTATACCTACGGCTTTAATTTTGCGGGCGCACAGGAAGGAGTCCACTACTTCACAGGAAAGCTTGAAACTCCAAAAGATAGTTTGGGCCAAAGTTCAGCCGAAAATGGACACTTTTTAGTCAGAGCCGCAGGAGACGTTTATGGAAAAGGAAAATCGGATGTTTGGACTATGGATGAAAGCCGCAAACTGGTGCATGAGGTCGATGGTTTGGAGTAATAAGAAATAGGGCTTATTTTCCCCAAAAAATTCATTTTCCCCTTGCATTATCTGCCGCATCTGGCAAAATATATTTACTCAAATGAAATCTATTTCAGTTGGGGCTGTAGCTCAGTTTGGTTAGAGCGTCCGCCTGTCACGCGGAAGGTCGCGAGTTCGAGCCTCGTCAGCCCCGCCATTCTTCGCCAAGGCTTCGAATGGCAAGCCAGTCGGTTCAAGGAAGTTAGCTCTCAACAAGTTAGAAACTTTGATATTTACAGGCGAAGAATGCTCTTCGAAACTTTATGCGAAGAAGAGCCAGTCTTTTTAGAAAATAAACCATTTTTATGTATTATGTTTATCTACTCAAATCACTAAAAAATCCCACCAAAACTTATATCGGCTATACCACCAATTTAAAGCAACGATTGGAATCTCACAATTCTGGAGGATCCGAATACACATCTGACCATCGGCCATGGAAATTGGTTGGATATACCTGTTTTGATAGTGCAACTAAAGCTTTA
>CAVXAT010000019.1:0-13987 GCA_963759805.1 uncultured bacterium
ATCACGATAATCAGGTATGCCCAGCAATCTTTTCTCCTAATGGCCAACCCATCTTAACTGCTTCAGATGACAACACTGCAAAACTTTGGAATTTGAACGGGCAGCTTATTGCAACATTCACACGATATATATCAAGCAGTCTTTTCCCCGGATGGCCAATTCATCTTAACTGCTTCAAATGACTATACTGCAAAACTTTGGGAAATCCATCCACTTTGGAATTCCACAAAATATCGAACTGGCCAACTTTCTTTGCAAGAGTTAGCAACGATTTTGCTTATCTTGAAACACAAAGATTTTGTTAGGTCAAATTCGAAGATCCAGGCCATTATTCATGGCGTTCTTAATCAAATCGATGGACCTGTGGATGTGCCTAAGAGCAAAGACACATCAAAAACTTTTTTGTATGGTTTTTGAATTCTTAAACGGAAAGACTAATGTGGAAAACCAACATGGCTTAATACCCAAAAAATGCAGCCCGGCGACCAGGTTCTGTTCTCGCCCAGGTGGAACCAGGTGTTTCAAGATCTGGTGTTGAAGTTGGCTGCTTAAAACAACAAATAATTTAGCATTTAAGTTTCACATAGAAACGTACCCAATTCAAATATCACCCAATCTGTTTCAGCCTGAAATCTTAATCTATTTTTAATCTATTTTTTTGATTTTTTGAGGGAGCGGTTGCGCAACCTGTTTTTTATTGTTAAAATTGAAAATAATAAGAATTAAATAAAGTTTTTTATTGCAAATGTGAGTACAGGTTATATTTAGGAGGTTATATCATGAAAAAGAGTTTATTTTTAATACCTTTGGCGACGCTGTTTTTTCAGGTACCATCATATGTTTTTTGTGCAATGGCGCCGGAAGAAACAAGTCGTAATTGGTCCTAACCTTACATCAAATATGTTTCAATAATGCCAGTAACCATATTCTACTATTACACCCCAGAACAACTCCTTGAATCACCAAAAAGGAAAAAGCCCTGCCGCAAGAAATTGCATATGAAATTTCTAAAACTTTAATATCAATAAATTCTGCCTTTTTCTTTCCCAAAATCGATGGTTATCCAAAAAAATCATGACAGTTTGGGATTTCATCACATTACAATATTCCACCATGATGATTTGTAAATTCAGCAGTCTTTTCCCCGGATGGCCAATTCATTTTAACTGCTTCAAAGATCATACTGCAAAACTTTGGAATTTGAACGGAGAGCCGATTGCAACATTCCATCACTGATTTTAGGTAAACTCAGCAGTCTTTTCCCCCGATGGCCAATTCATCTTAACTGCTTCATGGACCATACTGCAAAACTTTGGAATTTGAACGGAGGAGAGCCGATTGCAACATTCCAGCACGATTTTGGGGTAAACTCAGCAGTCTTTTCCCCCGATGGCCAATCCATTTTAACTGCTTCATAGGACCACACTGCAAAACTTTGGAATTTGAACGGAGGAGAGCCGATTGCAACATTCCATCACGATTTTGGGGTAAAATCAGCAGTCTTTTCCCCCGATGGCCAGTTCATTTTAACTGCTTCACATGACAAAACTGCAAAACTTTGGAATTTGAACGGAGGAGAGCCGATTGCAACATTCCAGCACGATTTTGGGGTAAACTCAGCAGTCTTTTCCCCCGATGGCCAGTCCATCTTAACAGCTTCAGTTGACATTGCAAAACTTTGTAATTTGAACGGAGAGCCAATTACAATATTCCAGCACGATTTTTGGGTAACCTCAGCAGTCTTTTCCCATGATGGCCAATTCATTTTAACTGCTTTAGGTAACGGTACTGCAATACTTTGGGAAATTCATCCGCTTAGGAATTCTCCAAAATATCGCAATGGTCAACTTTCTTTGCAAGAGCTAACAACAATTTTGCTTATTTTGAAATACAAAGACTTTGTTAAGTCAAATCCGGAGGCCCAGGCCATTATTCATGAAGTTCTTGATCAAATAGATGGAAATGTACCTGACGAACAAAGATACATCAAAAACTTTTTTGAATGGTTTTTAATCGATGGGAATGTACCTGACGAACAAAGATACATCACGAACAAATGGAATGTACCTGGATACATCAAAAAATTTTTTGAATGGTTTTTAAATTATTAAAAATGAAAGACTAACATGAAAAAACATCTTATGCCCAAAAATTTATTTGTGATTGCCCTACTCCTAATCACATTTTTTAAAAACGTAAGTGGAGCCAAACCCTTGACTGAAATATGTTTAAAGAATGCCTATGAATATATTCTCGACTGTCCTCCGAAACAACTTATTGAATTAGCCAGAGGCGAAAAGGCCCTACCCCAAGAAATTGCATACGAAATTTCTAAAGCCTTAATAACAAAAAATTCTACTCTTTTCTTTCCTAAAGTTGATGGTTATCCAAAAATAAAACAAATATCCCAACATAATAATGAAGTAAAATCAGCAGTCTTTTCCCCCGATGGCCAGTTCATCTTAACTGCTTCATATGACAACACTGCAAAACTTTGGAATTTGAACGGAGGAGAGCCGATTACAATATTCCAGCACGGTCATTTGGTATTCTCAGCAGTCTTTTCCCCGGATGGCCAGTTCATCTTAACAGCTCCAGCTGACCATACTGCAAAACTTTGGAATTTGAACGGAGGAGAGCCGATTGCAACATTCCAGCACGGTGATTGGGTACTCTCAGCAGTCTTTTCCCCCGATGGCCAATCCATCTTAACAGCTTCAACTGACCGTACTGCAAAACTTTGGAATTTGAACGGAGGAGAGCCGATTACAACATTCCAGCACGATTTTGAGGTAAAATCAGCAGTCTTTTCCCCCGATGGCCAGTTCATCTTAACAGCTTCACTTGACCATACTGCAAAACTTTGGAATTTGAACGGAGGAGAGCCGATTGCAACATTCCAGCACGATTTTGGGGTAAAATCAGCAGTCTTTTCCCCCGATGGCCAATCCATTTTAACTGCTTCATATGACCACACTGCAAAACTTTGGAATTTGAACGGAGGAGAGCCGATTGCAACATTCCAGCACGATTTTGGGGTAAAATCAGCAGTCTTTTCCCCCGATGGCCAGTTCATCTTAACAGCTTCACTTGACCATACTGCAAAACTTTGGAATTTGAACGGAGGAGAGCCGATTGCAACATTCCAGCACGATTTTGGGGTAAACTCAGCAGTCTTTTCCCCCGATGGCCAATCCATTTTAACTGCTTCATATGACTATAATGCAAAACTTTGGGAAATTCATCCGCTTTGGAATTCCACAAAATATCGCAATGGTCAACTTTCTTTGCAAGAGCTAACAACAATTTTACTTATTTTGAAATACAAAGACTTCGTTAAGTCAAATCCGAAGGTTCAGGCCATTATTCATGGCGTTCTTAATCAAATCGATGGGCCTGTGCCTGCAAATCAAAGGCATATCAAAAACTTTTTTGAATGGTTTTTAAATTCTTAAAAATGAAAGACTAACATGAAAAAACTTCTTATGCTCAAAAATTTATTTGTGATTGCCCTACTCCTAATCACATTTTTCAAAAACGTAAGTGGAGCCAAACCCTTGACTGAAATATGTTTAAAGAATGCCTATGAATATATTCTCAACTGTCCTCCGAAACAACTTATTGAATTAGCCAGAGGTGAAAAAGCCCTACCCCAAGAAATTGCATACGAAATTTCTAAAGCCTTAATAACAAAAAATTCTACTCTTTTCTTTCCTAAAGTTGATGGTTATCCAAAAATAAAACAAATATCCCAACATAATAATGAAGTAAAATCAGCAGTCTTTTCCCCCGATGGCCAGTTCATCTTAACTGCTTGCGATGACAATACTGCAAAGCTTTGGAATTTGAACAGAGGGCCGATTGCAACATTCCAGCACGGTAGTTGGGTAAACTCAGCAGTCTTTTCCCCCGATGGCCAGTTCATCTTAACTGCTTCAGATGACGGTACTGCAAAACTTTGGGAAATTCATCCGCTTTGGAATTCTCCAAAATATCGCAATGGCCAACTTTCTTTGCAAGAGTTGGCAACAATTTTACTTATTTTGAAGCACAAAGATTTTGTTAAGTCAGATCCGGAGGCCCAGGCCACTATTTATGGCGTTCTTAATCAAATCGATGGGAATGTGCCTGCAAATCAAAGGCATATCAAAAACTTCTTTGCAAGTTTTTAAATGCTTAAACCTGCACTTATTTAGCCCCCAGCAACTTTTCTTCAATTTCCATCAATCGATTATATTTTGCAACACGTTCGCCACGACAAGGTGCTCCAGCTTTAAACTGCCTCGCTGCAGTTCCAAAAACAAGATCTGATATGAATGTATCGCAAGTTTCGCCCGATCGGTGCGAGACGACCGTTTTGTAATTATTTAGTTTACAAAATTTGATGGCTTCAACAGTTTGCGTAACTGTCCCAATCTGGTTTGGCTTGATAAGCACGGCATTTGCAACTCCAAGCTTGACGCCCTTTGCAATCCTATCAATATTTGTAACAAACAGATCATCCCCAACAATTTGAATTTTATTCCCAAGCTTTTTAGTCAGAATTTCCCAGCCGGCCCAATCATCTTCAGCCATTCCATCCTCAATCGAAACAATTGGGTAATTCTTTACCAAATCTTCATACAATTCAACAAACTGTGAACTTGTTAGCTCTTGATTATCGATTATATAAACATTTTTTACAGCATCATAAAACTCAGAGGCGGCAATATCTAAGCAAAAAGAGATTTCACTTGTACAGTATCCGGACTCTTCAACAGCTTTGTGCATATAATCAAGCATGATATTCTCTTTATTTTTCTTGGCTTTAATCATGGGCGCAAAACCACCCTCAAAACCAACTCCAACACCATATCCATCTTTTCTTAAAATATTTTTAAGCGCCTGATAAACTTCAACAGCCGTCTGAACCGTCTTTTGCATTGATCCCTGATTCTTGGGCAAAATCATAAATTCTTGAAACGCAACACCATTGTCCGCGTGTACCCCGCCGTTTAAAATATTAAACATACACAAAGGAAAAGCCGTAGGACCAATTCGGAAAACTTGATTTAATAATTCGTAAAGTTCTATTCCTGAATCAACAGCCTGTGCGCGAGCCACTGCAATGCTTGCAGCCAACGTAGCATTTGCCCCAAGATTTGATTTATTGGGAGTACCGTCGAGATCAATAATTAATTTATCCATGTCGATTAATGCAGGCGTTTTGCCAATCAATGCAGGCGCAATTTTTTGCTCCAAATTTTCAATAGCTTTCAAAACACCTTTGCCTAAAAACCTGTTTTTGTCACCATCACGTAACTCAATGGCTTCAAAAATTCCGGTTGACGCTCCGGATGGCACTGCGGATGTTACCACACTGCCATTATCAAGTTTCAAAACACACATAACTGTTGGAATACCGTTAGAATCAAGCACTTCTCTGCCAAAAATCTTTGATATTTTCATGTTAATTTTACCCTTCTGAAAAATTTGCTAGTCTATGGAACTTATTAATCCATGGATTCCAGCCGTCCTTCGACAAGCTCAGGATGAGCGCTCATGGTGAGCCTGTCGAACCATGGCGGACAGGCCTGAAACCAATTTAGGATTACACGCTGGTTTACACAGTATTTGTACAATATTGAGTTTTACATAATGCTAAGCAACTTATACTCAAATATTAATACCCAAGTGACTGAATTAACAAAAAGTCAGTCGCCTTTAACCATAATTTTAATTCTGGCTTTAATTTTAACGCTAGTATTTCTTGCTTGCTACAATTTAATTATTATCCCTCAAAAATTGGCGCGGGCACACCTAGATTTCATATGCAACAAACTCAAACCGGGGGACAAGGTAAGCATCCAAAATGGGAACGTGGGCATAGTTTTATACATTTTTAAGAGTACGGTAATCATAGAGCTTGAAAACGGATGCAAAACTGAAATTCTAAAACAGTCTATCAAAAGCATACATAAGTTTTAGGGTTTTATGGGACAAACAAACAAAAACTTCTCTCCATTTATACCAGCTTCCATCGCATTTATATTTGGAATTTACGCACAATCGTATGAACTTTTTAACCCGACAATTTTATTAATAATTCTTGGGGTTTTTACCCCAATTGTGTTTGTCAGCGCAATGAAGCGCACAACGGCTTTTAAGCCGTTGTATTGCGCGAAATCCCGCCATAGCCGCATTCATCCCCAGCTTGATAAACATGGGGTTTTCTGGCGACGGCGGATCAAAAATTTTTACTCGAATTTTACTCAGGCTTTTACTTGTATCATTTTTTTTACACTTGGTAGTTTTGCACTAACATGGCAGAAAAATCAGTATTCAACTATGATACAAGAATTTGATGGCAAAAAACTTGATCTGATCGCCAAAGTTACAAATAAAATACTATTACCAGCAGATAAGAGCGGCGACCGGCATGGTTGCTGGAAAGAGATTCTTGAAATAACAGTATGGCAAGCGAAAGATGTGACACCATTCTGCGAAATTAAAAAACCAAACTTGCCCGCTCGTGGTGAGTGTTTTTTGCAGGCCGCACCCTTCGATACGCCTCACAACGCTCGGCACTCAGGGCGAGCGGCCAAAAAAAATGTATCGAACCATGCGGGCATAAAATTTGCTTCGAATTGTATAGCCCCCTGCTATAAAAAAACAAACTTCAATCTGCAATGCTACTCCACTTCAAACAGTTGCGTGCAAGTTGACAATATAATTGAAATACAAGACGTCAAAATTAAAGTTCCACAGGATCAATCACTTTCTCAAAACAGTTCATATAAAAATTATCTGATTAAAGAGAATTTGTTGGCTTCCGTATTTTTTTACAAAAACAAAAACATAAAAATTTTACGCACCCCAAAATTCAGCTTCAAAAGATTGATCTGGAATATACAAGTAAACACATATCAAAGGCTTCAACAAAAAATGCACCCTACCGTTTTTACTTACTTTTCACTAATGTTTTTAGGCAACACACATCACAAAAACATTGATTCGATGCGTAACACATTCAATTACTGGGGGCTATCACATTATCTGGCCCGCTCAGGATTACACATTGTTCTGTTTATTCTTATCTGGACGATATTTTTACAACTTATTCCCATCTCAATCAGATTTAAACGCAGCTTACTAATTATTATTTGCATAACATATAAATTATTTTCTTGGACAAGCCTTCCATTCACCAGAGCCTTTTATGCATTTATTCTGACTGAAATCGGAAAGATTTTTAATCTTCAAACGAACTTTTTGCACCTGCTCTGCATAGTATGCATGACCATTCTTTTATTTAATCCAATGCAATTATTTTTTCTTGATTTCCAACTAACATTTGCACTGACGTTTGCGCTTGCATTCGTTTCAAAATATATGCACTAGCCAATTGGCAGTAGAAAAACCAAATAGTCCGGATATACTTAAAACTACCGGGTTTGGATCTATCTGTTTTTAGTGCTTGAGGAATAATCGTGAACAATAAAAATAATGATAAAAATTTAGACACCCAAGTAAAAAATTACATAAATTTTTTAAAAAAACAGCCCAAGGGCTTTGTGTACAAAGATAATAGACCGCTTCTGGAACCCGGCGCGCCCGTCTACGCCAAGGCTACGACGGATGGTTCGACAAGCTCACCACGAGCGCGCCTACTTACTCCCGCTCATCCTGAGTGTTTTGCGAAGCTTGCTGAGCAAAATGTATCGAAGGATCGTCCTGCCGTGCCGGCCATAGCTCCCCAAGAGCGACGGCTGGAGCCTGTCGAAGGATGCGAGTGCCAGACGAGATCTAATACAGAATCCGGATCAAAATCACGCCAAGATATGCTTGACGAAATAAAGTGCAAATTCAAAAACTGTACCCAATGCCCACTTGCCCAACAAGGCCGATCGCAGGTTGTTTTTGGTGTGGGAAATCCGTTTACAAAAATTATGTTTGTTGGCGAGGGACCGGGCAGAGACGAGGATGCCCAAGGAAAGCCGTTTGTCGGTCGAGCCGGCCAATTGCTCACAAAAATAATTGAGGCTATGAAACTCAAGCGTGATGAAGTTTACATCAGTAACGTTGTAAAATGCCGCCCGCCAAACAACAGAACTCCACTGCCAAACGAGAGCGATATCTGCAAAAAATTAATTCTTTTTAAAGAAATCGAAATCATCAAGCCACAAATCATTTGTGCACTCGGAGCAACTGCCACACAGGGTCTGCTTGGATATGACATAAGCATTTCAAAATCGCGTGGAATTTTCTTTAAATTTAATGATACTTTGGTTCTGCCAACTTACCACCCAGCCTATCTTCTGCGCAATCCGGATGCAAAAAAGATTGTATGGGAGGACATGAAAAAGATTATTGGGAAATTAAACGAAATTAACACTACAATTTAAACACATGGGGCTTTAAACACGCGTATTTTTCTGTTAAGATCAAATATATCTTGAAAATTACTTGGAGACGTAGCTTCCAGCCTTCGCCCTTCCCACTCCGCTCAGGTAGCTCCGAGGGACAGGTCGTGGCTACGGCGGACAGGCAGTTGGTTATTGAAAACTTTTGGAGACGTAGCTTCCAGCCTTCGCCCTTCCCACTCCGCTCAGGTAGCTCCGAGGGACAGGTCGTGGCTACGGCGGACAGGCAGTTGGTTATTGAAAACTTTTGGAGACGTAGCTTCCAGCCTTCGCCCTACGTGGCTACGGCGGACAGGCAGTTGGTTATTGAAAACTTTTGGAGACGTAGCTTCCAGCCTTCGCCCTACGTGGCTACGGCGGACAGGCAGTTGGTTATTGAAAACTTTTGGAGACGTAGCTTCCAGCCTTCGCCCTACGTGGCTACGGCGGACAGGCAGTTGGTTATTGAAAACTTTTGGAGACGTAGCTTCCAGCCTTCGCCCTACGTGGCTACGGCGGACAGGCAGTTGGTTATTGAAAACTTTTGGAGACGTAGCTTCCAGCCTTCGCCCTACGTGGCTACGGCGGACAGGCAGTTGGTTATTGAAAACTTTTGGAGACGTAGCTTCCAGCCTTCGCCCTACGTGGCTACGGCGGACAGGCAGTTGGTTATTGAAAACTTTTGGAGACGTAGCTTCCAGCCTTCGCCCTACGTGGCTACGGCGGACAGGCAGTTGGTTATTGAAAACTTTTGGAGACGTAGCTCAGTTGGTTAGAGCACCCGCTTCACATGCGGGGGGTCGGAGGTTCGAGTCCTCTCGTCTCTATTGATTAAAATGCTAAATCAAACACATTAGTCGGAGGCCTGTGCTCCATAGCCACAAGCAACGCGAGGGCGACGGAGCATTCGAGTCCTCTCGTCTCTACCAGTTTGCGTTTATTTGAAATAATTTTAATCCATAGAATTCATAAGCTCCAGAACCTCTAACATTTTGAGCTTGTCTTCAATATCAGATTTTGAATTTATTATTTTTTTATCAATAACCTTTAATAATACGTAGCTGATAATAAATGTCAGTAGCCCGATATCAAATCCAAATGCGTTACACCCCCAGTGTGTCTTATAATCCCAATCCCACACGTGAACGGCACATGTATAAGCGTAGCTCCCCATACATGTGCCTAAAATCAATACACCTGCTACTAATTTTATTTCGTTCAATATTGCTTTTTTTGTTGATGGCGACAGTCTGTCTAATGCATCTTTTAAAGCAGCGTCAAACTCTACCCTCAAGTGTTCTTTTACCTCTTCTCTTGTGACATTCTCGAAACTATCTAATTTTGCCGCACGAAGTCCACTTGTTAAAAAAACGCTATTTATAAATAAAATGTCGCTAATTTTAAAAACATATATCAATACGTTTTTAAAAAATTTCATAATTTTATATCACATATTACTCTGAAACAATCTCTTTCCATAAATTTATAAAATTATCAAACGACAACTGCTGAGCTCGCAATGCGAGCAATTCCGGGGAAAGTTTTTGATTTGTAAAATATTTTGTTGTTTTCAAATTATTTTTAAGAGTCTGTCGTGGAGACCTGTAACATAATTTTAAAAAAGACCAAAACTCCGTTTCTTGCGGAATATCTTGTAAATCAAATTTTGGTTTAAAATAAATTGTACGCGAAAAGACTTTTGGAGCCGGAATAAATGAACCGGGCGCAACCTTATCAAGCAATTTCCATTCGAAATGACGCTGTAGAAACATAGTAGCCGGAGAGAATTTTTTACCTCTAGTTGCAACAATTTTTTGTGCAACTTCTTCTTGCAGCATAACAACACCCTCTTGAAATAGATCTTTGCATTTTTGAATTTTGAATAAAATTGGAAATGTAATCTGATATGGCAAATTTGCAAGCAGAACAAGCGGCTTGTGTTTTTCAAGATCTTTAGTCAGATCAACAGTCAAAATATCTTGATTGTTAATTTTTAATCTGGGATCTTTGATCTTCTTATTAACATAATCAATCCATTCAGAATCAATTTCGTACACAAATAGATTTTTGCACTTTGTTTGAAGCAAAATTGCAGAGGTCAAAAACCCATCGCCGCAACCAATTTCAACAACAGAAGTCTCGTGCGATACGCTAACAGTATGAATCATTCGATCAACAACGGCTTGGTTGCGTAAAAAATGCTGCCCGTAGGCTTTCTTCTTGATCGGCAACTTTTCTAACTCTTCGGCTTCCAAGCGAAGCCGTTTACTTTTATATTCCATAGAGTCACTTATCTTAAAAGGAATGCTTATTAATTTATGGATCCCGGCCGTCGCACTTGAAGTGCTATGGCGGACAGGCCTGAAACCCTCCTACGCCCTGCCGTGGCTTCGGCGAGGCAGGCAAGTTCAGGATGACAACAGGAACATCATAGCAAAACCTCGCAGCTTTATACAGTTTTTGCCATTTTCCATACACTTGGCTAAAGCCGGATAAAAAAATATTATTTAAATACTTGTTTTCACTATATTAAATTTACTATTATTAATTTAGTATAGGAGTTTTAAAAAGTAGGTCGTAAAGTATTGGTGAGAAAAGGAGAAAGGGGAGACGTGAATAGACAAGCAAGAGGCATACTCATTGTGTCGATCTGCACAGTGTTAGTTGCAAGCTCAAGTCTTTTCGGAGATAAACTCGAAGACTTTAAGTTGATTGAGGGAAAAGATCAAAATGCTAAAAAATTAGTACGCGGTGGCGGCGGTGGTCATGGCGGTGGGGGTGGCCATGGCGGCGGCGGTCACAGTTTTAGTGGTGGTCATGGTGGGGGCAGAAGCTTTTCAGGTGGCCATGGAACAAGGTCTATGAAGTCTGGTAGCCGATCCTCAAAATCATCTGTACGATCTGGCGGTAAATCGTCAACCAGATCAGTGAAATCAAGATCAAAAACCTCAAAATCATCTGTAAAAAGCCACGGAGCAAAGGGCAAAGGTACAAGGGGCGTATCAAAGGGTAAAGGCGGAAAAGGCGGTAAGGGTGGCAAGGGAATTGGTAAAGGCAAAGGCGGTAAGGGTGGCAAGGGAATTGGTAAAGGCAAAGGCGGTAAGGGTGGCAAGGGAATTGGTAAAGGCAAAGGCGGTAAAGGCGGCGGAAAAGGCGGCAACCGCGCAAATAAAATTGCACATCACCACGGGCACGGAGGCCACGGCGGAGGGCACCATGGACATCATGGGTATCACCATGGACACCATTGTCATGGTGGGTACTGGGGCGGCGGTTGGGGTTGCGCAGGCTGGTGGGGCGGTGCATATTTTGGATTTGGTGCATTGTATCCCTTCTGGTATCCAATGGATCCATTCTTCTGGGGGCCTTACTGGGTAACTCCTTGGCCATGGACTGCAGGCCTAGGTCTTCAATATTACCCTGGTCCAGCATGGTGGTACATGAATGCATACAACTGTTGGGTATATCCATTTGCCGGACTTGGTTATGGTTTGATGTTTGCAAACCTCGGTTATTACTGGTATCCAAGAGCTGGCGTAAGCATTTATCTTGAAGTTCCAGAAGAAGAAGATGCGCCTAGCACGTATGTATACGTTGAAAACGAAAAGGATGAAGACCTGTACTATGCTTTATACCGCAAGGTCGATCGTAGCATTGACGATACAGAAGCCTCATACCTTATCAAGGTAAGTGCACCACACGTAATATCTACAAGAAAAGTAGTTAAGGTCTATCTCCCTGAAGATGTTTCAAAAGACAAAGAGTATGTGGTTGTTGCTCGTCGAAATGAATCTGAGTTAAGGAACAGCATGGATGAAGAGGGTAATAACATTAATCCAGATATCATTCAACAAATAAAGGAAGAAGATAAAGATCTTGCAAAAAGACATACTATGGAAATTGACGAACCATCTGAAAAAGAAGTTCAAGAGCTTAATAAAACTAAAGAGTCTGCTCGAGCAGATGAAGAAAAACTTGCAACTGCAGTTGAGAACATTGACAAGCAAGACAAGTCTGAAATTCCAACAGTAGAACAACTTGAAAAGGAAACAGAACAGGCAAGAGAAGAAGGGACTGTTCATAAGAAACACAAAACAACACATGAAAGACCTGTAAAAATGATTGAAGAAGTCGAAGTAGAATAAAAAGAGGACACAAATCAGTAGGACAGAATAGATCAGTTTGAGTGGCATGCTTGAAAGAGCGTGCCACTTTCTTTTTCCCACCACTATATTTTAGGCTATAATAAAAATTGATTGAAATTAAGTTTCCGAAATGATATTTATTAAATAATTGATGATCATTGAGAGAATAAAAAAGGAATGGGGAAAATGCAAAAATTTATGAAATCCATTTTCAAGCCTTTGCTTATCGGTTTGATTTTTGTTAGTGTGAGCTTATTTTTTACACCAAACTCAGAAACCGTATCTGCCGCTTCAACAACAGCATCCGCTCCGCTGGCAGGACTAGGAGCAACAACACTACCTCAACCGGCCGGTGTAGATCCGGATCTTGCCGTTTATAATGCATTAGTAACACTTGGAAACTCTGCATCAACAAATCCAACAGTATTTTCAGAACTAATGAGCTCAGTCTATAGTTTTTTGACAACCCCGGCAAAAGTATCCTCAACAGTCCCTGCGAAAAACATTGCATATCTAGCAAGTCCCTCCGGGGCGTGGTACATTGCCACTGCACCAAGTAACCAAGCTGCAACCACAACCGCAAAGACCCAAGCGGACTTTGTCTCAGATTTAGCTGCAACTGCAAATCCACCATCAAACACCACAACTCCAGGGGCCCTAAATACTTTGATTAATACTGCTGCTTACCAAAGCGGTTTCATTGACTACCCAAGCACAACCAATTCTGTTTACACTGCAATATTAAACTTCTTTAACATTACCACCAATAACGTACCAAGCGGCCCAATTGTAACCGGTCAAGCATTAACCGACTTACAAACATTATTAACCAACCCAAAATTAAACAACTTTCTCAACTCAACCACCGGTGGTCTTAATGATCAATCAGGACAAACAACCTCAGAACAAGCAACCATTGCAGCCTTACTGCCTCAAGTTAATACTGCTGTAAGTTTTTCTAAGGCCTTGGCTAATTTACCAAGCCCTATAACTCCGAGTGCCTTAAATAAAATTGTTAACTACACCAGCACCGATCCCAAAATTCAAACTTATAACACCGTGACTTATTTGGTTGATTTCCCGGCCGCAAATAGTACTGCAAATAATACTATTACTCTTTACACTATCATAGAAAGCTTCTTTACCAATTACATTCCAAATGTAACAGGCATAACCAATGCACAAAATACTAGCGGCAGAACAGATTTAACAGATTTACAAACTTTGTTAAGTAATCCAAATTTGAATAATTTACTAAGCTCATCAGAACAAATTTCGGTTGGGAGTTTACTTCTTCAAGTTACTATTGCAATACAGAGCACACAGGAACAGATACAGCAACAGACAAATGCTTTTGCTGCCTCTTTGGCAGCAGCCCTAACCCCACAGGCAGGAGTCGCAATCCCCGGCGCGTTAAATACCTTAGTTTCCAGCACCACCGGTGCACCTTATTTGTTTGAT
>CAVXAT010000020.1:0-4845 GCA_963759805.1 uncultured bacterium
TGAAAAAAGATCAATAATCCTGAGAGGGGGGCTTGTAGCAAAAAAGGACAGGGCGTATCCCCATCCTTTGATTGTATACGGGTGTATGCGAGACATGAATCTAGCAAGACTAGAGTTATGCCTTTTTCGACGATTTCGTTGTTCTTGGAATAAATGCCCGATATGGGCTATGCTCACGTTAGCCATGATTCAACCTCACTGTTGAGTTGTGGTTAGTGGCGCATGGGTTTTTCCGAACCTGTGCGTCACGAATTGCGGCCTATCCGCAATATTCCTTATCGTACAACGGTAACTGTAAAAAAGTCAAACCTTTGCCAAAATAAATTTTTTACATGGCTAAAATGGATTGAATAATAAAAAGAAATGATCAAATAGAGAAGTTTTGAGAGAATATTATCGAAGAACAATAATGCAAGTAATAATCCCTTTAATCGTGTCTTTGATTGGTGTATCTTGGTACACACAAGAAAAACAAAGAAGAAAAATTGAGAGATATGAGAAATTGATAGAATGTCTTGATTCTTTTTATTCTTATGACAGAGGAAAAGAACCTAAAGGATCATCCAAGGAACAAACTCACAGTTTTATAACACATTATAGGATTTCTTTTATGTACTTTCCAGACAAAGTAGTTGAAAGGATTAATATATTTTTTGATATGGTTAGTTCAGGTAGAAACAATTCTGTTTCTGGTGAAGAAAAGCAAGAAGCGCTTAGCAGCTTAATGATTGAAATTCGTAAAGATATTTTGAATTCTTGGATTTATAAATTTATTTTTAATTTCTTGGGAAAAGAAATTGACTTTTTAAGAACGACTAGGCTATCACCTAATGATTTTAGACATGTGGCTATAGATCTTGAGTAATTATTGAGATCAAATTTTCCACCAATATTTATAAATATCTATATCTAAAGTTTTTTACTTCATCATCTTTATTCCTTTTTGTCGCAAGCGACCTATCCTCTCCAAAGCCAATCAAAATAAGGATTTTTCAAAGATGTGTTCTGATCAACTGGTGGATTCTAACGTTTCATGAGATTTTTCTAAAAATTCGCCCTCGTATCCATCCTAAAAGTTCTAAATTCCAGAAAAAACCCGAACGGAAAACTTCAATCAAATCATCCAAAATCCAGAATGGCGCACTTGCGCATGTTATGCTTTTTTAGCCTGACCGGCGGTTTATTTAGGTTATTTGGTAAAACGCTAGTTGCGGATTTTGATATGTTTTTTTGTTTTTGTGGTAAATTCATCCAAACAGAAACGCCATTAGAGGGCCGCTGAGTGGCATCAAAATAAAAAAACATGGAGAAGTAGCCAAAAACAACCAAAGACCACTCAGCGGCCCTCTAATGGCGTTTAAACGCCATTTTATGTTTTGGGGTAGAGTGATGTCTCGCTCTTAACATCTCTTGAGGGGATTGTTTAAGCTGAATACAAAATCCAGTTTCAGAGCGAGACAGGATTCATTTACCAAATTTTCACTTGGTAAAACAACACAAAACCTCCTTGTGAGCTTATGAATTTTCAATAAACCTATCAATTTTCTTGATGTTTATTGTTGAATCGAGGTGATAGACGTCCCCCGCACCCATTGCTAAGCCAAAAAATGTTTGCAACTACTCCAACGTGGGAAGTTGGCAAGGGCTGTTGGGTTTTGGTATTTTTTTGTTCCTGCTTCAGATGAAAAATTGGAACTATGAACCAATTGTCCCTCAAGGGTGTTTTTTGGATGTTTTGCACAGGGGTTTTCCACAGCGAAACCGGTTTAATACAAGTTTTCAGTGTACTAGTTTAAAAGTTTAGTCACGCGCACGACGCGCGAGGGACGAATTTTCAACACATTGATTTTCATATATTTTTTTGAAATTTGGTCGGTGATATCCCCCCCCCTTGGTCGGTGATATCCCCCCCCTTGGTCGGTGATATTCCCCCCCTTGGTCGGTGATATACCCCCCCTTGGTCGGTGATATATCCCCCTTAATGAATAAGTAGTATTTTTGTTCACAAATTGAAAAAAGTCGGTGATATATCCTCCCTATTGGGTGAGCATTTTTGTTAGCTCTTTCCTTTTATTACTGAAGCGAACGGATATTTTTCCTTCATCCTCCCTCCATTCAAGGAAATAATCTGGAATATCATTATCGGAACAGCTTTTTTTAGATCATATTTAAATTTTTTAAACTCTTGTTCACTGGCAGACTTTTCATAGAGTTTTTCTATAGAAAACTCCCAGTGATCGTTATTTCCAACATGTTTTCTTGCTGTCCTATAGAGAAATTTCTTTAAGCCTGATGTTATATCAAAATACTCTTGGTGAACCTTTAGGAGAGAACCTTGCTTGCAAATGCCATCATACAACCATTGCGATAATGTTATCCTAAATTCTTTAATATCTTTACTTTCTGTGTAGCCCCAACTATCAATAAAAATCCAAAACCAGCATCATATCTCCCGCTTTCATTACGAATTGTTGTTTCTATTCCTGTTAGTTTAAGCCTTGCAAGGCTTGCTTTCAGGTCTTTCTCTTCTTTTTTTCCGTTGTGTTTGTGTAAGAGCTCTTAAAATCTCATTGCGCGGGATAATAAGAGTTCTCGGTGGTATATCTTTGCCAGAATTGATAATTTCTTGCATTTTAGAAGCAACCAGCAAAATGATATCCCAATCGTATCATCAGCACAAATGCAGCAGAAGTATCAGACATGCTGAATCAGATAACTAATCGAGTTCTAATATTACTAAACCACTTTTTAGGCAGTCTGCTCTGTAATAAAATTAGTTTCATAAGGCTACCTTTGTACGATGAAAAAAGGTTCCCTTGTTAGTATGAATTACGAGGAAGCTGGAGAGGAACATTACCTAGGGAGCAAGTGTGCAAGTATGTAAATTTATTGAATACTATTTGTGCAATATTTTTCGTTACGTATGCATTAAGTAATATCCTAAAGATGTTGCATTACTGCTAGTAAAGACTCTAAACTTAAATGTTTGCATTGAGTAAGTTATGATTTTCAAAATAAAGTGTGTATTATACATATATTGAATGTTGCATTTTGCCAAGTGTCTACTTAATAAAGCTAATTATTAAGGAAGAACTGATACACAAAAACAATGTTGTAAGCAAAATTAATGAATTTTCCAAGGCTAATATTGCGAAAAGTTTTAACGACTATTTTATTTCTTGCCAGGTTGATGATGATGGACGTGATTTGAGCAATGAAACTTTCAGCATAAATATCAATAATCATGGCTTCGATCTGAATTTCTCTGAATTTATAATTGACAAGGTGATCAAAAGTATGAAGAATTCAAATTCCCTTGGTCCTGATGGTTTTTCTATGACTTTTATTAAATTGGTCAGGCTGACTATCCTTTATCCTTTATCCATTATTTTTTCCAGTAGTTTTAAGACTGGTGCTATTCCGTATGCTTGGAAACTTTCCATTATCAGTCCAATTTATAAAGGTACGGATTCGCGTCATTCAATTACCAATTATCGTCCCATTAGCATAACCTGCGCTTGCTGTCGCATCATGGAGAGGATAATCAAGCAGCAAATCCATAATTTTTTTGTGACAAACAATCTTTATTGCAAATCGCAGCATGGTTTTATGCCTAATAAAAGTACTCTTACGGCCAATTTGGCACTCAATCAAAGTTGGATTAAGGCAATTAATAATGGCAAATTTATGGATTTAGTGATACTTGATATCGCAAAGGCCTTCGATACGGTCAGCATTGTGAAACTATCCCATAAATTGGCTAGTTATGGTTTACCTGCTAAATTATTATATTGGCTATATGCCTTTCTTAATGATAGACATCAGTGTACCAAGTGGCAAAATAACTTATCTCTTTGGCAGTCTATTAAGAGCGGGGTACCACAGGGAAGTGTCCTTGGACCCCTGCTTTTTAACATTTATCTAAATGACCTTAGTAAGGTGATCATTCACAGCAAAATGATAATTTACGCTGATGACATGAAGATTTTTAATGCTGATATTGACGGCCTTAACGCTAATAATCTGGCTGATGATCTAAATGCTGTCGTTTCCTGGATGAGGCAATGGCAGCTTACCATAAACAAAAACAAATGTAATGTTGTCCACATTGGGAAAGGCAATCCTAAAAGGAATTACTTTATTGAAGACCAACAGTTGAATGTTTTATCTATTTTTAATGATCTTGGGGTTAAAATCGACCAAGGACTTACTTTTAAGCATCATATCAGCGACATTACCAGCAAAGCGCAACGCTTAAATTACCTTATTCACAATGGCTTCTATACTAATTCTTGGGAATTCAAAATGCGTCTTTATAAATTGTTTATTTTGCCGATTGTTGATTATAATAGTACCATTTGGTCTCCCAGTACTGTTTCTGATATTAACAGAGTTGAAAACATACAGCGTAAATTTACCAAGCGCTTGGTCGGCTTACATAACTTTCCTTACAATATCCGCCTGCAGTTGCTCAACTTAATTACTTTAGAAGAAAGAAGAATTCGGCGTGATCTTCTTATTTTGTATAAACAGCTTCATGGTATTACTGATATCAGCTGCTGCAACAGTGATCCTGAACCTACGCAATGTTTAATTTATAATAATACACAACAGCATAATTGCACAAGAGGACACACACGGAAACTTTTTAAACCTTCGTGCAGCTCTACAGTCTACAAAAACTCTTATCCTTTTAGGATCATTAATATTTGGAACGCTCTAGAAAATGATGTTGTTGAGGCAAATTCTGTCAACAAATTTTCGAATTTTATTGAGAATATATCGTTCGCAAACAATTGCAAAGGGGGAGCTAGTTGACCTTTTAAGGTGTGCTCTTTCCAGCTT
>CAVXAT010000021.1:0-34510 GCA_963759805.1 uncultured bacterium
AACTTTGTGTGAATAATTTTCTTTGTCAGCATTAAAGAACCAGTTGTGAACAGGATCCGGTACCCGCTTGGTTACCATTCCATCCTCAATACGGTCAGTCGCCTCGTGAAGCTTCATCTTCGTATACAAATCCATACCCGGAATCTGGCGAGGTTTCACAATTGTCGGACATAAAAAAATGAATATATACTGTTTGATAACCTTACGTTGTTGCCATTTGAAGAACCACCCTAAGAGTGGAATATCCCCCAAAATTGGTGTCTTACTTATGCTTTCTGTCACATTTGTTGAGACAAACCCTCCAAGAACCAACACCTGTCCATTTGCAACGGCAACACTGGTTTTTAAATTTCGTTTAGTTTGGGATCCCTGAGTAGGATTTATGAAATCCGCAATTTTCAAATCTATGTCCATACTTACAAGACCATCCAAATTTATCTGTGGGGTAATTGTCAAATCCGTATTTGCATCAATAGGCTCATATCCCGTTAACCCACCGGACCCCTCAGTCTCCTGTTCTATTCGATACTCCGAACCAAATACAACGTTGGCTGCCGTCTTATTTGCAATTGTCATAAAAGGCTGTGATAAAACAGTTGCATTTGACAGCGATTTGAGTGCTTGCAAATATCCCCAAATATTCTTAGTTGCCCCAAAGGTTAATGTGGATAAACCTAGTTGGGGAGTAATTTGATTAATCATATTTCCTAACAAGCTGATAGGATTGGCTGGCGGATTGTATTCAAGTTGTGGTGAATCTGCCGGACCTGCTGATTGAGCATCAATATTTATCCCAAGTGTTCCGTGCTTTTTATTTCTAAGGGCACCACCAATTCCCTTTGTGTCTGTCACATCAATAGTCACAATCATTGACTCAATAGCAACCTGTGGTTGAGGCTTATCCAAATCTTTAATTGTTTTTTTAAGCAACTTCCAATCAACTTTATCGGTACTTGAAACAATCAACCGATTGCCACCTTTGTCTACCTTAAAATTCATACTCTTAAAATACTTAACGCCACCACGAATTGCGCCATACTTACTTGCAGCTTGTCCGGCAACACTATCAGGCGTTGCGGTTACCTCTTTTAAAATATCTGCAATTTGAGTTGCATCGGTATACTGCAGTTCATAAACGTGCAGCGGAGATTTGGCCTGTTGTAGTTCAATATCAATATGATCAACAACAAACTCTTCAATTTTTTTGATTACTTTTGGACTACCCAACAAAATTAAAGCGTTTGTACGCTCCTCGGCAATAACTTTGGTTCCCGGAGGAAAATATGATGTTGTACCTTCAGCAGTTTTACCAAGCAAGCGCGCTAGCGGGCTTATTTCCGGTTGCTTTATTAAACCGTCAAGAAGATCCTTAACATCTTTGGCATTGGCGGTTTTTAGCTTAATTACAGTAACAGCCTCTGCCGTTCCCATCTGATCAAGTTCGAGCAGTACTTTTGCGGCAGCTTTAATATTAAGAGATTTATCCGTAATTACAAAACCGTTTACGTCTTTAACAGGAACTTCCATTCCCTTGTCACTGAGCATGCTTTTCAAAAGCTCTTCCAAATCTCCAACATTCATATTTGTTAGGAACATGACATATCGAATATTTATGTCATTATCCGGCAAGGTATCCGGTGAAACGTTTATGTAAGCAGGCAATGGTTGAGTGGTTTTCTGATCTTTAGGAATAACTTTGAATAGAAGAGGTTCTTTGTCTAAATCCCCGGGGATTTTTATAATACTAAAACCACCCATCTCCAAGACAGTTAAAAAAACATTCCATGCACCATCAACAGAAAGAGGCTCACGAATGGTTAATGAGATTTTTACAGACTCAATTGATTTATCAACAACCAAATTCATCTGTCTAAGTTCAGCAATGTAATTTACAAAATTTGAAAGATCCGCATTATCAAAATTCAGGTAAATATCTTTTTCTTCTTTCGCAGTCTCGAACAAAGTATTAATTGCAGGAGTTGCGTTTATTGCGGAGCCAACGCTTGTTGTAGGAGCAGCACTCGATGGCAAAATATTTGCATTAGATGGCGCGTTAGTTGGCAAAAAGTTATTCGGTTCAACAATTTGCTCCGGAATTCCTGAGGTTGAAGCTGCTGGAGTCGCAGAGGCAAGCTGAGTCACCGGATAAGGCTGAACAGATGGAGCTGTCGCAACTGCTGGAGCGACTGGCGCAGGTTGAACTGCAGGAGCCGTCGCAGCAATTTGGGCTATTGGAGCAGGCTGAGGAGCTGGAACCGTCACATCCGTAGCAACAGGTTCCGGCATGGAAGGCGTTTGATCAGGCATGCCCTCTGGCATAGGCATGCTTTGAGAATGTACAAATCGCGCAGAAAATAAAAAGAGTAATGCTAACCCCAAAAATTTAACCAATCTTTTCATAACAATTCCCGATTTGTAGCGCATAAATTACCTTACCCGATTCCTTGCATTCCTTAATTTCTCTCTTAAATTTTCAAGAAACCTTGATCTTAAATCTGTCACAGTCCTGTTATCTCTATCGTCCCCACTATGTCGTTTGGCAAATTCTCTGGCATATTTTTCTCTCTCTTGCATTTGATTCAGAGGTAGTGCATCCGTCCCAGTTTTTGCAAGATCCTTTCCGGCAAGCATAGCCATAGACTTAGAAACGCGAGGAAATTTAGCAAGCTCATAATCAACAGAAACTTGATTACCCGCTCTAAGCATGTTCACTGTAATTGTGTCACCAACTTTCATTCTCGAAATCGCATCAAAAAGGCGTACCCTATCCTTTACGGCAGCAACACTTATTCCATTAATTGTTGTAATCACATCATTTTGTAAAAATCCAAGAGGAGCAGCCACATCCCTGTCCTTGGTATCACCAATTTTTACACCGACCGGACTGCCGTTGCTGTATGCTGTACCAAGAACCCCGACTCTTTCAATAAAAGTACCCAACGAATCCACTTCAAGTTTAAATGCATGCGGGTCAATCCTGTATTTCTGGTCGGTAATTTTTTTTACTATATTTTCCCACTTATCCGTAGAAGAGGGAAATAATTCATCCTTTATAAGATAAAAAGACTCCTGTTGTCCATTAGCACGTAAAACAACAACCCTGTTTCTAGATATTTTAATGATTTGAGCATCTTTAATTTTATCGCCAAGATAGTACATTCGTTCTTTGTTAGATTCGTCGGCAATCATGGCCGCACTCTTTTGCTCATCACCGGTAACAATAATGCCCTTCAACGTGATGGTCAAAGGAGGAACAAATGCCGGTAACTTTGGTTCGGGTGGAAGAATAGCCTGAGCCGGCTGCAATTCGGGAATAGGAGTAACAAGAGGAACCTTCTCGGGGGGAGGACCCTCTTTTTCGACATAGGTCCCAAAAACATCCTCTCTATAAATTTTTCCCCAATTTTTTTCGGCAACGACAGGCTTGATCTCTGCCAATTTAGCAATGTCAGCAGTGACAGCCTTGACTTTTACAGCCGGTGGCTCTATTTCTAAAAATCTGCTAACCAGCAAAGCCAACAAAAACATCAGACCCAAGAAACTATTTATTATCCACAATTGCAGCTTCATTCCTACCATTCCTTTTTATAGCTTTTTAAGATAATTGCCGGATGCATGCAATGTCAAGAAAATAATCAGAGATAATTTAATTTTCATTTAATAACGCCTATGGCGAAGGAATTACCTGTAAAATTTTATGTACTATCGTATCCGCAGTAACTTGCTCGGCCTCAGCTTCGTAGGTCAAAATAATTCTATGACGTAAAACATCGCAAGCTATAGCTTTTACATCATCAGGAGTTACAAAATGCCGTTTTTTAATAAAAGCATGAGCCTTGGATGCATTAGTCAGAGCTAGCGTTGCTCGAGGAGAAGCCCCATATTCTATGAAATTTTGAATATCGTCAAGCTTATGCTCCTTAGGATTTCTTGAAGCAAAAACTATATTCAAAATATATTCAATAACTTTATCATCAATATAAATCTGCTCAACAATTTTTTGCGCTTCGAAAATATCTTCTTTTTCTATAACTTTATGAATTGGTTGTGGTTTGAAAGCTCTATTTATAATTTCTCGCTCTTCAGCCATTGTTGAGTATGAAACAATAATCTTAAACATGAAGCGATCAATCTGAGCTTCAGGTAACCGATACGTTCCCTCTTGATCAATTGGGTTTTGAGTTGCAAGAACAAAAAAAGGTTCCTCAAGCATAAAAGATTTATCACCAATGGTTACCTGATGCTCTTGCATCGCTTCAAGTAATGCTGATTGAACTTTTGCCGGAGCTCGGTTTATCTCATCGGCCAAAATAAAATTTGCGAAAATCGGACCTTTTTTCGTCTGAAATTCCTGAGTTTTCGGATTGTAAATCAATGTTCCAACCAAATCCGCAGGAAGAAGGTCAGGGGTAAATTGAATTCGCTGATAATGCAATCCAACTGCCTGAGCAACTGATTTGATCAACGTTGTTTTGGCAAGTCCCGGAACACCTTCAAGAAGAATGTGGCCGTTGCACAAAAGACCAATTATGATTCTGTCAACAATAAGATCCTGTCCGACTATTACTTTCTTAACTTCGTTTCGTAACCCTTGCCAGACAAGGCTTTTTTCTTTAACAATCTCTGCTATCTGCTGAGTACTCATGGAATCTGCCATGGTTAGCTCCAAAATTTACAAATTAATTAAATAAAGAAACAACTGGCAGTTTAGAATTTAATAGATTGAGGTCTGAATGTAAATATTAATTTAAAATTAACATCTTTTGTCTAAATTTTTTTCTCTAAAAATAAAAGTTGTACGTTTAATTTGTGGAAATTATTGACAATAGATAAAAATTACTGCAAATATTACGAATATTTAGTATTATAACAAATTGTATATTTTTTAATGAACCCCTGTAAGGACGTTATGAAAAATTTAACATTTATTATGATTTTATTTATATTTTTTGAATCGGCTTCTTGCGCAATCAAATCTCCCGAAATAAACCCCAAAGAAATTATTGAAATGTTGAAGAATGATATTGACACCAATGATATTTTAAATTGTTACGCCTCTTCCATGAAGGGGTATTGCGTGCAAATAAATTCTGGAGATATTGAACTAAGTAAATTCATCGCATTCATTGCAAAAGTAATAACTTTAAATTTAAAGGGTGAAACAACTTGGAAATTAGTTGCAGATGATACAACCGAAAACACAAAAATTTACATATCCCAACCAAAATTTTTAACTGTTTGCGAAATTTGGGGAATTTTTATGGACTTTCTTAAAACAAATGGGTTTATTATTGACAGAAAAGGCATTATCTGGAAAGTTAGGCAAGAGTACCCAACCAATGCGTTACAAATGTTACCATTTACAGAAGAAGATCGGTAACTTATGCTTAGAAAATTAATCCGTATTTAAGCTTTTTAAACTTATATTCAATTTAGAAACTTTATCAGATAAAGAAGCAATGCTTAAATTTAATCTTTCTGACGTCTGCTGCAAGTCAAAATTGCTTTTACGTAAAACATATAAAAGATATTTTTTTTCAAAACTTTTAGTTGCCTCTTCAAATGAATTGAAGCTCAGAAAAGACTGTTCTTCGACAAATTCAACGCTACGCTCTTCAACCAAATGTTCTAACGTACGCATTGAAACATTCAAGTTTTTATTTTCTGCGAGAATAACAGTTTTTTCAATTAAATCTCTGATTTGAGAAATGTTACCAACCCAGTAACGATTTCGTAGATATCTAACACATGGTGCATCAAGCGTAATACTTTTGTTATAAACCTGATTAAACTTCTTCAACCAGTGATCTAAAAGTAGTGGAATATCATATCTACGTTTATTTATCGACGGAACTTCAACTGGAGTTATATTCAACTTATAAAACAATTTGCTATTGAATTTATCTTCTCGAACCAAATTAAATAATGATCTGGTGCTTGTTACGATAATTTTTACAAGACCAGCATTATTTTTTAAAATATACTCATCACTTTGCAGATAATTCAAAAATTTCTTTTGCTCATCAGGCGAAAGCCTATCAATGTTTTTAATTAAAACAGTGCCATCTAAACCAAAGATACTTGAATTAAGATCAACATTAGACAAGCAGTCAATAGCAGTAAAAGCTCTGTCTTTAATCTGAAAGCCCAACGGATTATAATTTAGATGTACAAATCTGGCCATCAGAGTCTTACCCGTGCCATGCTCACCATAAATAAGTAATGGCAATTTAACACTGGCGATGCTTTTAATTTGCGTCAGTAATTCCAAAAACAAAAAACTTTCCCCAATTATCTCTAATTTTTTGATTTCTTCCACAATTACCGAATTAATATTATTTTGTTTTGATCTCTTTGAATTCTCTTTTAAAAATGAAATTTTCGAAAAAATATCATCAAGATTAAATGGCTTTTCAATAAAATCCATTGCTCCATTTTTAACTGCATCAACGGCTAACGGAATGTTCCCAAAGCCCGAAATTACCATAACCTTTTGGGAGGGATACTCTCTTTTAATTTTGACAAGCAGCTCCAAACCATTGCAGTTCGGCATAAAAATATCAAGAAAAACAAGATCCGGAACTAATTCTCCGATAAGACTCAGCGCCTTATTTCCATCTGAAAGCACCTGCACTCTAAAACCTTCATCCAACATTGACTCTTTTAAAGTTTGTAAGATTGCAACTTCATCATCCACAATCAAAATAAGAGGAGAATAGTTCATAGCCGTATTTTTGCCCTATTTTTTTAATAAATCTCTTCTAAAACTCGCATCCTTCGACAGGCTCAGGACGAGCGCCATCGAGTGGTGCGCTCCCAGCCGTCGCCAAAGGCTATGGCGGGCAAGCCGTGGTGCTTGTGCGCCGTAGCAAAAAATGCGAAGGCACAAGCTTGTCGAACCATCACCATTGGTGACGCGCCAATTACTCTTTTACAAATCCTATCTGTTCTATTGGACCTTCGGTTAACCCCCTAATAAATTGGTATATATATGGATTTTTACAATCCCATATCTCTTTTGTAGGCCCTTTGTACACAATCTTGCCATGATGCAACATGGCAACCTGCGAGGCATAATTAAAGATATCAATATCATGCGAGATAACAATTGTCGTTGGTTTTTGTTCTATGTGAGTTTTTTTAATCAATTCATGGATTAGGCGAACTGTTATTGGGTCAAGTCCGGTGGTTGGTTCATCGTAAATCAATATTTTTGGACTCAGCATCAAGGTACGGGCCAACCCAACACGTTTTTTCATACCCCCGGAGAGCTCGTTCGGAAAGCGATCCAAGATACTTTCATCAAGTCCAACACTGCGTAACTTTTCAATAACAAGCGGTTTAACCCTTTCCTCAGGCCAATCATCTTCAATAAGCGTTATGCCAACATTTTCAAGCACATTTAACGAATCCAACAGTGCGGCAAACTGAAACACATATCCACATTTCTTGAAAATTGGTTCTAATTCACGTTTTGACAACTTTGTAATATCTTGACCATCAATAATTACGCTGCCACTAGTCGGATGAATTAATCCAATAATCTGTTTTAAAAGAACAGATTTGCCCTCTCCGGATCTACCGATTATGGCAAGAAATTCCCCGTCGCCAACCGTAAGATCTAAGTTGTTTGTTACAACTCTGCCGTCAAAGGATTTGGTTAAATTTTTTAATTCTATCATTTTGTAAACATTAAAGCAGTTAATATATAGTCAGCTACGACAACTGTTAAAATTGAGTATACCACACTTTGCGTAATTGCAATGCCAACGCCCCTGGCGCCACCTTTGGCATAAAAACCTTTGTATGTAGTGATAACTGTAAGCAAAAAACCAAACACTATGGCTTTAATCAAGCCATTGATGATATCTGAGAGTTCAACATTTTCGATAATTGCTTGGGTATAAACCTGTGAATTAATTCCAAGAACATAGACGGAAACCACATAACCGGCTGCTACACCAAATAATGTACAGAAAATTGAAAGGAAAGGCATGATGAATGTTGCTGCAATAAGCCTGGGAACAACCAAGTACTCCTTTGTATCAATACACAAAGTTTGCAACGCATCAATCTGTTCAGTAATGCGCATGGTTCCTAACTCCGATGTAATTGCGGATCCGGCTCGACCGATTACCATGATTGCCGCAAAAACAGGCCCAAATTCACGCGTCATTGCTATGTACACAATTGGACCAATAAATTGGCTCGCTCCAAAACGCTCAAGTCCGATATAACTCTGCATGGCAAGAGCCGCGCCAACTGTTATACCGACAAGCATTACAACTCCAAGTGAGTTCACACCTATATAATTCATGTGGTAAAAAACTCTTCTGATCTTGAGCTTTTGGCTAAACATGGACTCGAGTGTCTCATAAACAAACAGACCCAGGTCCCCCAAGGTTTGGCAAAGCTCAATTGTCTTTTTACCCAGGACATCAATAAGATTGATCCCCACTATCTTGTCCTTTTAATTTTTCAGATTAATCTTCGTCGGTCTGTCCGGCAGGGACTGGCTCTACTGGAACTGGTGCCTGCCTTGGCGCTACGGGAGCACTGGTTTTAAAATCCGCAAGGCTTGAGTGTTGCTTCTCCTTTGATTTAATCAAGGAAAGACCAAGCGCACCCAAAATAAATAATGCCGCCATTACCCAAGTAATCTTTTCAAAAAAGCTACGACCCTCCGGAACCACCAAATAAAATCTGTGAGCCACTCCCAATACTTCCCAAACCCATATCCCCTTTGCCGGGTTGAATCAATATGATAATAGCAAGTAAGGCAGAAAGAATTACAAAAAGAACCATCAAGAATGTAAACATCTTCTCTCTCTTCGAAATGTTAAAGGTTAAACGTAATTATTTTTAATTATTATCCCCAAGAATAGTCGATTTTACGATTTTTTCAAATACTTCAAAGTTTGTACTCATTTTCCCTATTAAAAAGCCATTTATATAAGATATTTTACCAATTTTTTCTGCATTTTGAACATCAACACTACCTCCATACAACAGTTGCCAATTTGGCATAGGACAATGTTTTTGTATTTGAGCATTAATCCAAGCAAAAACCGCCTCAAGCTTATCGATGGGAGGCATTGTCCCGGACCCAATGCACCACTCCGGCTCGTATGCAATATAAACTGGCCGCCCGTTCAATTTTTTTGTCTCATACTGTGCAATTTCAATTACCCTTTTTAATTGGATTTCAAGAACTTGCAGTGTTCTGCCGGCTTTATAATCAACCTCTGATTCACCAACACACAAAATTGGAGAAATCCCTTCGTCAATTAACATATCAATTTTTTTTGCAATCATTTCATCTGTTTCGCTCTTGTACCTGCGAATTTCGCTGTGTCCAATAATACAGGCTTTGCACCCTACCTGATTCAAGGTTTTTGCACAAACCTGCCCGGTAAAAGAACCTGATGCATGATCAGAACAGTTTTGTGCACCAATTTGCACTTTTGTTTGCTCAAAAAATTGTGTCAATGGGTAAAGCATTGGAAATGATGTACATAAAATAATGGAAGTGTTTGGTAAATCTGCCAATGAGATAATTTTGTCTAAATTTTTAGTAGCATAATTCATTGATTCACTAAAATCGAAATACATTTTCCAATTTGCAATGAACGTGTAGCGCCTCTTCATTTACATCCCCTCTTTGAGAATCATACAAATCAAAACTTTAACAAATTATAAATGGTTACGGCGCGAAAAGAAAGAAAAAGTTAATAGCGTAAATCTAAAGCTTAAAAATCTAGGCTTTTCCTTGACTAACGCCAAATTTAAAGTAAGCTCAGTGCTTAACACAAGCTGTTTTTTAGTAATGAAACGTTAAAATTTTGTACAAAAAATTTGGATAAAAAATGATTTCAAGCCGAGCTTACTCTTTAATTTTATTAATCCTTTTAATCCCAACTGCTGTGTTGGCAACTCACACAGGAGGCAGGTACAGTCTTTTTCTTGAAAAACCGGAATCTTACATAACCAAGCAACGATCGCTTATTGATGTTTCTGTTTTTTACGCAACAGCATCTACAGCTTGCAGTCGCTACGGCGGCTCATGCGGAATACCGGAACTTTATGGATCCTATAATTTAAAGGACGTAATTTACAGCTTACAACAAGCAAATCCGGGGGAGTACGAGGGGGATAATAATCCAATTTATACAGTTACAAACTCACATGCTCTTGATGGGAAAAATTTGCCATTTAGTGTTACAGGAAAAATAAACACCGTTGGGCTAATCTTGGATTATGAACAAAATTTGAGATTCATAAACCTAAAAAATTTTACGATTGGGCTTTGGCTTCCAGTAATGAATTCGGATGTAGTTAGCCGTTTTGAATTTGATAGAAAAAAATATGGTCGCATAACTGATCCGGAAGTTCAGAAAATCGATGAAATTAGAAGGCTTACACATAAAGAGATCGGATTTGAGGGAACAAATATTTCACGAGGCGGTGTTGGCGACATTGATGCGCATTTACGCTGGAACTATTTTTTAGATCATAAATTGCTGATGCGAAGCATTGATCTGAATATACAGGGCGGCGTAGTAATTCCAACAGGTCGCAAAATGAATATCGATTATCCGGCATCAGCCCCATTCATGAATGACGGACACTGGGGTTTATATCTCGATTTTGTGCCGGAGTTTGAATTGAAACAGGATCTAAAAGTTGGTTTAATTATCGGCGGGCTTTGGCAATTCAATGACATGCAAACTCGCAGGGTCGCAATTTACAAAGAACCTAGTAACTATAGCGCTTTGATTGGAAAAATTAAAATAGATCCGGGCAATGTATTTAAAGTTTCACCATATCTTACACTTGAAAATCTTGCCGATGGTGCACATATTCAAATTCGTTATACATATTTAAGACATGGTATGGATAAATGGACCGACAAACGAGGAACTGAATCGATTGAATCAATTCCATGCTATCTAGAAACAGAAGCTCGAATAGATCCGAATAATCCCAAAAAGGATATAACACACGATGATCTTGCAGAAAACTTGCATTACAAAAATCAGCTGTCAAAATGGAGCGCTCAGTATTTCACAATCGAGGCAATCTATGATTCAAAACTTGCATTAAAAAATTGGAGTATGAATCCTAAATTTTACGCATCTTATGATATGCCAATTAGTGTTAATGGTTTTTGTAAAACGTATATGATAACATTAGGTGCGCAACTTTTCTTTTAAATAATTATTTATAAAGTTGTTTGATAATTTAAAGGTTGTATGATATGAAATTTTTTCCGGCAACGAGACTTTTTAGTTTCTTTTCTAATGACATGGCAATTGACCTGGGAACTGCCAACACCGTAATTTATGTTAAAAATCGCGGTATTGTTCTCAACCAACCATCAGTGGTAGCGGTAAAATCTACATCAAATGAAGTTTTGGCCGCTGGGGATAAAGCAAAATGTATGTTGGGTAAAACTCCTGAAAGTATAACGGCTAGCCGTCCAATGAAAGACGGAGTTATCGCCAATTTCGAATTAACCGAAAGCATGCTGCGTTACTTTATCAGTGAAGTTCACAACAATCGTCGTACGTTAGTAAGACCACGTATGATTATCGGAGTTCCATCAGGAATTACACAGGTTGAAAAACGCGCAGTTGAGGATTCTGCCAAACAGGCCGGCGCACGCGAAGTTTTTACAATCATGGAACCAATGGCGGCAGCAATCGGATCCGGGCTACCCGTAAATGAACCTACAGGCAACATGATAGTTGACATAGGTGGAGGAACAACTGAGGTTGCTATTATTTCGCTAAAAGATATTGTTTACTGTAAGTCGGTAAGAGTCGGCGGCGACGAAATGGATCAAGCAATTGTTCAGTATGTTAAGAAAAAATACAATCTGTTGATCGGTGAGAAAACAGCAGAAGATATTAAAATGAAAATTGGAACGGCAATGTTGACTGATGACGTTAAGCAAGTTGAAGTCAAAGGACGCGACCTTGTAACGGGAGTTCCAAAAACCGCGCGCCTTACTTCGCTGGAAACATTCGAGGCATTAACCGAACCAATTTCTATCATTGTTGATGCGGTAAGATCTGCGCTTGAAAATACTCCACCTGAACTTTCATCTGATCTGGTCGATCGTGGAATTATGCTTTCCGGTGGCGGATCACAACTTAAGAATCTTGACGTACTACTTTCAAAAGAAACCGGCTTACCTGTTAAAGTTGCTCAAGATCCACTCTTGTGCGTGGTGCTTGGAGCAGGACAGGTTCTGGAAGAGTTGGATAATTTTAGAGAAGCCTTGCTGAAGTGAAGCATGCCACACAGTAAACTGTGTGGCATCAAACGTAATCTCGCCATAGCCTGTTATTAACTTACTAAGCGGATAAAATAAAATTTTCAAAACTTGCATTTTTATAAATTTTTTCAATAAGCTCGTCTGTAAATAGACGGGCTTATTTTTTAAATTATTTAAGGAATGTATGTTTATGAAAAAACTTATAAAAATCATTCTAATTTTTTGTGTTTTGTTTTATGGACAATCAAATGCAATGCAATCCAAAGAGTTAAAAGACAAACTCAGCATTCTCAAAACAAATCTTGGAAATTTAAAAGACCAACTAACAACATTAAATCAGAAGTTGGGAAGTTTGAAGAATAAACTAACAGGGACTGAACCAACAGGGGCCAAGCCAACAAGTGTCACAGAATTAGCCGACAAACAAGCTTTTATACGTGATAAACAAACAAACCATTACAACAAAACAACACTCGATGATAAAGCGGTTAAACAGGGTTATGGCTATAAAACAGCCAATTTAATGGAATTACAAAAATTATGTCAAGACAATGAAGGTAAAGGCATTTCCTGTTATGGTTATAAAATACAAGTTCCAACCATTGCCGGAATTACATCTGAAGAAATAGTACAATTTTTAGAAAAATATTGCAAAATCGACATAAATGATCTCTGGAGCAAGTTAATTCAAAAATATTTTCCAAACTTTATAACTGAACAAAAGCAAACCCTGCAAACTTTATTTACTGAACAAAAGTTTCCGGATAAGTTTCTTGATGAATTGAAAACAACAATTGAAGAAAGTGTTTCGAGTAAGATTAAGGAATTAAATTTTGCGTCACCTGAGATATTTATACAATCATTTTCGCCTGATATGCAAGTTGCACTAACAGAGTTATTTAAACAAATAGGAACCAATGATCGCTTCATGGTACGTAGCACAGGTCGCGAGGACACAGAAGAACTTGCAAATGCAGGGGGTAATGAGAGCGTTGCCAACGTTCAAAAAGAAATCAAAGATATTTTAAATGCAATGGCGATAGTTGTAAGTTCATATTTTAGTGCAAAATCAATGACACAACGCTTGGGAGCAAGAGATCCAAATTTACTTGATGCTCCATTTACTCCTGTTTTATTCCAGAAAATGGTTGGTGAAACAGCGCAAGAAAAACCTTCTGCAGGAATTAACACTGAAGAACGTAAGACAATCACTCGCTGTGGTGTAATGTACACAGAAGAACCGGAGGGTAGTACTTATAATATCAATGGAAAAACATCAGGATTAACCTTAGCTCAAGTTTCATATGGACATAACGAAGGGGTTGTAAATAGTATAGTCCCTGTGGATAGTTTTTATATTGATAAAGATCTTGATATACACGCCATTATAAGGCCCAAACCATTCCGACTAGTCCCAACAACTAAAAAAGAACAAGAAGCAGATCAATCAGCTAACAACCCTATAAAAAAATTAAAACGTGCCGACAATACTCCTGCTTTTGCAAATCTTGAAACTATTTCTAATAGTGCAGTTAAATGCCTTAAATTTATTGCTGATATGCTTGAAGCATATTATCAAAAACCAATGGATGTGGAATTTGTTATTGATGAAAAAACAAAAACAGTATACCTTGTGCAAACTAGGCCCATACCTCAGACAGAAACGGATCCTGCATCATATTTAACAATAGATTTTAACACTTACAAGAGCAATGTTATTGATGCAGAAGTTATTGTAGGTGCCGGTGGGGCATTGAAGTTTATATCAAATGATGATCAAGTTATAGATGCGAAAACGATTGGGGAAGCTCTTCGTATATATCAGGAACCTAGTATAATTAAAAAGGATATTTTTTGTGTAATCATTGGAGAAAATGCACCGGCAACTTCGCATGAAGCTGCAACGTTTAGGGGTGAAGGCAAGCCTGTAATTTACGTAAAAGACTTTAAAAACATTGACGCATTACTTGACCAAGAAGATTTTAGATTTGTTATAGATATTCAGCAGGGCAAAATTGTAAATTGGGCAAAAGCTGGTTTTACAGAAAAAAGTCTAGATGAAGTTTTAGCCCAGTCTTCAAGTGCTGTAAAAGGTTGGTTTTCTTATCCAACCCCAAAACTGATTTCTCTTTACTCAGAGCGAAAGATAAATAACTGGACTGATTTGCCCATGACAGAAAATGTTTTTGGAAAACAATTTAAAAATGAAAAGCTTGACGATATTGCAAAGCATTATAAAAAAACCAGCAAAGAATTAAGCTTTAATTTTTTTATTCAGATACTTAAAAACAAAGAGACTCAAACCCAAAGTGAGATTTCTTGGGCCTTGCGAGGTATGCTACATTATCTTGGATCCGTAACAAAAAAATTAAATGAAGCTAAATTCCAAAGTTCTGAAATTAATCTTTTAAATAATTTTATTCTGTATTATTCCAAGAGGATTCTCGACCTTTGGGCAGCCCCAAAACCAAATGATCTCGCGTTCAGAATGAATTATCTGTTTTTAGTCAACAAATTAGAGGCACTGATTTATCAACAACCAGGAGACGAAATTATTAATGGATATTCCATCGCGCAAATTTTAAAAGCTCTTAAAGAAGAAAAACTGGTACAATCAGACATTAAAAAAATAGCACCTGCAGGTAAGCCGGATATTTACACAATTCAACTTTCAAGAATGGGGTTATATGCATTAACACCAGAAATAAAACAAGATTGGTTAGCGTTTGTACTGAAAGTTCAATCTTTACGAAAAGCTGATAAAGCTGATTGGGAGTCAAAGAATAAATTAAAGCTACTCGTCGTAAAGCTTACAGAGCTTGGAATTGCCGAAATGTGGCTTAATACTTCATTTATGCAAAGCAAGGGACAAGACGCACAAGCTCGAATAAATAAGTTATTTAATGAAATTTTCGATGAAAAATATCAATTAAAGCCATTTTTATTAACACTCAATATATATAAACAAAAAATCGATGTCTTAAATCTTGAAGGAGTTGATGACTCTGCCAGCTTTTTAAAGGTATGGAATGACTTTTATGAAAATGTTTTATCTTATTTTATTGCTGAGCCTTTTAAGCAAGATTTCATAGCAGCAACAACAAATATTGAAAAATTAGCAGCAGTACAACTTATGGAGGCTCTGGTTAACAAATTTGATGCTGCAATAAAAATCATGGAATGGAGTGATAAATATAAATTTGCAGAAACAAATGCAACCGAAGATATAAAAACTGTAATTGATAAAAATGATCCCAAAATAATCAGCACTGAAATAAAAGACAACAAAAATAGGATACTTACTTTTAGTTTCATGCTTTATTATTATTTTGAACTTTTACACAATTGGTACAACATTTTAGAATCGACAGGATTTGCGAGTGAATTGAGTGGATATGGCAAATATCCAATAAAAGATGTTTTAAGTTGGGATATGTCCCAACTTGCGTTAACCGCCCCATGGGGTAAGCAAGATAAGCCGCAGTATAAGATGGGCGCTCTTTTGCGAAACGCATCAATGAATACAAATTCGACAGACGGCGTCTATCAGCTCGGTACTACATGGCTTTTTAATGTAAATTTTTCTAAGATAGGATCAGGCATATATTATGGAATGATATTTCCTAAAAACGATGCTGGTTCTTTCAGCGTCAGACTTGAAGATATGTTTACCACAATTCATCAAAGTTTACTTGTAATTATTGGGAAAATAACTGATAAATATGGCCCAGACGAGGCCAACATGCCTCTAGAATTTAAAAATGCTTGCAATGCAATAAAAGATACAATAAATAAATATACTCAACTTCGTACAAAAAAAACCAATGCCATAACAACTTTTACAAAAAAACTAAATAATGGAAAATTCAAGGTTGAATATAGCTATGCACAAAAAGATCATAACTCAACAATTAAAATGGCGTATGAAAAAATAAAGAATAATGAAATACTCAAAATCGCATTTGTTACTTTTGGACAAGATCAATTTGCTCGATTTGAGATTCTTGATGACATTGCTGAGGTGTTAAGTGATTTATATAAACTTGGACCAATAAATATAAAACCATACGAAGATACGGAAATTAAACTTTCTTGGAAGATTAATGACAAGGTCAATTTCGAATCTATTTCTAAAAATATAGCAACTTGTATATTCTTTTTATCAGAGATCGAGAGTTTACGTTACCCGGAAGCTACAATAAGCTTTTTGTTAGATAATACGGTATTCGATCGGGATACAAAGAAGCAAATTAAATATCCAATAATGGAGCTATTCCAAAATTCTTTCACAGACAAAATAATAGAAAAAATAATCGATTTATCGGCTAATTCGAACAAAAATCGAATCTACTGGCCATTAAAAGAGATTTTATTGGAAAAGATAGAATATGTCGATAAAGAAACAAATAACTTAACCCACAAGAATATATCTAAATCCAAGCAATTTAATTTTGATTCTGTAAAGGAGCCTCTAAAAACTATTTTGAAAAATATAGGAAATTTAGAAACCCCTTACGCAAAAAAATCTATGCTTTATTTGGATAGGCAAAGATTGGAGAATAAGAAATATAGTTCATCGGATAAAGATAGCGTAGCCCACAAGCATGAATATAGTTCATCATCCGAGGAGGAATATAGCTCATCATCCGAGGAAGAATATGGTGCAGCTCCCGAGGATCTTGATAAAGCAAAAGCTGATTTACAAAGTATTGTAGACAAAATTAAACAACTTATCGCAAAAAAGCAGCCCACAAAGATTAAGCACCCCGTAAAAACAAAACAACCCATAAAATCCAAGATTAAACAACCAAAAAAATAATAGTATTTTCATTGATAGCTTGGACTTGTTAATCAAGCTTTCAAGGACTTGCATTCTTATAACTTTTTTCAAGAAGCTCGCCCATTTACAGTCGAGCTTCTTTTTTAGTTATTTTTTGATGGCTTCAGGAATTGTGATAACACGCCCCTCTTCTGTTTCTCTACATACCGGACATGGTCTATCATGAGACCAACCTTTATTCTTAACCGCATGACCGCATTGATATAAAAAAATCTCTTCACCTACTGCAAATGGTTCCAACGTAACTGGACATTCTTCGCTTTCGACATATTTTTCCCTACTCGTGGAAGAAAGCGTACGTAAAACAAGCACCCCAGCGTCATTCAGATATGCAATAATCGGTTTATCTGGCGCAGGCGCTGCTAATGCCTTGAATAAACGCATAGAAGATTCTCGCGCACTCTCATCAATATCACCTATGCCTTTGGATGCAGCCGCTACTGCTTCTGAGAACCCCTCCTGCAATGGTTCTATCTTACGAGCCATCATTTTCCCAACACCAGGCGCATGTAATCGGTCTGATATGGCAGGAAAATTTGACACAATAAATTTATACTCCTCATCTGTAAATCCAAATACCGCTTTAAATCTAGCTTCGTCTCTAAACACAGTCATGCCCCTAACAAATCCATCAACAAACCAATCCCATCCCCTCATTGAATCACGCCTAAAGGCCTTAGCAATTAAATCATCAATTCTTTCTGAATCCACTGCTGGTCTCGGTGGTAGGGCTGCTGCTGCCGGTACAGGCACTGCTGCTGGTGCAGGTTCAGTTATTCTTTCCTCCATAAGCTCCTGAATTCCAGGGGCTCGTAGTCGCTCGAGAATTTGGCCGTGATTAGACCAGAAATACTCGATCTCCTCAACTGTATATCCAAAAACTATTTTACAATTACGAACTGTCGAGAAATAATCGCTATAACCCAATCGAACAAAATTACTTTTAAATCCTTCCCAATCACTTCCATGACGAATCGAATAAGCCCTAAAGGCTTTAGCAATTAAATCATCAATTCTTTCTAAATTCACTGCTGGTGCCAGGGGTAGTTCCTTTGGTGTCGGGAATAGTTCCGCTGCTGCTACTGCCGGTCGTGGTTGCACAAATGGTGTAGATGCTTCAGTTATCCTTACCTCCATAAGCTCCTGCATTTCAGGAGCACCTAGTCGATTTCTTATGCGTCTAAGATTAGACCTATAATACTCATATTCCTCATCTGTATATCCAAACATTATTTTAAAATCATCTCGATTCTCACCAAATCTAGCAAGGTTTTGTTTAAATCCTTCCCAATCACTTCCATGACGAATCGAATAAGCCCTAAAGGCTTTAGCAATTAAATCATCAATTCTTTCTAAATTCACTGCTGGTGTCGGGGGTAGTGCCGCTGCGCTTACTTGCTGCAAACACGATAAACATAAAAAAATAATCAGCATAAAAGACATGCCCAAAGCACCGTATTTATTCACGCGAAGCATGGAAAACCCTCTCATTTTAAAAATTATTCCTAACAAGCACCCCGAAAGGTCTAAAACATATATCAATTCTAGCCTAATATAATAATACCCAATTTGTCAATTAAATATAAATAATCCGCTATATCAGCAATTCCTGTTAATGCTGCCCAAGATCCACTCTTGTGCGTGGTGCTCGGAGCCGGACAGGTTCTGGAAGAGTTGGATAATTTTAGAGAAGCTTTAATGCGATAAAGTTTTTCCAAACTTGCATTCTTATAACTTTTTTTAATAAGCTCGGCTTTAAATAGGCGAGTTTATTTGTTTTGAAAGAAAGTAACTTAAGGAGCCTTTCGATGAAAAAATTTTATGTATTTCTACTTTTTGTAGTCGCACTAACTTATCAAACAAGTTTTTACATTCAGGCCAATGAAAACAACCTTATCGGCACGCTGAGTATTTTAAAGCCGGAGTTTTATCCGACTTCTCCGCTGCACGGTGCGGTGGCCTGGCAACAAGAGTGGGTAATGAGATTATATGATTTGGGATGGGACCGCGACAAATCTACGGGCAAGTTGATTATTGAGGATGAACAACCCCCTGCATTAATCAAGATTATTGATAGACTGTTCCACCGCCCTCCCGAAACGACTGGAATGATGGACTTTGGCCCCGTAAAGGATATCAGGGATCAGGCGGCTGCCGACGTTGCCCAAACTCTTGGGGAAATTATTGCCGTTCTTCCCGAGCTTATCAGCAAAGAAGTTGGCAGTAAATTTAACAGATTAAAAGAACTCGCAGAACAGCTTAAAGCAGGAGCCAAGATTGAAAAGATAAAAGCTGCCGCTTCAAGTTTGTGTGAAGTAAGTGATGCAGAATTTTTTGAGAAACTAGCAGAATCAAAAAAAGCTCTTCAAAATGTAAAGATCCCTGAAAAAGCAATTTCTGCTATCGAATTTAAAAAATTAATTAATGAGTTTTGTGAATTTAAAGAGAGCTGTGGGAAATTAGTGCGTGGTGCAGATACAGCACAACTTTTGCGTCAGGCATTTTCACAAAACCCGCAAGAAACTTTGCTGACGCTACTGGCGTTGCTTTGGGCAAGCAGTGAGTCAAACCGAGACGATCTGGCAAAATATTATCAAGCACTTGATGAGAAAATACGAGAAGTTAAAAATACATCTATATTTCTCAAAGACCAAGCACCTGGTTGGCAAGCGTGGATTGCTGATAAATTGGATCCTAAGTTAAAAGACCAAATGATAGCAGACTTGCAATTGCTTAAGGGAAAACTTGAAGATACCCCAAAGCTTTATGAGGCTCTTGTATACCTTGTCCTAATGCCTGGTAACTATCCGAAGATTTCGGAATATAAAACGGCAACCCTTTGGCTTGATGGAACCGAACATCTCAATGTAACATTTGCAGATTGCATGGATAGCTCAATGATGAATTTTCTGCTCATCTTGGCATACGATAAAGAAACTAAAAATTTTAATGTTGATTTTTTAAAGCAAAGACTTGAACTGTCAACATTAAATGAAAAGCTTGAGCAGTTTTTGAAAGGTGATCATCCCGCATTCATCCGCAAAATCAAAGATAAAGAAGATAGTAAAATAGATCTTACGCCACAAACAGTTGAAGAAATTGAAATTCACAATGCATGGACGGATGTTGAATCAAATATTCCCGGTGTGGCGTATAATAAGTGCCTGAGTGGGAAGTCTATTGAACAATGTCATGGTCTGTCAAAAGGCTTTATTGTTGCTACAGAGCAAATGGATGAACCGGCAAAAAAAAGGGCTGCCTCCAGCCAAATTGGCGTGGACACTTCCAGCTTGAAACAAGCAGGCTATGAAATAGTGGCCCCCACCGAAGGAATCTGTTTCGAACTTCAGCCATCACTAAAAAACTTTATAGTGCTTTTCAATTACTTATTGAATCTCGGATTATTTGATCCAAACAAAGTTTATGATGAAATTTTAAAGTCGGACTTTGTTAAAGTATATCTTCCAAGGTTGGCCGAAAAATTGAAAATCGAAATTAAGCCTTCTGTTCCACTCGATAAAGTTGATGAAAAAGATTATGGCGAACAAATCCTAACAAAACTTGGTTTTTATGATGAATTTCCATTCGAATTATCTACAAGTCATGGTCACGGGGAGATTATTAAGAAATACAATATATTCACAAAGGAATTGAAAAATATGCTTGATAGATTACCAATGTCTTCGACTTTGCTTACAAGTTTTCGAGGGATAAAGTTAGGGAATATGGGAGATGGTGACATCAGGACTGGCAAGTTTGTAAGCAATGGGATGTGCAATTTTTATGATCTACCGTGGTTTGATATTAGCACAAGCTTTGCAATTACCGGTATTTTAAATGGTATTGACAAGACTCAGGCCAAATGTTCGCCAGAAGTACTGAGATATTTTATGCGTTTAACAAAAATTCAACCTGACCTAGCAGTTAGACTTGAGATTTTTGAGCAAATTGTTTTAATGGTCGCAAAGGGGCAGGGATATGCAGAGGCTATATATGCAGAGGCAATAGCCTCTGCGTCAGAATGTGTTAAGAACGCTAATTATCGCGTACGACAATCAGCAATAATATTGTTCAGGACATTGGTTGAAAATGGGCAGGGGTACCAAGAGGCAGTGGCTGCGGCATCAAAGGGTGTCGGCGATGTTAGTGATGGGGATTCTAGTGAGAGAGTACGACAATCTGCAATAAGATTATTCGAGGCATTATTTGAAAAGAGAAAAGGATATCCAGATGCAATATCTATCGCGTTAAACGGCATAGAGGATGTGTTGTGGAACGTACGAAGCACAGCAGAAGATTTATTCGATGCATTACTTAAAAATGGGCAGGGATATCCAGAGGTAAGAGCTGCATTGTTAAAGTGTTTGGAGAGTACTGATAAGATGGTACGAATAACGGGACTAAGGTTATTGCATAATTTATGGAAAAAAGGAGGGATTCAACAAAGTAAAATGGCCGCGATAATTAAAGGAATGCAAGATAAAGCCGAGGCGCAAAAATTTTTCGACGATATCAATGGAAAGTTAAAAGATACAAAGATAAAAGAAGATCTCGAGCGGTATTTTAGTCAGCCGTAATTTTAATTAAAAAATAGAGAGGAGCTCTTCGATGAAAAGATTTTATGTATTTCTACTTTTTGTAATCTCACTAACTTATCAAACAAATTTTAACCTTCAGGCCAATGAAAATAATCTTATCGGTACACTTAGTATTTTAAAGCCAAAGTTTTATCCAATTTCTCCACTGCACGGTGCGGTGGCATGGCAACAAGAGTGGGTAATGAAATTATATGATTTGGGATGGGACCGCGATAAATCTACGGGTAAGTTAATTATTGATGATGAACAACCGCCCGCATTAATCAAAATTATTGATAGACTGTTCCATCGCCCTCCCGGAACATCTGGAATGATGAATTTTAGCCCAGCAAAAGATATCAGGGATCAGGCGTCTGGAGACGTTGCTCAAACTCTTGGGAAAATTATTGCCCTTCTTCCCGAAATGAGCAGTAAAGACGTTGGTAGCAAAGAAGCTGGTAGTAAATTTAATAGATTAAAAGAACTCGCAGAACAGCTTAAAGCAGGAGCCAAGATTGAAAAGATAAAAGCTGCCGCTTCAAGTTTGTGTGAAGTAAGTGATGCAGAATTTTTTGAGAAACTAGCAGAATCAAAAAAAGCTCTTCAAAATGTAAAGATCCCTGAAAAAGCAATTTCTGCTATCGAATTTAAAAAATTAATTAATGAGTTTTGTGAGTTTAAAGAGAGCTGTGGGAAATTGGTGCGTGGCGCGGATACGCCACAACTTTTACGTCAGGCATTTTCACAAAATCCGCAAGAAACGTTGCTAACGCTGCTTGCTTTGCTTTGGGCTTGCTGTGAATCAAGTCGAGACGACTTGGCAAACTACTATCAAGCGCTTGATGAAAAAACACGAGAAGTTAGAAATACATCTATATTTTCTAAAGACCAGGCGCCTGGCTGGGATAAATGGATTGCTGATAAATTTGATCCTAAGTTAAAAGACCAAATGATAGCAGACTTGCAGGTGTTTGATGGGAAGATTGAGGAAAATCCGCAGCTTTATGAGGCGCTTACATACCTTGTGATGATGCCCGGCAAATATCCGAAGCTTTCTGGATATAAAACTCAGGCGACCCTCTGGTTTAATGGAAAGCAACATAGCAATGTAACATTTGCAAACTGCATGGATACCTCAATGATGAATTTCCTGCTCGTCTTGGCATACAATAAAGACACAACAGAATTTAATGCTGAATTTTTAAAACAAAAACTTGAACTACAAACAATAAATGAAAAGCTTGAACAATTTTTGAATAGTGGTCAGCCAGAATTCATCCGTAAAATTAAAGATAAAGAAGATAGTAAAATAAGACTTACACCGCAGACAGTAGAAGAGATTGAAATTCATAATGCATGGACAGATGTTGAGTCGAACATTCCCGGCGTAGCATATAATGAATGTTTAAAGGGTGAAACCATTGAAATGTGCAAGCATGGATCAAAGGGCTTTATTGTTGCTACGCCTGAACTTAAGAATGCTTCTGGCCTTCAAGAGGCAGGTTACGTCATAGTATCCCCCGGCGAGGGAATCTGTTTTGAGCTTCAGCCCTCACTTAAAAACTTTATAGTGCTTTTCAACTACTTACTGAATCTCGAATTATTTGATCCAGCAAAAGTTTATGTTGAGATATTAAAGCCGTATTTTATTAAAACATATCTTCCAATGTTGGCTGAAAAATTAAAAATCAAAATTGAGCCGAGTGTTTCACTCGATGAAATTGACATCAAGGATTATAGGGACCAAATCTTAACACAACTTGGCTTTGAAAATGAATTTCCATTCGAGTTATCAACAAGTCATGGGCACGGGGAGATTATTAAGAAATATAGTATCTTCGCAAAAGAATTGAAAAATACTTTTGATATGTTGCCAATGGCTTCGAATTCGCTTTCGAGCCTTCGAGGGATAAAGTTGGGAAACATGGAAAGTAATGACATCAAGGCTGGTAAGTTTGTAAGCAATGGGGTGTACAATTTTTATGATCTTCCATGGCTTGATATTAGCTCGACCTTGGCGATTACAAATATTTTGGATGGGATTGCGATTTCTAAGGCACAGGCCTCAGACGAGATAGTTGGATATTTTATGCACTTGGCAGAAGAAGGGCCTGATATATGGACTAGAGTTAATATTTATAACAGAATTTTTTACTCGTTTGAACAATTGAGTGATAAATACGTAGATAAGATGTTAACCTTTGCATCAAATAATTTAGTTGATCCTGATGCAGATATACGAAGACAAATGCTTTATGTAATCATGGCACTGGTTAAAAAAGGCAAGGGTTACGCAAAGGCAATAGTTGCTGCATCAAATTGTTTAATTGATCGTCATGGAGACGTACGAGGATTAGCCCATCATTTGTTCGAAGTGTTGTTTGAAAAAGGTCAGGGTTACTCAGAGGCAATAACTTTGGCATCAAACTGTTTAGATAATGCTGATAAGAACATACGAGCTGCTGCATTAGATTTGTTCAAACCACTGATTCAAATGGGGCAGGGGTACGCCGAAGCAATAGTTGCTGCATCTAAAGGAATATTGGATGTTGAGAATTTTGTACAAACATGTGCATTAGATTTATTCAGAGTCCTGTTTGCAAAAGGGCATGGGTATCCAGAAGCACTTGCTGCTGCATCAAAAGGTGTCGCGGATGCAGATGTTAGTGTGCGATGGATTTCAATACAGTTGTTTGGAGAATTGGTTAAAAACGGTCATGGGTATACAGAAGCAATAGCGTCTGCATCCAAATTAATAGGGGATGAGGATGCTCATGTTCGATGGGGTGCAATACAGGTGTTTAAGGAATTGATTAAACACGATCAAGGGTACCCAGAAGCAATAGTAGCTGCATCCCAAAGTGCAATGGATACCGATTATAATGTACAAATATCTGCGATAGGTTTATTTGCTGAGCTGGTCAAAAAGGGGCAAGGATATGCAGAGGCCATGTCTGCTGCATCAGAATGCGTGCAAGACGCTGAGTATGACGTACGAGGATCGGCGATATACTTGTTCCAGACATTGGTTGAAAACGGTCAGGGATATGATCAAGCAATAGCTGTTTTACCAGTGGGGATGGGTGACGCCAGTCCTAACGTGCGATATTCGGCGAGCCACTTACTCAATGCATTGATTGAAAAAGGGAGAATTACAGAACGCAATATGGCTGAAATAATTAAAAGGATGCAAAACAAAGTCGAGGCACGAAGGTTTTTCGATTCAAACAAGGAAAATTTTAAAGATGCAAAAATAAAAGCGGATCTCGAGCAATATGTTGGTCAGCAGTGATTTTTTTTGATTTTACATGGAGCGCTGAATAAGTCTTGAATGGCTGTTTTTACGGGCTTGTGGTAAAATAACAAAAATAAGTATTATTTTGCCCTTGAAAGGAATGAAAGAATGAAATTTTTTAACACGGCTGGACCTATTAATCCAGAAAAACACTACTTTTTGAGCCACCGATTAAATGAGGAAGAAATTATATCCTTAATTGAGCAAGAAAAATATTTTATACTACATGCACCTCGTCAGTCTGGAAAAACCACAGCCATTGTCAACTTTGTTAAAAAATTAAACAATGACAGCAAATATAAAGCCTTGTATGTAAATATTGAAGCTGCACAAGCATTCAGAAGCAATGTAATTGAAAGCATGCTCGTTATTCTCGACCAACTTAATTCAGAAATTAAACATACCTTCGGAGAAGACGATTGCGGATTGGAATACTTCAAAGACGACTTAACAAATGCATCGATCTCTGGAAATGAACTCTTTAACTTTCTAGAATTTTGGGCACAATGCTCTAAGAAACCAATTCTTCTTTTCATTGATGAGATAGATAGTCTTGTCGGTGATACGCTTATCTCAGTTCTCCGTCAAATCCGAGCTGGATATACCAATCGGCCACGCAGATTCGCGCAATCAATATGTTTGGTTGGGGTGCGCGATGTTCGTGATTATCGAATTTGGTCGGACGAGCAGCAGGCAAGTATTTTGGGAGGCAGCGCTTTTAATATCAAGGCGGAATCTATTACACTTCCAAACTTTTCTGAACAACAAGTCAGGGATTTGTACCTTCAACACACTCAAGAAACTGGTCAAGTATTCACCAAAGAAGCAATTGAGTATGCCTTTTATTTAACACATGGCCAACCATGGCTGGTTAATGCTCTTGCCTACCAAGCTTGCTTCAAAGATGTAACCGATCGTAGCCAATCAATCACCAAAGACACAATCGAACGCGCAAAAGAAACTTTGATTCTCAGACGAGATACACATCTAGATGTTTTAATTGATCGATTAAGTGAACCAAGAGTAAGAAAAGTTGTTGAACCAATACTTTTAGGGCAGACTCTGCCAAGTGATATCCCAAGCGATGATCTAAGTTACTGCATTGATCTAGGGATTATTTCAATTCGCAATAAGAACATTGTTATATCAAATCCAATTTATCAAGAGATATTACCCCGCGAATTAATTGCAACAACTCAGCAAACAATAACACAACAAACTTCTTGGTATGTTAACCCTGATGGCTCAATTAATATGCATAAACTACTTGAAGCATTTGCACAATTTTTCAGAGAACACTCCGATGCATGGCTTGAAAAATTTGCTTACAAAGAAGCCGGACCACACCTACTGCTGATGGCATTTCTGCAACGCATAATTAATGGCGGCGGCAAGATTCACCGTGAGTACGCACTGGGACGCAAACGAATGGACCTTCTTATCGAATGGCAGAAACAAAGAATTGTTCTTGAGATTAAACTTTGGTATGGTGAAAAGGCACTGCAAGATGGTCTTGAGCAAACAGCAGCATACATGGACACCTGCAATGCAACAGAAGGACATCTTGTAATTTTTAATCAGTCTAAAGCCAAGACATGGGAAGAGAAGATCTATCAGCGCCAAGAAAAATTTGCGAACAAATTGATCAATATTTGGGGCATGTGAGATAAACTTTATCCAAACTTGCATTCTTATAACTTTTTTTAATAAGCTCGGCTTTAAATAGGCGAGTTTATTTGTTTTGAAATAAAGTAATTTAAAGAAAGTAACTTAAGGAGCCCCAATGAAAAAATTATATATATTTCTACTTTTTGTAATCTCACTAACTTATCAGGCAGATTTTTACGTTCAGGCCAATGAAAATAATCTTATCGGCACACTGAATATTTTAAAGCCAGAATTTTATCCGATTTCACCACTGCACGGTGCAGTCGCCTGGCAGCAAGAGTGGGTGATGAGGTTGTATGATTTGGGATGGGACCGCGACAAATCTACGGGCAAGTTGATTATTGAGGATGAACAACCCCCTGCATTAATCAAGATTATTGATAGACTGTTCCACCGCCCTCCCGAAACGACTGGAATGATGGACTTTGGCCCCGTAAAGGATATCAGGGATCAGGCGGCTGCCGACGTTGCCCAAACTCTTGGGGAAATTATTGCCGTTCTTCCCGAGCTTATCAGCAAAGAAGTTGGCAGTAAATTTAACAGATTAAAAGAACTCGCAGAACAACTTAAAGCAAGTTCCAAGACTGAAAAGATAAAATCTACCGCCTCAAGTTTGTGTGACGTAAGCGATGCAGATTTTTTTGGAAAATTGGCAGAATCAAAAAAAGCTCTTCAAAATGCAAAGATCCCTCAAAAAGCAATTTTTGCTGTCGAGTTTAAAAAATTAATTAATGAGTTTTGTGAGTTTAAGGAGAACTGTGCAAAATTGGTGCGTGGTGCAGATACAGCACAACTTTTGCGTCAAGCATTTTCACAAAACCCACAAGAAACTTTGCTAACCCTGTTAGCACTACTCTGGTCTTGCTGTGAATCAAGTCGAGACGACTTAGCAAGCTACTATCAAGCACTTGATGAAAAAACACGGGAAGTTAGAAATATTTCAGTATTTTCCAAAGACCAGGCCCCTGGCTGGCAGCAGTGGATTGCTGATAAATTTGATAACAAGTTAAAAAACCAAATGATAGCAGACTTACACGCGTTTGAAGGAAAAATTGAGGATAATCCAAAGCTTTATGAGGCACTTACATACATTGTGCTGATTCCCGGTAACTATCCAAAGATTTCAGAATATAAAACGGCAACCCTTTGGCTTGATGGAACGGAACATCGTAATGTAACATTTGCAGACTGCATGGATAGTTCCATGATGAATTTTCTGCTCATCTTGGCGTACAACAAAGATGCAATGGCGTTTGGCACTGATTTTTTAAAACAAAAGCTTGGACTGCAAACGATAAATGAAAAACTTGAGCGATTTTTGAACAGCGACCATCCCGCATTTATTCGCAAAAGAGAAGGCAAAGAAGACATTAAAATCAACCTGACGCCACAGACAGTTGAAGAGATTGAAATTCACAATGCATGGACAGATGTTGAATCAAACATTCCCGGTGTGGCATATAACACATGCTTGAATGGAAAAGAAATTAAATCGTGCCAATCGGGAAAAGGCTTTATTATTGCTACGCCGGACCTAAACGATGTTTCCCTCTTTCAAAAAGCAGGATATGTAATAGTACAACCATCTGAAGGTATTTGTTTTGAATTTCAGCCTTCACTTAAAAATTTTATAGTCCTTTTCAATTACTTAATTAATCTCAACTTATTTGACCCAGCAAAAGTTTATGATGAAATTTTAAAGCCGGATTTTGTTAAAACATATCTTCCAATGTTAGCCGAAAAATTAAAAATTGAAATGGAGCCTTCTGTTTCACTCAATGATATTGATACTAAGGATTATGGGGATCAAATATTAACAAAACTTGGTTTTGATGATGAATTTCCATTTGAGTTATCGACGAGTAGCGGGCATGGAGAAATTATTAAAACACATAGTGCCACTGCCGCGAAGTTGAAGAATATATTGCAATCCGAAAAGCTTCCAAGTCTTCGAGGTATAAAGTTGGGGGAATATGGGATATGATGACATCCAGGCCGGCAAGTTTGTAAACCATGGGGTTCTCAATTTTTATGATCTACCATGGTTGGATATTAGCACGATTGAGGCGATTTCCAACATTTTACAAGGTATTAAAAAGGCTGAATCCCAAAGGTCACCAGATATACTGGGATATTTTATGCATTTAGCAGAAATCCAACCCGATCCAGCAGTTACAATTAACATTTTTAGATATATTGCTTTCACGTTTGAAAAATTGGGTGAAAAACATGTAACTACTATCTTAACTGCTGCATCGAAAGGTTTAACGCATGCTAATACTTCGGTGAGAAGCTGCACGTTGTATTTATTTGCAGCATTGGTCAACAAAGAACAGGCATACAAAGAAGCATTAGCTGCTGCATCTAATGGTTTAACGGATGCTAGTTTAGAAATAGTAGACGACTCATTACATTTGTTTAAAACGTTGGTCGACAAAGGACAGGCATACCAAGAAGCATTAGCTGCTGCATCGCACTGTTTAACGGGTGCTGTTCCTTTATTACAATTCAATGTGTTGAACGTATTTATTGCATTGATCTACAAAGGGCAGGCATCTACAGAGCCATTAGAAGCCACATTAAAGTGTTTAGGGAATGCTAATAAAGAGATACAAATATCCGGGATAAAATTGTTGAAACCTTTATGGGAAAAAGGAACAATCACAGAAAATAAAATGGCTGCAATGATTAGAAGTATACAAGATAAAGTCGGAGCACAAATGTTTTTCGATTCCATCAAATCAGATTTTAAAGATACAAAGATAAAAGAAGATCTTGAGCAGTATTTTAGTCAGCCATGATTTTTAAAGAGAAAAAGGTTTGTACGATTTATAACCAGCAAAGAACGGAAAGCTACTTACTATTTTCAATCTCAAGCTTTTTGATCTTTCGATACAGCTTACTTCTGCTTATTCCAAGCATCTGGGACGCGCGAAAATAGTTATTTTAGTTTCCTGCAAAGTAATTAGCCGTTCAACTTCGTGCATGCCCATATCCATGGCAACCGAATAAGTCTTAAATGGCTGTTTTTACAGGCTTGTGGTAAAATAACAAAAATAAGTATTATTCAGAAGCAACGTAATTGAAAGCATGCTCGTCATTCTCGACCAACTTAATTCGGAAATTAAGTATACCTTCGGAGATGCCGATTGCGGGTTGGAATACTTCAAAGATGGGTTAACAAACGTATCTATATCTGGAAATGAACTCTTTAGCTTTCTAAAATTTTGGTCAAAATGCTCTAAAAAACCGATTCTTCTTTTTATTGATGAGATAGATAGCCTTGTCGGAGATTCGCTTATCTTAATCCTCCGCCAAATTCGTACAGGATATACCGATCGACCAAGCAGATTCCCACAATCAATATGTTTGGTGGGCGAACGCAATATACGGGATGCTGATATCTGGTCAAAAGACTGCTTAGAGTTGCTAAGACACGGAGGAAGCCCCTTTAAAATATGGTTTTATATAAGGATATAAAAACCGCTGGAAAGAGAAGACCTACCAGCGCCAAGAGAAATTTGCGAACAAATTGATCAATATTTGGGGCATGTAAGATAAACTTTTTCCAAACCTTGAATTTATATAACTTTTTTCAATAAGCTCGGCTGTAAATAGGCGAGCTTATTTGTTTTTAAAGAAAGTAATTTAAGGAGCCTTTCGATGAAAAAATTTTATGTATTTCTACTTTTTGTAGTCGCACTAACTTATCAAACAAGTTTTTACATTCAGGCCAATGAAAACAACCTTATCGGCACATTGAGTATTTTAAAGCCAGAGTTTTATCCAATTTCACCACTGCACGGTGCGGTGGCATGGCAACAAGAGTGGGTAATGAGATTGTATGATTTGGGATGGGATCGCGACAAATCTACAGGCAAGTTGATTATTGCTGATGAGCAACCGCCTGCCTTAATCAGGATTATTGATAGATTATTCCACCGACCTCCCGGAACATCTGGAATGATGAATTTTAGCCCAACAAAAGATATCAGAGATCAGGCGTCTGTCGATGTTGCTCAATCTCTTGGAAAAATTATTGCACTTCTTCCAGAGTTTGGCAGCAAAGAAGTTGGCAGTAAATCTAACAGATTAAAAGAACTTGCAGAACAACTTAAAGCAAGTTCCAAGATTGAAAAGATAAAATCTACCGCCTCAAGTTTGTGTAACGTAAGCGATGCAGATTTTTTTGGAAAATTGGCAGAATCAAAAAAAGCTCTTCAAAATGTAAAGATCCCTGAAAAAGCAGTTTCTGCTGCCGAATTTAAAAAATTAATTAATGAGTTTTGTGAGTTTAAGGAGAACTGTGCAAAATTGGTGCGTGGCGCAGATACGGCACAACTTTTGCGTCAAGCATTTTCACAAAACCCACAAGAAACTTTGCTAATGCTGCTTGCCTTAATCTGGTCTTGTTGCGAATCAAGCCGAGACGACTTGGCAAACTACTATCAAGCACTCGATGAAAAAATACGAGAAGTTAGAAATATGTCGATATTTTCCAAAGACCAGGAACCTGGTTGGCAAGCATGGGCTGCTGATAAATTTGTTTCAGAAACCGAAGGTAAAATGAAAGCAGACTTGCAGGCATTTGAAGGGAAATTTGAGAATAGCCCGCAGCTTTATGAGGCGCTTACATACATTGTGCTGATGCCAGGTAAATACCCAAAGCTTTCGGAATATAAAACAGCAACACTTTGGTTTGATGGGATGGAACATCGTAATGTAACATTTGCAGACTGCATGGATAGCTCCATGATGAATTTTCTTCTTATCTTGGCATACGACAAAGACGCAAGGGCGTTTGGTCTTGAATTTTTAAAATCAAAACTCGAATTGCAAAAGTTAAATGAAAAACTTGAGCGATTTTTGAACAGCGACCATCCCGCATTTATTCGCAAAATAGAAGGCAAAGAAGACAGTAAAATCAACCTGACGCCACAGACAGTTGAAGAGATTGAAATTCACAATGCATGGACAGATGTTGAATCGAACATTCCCGGTGTGGCCTATAACAAATGCTTGAGGAATAATACGATTGAATCGTGTCGAGGCGAATCAAGGGGATTTATTGTTGCTGTACCGGAACTTAAGGATGCTCCCAAATTTCAAAAAGCAGGTTACGTGATAGTGGCACCCGCCGAAGGAATCTGTTTCGAGCTCCAGCCCTCACTAAAAAACTTTATAGTGCTTCTCAATTACTTACTGAATCTTGGATTATTTAATCCGGTCAATGTTTATGATGAACTTTTAAAACCGGATTTTGTTAAAACATATCTTCCAAAGTTGGCCGAAAAATTAAATTTAAAAATTGAGCCTTCTATTTCATTGGATGAGATTGATAGTAAGGATTATGGCGAACAAATGCTAACAAAACTTGGGTTTGATGATGAATTTCCATTTGATTTATCGACAAGCTATGGACATGGGGAAATTATTTCAAACTATCGAGCCGCTGTAAAGGAACTGAAAAATGCGTTTGATAGGTTACCAAACACCCCAGATCTGCTTCCAAGTGCCCGCGGTATAAAATTGGGGAATATGGATAGAAAAGATATCGTACGGAGTGCATTTACATCTAACAAAGTTCTCAATTTTTATGATTTTCCATGGTTTGATGTTAGCACAAGCCATACAATTATTAATATTTTGCGTGGCATTAAAATCGTTCATGCTCAATGTTCACCGGAGATACAGGGATATTTTATGCGTTTAGCAGAAATTCAAGCAGATCTAACGATTAGAATTAATCTTTTTGAATATGTAGTCTTATTTTTAGAAAATTTGAGTGAAAAATACGTAAATACTATATCAACTACTGCATCAATTAGCATAAATAATAATAGAGAGGATATACAAGACTCTGCAATGAGAATATTCAAAGTTTTGTTTGAAAGGGGTCAGGGATATCCAGCGGCAATAGTTGCTGCATCCAAAGGCATCACGAATGCGGATGTTGGTGTGCGATGGATTTCAATACAGTTGTTTGAAGAATTGGTTAAAAACGGCCATGGGTATACAGAAGCAATAGCCGGTGCATCAAAAGCAGGAGGGGATGATGATCCTAACATACGATGGTTTTCGACCCAGGTGTTTAAAGAATTGGTCAAAAACGGCAAGGGATACCCAGAGGCAATAGCAGCTGCATCCAAAGGTGCAAAGGATACCACTGATTGTAATGTACAAATATCCGCGATAGGTTTGTTTGCTGAACTGGTCAAAAATGGGCAGGGGTATACAGAAGCCATATCAACTGCATCAGAATGTGTGAAGGCCACTGAGGATGACGTACGACGATCGGCGATAAATTTATTTAAGGCATTGGTTGAGAAGAGAGAAATCCCAGAAGGTAAAATGTCCGAAACAATCAAAAGAATGCAAGATAAAGCCGAATCTCGAAAATTTTTCGACTCTATCAAGGGAAAATTAAAGGATGCAAAGATCAAGGCAGATCTCGAGCAGTGTTTTGGGCAGCAGTAATTTTTACCCAATCGTGGATAATTGTACCCATAGCGCTGAATAAAGTCTCGAATGGCTGTTTTTACAGGCTTGTGGTAAAATAACAAATAGGAATGCTTATTAATCCATGGATGCTGAAACAAGTTCAGCATGACAAATCTCCGAACCGGAGGCACTTTTGGCATCTTGGACAATTTTTCTGAGTTATTGAACTGGCGTTACTTAACCTGAGTTCGACAATTAAAATTCTTTGAAAAGGACTTCCCTTAAAGCAAATCCTCTATAGATTTAGAATGTTAAAACCAATCTAAAAAAGGATTTCAAAAAGGGAAGTAAAATGATTTTAACTCAAATTTTTTATGACGTAGACAATTTTTGTAAAGATTTTAAAACACATCTAGATGCACATTCAATTTCTGCAGATTTATCGGCATTGGTAAAAAGAGAACAGAAAAGAATGTCTCTCAGTGACATTCTGACGATACTCATTTATTTTCATCACTCTGGATATCGTACTTTAAGAAATATTATAAAGAATGTGGCGATTTGAAGGGCGCATTCGACGGGATCGTCAGCTATAATCGCTTTATAGAGCTGGTTCCGCAGGCTCTTGTGCCGTTAACAATTTTTATGAATTTGTGTTGTAAAAACAAATGTACAGGCTTTGGATTTATCGATTCAACAAAGCTTCAGGTATGTCATAATTTGCGAATCAACAGAAACAAGGTGTTTTCTGGAATTGCTGCACGCGGAAAAACGTCTACTGGATGGTTTTATGGATTTAAACTTCATCTGATTACAGGACTTCCTCAAAATAACAAACTGCCTGATCTAGTCTGATCTACAAAAAAAATGTACTCTCTCAGAAGGGTTTGATCGTACAAATCAAAATCTGAGGAGAGTACAATGCTTTATTCAAGCACAGTTCTAAAATATCCAGTCTTAACATTGTTGTCTAGAGGCAAGAGAAGCTTCGAAAATATGGGATTACTAATTCAGCGAAGTGGTGACACTGTAAAAAGGTTGCTACATCCAGCAGCGCACAGCTTCAACGTATCAAGAAGCATTTGCCAATCTATGTTTGCAAAAAATGAAATTTTATGTGTAGGCATTGATGATACCTTGTTGCGAAAAATTTATTCGAGATTTATGCAGGTGCTGGAATGTTCTTTATACGAATTCAATTGGTCGCAGTATCATGGCTTACAAGTTGGTCAATGGCATAATCACAGATGGTAATTTGCAATCCCAATCGATTGTGCGTACATTTTTGCAAAGAAATTCTCGATTCAATCAACGAAAAATTTCCAACAAAAGATGAAATTGCAAAATCATTTGTAAAAACAGCCATAAAACTTTTCCCAGACAAGAAAATAATTGTGGTTGTTGATGGA